>NZ_NOKQ01000051.1 GCF_002265435.1 Tetzosporium hominis
CGCTGCACAGTTTGTATTTGAAAGGGGAGCGGCTGATGCCGGCTCGCTTGTCTCCGTCAGGCTTCTGGCGTCGGGCGTCATTCTCTTGCTATATGTTTCAATGAAAAACGGATTTCAACATGTGTGTCAGATATGGAAGAAAAAAACAGATATTTGTTCGATTTTGGTATTTTCCATTTTTGGAATGCTGGCCGTCCAATATACATTTTTTGCCTCAATCGAAAAGGGAAATGCCGCTGCT
>NZ_NOKQ01000050.1 GCF_002265435.1 Tetzosporium hominis
CGGCGGGCGGAAATAATTCGCTATGGCCACAAGCCACTTGATTAAACTTCGCGGCACTTGGAAGGACGGTCAGCCAGTTACAAATCCTATGCCAACGGTTAAAGCAGGCGGGCTACATGTAGGAGAAGTTAGGGCTTTTCTAACCAAATATTACGGTTCGGATATCGGGCAATCTTTGGACAATCCCCTTCATACAGTCACAACAAAGGATCGTTTTGGATTGGTCACAATAAAAGGTGAA
>NZ_NOKQ01000049.1 GCF_002265435.1 Tetzosporium hominis
ACTGATGTCTCAATTTGACAAAAAACCAGTGAAATTGCTTCTTCACTGGTTTTTGAGGTTAATAACGTTGTCTATATGGCTTATTAAAGGCGCTTAGGATATCATCAGATGTTTCAGAATAAGCTTTAACTTCTTTAAAATCACCTTTAACAATAATCCGCTCTGTCGCATTATAGTCCACACAAGTTACCAGCGTAATCTCCTTAACTCCTTCACGATCTTCGATTTCATCTACTCGGTC
>NZ_NOKQ01000048.1 GCF_002265435.1 Tetzosporium hominis
AGATAAACATCAATATGAGATTGATTTTGGCGACAAATCTGAAAAAATAACTACCGATAAAAAATCTTTAAGACATATTTTTCCGTTCAACGAAAAAGTAAAATCATTTACTGTAAATATTAAGCAGTTAGGCGAAATCTGCCCAAATACACAGCAAATCATCGTAAGAATCGGAGATTTTAACAATCCTGATTTCAACGAAAAAGATTTTAATACCCAAAAATAATAACCTCAACTAAAA
>NZ_NOKQ01000299.1 GCF_002265435.1 Tetzosporium hominis
ATACACCGTTGCCGACATCACTAAAGAAGATCGTGGTACTGAAATCACCCTGCATCTGCGTGAAGGCGAAGACGAGTTCCTCGATGACTGGCGTGTGCGTTCCATCATCAGCAAATATTCCGACCATATCGCGCTGCCGGTAGAGATCGAAAAACGCGAAGAGAAAGACGGCGAAACCATTATCTCCTGGGAGAAAATCAACAAAGCGCAGGCGCTGTGGACTCGTAACAAGTCGGAAATC
>NZ_NOKQ01000131.1 GCF_002265435.1 Tetzosporium hominis
ACTATTTCAATAGCTTCTAATATAGTGGTTTTACCTGGCTCATTCTCTCCAACAATAATCGTCAAGTCACTGTTGAAATCCATACAAGATTCTTGATGCTTTTTATATCCAACAATTGGTATTTTTTTTAGATTTGCCACATTTCATCATCCTCTTCCGCAACCATTTCGATTACATCGTGTTTTTTTGAAGTTCCAGCCATGGCGGCTACTTTTTTTCTGCCACAGCAAAGTAGTAAGTA
>NZ_NOKQ01000270.1 GCF_002265435.1 Tetzosporium hominis
GCGTCACGCACACCCAACGGGGGTCGGGGTGGTGACGCTCTATCTTGACGTCTTGCATGTTCAGTTTTCAATGTTCAATGGTGGAGCCTAGCGGGATCGAACCGCTGACCTCCTGCGTGCAAGGCAGGCGCTCTCCCAGCTGAGCTAAGGCCCCGGGAATAAAATAAATGGTCGAGAAGACAGGATTCGAACCTGCGACCCCTTGGTCCCAAACCAAGTGCTCTACCAAGCTGAGCTACTT
>NZ_NOKQ01000269.1 GCF_002265435.1 Tetzosporium hominis
GCTAACTCTCAGTTTAAGAAAGCCAAGTTTGCCTACTACGCGGCTTATCACGACAAAAAAGAACGCTGGTCTGACGGTAAAGATCCCGCTGCCTTTATCAAAACTGGTCTGGATGCCGCAGGTATGAGTCAGGCGGATTTTGAAGCGGCACTGAAAGAACCAGCAGTTCAAGAAACACTGGAAAAATGGAAAGCCTCTTATGATGTCGCCAAAATCCAGGGGGTTCCAGCCTATGTCGTT
>NZ_NOKQ01000231.1 GCF_002265435.1 Tetzosporium hominis
CTATGTACATGAGATGCCTGCAGTTCAATTCTGCCATGCGAATCGAGTTCTTGACGAAACGGATGAACAATACGGAGTTATTTTGTTACCTGCTGTTCAAAAAGAGCAATCTGTAGAAGGGTCAGATCTGTCCCTTTTACAATCCCTTCTTCTAGACCGATGGTGTGATGGGTTGTAGGCAAGCTTTACTTTCAAACCTGATATTGAATATCAAGATTTAGAAGAGGATATAGAAGAATT
>NZ_NOKQ01000253.1 GCF_002265435.1 Tetzosporium hominis
AGTGATGATGGCGAAGAGGTCACACCCGTTCCCATACCGAACACGGAAGTTAAGCTCTTCAGCGCCGATGGTAGTTGGGGGTCTCCCCCTGTGAGAGTAGGACGTCGCTGGGCAACATGGAAAGAGGTCATCCCGAGAGGGATGGCCTTTTTTTGTGTCTCTAGATGTGGAAGGCGTTCGCCCAGAAATGCTTCGAAGATCAGGCGTGCCCATAGAGGCGTTCTCTGCCTCTGTGGGTGCGAATGATCTTTGAATGTATTTCTAACGCCTGCAACTCGATTCCACAGAGATATGAAGGGCAAGACCTTTTGATGGGGGAAGGACTTTCTAGTAAGGGCAAATATGGCGGAGGTCGACTGGTGCAGATACTCCATTCTATGTCTCGACGAAAACGTAGCAACTGCCTCCGTAAACGTTCCATCTGCCGACGATTCGCATCAAAGCAGCAATCACTGGCCCCACTTTATAGATCACCGCAAGTCATTTCCATAGCCTACCAATGAAAAAATTGCCTCAAATGAATGAATGCCCCAAACCCGCCCTTTCTAGAAAAGCCTTTAAGACTCAAAAGCCTTTTTAGTAAAACCTTTAACAAATCCCTATAAATTTACGTTGACCTTATTGCACAGGTTGCTATAATAGAGAATGTACTGTTCCGAAGTAGCTCAGTTGGTAGAGCATCCGGCTGTTAACCGGCAGGTCGCAGGTTCGAGTCCTGCCTTCGGAGCCATTTTTGCTTCCATAGCTCAGTAGGTAGAGCGCATCCATGGTAAGGATGAGGTCGTCGGTTCGATCCCGGCTGGAAGCTTACAGCTGTCTGCTCTCCGAGGGTAGGCAGTTTTTCTTTAAAACGAAGAAGTTTTTTAGAGAAACCCTTGCATGACCAATTTCGTCATGCTACAATAATTCTTGTCCTGTGAAACAGCGACATACTGGAGGATTAGCTCAGCTGGGAGAGCACCTGCCTTACAAGCAGGGGGTCGGCGGTTCGATCCCGTCATCCTCCACCATAAAGACCTCTTGGAGGGGTAGCGAAGTGGCTAAACGCGGCGGACTGTAAATCCGCTCCTTCGGGTTCGGCGGTTCGAATCCGTCCCCCTCCACCATTTTTTTATAAGTATTGGGGTATAGCCAAGCGGTAAGGCAACGGATTTTGATTCCGTCATGCCTAGGTTCGAATCCTAGTACCCCAGCCATTTTTTCGGGGCCTTAGCTCAGCTGGGAGAGCGCCTGCCTTGCACGCAGGAGGTCAGCGGTTCGATCCCGCTAGGCTCCATAACAAGCACTCGTTTCTTATTTATATAAGAAGTGGGTGTTTTTTTGTATAGGAGGGAAAGAAGATGAACTTGCAGAAAAATGGTGTAACGTTACGACCTTTAGTTCAAACAGATATCGACCTACTATGGGAGACATTTGAGCCCGAAGTATATCAGCATATGCTGACCAAAGTGGAACGCAAGGAACAGCTCGCAGGATGGCTGCAGTATGCAATTGATCGTATGCATTTGCATCAAGATGTCTTGGTCTTTGGTGTCGTTGATGAGATGTCACAGCAACTCGTGGGGACAACACGTTTATATGATATTGACCGGCAACATCGTTCCGCAGAAATCGGTGCTACGATTTACGCCAAATCCGCACAGCGGACACATATCAATACAACATGTAAGTTTCTGCTCCTCTCCTATGCTTTTGAGGAACTGGACCTTGTCCGAGTCCAGATTCGAACAGATGCTGAGAACTTAGCTTCGCAACGTGCCATAGAAAGAATTGGCTTTGTGAAAGAAGGATATCTACGAAATGAGAAAATTCGAAGTACGGGAAAGCCACGGAACACCTATCTCTATTCAATGATTGATTCGGAGTGGAAAGGGGCAAAAGAAGATCTACTTTTATTGATGAATAAATATACGTGATTTTGCGCGGTTGAGCCATCGTTATGTAAGCAGTTACAATAGATATAACGAATTGAGGAGGTATAAAATCATGAATAAATTAAAGATGTCCGTTATTGGTGTACCTATGGATTTTGGTCAAAATCGTCGCGGTGTGGATATGGGACCAAGTGCGATGCGTTATGCGGGCGCCATTCAGCGTCTAGAAGCACTGGGCCATGAAGTGAAAGACGAAGGCGATATTTCAATTGATCAAACTGCTGCTGGACAAGATACAAATACAAAGCTTCGCAATTTACCGGAAGTCATTGAGACAAGCACAAAGCTTGCAGACAAAGTAAGCGAAGTTCTATCTAATAAACGCTTCCCACTAGTTCTTGGAGGCGATCACAGTATCGCTATCGGGACACTTGCAGGACTTGCTAAAAATTATGAGAACCTTGGTGTTATCTGGTACGATGCACATGCAGATATGAACACAGAAGAGACGTCACCGTCTGGAAACATTCACGGGATGCCTTTAGCAGTGAGCATGGGCCTTGGGAATGATAAGTTAGTAAACATTCATGGTTACGCTCCAAAAGTGAAACCAGAGAACATCGTGATTATCGGAGCTCGTTCCGTAGATCCAGGTGAGCGCGATTTGATTAAAGAAAAAGGTGTCAAAGTGTTTACAATGCATGAGATCGATAAACTAGGGATGACAGAAGTGATGAACCAAGCAATGTGGTACTTACGTGACCGCGAAGTAGATGGTGTTCACTTGTCATTAGATCTAGACGGGTTAGACCCGCTTTATACACCAGGTGTTGGAACGCCAGTACCAGGTGGAATCAGCTACCGTGAGAGTCATTTAGCGATGGAGATGCTAGCTTCTTCTAACCTGATCACATCAGCGGAGTTTGTTGAAGTCAATCCAATTTTAGATGAAAAGAATAAGACAGCTGACGTGGCAGTAGCCTTGATGGGTTCATTGTTCGGTGAAAGCTTAGTCTAAAAGATAGACAGTCCCCTTCAAATGAGAAGGGGACTTTTTTCATATCTAGTATGAATAAATCGTCCCCCTGAAGACTCCTAAAATTTGTTATACTAAAAAGAGATAAAAAAAGTGAAACCTTACGATACCTAAGACCGTATAGATTATAGAACCGCAGAGGCGGAGGGGAAATAGAGCATGGATGCAATCGTCAACAAGAGAATCAAACAAGTACTGAACGGAAACCAAGATGCCTATACAGAAATCGTCGATTTGTACCAAGCGCGCTTGTATCAAGTATGCTATCGTATGCTTGGCAACAAACACGAAGCCGAAGATATCACCCAAGAAGCTTTTTTACGTGCATTCATCAATTTGCATTCATTTGATCAAAAGCGAAAATTTTCTACATGGATTTTTCGCATTGCAACGAATCTTTGTATCGATCGAATCCGTAAAAAGAAACCAGACTATCATTTAGATGCCCAAGTACCGGGTACAGATGGTCTCGATATGTACTCACAGATTGCAGCGAGCGAAGAATTGCCTGTGGAACAGCTAGAGAAAATGGAAATGCAAGAGCGGATCCAGTATGAAATCAGCCGTCTCCCAGACAAGTACCGTTCGGTCATCGTATTGAAGTACATGGAAGAATTGCCATTACAAGAAATTAGTGAAATTTTAGATCTCCCACTCGGTACCGTTAAAACGCGGATCCACCGAGGGCGGGAAGCGCTCCGCAAACAAATGAGTCAGCTCCCGGTTACGGAGGTAGGAGGGAAACGATGATGGGTGCATGCCACGAGAAGTATATTGAATTCATGCATGCCTATCTAGATGGAGACATTCAGCCTGAGCAAGAACAAGAGCTGAAGAACCATCTTAAGAGCTGTGAGGCATGTCAAGCACATATGCACGAACTAAGTGACGTTGTGGCTTTCATGAAGAGTGCCCAACCTGTCACAGCACCGCCAGACATGACAGCCAACATTATGGCGTCATTACCAAAACGAAATGTAACGGCAGGTCCGCAAAGCTGGTTCCGTCGTTATCCTATAGTGACGGCAGCTGCCGTGTTCTTAGTCTTCATGAGTGCCATGTTCTTTGGCAACTTTTCAGATGATCAACAGTTCGCGTTTACAAAAGCAGACAATATCCTTGTCGAGGGGGATACAGTCATTGTCCCTGAAGGCGAAGTGATTCAAGGGGATTTTATGGTCCGCAATGGGGATATTCGTGTAGACGGAGCCATTGAAGGCAATTTGACAGTAATCAATGGACAGATCCTTAACGAAGAAGAGATTGGAAACAATGAACTTCTCGCTTCGACCGCTGTTGTAACGGGGGAAATCGAAGAGATTGACCGAGTATTTGATTGGTTATGGTTCAAAATCAAATCTGGCTATCAAGGTCTAGAAAATTGGTTCACAGGTGACGAAAAAACAGAATAGCACTAGTGTAAACTCCCGCATCTCCTATGAGGTCCGGGAGTTTTTTCTATACATATCTATGGTATACTAGAGCCATATGCACTTAGGGAAAGTGGGGTGGCCACATGGACTTTTTGACGCAACTACAAAACAGTGAACCAATTGAATTGTTGATTACGATTCTCGATGTCCTGTTCGTGTGGTTTGTCATCTATAAATTGATTACCTTGATTCGCGGGACCAAAGCGGTTCAGTTGTTAAAAGGTATTTTTGTAATTATTGTGGCTCGTGTCATCACGGATGCCCTTGGTATGGAGACGCTCGGGTGGATGCTCGATCAGGTGATTCGATTCGGTTTTCTAGCCATCATCATTATTTTTCAGCCTGAGATTCGTCGAGCACTTGAACAGCTGGGACGAGGAAAAATCTTCGCTCGCAGTACCTTACAAGAGCAGGAAGAGCAGAACCGTTTGCTGGCAGCAATGTCGAAGTCGGTCAGCTATATGGCCAAACGTCGTATCGGAGCTCTGATTTCCATCGAGCGTGAGACGGGCTTGTCTGAATACATAGAGACCGGGATTCCGATGAATGCAACCATTTCATCTGAATTGATGATCAATCTGTTCATTCCGAATACCCCGTTGCATGACGGAGCCGTCATCATACAGAAAAATAAAATCGCGTCAGCAGCCTGTTACTTGCCGCTTTCAGAAAGTCCTTTCATCTCGAAAGAATTAGGTACTCGTCACCGAGCCGCCATCGGACTGAGTGAAGTGACGGATGCCGTGACCATCGTCGTCTCAGAGGAGACCGGAGCAGTCAGTATCACAGCAAATGGCGACTTGCACCGCAACTTAACGATGGAAGAGTTTGAAGGGCATCTGAAGCGTCTCTGGTTTGGTGAAGAGCAACAACAAGTGACAACTTCCAAATGGTTATGGAGGGGGCCGAAAAATGGATAAGATGATGGATAACCCTTGGTTTCTACGCATTATTTCCCTTTTGTTCGCCGTCCTGTTGTTTATCAGCGTGCAAAATGAATTAGAAGGTAATGAAATCAATGCAGCAGGAACGAGTGTGGAGAGTATTCCGAACGTACCTCTGCAGGTCTACTATGATGATGATAATTTGGTGGTGACGGGTGCACCCCAGACAGTTACTTTGAATATAGAAGGGCCGAGCAACTTGGTCTTGTCCGCCCAAACGATGCAAGATTACACCGTGTTCATCGACTTGCGTGAATTGACTTTAGGACAGCATGAAGTCGAGATTCAATATGAGAATCTGCCAGAACGTCTCAAGGTTCGGACAGATCCGCAGACGGTAACAGTGAACATCGAAGAACTCATTACGGAAGAGTTTACGGTGGAGCCGGATATGAACGAAAGATTGCTTGCTGACAATTATGTGGTAAAATCAACTAATGTTGAGCCAAATCGTGTATCTGTTACAGGTGCTCGAAGTGTAATCGAAGCGATCAGCTTTGTAAAAGCCACTGTCAGCGGGGAAGAAGGGCTCGATGAATCCTTTACCCAAGAAGCACGAGTCCGAGTACTAGACCGTGAATTAAACAAGCTAGACGTCATTGTCGAGCCAGAAGTCGTCAATGTCGCTGTAGAGATTGAACCTTATAGCAAGGAAGTGCCGATTGTCATTGAACAGGAAGGTACTCCTCCAAATGGCGTGACCATCAATTCAGTCACCTCTACGATCTCGAGCGTTCGCGTATACGGCACACGTACGGCTGTCGATTCGCTTGAAGAGCTTGAGGTCAATGTAGATGTTTCAGAAATTCAAGAATCGGGAACCGTCGACATAGAATTAGATAAACCCGAAGGTATAAGCCAATTCAGTCGAGATACGCTCCCGGTGACGTTTGATGTCACTGTAGAACAACAGGAGGCGGAACCAGAAGGAGAAGCCTCCAACGATGCAGCTGCCCTAGACCCGGAAGTAGAAGAAGAGACTACGACGACGCGGACGTTTGAAAATGTACCGATGGTCGTAGCAGGATTGGCAGAAGAGTGGAAGTCCACCTTCGCCATCCCCAGTGAAGGGGTCGTAAACATTACAGCAACCGGCCCCGAATCAGAAGTCAACGAGTTATCCGTATCGGATGTGCAAGTGAGCATTAATGCAAGCACGGTCTCTGAAGCAGGCGAGTATGCACTCCCTATTACAATCGAAGGACCCGATACGGCAACATGGGTGGCAGAGCTTGAGCAGGCAACCATTGTTGTTGAGCAAGCCTAATGCTGCCATGAATTAAGGAGAGAATTACGAATGGGAAAATATTTTGGTACAGATGGTGTTCGTGGAGTGGCAAATGAAGGGTTAACTCCTGAGTTTGCATTTCGTTTAGGACGTGTAGGTGGCTATGTATTGACACAAGGCGCAACTGGCAAGGCAAAGGTGCTTGTCGGCCGTGATACTCGTATTTCAGGTCATATGTTAGAGTCCGCACTAGTAGCTGGGTTATTATCAGTCGGCGTTGAAGTGATGACGCTTGGTGTGTTGAGCACACCAGGTGTTGCTTACTTGACTCGCGTGATGAGCGCAGATGCAGGTGTTATGATCTCAGCGTCTCACAATCCTGTAGAAGACAACGGAATCAAGTTCTTCGGTTCAGACGGATTCAAACTATCAGACGAGCAGGAGAACGAAATCGAAGCCATCCTGGATCAAGAGGAAGATACATTACCTCGTCCGACTGGTGGCGATGTAGGTGCCGTTTCAGACTACTTTGAAGGCGGACAGAAATACCTGCAGTTCTTGAAGCAGTCGGTTACAGAAAACTTTGTTGGAATCCATGTGGCACTTGACTGTGCACACGGAGCAACATCTACGCACGCGACTCATATTTTCGCTGACCTAGATGCAGACATCTCGACGATGGGTGCGTCACCTAACGGCTTGAACATCAACGACGGCGTGGGCTCTACACATCCTGAGACGCTTGCTGCGTTTGTGAAAGAAAAAGGCGCAGACATAGGTCTTGCTTTTGATGGAGACGGTGATCGCGTGATTGCCATCGACGAAAAAGGAAACGTTGTAGACGGCGACCAAATCATGTACATCTTGGCTCGGTACCTTGTAAAAGAGGGCCGCTTGCATAAAGACACGGTCGTCTCGACTGTGATGAGCAACATGGGCTTCTACAAAGCACTTGAGCACCACGGCTTGAAATCGGTACAGACGGCTGTTGGTGACCGTTATGTAGTAGAAGAGATGAAGAATGGCGGTTACAACTTAGGTGGCGAGCAATCGGGACACATCATCTTCCTTGATTACAACACTACAGGTGACGGGTTACTTACAGGTCTTCAACTTGTGAATATCATGAAAGCTACTGGCAAGAAATTGTCGGATCTAGCTGGTGAGATGAAAATCTTCCCTCAGAAGCTTGTAAACATCCGTGTGACGGATAAGCACGCTGTGACAGACAATGAGAAAGTTGCAGCTGTGATTTCTGAAGTGGAAAGCGAAATGAACGGTAACGGGCGCGTACTCGTACGTCCTTCAGGAACAGAGCCACTCGTTCGCGTCATGGTCGAAGCAGAATCACAAGAAGCTTGCGAAAGCTACGTCAACCGCATCGCAGACGTCGTGCGCGCTGAGATGGGCTTAGATCAATAATGACTACCACGTCCTCCTTCGGGGGGACGTTTTTTTGTTTAGTTAGAATGATGGTTGGGGGAGAGAACCGTCAGAGGGAACAAACAGAGGAGCTAAGGGCACAAAGCAGCTCCAAAAGGCACAAATGAGGACGCGAAGGAAACAAAGCCAGCTTCAAAGGGCACAAACCTTCTCGGCGACCCAAGAACTTTCTAGAAAGATCTTCAGGAAATTGAGGTTCTAATGGGTTGGGGGGGAGAGAACCGTCAAAGGGAACAAACAGAGGAGCTAAGGGCACAAAGTAGCTCCAAAAGGCACAAACGAGGACGCGAAGGGAACAAAGCCAGCTTCAAAGGGCACAAACCAAATCTTTCCCCAGACAATCTTAGAGAAGCTAACAAAATAATCTCAACAAACTAGTACAAAACAGCAAAAATTCGATATATCATTTTAAAACTTCATGATAGCCTTAGGAAAAAGGAGGAATCGATATAGAATTTAAATCATTTCAACCGTCCCTATACGCTCTTGAAAATTTCTACGCAAGAATCCCACAATCTCACCCTCAGAAAAATTACATTTTTACTCAACTAAACAATATTAGAGCAGGCTTAAAAGGTGAATTACGTGTACTTCAATTTATAGAGGAATTCGCTTTCCCTAAAGAAACATTAATCATCCATAACTATCAAAGTCGTGTCCATTCAAAGTGGTCCATTCAGATTGACTTTTTGATCCTTACTAAAAAGGGGATTTTAATTATTGAAGTCAAAAATATAGCTGGTCATATAAAGTTTCAACGAAATCCTCCGCAGATTATTAGAACCCTTCCAGATGGTACGGAAAACGGCATGGATTGTCCATTTGTTCAAATGGAAAGAAACTCTAAAGCTATACAACAAATTTTGCAGAATTACTCTAGTGTAAATACACAAACATGTTTAGTATGGGCAAATAGAAAAGCTCGATTGTCTATTGAAGGAATACCAAAACCCCATTCCTTCATCCCCGTAAAGAGTCTACAGTTTTATTTTGAATCCTATTTTAAACAACATGATATATTTTCTAATGAAAGTTTTAAGATGTTGCAGGGACAATTGCTGGCAAAAAACAAAGTCCCCACTAAATCATTGTGTCAACAGTATCAAGTGGCAGAAAAGGATTTGTTAAAAGGCATGTTTTGTAACAAGTGTTTTCAGTCATTGCGTAAACAGAGAAGGACATGGGATTGCCCTATCTGCGTGATAGATGCTAATGATCAAGCTGAAAAAAACCTGATGTGTCAGTTTTCATTGGTTAGCTCACCGTTACGTATTGGAGTTCTACAAGAGAATTTACAACACTTGAGTAGAAAACAGATACGCTTAATACTACAAAAGAACTCCGTTAAATCAAAAGGTATCAAACGTGGAGTGCTATATAGTTTGGAATGATACTTCAAAATTAGCTAAGGGAACAAACAGAGGAGCTAAGGGCACAAAGCAGCTCCAAAAGGCACAAATGAGGACGCGAAGGAAACAAAGCCAGCTTCAAAGGGCGCAAACCCCAAGCGTCCCAACCACTTTCTAGAAAAACCTTCGCCATCCGAATGTTTAATTCTCCGCCAGAGTGGAATACATACAACGTACAAACATTTAGGAGGAGATATAATGGCAAAAGTAGCAACGTTAATCACCAACATGTTTGAAGACGTCGAATGGACAGAGCCGGCGAAAGCCTTGAAAGATGCAGGTCATGAAGTGATCACAATCGAGAAGGAAGCAGGCAAGACAGTGACTGGTAAGAAAGACAACACGGAAGTCACTATCGATAAATCCATCGATGACGTGAACGCAAGTGATTTTGATGCACTCTTACTGCCAGGCGGTTTCTCACCTGACCAGCTACGTGCAGACGATCGTTTCGTCCACTTTACTAAAGAATTTATGGATGCAAAGAAGCCTGTATTCGCGATTTGTCACGGACCGCAGCTGTTAATCACAGCAAAAGCCCTAGAAGGACGCGATGCAACAGGATTCAAATCCATTCAAACGGATATGGAATATGCAGGCGCGAAAGTACAGGACACAGAAGTTGTCGTGTGCCAGAATCAATTGGTTACAAGCCGTCAACCGGATGATATTCCAGCCTTTAACCGTGAAATGTTGAAACTTCTAGAGAATTAGGACTCCCAAGACCTTTGGTGCCTAAGCACCAAAGGCTTTTTTCTGCATAGATTACAATTGACGAGACCCACTAAATTTTGTATGATATGGAGGTTATGCTGAGAAGCATAGGAATACGCGCCAAAGGAGGAAAGCATGCGCGCAAACAAATCGGAAACAAGTTGAAGCGCCAGAGCTAAGGAAATCGGACGGACACAGTCCTTAGCAGACGAGGTGGAGGTTTATCGAGGATTCGGCGGATGCCTCCCGACCGCACTACGCCCGGTTGTCACTCTATTTGTAAACCTGCCAAGTGATTGGTAGACAGACCGAATAGAAGGCGAAACTATAAAGAAGCATTGTCGAAAAAGCGCCCGAAGCGACGCTTATTTTTGCATGACTTCATCAATCGGAGGATTTTTATTATGTGTGGAATTGTTGGATATATCGGCGAACGTGATGCCAAAGAAATTTTATTAAAAGGTCTTGAGAAATTAGAATATCGTGGCTACGATTCAGCAGGAATCGCAGTTCGTAACGAAGAAGGCGTCACAGTCTTCAAAGAAAAAGGACGTATTGCGGATCTTCGTGAAGCAGTAATCGACGACGTTATGGGCAAAACAGGAATCGGTCATACACGCTGGGCAACACACGGTGTGCCGAACCAAGTAAACGCGCACCCTCACCAAAGTACAACAGAGCGTTTCACGCTGGTACACAACGGGGTTATCGAGAACTATCACTTATTACAAAAAGAATACCTACCTGGTGTGACGATGAAGTCAGACACGGATACAGAAGTGATCGTACAGTTGATCGAGAAATTCGTAAACGACGGGTTAACTACAGCTGAAGCTTTCAGCAAAACTCTAGGTCTTCTTCATGGTTCATACGCAATCGCTCTTTTAGATGCTGAAGAAGCACAAACAATCTACGTTGCAAAAAACAAGAGCCCACTTCTTGTAGGTCTTGGAGAAGACTTCAACGTAGTCGCTTCAGACGCTATGGCGATGCTTCAAGTGACAGACACATACGTAGAGCTTCACGATCAAGAGATGGTTATCGTGAAAAAAGAATCAGTTGAAATCCAGAAGCTAGACGGCACGGTTGTAGAGCGCGACTCTTACAAAGCTGAGCTAGACATGAGCGATATCGAAAAGGGTACGTACCCACACTATATGTTAAAAGAAATCGACGAGCAGCCAGCTGTCATGCGTAAAATCATTCAAGCGTACCAGAACGACGCAGGCGAGCTTGCAATCGATTCAAACATCTTAGAAGCTATCAACTCTTCAGACCGCCTATACATCATCGCTGCAGGTACAAGCTACCACGCAGGTCTTGTAGGAAAAGAATACTTCGAGAAAATCGCGAAGAAGCCAGTAGAAGTGCACATCTCAAGTGAGTTTGGCTACAACATGCCAATCCTTTCTGAGAAGCCACTTTTCATCTTCATCTCACAATCAGGTGAAACAGCGGATTCTCGTCAAGTACTTGTTAAAATCAAAGAAATGGGTCACAAAGCTCTAACAGTAACTAATGTTCAAGGGTCAACGCTTTCTCGTGAAGCAGACTTTACATTGTTACTGCATGCAGGTCCAGAAATCGCAGTAGCTTCAACAAAAGCATATGTAGCTCAAATCGCAGTTCTAGCAGTTGCAGCTACAGTAGCAGCGAAGCACGCAGGACACGATGTCGACTTCGACTTGATCAAAGAACTTGGAATCGTAGCGAACGCAGTTCAAGCTATGGTTGATTCAAAAGAAGAAATCGAAGCCATCGCAAAAGATTTCCTTGAAACAACTCGCAATGCATTCTTCATCGGACGTAACGTCGACTTCTTTGTAAGTCTTGAAGGCGCATTAAAACTAAAAGAGATTTCGTACATCCAAGCAGAAGGTTTTGCTGGAGGCGAATTGAAGCACGGTACCATCGCTCTAATTGAAGATGGCACACCAGTCTTCGCTCTAGTTACTCAAGAACCAGTGGCACTCAACATTCGCGGAAACGTGAAAGAGGTCGTGGCACGTGGTGCGAAACCATGTATCATTTCAATGGAAGGTATGGAAGAAGACGGCGATACACTTGTCATTCCAAACGTCCACAGCTTGCTAACACCATTAGTATCTGTGATTCCACTTCAGTTGATCAGCTACTACGCAGCGCTTCACCGCGACTGTGATGTGGATAAGCCGCGAAACTTGGCGAAATCTGTAACAGTAGAATAAAGAATGCTATGCCCCCTTTTGGATTCGTCCGAGAGGGGTTTTTTGTGAAGTAATAAGTTTAACTTGGTGAATTACTAAAACATCTTTACTATTCTTTTGGTTCATCACCATAAGTCGTGGTTGCTATTTAGAACTTCCTAGTTCAAGTTTTAACCTTGTGAAGAAGTTATTCAGATTACGATACCCGAAAGCTCTTCGTTTGATTAGCTTGATTTTATTGTTTGTACCTTCTATTTTTCCGTTAGAGAAAGGCGAGAGTATTGTGTTTTCCATCTCACGTTGACGCACTATAACAGCTTTCGCAATCTTGGCCAGCGGCCCACATGGATGAAACATGAAACGGTCGATCCACTCTTTCAGACGACGAGAGGCTTGTCCAGATGTAGTCGACTTCAATACAAATCGCATATGTTGTAATCCGTAATAGATGTCCTTGATGAACTCGTCTTCACGGAGGCATGCCCGTGCGACCT
>NZ_NOKQ01000047.1 GCF_002265435.1 Tetzosporium hominis
TAATTGTTTCATCATTGTTCTGGCAGGAACTTACAATACCTAAAGCCAGCAATGAAAGTAAAAAGTGTGTTTTTTTCATGTTAAAAATTTAAATTATTAAAGTATCAACTAAATTACACTTTTATTGAAATAAATTCTAAACCAAGTGAAATAATTTTAATTTTATCTAACAAATCCATTCAAATCGTTATTCGGAAGATTCATTAAAAAATCATAAACTTTTAAGATTTTCGGTACAAT
>NZ_NOKQ01000046.1 GCF_002265435.1 Tetzosporium hominis
GGGAGCGCATAATGATTATCAGCTTCAGGATGTCAGCCAGAGCGAGGAAGGAACCCATTTTACAATCAAAGGGATGGAAAAAACGTTTTTTATTCCGATACTTGGCAAGCACAATGTCATGAACGCCATGGCTGCGATTGCTGCAGGGGCTTATTTCGGCATCACGCCTGAGGATGCGGCAAAAGGACTGAGCGGTCTAAAGGTAACTGGCATGAGACTTGAACTCATCAAAACAGACAG
>NZ_NOKQ01000166.1 GCF_002265435.1 Tetzosporium hominis
ACGAAGATATCGAGGAGGAAGCAGCATGATTAAGAAATGGTATAGAGCAGGCGGACAAATTAAGGAGCAGAAGCAGGCAAAGAAAACAAAGACCGATAGGGAGTACAAAAAATATGTGAGCATTCGTCGTTCAGAACCGGAGGCGGACCGGTTGATGGCAAGCCTGGAAGTACCACTTCCGCGGGAACAGTCAGACCGGATCGTGGAACTGTCCGACTATGGATGGCTGCGGTCGGATAT
>NZ_NOKQ01000044.1 GCF_002265435.1 Tetzosporium hominis
TATACTATGTCTCCTTGCTAAGCTCGGTCACGTTATTTTCCATACGATTAAAACACATTTATAGAAGTTAAATCCGAGTGAATCAAACTATATTAACTTTAAAGCAACGTTCTTTCACTTAATATGAAACTTCAAAAGGGGAAAGCTCCATTTAGCTTTCCCCCCTCCCTTTAAGGGAACCGAATGAGATTTAAATCTCTATTAAATGCTGCAGCGGAAGTAACATTTGAAGCCGTTGTT
>NZ_NOKQ01000380.1 GCF_002265435.1 Tetzosporium hominis
ATCCTGCCTTTTTATTAAAAACAAGCATGACAGGTCTTCTTCCGCCGCTTGATTGTCCCTGACCTATCTCAAATACAAGATTTTCTTTCATCAGCGTGTTAACCTGTGATGAAACAGTTGATTTATTTAATCCAGTCATTTCAGATAATTTTGCTCTTGAAATAGGTGAATTCTTAAGTATTTCTTTTAATAATAACTTTTGATTTACTTTTTTGACAAAGGTTTGATCTGCGATATCCA
>NZ_NOKQ01000042.1 GCF_002265435.1 Tetzosporium hominis
AAGCGCGTGAGGTTGCGGGGCAAACTCTATCTGAAGTTAAGGGAGCAATGGGACTAAATTATTTTAAATTATAGATAAAATATGAATCGTAAAACTATCTCTTCCATAGGATCACAGGGATAGTTTTTTTATGATTTCTACCATAAATATAATTGACAAATTTTCATAGAATGGTATGATAGATACAATACAAAAAGAGTCAAGCTCAAAAAGAAAGAAAAGAGGAAACTTCAATGTCTA
>NZ_NOKQ01000179.1 GCF_002265435.1 Tetzosporium hominis
ATTACTCTTGAAAGCATAGTTGTAGACTAAAAGTCCAAGAGACGTTGTAGCATTATTTGGACCACCACTCGTCAACGCAAAAATTTGGTCAAAGGCTGTCAAACCAGACTTAAGAGCCAAGATAAAAACCATTGAGATCGTTGGCAGTAAATAGGGCAATTCAATCTTCCAAAAAGTTTGTTTACTGGTTGCACCATCAATTGATGCTGCCTCTAAAATATCAGTTGGAATACTCTGAAG
>NZ_NOKQ01000125.1 GCF_002265435.1 Tetzosporium hominis
TTTGTCTTCACTTGTTTTATCAGGATTTTTATTAAACCATTATATGACAGTTGGAGCGGAAGAAACGACTACGAATACCATTCAGCAAAGCCAGAAGGAAGTTCAGTATCAGCAAAGGGATGCCAAGAATTTAGTTGAAAATGGTGATTTTAGTCAGACGGAGAACGGAAGCAATCCTTGGACAGGAAGCAAAGCCCAGGGGTGGTCAGCTTGGGTAGACCAGAAGAATAGTTCTTCAGG
>NZ_NOKQ01000340.1 GCF_002265435.1 Tetzosporium hominis
GGAGTTTGGCGCGGAGTTTGATTGTACCGGCAGAACGATTTATATTGCGAAGCAGATTGCGAGATACACAGATCATCAGATACGGCACAGACTTAACGCAGCCAATCCATCGAAAGAGATCGATACAAGCCAACTTAAAACGTTTATCAAAGGATTCGGTAAAAAAGACGAAAAAACTGGAACTTACGCGGTTACAGCGGAATATACGAGTCCGCTAGCGAGCATTTACGGGGCTGGATC
>NZ_NOKQ01000041.1 GCF_002265435.1 Tetzosporium hominis
ACCTCCTTTCTAAGGAATCTTTCGGAACAGACCAACAGGTCTGACTTGACGTCTTGCAGTTCAGTTTTGAATGTTCATACATTCAAAAACCTGTTCTTTGAAAACTGGATAGAACGACATTGATTGTAACAAAACACAACGTCAAGCAATTGACGTGTGACCTTTAAGCTCCGTTTGGAGCGACAACTTAGGTTAAGTTGATAAGGGCGCACGGTGGATGCCTTGGCACTAGGAGCCTAT
>NZ_NOKQ01000218.1 GCF_002265435.1 Tetzosporium hominis
TTCAGCCTCGATCCCTTCCAAGATCCGAGGATAGTTGAAGCGCCCGTCTCGCATCAGTCGCGCAATCACGACGGCATCCTTCTTGTCATTCTTCGTCTGTAGATTGTCATCCAGCTCTTTCGATCGGTTGACGTGCATCGGATTGACCATCACATAGGGGATGCCGTGGTCGGTAAGAAAGGCCGCCAGGTTCATCCAATAGTGCCCGGTCGGTTCAAAACCGACAATGACATCTTGTTTCAGATGTTCTTCTTTGAGGGCGATGATGCGTGTGTAGAGCACCTCAAAGCCGTTCCGAGACTGGGTGAACGCAAAGGATTTCTGGAGCACACGTCCGCGGTCGTCGACTGCACAGGCGAAATGTGTCCGCTTGGCGATGTCGATGCCGATGACCAATGTCTTTTCAGAGACTTGATTAATCTTTTCATTCGTTTTAGAATTCATTGTATAGTCCTCTCTTATGTGTATTGGGTCATTTTATCGGGTGACCACTCAATCATCATAAAAGAGGGCTTTTTTTAATTCAAGGCCTCGAAAATCCTTCTAACAGTAATGCTCCTGATTAATTATTATTATTATTTTTACAGTTGTAAAAAAAACCTCGAGCGGTGGTTAGCCGTTCAAGGTTTATGATTCTTTACAGATTGAATTTGATTATAAGATATCTATAGAACTACTTTTTGTTTTGTAAATAAACATTATTTTAAAAAACTTCTTCTTCCGAATCCGTATAGACAAAAAACCGTCTATTATTTTCTTTCAATAACGTGACTTCTGTATGAATTGGCATATCATAGATTTTCATGACTGCAGGTTCTATTTCAAAAATGGTGTTCCAATCGCAAACTGACATATTCGAGGAATCACTAAGGAATTCCTCTGTATCATTATCAGATAAAAACCTCCATCCAGTATCAACATCGTTCACTGGTTCCTCTTTAATACACCATCTCAAATCGCCTTTACCCGTTAAAATATTATTCGATATAACACAGCCACCTAACCCACTACTTTTTTTCAACTTATCGCCTCCATTGCTTTTATCATATCCGCAGTGCCATTTTCCTCAATGAGTTGCTTCACCGAATAACCATATTTATTCTTCATTATTACATTGGGCTTCTTCTTTAAGCAGGAGATTATCAACTCATCTGACTCACTTGTCCTTACTTTAAATGCTTCATAACAAATAGTGAAAAGGGCTGAATTTCCGTATTTCTTATCTTGTAAATCTAAGTCGACATTTAGGTCAATCAATCTATGTGTCAGTTGTATAGCATGTACGTCATCTAAGTGTGCTGCTATACAATGCAACTCATTGTATCCTTCTGTTGAAATATTATTAATTATAGAACCTTCATCTAATAGCAAATTTGCAATATCAAATTTTCTACTGATTAAGGATTGCTGTAGCAAACTAATTCCTCGGTCATCAATAAGATTTGTCACATGATGAATTTGTTTTTGATCATTTTTCAATTTCTGCTTGAAATCTTCTAAAGACCGAAACATAATAATTGTCCAATAATCCGCATCTTTAACACCCATTTGTACATACGCTCCTTTATATTATTCATACTTATGGCTTCGATTTGTACTAGGAAGTTCAGGTCTATAATTTTTAGGGTTTCTGTACCATTCTAAAAACTCTTTTTTCGTAATTTTACCTCTCATATATAAATCATGAACTTCAGAATACTTTTGACCAGGTAAATGCCCCATATCCCATTGGCCGTTCCTAGCTTTTGATTTATCCCAAATTATCTCTACTCCTGTAGGATCCATAACTTTTCCAGTCTTAGGGTCTTTAGCTCTTTCCCATACTTCTTCAATCTGTCCCTTCGCATAGCTAGGCCTGCTGTTACTGTAAGGTTTTTTAGCTCCCGAACTTTTATTCGCTACTTTTTTCTTATTTTTCGGAACAACCACGTGTCTTTTCTTAGTAGGGTTGGCTTTTATCTTACGGATTTGTTTGGCCTTTACCTTCAAAGACTTCCTGCAAAAGTTTTTTGGGTATTAGAAAATGCATTTTCTTATAAAGTTTATCATTACCTTTTTCTATTAAAAAAACTGCCATTATCCAATTGATTCTTAGATAATGGCAATTCCAGAATTAAGTTACCTTATTTTACAATTCGGCCTAATACACTTGAATTTAATAGGGTTTTACTCGAAGTATTGAACAAGATTATAGTTTCCTACACTTTCTGCTAAGCTTAGTGGTGAAACACCATGTTTATTTTGCTTATTCTTATCCGCACCATGTTCCAGCAAAAGTTTAATTATTTCTCCTTTACCTCTTGAATAAAAAACAGCGTCTGATAATGGTGTGTTGCCATTTGCATCTTCTATCTCAACTTCAGCTTGGTTATCTAATAATAACTTAACAAGTTCATATGAATTGTTTTGAACGGCAAAATGCAAGGCTGATATTTCCGCTAAATAATCCTGTTTATTAACATCAGAACCATGTTCAAGAAGTAGTTTTACAATTTCCTTATCTCCTTCGATTACTGCTTCCATTAACGCTGTTCGACCATCTTCATCTTGGTCGTTTACATTATACCCTGAATTTAACACTTGTTTTAATGATACTACATCTTTGTTTAAAATAGCTTTAGATAACTCGTTCATTCTTTATTTGCTCCTTTTCTTCTCAAATTTGTGACTTCTATTTGACCTAGGGTCTTCAATTTGATATAAGTCAGGATTATTCATAAGGTCATTAAATTGTTTTTGAGTTAGCCCTTTTTCTTGAGCCTTTCGCTTTTCCCTCCAAAATTCATGTCCATATTTATGACCTAAATCGTACTTTCCTTCAATCGGTTTACGTGTGTTAGGATCAATAAATTGACCACTAGGTGTTTTAAGTGCACGTCTTTCTACCTCTTGACGTACAGCCTTCCGTATATATGGTCTTTTAAGTTCAACTGAACTCTTAGGTGCCATTTTTTCTTTCTTCTTTTTTGGAACAATTATGTGACTTTTCTTATTGGCTTTTACCTTTTTTATTTGTTTTGCCTTTACCTTGATGGTCCTGCTGTTCTTGACTGACGGCGCATTGAACTTCTTGAGTTTTTTAACTTTGACGCCTTTACCTACCTTAAATGCAAGCTTAGCTGGTGCAGCACCAGGTATAAAATTGGAAGCGATACTGGCAGCGGCTCCAGCCTTGTGATACCACTTAGACTTCGGACTGCGCAGTGTCTGGATATCGTCACCTAGCGCAAAGTTATATCCTTTCTTCGCGTACTTCTTCGTGGATTTCCATCCTTTTTGCATCCATTTTGGGGCATGGCCATCTGGGTCGATATTGTTGACCGGGTCTGCATCAGCGTATAAGTAACGGTTCAAGGAAGTCGGTTCATCCTCTTCGCCTTCATACTCATCCTGGACGATAAAGCGGCCAATCGATGGATCGTAATCCCTCCAACCCATTAAGTAGAGGTTGGCGTCTTGATCATAATGGACACCGTACTTACCAACAAACCGGTACGGATTTGCATTCGCTAGAGCCTGGTTCCCCGTCATAGATGTTACATTGCCCCACTCATCGTAATCATAGGTTGCTGCTACTGTACCAGCTGAATCAGTCAAAGCAATAACATCGCCACGTGCATTGAATTGATAATAGTAAACAATCTCATTATAACGCATGCTGAGTAGATTGCCATCTGCATCTCGGTAGAAGTTGGAGACACTCTCTGGTACGCCACCAGTCTCTTTCGTGATAGAGAAAATCTCTCCGTTTGTATCACGGTGATAATGGAAATGTGAATGCTCCAGCAGTTTCGTCTTCGACAATCTGTTGCCATCTTGATCATATTCATATAAAAGATCCTCGACGACTTTTCCGTTGACCGTCTTCTTCAACGTGATCAGTTGATCGTCGTTATTGTAACCGTAGTTGATGACGGTCGTGTTACTACCTTCAGTAGTCGTCTTTTTCGATAAAGCTCCCACTGCGTTGTAATCGAATTTGGTGGTGCTGAACAGGACTCCTGTCGTTTCGTTAAACATCTTCTGTTCTAAAAGTCGGTTACCAGTAGTGTAGGTATAGGTCTCCTTCGTTTTCTGAGTGGTCAGATTATCGACTTTGATGACATTCGAATTGCCGTCGTATGTGTATTTATACTTCTTACCACCTGATTCAACGGTCTCTAGGTTACCAATCGGAGTGTACGTATATTTCTTGATTTTAGTGCCTTGTGTAATTTGTGTGATCTGTTCTGTCGCAGAATATTGATAGCTCAAATCAAGGATCACGCTATTGCTCTTATTCGTCGCTTTCAGCGTCTTGATCTTAGACTCTCCACTGAATGTTAAGGCAGTGGTAACACCAGGTGCTATCACTTTAGAAATCGAGTCGTCAACCAGATATTCATATTTGTACGAATCAAAGTTTGGAGTTGTGATCTCCTTGACTCGTTCATTGGCGTCATAGGAGACGACCGTATCACCCAAGAAGTTCGTAAGTGTCTCAGTTTCTTCTTTATCATTGAATTGATTGATTGTCTCGGTACCTGTATGGGAAATCGATTCCTTGATCAATCGGTTATTTGCGTCGTATTGGTTAAGAGTCATGCTGTCAAAGAAACCGTCTCCATCCGGATCATACTGGACTGGCACAACAATCGTCTCGTCGTAGATCCACGACTTCAGGACATTGTCATTTTCATCATAGTACATGCGAGTTTCAGTCTTTTTCCCATCAACAATTCCTGTTTCTTTGACAAGACGACCTAGTTCATCGTATTTGAAAGCAACTTCTTGTGTCTGTGCAGGCTTATTTGCCTCCGTACTGGTCGTCAGCTTTCCAATAACTTGCCCTAAATCATCATAGGTATATTGCGTGACCGTAAGGATCGTTTCACCACTCTGGTTCTTGGAGGTCGTTGTTTCTTTCTTCAACTGCCCCTCTTGATCATATTCCCAGTCGGTAACAGTTCCAGTCGCATCTTCTGATTTCGTTTTATCACCGACCACATTATATGTATAGGTGATTTTCTTCCCTTCTGCATCTATCACAGAGAGCAATTGCCCATTTGTATCGTGCACTTCAGTAGTAGTACCTAGTGCATCTAATGTCACGGCCAGATGGCCTCCTCCGTCAATCAGCGTCCAGATTTCTACTGGAGTATCAGCAGACTCCTTCATATACATGGTTTCATTGTTCTTGTCATATCGGTAGTCGGTAGTCACTCCAGTACCGCTGAGCGTCTTCTTCTCATTGCCAAGAGCATCATATTCTGTCGTCTGAATGATATTTGCTGGATTTCCGGAAGCATCGGTATAAGAGACCAACTGGTTGATCTCGTCATAATTGTAATAGGTCGTTCCCTTTTTATATAAGGTGTTAGTGATTGTGTCGTATGCCCAATCTTCATCATGCGTCTTATTGGAGTTTGCGTCGTAATACGATATCCGTTTGTTCTTAAGAGGATCTGTCGTCTCCATCAATCTACCTAACGAATCGTACTTGTTATTAGTGATGTTCCCGTTTCCATCTTTTTCAGCGACTTGCTGGCCAAGCATATTGTATTGGAACACTTCTTTTTTCGTGACGAACTCTTCTGGTTGAGCATATTGCCCCTCATAATCAACCTTCGTGACCTTCGGATAGACTATGAGTGTGTTACGATTGCTTTCATCATATGCATATTCCGTTTTTTGACCAAGCGGGTTTGTTACCGACCTCAGGTTTCCATTTGAATCATATTCGTTGATGGTCTTCTTTCCAAGTCGATCTATCTCTTCAATCAACTTTCGGTCTGCATCGTATTTAAATTCAGCACGTTGGCCGAGAGCATTGATAGAGGCTTTTCGATTCCCTACTGCATCATATTCGTACGTCATAGCGTTTCCGTAAGGGTCTACTTCTGTAAGTAGTTGTAGACCGTTTGATGAATAGGAGAAAGTTTGTTTGGCATTTGCTTCTTCTAACCACGCCTGGTCAACAATGACACTTCCGCTACTTAATTGTGCGGTGATATTCCAAGAGACATACGCCGCAGATGTCGGAACATCACTTGAAACGTTTAGGATCATCCAATCTTTTGTGCCTGTGATTGGAGTAGAGACTTTGCTGCTGATCTTGTTTTTCTGTGCATCATAGAAATGAAGGACTCCTGTGACACCAGTACCTGCAGCTGCTTCTGCTTTGACCCATACGAGCCCTCTTACTGGTAGTCGCCCTTTTTTGATCGGGATATACTCACTCTCGAGGGAACTTGTCCCTTGCATAGTGATGGCTCTTTTTCCACTATACTTTGTTGTTAAATTCTCTGACCAACTACCAGTAGTCTTCCAACTTGCTAGCGCTGTAGAAGTACCTTCTTCAAAGCTATAGTTAGCCAGGTGACCATAGAGAGGCCCTCTCTCGTTTGTTGTTGTCAGCAAGTTGCCATAGGCATCGTACACTGAATGAACAGAAAAACCATCACTATCGGTAACTTTTGTTTGGTTCCCTCGATCATCGTACTCATATAAGGTCTGTCTACCTAAAGCATCTATTTCTTTTGATAGAAGACTAGTGTTCGGCTTATACTCATACATTTTCTTAGGTGTGATAGTCAGCTTGTCAATTGCGGTGGTAAAGGTCGGATCAGTTTCGGATGTGATATTTCCTAAGGCATCATACGTGAATGTTCGTTTCCGGCCCTTCTCATCCACACTTTCAATCAGTTTATTGTTCTCATAAACGAAAGACTTAGTGACGGCAAAACCCTTTACGTCTTCCAGTAGCTTTGTCAGATTTCCGCTCGCATTCACTGTCGCCAAAATCTCTTGTGTGGAGTTTTCGCCACTGATACTGTAAGTGATCTCTCTCCTATCTAATGAATAATTGAAATTCTCTACTACTGTCACAGGTGTTCCAAGTTCACCGCTCTGAGCGTTCCTTGGAGTATGCTTGCTGTGGACCTGTACCAACCGTTCCCCGTTGTAGAAGTAATTGATTGGGTTCCCATTCGGGTCGGTATATTGTTTTAGCTTCCCAGTCGAATCATAGTCATAAATCAACGTCCGGTAAACTGCACCTGAACCGTTCAAATATTCTACTTTTGTAAGAAGTTTATTTGTGTAGGAATATACAATTTTATTACCTGTATATAGCTGGATAGTCGCTAGGTTCTCGTCTGTGTTGTAAGTTAGGGAGATGGAACGACCAACATCATCTTTAAGCGAAGTTAATTTGTCTCCTGTATACTGATACGTCAATTTGTTATTGTTCTTGTCCGCTACGGTCAAGAGTTTTCCAGAGACACCGAAGGTCTCAGAGATGCCACTGTCATCGAGTTCTTGAATCAAGATCTCACCCGTAGCATTTTTAGTTACTTTTTTATAAACTCCAGCAGGGTGCTGGTATGTGCCGTCCTGCTTCTTTACAAATAGATGTTTTGAACCGTCTCCTTCAGTCAGAAGGATGTCACCATTTGCGCTCTCTATGACCTGCGATTCAAAACTTAATCTCCATCCCTTCCCTAATAAATTGACGCTCTTGTCTTGTGCATTGTAGGTGCGCTCAATTGTAGGGTCGAGACCTCTTCCGTCTAGACTAGCATCTATTAGTCGTAGGACGAGATTTCCGTTCGAATAATTCACATGGCTCTCACCAAAACCAGAAGTAATTCCTTGTGATCCCCAGAAACCTTCTAGCCCTAGTCGACCGTCCGGTTGGTCGATCCAGATGTTTCGAGAACTGTATGTCGTATTACCAGCCAAGTCAGTGACAGCCAGTTGAAGCGTATAGAGGCCTGTTGGCACTTCTTTGGTGTCCCAAGTCGCTAATTCCGCCTTTTGAACATCCATATCTCCAGTGAAGATTGAAATAAATTCGGTAGGGGCGGATCCAGCACCATATCTAACAGTATACGAGTGTAGATCTTCATCCGATGCTGTTCCAGTTATAGAGACAGTTCCTTGTACATATTCCAAGGGACTCGGTTTCAGTAAAGAAGCAGTCGGATACGAAGTATCAAGTTTTATGGTAGCGGTAGCCGGTGTTGATTCATTCCCGGTTGCGTCTTTGTAGACGACCGAGACTCGCTTATCGCCGTTACCAGAAGACAGTGTCCAAGACTTCTTTTGAGAGTAGGCTTCATAAGGAGAAAAAGCAGAAGTTTCATTTTGTAACTTTTGCTGAATCGCACCGTCCGCGTTATCCGTTGCATTCAAGTCAAGCTCTACGTTTGGTGAATTAGTAAAGGTCTGCCCATTATTGATCAGTATGTTTCCTTTAGGTGGGGTAGTGTCCTGAACCAATACATTTTTCGCAAGAGTATCACCAAACCACCCATTGCCGACTTTCAACATTCGCCAGTTTGTTGGGAACGTCCCTAAACTTTTTCCAGCATTAAAGCTTACTGTGAACGTCTTTGTCTGTCCAGTTCCGATGGAATCCGCAGTTGCAAGTGCCAATCGAGTATCTTTAGTGAAACGCTCATTCTCTGCAACCGCACCAAATAGTATGTTCTTATCGGCGGTCCATGTCTCCAATCCTTCGTTTTTAACAGTGAACTGGACGTTATAAGTTCCATCTGCTTCCATTGGGCTTGGGATAGATGAAGATACTAAGCTCGCATCAAGTGCCATACGTGGCGTTCCTGTCGCTGTATCAGATATAGCAGAAACGTTTCCAGCTCCATCTACTGCCTTGACATATACATAGTAAGGAGTACGCGGGTTCAGAGCAGTCGGGTGCTTATAAGAAGTAGTTGTCACTTCAACACCATTTGCTACATCTGTTTTTCCTGCAGCAGTTCCCATGTAGACCAAGTACTTTGCAACACCTGTATTACTATCAGTAGACGAACTCCACGAAACCGTAAAGTTTGTATTATGTGAATTGGTAACGGATGGCTTACCAGGTTTGGTAGGCAATGTTTGATCCGGAATAGTCGGCATGAATGCAGCGGATTGCGATGTTGTTCCGTATGCGTTGTATGCCTTGACCCTGAACC
The DNA here is from genome assembly GCF_002265435.1 of Tetzosporium hominis. Taxonomy (GTDB): domain Bacteria; phylum Bacillota; class Bacilli; order Bacillales_A; family Planococcaceae; genus Chryseomicrobium; species Chryseomicrobium hominis. Next base: position 8,961 of record NZ_NOKQ01000218.1, read on the forward strand.
AGTAATTAGTTCTATCCCCATAAGTCCCACCAGATTTTTGATAAACTGGACGCGGGTCATCAGAAAATTCGCCGCCGGTCCCGTCAGTTCTTAACGTATAAACCCCACTGTTGACTTGAGCAGCAGTCGGCCAAAGTTTCTTACCCTTTGTGGTCCAGGACGTAGTATTCCCTACATCAATCTCTTCATAGGTCTTACCATTGAACACTAAAACCTTGTATCCTGTCGCACCTGCTAATGGTGCCCACGAAAGATTAACATAACCTGCACCGGTGCCTGTACCATTTCCGTAAGCTGTACCTGTTGGAGCGGCAGGGAGTCCGGAATATGTAACTTCAAGATAAGGCTTATATGAAGTAGCATCTGAAGAGTTGAACTTTCGATAAGTACCTAGAGTACCTTCCGATGTGGATCGTAGTACGACACCATAATTTGGCGTCCCGTCATACCATTGATCTACTAGACTTGTGAGATTCATAGTCATCCAACCATCTGCGGTTGTGTTGGCTGCTGTGCTCCCATATGTTTTAGTAGTATCGATTCCCGGTTGTGCATTCCAAGTCAAACTACCAGAGCTCCATGCGCTTGTCACACGGTTGGCATATACATTGGTATTGATTGGGTCAAACCCGTTATCGGTCTTATACATCTTTAGGTTGGAACTAATCAATAATCCGCCATTCAAATTAGGCAGGGAGTCCGTAAAGTCCATGAATGATCGCGTGGTATTCGTAGAATTCGTGAACCCAGTCCTTAATTCTGGAGAGTTGTAATAATTGACGTTAGGATGCCCTTTCATGACATATGTATCGATAGTGTTCGCTAAACTCCCACCAAGTGTTACAGTCGGATCGACCACGATTGGAAATACCCTTTTCGGATCTTCAAGATACTCTTTATCGATAATGAGCTTTATTGCTTGCTTGTTGTTCTTTCCCTCGATGAGCTGATATTCAAGATCGGCAGAAAAAGCTCCCGCAGCGTCTTCCATATACGGCGGGGTCATCACCCAAAGCTCCTCATTCTTTTTATTGGTAAAGGAAATCGTTTGCCCATCTTGTTTTGCGGTCAATGTTCCAGAGATGGAGAATAGAAATTCGTTAGGTGTGTTTGCAGCCTTAAGAATTAGATCCTCTTTCACACCTGTTGGTTGCAGCGTATAACGAAGGTCGACATCTTTCATGATGTTCTCATACGTGACAGCAGACTCTTCTTTTTTGATTACGCCATCAGATGTCGCATTCTCTAATGTGAAACCTAGTTTGTCTTTACCGAAATTGATAGAGATTGCTTCTTTGTTCTTGATTTTTTTAGCAAATTTCACGGTGAACTTGTTTTCCGTACTTGTATAACCAAACAAGTCTTTATCTGCATCTTTATTCTCCACGAGCTTGTTCTTTATAGGTTTGAGCTTACCATTCTCTTTATAATGTATAGGGCTCGTATATATTTCAGAAGTATAGGTCATATTGCTATTTTTGAAGGTTGCTTCATTCTCTGTACGCAACTCTTCTATTTCTTCTACCTTTTCAACATTATGAAGCATAGCGTCTTCGGTAGAAATTTTTTCAGGTTTCTTTCCTTTGTCTTCGGTCTTTTTCTGCTCAGGATCATGTGTTCCATGCGCGTCAACCGATTGCATCTGTTGCCAAGGCAACGACGAAAATAATAAGGCTAGCACCATTACTATAATCGTTAATTTCTTAAATCCCCCAGTTGTTCTTCTCACTGGTTCATCACCATAACTCGTGGTTGCTATTTTGAGCTTCCTAGTTCAAGTTTTAACCTCGTGAAGAAGTTATTCAGATTACGATACCCGAAAGCTCTTCGTTTGATCAGTTTGATCTTATTGTTTGTACCTTCTATTTTCCCGTTAGAGAGAGGCGAGAGTATTGTGTTTTCCATCTCACGTTGACGCACTATCACAGCTTTTGCAATCTTGGCCAGCGGCCCACAGGGATGAAACATGAAACGGTCGATCCACTCTTTCAGACGACGAGAGGCTTGTCCAGATGTAGTCGACTTCAGTACAAATCGCATATGTTGTAATCCGTAATAGATGTCCTTTATGAACTCGTCTTCACGGAGGCATGCCCGTGCGACCT
>NZ_NOKQ01000040.1 GCF_002265435.1 Tetzosporium hominis
ATATGGACGATCAAATCGTATACTGGCGTACGCTTATTTGCCGAGGTTGGCAGATTCACATTGGGGCGACTGCCCGCGGGCTCTGTTTTACAGGGGGATGGAATCAAGGCTTCGAGGATTTGGCCGCTTGGGCTGAAAAAAGATTTACACAGCCAGTTTTCATTCGGGATGACAAAGGATTGGCAGAATACGCCGAGCAGCTGCAGGCGTATTTGAACGGCAAGCGAACTCATTTCAGC
>NZ_NOKQ01000208.1 GCF_002265435.1 Tetzosporium hominis
CAATGACAAAAAGAATCACAATAACGAAGATGCGTTTACTTAACGAAATACTTTTTGTCACGGTAATCCCTTTAAGGCAAATCAATAAGATATCGAGAAGTATACGTAGCGATCTTAATGAATCCTTAACGCGGAGAAATCCCGTAATGTGCAATGCAGCGCCAGCCACCATCCTGCTGACAATAAACTGATTCCGTATGCCCAGGGATCACCCATTGAATTTCCTCGCCAGGCGGACA
>NZ_NOKQ01000286.1 GCF_002265435.1 Tetzosporium hominis
CGCCTTGATAATAGACTTGGATTTTGTAAAGGCGCTCTAGCACTCGAAATGACAATCGACATTATTGCAGCTGCCGCAGACAATATTGCTTGTACCTTTGACCGAAACTCTCCAAATTTAGCTGCCGCTCACGATACAAAACTTACAAATCCGGCTTTAATGCTTGCCCATACCGCAGTAAAAAACACGGATATAGCCGAAAAAATATCGATCCTTTATCCTAGATCTGAAGAGCGTCT
>NZ_NOKQ01000067.1 GCF_002265435.1 Tetzosporium hominis
CGATACAATTTAACTTCTACTGAAATACCTCAGTAACTAAAGGATTTAACGACTTGTGTTCACTCATTATTAGCCATCCCTATTATTTGTATTAAAAAGGGGCGATTAAGCCCCAGTATGAGTTAGTCGATGAAAATGCCCTTACCTGCTTCAATATCTTTTTCTAGCGCTTCTTCAACATAGATAGCGAATTTCGCCATGGCATTCAGCTACCATCCCCCACAATCGCCTTCAAAGAT
>NZ_NOKQ01000039.1 GCF_002265435.1 Tetzosporium hominis
CTACTTCTGTCACGGTCTACCAGCAGAAAGGGATAGCGGTGGGGAATGATTTCTTTAATTTGCTGAGCATCAAGCATTGCCTTGACATCTCCTTTTTCGAAAAATATGTATAGAATGATATGTCAGTGCCTTATTCTGTACATCTGGAAGTATATTATGAAACGGAATCTTTTTCAACAAAAGATGAGGCACAACCGGTTTAAAACGATGAAAGTGAAAATAAAAAGAGCCTGAACCA
>NZ_NOKQ01000256.1 GCF_002265435.1 Tetzosporium hominis
TTATCGGACGTATCGAAGGTGACGGTATGACGAAGTTATGGTGCTATACATGATTGACCTTCTTGTCGAGAGGCTTCGTCTTGATGATCTGTAAAGCTGGACGAACGGTATCACGTACCTATGTATATGTCAAGGCAGTAGATGGAGCTAAAGATTTCATCACAGCTAGATCGTTATTTCGCAGACCACCGCGAGGCACACTTAGCGATGCTGTTCCAGTAAAGGTCAGTGACATCTG
>NZ_NOKQ01000037.1 GCF_002265435.1 Tetzosporium hominis
ACCCAACGGCCAACCTTTAACGCAGATACCAAGGATGGCATCACAAAAGACTTTGTCTGGCGTGATATCCTCTATCAAAGTAACTACGAGCCAGGATCGACCATGAAGGTGATGATGTTGGCCTCAGCCATTGATAACAATACCTTCCCTGGTGGCGAATACTTTAACAGCAGTGAATTGAAAATAGCAGATGCGACCATTCGAGACTGGGACGTCAATGAAGGATTGACTAGTGGTG
>NZ_NOKQ01000136.1 GCF_002265435.1 Tetzosporium hominis
GGAAAGTTGTCTCTAAAAAAGTGGAACAAGCAGTAGAAGCAACTAAAGAGCAAGCTCAAAAAGTTACAAGCTCTGTAGAAGAATTCGCATCCAACCTAGGTGGACTTTCAGTCGACCGTGCCAAGACTTTCTACGATGAAGGAATCAAGTCTGCTGCTGATTTCAAAAATTGGACAGAAAAAGAACTCCTTGCCTTAAAAGGAATCGGTCCAGCTACCATCAAGAAATTAAAAGAAAA
>NZ_NOKQ01000036.1 GCF_002265435.1 Tetzosporium hominis
AACCACCAATTGCTGACATACAAAAGAGAGGAGATCGCATCTCCCCGTACGGTATGCATCAGCTCTCTGTTAAACAAAGCGACCCATATGACGGTTGCGAAAATCATGAGCGTCGCCGCTGGAAGCAGCCGCCGTATCCGGCGCACCCAAAAATCGCGGAATGTGAGGGAAATGTCATTTCCATACGCCGGCAGGATAATCGATGTAATCAAATATCCTGATAAAACAAAAAAGATAT
>NZ_NOKQ01000373.1 GCF_002265435.1 Tetzosporium hominis
CAATTCACTCATTTTTTTCGGTTGACATATTACCACTGGGCTTTTTCTCGCATATCCACATATTTAAGACCGTTTTTATCTACAAACTCCAATAGATAATCAGAGTTAAATATGTCAGGTTGCTCTTTATTTTCAAACAAACTAATTTGCCCATTAGGTATCGTTTCTCTCAAATTTATTGATGGGTTGGAGATTCTATTTTCATTTTCTGATTGAACTTTTTCTAATTTACCTTCTTGTTGTTCAGATAGTGATACATCAGTTTGCTCTTCATCTGGGATATGAGGCTGATGCATTTGCGGTTCAATACCCAATTCATCAAGCTTTTCCCACAAACTATCTAATGCACTAATTCTATCGAAATAAAACTCTCGACCTCGAACTCTCCAGAATTTCCAACCTGATCTTTCTAAAGAGGCTTGACGTATCATATCACTTTCAAAGACATCGGGACCATGCCAACGTTCCCCATCACATTCCACAGCTAAACGATCTCGCACACCCTCTACTACCAAATCTATACGGTAACCACCTACTTTTACTTGAGGTGTGACTCGGTAACCTTTAGCTAAAATCATCTTCAAAACGTCTTTTTCAAATGGCGAATCGCATAGAGATTCCAAATCCTCAAACTCCTGTTTAACACGATTAGGATTTTTACAATAAGCCAAGAAAGCATATCGATAGTCTTTCTGAGAAAGATCATTTAAATCTACCGAATGATATAGACGCATCTGATTACGTGCTCGACTAGCTGCAACATTATATCTCTGTTTGTCAGCTTGTTTAGTTAAAGTCATAAATCTTCTATTAGGAGCTACTACCATTGATAATAAGATAATATCACGCTCATCACCTTGTAAATTATAAGCATTTCCGCAAATTATTTTACGAGCTACGTATTCGGCATCTCCAATTTTCTCACGAATTAAATTTTCAAGAAGTTTATGTTGTTTATCTCCTTGCAACGTAATAACTCCAATTGTTTGATCGGAAAAAATTGGATCATTTATGATTTTAGAAATATCTTCTGCTATTTTCTCAGCTTCTGGTAAATTAATATCTTTATCTCCGTGATCATTGTAACCATCGTTTACCTTAATAGCCATGACAGGTGGATCAATTTTTTCAGATTCTAGTGGTAATCGCATTGGAATCATTTGACCACTGTAACTTAAGTCATTTGAAAACTGAATAATTTCCGGGACACATCGGAAATGTTCCCTCAACATCAGTTTTCCTGCTTTCGGGAATGTCTGCTCCGCTATTTCGTATAGAGAAATATTTCCATCAAGCAACTCTGCATTAGGTATGTCACTTAGGTATTTTCTTTGTAACTCCATAATATCGTCATGATTAATTCCAACAGATTGCGGACTAATTTGTTCATCATCCCCGACGACAATCGCTTTTTTACCTCGCAAGAGTACATTAATGGAAAATAAATCACATTGACTACTTTCATCGAAAATCACCACATCAAACTTTTCATTTGTAATTGGAAAGTTCTCTAACACTTGCCCAATCGGCATTATCCATACAGGAATGGCATTTTGCGCCTCTACCATGGCTTCTCGTATATTTTTTAAGAATCTTTTATTTTTACCAGTTCCTGCTCCATAACGTTTAATTGACGTCTTCCAAGCCGATAAAGCTCTTTTTTGATTATCTGTAATGCGCTCTACCTGACTCTTCCAAGATGCATCCCTGACAATAAGCTTTAATAATTGACGCTGATTGGTTTTTTCTTTATCAATTAGCTTTCTTAATTTTGTAGAATTAATATCACTATTTTCATCTAACCAAGTTTTTAACTTTCTTAATTCAAATGCTGTCTCGTAGTCTAATGGCCATCTAAAATCAGTACCCACAACTGATTCAAGTTTTGCAGCGGTCAATGGTAAGACAGACTTTAGTTTATCTAAGACGTTATAAAATTTCTTCACTTTATCCTGAATTTCATAAAGCTCAATTGAGTTAGTAATGAGCTGTTTCCACTTCTCTATATTTTTAGACTTAAATGCTTCAATGAACTCGCTATAGATGACGTGTTTATTCGGATTTGATGCTATTGCTTTTAATTCTTTTAAATGGTTATTATATTTTGTTTCCCATTCACAGTAAGAAAGATATTTATGTGCTTGAGATATTCTCTCAACTACTTCGCCAATATGATCTAATGAATATAAATTTACAGAAGATAAGTTCAACTTTTCTTCGATTTTTTGGATTTCATCGTAAGTCTCAATGACTTTAGTCAAATAGAGATATCTCTCTTGAAGATTCTGAGGAAATCTTGCTATTTTTGAATCAATTACTTCATGACCAATTTCATTCATATTTGCATTATAAATTCTAGCAACTTCATTTTTTTCAGAAATATAATCTAAATAAATTTCTATTATTTTTACATCCTCTATTGATTCGAGTGGCCTCTGATTCAATACACTTGTCTCAAATAAATATTTAACATGTTTTCCTTTGCCCAGATAAAAGAAGAAATCAGCTTTTTTCCCTGTAGCCAGGCGTTGTTTAGCTATCTCAATGTCTGCTCGTATTTCTGATAATGGTTTTGCTGGTAAATCAAAATCATATCCTATCAGTTGATTATAAGTCAGAAGTAAAGTGCTCACATACTGCTCAACGTTCTTACTAAAGTTTCTCCACCTTTCTTCACGAGCCCCACCTGACTTTAAATCTTCAAATATCAACTTATTACTCTTATTAGTGAGAATCTCTTTTCTATCCAATAATGTTTTAAATATTTGAAGTATATACTGGATTTCTTTTGCCTCGGTAGGTAAACCGTATTGTTTTAGGTATAACTCTCCATCTTCTTTTCCTTTACCTAAGGATGAACCTTCACTAATAAACTCAACAAAAGTAGATTCATCCATTATCTCAGTTGAGATATCAGGAAGTTCCTTGTCATTTAATATCAGTTCATTTTGATTTAAGCTACTTTGCAAATTCTGTAGAGTATCAAATTCAATTTGATTTAGTGGAAAAACTGCATTTATCGATATATCATCCAAATACCATGTATAGTCTGAATCTGTTTCAGCCAATAGTTTAGCAACATCATATTTAAATAGTTCTTCTCCTTTATAGTGAAGAACCGTTCCTTCTCTTTCCGAATATACACGTAATTGGTTAAATAATTCCATTTCTTTACGATAGCTTTTATCTAATTCAGAGAGATTTCTTTTAATTTCCTTTTCTAACTTCGCCGAATCAAGTTCCCCTAACTTTTCACTTATTGTATTGATTGACTTTTCAATCTCCAAAATAGAATCTTTTCCACCACCTAATACAGGCACACACAAATCTCGAATATCTTCAGGAATTTTATTTTTCAGAACACGTAATGGATTTTCTTTCTGGCTAGTTATTAAGACTTTTTTTCCTTCAGCCAAGAAGTGCGAAACTAAGTTTGCAATGGTATGTGTTTTACCAGTGCCTGGTGGTCCCTGTACAGTCACTCCATAATTACTATTTATACGTTTTACTATTTCTTTTTGTTGTTCGTTTGATTCTAATGGGAAAAACAATATATCTTTTGGTAACAATCCTTTAGAAGAGTCATCTCCTTGCTCGCTATCACTAGACCGAGTCTCTTCACCCAAAAGTGACTGTATCGCTTCATTTAACTCAAGGTTTTCATCAGCTAATTCTTTCAGAATACTTTCTAAGTCATCTCTTAAAACTCTGGCTGTTTTCTTACGTAAAACGTATACATTTTGATCAAAAACTTTTGGAGTTGAAGTTGTTTCAACAGATGCTTGTCTAGAATAAAACTCTCCATCTGCGTGAATCGAGCGTATAAAATTTGTAAATTTGCCCTCTAAATCTCCCTTCATTTCATCTGGACTCACGGAATTTAGTATCGCGTCCGCCTTTTCTTTATTATGTAATGGAATACCTGAAAACATTTCTGTTTCTTGTTTAATGGCATTACCAGTTGCAGCAATCGTGATGATATTCTTTTCTGCATAAAGCGTGATTTCAAGCTTTTGAGTAATTAATGGCCCTCTAATTAAGCCTTGAGGATGCTTCCATACAAATAACCCTCTTCCAAATACCAATTCAAGTGTTTCACCTTCCCGATCGAAACGTGTGGCAAGTTCAAAGAACTGATTATAAAAATCAATAACCTTTTTCTTTAATAATATGTTTCGAGCCCAATCAAGCCACTTTTCTACAAATACTAGATAGTCTTCTTTACGAGTAGCATCCGCTTCAAAATATTCCACAAATTCATTTCCTTTATTATCTTTGCTTTTCTTAAATGGTAGATGTTTAGGTCTTTCTGTTTCTTTTTCCACCTTAAAGTCTAACCATGTTTTAATTGATTCTGGTGGTTCAGGATGCTTCTTCTCTTCTGAAGAAAGTGTAGGTTTGTGAATTTCTATAAAATTTTCATCGTCTATGTTTTTATTTACACTAACTCCTTCTAATCTTAGAAACTCTTCTTCATTCCAGTATTTCTCATAGTTTGTATAATCTCTTATTACCGTAGAGTTTAATTTCGTTAACTCCAGTAGATACTCGAAAAATCTTCTATTCTTAGGTTGATTTTTTATCACGATGTTCACCTCAAAATTAATTCATAAATCATTTCGTATTTAAATATCATTTTTTTATTTTTTCGATACAATTATACCATGTAAATTACCAATATTTACATCATATTTATTGCATGATGTCACAGTAGGCTGTTATTCATTTGAAGTAAAAGCAATCATAATAAATAGAAACAGAGAGACCTGTTATTCAGGTCTCTCTGTTTCTATTTCATCATTACTAATTTGCGTAGCTGCTAGTTCTTCTTCAACCAGTTTATTCATATAGTCTTCTCTCAATTGAGATAAGGTCTTCCCTGTCTTTTCATCAATAGCAAACATATATGTTTGAACACTAGACCAACCATAAAGTTGCTTAAGCCAATTTTGTAAACTAATTTCCTGACCCTGAACTACCACATTTCCTGAGTCTGTTAGTTTTCCAGTATCCTGCCGATTCTTGGCACGGATTGTATCTCCGGGAGAAACCACTCCCCACTCGATTAACTGATCAATTTTAGGAAGTGTTCGCTTTGTACGAGTTGTGCCCGACGGCGTTTTAACTGTTGTTGATTTCGTCCAAAGATTGACATAGAATTCTTTCGGATCGTTTACAGGTAATATTCGAGTTGAATCAATATAAATCTGCCCGTCAATTATATAAGGAGTCAGTTTAAAACAACTCATATCAACTCCGTTTTGATTGAGCCAGGCCACTGCCGACAAGGTTTGCTCGTCGAAATCCGAAGCAACTAGTATGATTCGTTGTTTTTCATTGAAAGACCAATCACTCTCATTTTTTTCAAGAAAATCTGTGAGTGCCCTCATGGCCGCTTCATTGGCAGTGAGATTTTCTTTAATCGCTTCTTGATCATATTGCGCCAAATAAGGTCCATAGATGATATTTACCGCTTCTTCAAGAGTTGTTATCGTTGCATAGCTTGCAGCATAGCGTATAGCTTGAAATTCAAATGCTTCTTTCCGCCCTTCAATATCTGAGCGGTCCCTTTTAATTTCAATCAAAATAATATTCCCTTGTTGATCGATTGCAGTTAAATCGCTTCGTCCTAACTTCTCATTCTTCACTTGCTTTCCAATAATCTGGATTGATTCTTCATCGTCTGTAACTAATTCGACGTTCAATCGAATCATTTCTTCTAAATCGCTTTCTTTCATCTCAAGTTTAGTAAATGTGGTCTTTTCTACCTTTTTTGTACTATGGGTGTGTTTTGTATAATGAAACATGATGACCTCCTTATGTATTACTGAACACAGACAAAAGTGACTCGTTCCTGATGGAAATCTATCGACTCTGTCTCCCAATTTTGAGACAACCAAGCTTGGCAGTGTCGACTTTTCTGGCTATAGTTATTTGCCCACCAAGGGCGATACTTCCTTGCAGACATGGGCAAGGATTGGCCTAATATATCTTCAATTTGTTGAAAAGAAAACGTGACTCTTAAAGAACCAGCTTTCTTAACCTTCTTTAATTCATCACTAATTGGTTCATATTTTGAAGACTCCACTGGATCACCTCATTAAAAATACATTTTAATATACTTACTTCTTTATATAGATAAACGATTCCTGCGTAAAATTGAAACCTAGTAGCTTAATTCACGTAAATTAATCACTAGTTAATTTCGAAAGGTGTGAACCCAATGTCACCAGCCATCATTAACCTCCTACTCGTCATCCCATTCCTTGTAATGGCTTACTTCCTCTCGCAGGGAAAAGGAGCTTTCTTGATCGCCGGCTACAACACAATGTCTAAAAAAGAGAAAGCTAAGTATGATGAGCTCGCACTTTGTAAGTTCATGAGCAAGGTTTTGTATGGAATCAGTTTCAGCATGGTGTTGCTGTCACTGAGTGAGTGGCTGGAGATGCCTATACTGATGTGGATTGGGATTGCGTTCATGACAGGACTGATTGTCTTTACGCTTGTGTATTCAAATACAGGAAACAGGTTTAGAAACAGCTAAAGCCAGCTCGCAATGGAGCTGGCTTTTTCTCTGTGTTCAGGCTTTCGAATCGAATAGGGCCTTGCCCGTCTCTAGATCAATTGGGAGAGAAGAATGCTCATGAGTGATCTGCCAAGACCCCTCTAATTTCTTCAAACCAAACGTGAAGCGGTTGGTCATCTGACGGAGCGGTTCACTTCCACCGGCTTCGTACCCTGTGAAGTTGACAGCACAGTGCACAAAGGCCACGCTCGCATCTTCTGTGATTACGACATCGTCAAAAGTCACTTCCACGACATTGTTGTCCTCTCGGATACCCGAAAACCATTCCGCTACACTTTCTCTCCACGCGGGAAGACCTTGAAGCTCCCATCTTCCCCAGCAGTCATAAAGATGAATGTCATCGCCATAGGCAGCAAGAAATTTCTCCACATCGAGTTCATAGACAGCAGTTGCGTAGTTTTCAAGAACTTCTGAAACTTCGTGGAACGAGTTCGTCATTAGGTCAGCTCCTTCGTTAGAGTAGGGCGTTTAAAGAGATGAGGTAAACGTGTGAACGGGTCGAATCTCTGTCCGCCAACCGAACTTCTCTGCCTCGTCTAGTTGCGTAGTCGGATGTAGAGCAGCCAGTTCAATGGCTTGCTGCAGGGTGTCCGCTTCGATTAGAAATACACTGCCGATCAACTCAGAAGATGCCGCTTCCAACCCGTCTGTTACGTACACCTTTCCCTCTCGCCGTTTGAGGGACGTGACTTCCGAATCCAAGCCTGCATCCACCAGCACGTTCCCCGTCATTTTCAAAGCCTCCATATGCGGCTGACAGGCAGCCATTAGAGTCTCAAATTCTTCGCTTGGCAGTTGATGCATTTTGTCTTTATCGAAGTATCCCATACATACGAAAATCATTGCCTTCTCCCCCTATATGATCCGTCTGAAAATTAAATTAGTTTGTTACTAGAAGTATAACACACCGATATTTGGAAATTTTTTAATCATAAAATCAAAGTTTACTTTACTTTTAGATAAGTTTACTTTATTCTTGTGGTAAGAGGTGAGGCAAATGAAGAATGACTTTGGCGATTCGATTTCCAATAAGGTCTATGAACATCGGGTCTTGGCCAAGCTGACGCAGGCGGAACTGGCGAATGCCGTCGGTGTCTCGAAGCAAACCATTTTCGTCATGGAAAAAGGCAACTATGTGCCTTCGTTGTTGCTGGCTTTTCGGATTGCGCAGTTTTTCAAAGTAGAGATCGACGACATTTTTATGTATGAGAAAGGAACGGGTGCAAATGCTGACTGAAAACATGACACTTTCTATTTTTTCTCCAGTGATGACTTGGGCTGAGAGTTCGAATGCGAACTGGAACATGCTGTTGATGGGCAGCCTGGGATTCTTGATTGTCGGAGCCGCTTTAGTGACGGTGTATTACTACAAAATCGGAAAACCGGATGAACGCACGAATCAGATTTATTTAAAGAGTGTCTTTGTACTACTTGGGGCTGTGATCCTCGGGGACTTCTTTCTTCCTAAAGAAGAGATGTGGACGATTTTCTTCATCATTAAGTACGGGATTGCTTTCTTGGCGTGTGGGATTTATTTGGCAGTTCAGTACAAGCGGGATTTTGCGAGTTGATTTTAGCTTCTGGACAAACAAAAAGAGAAGGCCACGGGACCTTCTCTTTTGTATATTTCTCTTATCGACTCTCTTTCTGTCTTCCGAACCTAGCGACTTTCTTTAAATAAACTGCGCCACCTACGACTATCGCAAAACCTAGCAGTTTGTAACTAAAATTTTTCACGAAATCACCATCGACTGTGGTGGAGAGAAAGAAGAGACCCAAAGCGATGAATAAGAAGCCGATGATGAAATGGATAACTTTCAAAGAACCCCTCCTTCTAAGAGTTTAAAATGAATTAAGGAAGCACCCGATGTCAATCACCTATCTGTATCGTGCTCTCACCCATTTCCTCAATAGTGATAGGCATCTCTACTTCTTGATCGTACACAAGATAAATATTCTTGCCCGTACTTTTAAATGTATAAAGCAACGCTTCGAATCCACTGACAATTACCTTTTTCGTCTCTGGGTGCGCTGAGCCGACAGTTGTTCCAGTAGTACTCGCCCAGTCCGTTATCTCGGGTCCAAAAGACAGCGAGGTGACCGCTTTCCAGCCATACTCGACTTTGTCCACACGAGTTACCGACATCCGCCCTTCCTCATGGTATGCGACTGGCTCATGAAACACATAGACCGAATCTTCTAGTTCCATAATTTCAATAACGTAGACCGGATTTTCTCCCATATATTCTTGAACTGCCCTTTCTGGTGTCGACGACGCCTCTGCCATTCCCGACTGGTCATACCATAAGAACGCTGCCAGTCCCATTACCACCGCGACTATAAATAACACACTACTTCTCTCCACCACATCACCCCTTTTTGGTTCATCACCATAAGTCGTGGTTGACACTTGAACAGCTTAATAATGTAAATAAATAGAAAAAAAGCGAAAACACCTGTATCGTAATTGTTGTCTAGACAAACCACGATAGGAGTTTTCGCCTTGTCCCAACAGTTTATCAAATTAGTCCTTCCACTTCCATCATTTTTTACAATTCATCCGTCATCCGACAACGAACCAAACGTGTTTCGAATTTCTACGCTGAACCGTCAAGTCCCATGTGTTGTCTGTTCAAATCAGACAGTCCGCCACTCAAAGGAACGTCGCCGTTTTAGACATTCCTACGCCTGGGGCGTAGGGACGATCTGGATCGAGATAGATGTCCCACGCCAGGTCTGTAAAGAATGTGGTATCACGTTTGTTCATGACTTTGGCTTAGGCCTAGTTCGTTCTTCCACCAGACATTATAGAGTGGAGATTGCAAAACGTTGTCATGGTAGGACAATCTCTGATGTCTCGCGTGAGTATGGTGTACCGTACACGACCGTTGAAAGATGGTTCTATGAATACGCTTCGCGCCAGTTGGAGACTAAAACCGCAAGGCATGTCTTGGTTGATGAGTTCGCTACGCGCAAAGGTCATCATTACGCGACAGTGGTCATTGATGCGAAATCTGGGTGCGTCCTTTCTAT
>NZ_NOKQ01000035.1 GCF_002265435.1 Tetzosporium hominis
GGCTGAAACTGCGATCATCAAGCTTGGTTCAAAAGGCGCCTATTATGCCGGCGGGAACGAAAGCGGCTATGCGGAAGGCTATCAGATTAAGGCAGCAGCGGATCCCGTGGGTGCCGGAGACGGCTTTGCGGCCGGCGTATTATCGGGTTTGATTGATCAAATTCCGCTTTCAGAAGCTGTCAAACGGGGCTGTGCCGTCGGCGCCATGGTAGCGGCGGTAAACGGTGATATTGAAGG
>NZ_NOKQ01000301.1 GCF_002265435.1 Tetzosporium hominis
ATCGTAAATCTCTTTCAAGACCGTGTAGGTCTCTTGCAGTGCCAAATCCCACCATAGCTGGGTTCGTTGTCCAAAGACAACCCCGATATCCTTGACATAATCTTGGCGATTGTCCTGAGGAATCTTGCCATTGATCCGACAATAACCCAATGTCGGCTTTAAAATCCCTGTCAACATTTTGATGGTTGTCGACTTCCCAGCACCATTTGCCCCGATAAAGCCTAAAATTTGGCCCTT
>NZ_NOKQ01000034.1 GCF_002265435.1 Tetzosporium hominis
TTCGGGCGAGGCGTGATGAAGAGTGGCGGGTGCAGGGCGTTGGTGGGGTGCGCGACGGGTGGGGCCGTGGCGGGGGTGGAGGTCGCCGGCCGGTCTCGCCGGGGGGGGGGGGGGGGGGGAGGGGGGGGGCGGGGGCCCGCGGCGCGGGCCGCGCCGGGGGCCGGGGGGCGCCGCGGCGCGGCCGGCGCGGGGGCCCCGGGGCGCGCGGGGGGGGCGGGGGGGGGGGGGGGGCCGCCG
>NZ_NOKQ01000033.1 GCF_002265435.1 Tetzosporium hominis
TAAAAAAATAAAAAAAAAAAACGTAAAAACATAATATTTCAATAAGCAAAAGAAGCAAAAACAGTGAAAGCAAAATGGCATTGTCCCCTTCACAACGGCCAGAACCAAGACCACCTTAAACCTTAAACTTAAAAAAAAAATCAAAAATAAAAAATTGGATCATAAAAAGGCACAAAAAGATTAACAAAAACAAAAACAAGAACAAAATCAACAAAATATGAAGAAAGACGAAAAACC
>NZ_NOKQ01000262.1 GCF_002265435.1 Tetzosporium hominis
TTACTAAAAAGGGTTCAATCGCATTGACAACCGCATGAAAAATGCGCAGCCCTGTTGTAGGAATGGAAACGGCAAGCAGTCTTTTTCTTACATCCTTTCCGCGCAAATGAATGTGCTGCTGGCCGGATACCGCCCGCCTCGCCATGATAAATTGTGAATATAAATAAACAAGCACAACCACATCACTCACGACGAGGACAAACAAGGAAATCAGCACAGCCATATCCAATTCAAAT
>NZ_NOKQ01000195.1 GCF_002265435.1 Tetzosporium hominis
GCGTCCGGCGATAAAGTCGGCGGTATCTTCCAGAATCCAGGCGAATTCATCGACAAGCTCCAGCAGGTCGCGATCCATTGCGGCGAGGGCTTTTTCCCGATCGCCCAACAGGAAGACCGGCACGTTTTGTTGGCGCTCATGAAGCTTACCGATCAATTGTCTGACGTTTTGATGTTCGTCCGGATGTTCCATTTGATAGCTGAACATCAGGCAGTCAATGGCTTCGTTTGAAGAGA
>NZ_NOKQ01000032.1 GCF_002265435.1 Tetzosporium hominis
CTGAGCGGAATGACGCTTACAGGTCCGGAAATGTTCAGCAGCATGCCTGTTCTCGAAGATCAGCAGCTTGGCGCGATTGTCATGAAAATCCTACAGGAAATCGTGTACGGGACATTTTTGGCGATTATCTTTTTCGGCTGGGCGAGGAAGGAAAGAGCCAAAGACGAAAAGGACCTGGAAGAAGAATCATATTCTCCGTCTACGGTTCATTAAGGTCAAAAAAGGGTACAGCCTCA
>NZ_NOKQ01000031.1 GCF_002265435.1 Tetzosporium hominis
AAACGAATGGGGCAAGCTGAGGGAGTATACGTTTTATGAAGCAGACGAAAAATGGAATGCAAAAGCGCTCATTTTTAGCCTGAAACGAAGAGTGCTGCAAACATTTTCGACTGCTCCTTTCTTCGACAATACGATTGGCACACTTACCGTCCGCTATGAATCTGAGCTGACCGAGCAAATGCTGCCGGCACTATTAGACAAATTGCTTGAAGGGGTTTCGGCTAATCTTGAAAGTG
>NZ_NOKQ01000235.1 GCF_002265435.1 Tetzosporium hominis
ATAGAAAGGACGCACCCAGATTTCGCATCAATGACCACTGTCGCGTAATGATGACCTTTGCGCGTAGCGAACTCATCGACCAAGACATGCTTTGCCGTTTTAGTCTCCAACTGGCTCGAAGCGTATTGATAGAACCACCTTTCAACGGTCGTGTACGGAACACCATATTCACGTGAGACATCAGAGATTGTCCTGCCATGACAACGTTTTGCTATCTCCACTCTATAATGTCTGGTTGAAGAACGAACAATGCCTAAACCAAAGTCATGAACAAACGTGATACCACATTCTTTACATACCTGGCGTGGGACATCTATCTCGATCCAGATCGTCCCTACGCCCCAGGCGTAGGAATGTCTAAAACGGCGACGTTCCTTTGAGTGGCGGACTGTCTGATTTGAACAGACAACACATGGGACTTGACGGTTCAGCGCAGAAATTCGAAACACGTTTGGTTCGGTGTCGGATGACGGATGAATTTTAAAAAATGATGGAAGTGGAAGGACTAATTTGATAAACTGTTGGGACAAGGCGAAAACTCCTATCGTGGTTTGTCTAGACAACAATTACGATACAGGTGTTTTCGCTTTTTTTCTATTTATTTACATTATTAAGCTGTTCAAGTGTCAACCACGACTTATGGTGATGAACCAAATACATACATTTACTAACAATTTTCTACAAATTATGCTTCTTTTCGCTCTTTTACATAGTACTCAATAGTTTTAATAACATTGTCCAAGTCTCCTTTAACTTCATGTTCCCAGAACCTTAGTAAGGTCCATCCTTCCTCTATATAATGTCTGCTATATTCCTCATCTCTCTCACGATTCCGCTTTATTTTCTGGCTCCAAAACTTAGAATTGGTTTTAGGTTCTTTAAAGTGAATAGGACATCCGTGCCAATAACATGAATCGAGAAAGACGACTACTTTCTGATTAGTAAAAGAGATGTCTGGAGTCCCTAAGAGTTGCCGATTGTTCTTGCGAAAACGATAGCCGTCTGCCCAAAGTCTTTTACGGACCATCAATTCAATAGACGTGTCTTTCCCACTATTCCCCTGCATGGTCTTTCGTGCTGCCTCGCTCGAAGCTTTTGGAACATTTTTGGTCATCTCTTTTCACCTCCGTCAATGTATCACTGTTCTTACTAAATTTCCCTTGTGTCAGAATTAGAAACATGACAGATTTATATGATAAAATAGTACGATTCGATCTTGATCTTTTAACAAATTTGATGTATAATGAAGTCAAAACTACGAAAGGGTGTTCCCATTTTGCAAAAGAATCAATTGAACGTCATTGAGCTCTTTGCGGGTGTCGGCGGTTTTCGGCTTGGTCTAGAACAGGCAAACAAGGATTTGTTTAAAACTGTTTGGGCCAATCAGTGGGAACCATCCCGTAAAGAACAGCATGCTTTTAACTGTTACAAGTCTCGTTTTCAAGAAGGTGTTGCATCGAACGAGGACATCACTACTGTCACTAATGAAACATTCATAGATCTAGAACCGGACCTTCTAGTTGGAGGTTTCCCATGTCAGGACTATTCAGTCGCTCGCTCCCTAAGTGGCGAGGCTGGATTACAAGGTAAAAAAGGCGTACTTTTTTGGGAAATCGCACGTATCTTAGATCAAACACAACCTAAATATGTGCTACTTGAAAATGTAGACCGTCTTTTGAAGTCTCCATCTAAACAACGTGGAAGAGACTTTGCGGTAATGTTAGCTACATTCAGGGACTTAGATTACTCTGTAGAATGGCGTGTCATTAATGCTGCTGATTATGGATTTGCGCAACGCAGACGACGCGTTTTTATTTTTGCTTACAAAAACGGTATTGCTTTCGACGATAACCAGCGCCAGTTCTCTCAACAGGAGTTAATTTATAATGAAGGATATTTCGCGAAGACATTTCCTGTCCTAGATACTCCTTATAAGGAAAGAGTCAGTTCGACAACGCTCCCGGATGATATCGTAGAGATATCAGACTTGTTCTCTTACAATTTCCAAACTGCTGGTGTGATGCAAAATGGAGAGTTAACTACCATTCATACGCAACCAGTAGAGAAGCGACCAACTACTCTAGGTGAAATTCTTCAAGATGAGGAGACGGTTCCTGAAGACTTCTATCTTACAGAGACACAGGCTGAAAAGTTTGCTTATCTTAGAGGTCCGAAGAAAATAGAAAGAACTTCAGCAGATGGGCATAGTTACGTCTTTTCAGAAGGCGGCATGTCCCCTACTGACGATTTGGACAAACCAGGCCGGACGATGTTGACTAGCGAAGGAACTACGAATCGCAGTACCCACATAGTCGAAGTGAATGGACGCAAACGCTTCTTAACGCCTCTTGAATGTGAGCGCCTCAATGGATTTGATGATTACTGGACTGAAGGCATGCCGAACCGGATGCGCTATTTCTGTATGGGAAATGCTTTAGTGGTAGGGCTCATCAAAAAGATGGGTGAACGAATCGAAGAAATCGAAAAGACAACCGCAAAAAAAGAAGTGCAACTTAACCTAACTATTTGAAGCTGGCGGCCGCCAGCTTCTTTTTTATGGTAAATTATAGGTAAGAATGGGTACGGGGTGATTTTAATGGAATTCACAACAGAGGAAGAGCTAGTAGAATATGCGGTAAAAGCAGAAGGTAAAAGCTTTGCGGACATCGACTTAATGGGTCGCCTTGATAAAGTAACTAAAGGCAATCTAGGTCAGATCATTGAAGAAAGCTATTTTGGCTATGAGATTAATTCGAGACCTGAAGCCGATTTTAAAGACCTCAATATTGAGTTAAAAGTTACCGGGGTTAAAAAGAATAAAAATAAGACCCTTTCTGCTAAAGAGCGCCTTGTTTTAAATATTATCAACTACAACGAAGAGGTGAAGAAAGAATTTGAGACATCGAGCTTTTGGGCAAAAAACCAAAAGCTGCTCCTCTTCTTCTATCTCTGGGATAAAGAAAAGCCGCAACGAGATTGGCAAATCTTGAAGACCCATCTACACTCCTATTCAAGTGAAGACCTTGAGGTCATCAAGCAAGACTGGGAATTCATCGTCAATAAAATTCGGGCTGGCAAAGCACATGAACTTTCTGAGAGTGACACGAACTATCTGGGAGCATCTTCTAAAGGAACCAACAGCAACTCTGTTCGGTCGCAGCCCTTTTCAGACATTCCCGCTATGCAACGAGCATTCAGTCTGAAAAATAGTTACATGACTGCCCTCACTCGCAAATTGCTTTCTGAGAAGGATTTGGTTCGTATTACTTCTCCACAAGAGTTGAAGAAGAAAACCTTGGAGCAGGTAATAAACAATCGATTTGCCCCTTTCACAGGAAAGTCGCTAACTCAGCTCTCTAAAGAGAAGAATATTCAAATCAATATGAAAACCAAAGCTTTCTTACCTGACTTCATCAGCTCCCTTTTAGGAATCAAAGGAACCTCTCTCAATGATATTGAAGAGTTTGCGAAGGCAAATATACAATTTAAAACTGTGCGACTTGAACCAAAAGGATTACCAAAAGAACACATGTCCTTTAAGAATGTTGATTTTCACGATTGGCTAAAAGTGCCTTTTGAGGAATCTTGGCTATTCGACTACTTTTCGGAGACTAAGCTGCTGTTTGTTGTCTTTCAATATAAGGAAACTGAAAAAGAGAACCCAGATCGACAACTCTATTTCAGGGGCGTCAAACTTTGGAACATGCCTTATCAAGACTTACAAGATTTACGAGAGTTCTATGATTACGTTAAAGGTATTCTTCAACAAGGCGTTGTTCTAACTGAAAAGAAGCGCGGCACTTCTACTAATCTTCCTGGTCCTCGAGCGAACGGGAAATTTCATTTACGAACTAAAGGCCGAGATGGCAAAGATAAAGTCACATTGCCTGTCACTGGTGAATTGTTGACTAAACATTGTTTCTGGTTTGATAAGGAGTTTGTAGTTAAATTATTAAACTAATTTTTAATATTCGAGGTGGAACAATGAATAAAGGAAGACAAATAATTCCCTTTGAGGATATTTCAAATTTCAATTTGTTAATTTGTAGTGATGAGAACCCACTTAAAGATTTTAAAATACCACAAGGACTATTTGGAAAGGAATTTTCAATATTTGATGATTTGGAAAGTATGGAGATAGAGCATTGGGAAAATTTGCTTCGCAATAAAGTATTTTCAGTAAATCGAGCTTATGGTCACTCAATGTTTTATTTCAATAAAGGAATTCCTGACGACCAATGGTTTAGTATTGCTACCACAAGTAATTTTGGTCAAACAATAGAATACTTCCCAGATTTTAAAGAGCAACATTTTAGTAATCATTTTAATTTCACATATTTCGTTGAAATCTTCTTTTACAGTGTGGCTGCATTGTACGAAACAATAGGACATTTAATTTTTAAAAATTTTGATTTTAAAGTCAACGAAAATAAGCGTTCAGATCAAATTAGTTTCAAAAATGCTATATGTAAATTGAAAAACAACCACACTCAACTTCATTTAGATTTACAAAAGATCACAAAATCTGAAGACTTCATATTAGGTAATAAAATGAGAAATGACATAGCACATAATCATCCACCTTATCAAATAAGTTCTGGCGTTTCCAACGATGATTACCTCCTTTCTTTAGGTGTAGGTAAGTATACAAGTTCAAATGAAATTAAAAGAATAATGATTGGATATTTAAAGAGTGTAAAGAAAACTTTTGAAGTTCTCGCTTTACACTTACAGCAGTAATAACCCTACGATTGGAGGCTCTTCACATGAAACTCGGACACATCATGGTATTCGTTTCAGACAAAGAACAAGCTCGCCAATTCTATTCGGATATCTTGGGACTAAAGTTGGTTGATGAAGATGAGAAGCGCTTGATTTACGATATGGGCGGACAACATTTAGTGCTGTTTGAGACGCTTCGTTCTGTGGAGCCTCTGTCTTATTCGGAGGAGGCGCGAACTGTGCTGGTATTTGCAGTTGAAGATGTAGAGAAAAGCTTTCGCAGCTTAAAAGAGCGTGGTGTTACATTCCTTCACTCACACCCTACTCCACAGCGCTATGCGGCGTTTGTGGATCCGTTTGGGAATGTGCATGAGATTTTGGAGGAAGATAAGGGTTAGAAAATTTGTAAAGAAGCCCTAAATGACAGGTGTTTCTTATTAAAAATTAGGTAACTAATGTATGGTAGTGAATTTATAATAGAGTCATTAATTTCTTAAAATCACTGATTTTGACGAGTTTTTTACCAGTTCTCTTACCGCACAGTTGGACGATAAAGCCGAGTTAATTTTAACTTTTGTGTGTCAGCCTCAACACATACCAATTTCTTGCTACTAACAATCGCGGTTAAAAAACAAATGAAATGTATACATCAAGATGTTACTACCTTATATGTAAAACTTAGAGGTGATTAATTTGAAAACGTATTGTACAGAAACAAGAAGCTATTTCACTCTCTATGGAGAAGATTTCCCGCTCGAAGTGTTTACTGAAGAGATGGGTATTTCTCCTACGAAAGCCTATAGGCAAGGTGAAAAATATATTAGGGTTACAACAAAGCATACACATTTTGAAACTGCATGGGATTTGAGAATCGATGATGTGCTTACGGATCATCCAGAGGAAGTAATTGAAACGTTAGTTGATAAATTACATAACTCTGTAGATATCATCAACTCGTATAAAGAGAGTTACAAGTTACAATGTAAACTCGTTGCGGTAATAAATTTCAAAACTGCTCAGACACAAGGTTTACTAATTTCTCCAAAACTTGTTGCGTTCGCAAATAAGGTAGGGGCTCCATTTGAATTTGATATCTATAATGAATCAGGTGAACATTCAATTTGAGAAGTTATTCAATAAGTCCTCCACACAATTAACAGTAGTCTCTGTGATAGATGAAAAATGAGAGATTAAATGCTTATCTGAGCGAACGCTCTTAGTACCAAGAATGTTCGCTCTTTATCTTATTGTAAATATACTCTGAGAGGACGTTTCAATGTGAAATTGTTCAATCCCAATAATGCTCTTATTCTCAGTGGGCACAGAGCTTTATATCGTTCAATACCTAAAAGTGTAAAAGGAATATACACAAAAATCGAAAATGGAACACTCATTTGGAAGGTCTACTTTGATGAAGCCCTCACCGATCACAATAAAGAACTTTTAGATGAAGCCTTGACTCAAATAGTAAGTGATTTTCCCAATGTCACTTCAATAGAAGAGGAATATACTTATTGCCCAGGCGCACTAGATTTCAACAATACCTTTTACCATGAATGGCTTTTTTCTAGATATGAATAGCTAGTTATTTGTGAATGCACTATAGTATTTACTAGTTCACTCTCCTTTGTAAGCTCGTTCAATAAACTCTGCGCCATTTTCGCTGGCAATCCGATAGAGCTTTCGTTTCTTTTCAAGGTCGAGTAGTGGTGTATCGGCTGTTTTGATCTCTTCGTCATCTTTTGTATAAAATAAGTATTGCCCATTTTCATCAATGCCGTATCCATAGACAATCGTCTTAATTTCGCTCATAGGATATGTGGTCTCTGTGTTGAAGTGTTGAATACGAACAAAGTCTGTATGTACTTGAATGTAGCTTAGGCCAGAAAAGTAAATTAGTCCGCAAGCAGTTACAAACAAAGCGCTTATGAGCGTATAAACGCGCTTGTTTCTGCGAAAGGCCAAAATAGAAAAGATCAGGATGAAGAATAGGAATGCAGCGCTTAACAGATAGTAATTGATAACCGGAATTGTCATCAGTAGATTTTGAGGATCGTGTCTGAACGTGGTTAATTGTACCATTGGAATAAATAAGACGACTAAAGGTGCAGAAATGGCTAAAATTATAGCCACGATTCCAAAAATCGCTCGTGGTGATTCCTTGTGCAGCATCGTATTCCCCC
This sequence comes from Tetzosporium hominis, assembly GCF_002265435.1. Lineage (GTDB taxonomy): Bacteria > Bacillota > Bacilli > Bacillales_A > Planococcaceae > Chryseomicrobium > Chryseomicrobium hominis. The sequence continues at coordinate 6,906 of NZ_NOKQ01000235.1, forward strand.
TTTATTTATAGTAATTCTACGTCTACACCACATATAAATTCCCACTTAATTTAATTCCTTCCAATTAGTACTGCAACCTTCGCCTTTTATAATAGAATCGCAAAAAGAGTACCCTCCATTTTCAGGAGAGTACTCTCTATTTCGTTTAGTCATTATCCAAATCTGCATCTAAGAAAGATTTTTTCTCAGACTTCGTTTCGTAGTTATTTCCGTAGGATTTTCCTATCACCGAATTGTTGATACCGCTTTTTACAGCACTATAGATCACAAAATGCAAAATAAGTAACCCTATAAGCCAAAGTACTATTGTACCGAAAAATTGTGCTGCTATCATATCTCTCTCCAACCTCTCTTGAAACTCTAACTACTTTCATAGTACTCTATTTCGCTTAACGAAACTAGAAGTCTTCATATAAATAATGAAGGATTTCCCATAGTTGTTAGCGAATATTATCTATTATGATAGGACGTGATTTTTTGAAAAAACTATTTATTATTATGCTTCTTACATCAAGCATTTTGGCAGCTTGCCAATCAAATGAAGTTGCTCAAGTGATTAATCGTCAGGGAGACTTTGAGAATTTACAGAACTTAAATCCCTTTATTGAGAACGTGAAGGTTGGCACTCCTGATCGATTGCACTATATTAGTTATGGTGAAGAAGGCGAAGAAATCACAAGCAAACTTGTGTTTGATGGAAACAAAATCAAGAGTAGTCTACATGTGGGTTGGCCCACTATTGAAGAGTACGAATGTGAGACTGCGGAAAAACAGGAGTTTGAAGAGACCATCTCTTTGTACTTGAGGAACTGTTCGGGTGATTTTGAAGGAGATTTGGAATTGATTAGCTATCCCCTGAACTCAGACGAAGATTGATTTTATAAGCTAAAGGTGTGTTTATTCCATGGCTAAGAAAGAAAAATTCAAAGGATGGCTAGCTATAGCACTCACTCTATTTATGGCATCCCAAATCATAACGCGAGAACTCTGGTCCTTGAAGATATCTGCAGGATTTATCACTCTATATGCGTTTTTACACACTTGGGCTTACTTCCTTTCCTTTCGGAATAAAGAAAATGAAATGGAGAAGTGATTAGAAGTTGAGATGGTGGCATATGCGCATTTTACTCGAAATTTATTTATAGCTAGTCGGGATTTTAGAAATGAAGAATTGTATGTCGGAGAAAAGTGTAGGTATTGGGATTTCAATTATTTTATTTACAACTGTTGTCTACATAGAATTTGCAGTTTACAAAGGACTCATGAGTACTACTCTTCTCACTGTATTTAGTATTCTCCAGTATCACTTTTACACGACGTTTTTCTTGAAGGGTCAAAAACTTCGCTACTTTGCTTTTTTAGCACTTTTTGCTGGAACCTTGTTCTTGTGTCTACCTTCCATGACGGAAGAGCTGGCTCAGGAGCGGATTAAACAAGAATATGGTGTAGAGGTGGTAGGCAGAGAAGTGGTGTTAACAGATGCGAGTGTATGGAATATCTTCAGTACCCAAAATGCTCTTTTTTATGACACAAAGACAAAAGATGGCGAAATGGAACGGTTCTTTGTGAATCTTGAAAACGGTGTGATTGTCAAAATGGATGAAAAATAGGCTAGCGGTCGATGATAAAGTCGACTACTAGCCTTTTCGATTAAGTAATCAAATACTGACTAAAACGGAATAGATAAAGAGAAAGATCATTGAAAGTTCAAGAATGACTCCATATCATGTCTCCCTGCTCTATTTCACTAACTATACTTAGTACTCAAAAGTTTTAACCTCTTTTTTTAAATAGAATCCGATGAAATAACGTCTGAATAGCTAAAAAGACAAGAGTAGTACTGGTGAAATAGGCTATCGCCGACAAATAAGCAGGACTTACCGTAAAAACACAGTACACAATTCCTGTTATGACACCGATTACTAGATACCCTACAAGTATCACTAAGCTTTTATGTTGTCTCTCATTCCGCCACTTCAATGCAACCAAGTAGTCCACCAAGATAGACAGTGGCAAAATAGCGAGTAGTAGTACTGGGAATTGAAGAAGTAAAACGATCATAAACTGGTATGCCGAGCTATAGTACTCAATACTTGGATCGGTACTACGTGTAAAGTAATCATATAAAGTTATAAATGCTGCTGTGACAACAATAGTTAAGATCGCTGCTGTCAATTTGGCTAATGGCCAAATATAGTTTTTCTGAATAACGCTCGTCTCCATAGAAACGCCTCTTTTCAAAATTATTTCCTTTAATTTATTTTACCATTTATTTGAAACGAAAAATTCATTTATTACTCTATTACACTAGTGTCGCATAAATAAGTTGAGAATATTCAGTTTTCTTTTATTCGTTGAAAAAATTAAAAACGAACAGACATA
>NZ_NOKQ01000146.1 GCF_002265435.1 Tetzosporium hominis
AAGTACACGAACGTCACGATCCAGCGCATCGAAATCAGCTCGGACGTCATATCGCGAAAAGGGGAAGCATCAGGTGACACGGAAGCGCGCTTGTATCAAGTATGCTATCGTATGCTTGGCAACAAACACGTTGTTCAGAGAAGCATTCGTAGACGAGTTATTCAGGTTCCAGTTGAACTCCCGTAATTTCCACGCACGCCGGAAACATTTTTGTGACATTTAACATTTTATAATCA
>NZ_NOKQ01000030.1 GCF_002265435.1 Tetzosporium hominis
CCATTCGCCGACGCATTCACAAACACCGAAAACGAAGTTCTTCAAAAGGTCGTTTCCGTATTCTGAATGGCGGACTTCCGGATGAAATTGAACGCCGTACCATTTCTTATCCTTCTTGCTCATTGCTGAGTTCGGGCAATGATGGCTTGTCGCATCAACGGTAAAGCCTTCTGGAACTTCAACAACTAGATCACCATGACTCATCCAGACGACTTGTTCGTTTGGAAGATCTTTAA
>NZ_NOKQ01000029.1 GCF_002265435.1 Tetzosporium hominis
GGCGGCAAGATGGAAGATATCATTTTTGCCGGCAGCGACTCGCGGAAAAAGCTGAACCTTGCCGAAGTGACGCTGACGCTTGACAACGATGACCGCTTTTTGCCGATCGATTTTCACGAAGTCAGTGTGACGAGAAGAGTCTACAGATCGGGGGAAAGCGAATTTCTCATCAACAACCAGCCGTGCCGCCTGAAAGATATCATCGATCTTTTTATGGATTCAGGGCTTGGAAAAGA
>NZ_NOKQ01000028.1 GCF_002265435.1 Tetzosporium hominis
GTTTCGTCTCTTCGTCTGCATTAGAGAAACCGAGCCATTCTAAAAACTTCACGCCCTCCTCCCCCTTCTAAAAATTCAGACTCTTGTACACTTTCAGCTGGGTAGGCTCTTTGAGTTCCCCATCCCTGTTTAGTGCATGCAAAAATGCGAAACGCCCATCTGTTTTCCGCTTCTCTTTATCAAGCTTCAAATATTCGATAGTGCCGTTGCGTTTGTCGTCTTTGTATACATTACGG
>NZ_NOKQ01000027.1 GCF_002265435.1 Tetzosporium hominis
GTTTGTTTTTTTCATATTTAATTAAGGTTTTTTTTTTCGTATTATTTTTTTGTATCTAATATTGTAAATTCGGTTTTATTTTTTTCGTTTGTATTTTTTTTATTTTTTCTTTTTTTTTTTTTTTTTTATATTTTTTGTCTAACTATATTGCTTAGGCTGGCCTTGAACTTCTGGGCTCAAGCAGTCCTCTCGCTTCAGTGTCTGAGTAGCTGGGTCTACAGGTGCATGTCACCACA
>NZ_NOKQ01000259.1 GCF_002265435.1 Tetzosporium hominis
TTCACTAAGGCTTTTACAAGAGCGCCTTTTGAAGCACTATTTAATCTTTCTGTGGCATATGCAATTTTACGTGCATATTTGTCGACGAGTCTCGCTTTAGAAGGAGAGAGTGGTCTAATCGCCCATTTAAGAGTTTTTCCCCCAACTCTGCAAACCCATCCAAATGCTTTTATGGCTTTTAGAGATCCACCAATAAGGCCTGCAGTATGTACTTGTCCATCCTGATTTAACTGAT
>NZ_NOKQ01000181.1 GCF_002265435.1 Tetzosporium hominis
GTTTAGAATGAAATAAGAAGGAGCGTATATCACAAACATGAACATATCTATCGTAGTTGTCACGCATAATCGGGTCACCGCTTTGTGCGAATTGCTTGAATCTATTGCAAAACAGTCTGTTGAACCGTTTGAAGTTATTATTGTTAATGATGCCGGGGAGAGCGTCGACTTTGTTGAGCGCCTTTATTCAGAGCTTCCGATCAGAGTTATACATCTGAAAGAAAACGTGAAGCAT
>NZ_NOKQ01000045.1 GCF_002265435.1 Tetzosporium hominis
AATCCAAGTCTGAATGCTTCTTTATGCGGAATGCTGACCGTTGCAAAGTGCTGCTCGCCTGAGTCCTGGCACAGGATGAACGGGCCGGTTTCACGCCAGTCCAAAAGCGCTTCATCGGACATCGCTTTTGAACAGAAAATCAGGCCGTCCACCTGTCTTTGTTTCAGCTGCTCCAATGCAAAAATTTCTTTTTCCAATTGATAATTTGTTTGGTAAAGCGAAAAGTGAACGCCTT
>NZ_NOKQ01000026.1 GCF_002265435.1 Tetzosporium hominis
GATCTGTATAGACCAAAGAAGTATTATTTAAGACGTTTTCAAGAGATTCCTCTTCGCCCCCAAAAGTCTGTGGGCGGCCTTGCTCATGATGCCAATGGAGTCGCTCGATGACTTCCATATTAAAGTCTGTAGTCCAAACCCACCGAGACGATTGCTCCGAACTTCCTGCAAGTCACGCAGACGGAGACGAGTGACTGTATCGACGACGTTCACCGTTCGAAAATGTAATTGACCA
>NZ_NOKQ01000244.1 GCF_002265435.1 Tetzosporium hominis
GGAATCCGACAGTACTTCCAGCTGTCCGGACTAACTGGAAATTCTATCGGAAAGAGCTCTTACTACTAATATACGAGAGAGGAAGATACTGAACAAGTAATGGACGTGGACCAATCACCGACATATCTCCTTTAATGATATTCAGGAGTCCTGGGAGTTCATCTAAAGAAGTAGATCTCAGCAATTTTCCAAACTTCGTTAAACGAATGTCATCTGGAAGAAGAGTACCATTCGAATCCTTTTCATCCGTCATCGTCCGAAACTTATACATATAGAAAATCCCCTCATTCAACCCAGGACGCGCCTGTTTGAATAGTATGGGACTTCCAAGTTTAGTGCGGACTAAGATAGCGACAGTAACCATGATAGGAGATAACACAACTAGAGCTGCTCCTGATAACACTATATCCATTGGACGTTTAAAAAATCGCTGGTAAATCTTCATTACTCCCACAACCCTCTAATCAAACTAACTACTCTCTCTAAATCTGCTTCTGTCATCTTAGTATCACTCGGTAAACAAACGCCAGTTACAAACAACTTCTCCGCAACATCAGTGCCTACAAAATCAAACTTCTCAAAGAATGGCTGTAGGTGCATCGGTTTCCACACAGGACGAGATTCAATATTCTCTTCGGCTAATCGGTCCATCAATTGAGTTGGTGTAACATTGCCATCCAGTGTGATAGCGCTCAACCAAAAGTTCGGTTCATTCCAGTCATTCTCTGGCATGAATGAAATCCTGTTTAAATCACTTAAATACTCTTTATAATAAGAATAAATCTCACGTTTCTTCTCTACACGTTTACTTAAAACTTTCAATTGACCTCGCCCAATTCCAGCAACAACATTACTCATGCGATAATTGAAGCCAAGTTCACTGTGTTGATAATGACGAGCTTGATCACGGCTTTGTGTAGCCCAGAAGCGACTTTTCTCAATCATTTCTTTATTAGAAGAAACTAGCATTCCACCACCTGACGTCGTGATGATCTTGTTTCCGTTAAAAGAATAAATTCCGAAGTCTCCAAAAGTCCCTGTCATCTTGCCTTTGTATGTAGTTCCCAGACTTTCCGCAGCATCTTCAATCAGAGCGACATCATGCTTTTCACATAAAGCTTTAATTGCATCAATATCAGCGGATAGTCCATATAAATGTACAACTAAAACTGCCTTGACTTCCGGATATTTCTTAAATGCTTTTTCTAAAGCGACCGGGCACATATTCCATGTCTTTTCATCGCTATCGATGAATACAGGAGTCGCATCTTGATAGATGATTGGATTCGCTGTTGCGGAGAATGTAAGAGACTGACAGAATACGATATCTCCCTTGCCAACTCCAACCGCTTTTAAAGCTAAATGGATAGCTGCTGTACCTGAAGACAGTGCTGCAGCGTGCTCGATACCAACTAAGTCTGCGAGTTCATTCTCGAAACCATCTACATTCGTGCCAAGTGGAGCAATCCAGTTAGTGTCAAATGCTTCTTTAACGTACTGTTGTTCAAATCCTTCATCACTCATGTGTGGTGAAGATAGAAAAATTTTCTCTGCCATGTCCAGTTTCTCTACCCTTCATAAAGAAACGCACACCGGTCCACAACATCCCCCGGGTGCATTTCAGTAGTTTCTTCTATTATATACACCTAGTGTACAACACTCTTTCATGATAAAGAGTTTAGTTTTCGTAAATTCTTTATTTCCCAACAGCGAGTTCGACTTCGGTTTTCTTCCGCTCCATCAAACTCCCCACATTCTTCCGATTCGCAAGCCCCACAAGAACCGCCTTGATCTGCCCCTCATCCATAGTCGGCAACTTCTCAAGTACATACGCAAGCTCACTCGCAATAATCGGAGTCGCACGCCCAATATGAATCTTAGGAAATACAAATCCTTGCTGAATCTCCGCAGGATCTAGAAGCTCTTCAAACAACTTCTCTCCAGGACGTTTCCCAGAGAACCTGATTCCAATCTCTTCAACCGAATACCCAGACAGCTGAATCACATTCTTCGCAAGATCTACAATCTTCACTGGCTCACCCATATCCAGCACGAACACTTCGCCACCCTTAGCGAGCGTTCCTGCTTGAATCACCAACCGTGAAGCTTCTGGAATCGTCATGAAGTATCGTGTCATCTCCGGATCCGTAACCGTGACGGGTCCACCAGCAGCAATCTGCTTCTTAAATAGTGGCACAACTGAGCCTCGTGAACCCAACACGTTCCCAAATCGTACAGCCGCAAAATTCGTCTTACTCGATTTCGCCAAATTCTGCACGATCATCTCAGCGAAGCGCTTCGTCGCGCCCATCACGTTCGGTGGGTTGACCGCCTTATCTGTTGAAACTAGAACAAAGTGCCCTACTCCGAAAGTATCCGCAGCTTCTGCCACATTCTTTGTTCCGTAAATATTGTTCTTCACCGCTTCAAAAGGATTCGCTTCCATCAGTGGAACATGTTTATGAGCCGCCGCATGGTAAATCACATCTGGCTTGTATTCATTCACGATGTCAAAGATCCGCTCGCGGTCTTGAACATCTGCGATAATTGGAACAATTTCTGTACCTTCGGGAACCTTTTCGCGTAATTCCATGTCTATTAAGTAAATCGAATTTTCACCGTGCCCTAAAAGCAACAGCTTCGACGGATTGAAACGCAACACTTGGCGGCAAATCTCAGAACCAATCGAACCACCAGCTCCTGTTACCATGATGGTCTTGTTCGTAATCTTCTCAGAAATTGCATCGAGATCTAGCTCAATCTCTTCTCGACCAAGTAGTTCTTCAATTTTCACGTCTTTGATATCGCTGACCGAAACTTTCCCTGTAAGCAAGTCTTCAATCAGCGGCATCGCTTGTACTTTCACTCCGGTCTCAACAGCACGCTGTTTCAGAACTGTTGAAGTCGTCTTATCTAAAGACGGAATGGCAATGATAATATGCTCGACTCGCAAATTATGTACATGCTCCTTGAGTAACGTCGTATCTGTTAAAACGGGCATCCCTAAAATTTCAAGTCCTGCGCGGTTCTTGTTGTCATCGATGAACGCGACCGGATACAATGGTGAATCTGAGCTTCTTAGTAACTGACGGGCTACCATCGTCCCAGCAGAACCGGCTCCGATGATCATTGTGCGTTTCTTATTGATCACTTGCCTTGGTGACAACACATGATCACGAGTCACACGCCATGAAAGACGAGAGCCTCCGATCAAGATGATGTGCAACATCCACGTAATGATCAACGCTCGCATCATGACGTTCCCTGTAAAGACGAGCTGCATAGCAGCAACCACCATAATCGACAATGTGACAGCTAATGCAATCGACATCAGTTCACGGACGGATGCATATTCCCAGACTTTCTTATACAGTCCGAAATATAGAGCAAACGCATGGTGCGCGAAAAAAATCGACAGCGAGCTGACAAGTAAATAACTCTCAGCGAACGGATTGTCCACTGGATATAAGAAAAAGTACCCGATATAAATCGAGAATAAGACAATAAATGAGTCCACAATAATAAGCGCAGACATGCGTCTTTTTAAGGACAACCTGATGTCCTCCCTTCCAAATACTAGCTAAAAGAAGTATAACATTTTCCAGTTATCTAAGGAATGTGGTATTTCCATTCTGGTAATTCATGATTTTAATGCACTAAAGTCAATGCGACCATTCGGTCAATTTTTCCTGCCCGCATGAAAAAAAACGCAAGTTTCGACAAATGTCGAATATTACGTTTTTGTTTCAAATATTACTTTTTGGATAAAAAACGAATTTTATCTTTTATAAACGAGACTTTTCGTTCAATTATCAATAAATTTTTATTTTCCAAAATTCTTTCGTTGTTCTCTAAGAAATACTCAACTATATCTTGTCGATTTTTACTTTCCAGATACGAAAGTCCTTTATCAAATGAAAACGCTCTCACTTTTTTATCATGCACATCGGACCCGTAGCAGTGAATCAGTCCCTCATCAATCATCTTCAAACTGATCTTCTGAATCTCTTTTCCGAACTCTCCAGATACACTTCCCGCCGTCACTTGAGCGAACGCTCCAGCTTCCACCAGCTCACGAAGCTTCTTTGTATTGTTCGCAAATACTTTGTTGCGCTCCGGGTGCGCAATGATAGGTCGGTATCCTGCACGCACTAGCTGACGCAAGATTTCTTTAGTAAAGAGAGGAACACTCCCCGAAGGAAATTCCACTAGCACATAAGTGGAATTATGCAGGGGCATCACTTCTTTATTGCGTAGTTGCTCGACAAGGTCTTCTGTGATTCGGATTTCGTGCCCTAAATAGAGCTGTATCCCAAGACGCTCTGCGTCGGCTTCTTGTTGTAGTTCTTTAAGTTTGTCTTGAACCTCTGTTTTATCTGCATGGAAGCTTGGATGCAATGCATGTGAAGTCGAGATGATCTGCTCGATGCCTTCTTTTGCTGCGAGACGGATTAACTCCATTGCTTCTTGTTTAGTGGACGGGCCGTCATCAACGCCCCAGATGATATGGGAATGGATATCGATCATGGTATTCCCCCTGCCTTTCTTTCTCTCTATCTTTTATCTGTACATGTTTTATCATATCATACAGATTTAGGTAGATGATAGGACTTTTTTCAGTGTTTATTCGACATATTCTTATAAATAGTCCAGAAGATTTGAAAATGTTCCCTTATGTGGTTCTTTAGCTCGTAAGAGCTTCTTATAATTTATGTCCTTTTGCTCGCAATAGCTGAAATTTCAAATAGCTTTATGTTCGAATCGAGCCTGACTTGGGGCTGTTTCCAAAAGGGCCGCGCCGAATCTTCCCAATCGCTTCACGGGTGAAGCGATACGGGTGATATCCGGCATCAACCTGATCCTTCAGGAAACAGCCCCAAGATCTACGGCACGCTTCTTCACCTTTATTAGATTGCAACTTTTATTGAAAAGTGTGAAGGAAAAGATACGCGTTCCGTGGCTTCAGAGTGGTTTGAAGAACCCGCAGCGGAGGCCAAAGCGCAAGCTTTGGTATGCCGCGAGGATTCTGATGGCCACTCCCACAGATAAGCGTGTCTTTTCCGAGCATTTTTCTTCCCTATCAAAAAAAGACCCCAAACTGAGGTCTTTGAAACTTACTTATCCGTCGCACCATAATATTGGTAGTAATAGTAATGGTCTTTTTCCATCTTGAACTTGTTCATGATCACACCTAAGATGTGAGCTTGCGATGTATCAAGAAGCTCTTTTGCACGGCGGACACTGTCTTTCTGCGTAGTGCCTGCAAGTACAACTAGAACCGTCCCGTCACACTTGTTGGCTAGGATCTGCGCATCTGTTACAGAAAGAAGTGGTGGTGCATCAAAGATCACAAGGTCATACTCACGAGACATCTCTTCTATCATGTTGTCGAACTGAGGCGAAGCTAAAAGCTCTGCAGGGTTCGGTGGTACCGGGCCACTTGTGACAAATGATAAGTTAGGTTGTGTCTCCGAGACATGGACCGCTTCGCTCCACACAGCTTGTTTCGTCAAAACATTCGACAGACCAACCGTGTTTTCTTTATGCATCGTTAAGTGCAGTGTCGGCTTCCGCATATCCGCATCAATAAATAGAACTTTCTTGCCTTCTTGAGCGAACAAGTGAGCTAAGTTTGCCGATACTGTCGATTTGCCTTCTGCTTGCACGGAAGACGTAAATACAAGCGTATTTAATTCTCCTGCAGGCACGGAGAAGTTGATGTTCGTACGTGCTGTACGGAACTGCTCTGAAATAATAGACTTCGGGCTACGTTCCACGACGACCTGTCTGGACTGCTCGACAATAAACTTTGGTTTCTTCGCCATGGTTACACCTTCTTCCTACGGGATTTCATTGCAGTTGGATCGACTTCTACTTCAGGAATTGGACTAATCAAACCTAAGATAGGTAAATCCAAAATCTCTTCGATGTCTTGCTCCGTCTTCATTGTCGTATCTAAGTACTCAAGTAAGAATGCGATACCAACACCTAGCATCAAGCCTACAACAGCGGCGATAGCCATGTTGAGCTCTGGGTTCGGTTTGATTGGAGATGGGTCTTCGTTATGTACTGCTGGTGACAAGATGTTGACGTTGTTGACATTCATCAAGTCGACAATCTCTTCTTGGAACACCGCTGCTGTCGTGTTGGCGATATCGACTGCACGGAAGTGCTCTGTGTCTTGCACAGTCAAATTGATGACTTGTGAATCCTGTGCACTGTTCACGGTTATGTTATTGGTAAGAGCCGCTGGTGTCGTGTCGAGGTCTAAACGTTCGATTACAATCGACAAGATGGCCGGACTCTTCATGATGACGTTGTATGTATTGATCAATTGGAGATTGGTTTGAATGTCCTGGGAAGTGTATTGTGGGACTTCCATCGTAGATTCATTTTTATTGACTAATATTTGCGTGTCAGCTTGGTATACAGGGGTCATAAAGAAATAACTGATGATGCCGGCCGCCGCAATGCCGAGGACCATGAGCGAAAGAATCATCCAGATGCGTTTCTTTAAGACCTGGAACAACTCTTGTAGGCTGATTGTTTCTTCCATGGGTTGACGAGTCTCCTTTGGTGTTGGTTTTCTACTCGTATAAGTATAGCATAGGGGTGTAAAAGATTAACAGATTTTTAAGTAGAAAGGGGAATGAATTTTTATACTGATTTTGTAGCATTTCACCTGACTAGCCTTTCCCCTCCAAAATCCACAAGGATTTTACGAAGTGTGTTGAGAGTTCTTTTTCTCTCCTAAATCCGCAAGGATTTAACAGGGTATGCTGAGAGCGTTTGGAAAAGACACGTCAGATATAGTTGATATCTCATTTCACCTGAGAAACCTTTTTCCAAGGGGAGAACCTCGAAGTCTCCCTCTAGAAAAGTTGATGTATCAACGTTTGAATTGCTCTTACGAGCTTTTTAATATTTTTTACCTTGATTA
>NZ_NOKQ01000025.1 GCF_002265435.1 Tetzosporium hominis
GAGAACGTTCAGTCGCCGAGAAGCTGATTGAAGAATTTATGCTTGTGGCGAATGAAACGGTAGCGGAGCATTTCCATTGGATGAACGTACCGTTTATATACCGGATTCACGAAGAGCCGAATGCTGAAAAGCTGCAAAAGTTTTTAGAGTTCGTAACGACCTTTGGCTATGTGGTGAAAGGAACCGCAGGAGATATTCATCCGCGCGCGCTTCAAAGCATTCTGGACGCTGTGC
>NZ_NOKQ01000122.1 GCF_002265435.1 Tetzosporium hominis
CTATGCCCATATCGACAAGGACGGGCGCTACCGGGTCAACCTCGACTTTGACCGCGATACGTGGAAACCGGGTTATGAAAGCCTGTGGGTGCGCCAGTCGCGCCCGTATGCAGGTGACACGTATGGCCTGCATCTGCCGCTGCTGGCGGGAACGGAAGTCAGCATCGCCTTTGAGGAAGGCAACCCGGACCGACCTTATATCGCCGGGGTAAAACACGACTCGGCACACACTGA
>NZ_NOKQ01000024.1 GCF_002265435.1 Tetzosporium hominis
CAAGTGGATAGTAGAGAGTCTGAAAGAAGTACTAACTCTATGAAAAATCTCTGCAAGCTCTTTCAAATTATGGTAGAATGGAAGCAGTAGAATTAGAAAAGGAAATCGATTATGAAATTTCTTGAATTAAATAAAAAACGTCATGCGACCAAGCATTTTACTGATAAACCGGTAGATCCCAAAGATGTGCGTACGGCTATCGAAATCGCAACCTTGGCCCCAAGTGCCCACAAT
>NZ_NOKQ01000261.1 GCF_002265435.1 Tetzosporium hominis
AATAATCATGGCCATGAAAGGGAAATGTAGTCAGATAGAAGGCATTTCATACGGAAAGGATGGTTCGATGAAGGAAACAAGCCCGATTCCTCAGCCTAAGACCTATGGTCCGCTCGGCAATCTGCCTTTAATTGATAAAGACAAACCGACACTGTCGCTGATCAAATTGGCAGAAGAGCAGGGCCCGATTTTTCAAATCCATACACCTGCGGGCACGACGATTGTAGTGTCCGG
>NZ_NOKQ01000079.1 GCF_002265435.1 Tetzosporium hominis
CTCTGTTCTGGGGCTCCCTCTTCGCTGTCAAACAGCCAGATTTAAAGGGAATTCTCGCGTTTTCTACCGTCAGTCAGCTCGGTTTGATCATGTCACTGTTAGGCTTGGGTGGTTTCGCGTACCTCGTAACAGGGGCTGCTGTTGAACCCTTTACCTTCGCAACGTTTGCCGCGATTTTCGCCTTGTTCCCCCATGCAACGGTCAAAGGGAGTTTGTTCATGGTGGCAGGTATTG
>NZ_NOKQ01000100.1 GCF_002265435.1 Tetzosporium hominis
GCTATTTATCTGGATCAAGGACTAGATAAAGCAACCGAATTATTACAACACGTAATGTTCCCTAAAGAAGAAGTGGGTGCATTTTCAAAAGTTACGGATTACAAGAGCAAGCTCCAAGAATTGATTCAACAAGATAATGAAGGCAAGCTAAAATAAGAAATACTGGATGAAAAACGACCAGCACACAAAAGAAACTTTATTTCTCAGGTCTCGATAGAACACAAAACCCTCCGA
>NZ_NOKQ01000022.1 GCF_002265435.1 Tetzosporium hominis
TCTTTTTGATATAGCTAAAGCGTTATTTGTTTGTTTTTATGTCTTCTTCCCTGCTGATCAAGAGGCATAAGATTCTTAATTAGAAACGATTGGTGCTCATATTGATGATAATGTTACCGATGATGAGTTGGTAGATATAAAACGTTTCATTGAATTTATTATGTCGCAAAGAAAGTGTGTGCATCCAATGAGTATTGTAGCCGTTATGGTGGATTATCCAGAGCTAACGATTAG
>NZ_NOKQ01000303.1 GCF_002265435.1 Tetzosporium hominis
CCGACTACGACGACGACAATTGAACCGTTTTCGAATAATAAGGTCCATTTGGACGGTCGTGAAGCAGCAACTGGGTCAAGGCGGGACAGTCTATGAAAACATTCAAAGTAATCGAAGCGTCCATCTTGAGTGGCGACTGTTTAGCAAAAACACAGGTCTCTGCAAAACCGTAAGGTGACGTATGTATCGTTCGTCACGGTCTGAAGCCATGGTGAACAGAAATCCCTGCAAAC
>NZ_NOKQ01000021.1 GCF_002265435.1 Tetzosporium hominis
GTCTTCCCATTGAAAAAGGTGATTCCTGCTCAAATTGTGGCCGAAGAGCAAATAAAGGATAAAGCCGAGAACGGGAATAAAGAAGAGCACCAAGAGCCAGGCCCAGGAGGAGCTTGCATCCCGGCGTTCCCTAAAGATCACAACGATTGCCAAAAGCGTATTTAAAACTAATATAAAACCGAGAAATATCGATGTGATACTGATATTTTTAATAATATCCATATTGAACCTCA
>NZ_NOKQ01000130.1 GCF_002265435.1 Tetzosporium hominis
ATCGGTGCAGTATCAGATACTCAGTCTAAGGCGCAAGTGTATAGTATTTTTCCTATGCTGACCTTCTCTTTCTTGCCCACTCTTGCTGTTCAAAATGCAACTGCGCAAAAACTGTTGGACTATTCTTTCATTGGTCCATTGGTAAGTCTGTTAAAAGCAGGTGGTGGAGAGTTATCTTTGAGAAGTCTTGGTCTTTTGCTAGCATGGGTCCTTTTGCTAGGATTAGCTAGTCT
>NZ_NOKQ01000237.1 GCF_002265435.1 Tetzosporium hominis
TGTACCTCCCTGAATATTGTTAGCCCAATATCAGAGAGTTTAATTGTATGGAGAGATGCTGACAAGTGGCTTTTCTTATTTTCACAGCCTCTTACGAGGCTGCATAAATTAACTGCCAAACACTACATTTTTATACTGCCATAAACACTAGACGACACGAGAGCACCTTCCCGTACCCAAGGTACAACTCGAACCATTCTCCGCATCGCATCCTGTAACCTGTCTCGTCATCCCAGACGACCACCCAACAGTCGAGACTTTCTTCATAACGCATCTTCTTCCAACGGCTCTTCTTCATGCCAGTTCACCTTCGATCACCTTCTTGACCATACGGTCGTCGATGATGCGGGAGCCATTCTGTGCTGCGAACAGAAGACAATGTGTCGCCAACTTGTTGATCAATCGGGATGCGCCACTCGAGTAACTGAAGATCTCATCGATTGCCAGGTCACTGAAGATATCTCGCTCGACACCTGCATAGCGCAGATGTTTGTTCATGTATTGTTCGGTCTCCGACCGATCAAGGTGGTCGAGCTTGAACTGGATGTCGATACGCTGACGGATTGCCGCAAAGGACTGTAACTGTAGGCGGTCCCATAGTTCCGTCTGACCGACCATGATCAATGCCATCGGACTTTGCGCATCCATACGAAAGTTCAATAGAAAGCGCACCTCTTCTAACATCTCACGGTCGAGTAGATGTGCTTCGTCCACGACGACGACGGGCGTCAACTTATGGATGCCTTTCATCAGTTCGATCTCGCGGTGTAATTGCCGTTTCGAGTCACCTCGATAGAACTTCGCTTCAAGTCCTAACTGTTCTAACATCCCCTTGTAAAAATGACGGGGTGTCAGTTTACTGTCGGAAAGATAGAGGAGTTTGAAACGCGACGGGTCCAACTGATCTGTGAACCGGCGGATCGCTGTCGTCTTTCCGAGTCCACATTCTCCGGTCATCACCGCAAACAGTTGACGTTCTGCGGCGTAGTTTAGTCGTCCGATGATCTCTTCTAGCTGAGTAGATTCATAGAGTTCAGTTGTCGGGATGCTACGCGAGAAAGGGGTATGGCGCATCTCAAAGAAGGATTCAAACATGTTCTGATCCTCCTTTTCCGATATTTCGGAAGCTGACTGCTGGAACAGTAGGGGTCATGGCAGCTGCCCGTCGCTCTTTGTTCTTTCTCTGTGCACCTTTTAGAAGTCTTGAAGAACCGGCAGGTTCCTTCGTCATCTTTTCTGGAAGGGATGGACGCCTTCCGGTCCGCTCGGTTATCACCAATCGTTTTGCCTTCCAGCTATCATATCCTGGGTAATCTACGATCAATTCATCGGTGTCCTGTGGATCATAGGTGATCTCGACCTTACAGCCCACGAAGTTTATTCCGACCTCATATTTCTCATCCTGGAAACTGATGCAACCGGCTTTATCGACCTTTCGGCTCTCTGAATGCAGAAAGGCATGCGCAAGGTCTTCAGCCGATATGTGACGGATCGGTGTACCTTCTTTGCGATAGGCCTCGAGCGGCGTCGTGTTCTCACCTAACGCCTGATGTGGCTTATGGATATAGCGCTCTTCCAACCAGACCTCCAGCCACTTGTTCAGTTCATCGGTGGTCTGTGGACTTTCGAGCTTCACCTCTTGTAGGAACTCCTCAAATGTTCGATTGAAACGTTCTACCTTCCCAGTCGATTCAGGCGAGTAGGGACGGGCATAGAGGAGACGTATCCCTAATTTGGAACAGGTCCTTGCCATCCATTTCGTGCGATATTGTTTGCCGTTGTCAAAGTACACACTCTCTGGCACACCATGCTTTCGGACAGATTCGCGAAACGCATCTTCAACACACCGTGCGTCAAGCATCTCATAGAACGAGACGTGCAATGGGAACCGTGTCGCATCATCGAGGAAGGCCACCATATAGACCTGTCTCTTCGTGCCGTTTGGTCCGATCGGCAGGTACGGTCCGTATTTGATGTCAGAATGCCACAAGGCATTTCGACTGCGCTTTTGAAAACGACGGACAGCACCAGATGTCTCATGATACAACTTCATCTGGCGCGCACTATAACCACGCTTGGCTAGCCGTTCCTGCAATGTAGAGCGCCTCAATGTACCTTTTTCTACGACTCCATCCCATTCTAATATCTGGATGATGGAGGCGATGCTCCTGCTCGGCACCTCACGTCGCAATAAGATGGCCTGCTCGAGCACCAGGTCCTGTGACTCTACTGGGATTGATCGATATTGCTTCTGTTTCAGCCCCTCGAACCCTTCAGTCTTGAATTGTGAGAGATAGCGCCGGATGGTGCGTTCAGAAAGTCCATGATGTGACGCGACCTGCTTGAGGAGCCTTCCTCGTTCCTGTTGATCTAGTTCTTCATTCAATAGTGGCGCGATCATCTGAAACCGATTTGTTGCCTTCTCATCTGCTTTTGTTCTTCCCATTCTCCACACTCCTTCTAGTCGATAATTGAAGTGTAGTCGATGGGAGGATGGACAAAAACGCAGAACGGGTATGTATCCAAAAATGACGGTTCGCAACCGGATGGACAATCTTTCCCAGCCAACCAGGTGCTGAACCGAACCATTGTCCGACTCGCTTATGTACAGGCAATAGCCGACTGGACAGGTCGGCTATCGAGGCCTCATTCTTCTGAAATTGAATAAGTATGGATTGTAGGATGAACAGCCAGTAGTCGATCAACTCATCGAACCACTTTCTCCAGCGATACAGAGTCGATTCATCTACCGCCACCGTCAGGTGGGAGCTCTGGAAGATCGTCTCTTCAAGTACGGATGCAGCGTAACGTTTATAGGGGATCATCAGGTCAGGGAGCTCATGATGAATCTTCTCACACTGTTTACAACGCAACCTTCTGACCACAAATGTTCTTGCACTACCTGTCTCATCTTTCAACTTACGCTCTCTCGAACCAATGACCTTGTACTCCAGATGCTCGCAACAGGGACAAGGGACCTTTTCTGCACATTTAATAAAAAACGCTTTTCTCGGCGCATTTGACTATGCTATAATCAGAGACAACAATCATATTGTTTGAGGGACGTCTTCCGTCGCGCCACTGGTAATGGCCGACATCATGGGAGGCGTCTTTTCCTTTCTTCAGGTTTGTTAAGGACATTATATCCGTCAATTCCTGGACAAACAATACCGTCAACAAATTGACGTTTTTAATCAGCATTTACATTTTGACTATAGTAATCATGAAAGGAGCAATCTGGTAATTTTCTACGTTTACTCTTCATAGTTGTCCAAATTTGTTCGGCTTCAGCTAATGTCAGCTCTGAATCATCTACTAATTCACATAAAATTATTCCAGTAGTTTTTATAACAATGTTTTCCTCTTCACAAATACTAGCAATGTCTGAAAGATTATTGCTACCAATGTATTGTCCAGAGTAAAATTTTGCATAAGTTATACAAGCTGCTTCTCCTACACCCATTACTTCAGTTAAATTCTCAAAATATGTAATTTGTTCAAGATTAGTAATATCTAAATCTGTAAATACAAAACTCTTTTCATGAACTAAAAATCGTTCATAAAGGTGCGGAACTTTGGGATTTTGCAGTTCATCAAGTACAGCTTCTAATACAATATTTTCGAAATCTGAATATTTTTTTACTAAAATTTCAAGCTTGTTTATCCATAGAAAAGCACTTAATGCATCTGTATCCCAAATGATACTATTCATCGATATATTCCTCCTCAAATTCATAAGGAGTATTGATGATTCCTAAAGAGGTAATATTATTCAAGAGCTCATCATATTTTTTTTCAGTTATTTTTTCTTCAGTATATAGTTTTTCAACTAATTCTTTGTAATCTGAATACAGACGAGTTTCTTTGGATGAGTGGTAAAGGTCAGGCTGATAACCATATCTTTGTGCAGTTGATCGAATTCTGACTGCGAAAAAATATCGTGCTAATTCAGTTGATATTAAATTTAAATCTTGTAATCTACGAACCATAGCCATATGACTAACCTTAAAAATATTTTCAAGGTGAAGTAACACGCTAATATCTATTTCACCATCATTATTTTGTAAAACCTCTGCTAAAATTGATTTAATACCATTTTCAGGCATTAAAAAATAGGTTGCAAATAAATCAGCACTTAACTCGGACTTATTTGTATGATCAAATTTTGCGACGTTACAAATTTGAGTGGTAAGATCTTTGTCATATTTGAAATGATAATATTCATGTGCCTTAGTGAAATTCTGATGACCTTTAGTTTTATTGGTATTAATAATAACCATACATTCATTGTCATGTTTCATAAAAACACCTGAGATGTCGTCACTTAATGGTTTTTCAAGCAAATGAATATTATTTCTTTCATATAAGGCATCTAAATCTATTGATTGTAGTTCACTAAAATGATTTGCTGATCGTTCAATATCAGCTAAATTTTTAATTTTCTCATTTAAGTCCATAGTTTACTTTAGCACCTACTTTATAAGGTTTTTAATTTGTTAAATGTTACAAGTAGCTTTTTAGCATTTATAATTACTTTAAGATCATCATCATTAATTTCTTCATTTGCTCGAAATGCTAAAGATACTTGATTAATCTCTTTATCTTCAGCAACTGTTAATAATTCAACGATTTTGCAGTCATAAATGCTCGCAAATTTTTGCAATAATGAAGTATTAACTGATCTATGACCATTCTCAAAAAATGAAACTTGTTCTCTTTTAAGGCCTAATAATGTTGCAACTTGTTGTTGTGTTAAATTCATTTCTTCACGTTTACGTTTTAAATTGTGACCAATTAGTTCATTGGTAATCATTTTAAATGCCCCCCATTAAATTGGAAATTTTTTATAAATTTTATGGAGCAAAATCCCTTAGTAAGAGTGTAACATGTTCTTATTTAAATGTGTAACAAATAAGTTACGTTATATCTTATGTTTAATCTAATTAACGAAATTATACTTCGATTTTTTGAGTAAATTGCTTCTCAACATTTCAAGTAGATTGTTATTAGGGGCAACATCATCAGTAAAAATACTTGTAGTGAAAGCACAGTAGAATAAATAAACAGAAAGATAGACTAAGAATTAATACCTTAGCCAAACAGGTTGTAACTAATAGAGTTTTTTATATTTGACAGTATATCAAACGGAGCATCTATTAATATTTTTTACTAGAAAAATAATGCAATGGAAAATATAGATGTATTAGACTACTCACTAAAAATGTTTGATCCTAGTAACTATTATGATTTATTTAGGTCATTTTTTGTATCCGGAGTGAACGGAGTAAGTAATTTGAATCGTTTAGTATACGGGCCTCTCTTCAGGTAGCTCAAATAATAAGTAGTACATGATAAAGGAGGGTGAAGGTGACCAAGATGGATCAGAACATCAACGCAATCTTTGAATCAGATAGATGCTATACAAGACGTTTTGCGGAAAGCGATCTAGATGCTTTCACCGAATATCGCAATAATGCGGAATGGATGAAATACCAATCGTTTAAAGGATTATCGCTAGAAGAATATAAAGAGATTCTATTGCAGGAAACTGCCCTGGAAAGCGGAGTGCAATATGCGGTCGTCAGAAAAGCCGATCAAGCATTGCTAGGGGATGTCTTCATTAGAAAGGAAGATGAGATTTTCTGGATCGGCTATACCATCAGCCCGTCTTGCAAAAGACAAGGGTACGCGTATGAAATCACCCAGGCAATGATTTCGTGGATCCAGCAGCAAGGCGACTATAAGATTATGGCCGGAGTGGCGCCGGAAAATCATGCGTCTGTTCAGTTGCTAGAGAAGCTTGGGTTTACACAGGTTGATGAGGAAAACGGAGAGTTAGTTTTTCTCATCTTCAATAAAAGCCTAAGAAAACCTTAAGAATTGTCCTACCTGTTTCTTCAGATTTCAATGGAATAATAAATGTATTAGCTTAATTGCAGATACGGCATTGATCTGAAGAAGAGGAGTGGATTGGCATGACAACAGAAGAATCGTGGTCATTTATGAAGACGATTGAAGCAGGTTATATTCTAGGACCATTATTTATTGTGTATTTACTAGTAGTACTACTGAAATTGAAAAAACAGAGTAGGAACTATAGTATGTTTCAATACATCACGCTAATTTCTCTAGGTATCTATATACTTTCTGTGGTTGCATTAACAACATTCCCGATTGAAATAAATTTGGGGATGTATAAGAATCAGAGTCCTTGGTATAGCCGCATTAATCCGATTCCGATTCTGACAATTGATATGGCGACTTTTATTTTGAATATCATTATGTTGGTTCCATTTGGGGTCTACCAATGGTTAGTAGTGAAGCAGAACAAGCTTTCTTGGGAACTTGTAGCAGTAAGGAGTTTTTTGTTCAGTCTAACTATAGAGGTACTACAGTTGTTGCTGTATATCACGTTGAATAGTGGAAGAAGCGTAGACATAAATGACTTAATTGCGAATACGCTCGGAGGAATTTTAGGATACTACGCGATAAGATTTGTATCGAAAAATACGTATTTCAAAGATTTAATTGATCAGTTTAAAGTGTCTTTGAAAAGCCTGATTATCACCAATTAACTTCATAACTCTCAGCTTTTATGGTCTTAATTCTTGCACTTTTTTTGCTAAATTAGCAATCCATGAAGTGGAAGAAGCCAAGGTTGCCTTTTGAGGTAACCTTTTTTTAATAGAATTTAGTACACTAGTGTCGCATTAAAATGGGTAGGTCTTGTCCGATAAGCGGAATTGTCTGTAAATTTATTTAAACGTAAGCCTT
>NZ_NOKQ01000281.1 GCF_002265435.1 Tetzosporium hominis
GTATCTGCGCACTTGCTCGTCCAGTGCGTAAAGCAGCTGCTGTCCCGTCGTCGCACCCGCATAAGCTGTTCTGTGGTGCTGTGTACCCCCGAATCGGCGGAAATCAAGCAGCCCTTCAGGCGTCCGGTTAAACATGACGCCCATCCGGTCTAATAAGTGGATGATAGAAGGCGCCGCTTCACACATCGCTTTAACCGGCGGCTGGTTTGCAAGAAAGTCTCCTCCGTATACAG
>NZ_NOKQ01000093.1 GCF_002265435.1 Tetzosporium hominis
GATGCCCTTAATCGTCACATGATTGGATTTTACAGCCATAAGCCTGTCCCTCCCATCCCTATACATTTCGCGCTCAAACCTACAAGTTCCTGCTAGTCTAGTAAAATGTCATATTGGAGAGGGTTCAGGTTGCCTTCCTTCTCTGATTCTTCGTTACCAGCTCAATCTGCTTGCGTAAGGGAACGTAAATTGCCAGAGCAAAGGCAAAATGAACAAGGAGATTGGGAAGCATA
>NZ_NOKQ01000344.1 GCF_002265435.1 Tetzosporium hominis
GGTATCTTATGAATACTGCTGATGCGGCAAATGAACTGGGGGTTTCAACCAAAACGGTGCAGCGTTGGGTCAAGCAGCTGCAACTGCCCGCTTCCCGAAATGAGCTTGGCCACTACTTTTTCACGGAAGACGATATCGCCATTTTAAAAGAAGTAAAAGAGCAGTTGAAAAACGGTACGCCTATGCAGGATGTCACGGTCAAACGCCCGAAAAAAACCTTCTTCATTAAGAAA
>NZ_NOKQ01000248.1 GCF_002265435.1 Tetzosporium hominis
CAAGATAGCGCCCATCAGCACAATGGCAAGTATCGCTCTTTTTGCCCCGACAAGCCTGACAATCGTTTTCGCAATTGATGCCGCAAGCCCGGACATTTCAACGACTTTTCCAAAAATCGCACCGAGTAAAAATACCGGGAAATACAGCTTAATAAAACCCGCCATCTTCTCCATAAAAATCGATGAGAAAAAAGGAAGCACATGGCTTGGATCTGTCAGCAGCACCGCAAATA
>NZ_NOKQ01000184.1 GCF_002265435.1 Tetzosporium hominis
ATGAAGAAGTCGACGGTCAAAAAGTAAAAGGAAACTTGGATAAATACATACTGCTGAAATTTGTCCGCTCTAACCAAGGTACGTGCTACAACCAGCGTCCGATCGTAAGTGTCGGCGATGAAGTGGTAAAAGGAGAAATCCTTGCTGACGGTCCTTCTATGGAGCTTGGTGAACTTGCACTTGGCCGTAACGTAATGGTCGGCTTCATGACATGGGATGGCTACAACTATGAG
>NZ_NOKQ01000243.1 GCF_002265435.1 Tetzosporium hominis
AAATATAGTCTTTTTTAAAATCAGTGATGACAATTTGAGCACCTGTTTTTATGTTTTCAAGAGGTCCGAACAGAAGACTCTTTTGCTTCAAATGATGGCCAGCCAACGGATAATTTCCCTCGCCCATTTTCTGATCGGGGCGCATTGTTGCCGCCCCGATCAGAAGGTTTTCGTTGGTTGTGCCTTTTACGATCGGAAGCTCCAGATTGACACTTTTAATCGTTATCCGCCCG
>NZ_NOKQ01000020.1 GCF_002265435.1 Tetzosporium hominis
CACCCCCCCTCCACCCCCCCCCCACCCTCCCCCGATCCCCCGCCGGAAAACCCACCCACCCACCCCCCTCCGCCGCAGCCATCGAGACGACCCCCGGCCGCCCCAGACCCCCCCCCCCCCCCCCCCGCGGCTCGCACCCTACAGGCCGTCCCCAACCCCTTCGACGCCCCCCGCCGCGCGTCACCGCCCTTCGAACCCGGCCCACCCACCCCCAACACCGGGACCAAATAACT
>NZ_NOKQ01000226.1 GCF_002265435.1 Tetzosporium hominis
AAATACGGTGGAGAGATGCATCAGGCAAGCAACATTTTTAATTGCCATTTCACACATTTCTTACTTGCCAAATACAGGTACCTGTCCCACAAACAATTCGGACATTCATAAATATTCAGCAGATATGCAACATGAAGCCGAATTAATGTGTTGCTAAGTAAGCGTCAAATAGTGAACACGTTGTTTCTTATTAAAGAAAATGCCGGTCAAAATCAGAAGTTGATTTTGACCGG
>NZ_NOKQ01000155.1 GCF_002265435.1 Tetzosporium hominis
CCAGCGGTCCTCCTATAGTTCTGTTTAAAACATATTTAGGGTCAAAGTAGTTGATGAATTCGTTTTCGTAACTTTGAAAATCGTCACATACATATGCAAATATTCTGGTGGTATCATACGCTCTAAAACTGTCTATTGATAAAATGGAGTCGTTTACTTTTCCGAATATCAAACGGTCAAATTGTTTTTGGGCACTCCAATGAATTCGAATGCGTTTTGTTATGTCTCCACTTATACCGATATAAACTTGAGAATACTCGTCTAGGACCATGATGTAATATCCAGAAACACCTTTCAACAGAGAAAGATCCGTAAATTCTTCAAAGACGTTAGTTTTATTAAGAAACCTCGTAAGTTCTTCGTTAAATTCTTGTTTAGATAATGATTGATAATACGCCATATTCAAATCAAAGTTCTCAAAGCATCTTTTTTTATGCGATTTTATAAATGATTCTGGGTAAACGACTCCATCGCCAAACGAGCTTTTATTGTTTACTTTTATATAATTTTCTCTTGTTAGTTTTAATCCCCCTGACTTCTCTAGGACATTTAAACCTAAATGTTGTGGCATTATTTGATTCTCCTCGCACCAAGTTTTCCAAATTATAACTTGAATTATTTTCGGTGCGTGAGGAGATTAATTGAATGTCTATAAAAAAAAGACGGTCCTCCCTTAGGGAAGGACCGTCTTTTTTTATGTAAGAGTAGTATTATCTCGCTAAATTCAATTTTGCGAAATGTTTAATAGTACCACCTTAACGACTTCTTTGTTTTATTTCTCGTCTGATTTTTATGATTTTTCTAATGTAAAATACTGCTGCAATAACGGCAACTATAAAAAACAGTGTGAATGTTACATCTAGCCAATTAATATAAAACAAGTTTAACAGCTCCTAGCTTTTTAGAATGGGACAGTATAAGTAACATTTCTAGCATATCCTAATTCTTGGCCCACGACATTTACTCCGTAAAATTTGGTTCCTTTGATGGTTGCGGTACCACCTTTTTTACTAGAATTTAATGTATACCATGCTGTTGTTTGTGCGTATTTGATTGGAACTGTAACTCCTGATTGATCACTCCAAACCACAACCTTTGTAACAACTCCACTAGTATTTCTTGTTACACGAGCGTAAGAGGTAATAACCGAAACACCTGTGTATTCTTTATAAGTGTAAGTTTTTGGATTTGTAGATGCTAAAGTTGCAAATTCAAATTTTGATGTTGGTGGAGTAAAAACAGTCGGGTTCGTTTCTTTCAATTTTTCTGTTTCTAAAAATGCCTCAAAGTCTTCAACAGAGTCAAATTTAAGTGTAGTTTCTGGAATTAATGTTGGATCAGATATGACGGTGAAGCCATTCTCTTCAGCCACTCCATTTACAGTTTCTACAAATTCCTCTTCGTTTTGCAATTCACTTGCGAATACTTTATTTTCTAAGCTATTTGTAACAAAGAAAAGTAAAGCGAATGCAAGCACTACCATCAATTTCTTCAATGTATTTCCTCCTTGGTAATATATTCAATCTTTAGTATAAAAAAACTTGGTATTAAAAACCATACTTTTCTTTTTATAGATTTAATGGTAAGCGTCCAAGATAAATCGCACGACCGTAAGGTCTAGAATTTAAGGAATGGATGCGATAGATTCTTTCCACCCTATCTTGTGTTCTCACCCCATGTGAGAACCTGACACCCGTCGAGGGGGATTTTGGGGTTCGCCCCCTTTTTAAAAAGGGGCAAGGTTTGGTCTTGAAGAAAAGGATGGCCGAGTGATCGGACCGTCCTTTTTTTACTTTTGATCTACGGAAAAAGCATCTGGGTCCGGATGCTTTTTCTTGCCCTTGATCTACTGGGGAATGACCGTCCACTTCGGACGATCAACCCCATACCCTTGAACTTGTGGGGCACATCCGATAGGATGCTGCACCATGCACTACCCTCGGAGAGCACACACTTTACGTATGTAAAGTCTAGTGTGTTATACTTTATCTATAAAATCTCTTCTTCCTAAGGGGGCCGGCTTCTATGAGTCATTCCATTATCCGTGTTCAAAAGATGAAAGCAACAGCACTCAAAGGCATCCAATTTCACAATCAGAGAGAGAAAGAGAGCCAGACAAATCCGGACATCAGAACTGAAGATGCTCACCTGAATTACGACCTGATCCACGGGGATAGAAAACTGGATTACAAGAAAGAGGTTCAACAGGTCATCTCCGAAAATGTGAAGTCAGAGAAGAAGGTCCGAAAAGATGCCGTCCTCCTTTCAGAATTTCTTATCACGTCTGATTCGTCATTTTTCGACAACATGACCCCTGATGAACAGAGACGCTATTTTGAGACAGCTAAAGACTTCATTGCAGACAAGTACGGGGAACAAAACATCATCTATGCGACAGTACATAATGACGAGAGAACACCCCATATGCACGTGGGTCTGGTTCCAGTGACCGATGATGGACGACTCTCAGCAAAAGACGTATTTGGGAACCGGCTACAGTTTGTAAAGCTGCAAGATGATTTCAATGCGCATGTGAAGGCTCATGGCTTCGACCTGGAGCGTGGGGTGTCTTCGAGCCGAAAACACCTAGACATGGCTAAATTCAAAGCGATCACAGCTTATGAAGCCGAAAGAGAAGCTACTCAGAAGAGCGAACAGGTCCTTTCAAACATCCAAGAGATCGATACAAAGGTAAAAGCGATAGAAGATGTAAAACCCATTCAAAAATTCGGGCAAGTCCTGATGAAGAATGACGAGTACAAGACGTTGGTAAACTACGCTACGAATGGTGCCGTAGCTGAAGTGGAGGTCGCCAACCTGTCTCGCCAGTTGGCTGAAAAAGAAAAAGAGGTCATGCAGCTACAGGAAGATGCAAAAAAGGGGCAGGAGAAGCTCCGGAAGATGTATTCAGGAATCGAATGGAGAAGCAAGGACATCGAAGCCAACCTCACCACTTTCGCTGACAATATAGCCGAACAAAAGGCGCAAGAGCTGTTCAACAATTCGAATCTCGTCAAGAAGCATGAACAGCTCCTCCAGAAAAGTCGGGAGATCATCAACGAGCGTAACGAGTTGGCTAAGACGTACAACGAAGTGGCGACCAAATACAATCAGCTCGTGCCCGATTACAAACGGACGTTAGAAGAGAACAAGTCATTGAAAACAGAGAACAGCTCGCTGCGTGAACAGATCGAGGAAATCCGTCATGAGTTCTCCGCTTGGAAAGAACGTGCGATGTTAGCCTTTCATAAGCAGTTCCAGCGCATGAAGAGCTTGATGAAGGTACTGGGCGTAGATCCTGATAAACTAAAGGAACTTGATAAATCTGAAGATAGAATCGTCTCAAACAGCATCAAAGAGATCGAAAAACCTAACCAGTCACAAAAAACGATGGAAATGGAGCGATGATCCCTATGAGTAAGACCACACGGTCTACAGAAGAACTGCTGACACGCCTGAGCGAATACAACCGCATTTCTCCACCTGAAAAACTTGAAATGGATGGACAAGGGCGTCTGTTACTGACCCCCCTCAATCCTGACCATGTGATGTGGTATGAGAGTGATGAAAAATAGCCGTTTTAAAAGAGGTCGCCCTTGTGGTGACCTTTTTCATCTTCTACAGTCCAAATACGCCTGTGATCGATTTTAAGGCTTTTCAGAAGATTACCTGTAGTTTTTATCAATCAATCATCTTAGGGTGTCTTAAAATGCTTTCTGTGCTTTCTGAAGGACAATGATTTATTAAACAGACCACGTTCTTTTCTTGTAGGTTTTAATTTCTTAGTTTTTAATCACGCAAATGGTGCTTATATATATAATCTTTTTAAAGATTAATTATATTACTTATATTTAGGGAAGGTACTGAGCCTTAGAGCCACAAGGGATTGAAGTTTTAAATGTACTTTATTCTTCCCTTTATTGTACTTTATTCTTCCCTTTATTGTACCTTTTTCTTCTGTTTTATTGTACTTTATTGAAAAATTAAGTACATAAATTATTGTCTATGTGTTTTAATTTATATTAAGGTACAAATAGAGGGAAGTATTAAGTACACAAGGGGGAAGTGTTATGATGCGCGTAAATACGAAATCACAAATTATTTCTCATGAGAATTCCATTCGTAAAAGTAATGAATTATCAATGGGGAAACTCAATCAAGGACTCACCCTAAACCAGATGCAGCTTTTAGCTTTTTCAATTTTTAGTACACAGCAAAACGGAGTGACTGAATTTCATAAAGCGGATTTTGAGAAGAAATTTAAGCTCTCGAAATACAACACTGAAGATGCAAAAAAAGATGCTGATAAAGTAACGAGTGTTAAGTTCAGCACAGCTGATATCGAAAATGAAGAATTTAAATTTTGGAATGTGTTTATGGGAATGGATTATAGAAAAGGACATTTTAAATTCGAGTGGAATCCACGGATGCTACCCCACATTTTAAACTTAAAAGAGAAATACATTACGACGGATCTGAGCATTGCATCAAAATTCAAAAGTAGTTTTTCTTGGACGTTATATGACTTCATAAGAGCACATCATGGTTATTGGCACAAGGTCATGACTAAAGAGGACTTAATGAACTTATTTGGCGTTCAAGGAACTAAAACTTACTTGGAGAACACTGGACGTTTTAAAAAGTCTGTTTTAGACGTGGCAATTAGAGAAATTAACGAAAATACAGAGCTAGAAGTCAGATATAAAGACGAAAAAGACGGAAGAGCTATCATAGGGTTTGATTTAATCTGGTCGAACGGAGAAAAACTCACCAGCGCTACAAAAAAACAAATAAAAGAAATACAGAGCATTATAGATATTGTTTTTGAAGACATGTTCCAGTACGTAAATTTAGACAACACCGAAGAGCGTCAAAGAGCTATTGGACTGATTCGAGATATAGAAGATATGCGGAAATATATTCAAGAACCAATTAGTGTCACAAGAGAAAGAGCCGATGAATTAATCAAAAGTGCTGTCTGGAATTTCAGAGAGCTCAATAGGCTTTTGATAAAAAATCAGCAAGAAGTTTCTTCGACATCAAGAAAAAAAGTAGAGTTTTATAATTGGCTTGAAGAACGTGAGTAATATTAATTCGAGTGATAACGACATAGAATGATATAGTAGTATTCGGTTTAAGTGGATATTTTTTCTTGATTACTTAGGGGGATGAAAGATGACAGATAAAAAACAATATGTCGATTCGGAAATAGAAAATTTAAAGAGCCGACTTGAACGGGAATTGAAAAAGACTGATTCAACGTATCAATGGAAGGTCAAAAAAATTATTGATTCTATCGTTGAAAAGTGTGAGTTAGATGAAAAATCGAAGAAGCACGCTGGAGAAAAAAAGAGTCACCACAGAAAGTTCCATCCAGTTCGTCCAGTGAGAGGGGAGATTTATAATGTGCTCCTATCTCCAGATAACGTAGGTACAGAACTAAACAACAATCATCTTTGTGTCATCATCTCAAATCCTAAGAAAAACATATACTCCGAAAAAGTTAATGTTGTTCCAATAGAGGGAGACGGTAGAAGAATAGATCCGATGAACAATATTCAACTAACTAATGAGGACTTAGAATTTGGCACTATAACAAAAGATCCTTCTAGAATCATTGGGGGAGACATCATGACTATAGATAAAGCTCGTATAGACCGTAAGGTGGCTAAGTTGAGTCCTGAGAAATTGGAAGAAGTGATGGCTATGGTCACATCTCAGTTAGGGATTTGAACTAACCAGTTGAAAATTAAAGAACAGTATAGTATTGTTTAGTTAACAACTGATTTATCAAGCCCTATGGGCAACGGCTTTTAATAAGCTTTTCAAGAAGAGGTTAAGGTATCTTTGATACTTTGACCTTTTTACTTTTTTACTTTTAGTAATGAATTTATGTGGGTATATAT
Source organism: Tetzosporium hominis (assembly GCF_002265435.1). GTDB lineage: Bacteria > Bacillota > Bacilli > Bacillales_A > Planococcaceae > Chryseomicrobium > Chryseomicrobium hominis. The sequence goes on from NZ_NOKQ01000155.1 coordinate 5,907, forward strand.
ATACTGAATAACGTTTCATCAAGTCCCTTTTGGGACAGTGGCTCGTTTAGAGCTTCTTCAAGAAACATGGAGGACCTCTGATTTTTTAATCAGAGGTCTTCTTTTTTTGTTTCACAACTTGTAAATCTCTTGTTTTCCCGTGCATTATGGCTTCAGCTAAGCCTTCCAGCGGTCCTCCTATAGTTCTGTTTAAAACATATTTAGGGTCAAAGTAGTTGATGAATTCGTTTTCGTAACTTTGA
>NZ_NOKQ01000018.1 GCF_002265435.1 Tetzosporium hominis
TTGATGCTCAGAAAAAAAATGTTGCTACTGCTCAATCTCAAGTGAACAACGCTACTGCTAACGCAACTGCTGCTGACCAAGCACAAGCTAAGGCTCAAAATGAAGCAAATGCAGCAAATCAAGCTGTCAAAAACGCTGAAGCAAACGCAGCAAAAGCAACACCAAAAAATATCGCAGCTAACCAAGCTGACCAAGCAGCAAATCTTGCTGATCAAAAAGCTAATGCTACAGA
>NZ_NOKQ01000070.1 GCF_002265435.1 Tetzosporium hominis
ACGGACACAAGAAAACAGATGGCGAAATTGTGGATCCTTATGACAAGGATTTCTCAGGATTAGTTTTTAAAATCCAAGCCAACATGGACCCTCGTCACCGTGACCGCATCGCCTTTGTCCGTATCGTATCGGGCGAATTTGAGCGTGGGATGAGTGTTAACCTTCCTCGTACTGGGAAGACTGCCAAGCTTTCTAATGTCACCCAGTTTATGGCGGAAAGTCGTGAGAATGT
>NZ_NOKQ01000061.1 GCF_002265435.1 Tetzosporium hominis
TTTGTAAGTCCAGGACTGCATGAACCCGCACGCCGTGCAACGCTGAGCTACATTCCGTTTGCCTTCCTATTGTTTTTAGGGGGCGTGGCGTTTTCGTACTTTTTATTGTTCCCCTACTTGATGTCTTTCCTGACAGGACTGGCTGGAGAACTGGGGATTACGCAGCTCATCAGTATCAACGATTACTTTAACTTTATTTTTCAAATCAC
>NZ_NOKQ01000019.1 GCF_002265435.1 Tetzosporium hominis
GGATCTGAACACTCATGACTAAAAATGAGTGTTTCGATGATTTTCGCGAAAATTAAGCGCATGATGTTCGTGAAGGAAATGAAAAGGTAGGAGAAATCAGTAAAAAATGCGATTGCTTATGGAGTTTCTCATAATGAGAAACTTCTTCTTGAGCATATAAAGCTTCTCTTTCTTCCACATTTTGCTCACCCTTTTTTCTCTGAAGAAGATGATTCTTCTAATAAATCACTCA
>NZ_NOKQ01000053.1 GCF_002265435.1 Tetzosporium hominis
AGGAGAGCTTTGATTACTATGACAAGCTGTATTTGTCACAGGGCGCTCTACATATTCCTTTAACGGATCTGAAGAACCATGTTCCATTTCGCCATCTTTTGTCTTTGTGTCATAAAAAAGAGCATTTTGGGTAGTGAGTGTTACCTCACCTTCATCCTGGACATGGGTATCTTTTTTGACAGTTCTTCTGCTAATGCAAAACGTAGTGCAAGATACGCCTCGGAGTTCGTCA
>NZ_NOKQ01000017.1 GCF_002265435.1 Tetzosporium hominis
CAAAGAAATTTACTTCCCGAAGGAAGGCATCCTGAGCCAATCTGCGGAAGCAACGAGTCATGCGAAAAAATATAACGCGACGATCGGTATTGCCACCGAAGGTGGAATCCCGATGCATCTTGGCGTCATCCAAGACAAACTTTCGGCTTACCAGCCGAAGGATCTGTACCCGTATGCCCCGCCGGCAGGCAAGCCGGAGCTGCGCTCCGTATGGCGAAGCAAAATGATTCAG
>NZ_NOKQ01000016.1 GCF_002265435.1 Tetzosporium hominis
AGTGATAACACCTTTTAATTCGTTATCTTCTACAATTAGCTATTATACAACAGACTGATGTACAGAAAGATTTTGCTGTTCTTCCATCAGACCCATCATTTCTTGTTGGTATAAGACTTTATCTGCCTGTGCAAGTAGCGCACGGACAGCAGGCCCTTTCCCTGTATTCAACATACGCATTTGGATGTCGGTACGGTCGATGACTTTCCCCATAGCACCTCCAAGAGCATCG
>NZ_NOKQ01000210.1 GCF_002265435.1 Tetzosporium hominis
TTATTTCCATTATCATGGGCTCAAAATCCGACTGGGCAACCATGCAAAAAACAGCCGAAGTCCTAGACCGTTTCGGTGTGGCCTACGAAAAGAAGGTTGTCTCTGCCCACCGTACACCAGACCTCATGTTCAGAGATGCTGAAGAAGCTCGTAGCCGTGGTATCAAGGTCATTATTGCAGGTGCTGGCTGCGCAGCCCATTTGCCAGGAATGGTCGCAGCCAAAACAACACT
>NZ_NOKQ01000353.1 GCF_002265435.1 Tetzosporium hominis
AAAAAAATAATAAAACACACATAACAACAATAAAAAAATTTATACAACAACTATACTATAAAGAAATACTAAAGAAATCGTTATAAGCAATATAATTAAAAAAAAAACACGATGGTGGCGCTGACGCTGGCACAAGGCGATGAAACACTGGCGACGCAGCTCACCGATGAGATGCTGTCAGGACGCTTTCAGCCAGCCACGCCAACATTCCTCAACTGCGGTAAGCAGCAGC
>NZ_NOKQ01000258.1 GCF_002265435.1 Tetzosporium hominis
ACCTTGAAGGTATTCAAGAGGTCAAATTCTGAAGCTTTGGCCAACTCAGCTGAAACATTCTCAAGTTGTGCTTTATTAATCTTATGAGTGATAATCACTACACGCGCCTTATCACCCTCTTTTCCATCTTGGAGGATTTGCTTGAAGGAAATATCTTGAGCATTAAAGATTTCAGCCAGTTTCAAGACCTGACCTTTTGAGT
>NZ_NOKQ01000015.1 GCF_002265435.1 Tetzosporium hominis
CTTTGATATCAATTTTCAATCCATCCTTCACAGAATGGACTGCAATGGAAACACTGCCGCCGGATGAAGTATGCCGCAGCGCGTTATCGATCAAGTTGGTAAATACCTGCTCCATCTTGTCCTCATCAAACATAAATTCCTCTTCTGTGAGAGAAATGTCTTGATGTAAACTTATATTTTTTTCTTTTGCAACACCGGAAAATTTCCGAATGATCTTCTCTAAAAATTCAT
>NZ_NOKQ01000014.1 GCF_002265435.1 Tetzosporium hominis
ATGTTTCCCTTCAATATACAAAAGAAAATGCGGAAGCATTGCATGGGGTGTCTTTTCAGGCTGAGCGCGGCAAAACAATTGGGTTAATCGGCGCGACGGGGTCAGGCAAGAGCAGCATCATTCAACTGCTGAGCCGCTTTTATGAACCGACATCCGGCCGGATCACGATCGACGGCAAACCGCTTGAACACTACTCATTAAAGATGCTGCGCTCCAATATCGGCGTCGTAC
>NZ_NOKQ01000306.1 GCF_002265435.1 Tetzosporium hominis
ACATCCTGGCTGATTAAATCCAAGAGCACATCGTTGTTCCTTCCCGTCGTATTAATAATCAGCCCTTCAATGTAATGCGCGTTCAGCTTGTGCAGCATCTCCCTTTCTTTCTCAGGACTGTTGTCCGTGTTGCAGACCATGATGCTGTATCCGTACTGATCGCAAACCTCTTCCACCCCTCTCAAGGTGGCTACTGAAAACGGGTTTGTAATATCGGCGACCAAAAATCCG
>NZ_NOKQ01000013.1 GCF_002265435.1 Tetzosporium hominis
ATGCGATGACCGAGCTCTTCCAAGAAGCTTGGCATTATGCTGAGAAGGAGGGATGAGCCCAGACATCACGCGTGTCACGCTGTTCCGGGCGTAATCGATCGTTTAATCCATCACTCACATCTCGTCGTCTTTAAAGGGCTATTATGACGCAGTAACTTACGTCCGGTAAGAAGATTTTGTTTTTAACTCACCTGCATTTGTGGACAGTAAGCTCAAAAATATCGTAAAAAA
>NZ_NOKQ01000038.1 GCF_002265435.1 Tetzosporium hominis
AAACGAACGTATTTGCAAAAGGTAAAAGTTGTTTAGAAGAAAGTAACCATGGAACGATAGGATTGCCTAAATCAATCTGGCCGTGAGCACGCCATCGTTCGACAGTTTAAAAAATCACCAAGCTTCGCGAAAGTGAACAAGTTCGGTTTCATCGAAACTCCATACCTGATTCCGAGTTGCCATTCGGTTCAGATGGTGTGTTCTCACCTCGTGATTGGTTTTGCCACAGCA
>NZ_NOKQ01000012.1 GCF_002265435.1 Tetzosporium hominis
TAAAAAGATTCATGGCTATGTCGAGATTGGGAAAGAAGACGGTTTGGCACCTCGATGTCGGCTCATCGCATCCTAAAGTGTAACCGAGGTGTTCGGATGAGTGAAGTATCCCATCCAATCGTAAAACAACCATTAACAGCGTTACATGAACCAGACGAATTTTTGCGGGTGTGTTAAGGAGAGAGTCGGAGTAAGGCCTTCGCTACTATGGAAGCGATATAATCGACTCCT
>NZ_NOKQ01000168.1 GCF_002265435.1 Tetzosporium hominis
TCAGTTTTTGGGATTAATAATGTATCTTTGTATTCCTTTTGTATGTCTCCTTAGTTGTTGATGAGGTTAATTAGATTGGCAGTCGGCTCCACTTTTCGTTGTGTCCAGTTGCGCCTCCTAGAAACACACGAGAAATGCAGTCGCAGCCGATGAGTCAAAAATCGCCTCCCCGGCCACGCCACCATTTATCTTAGTTTCTGAACAGTCGGCTCCACTTTTCTAGGCACAAAA
>NZ_NOKQ01000011.1 GCF_002265435.1 Tetzosporium hominis
GAAGCTTCCACATTCTTGGAATTACGCTTCTACTCTTTATTTTCGTAGCCAACGTTCCTGAACAAGATCCTGTAACTACAGAACACGAAAGAGTTGGACCACAAAACATTGAAAAGTTTATTGCAAATGAAGAAAGATGGTAAATACTTTCCCCATTACCCCCCCCGGGTCGAAGTCAAATGGAGCGTTTTGGGGGCGATTTAAACGGTAGGGGGAGAGCGGTCAAGATAT
>NZ_NOKQ01000010.1 GCF_002265435.1 Tetzosporium hominis
TAGACCAATCAACACTTGATTTGGCGGCATGCTCTGAGTACCAACTCCCCGAGATTCCAATTCGCCATTCCCTAGATCGACAACTTCAATTTCCTTTAGTTCAATTACTTGTAGTTTCAAGTCACTCTCTACCTTCCAAATGAAAAAAGCCCACAATAAATGTGAGCTTCTACGGTGTTTCTAGGTCTACAAGTTAAGGTGTGAATGCTGTGTGCCAAGATGTCTTAATGG
>NZ_NOKQ01000254.1 GCF_002265435.1 Tetzosporium hominis
TTTTTTTACGTTTAAATAAATTTACAGACAATTCCGCTTATCGGACAAGACCTACCCATTTTAATGCGACACTAGTGTTATTTGCTAGAAATAACATTTGGCCATCACTTGAACGAGGAATCATTTTAAAATCCAGTTCCCCATCATGAGTTACGATGAAACGTGGGTCTGAAATATCCGATTTCCCACCTAATCTCTCCAAATCAGTTTTCCAGCTCTTACCGTAAGGAGGATTGGATAACATAAAATCAAAGTTTAGAGTAGGATATCCATCGTTTGATAAAGTAGACCCGAAGGCTACGTTATCATCCTGAAGTGATTCTCCTTTAATTAGTAAGTCCGCTTTTGTAATTGCATACGTTTCTGGGTTAATTTCCTGTCCATATAAATATGTGTTGATTTCCTTATCATGTTCTTTTGCCAATTGGTGTAGTCGTTCATCTGCAATTGTCAACATGCCTCCAGTTCCACACGCACCATCGTATACAAGATAAGGTGCATTTTTGATTTTGTCGGCAATAGGTAAGAAGGTAATGTCTGCCATCAGTTCTACTACATCACGTGGGGTGAAATGTTCTCCAGCTTCTTCATTGTTCTCTTCATTGAACCGACGAATAAGTTCTTCAAATATTACACCCATGGTATGATTATCCAGCCCTGGTATCTTAATATCCCCATTATCATCTAGTATTGGTTTTGGACTTAAGTTAATAGTAGGACTTACAAATTTCTCAATAACAGCACCTAATATATCCGCTTCAATCATGGTATCTATCTGATTACGAAATTTAAACTTTTCAAGGATTTCCTGTACATTCGGTGAAAAGCCATCTAGATAGGCAATAAAATCAGCCTTCAAATGTTGTTGCTTAGCACGTGACTTCAAGTCTTTAAGAGTGAAAGGTGACGTGTTACAAAACGATTGCCCTGCTACACTACATAGAGCATCTGTTTGATTAATAACACCAGCATCATCTAGACTTTTTTTCATCTGTAAAACCGTATCTTTTGTTGGTTCTAAAACAGCATCCAATCGGCGAATAACAGTCATTGGTAAGATAACATCTCTATATTTTCCACGCACATATACATCACGGAGGTAATCATCCGCAATGCCCCATATAAAACTAACAATTTGATTATAAGTTTGATTATTCACGTTGTTTCCTCCAAAAAAAGTTCTTAGGTCAATTTTATCATATATCGACTAGTCTTTAATCCAGTAAATTGGTATATTAAAAATAAAAAGCAATCACACAACTTGTGATTGCTCTTTTAATATCAGGAGTAATGATTATTATCTCTATACAGAAAGAATATCTTCAATACTAGGCTCTAAGCCACTCTCTATTAACCTTTCAATTAATCTTTGCGATTCAAATCGGTTTACATCGGTAGCAATTGTGTTTAATATCCTTGCAGCAGTTTCTTTAGTTAAGTATGAAAACCCATTAGATTTTAAAATCCGATATGCTATGTCCGAGAATATATCGTATGAAGAAAATGAGAAGCCACAATACTCACGAAAGGAATCTTCAATCATTTTCATTATTTCTAAACTGCGTTTATCATTCTTTTCGATAAACTTCATAACTGAATTAATAAATTGAGGAATATTAACTAAATCCTTACATAACTCAATCGCAGTTAAACCATAAATATAATTTTCTACATCTCCATCGTAAAAGCCATTTTTGATTTTTTCTTTTACCTCTTGAATCTTTTCATTATTTTCATGGTAAGAGATTGTTTTTTCTACAGCTTCTAAAAGCTCTTTTGCATCTTCAAATCTGTATAATGGATTTTCATTTGTAGCTTTTTCTGTAACGCTTCTAAGTATATGATTATAATTTCTAGGGTCGCTTCCTACTATAAAATTTATAAGTCTCCCTAGAGAATAAACATCACTTTTTTTATCCCCCTCTTTCAGTTGCATAAACTGTTCAGGGGCACAATAAAACAACTGTCCAAATGAATTTGTGTATGCAGTTCTATGTGAATGAAACATATCTAAATCTTTACCTAGTCCAAAATCAGAAATATGTAACCTTCCATTAACTATCAAGATGTTATGTGGGCTAATATCTCTATGTACAATATTCCTTTCATGTACCTTACCCATTACATAGAGTATTTGGCGAATCATAGTCTTTTGGGTATCAAAGTCGTGAGCATAATTTGAAACATAGTCAAACAATGATTGCTCAGCGAATTTCATTGTGTAGGAATAGTCATCTAAATCAAAATCGTAAACTTCAATAATTCCTGGTACATCATTTAAGGATTTTGTTATATTGTACTCTCTTTTAAAGCGGCTCTTAATATCCTGCTTTACAAGAAATTCTTCTTTTAACTTCTTAACTATTAGTCCGTTAGATTTCCTTCTATAAACTGTTGCAAATCCGCCTTCTCCTACGTATACCAAATCTTCATCTTCACTAACAAGCTCAAATCTGTCTTCTTTTTTTATAATAACTAATCCATTTGGCTTTAAAAGATTATTCATATTTTGATGTATCTTTTCACTTAAAACCACTGCCTTAACCTCTGAAATTTGCTTTTCAACCATCAGGTATCTTTTACTTAGGACTAAGCTAAAGAATCTATCAATCTTTTTCTTATTTATTAGGTCTACAAGTTTATCTAGAGTAAAATACCATCTTGAAGGAAAACCTTGGCCATATGAATCTTCATAACTAAAATGGGTATTAAAAAATTCTACCAATTGAGGTCCTGACTTATATTTAAAAAAATCTTCCTCTGTATCTCCATTAAAAAGGTCAGCTATACTTCTTAAAATTTCTTCAGAAATCAACTCAACACCCCCACATTTATAAGTCTAAATAAAATTTTTCATGTAACTAATTATGGTTCATCACCATAAGTCGTGGTTGCTATTTCGAACTTCCTAGTTCAAGTTTTAACCTTGTGAAGAAGTTATTCAGATTACGATACCCGAAAGCTCTTCGTTTGATTAGCTTGATTTTATTGTTTGTACCTTCTATTTTTCCGTTAGAGAAAGGCGAGAGTATTGTGTTTTCCATCTCACGTTGACGCACTATAACAGCTTTCGCAATCTTGGCCAGCGGCCCACATGGATGAAACATGAAACGGTCGATCCACTCTTTCAGACGACGAGAGGCTTGTCCAGATGTAGTCGACTTCAATACAAATCGCATATGTTGTAATCCGTAATAGATGTCCTTTATGAACTCGTCTTCACGGAGGCATGCCCGTGTGTTCG
>NZ_NOKQ01000009.1 GCF_002265435.1 Tetzosporium hominis
TAATAGAGACCTTTAAGGCTTTAGCTATTTAAAAAAGAACATCTTGATTTGCGTGTCGAGCGCCAGTCTCATATCTAGAAATAGTCTGCTTAGTCGTGTTTATCATTAAAGCGAGATCCTCTTGGCTATAACCTCTAGCTTCTCTCCACCTCTTAATCTTTTTTCCTATATACTCTTTAAGTTCCATCTTTTCATTCCTCCACTATAAAT
>NZ_NOKQ01000332.1 GCF_002265435.1 Tetzosporium hominis
CTCGATGCTATTGAAGCAAGTGTAAATCAGACAAAGAGTGAGTACTTGTACTTTGTAGCCAATGTTGAAGACGGTAAAGTGTACTTTGCAACGACAAAAGAAGAGCATGACCAAAACGTTGCAGAACATATCAATAGTAAATTAACACAATCAAGTAGTTCAAACTAAAATTATGTGGTTTTCCACATAATTTTGTTTTAAAAAAGTAATAGAAAAGAAAGTTGAAAAAA
>NZ_NOKQ01000008.1 GCF_002265435.1 Tetzosporium hominis
GCCTCCTGACCCGCACTGAGGAAGACGTCCTGGACGACCCCGTTGATCGCTGGCAGCACAAAGTGGAGCCATGGTCGGCCGGTGTCGTCGTCCCCTTTTTCGCTCTCATGAGCGCCGGTGTCCACGTCAGCGGGAAAACCTTCCTGGCCCTATGGACTCACCCAATCTCGCTGGGTATCGTCTGCGGGCTCATTCTTGGAAAGGTCATCGGCATCACCCTCGGATCCTGT
>NZ_NOKQ01000007.1 GCF_002265435.1 Tetzosporium hominis
GGGATATTGTTGATCGCTTTAGGAATGACCTTTTCGGGATCTTTCGTTTCCCCCGCTGTCAGCCCCACAAGTTCGATGCCTACAAACGCAAAGACAACCATCTGGAATGAAAGGAGAAATCCGTGCAGTCCATTAGGAAACATGCCGCCGTGGCTCCAAAGGTTGTGAAAGGCGGCAGTGCCCGAATGGGTGGAAAATCCTTTGAAGATCATGAAAAGTCCGATCGCGGT
>NZ_NOKQ01000212.1 GCF_002265435.1 Tetzosporium hominis
CACAAAACTTTGGTTATTCACGTTCTAGAGACTATAATTCTATTCAAGATACTTTAACAATTGAAGTAGAGCCAACGATTCATAAGAGCCGTCGCATTGAGAATACTAAGAGGAATGTTTTTAACTCGAAACTAAACAGAATCTTATTTACAGTCATCCTTCTCTTGATTTTACTTGTGTTGGCGATGAAACTTTTGTAATAGAAAAGGAAATAAAATGAAAATTGGAAT
>NZ_NOKQ01000006.1 GCF_002265435.1 Tetzosporium hominis
CTTTTTCTTCAGGTTCAAGTTCAACTGGTTCCACCTTAGGTTGAACGGACTCCACTACAGATTCTTCAGCTGGATAAATCGGTTCTACTAGAGGTTCTTCAGATTCTACAACTTCTATCTTGTCAATGACAGGCTGTCTAATCTCTTTCTCTTCTTTTTCATCCGTTTTATCAGCTTCAGCACTCGAAAGTGGAGGAACACTTGGCGCATTCTTTAGAATTTTATCGACA
>NZ_NOKQ01000023.1 GCF_002265435.1 Tetzosporium hominis
AGTGACAAGCTTCCGAAAGAATTCGGGGAACTCATGAAAACGAAAGCTCTCTAGCACTCTGCGCATCACGACACTGTTTGATGAACAGCACTAAACAAAAAGGAGTGAAGGGAATTATGAAACGCGAAAGCAACATTCAAGTGCTCAGCCGCGGGCAAAAAGATCAGCCTGTGAGCCAGATTTATCAAGTATCAACAATGACTTCTCTATTAGACGGGGTATATCACGGC
>NZ_NOKQ01000083.1 GCF_002265435.1 Tetzosporium hominis
TTCCATCCTTGATTCTCTTTATTTTTTTTTATAGACCAATTATCCAACTTATATTTAGCAATATAATCTTCAATTATTTGAACAGTATCATCTGTAGATGCATCATCACTAATCAATACTTCCTCAGCAAGGCGGGTTTGATTTCTTAGAGTATCTAACTGTTCAACAATATATTCATCACCATTAAATGTTGATAATACAATTGATATATTCATTGTATTCTTACTCCC
>NZ_NOKQ01000005.1 GCF_002265435.1 Tetzosporium hominis
TTTCGTGTTGCTATTAAGCAGATTTGGAGTTCCTTTACTCAAATTACGTATTCCTTTCTACTAAAGAAAAAACTAGCTTTCCCTTAAGGGAAAGCTATCCAATTATTCGTATTCTTTTTTAATATCTTTCGTGCTCCGTACTGTATCTATTTGGCGCAAAATCTTTTCGATCTGGGCAAGCCGACCTTCAAATTTCGGCGGCAATGCAAGTTTTTCCCCTAATGTCTCAT
>NZ_NOKQ01000255.1 GCF_002265435.1 Tetzosporium hominis
TTTTTGGTTAAGTCCTCGATCGATTAGTATTCGTCAGCTCCACACGTCGCCGTGCTTCCACCCCGAACCTATCTACCTCATCGTCTTTGAGGGATCTTACTTACTTGCGTAATGGGAAATCTCATCTTGAGGGGGGCTTCATGCTTAGATGCTTTCAGCACTTATCCCGTCCACACATAGCTACCCAGCGATGCCTTTGGCAAGACAACTGGTACACCAGCGGTGTGTCCATCCCGGTCCTCTCGTACTAAGGACAGCTCCTCTCAAATTTCCTACGCCCACGACGGATAGGGACCGAACTGTCTCACGACGTTCTGAACCCAGCTCGCGTACCGCTTTAATGGGCGAACAGCCCAACCCTTGGGACCGACTACAGCCCCAGGATGCGATGAGCCGACATCGAGGTGCCAAACCTCCCCGTCGATGTGGACTCTTGGGGGAGATAAGCCTGTTATCCCCGGGGTAGCTTTTATCCGTTGAGCGATGGCCCTTCCATGCGGAACCACCGGATCACTAAGCCCGTCTTTCGACCCTGCTCGACTTGTAGGTCTCGCAGTCAAGCTCCCTTATGCCTTTACACTCTACGAATGATTTCCAACCATTCTGAGGGAACCTTTGGGCGCCTCCGTTACACTTTAGGAGGCGACCGCCCCAGTCAAACTGTCCGCCTGACACTGTCTCCTGCCCCGATGAGGGGCATGGGTTAGAACTTCAATACAACCAGGGTAGTATCCCACCGACGCCTCCTCCGAAGCTGGCGCTCCGGGCTCTTAGGCTCCTACCTATCCTGTACAAGTTGCACCAAAGTTCAATATCAGGCTACAGTAAAGCTCCACGGGGTCTTTCCGTCCTGTCGCGGGTAACCTGCATCTTCACAGGTACTATAATTTCACCGAGTCTCTCGTTGAGACAGTGCCCAGATCGTTACGCCTTTCGTGCGGGTCGGAACTTACCCGACAAGGAATTTCGCTACCTTAGGACCGTTATAGTTACGGCCGCCGTTTACTGGGGCTTCAATTCGCACCTTCGCTTGCGCTAAGCACTCCTCTTAACCTTCCAGCACCGGGCAGGCGTCAGCCCCTATACGTCACCTTACGGTTTTGCAGAGACCTGTGTTTTTGCTAAACAGTCGCCTGGGCCTATTCACTGCGGCTCTCTCGGGCTTTCACCCTGTCAGAGCACCCCTTCTCCCGAAGTTACGGGGTCATTTTGCCGAGTTCCTTAACGAGAGTTCACTCGCTCACCTTAGGATTCTCTCCTCGACCACCTGTGTCGGTTTGCGGTACGGGCACCTCCCGCCTCGCTAGAGGCTTTTCTTGGCAGCGTGAAATCAGAAACTTCGGACATACGTCCTCCTCATCACAGCCCAGAGTGTCAGATGCGGGATTTGCCTCACATCACTCCTCACTGCTTGAACGTGCACTTCCAGCCGCACGCTTCCCTATCCTACTGCGTCCCCCCATCACTCAAATGGCGGGGAGGTGGTACAGGAATATCAACCTGTTGTCCATCGTCTACGCCTATCGGCCTCGACTTAGGTCCCGACTGACCCTGAGCGGACGAGCCTTCCTCAGGAAACCTTGGTCATACGGTGGATGGGATTCTCACCCATCTTTCGCTACTCATACCGGCATTCTCACTTCTAAGCGCTCCACCTGTCCTTCCGGTCAGGCTTCACAGCCCTTAGAACGCTCTCCTACCACGCATACCCTAGGTATGCATCCACAGCTTCGGTGAACCGTTTAGCCCCGATACATTTTCGGCGCAGCGTCACTCGACCAGTGAGCTATTACGCACTCTTTAAATGATGGCTGCTTCTAAGCCAACATCCTGGTTGTCTAAGCAACGCCACATCCTTTTCCACTTAACGGTTACTTGGGGACCTTAGCTGGTGGTCTGGGCTGTTTCCCTCTTGACTACGGATCTTATCACTCGCAGTCTGACTCCCAGATACAAATCATCGGCATTCGGAGTTTGTCTGAATTCGGTAACCCGGGATGGGCCCCTAGTCCAAACAGTGCTCTACCTCCGAGATTCTACATCTGAGGCTAGCCCTAAAGCTATTTCGGAGAGAACCAGCTATCTCCAGGTTCGATTGGAATTTCTCCGCTACCCACACCTCATCCCCGCACTTTTCAACGTGCGTGGGTTCGGACCTCCAGTGAGTGTTACCTCACCTTCATCCTGGACATGGGTAGATCACCTGGTTTCGGGTCTACGACCCCATACTCATTCGCCCTGTTCAGACTCGCTTTCGCTGCGGCTCCGTCTCCTCGACTTAACCTTGCATGGAATCGTAACTCGCCGGTTCATTCTACAAAAGGCACGCTATCACCCATTAACGGGCTCTAACTACTTGTAGGCACACGGTTTCAGGATCTCTTTCACTCCCCTTCCGGGGTGCTTTTCACCTTTCCCTCACGGTACTGGTTCACTATCGGTCACTAGGGAGTATTTAGCCTTGGGAGATGGTCCTCCCGGATTCCGACGGAATTTCACGTGTTCCGCCGTACTCAGGATCCACTCTGGAGGGCAATGGGTTTGGACTACAGGACTGTTACCTCGTGTCGTGGGCCTTTCCAGACCGCTTCGTCTACCCCTTGCCTTTGTAACTCCGTATAGAGTGTCCTACAACCCCAAGAGGCAAGCCTCTTGGTTTGGGCTCTTCCCGTTTCGCTCGCCGCTACTCAGGGAATCGATTTTTCTTTCTCTTCCTCCAGGTACTTAGATGTTTCAGTTCCCTGGGTCTGCCTCCGACCAGCTATGTATTCACTGGAAGGTAACACGCCATTACGCGTGCTGGGTTTCCCCATTCGGAAATCTCCGGATCAAAGCTCACTTACAGCTCCCCGAAGCATATCGGTGTTAGTGCCGTCCTTCATAGGCTCCTAGTGCCAAGGCATCCACCGTGCGCCCTTATCAACTTAACCTAAGTTGTCGCTCCAAACGGAGCTTAA
>NZ_NOKQ01000196.1 GCF_002265435.1 Tetzosporium hominis
AGGTCGCACGGGCATGCCTCCGTGAAGACGAGTTCATAAAGGACATCTATTACGGATTACAACATATGCGATTTGTATTGAAGTCGACTACATCTGGACAAGCCTCTCGTCGTCTGAAAGAGTGGATCGACCGTTTCATGTTTCATCCATGTGGGCCGCTGGCCAAGATTGCGAAAGCTGTTATAGTGCGTCAACGTGAGATGGAAAACACAATACTCTCGCCTTTCTCTAACGGAAAAATAGAAGGTACAAACAATAAAATCAAGCTAATCAAACGAAGAGCTTTCAGGTATCGTAATCTGAATAACTTCTTCACAAGGTTAAAACTTGAACTAGGAAGTTCGAAATAGCAACCACGACTTATGGTGATGAACCAAAAAAATACACTTTAGGCTAGTGGTTTACAAAGAAAAAGCTCATGTACGTTATCCTTCGATCTTCGCTAACCACTGTGTTGTTTCTTTCTCTTTTCTTTTCAAAGAAAAAGCCTTCCAAATTCACTCATTGTGGGAGGAGTATTTCATGAAACTTCTTCTGTTAGAATATGTTCACTATTTGACGCTTACACCGTGACTTTCCACAACTTCCGGCAAAGCACTGGCAAAATTGTCTTCTTTCCTGATTTAGTATGGATTTTCTCCCGTACGATGAAGAAAGGTGCTGGACTCGCTCAAAAAGCGAGTCCAGCACCTCTAGTTTATTGTTCTTAGAGAAAATCCATAGTTTTGTAAGGGATGAAGATTTTGTTGCCCCTCGATTCTGATGTATCCATACGGAGCCTGGCACAGCCACAATTCTAGATCGGCAGTTGAAGAGCCACACTTCTTCGACTCTGTCTCGAACTGAGTCTCATCAACTGCCAGAATTGAGTCTAAGACAGGCACCTCATCCGAGGTCTTTTCTTCTGGAGGAGTTTTCAAACCAAAGAAAAAGCCTCCCAATCTCAATGAGATTAGAAGGCTTACTTGGAAGTTGGTACTTCCGGTTATAAACCATTCATCACAGCCCCACCGGACTGCTGAAAAATGGAGACGGCGGGATTTGAACCCGCGTCCAGAAACTCCAACACTTGAGCTTCTACGCGTGTAGCTTACCTATTGAAATTCATCCGATCTTCTGCCGATAAGCAGGCGTCCGATGGACTAGTCCGGAAATCTCTTGTAGCTGACTCAGACTGCACCAGCTACCGTATCCCACTGAGAGTGAGCTCTACATAGCCACATGGGCGATGGGTACATAGAGCAGATTCACGCTATTAAGCAGCGAATGCTAAGTTGTTGTTTGTTTTGCCTGTTATTATAAGTTCCGTTTTTACAGAGCCGAGCCTCTGACGCGCCACCCAAGCTTGAACCATTCCTGTCGAATCCATAACGTCCCCGATATGGAAAAAGTGAACTTGGTTGTTCTAGAGTTATTATACATCAAAGAAGGTCAAACTTCAACTGATTTACTGATTGCGGGCTTTGAAAGCACGTTCGATTTCACGCTTCGCTTCTTTTTTCTTCATGTCGCTGCGCTTGTCGTAGTCCTTCTTCCCTTTCCCTAAACCAATCAATAGTTTCGCATAACCATTTTTCACATACATCTTCAGAGGCACAATTGTGTAGCCGTCTCGCTTCGTCTTGCCGATTAATTCACTGATCTGCTTCTTGTGCAGCAATAGTTTGCGGACACGTAGCGGATCGTGATTGAATCGGTTTCCTTGTTCGTACGGGCTGATGTGCATGTTGGAGATCCAAGCTTCGTTGTTGCGAATGCGCACGAATGAATCTTTCAGTTGCACACGGCCGTTCCGAATGGATTTGATTTCAGTCCCTTGCAAGACGATGCCTGCTTCCATCGTGTCTTCGATGAAATAGTCGTGAGAGGCTTTTTTGTTTTGTGCGAGTACCTTGTCATCGTGTTTTTTTGCCATTGAACTCACCTACAGTAGAGGGAGGCACGAGCCTCCCTATTTTTTTCGTTTCTTTTTCTTCTTTTTGGCAACATCTTCAAAGAAGCGTTTCTTTTGAGATGGCTTGCCTTTTGCTTTCGGTTTGCCTTTTGCGTCTTTGTCGCCGCGTTTCCCACCGCGGTCAGGCTGCTTCGCCGAACGGCTCGCAATGATAACTTTTGGTGTTTGACGACGTTCGCGACCCGCTGCTTTTACCATGCCGACGATTTCAAAGTCGATGGACGACTCTTCTACCGTGACATTGGTGACTTTGACTTTCACTTCATCTCCAAGACGGAACTCGCGTCCTGTTCGTTCTCCGCGCATCATCATTTGACGCTCGTCATAGTTGTAGTAATCATCCGAAAGGTTCGTCACGTGGATCAAGCCTTCGATGGTGTTCGGAAGCTCTACAAAGATACCGAAGTTTGTGACAGAGCTGACGATTCCTTCAAACTCTTCCCCGATCTTATCGACCATAAACTGCGCTTTCTTCAGTGCTTCCACATCACGTTCTGCGTCAACCGCACGGCGTTCCATCTTAGAGGCATGTTCTGCGATGTCTCCAAGGTTGGCTTGCCAGTGACGGTTTGTCGATTCAGATAGATCCCCTTTGATCAAATACGTGCGAATCAGACGATGCACGATCAAATCTGGGTAACGACGGATTGGTGACGTGAAATGCGTGTAGTATTCAGTCGACAAACCAAAGTGACCTAAGCATTCTGGGTCGTACTTCGCTTGTTGCAGAGAACGAAGAAGCATCGTCGAGATGACCGGCTCTTCTGGTAACCCTTCAATCGACTCAATGATCTCTTGAAGTGCTTTTGGATGGATGTCATTGCTTGAGCCTTTGACAACCAAACCGAATGACGTCAAGAACTCGAAGAAACGTTGCAGCTTCTCAGGTTTTGGATCCTCGTGAATACGGTACATGAATGGTACGTCCATCCACTTGAAGTGCTGAGCAACCGTTTCGTTCGCAGCGAGCATGAACTCTTCGATCAGCTTTTCAGCTACTGTGCGGTCACGGTTGACGATTTCTGTTGGCCAGCCGTCTTCATTGACTAAAATCTTCGCTTCTGGGAAGTCAAAGTCGATAGCTCCGCGCTGTTCTCGTTTATTACGTAGCACTGCAGCTAGCTCCGCCATCAGTTCAAACATCGGTACAAGCGACTCGTAACGAGTACGCAGTTCTTGATCGTTTTCTTCTAAAATCAAGTAGACATCACGGTACGTCATGCGTTCCGTCGTGTTGATGACACTCTCAAAGATTTCGTGTTTTACGACTTGTCCTTGTGCGTCGATCTCCATCACACAAGATAATGTCAAACGGTCCACTTGTGGGTTCAATGAACAGATCCCGTTAGATAGACGGTGAGGTAACATCGGAATCACGCGGTCAGCTAAGTACACACTCGTTCCGCGCTCTAATGCCTCTAAGTCGATTGGCGAATGTTCCGTCACATAGTGGCTAACGTCTGCAATATGAACAGAGAGCTCGTAGTTGCCGTTATCGAGTTTCTTGACAGCTACGGCATCATCCAAGTCTTTTGCGTCGGCGCCATCGATTGTGACGATGACTTCTTCACGTAAATCACGGCGACCTTCGATGTCTGCAGGATCTACTGTATCTCCAGTTGCTTCTGCTTGCTCGAGGACGTCTTCAGGGAATTCTGTTGGAATCCCGTGTTTGTGGATGATAGAAAGAATATCGACACCCGGGTCATTTTTATGCCCAAGGATTTGTGAAATCTTTCCGGCAGCCGAGTTGCGTCCAGATGGCCAGTCCGTGATTTCAACGATGACCTTGTGCCCTTCAGCAGCGCCTAATGTGTCGCCTTTAGCAACAAAGATATCCATTGGCAGCTTCTTGTCATCTGGAATAACGAAACCAAATCCTTTGTTGTCCTGGAACGTTCCGACAATGCGGTCGAGTCCACGTTTTGTGATTTTAATGATTGCGCCTTCGCGGCGGTCTCCTGATGAAGACGACGACACGCGCACAAGGACCATGTCCCCGTTGAATGCTCCATTGATTTCCGTAGGTGGGATGAAAATATCATCCATGCCTTCTTCTTCAGGTGCTACGAATCCGAATCCACGGGCATGCCCGATGAATTTACCAGCGATCAAGTTCATGCGTTCTGGCACACCATAACGGTTTGAGCGTGAACGCACGATTTTGCCGTTTTCTTCGAGACGCACGAGCGTTTTGACGAATTCTTTAAAATCATCGGCATCATCTAGTTGAAGATGCGCTTCTAATTCTTTTGTAGTCATCGGCTTGTAGTCGTCTTGTCGCATCAACTCAAGCAATGTGGTTTCCAATTGTTCTAGTTCCATCTCGATCCCTCCCTTGTCTTACTATTTCCTAAAAGGAGCAGCATTACTCGCTCCAATCCAATTTATTTAAAAATGCCAAGATGTCTTCGTGCAGCTGTTCCTTTTCTTGGTCCAGCGTGATGACGTGTCCTGATTTTTCATACCATTTGATCTGTTTATCCGTCGACTCGGCTGTGTCATGAATGATGTTGGCTGAGTTGGTGTCGATGACATCATCAAGACGACCTTGAACAACAAATAACGGGGCATAGACGTGATCCACGATGCCTCGGACATCTTGAATGAGCTGTTGCAGCTCAGGCAGTGTCTGCATCGGTGTTTGTCTGATGGCTTCGACTTCTGCATCAATGACTTCTTGCGACTTGCCCTCATACTTTTTATATTCGCGAGCGTATCCTAAAACTCCTTCAAACATCAGCTCTGTCGTCTTCATTGTCATCGGTGCGCACATTGTGACGACGCCTTTGACCGGCATCTCAGAAGCGACTTTTAATGAAAAGACGCCACCTAGCGATAAGCCAGCGACAGCGATCTCCTCGTAGCCCTTGTCTTTCAGCTCTTGATACGCTCCGACTACATCTTGCCACCAATCTTCAGGACCCGTCGCAATCAGTTCCTCAGGAGGAACACCATGGCCTTTGTAGTGAGGTGCAATTGATGTATATCCGTTCTTTTCTAGAAAGCGGCCAAGCATCCGGACATCGGACGAGTTTCCTGTAAATCCGTGAAGCAATAACACAGCGCGTTTTCCCGCTTCAAAGAAAAACGGCTTGGGTGTAGAAATTCGCATAAGCTTCCCTCCACTTTGGTTCAAACTTGAAAAAAACGCCCAACCACATAACATGCGGTCAGGCGATTAAAGTAAAATTATAGTTTCATAACAGCAATTGTGAGAACAAAGAATAGTACAGAAAGTACGATTGTGGCACGGTGTAGAACCAGTTCCATTCCACGTGCTTTTTGTTTACCAAACAGTTGCTCTGCTCCACCAGAGATGGCTCCAGATAACCCGGCACTTTTCCCTGATTGCAATAACACAACTACGATTAATGCTAGCGATACGATGACAAGTAATGTCAATAGAAACGCGTGCATTCACTCCACCTCCTGATCAGAACATAGACAACAGAGTTAATTTTATCAGACTTCTCAGGTAGTGACAAGCTGACCCGTATTATTTTTTCAAATTATAGAAAGTTTCGCGGCCTAAATACTCAGCTGTTGAATCGAGCATATCTTCGATACGAAGCAACTGGTTGTATTTTGCCACACGGTCAGAACGTGATGGTGCACCCGTTTTGATTTGACCAGCATTTGTAGCAACCGCGATATCTGCGATTGTTACGTCTTCTGATTCACCAGAGCGGTGAGAGATGACTGCTGTGTAGCCAGCGCGTTTCGCCATTTCGATTGCATCAAACGTCTCCGTCAATGTACCGATTTGGTTTACTTTGATCAAGATCGAGTTTGCAATTCCTTTTTCAATACCGTCTTTTAGCTTTTTCGTGTTTGTAACGAATAGATCGTCACCAACAAGCTGTACTTTTCCACCGATACGATCAGTCAACAGCTTGAAGCCGTCCCAGTCGTTCTCGTCTAGACCGTCTTCGATAGAGACGATTGGGTACTTGTTGCAAAGCTCTTCGTAGAAGTCCACCATCTCTTCAGACGTTTTTACAACGCCTTCACCAGATAAGTGGTACTTGCCGTCTTCTTTGTTGAATAGCTCAGAAGCTGCAACGTCCATAGCTAGTAGAACTTCTTCGCCTGGTTTGTAGCCAGCTTTTTCAATTGCTTCCATGATTGTTACAAGAGCTTCTTCGTTCGATTTCAAGTTCGGTGCGAAACCGCCCTCGTCACCAACTGCTGTGTTCAATCCGCGCTCTTTTAATACTGATTTTAAGCTGTGGAAGATTTCAGCACCCATGCGAAGTGCTTGGCGGAACGATTCTGCTCCAACAGGCATGACCATGAATTCTTGGATATCCACGTTGTTGTCTGCGTGCTCTCCACCGTTTAAGATGTTCATCATCGGTACTGGCAATTGCTTCGCGTTGAAACCACCAAGGTACTGATAAAGAGGCATATCTAAGTAGTCAGCAGCTGCGTGTGCAACGGCCATAGAAACACCTAGGATTGCGTTGGCACCTAAGTTTCCTTTGTTTTCTGTGCCATCAAGTTCGATCAACGCTTGGTCGATTGCTACTTGATCTAGCACTGTATAGTTTTCTTCCAATTCATCTGCAATGACTGTGTTCACGTGTTCTACTGCTTTTTGAACACCTTTACCTAAATAACGGCTTTTGTCGCCATCACGCAATTCTACTGCTTCGTATTCTCCAGTAGATGCGCCAGAAGGAACGATAGCACGGCCGAATGCGCCGCTTTCCGTGAATACTTCTACTTCAATTGTTGGGTTACCG
The DNA here is from genome assembly GCF_002265435.1 of Tetzosporium hominis. Classification (GTDB taxonomy): domain Bacteria; phylum Bacillota; class Bacilli; order Bacillales_A; family Planococcaceae; genus Chryseomicrobium; species Chryseomicrobium hominis. Next base: position 6,703 of record NZ_NOKQ01000196.1, read on the forward strand.
CGTGAATCAAGAACTTCACGAGCAAATACGTCTGTAATAATTGGCATTATCGTCTCTCCATTTCAAGTAAGGTTTTTCCCGTCATATCGACAGGTTGTTCAATCCCCATTAAGTCTAGCATAGTTGGGGCCAAATCGGCTAAAATTCCATCATTGCGAAGCGCTATTTCGTTACGCGTAACAATGACAGGAACCGGATTTGTCGTATGTGCCGTCATCGGATTACCTTCTATCGTAATGACTTCGTCGGCATTCCCGTGGTCTGCTGTAATGATTGCTTCTCCACCCTTAGCGAGTATTGCATCAACAACACGACCTAAGCACTCGTCTACCGCTTCAATGGCTTTGATAGTAGGCTCAAGCATCCCACTATGACCGACCATGTCCGGATTCGCAAAGTTCAACAGAATCGCGTCAAAGCGGTCGTTTTCGATAGCTTCGACTAATGCATCTGTCACTTCATACGCGCTCATCTCAGGCTGCAAATCATACGTCGCCACTTTTGGCGAGTTGATCAAAATACGCCCTTCGCCTGGGAATTCTTCGTGGCGGCCACCGCTCATAAAGAACGTGACGTGTGGGTACTTCTCGGTCTCCGCAATACGGAGCTGCGTCTTGCCGTGAGCCGACAACACTTCACCAATCGTATTTTTCAAATCTTGCTTCTCGTAAGCGATCTCTCCGATGACCGTATCGCTGTATTCTGTAAAGGATACAAACGGCAAGTTCTCAAAGAAATGCGCTCCACGATCAAATTCTGCAAAATGCGAATTGGTCAGAGCCGTTGCGAGTTGTATCGCACGGTCCGGACGGAAATTAAAGAAGATGACACCGTCACCTTGTTCGAATACGGCTGTTGGCCCTTCAATAGTGCCTACTGTAAACGGGATCACAAATTCATCGACAATATTGCCTTCGTACGAAGCTTGAATTCCTGTTACAGCATCTGGATAATGTGGTGCTTGCCCATTGACGATTGCATCAAAAGCGAGCTGCACACGTTCCCAGCGCTTGTCGCGGTCCATCGCATAGTAACGCCCACTAATTGTCGCAAACTTTCCGTAAGCAAGCTCTGCCATGACACGTTCGGTTTCTTGTACGTAAGGTATGGCAGTCGTCGGTCCAACATCACGTCCATCTAAGAAGCCGTGGACAAACGTCTCACCTACACCGCTGTCTTTTGCCAAGCGAAGTAACGCGTGTAAGTGTTCGTAATGACTGTGTACGCCGCCATCTGATAGAAGGCCCATAACATGAAGGCGTCCGCCTGCTGCTTTCACTTTCTCAAGTAGCGCAAGAAACGTAGGGTTCGTGAAAAAGTCGCCTTCTCGAATCGACTTGTTGATCCGTGTCAGGCTTTGGTAAACGACTCGGCCGGCACCAATATTTAAGTGACCGACTTCTGAGTTCCCCATCTGGCCTTCTGGAAGACCTACCGCTTCCCCTGAAGCCGTCAGTTGGCTGTGAGGAAACTGGTTCCAGTAGCGATCAAAGTTCGGTTTGTTGGCTTGTGCAACGGCGTTACCTATCGTTTCATTCCGGCAAGCAAAGCCGTCTAAAATAATTAGAGCAGTGGGCCTTGTCATTTCTGAGCCGCCTCCACCAGTTGTAGGAACGAGTCTGCTTCTAGACTTGCGCCACCTACTAAAGCACCGTCGATATCGTCTTTTCCAAGCAGTTCTTTAATGTTAGCAGGCTTCACACTTCCACCGTATAGGATACGCGTCGCACTTGCCGCTTCTTCCCCGTGAAGGTCTAAGATTGTTTCACGGATGGCCTGACATACTTGGTTGGCATCATCCGCTGTTGCGGTCTTGCCAGTTCCGATTGCCCAGATCGGCTCGTAAGCAACTACTGTTTTTTCGACTTCTGATTCTGTCAATCCTTCAAATGCTTCTGCCACTTGCTTCGATACAACCGATTCTGTTTCCCCAGCTTCACGCTGCTCTAAGCTTTCTCCGACACAAACAATCGGTGTTAACCCAAGATCGAGTGCTGCTTTTGTCTTTAAATTGACTGTCTCGTCCGTTTCGTTGAAATATTGACGGCGCTCGGAGTGTCCGATGACAACGTGTGTAACACCTAAGTCTTTCAACATGTCTCCACTGATTTCACCTGTAAATGCGCCTTCTTTTTCTTGGTGCATGTTTTGTGCGCCAATATGAATGGACGACCCTTTCGCCGCCTCAACGAGAGCAGGCAGTTGTAAGAAAGGTGCGCAGATAACTGCGTCTACTTTTGATGCATCGATGGTTGCTGAAGAAGCAGTATTCCAAAAATCATGCGCCTCTCCAACTGTTTTGAACATTTTCCAGTTTCCTGCAATAACGGGTTTACGCATAGTGAATGCCTCCTATTCTTTATCGTGAAGTGCTGCAACGCCAGGAAGTTCTTTCCCTTCCATGAACTCAAGGGACGCGCCCCCACCAGTTGAGATGTGATCCATCTTGTCAGCGACATTGAAAAGTTCTACTGCTGCTGCTGAATCTCCACCACCGATGACTGTGTAGCCTTCAGTTGCTGCCATTGCATCTGCGACTGCACGAGTACCTTTAGAGTACGGCTCCATCTCGAACACACCCATTGGGCCGTTCCAGATGATCAACTTGCTGTCTTTGATTATAGACGCATAATGTTCTGCCGTTTTCGGACCGATGTCTAAGCCCATCCAGTCAGAAGGAATAGCATCAGAAGAAACGACTTGTGTTTCCGTGTCTGCTGAAAATTCTTTTGCAATCACAGCGTCTTGTGGCAAGTGTAGCTTGACGCCTTTTTCTTTTGCTTTGTCGATGAACGACTTTGCAAGTTCAATCTTGTCTTCTTCTAAAAGAGACGTTCCGATTTCATGGCCTTGAGCTTTCAAGAACGTGTACGACAGACCTCCACCGATGATCAAGTGATCTACTTTTTCAAGTAAGTTCTCAATGACACCGATTTTGTCTTTTACTTTCGCTCCGCCAATGATGGCAGTGAACGGTCGGTCTGGCTCGGATAGAGCTTTTCCTAATACATCTAATTCTTTTTCAAGGAGTAGTCCTGATACAGCTGGAAGATGCTTCGCGATTCCTGCTGTTGTCGCATGCGCACGGTGCGCTGCTCCGAATGCGTCATTGACGAAGACGTCCGCAAGCTTTGCAAATTGCTCCGCAAGTTCAGGGTCATTTTTTTCTTCACCTGCATGGAAACGAACGTTTTCTAGAAGGACGACATCTCCGTCTTGCATCTCGGAAATCTTCGCTTCTACGTCTGCTCCTACAGATTCATCTAATTTAGTTACCGGTTGGTTCAACAGCTCACTTAGACGCTCTCCTGCAGCCGTTAAGCGCAGGTCTTCATTCACTTCGCCTTTTGGACGGCCAAGGTGACTTGCTAAAATGACTTTAGCTCCTTGTTCGATCAAGTGCTTGATTGTTGGTAGTGCAGCACGAATACGTGTGTCATCCGTGATCTTTCCGTCTTTCATTGGCACGTTGAAGTCGACGCGACAAAATACGCGCTTTCCATTCAGTTCTACGTCTTTCATTGTCTTCTTTGCTAGCATGTAAAAACCTCCCAGGATATGGTCACTTTTTAATGTGGGCAAATAAAAAGAGTAAGGGTAGCCCTTACTCTTGTTTACCCTCTGCTCTTATTATAGAGGTTCATGTGCATGGATGCACGGATATTAAAGACCTTTTGAAGCCATGTATACAGCTAGGTCGATACAACGTGCAGAGTAGCCTGACTCGTTGTCGTACCAAGAAAGAACTTTCACCAAGTTGTCTCCGATAGCCATTGTAGAAGCTGCATCTACGATTGAAGAGTGCGTGTTTCCATTGTAGTCAGTAGAGACTAACTCAAGTTCTTGGTACTCTAAGATACCTTTCAAGTCGCCAGCTGCCGCTTCTTTAAGAGCTGCATTGACTTCTTCGATTGTTACGTTTTTGTCGAGTTCCGCAACAAAGTCAACTAGTGACACGTTTGGAGTTGGAACACGAACTGCCATGCCGTCGATTTTGCCTTTAAGCATTGGAAGTACTTTACCTACTGCTGCAGCTGCACCAGTTGATGTTGGAATCATGTTCTCAGCTGCTGCACGTGCACGACGGTAGTCACTGTGTGGCAAGTCAAGAATGCGTTGGTCATTTGTGTACGAGTGAATTGTTGTCATCATTCCGCGTTTGATACCGAACTTGTCGTTCAATACTTTTGCTACAGGTGATAAACAGTTTGTAGTACATGATGCATTTGAAACGATGTTTTCGTTCGCTGCATCGTACTCTTCGTGGTTAACACCCATTACGTATGTTGGCATGCCGCCTTCACCAGGAGCCGATACGATAACTTTTTTAGCACCAGCGTCGATGTGAGCTTGTGCTTTCTCAGGTGAACGGAAGATACCTGTAGATTCGATGACGATATCTACACCAAGCTCGCCCCATGGAAGAGCTGAAGGATCTTTTTCTGCGTATACTTTGATTTTACGACCGTCTACAACGAATCCATCTTCTTCAGCAGTTACTTCTGCATTCAATGTTCCGTGTACTGTATCGAATTTTAATAGGTGAGCTAGCATTGCAGCATTAGTTAAATCGTTAACTGCTACTACTTCTACTTGATCATTTGTTAATGCCTCGCGGAATACTTTACGTCCAATACGTCCAAAACCGTTGATTGCTAATTTGATTGTCATTATAATTTCCTCCTAATAATTTGTAGAATCTATAAGATGATCGGCTGCCCCTTCGTCTGTAATCAATACAGTCTGTTTAGGTGCCTGTTGAAAATATGAGTCTAATGCTTGTGCCTTTTGAGCGCCACCTGCCACTGCCACAATAAATGGAGTCTGTTCCAGTTGCTCGAGTTGAACTCCTATCGTGCGAATGCGGTGAACCACTTCGCCTTTGGCATTGAAATAATAGCCAAACGCTTCACTGACTGCTTGCTGGGACTTTAAAAGATTGAGTTCTTCTGTACTCGAACTCCGGCGCCTTGCCATTTCTGCTGCGTCACCAATTCCGTGAACGAGGATGGACATCTGTTCATACAGATCCATCATCTCTTGAACGAAAGGCTCTTGTAGCATGGCGTCATAAGCGGATTCACTTAGTCTGTCCGGAATATAGAGTGTCTTATACGAGCCATTCATCTTTTCTGCAAACATAGCAGCGATGGTATTGGCTTGTAATTGAACATCTTTCCCAATTCCACCACGAGCTGCAATAAATTGAAGCTGTTGATACTTTGTCGTGAGTGGTAACTGATCTGCGATCTTCGCGATCGTTGTTCCACCCGTAACTGCCGTAATCATTCGCGACTCTAAATGAGCCACAATCCATTTGGCTGCTTCATCTGCTAAGAGCGTCTGACTTTGAGTAGAATCGTCACAGTTCCCTGGAACAATGTGCACTTCTGCAATCCCAAAACGTTGTTGCAGCTTGCGTTCTTTTTCGTGTCTACCTGACCACTCATCGACCAAAGCTTTTAGAGAGGTTAATACGAGGTGACCCGATTCTGTGATTTCTGCGCCATCGCGTGAAATCTGAATTAAGCCTTGGCCTCTAAGTTGATCGAACTCTTTGCGAACTTCGCGTTCTGAGAGTTGTAAATTCTCAGCGAGTGTCCTGCGACCAATCCCTTTTGACAAAGCGATGGTGTATAAAATGTGATAGCGTTGCTGAAGCATGTCTTTCCACTCCGGCATCAGAGCTAGCTGTGCCTGTAGAACTTCCATAGGACACCTCCTGACAACTTCTACTGGGAACGTTTTTGTCCCTATTAAGAATTTTCGTTCCCACTAGGGCAAAAAAATAATTCCTTCTCGTTCATAATAATAGATTACCCCGGAACAATCAATCCTAAACTCTTGAAACGCAAAAAAAAGCATCAGAGGGACCCCTCTAATGCTTCGTAAAGTGTAGCATAATCAATGTTTCCATATTGAATGATGCTTCCCTTATATTCAATAACAGGAATCATCAACATATATTTTTCATGGATCTGTTCATCGTCTTCAATATTCAGTTCTTGAATGTGAAGCGGGATATCCTCAGCCACGAGTTCAAGCATCCGCTTCCCTTCGTCACATAATGGACATCCTTGACGTGTATAAAATTGAACTTCTTTTACCACCCGCGTCCTGCACCTCCTCCACCGGAACTACCACCACCGAATCCACCAAAGCCGCCACCCATTCCGCCACCAGATGAGCGACCTCCGCCCATTCCTGGTCCGAAGATGAATGGCCCTCCTCGGCCTCCACGTCCTCCGCCTCTTCCATTATTGCTGAACATCGTCACAATAACATAGAAGATAATGACGATCATGATAATAGTTAGTGGTGAGATTCCTCCATCACTAGATGAAGGACGTGCCGGTGCAACTTGTTCACCTGTGTAATTATACTCTGCCGAAACTTCTTGATAAAGCATTTCATAAGTAGATTGAACGGCACCAGCTACATCTCCCGATCGTAAGAAAGGTAGTGTGTATTCATCGAGTATACGTCCAATTTTCCCATCAGGTAAACGTCCTTCAAGTCCTTGGCCTACTCCGATATAGATATCTCGGTCACCTGCTTTGTTAGGATCCATCTCAAGAAGAAAAACGAGGCCGTTATTTTCTTCCGCACTCCCGATTCCCCATTCTCGAATCAATTCTACGGAATAGCTATTTGGATCTTGACCTTCTAGTGATTCTACTGTGACGACTACAATTTGAGCTCCTGTAGCTTGATCGAGCCCAAGACCTAGTTCTTCGATATGCTGTTCTACGTCTTCAGGAATGACATTGTAAAAGTCGTGTACGTAGGATTCACCCGGTAATGGTTCTGGTACTTCTGCTGCTACTGATAAAGGTATCAGGAGAAGGAAAAGTAATACTAGAAGAGAACGGATCATTCTCCATCACTTCCAAAGTCGACCTCTGGAGCTTCCTCTGCACCATCTTCCGCTTCAAAGTATTCTCTTTCATCAAATCCAAAGACACCAGCAATCAAAGCACCAGGCATACGATTGACTTTGCGATTATGCAAAGACACGGCTTCATTATAGTCTTGGCGAGCGACAGATAATCGGTTCTCTGTTCCTGCAAGCTCGTCCATCAATTGACGGAAGTTGGCATCTGACTTAAGGTCTGGGTAATTTTCTACAATGACCAACAGTCGAGATAACGCTCCGCCCAGTTCATTATTTGCTTCTGCTTGCTCTGTCGGAGAATCCGCTCCAGCAAGTCTCGCACGTGCGTCTGCGATCTCAGTTAAGATTTCACGCTCTTGCTCCGCAAATCCTTTGACTGTTTCGACTAAGTTCGGAATTAAATCAACGCGGCGTTGCAGTTGCGTCTCTACTTGAGCATACGCTTGGTTGACGTTTTCGCTTGAGTCGACGAATCCGTTATAACTTGGGATAAGTAGTGCTGCAATCAAAACAATGATGCCGACTACAATAAGTATAGGTACTAATGCTTTTTTCATGGGACTCCACCTTTCTGGTTCTATATCATACTTTCCCCTGATTGGGGTCTGATTGAAACATTTAGACAAGAAAAAACACCGCGGTTGCGGTGTCTTGTAAATTCTTAGATTTCTTTTTTGTCGCTGCGATCAATGATGTGATCGACTAAGCCGTATTCTTTAGCACGTTCTGCTGTCATGAAGTTGTCGCGGTCTGTATCTTTTGCGATAACATCAATCGGCTGACCTGTACGATCAGCAAGAATTTGATTTAATTTCTCGCGCAAGAATAAGATACGTTTAGCAGCAATTTCGATCTCAGTTGCTTGACCTTGTGCACCACCAAGTGGTTGGTGAATCATAACTTCTGCATTTGGAAGAGCATAACGCTTTCCTTTAGTACCTGCAGCTAATAAGAAAGCACCCATAGATGCTGCCATACCGATACAGATTGTTTGAACGTCTGGTTTGATAAACTGCATTGTATCGTAGATCGCCATACCAGCTGTGATGCTACCACCTGGGCTGTTGATATAGATCGAGATATCTTTTTCTGGATCTTCTGCTTCTAAGAAGAGCAACTGAGCAACGATAGAGTTCGCTACATTATCATCAATTCCGCTTCCCAGCATGATAATGCGGTCTTTCAATAGACGCGAATAAATATCGTAGGCACGTTCGCCACGGTTTGTTTGTTCAATAACTGTTGGAATTAAATTCATCGTTCATTCCTCCATTTTTTGTATTAGGTTATGTGTAACCTGCTGTCTGTATGTTAATGATACACATGAAGGTCAAGAAAGGTCAAATCTGATGCATTGATTTTTTTGAGGTTGTATTTTGATTAGGGCAAAGCTATAATAATAAAGTCGCTTGCCCCCGTAGTTTAATGGATATGACGCAAGATTCCGGTTCTTGAGATGGGAGTTCGATTCTCTCCGGGGGCGTACCTAACACCTGATAGCTTATGCTATCAGGTGTTTTTGTCTTTAGATGTGGAAGGCGTTCGCTCAGAAATCTCGCGAAAACCAGGCGCCCCAATTGAGGCGCTCTTTGCCTCGGTTGGGGTGAATGGTTTTTGCGTGTATTTCTAACGCCTGCAACTCGATATAGCTGGAAAAGTAAAGAGCGCCGCTCTTGTGCTTCTTGAAATTTAAAATCTGTTAGATACTTGTTTTTGAACCTGAGAAGCCCTTTTCCTAGGATATCAAGAGGTTCTCCCCTTGGAAAGAGGCTTCTCAGGTGAAACTAGCTTCGACCCACCAAACAAAAAAGCATCCGGAGTCGATTCGGATGCTTTCCCATTAATTTTCAGTAATGAATTTTGTTAGTGTATCGATAGCCGCTTCTTCATCAGAACCTTCTGCATACAACACAACTTCTTCACCACGACCTACAGCCAAGCTCATGATTCCCATGATACTTTTCGCATTGACTTTCTTGCCGTCTTTTTCTAAAAAGATCTCACTCGCAAAACGGTTAGCTTCTTGTACAAATAAAGCCGCTTGACGTGCTTGCAAGCCGTTCGATAATCCTACATCCATCGTCTTTTCCATCGCAAACCAATCCTCTCTATCAAATCGTTTCGCCTCTACGGAGTGCTTCAGCGATTTCATCCAATTTCCGTAACCGGTGATTGACTCCAGATTTACTTACAGAGCCAGCCGAGACCATCTCACCGAGTTCCTTAAGCGTCACATCTTGGTATTCTACACGCAATCTTGCAATCTCCCGAAGCTTCTCTGGAAGCTGATCGAGACCGATAGCGTTTTCAATAAACCGGATATTCTCCACTTGTCTGAGAGCGGCTCCAATCGTTTTGTTCAGATTGGCCGTCTCACAGTTCACTAAGCGATTGACGCTATTGCGCATGTCGCGAATAATCCGGACATCTTCAAATTTTAATAGTGCTTGGTGTGCACCCACTAGACTTAAAAAGTCAGCGATTTTCTCTGCTTCCTTTAAGTATGCCACAAATCCTTTTTTACGTTCAATGGTTTTTGCATTTAACTCGTAGCCATTCATCAATTGGACAAGTGCATCACTGTGTTCTTTATATAAAGTATAGATTTCTAAATGATAGGAAGATGTCTCTGGATTGTTAACAGAACCTCCAGCAAGGAAAGCTCCTCTCAAGTAAGAACGCTTACAGCATTCATTCGAGATCAACTCATGATGGATTTCGTTAGAGAACTCATAGCCATCATTCATGATGTGAAGGTCGCCTAAGATTTCACGAGTCCCTTCACGGATACGCGTAATATAGACATTGTTTTTCTTTAACTTCATCTTCTTCCGAACGAGCAGTTCTACTTGAATCGCATAGACACGTTTGATCAATGTATAGATGCGGCGAGCGATAGCTGCATTCTCTGTCTGAATATCGAGACTCAAGTTTTTATTGCTAAATCCAAGAGTTCCATTCATCCGAATAATGGCAGACAATTCAGCACGAGCACAACAGGCATCGACTTCGGCTTGCGTCATTTCTTTTTTTGTTTCTGAAGCAAATGACATCTTCACTCCCCCTTTCCTCAGAAGTTGTCATTTTATTTTTTATTGGAAAGCGCTTCGTAGACAAGCCACAGCGCTACTTTTTCTGCGTTATGTCGAACACTACCATCACGAATGACCGCGATGTCCTTTTGAATTACTTCAATGCCTAGCGTTTCAATTTTCTCGACATCCACTACAACAGGTGCCGCATGTTCTTCTGAATACATATCCACTATCTGATCGGGTAAATCATAGTCTGAAGCTAGCACGACATCGATAATGTCAGGGCCAGTATGATTGATAATCGCTTGCAGATGATGAGATGCTTTGTACGCTTCCGTCTCGCCTGCCTGAGTCATTAAATTGCACATATAGACTCGGAGCGCATCCGATTCTCGAATGGCCTGTTGAATCTCGGGCACAAGTAAGTTTGGCAAAATACTAGTGTACAGAGAACCAGGACCAATGACAATTAAATCCGCTTTTTTGATAGCCTGGATAGCTTCTGGCAAAGGCTGCACGTCTTCCGGAGTGATCATTACGCTTCGAATCGGTTTGTCGACAAGAGGAATCTTGGATTCTCCCGTTACAATCGACCCGTCTTCATAGACGGCGTGAAGAGTGACCACTTGGTTAGCTGCGGGTAATACTTTGCCATTGATATTAAGCACACGGCTCATTTCACTGACCGCATGTCCAAAATCGCCCGTTATAGCAGTCAACGCAGCTAACATCAGATTCCCGAGAGAATGCCCTTCTAAATCTTTAGAATGGTTGAAACGGTACTGGAACATCGCTTCAACTAACGGCTCGACATCTGAAAGTGCCGCAATCACATTGCGGACATCACCTGGAGGAGGAATATCGTAGTCTTCACGCAAGCGACCCGAGCTTCCTCCATCGTCAGCCACAGTTACAATCGCTGTAATATCGACCGGTAATTTCTTTAGCCCTCGCAGTAATGTGGATAACCCAGTCCCACCGCCGAGGACGACAACTTTTATACGCTCACTTGGCTTAGGCACGCAGGGCCCTCCCATCGTTCTATTTTACATCTCGGTGCCGAATGACCGTCGGCGCTTCTTTCTTTAGGTAGTCACCAAAATATTCAGCAAGCGTTACCGAACGGTGCTGACCACCTGTACAACCAAAGGCAATGACCAACTGGCTCTTCCCTTCACGCTTATAATGAGGAATCATGAATTCGAAAAGATCGGTCAGCTTTTCAACTAACTTCTTCGTTTCAGACCATTTCATCACGTAACTGGATACTTCATGGTCTCTTCCTGACATCGGACGAAGTTCTTCTATATAAAATGGGTTCGGTAAGAAACGAACATCAAAAACTAAATCTGCGTCAATCGGCATGCCATGCTTGAAGCCAAACGACATAACGTTGATGATAAATGGCGAATGCAGATCTGTAGAGAAGATATTCTCAATCTCTTCCCGAAGTTGTTTTGGCTTTAAGTTCGATGTATCGATAATGTGTTGCGCACGACCTTTGAGTTCTTCAAGCATTAAACGTTCTTTATTAATGCCTTCAAGAGGTAGTCCTAGTTTTGCAAGGGGGTGAGACCGGCGGGACTCTTTGTAGCGACTGACCAGTGTCTGATTATCCGCTTCTAAAAACAAGATACGAGGACTAATATTGCGGCTTTCTTGAAGTTGATTAAGAGTCTCAGAAATCGGACCAAACACTTCTCCACCTCGTACGTCCATAACGAGCGCAATTTTCTGCAGTTGCTTATCTGAATCCACAAGTAAGTCTACGAACGTAGCAAGAAGATCTGGAGGCAGATTGTCAATGCAATAATAGCCCATGTCTTCAAAGCTTTGAATGGCAACAGACTTTCCTGCTCCCGACATTCCTGTGATAATCACAATGTCCGTTTGGGGTTGCGGCGTTTCTAGATTCATGATGAATGCACCTCCTGAGATGATTGCAAACGATATTCTAACAGCTCAAAGTCTTCTGTATAGACAAAGGTTCCGTACTGGATACCCGGTTGTGTAGCCGCAAATACTAAGTTCATGCGATCCCCTTCCGCCATCGGCAAGTCGTGAAGCGCTTCAATAGGGTGCCATTCAAGAACACCTTCATGGTTTTCTTCAAGAGGTGTCCCAATAAAGTCATGAGCAACCAATGTAGAGAGCAGCCACTCCGATACAACGTGACCGTCTCGTTTGATAACAATTGTGTAGCTTCCTTTTAAATGAGGAGCACATGGCGTTGTGGCTGTTTCTTCGGAAAATTCGCGGATGCCCGCTTCGTAAACAGATTCCCCACTTTCTGTCTTACCGCCTGGTGCGACGTACCAATTTCTTCGAGGTTTTTTAAGTAGAAGGACTTTGCCATCCTTTATTACTAGTAAATTGACGATCCGTTGCATCGATTCTCTCCATCTCTTTTATAATATCTTTAAGTATACTATACTTCGGGAATCTACATAAAAAAAGAGGCTGCCTCCTCGACTTAATAAGCGAGAAAACAGCCTTTCAAAGAAAACCTATATAAAAAGGGGGTCAATTTATAGTTCTTACTATACACGACCTTTGTTGCATTCTGGTTACAACCACGTTAAGAAATGATTAAGAAAGTTGATCTTCTAATTTCTCAATGTAATGTTGTGCAGATTGAGCTGCAATCGAACCATCACCAGTAGCTGTGACAATTTGACGAAGCATCTTTTCACGGACATCTCCAGCTGCAAAAATTCCAGGAATTTTTGTCTGCATTTTGTCGTCAGTCACAATGTAACCGTCGCTATTTAAAATCCCTAGGTTTTCAAATGGTTTCGTTAGAGGCAGCATTCCGATGTAAATGAATACACCGTCTGCTTTAAACTCACGTTCTTCTGCGCTGTCAGTAGAAACGAGTGTTACACCGCCTACTTTTCCGTTCTCATCATGAATTTCTTTCACTGTCGTATTCCAGATAAAGTCGATTTTGTCATTAGCGAATGCACGGTCTTGTAAGATTTTCTGTGCACGTAATTGGTCGCGTCGGTGAACGATGGTTACTTTATCTGCAAAGCGCGTCAAGAACACACCTTCTTCAACAGCAGAGTCTCCTCCACCTACTACAACTAGTTCTTTTCCTTTGAAGAAAGCACCATCACATACAGCACAGTAGCTGACACCGCGTCCGCCAAGTTCTGCTTCGCCTGGAATACCCATTTTCTTATATTCAGCACCAGAAGAGATGATCACTGCTTTTGCACGATACTCTTTTCCACCTGCTTTCACAAGTTTCCAGTCGCCTTCATCGATAATCGACTCAACATCTCCATAAGCGTATTGAGCACCGAATTTCTTCGCGTGTTCAAACATTTTAGTGGATAGTTCAGGGCCTAAGATCGTTTCAAATCCTGGGTAGTTCTCTACTTCTTCCGTGTTGGCCATTTGACCACCTGGGATTCCTCGCTCAAGCATCAAAGTAGATAAGTTTGCGCGTGATGTATAGACAGCCGCCGTCATACCTGCTGGTCCGGCACCGATAATAATTACGTCAAATTGATTGGTTGTTTCAGACATGGGAGTTCCTCCTAAATCGTTTCATTCTCACTATAATCTAGCGGATTTGACACAAGCGTTCAACATATCTGCCCATCAAGCATCAAAGAAAGGGAAAAACGCCATTAATTCGTTCACATATTTCGTCAATGTCGGAACGGACACTTCATAATGCTCAGCGAATTGCTTTTTAGTAGCTTCCTTTGAACGAGACGAGGCATACATATAAGCTGTAGCTGCTGCTAGCGCCTTTGTGTTTTTAAACGGATAGCCCTGCTGAAGTCCGCGTTCCATCATAACAAACCACATCTCATACATGTAGGCATGCTGGTAAGTTAGTGGATGGTGCAACTCATAAAAGAGATCAGCCACTTTCATCGCTTGGACAAAATGTTTCTCAGCAGGAACTTTCATTGAAAACTCATGGTTCAAAGAATAGCCTACGATGAGTTTTTCAATTGCTGTCAGACTTTCTACTTGAATTAATTTCGGGTGTGCCACCAAGTCGTGCAAGTGCACGGATTTTCCCATCAAGTAGAGCGCTACTGCTCGAGACGGTGCGGAATCGCTCTGAATCTTCTCTTTCAAAAAGTCCGCATCGTTTTCTACTCCAGCAGGTTCTTCCTCTTCTTGTAGCTTCCAAGGCTCAAACCCTTCTTTCGTGGGGTCGAGACGGATCAGTTCAAGCCACGCACTATGCGCGCGATCTTTCTTGCCTGAGAAGTACGCAGAGTGTGCAAGCCAGAAGTAAAAGCTTGGATCGTCACCGAACCCCATTTTCTGAAGCTGTCGTAGTGTGCGATACCCTTCTTCATGTCTACCAAGAAGAGCTAACGTCGCACCAAGTTTGAAGCGCTGGTCGATAGCAATCGGCTTGATTTTTTCTAGAACAGCCAGGATTTCTTGAAGTTCGCGGTAGGACTGTTTGTAATGAGCTAGAACAGCAAGATTACAGAGAGCATGAAGATTTCCCTGGTCGTTGCGCAACACTTCATGTAACAGCGCTGTTGCCTGCTCTTCTTCACCGATGTAGAAATAAGCGAGCGCTAAATTGTTAAAGGCCGGCCAGAATGTATCATTTTCAGCTACAATCGTCTCGAGTAACGCCACTGCTTCATCAAAACGTCCCCGTTCCATCATCTTCCGAGCTTTCTCTTGCAAATAGACGACATCAGAAGACGGCACATCTTCTTGAAAGTCGAGTGCACCTTCCACTTCCGTAAAGTCTAAGATCTCTAATGCCTCTTCATAATACATGCCTTCCTCGTCCATTTGCATGTATTTTGTTGCGAAACGGTTTGCTTCTGCAAAATGACCGAGATGGGCGTTGATTTCTGCTAAGAAAAAAACGATATCGGAATCATTGGGATCCATCGAGTGCGCACTCTGGAGCAGCTCATACGCTTCATCAAAGTTCTCCGCTTCCATCTGTAAAATGCCGTACTGCATTAAGATCATCGGATCGTCTGGGCTTAATTCAACGGCTCGTTTCAAATATTTTTGCGCTTTAGTGAATTGCTCTTTCTTCAACTCGCCAAGCGCTTTCTGATAATAGTATTCGCCCGTTGGGATAAACGTGACGACATTTTCTTGTTTGGATTTACGTGATTTTTTCAAAGTATCCTCCAGTTGCCGGGTCGTATTCATCAAGAAAGAACAGGAACGCGGCGTACACGTTCCTGTTTCGTTTATTCTTCAGTATAGCATACCTAAGTATGAATTTGTCCCTATGAATGACTTTACTTGGAAGCTCGTTGTTCCAAAATCTCGAGCACGTTGGCAAACGGTACTTTTTGATTTTCAAGCATGACCATCAAGTGATAGATGAGGTCTGCTGCTTCCATGGAAAGCTCTTCTGCGTCATTGTTTTTAGCTGCAATGACCACTTCTGTTGCCTCTTCTCCAATCTTCTTACCGATCTTATCGACACCTTTTTCAAACAGGTACGTCGTATACGCGCCGTCAGGTTTTTCTACGAATCGTGTTTTGATCACTTGCTCTAAACGAGTGATGGCTTCCACACTCGCCACCTTTTCATTTTCAACTACCGTTTCATTGAAACAAGAACGAGCACCGGTATGGCAAGCTGGGCCATTCGGAATGACAGAAACGACAAGTGTATCTTGATCACAATCTGCCGTAATCGACATCACTCGTTGCGTATTTCCAGAAGTCGCTCCTTTGTGCCAAAGCTCTTGACGGCTGCGGCTGTAAAACCACGTCTCTCCCGTTTGTTTTGTTTTTTCTAAAGACTCTTCATTCATGTAGGCAAGAGTCAGTACTTCTTTTGTTCGCGCGTCTTGGACGATGGCAGGAACCAGTCCGTTGTCATCAAATCGAATTGTCATCCCACTACCTCCTTGGCTTCCTCTACTGTAAAGCGCCCACTATAAATCGCTTTTCCAACAATGACTCCAGCAATCGTCGAGTCCTCAGCTTGTAATTTAACTGCACGAATATCATCAAGAGAACTGATCCCTCCAGAGACGATGACTTGAAGACCAGTGGCATCTGCAAGTTCACGTGTCGCCTGTAGGTTCGGCCCTGATAAAGTTCCGTCCATCGCAATATCAGTGAATACGATATGTTTAGCACCAACTGCTGCAAAGCGTTTTCCAACTTCACTTGCTGTCAGTTCAGAAGTCTCCAGCCAGCCGTGAGTCGCTACAAATCCATCTTTTGCGTCAAGTCCCAAAACGATGCGGTCGCCACCGTAGCGTTTCAGCATCTCTTCTACAAGCTCAGGCTGTTTGACAGCGAGGCTCCCGATAATCACTCGGTCCACCCCTCGGTCTAAATAGAACGCAGCGTCTTCAAGAGAACGAATCCCGCCACCTATCTGTACGGAAACTCCAAGCTCATCTTTGATTCGAAATACATACTCGGCGTGTGGTTTCGTACCGTCTTTAGCTCCGTCCAAGTCGACCAAATGGATCCAGTCGGCACCTTGATCGACAAAAGACTTCGCCATATCGAATGGAGAATCTCCATAAACAGTCTGTTGATTGTAATCGCCTTGATAAAGACGGACACACTTGCCATCTTTCATATCAATGGCTGGGTAAAGCTGAACCATAGCTGTTCCTCCTTATGATAATGACCCTTTTGTAGAAGGCACTCCTGTTACGCGAGGGTCAATCTGAGTTGCTTCGTCTAACGCACGTGCGAGGCCTTTGAAGATAGCTTCAATCATGTGGTGCGTATTGTGTCCATAATGAACGATGACATGCACATTCATTCGAGACTCTAAAGCGAATTTCCAAAGAAATTCATGAACCAGCTCGACATCAAATGTTCCCACTTTTTCTTTCGGGAACTCTGCACGAAACTCGAGATGCGGACGGTTTGAAACATCTACGACTACTTGAGCGAGCGCATCATCCATTGGGATGAACGCACTGCCATAGCGTTTAATTCCTTTTTTGTCCCCAAGCGCTTGCTGAACGACTTGCCCTAACACAATGCCGACATCTTCAGTCGTATGGTGATCGTCGATCTGCGTGTCGCCTTTTGCGGTAATCGTCCCATCAAACAATCCGTGACGGACAAACAAGTCGAGCATATGGTCAAGGAACGGAACTCCTGTATCTACAGTTGCTTTTCCAGAACCGTCTAAAGCAAGCTCTACTTCTACAAACGTTTCACTCGTTTCTCGTTTTTGATGCGCTTTACGTTCAGTCATGATTGATTTCCTCCTGGTCCTTGCGAATCTCTACTGCGCGAGCATGCCCTTCAAGTTGTTCCATTCGGGCAAGACGAGCAATCTTCGGATAGTTTTGATTCCATAACTCTTTTGTATAGTTGATGACACTTGTTTTCTTTTGGAAGTCTTCCACACTCAGTCCGCTCGAGAAACGGGCTGTACTGTTAGTCGGTAAGACGTGATTGGTGCCTGCAAAATAGTCGCCGATCGGCTCTGACGAGTAGCGTCCGAGGAAGATGGCACCTGCGTGGCGAATCTGTCGGCTGAGCGCTTCTGCGTTTTCCGACAAAATTTCTAAGTGCTCAGGTGCTAGCTGATTGACTGCTTCCACTGCTTGCTCCATGGACTCCGTCACATAGATCATGCCGTAATTTTCAATAGAAGCTCGCGCAATCTCTTGCCGTGGTAACGTTGAGAGTTGTCGCTCGACTTCTGTCTTTACTTGCTCCGCTAGCTTATGGCTCGTTGTGATCAAGATCGAGCACGCCAACACATCATGCTCCGCTTGTGCAATCAAGTCCGCGGCGACATCAGCAGGCCGTGCCGTGTCATCTGCAAGAACTGCGATTTCACTTGGTCCTGCAATACTATCAATCGACACAGTACCAAATACTTCGCGCTTCGCAAGTGCTACAAAGCGATTTCCTGGTCCAGTGATTTTGTCGACCTTTGGAATGGATTCTGTGCCGTACGCAAGAGCTGCGATGGCTTGTGCCCCACCCACTTTATAGATTTCATCAACTCCAGCAATTGAAGCCGCAACCAATACTCCGATAGGAATAGACCCATCCGATTTTGGAGGCGTTGTGATGACAAGCTTTCCTACACCTGCAACTTTGGCAGGAATGGCATTCATCAACACGGAAGAAGGATACGCAGCGGTCCCACCTGGAACGTAGAGTCCAGCAGCATCCATCGGTAAGAAACGGTAGGCGAGATAGCTGTCGTGATCAAGAGGGAGTGTCAATTCGTCACGCAATTGAAGTTCATGAAACGCGCGAATATTATCAGCCGCTTCTTGCAAATCTTGCTTCAGCTGCGGATCAATCTCTTGCAATGCCTGTTCGATTTCCTGCTTGCTAACTCGTAGTGTCGTGAGCTCTGCTCGGTCCCACTTCTTTGTATAGCTGAAGAGTGCCGCATCCCCATTCTCCTGAACATCTCGAATGATGTTTTGGACGGTCTGACGGTCTTGCTCCGACCCTTGGTCCACAGAACGCTGGATGGTCATGGTGTTGTTCCATTCTGTGATTTTCATCGTTGCATCTCTCCTACTGCTTGTTGTAGTCGTTTCGCCATATCTCGAATTCGTGCTTGTTTGACACGGTAACTTACAGGATTTGCGACTAGTCGAGATGTGATATCCGCAATCTTTTCGTATTCAACGAGCCCGTTCTCTTTTAGCGTCCGTCCTGTAGAGACGATATCGACGATTCGGTCCGCAAGACCAATCATTGGCGCCAGCTCGATTGAGCCGTTCAGCTCGATGATTTCGACTTGTTCGCCTTTTTCTTTGAAGAATGTCGTTGCAATCGTCGGGTATTTTGTCGCAACGCGTGGTGCCACATCATTCATCACGGTATCTGGAAGCCCTGCCGTTGCCATGTAGCAATAGCTGATCTGAAGATCGACAAGCTCCATCACACTTCGCTGCTGCTCGAGCAACACGTCTTTACCCGCTACGCCTAAGTCCGCAACGCCGTGTTCGACATAAACAGGAACGTCCATCGGTTTCGCTAAGATGAAGCGCAATTGTTCTGAGGGTACTTCAACAATCAGTTTGCGAGAGTCTTCCATTTCATTCGGAAGATCATATCCAGCTGTTTTTAGTAACTCTAAGGCTTCTTCAAAAATACGGCCCTTTGGCATCGCAATCGTCAAGTACTCCATTAGCGAGCCTCCTTCGTCAAATCAATCACATCATCGAAGTTTCGTTCAAATGCTGTTTTATCAAGGACGCTTTCTTTGTACTGCACCGTCACATAATTTCCTTGCACTCGTAATGCAGCAGCTTGTTGATTCGCGTCTCTAGTCGACTCTTGGTCTGTATAAATCAAAGTTCGAGTTGGGGCATCGACAGCAGTCGGCAAAATTTCTAGTAAATAATCTAAACGAATACTGAAGCCGGTTGCTCCGACTTTCATTCCGAACTGCTCGAGTAAATCGTCATAGCGTCCGCCATTTCCTAATGCGAAGCCGCTTCCTTCTGCATACACTTCGAATACCATTCCAGTGTAGTAGTGCATGTGGCTGACTACAAGAGGGTCTAGCTGGAAATGCTCTTTCAGTTCAGGTAAGTCGTCAATCCAGTTGCTGACGGATAAGAACTGTTCTGCCGCTTCTGTCTGGAGGACTGGGAACTGCTCTAATAATTCTTTTAGCGTCGTCCCGCGAATCGACTGTTGGAAGAATGCGAAGAATTGTTCCGAGTCGGCATAAGTTGCTGCCCAGCGGTCAATTCCTACAAAGTTTTTATCTACTAAAAAGTGTCGGACACGATCTCTTTCCGTCGAATCTGGAATCAAATTATCAATCGCATGATTGATCAATCCTGCATGACCGACTGTGATGGTGAAGTTTTGAAGTCCGAGCGATTTTAAGAGTCCTGCTGCCATCTGCAGCATCTCACTATCGGCTAGAGCACTTGTGTCTCCAAGAAGTTCTAGACCGAGTTGTTCGAATTCTGCTGGCCGTCCGCCTTCTCGTTGCTGCGCACGGAACACGGTCGAGCTGTACGCTAAGCGAAGCGGATTTTTCTCTTTTAAAAGTTTAGCAGCCGCAATTCGAGCAATTGGTGTTGTCAGATCGGGACGCAACACCAGCATCTCCCCTTGGTTATCGACTAATTTAAATAGAGCCGCTTCATCTAACGAGCTGATTTTTCCGATGGTCTCGAAGTATTCGAGAGAAGGTGTTTGGATGAATTCATAACCATGCTTGCGCATATAGTCCATGGCTTCGGCACGAATTGTATGTTGTTGGGCATATAAGCGCGGAAGGGTATCTCGCATGCCCAGTGGTTTTTCGAAAGGTTGGATGGTCGACATGTTGTTCGCCTCACTTTAAATGCTTTAGTCTGCTAGAGTAGTAGAGAAATGAATTATTGTTTTAGTTTACGGTATGCTGTACTATTCGTCAACCTTGCCGTCTTTTCCTTCCATACCCTGTTTAGTTAAGGCTCAAAATGAGCTGAAAGTGCTCGGAAAAGATCCGCTTATCTGTGGGAGCGGCCATCAGAATTCTATCTTTGTGAAGCTAATTTCACCTGAGAAGCCTTTTTCCAAGGGGAGAACCACGAAGCTTTTTGGCTAAGTCCATTGTTTCGAAAAGGGTAGGCTTAGAGTGCTCGGAAAAGATCCGCTTATCTGTGGGAGCGGCCATCAGAATCCTCGCGGCATACCAAAGCTTGCGCTTTGGCCTCCGACTGCGGGTTCTTCAAACCACTCTGATACCACGGAACGCGTATCTTTTCTTTCACACTCTCCCATAGTATGTGCTACAAAGAATGTTGCAAGAAGCATGCCTTAGATCTTGGGGCTGTTTCCTGAAGAATCAGGTCTGCCTGATTTGAAGACGGATACTTTGCAAAGAGTGCAGGGGTGACTCCAGCGGGATTAAAAGCGGAAGCTGAGACCTTGGCTCAGCCCGCGCCCGCGGAACGCTTCCCCTGCACGCGATAAAACATACAAAAAGGCAGCCTCTCTTCTGAGAAACTGCCTTTACTAGATTTTGTATTAGTTCTTACGGGCGTATTATTTGCATTGGGTTACCACCAACGAAGGCACCCGCTGGTACGTCTTTATGGACAAGAGTCGCAGCAGAAACCGTGGCACCGTCTCCAATCGTGACACCAGGAAGGATCGTTGTGTTCGCGCCGATCAGCACATTATCACCAATGATCACATCTCCTAATCGGTATTCATCAATCAGATATTCGTGAGCCAGAATCGTCGTATTGTAGCCAATGATTGCATTTTTACCGACTTTGATTCGTTCAGGGAACATGACGTCGACCATCACCATCAGTGCAAATGCAGTCTGTTCACCCACTTCCATCTTCAAAAGTTTGCGGTAAAGCCAATTTTTCATACTTAGAGACGGACTGTACCGAGCCAATTGAATCACAATAAAATTCTTCATCACTTTCCAAAAAGGGACTGTCTTGTAAATCTGCCAAAGCGAGTTGCTTTCTTTCACCGGATAGCGTTCGGTGTTTCTCATGCTTCTTCACCAAAAGTGATATTCACGAGCTCTGACATATCATGAATTGCATAGACCGGTTCAAACGCCATCAGATAATCAAGACCTTTGATTGACCACGCTACAGCTACTGAATCCACGCCTGCAGCTCGTGCAGCTACGATATCATGGAAATTGTCTCCGACCATCAGCGCATGTTCAGGTTTAACTTCCAGCTTTGATAGTGCAAGCTGCACAGGTTCAGGATCTGGCTTAGCGTTTTTGACATCATCCAACCCGATGACTGCAGTGAAATACTGTCGCACATTCATCAGATTTAAAGCCCGTTCTATCATTTCATTTCGTTTTGTGGAAACAATGGCCAGCTTGATTCCACGAGCGTGCAAGTGCTCGAGCGTTTCTACAACACCAGGAAACGCTTGAACCATTGCATCATGATTCTCCATGTTCCATTTTCGGTACGCTTCGATTAAATCGTCAACTTGCGTAGGATCGACTTGTTGAAACGTCTCATATAGAGGAGGACCTAAGAAAGGTAGGATGGTTTCACGAGAATATTTCCCAGGAAATCTTTCATCTAAGACCGTCTGGAATGTCTGGATAATAAGCTCATTTGTATCAATCAATGTTCCATCTAAATCAAATAAAACCGCTTGTATATGTTGTGTCATCCTTGTTGGGTCACCTCGTTCTGTTGTGTTCGTTCCGCTCGTCTCCAGACATATGCTACTGCTATCGTCAGAACAAATGCGGTCACTAGACGAATGATGAGTAGCGGTAAAATCGGAATACCGAGGGGAATAAAGATCAATGTATCTTCAACTACTGCGTGACATGCCACTAAAAAGATGAAGACTAGTGTCGCGTCTTTCTTGCTTACTCCGTCTTCCTGTACGGCTTGAATCATCACACCTGCACCATAAGCGAGTCCAATGACCAACCCAGCAACTAAAGTGGACGCCGCATTTTGTTGAACTCCAATCACCCGTGTGAGAGGACCCATTCGGTCACTTAGCTTCGCCATATAGCCTTTTTCACGTAAATACTGAATGATGATCATGAGTGGAATGACAATAAGGGCAAGTTGCAAGACACCACTACTTGCTTTTTGCAGGCCAAGAACTAGTATCTCTCCCCAACCTTCTGGAGTAGCTGCTGACGACTGAATGACGCCGTACTGTGCAATCTCGCCTCCACCTTTCCATAACCAATTGATAAGGACAGCGGAAAGAATGGCTAGTCCAAAACGCACGACGAGTACGACCCAAAGACGGACACCTACTCGAAGAGCCACGCCCGTCTCGATGAAAATGTTGTGCGAGAAAGAGAGCATGACAGCTAAAATAAACACTTCTTTGACGGTCATCTCGAGCGATAAGATGCCCGCAATCCCTGCGTATAAATTCAAGGCATTCCCTAAGACGAGCGGAATGGCTGCTTCTCCGGGAAGACCGATCAGTTGCATGAGTGGGGCAATTGCTTTAGTCACCCATGGAAGGACTGGAGTAAACTGCAGAATCGTCAAAAGCAGTGTGATGGGAAAGATAATTTTCCCTAATGTCCATGCTGTTTTTAATCCCGCCTGTACTCCACGCTTTAAAATTCCCACGAAATTGCCTTCTTTCTTAATCTTGATAGCGAACTTTCACTTTTAAAATGAAACGACGGTAAACGAATACGATAATGGCTACTACAATTGTTACAAGAGAGACCACTTGGGCAGCACGAAGGTCTCCTACTATGTAGAGACTGTCCGTTCGAAGGCCTTCAATAAAGAAACGACCTACTGAATACCAGGTTACATAGAACAACAACATCTCTCCACGCAATAAGTTCACTTTACGAAGCAAGATCAAGAGAATGACGCCTGTCAAATTCCAGATAGATTCGTATAAAAATGTCGGATGGTAGTATTTCCCGTCGATATTCATCTGCTCAATGATCCAGTTTGGAATGAATAAGTTTTCTAGGAAGCTTCGAGTAACTTCTCCACCATGTGCTTCTTGGTTAATGAAGTTCCCCCAGCGACCCACAGTTTGTCCTATTAAAATACTCGGTGCCGTGATATCAGCTACTTTTAAGAAAGAGTCGTTACGACGTTTTGTAAAGAAGTAAGCCGTCAGGAATGAAGCAATCAATGCTCCGTGAATGGCAATGCCGCCTTCCCAGATTTTAAACGCATCTATAGGATTATCGGCATAATTTTCCCATTGGAAGATGACGTAGTAGATACGAGCTCCAATGATGGCGAGCGGAATCGCCCATAGTAATAAATCAGTCAAGTATTCTTGATGAAATCCTCGTTTCACCATTTCTTTCTGCGCTACGATAAACGCTACCACAATTCCTAACGCAATGATCACACCATACCAACGAACAGCTAAAGGTCCTAGTTGGAAGGCAATCGGATCAATGGCCAGTAGTACACTATCCCACATTCTAAGTTCCTGCTTTCTATTTAGAGTTGATGACGGAATCTAAACGATTCGCAAAATCTTCTGCTGCGTTCATTCCCATCTTTTTAAGGCGGTGGTTCATAGCAGCTACTTCGATGATGACGGCCAAGTTTCGACCTGGACGAACTGGTACTGTCAGTTTTGTGATTTCCGAATCGATGATCGGCATCTTTTCTTCTTCAATTCCGAGACGGTCGTAATTTTTTTGCCCATCCCATAATTCAAGTTCGATGACGAGAGTAATCCGTTTTTGACTCCGAATAGCGGAAGCTCCAAACAACGTCATGATGTCGATAATTCCGAGACCACGGATTTCGAGTAAATGCTCAATTAGTTTCGGTGCCGAACCAATCAAGACACCTTCCCCTTCTTGACGAATTTCTACACAGTCATCCGCGACAAGACGATGACCCCTTTTTACAAGTTCGAGGGCCGTCTCACTTTTCCCGACTCCCGATTTCCCGATGATCAAAACGCCGACTCCATGAATATCTACTAGTACTCCGTGTACTGCAGTCGTCGGTGCCAACTCACGTTCCAAGAAATTGGTCAATTGGCTATAGAATCGTGTCGTAGGAACATGTGTCGTAAACACGGGAACCGATTTTTCATTTGAAGCGGCTACTAATTCTGCTGGCACTTCATGATTGTGAGCTACGATGATAGCAGGAGTATCGGATGCACACAGTTTCAGCATTCGTTCTCGTTTCTCGTTTGGTTCTAAAAGTTCAAAGAAAGACAGCTCCGTCTTTCCAAGAAGTTGAATTCGTGAAGAAGGATAATGCGTGAAATAGCCGGCCATTTCAAGTCCTGGACGTGAAATATCGATGATGGAAATATGTCTGCCAATCCCTTCCTCTCCCCCAACAAGTGTGAGTGGAAACTGATCAAGCAAATCTTTTGCGGTGACGTGGGCCATAAGGTTCCCCCTCTCAAAACATATCTCTTATTGTAACATGACTACCAAAGCGAAATGTATCCTTGTGACCTGTTTTTCTCTATTTATTCAGAAAAGGAGGGAACACCATGATACTAGTTTTAGATGCAGGACACGGGCCTCATACGGCAGGAAAACGCTCACCAGACGGCAGATTGCGAGAATACACAGCGAATGCCGCCATTGTTCGCTACTTGATCAAGGAATTGCAAGATGTCGCCACCCTTCACGTCACGACTACAGGATTACGAGACGTCCCGTTATGGGAACGGTCGCAGCTGGCCAATACCGCCCAGGCCGATTTGTTTGTTTCCATACATGCCAATGCATACGGTTCTAACTGGAACGCGGTTTCGGGAATCGAGACGTACATCTCTCCACATGCGAGTCGGCAGTCGGAGAAAGTGGCTGCTGCAGTGCAGAAGGAGCTGGTTAGTAAAACCGGAAGGCTCGACCGAGGTGTAAAAAGAGGCAACTTCCATGTACTCGTCCGAACAAAAATGCCTGCTATATTAGTAGAAGTGGGGTTCATGACAAATCGGTTAGAATGTGACTTGCTGCTGTCACCTGCGTACCAAAAACGCTGCGCCGTGGCCATCGCCACAGCTATCAAAAAATCTATGGGTTAATTAGCCATTAAATGCCGGTCATTTCTACTTGCCAAGGAAAGATTTTGAGAAAAAAGTAAGAACCAACAGTGGCCGATTCGCTTATTGAGCGAATCGGCCACTGTTCTTCTTAATTCTTTAACAAATCAATCCAAGCTTGTAGAAAAGACCTATATTCTTAGAGCTTTGTTGAGAAGTTGTGGAACTGACCCAAATCTGCGACGTCTTCGCCTTTACTCGTTCTTTAGTTATAGCTTACTTGCTGAATAGTGATCCGATAGTAGTCGGGCTACGCTGGGGCGGGCCCGTCACGAAAAGTTAGGAAGTCATAGTCCAGTCAGCGAGATAGTAGTCGCAACATACAGGTTCATTTTCAATGTACTTGTAATCGATATAACCCGTGGGGTTAAAATTCTGTTATCATTTTCGCTTACTAGCTGTTCAAGACTGTGTGTTCGAGCTCTAAGCATCGGGTCTTGCCCCAGCACAGCCCCGCATCTACCTAGTTTCTTAGAGAATACCCTTGAGTTTTGCACTACTATTCAGAGGCAGCGCCGACCATACAAATCTGAATTTCCACAACTTCCGGCAAAGCAGTTACAGAGCGGTCTTCTACTATCACTAGATGTGGATCTTCTCCCGTACGATGAAGAATGGTGCAGGACTCGCTCGCAAAGCGAGTCCTGCACCTTTGGTTTATTGTTCTTAGAGAAGTTTCATCGTCTCGAGAGAGAAGAGGCCGTTCTGTCGAAAATAGATTACGAGCTATTTAAATTGAAAATTGTATACCTTGATGTCTATAAAAAACCTTGGAAGTCATAGGACTCCCAAGGTTTTTGTTGGTTTAGCTATTTAATTCAGGATCCACTGATGCCGTCTGAGACGCCGGTTCATCCGTCGTCGTATAACGCACAATCACCGTCCCCGTCTTCGCTTCACCTGATACATATAAAGGCGCTTGTCCGTCCTCTAATGCTTTCGTGAACGATACTTTCTTATTCATGAACTGCTCAGAGTGATTGCTCTGTGTCACATCCGCAAGCTGCACATCAAGTTGTCCAAGTTGTGTCGTTGCTTCCCCTTTTAAAGGAATATGACGTGGCACGTACAATTCTACATTTCCAGAAAGTGCAGAGCCTTCTAATTTTCGAGGCGCCTGATGTTTCGTCGTCAAGATCAAGTTACCGTTAACTGAACTCGCCTCAAGATCCCGAATCTTCCCTTCCACGTAAATGCGTCCGTTCACCGCTTCTACATCCACCGCTTCTCCGTTCACATCTTTCAATTGCACAGCACCGTTGACCGTTTCCACGTCAACTTCTTCAATTTCCATATGGTGCAAAGATACTTTTCCATTCGTCGTCTTCACTTTGATATGTTTTGCGTCGAATGACCCTGCCGTAAAGTCTCCGTTGAACAACCGGACTGTCAATTGCTCATAGTGTTCTTTCGGCACTTTCAATGTCATGTGGACGGCAATTGTCTTCATATCACTGAAGACACGCAAACGGCCATCCTCTTCTTTAAATACAAAATCCGAATGCAATTTTTGGCGAAGTTCTTCTTCTGCCATCCCGCGGTAAGATTTCACCGTTACATCTGCCGTTACGTGCCCATCTTCTGAAGGATAGATCTCGGCTTTACCGTTTGCAATGTCTACAGTAATAGAACGTAGGTGTTCTGGCTGTAGCGTATAGCTATCTTTAATTGTGACCGCATCTCCAAAAGGATTTTCAAAATCGAATTGGCGAAGCTTATCGACCGTCCCTTGCATCATCTGCATGACACGTTCTCCGATCACTGTAAAATCTCTCTTGGCATCTTCAATGAAGTCACGATTGCGATTCGTTGACTGATTGGTTGAATGTTGGTGATCCGTGAATGTCGTATGTGTCTGTTCTTGTTCTTTTGATAAAGCGTCCAGCAGTCCCATTGCCTCTTGTGCAGTAATTTGTCCGTTTTCTAGCATATCCAATATACGTTTACGTTCATCTTGCATGGTGTGGCCTCCTCTTTCTACTGGTAGTCTTTCTCTTACAGTATCTCATACGTATTTCAAACGAAAAAGTTTCAAGCAATCGTCACGCTTTTACTTTTGTCGCCTTCTTCAACGCTTCTTCCATACGAGCCTTGTCCCGTTCTAGTACTGGTTTCAAATAGCGACCTGTATAGGACTCAGACACTTCACAAACTTCTTCCGGAGTTCCCGTTGCGACAAGAGTTCCTCCCTTGTCCCCGCCTTCAGGGCCAAGATCAATCATGTAGTCAGCCGTCTTGATCACATCCAGATTGTGCTCAATGACAAGTACACTGTCCCCATTGTCTACTAAGCGCTGCAAGACGACTAACAATCGGGCAATATCATCTACATGCAATCCAGTCGTCGGTTCATCTAAAATATAAAAGCTCTTTCCGTTAGAACGTTTGTGGAGTTCACTCGCTAGCTTGACGCGTTGCGCCTCACCACCAGAAAGTGTCGTGGCTGGCTGACCTAGTGTCATATAGCCTAAACCGACATCAACAATCGTCTGCAGCTTGCGTGCAATCTTCGGATGGTTTTCGAAGAACACTACGGCATCTTCAATCGTCATCTCTAAAATGTCGGAAATGTTCTTCCCTTTGTATTTCACTTCAAGCGTCTCTCGGTTGTAGCGCTTCCCGTGACAAACTTCACACGGAACGTAGACATCCGGTAAGAAGTGCATCTCAATCTTTAAAATCCCGTCTCCGCGGCAGGCTTCACAGCGGCCCCCTTTAACATTGAAGCTGAATCGACCTTTTTTATACCCACGCACTTTCGCTTCATTGGTAGCTGCATAGACATCACGGATATCATCGAATACGCCTGTATAGGTTGCCGGATTGGACCTTGGAGTTCTTCCGATTGGAGACTGGTCAATATCGATAATTTTTTCGAGTTGCTCGATACCTGTAACACCTTTACTGGCTCCAGGTTTCGTTTTAGCACGGTTGATCTTTTGCGCCAACGACTTGTACAAGATTTCATTGATCAATGTACTTTTCCCTGAACCAGACACACCAGTTACTGCGGTGAACACGCCTAAAGGAATGTCGACACTGACTCCTTTTAAGTTGTTTTCAGTCGCATCTTTGATTGTCAATTTTCTTCCGTCTGATACTCTACGCTCTGTAGGAACTGGAATGAATTTCTTACCGCTCAAGTAGTGACCAGTGAGCGATGCCTTGTTCTTCATTACTTGTTTCGGAGTACCTGCTGCTACAATTTCTCCACCGTGTACACCCGCTCCAGGACCGATGTCAATCAAGTAATCCGCTGCCATCATGGTATCTTCGTCATGTTCTACAACAATCAGCGTATTCCCAATATCGCGCATACTCTGGAGCGTCCCAATCAAACGGTCGTTATCTCGTTGATGAAGCCCAATCGAAGGCTCATCCAGAATGTACAACACTCCAGTCAAGCGTGAGCCGATTTGTGTGGCCAGTCGAATACGTTGTGCTTCTCCTCCTGAAAGAGTTCCTGCTGCACGGCTTAATGTCAGGTAGTCTAATCCCACATTGACGAGGAAACCAAGTCGCTCTTCGATTTCTCGTAAGATCAGACGTGCGATTTGCATGTCTTTTTCTGACAAAGAGAGTGAATCAAAGAATGCCTGAGCTTCTTCAATAGAAAACTCACTCACTTCTCCGATATGAAGGTCGCGCACTTTCACGGCACGAGACTCTTCTTTCAGACGGTAGCCGCTACATGTAGGGCAGGCGTGCTCCGCCATGTATTTTTCCATCTGTTCACGAATGTAATCCGAAGACGTATCTTTATAGCGGCGCTCGACGTTCGCAAGTACTCCTTCAAAATAAATCATATTGTCTCGAACTTGACCAAATTCATTCACATAGCGGAATCGGAGTTTTTCTTTGCCCGACCCTTTCATGATCTTATCCCACTGGTCTTTAGGCAAATCTTTAACCGGCTTTTTCATTGAAATCTTATAATGTTTCGCTACAGCCTCTAAAAGTTTCGGATAGTAATTGGAACTTGTAGGTTGCCAAGCTACGATAGCTCCCTGTTCAAGAGATAATGTCATATCTGGAACTACCAGCTCTGGGTCTACTTCAAGCTTCACTCCAAGACCGTCACAGTCCGGACAAGCACCAAACGGACTGTTGAATGAGAACATCCGAGGCTCTAACTCTCCGATAGAGAACCCACAGTAAGGGCAGGCATGATGTTCAGAGAACAACAATTCTTCTTCCCCAATGACATCGATGATGACATTTCCTTCTGCTAGACGAAGAGCGGCTTCTAATGAATCACTCAAGCGCGCTTCCACGCCTTCTTTAATGACAATTCGGTCAATGACAACAGAAATGGTATGCTTTTTGTTTTTCTCTAATTCAATATTGTCGTCTAAGTCAATCAGGTCTTCGTTAACGCGTACGCGGACATATCCTTGTTTACGTAAGTCATCAAGTAACTTCACATGGGTCCCTTTACGCCCTGACACTACTGGAGCCAATACTTGCAGCTTCGTGCGTTCCGGATATTCCATGATGCGGTCTACCATCTGTTCAATGGTTTGAGATGTGATTTCAATCCCATGATTTGGACAGATCGGCTTCCCTACTCGCGCATATAAAAGACGCAGGTAATCATTGATTTCTGTCACTGTCCCTACTGTAGAACGAGGATTTCGACTCGTCGTTTTTTGGTCGATCGAGATGGCCGGAGATAACCCTTCGATGGTATCTACATCCGGTTTATCCATCTGCCCTAAAAATTGGCGAGCATAAGCGGAGAGTGACTCTACATAGCGGCGTTGCCCTTCTGCGTAAATTGTATCGAAAGCAAGTGAGGATTTCCCTGACCCTGAAAGTCCCGTCATGACGACGAGCTTGTCACGTGGAATTGTCACACTCACATTTTTTAAGTTATGGGCACGAGCCCCTTCAATTCGAATCTCTTGGTGTTTCATTTAGTTTCCTCCCTCCAGCTTCAATTCTAGAAGTGCATCTCGCAGTTCAGCCGCTCGCTCGAAGTTCAGAGCACGTGCAGCATCTTTCATTTCCTTTTCTAAGCTGGTAATAAGAGTAGCTCGCTCTTCTTTTGAAAGCTGCTTTCCGGACACCAATTGCTGAGCATAAGTTTCCGTCTCTTCTGCAGTTTGCGTAGCTCGTATGACTTCGGGCACTTTCTTGGCAATAGTTGTCGGTGTAATACCATGTTTCTCATTGTATTCCATTTGAATGGTGCGACGACGTTTCGTCTCATCGATGGCCTTTTGCATGGAATCTGTGATTTTATCGGCATACATGATGACTTCACCATTTGAGTTTCGCGCCGCGCGACCGATTGTCTGAATCAACGAACGCTCCGAGCGTAAAAATCCTTCTTTGTCTGCATCCAAAATTGCCACAAGAGAGACTTCAGGAATATCTAAACCTTCTCGTAATAAGTTAATTCCAATCAATACGTCGTAAGTACCAAGACGCAATTCTCGAATGATTTCAATCCGCTCAAGCGTTTTAATTTCCGAATGTAAGTACTGCACTTTAATTTGCAGTTCCTTCAAATAATCAGCTAAATCTTCCGACATCTTCTTGGTCAAAGTCGTAATCAACACACGTTCATTACGTTCCGCTCGAAGATTGATTTCGTGAATCAAATCATCAATCTGTCCATGAATTGGTCGAATAGTAATGACCGGATCCAGAAGCCCTGTTGGACGAATGATTTGTTCGACCATTTCTGGCGAGTGTTCGAGCTCATATGGACCTGGAGTTGCCGATACATAGATGGCTTGATGGATTCGGTCTTCGAACTCTTCAAACTTCAAAGGACGGTTGTCTAGTGCTGACGGCAAACGGAAGCCATGTTCTACTAGAACCGATTTACGCGCTTGGTCTCCGTTATACATGCCGCGAACCTGTGGTAAAGAGACATGGCTCTCATCCACAACAAGTAAAAAGTCATCCGGGAAATAGTCAAGTAACGTATAAGGAGTGGCACCTGCTTCACGTAATGTCAAATGTCGAGAGTAGTTTTCAATACCAGAACAGAAGCCCATCTCTCTCATCATCTCAAGGTCATAATTGGTTCTTTGCTCTAGACGTTGCGCTTCAAGTAACTTGTCTGCTGCACGTAACTTTTCCAGTTGTTCTTCCAGTTCTCTCTCGATATTTCCGATGGCAATTTGCATCTTTTCTTCTCGAGTAACGAAGTGGGATGCTGGGAAAATAGCGACGTGGTCGCGCTCAGCAACAATCTCACCAGTCAATGCATCCACTTCACGAATTCGATCAATCTCGTCTCCAAAAAACTCGACTCGAATACATTTTTCATCTCGAGAAGCTGGAAAGATCTCGACAACATCTCCTCGAACACGGAAAGTCCCCCGGATAAAATTGATATCATTGCGTTCGTATTGGACATCTACAAGGCGACGAAGCAATTGATTGCGTTCAATCTCCATTCCTGTACGCAAGGAAACGACCATCTCTTTATATTCTTCCGGATTCCCTAAACCATAGATACAAGAAACGGAAGCGATGATGATGACGTCTTTACGTTCAAATAAAGCCGACGTCGCAGAGTGACGTAGCTTGTCAATTTCATCGTTGATACTGGAATCCTTTTCTATATAAGTGTCCGTCTGAGGAACGTAAGCTTCCGGTTGATAGTAGTCGTAATAACTAACGAAGTATTCAACTGCGTTATTGGGGAAAAATTCTTTGAACTCACTATATAGCTGTCCTGCAAGTGTCTTGTTGTGGGCCATGACAAGAGTAGGACGATTAATTTCTTTTATCACGTTTGAAACGGTGAACGTCTTTCCTGTACCCGTTGCACCGAGAAGTGTCTGATGACGTTTGCCCTGCTGGACACCTTCAATCAGTTCTTGAATCGCATTGATTTGATCGCCTGCAGGTTCATAGGGAGCTTGCAGATCAAAGAGGGTTTCTTCGGCCATGTGTCACACTTCCTTCTATTAATAAGTCGTTCTGTTTGTCGTTGGTATGCTATACCCTTTTTAACCGGCAGTTAAAAACGAACGTATGTTTTTATAGTAGTCCTTCCTGCTTATTTTCGCAATTGATAACCTTTTATAAACGAAAAAAAACTGCACATCGGCAGTTTTTAATCGTTTTTATGTAGCTCTTTGAGCTGACCTGTATATAGCATGAACTTCTCTTGATCCCCCAAGTCCAATGCTTCATCGATGCGCTTCTCTAATCTCTCGATGAGCTGCTCTCGGTGAATATGGTCTAAGAACATATCCAGATAGATTTCTTGTAGCAGCGCGGCCGAGGTGTTCTCTGTTCCCGTGTCTGACATAGCTTTTAGAAAATCTGTGTATGAATAGTACTTATCCATAATATTCACCTCTTTTGATTTCTATTATAGCAACACTTTCTTTATTTGCAATAACTTTTTAGAAAATTCAAACTAAATGAACTAGAGTTTGTTTTTTAAATAATCCAATAATAATAGTTGTCTCACTTCCATTTATCGGTATAATAGGAAGTAATATAAGACGAAGGGGCTATGTTATTTGAACGGAAAACGAGTAGATAAAGATACATACTTAACGCTAGACACCGCCATCGTAAGACCGGTCTTCAGCGATTTACGTTTACAGGCAGAAGTGATCACCTTATCTGGAACAAAAACGATTTATGCCGCAGACTGTTTCACGCTAGTAAAAAACACATTTGAGTTTTGCGGAAAATCTATAGGTTATGCAATTAAAGAAGCAAATGAATTACTTGGTCCGTATCATAAAATTCCCATTGTGGTAGAAAATGTGGCTGGGCAGTTGTTTGTGTTAGTCCCTTTACTGTCTCCCCGCTCTCCTTTGAACACTTGGGTGGCACTCCATGCCATTGCCCTTCACAAGAAATCAGCTGTTGCCAACGGCTTTACGGATATCCATTTGACTAACGGAGAGATTGTCACAGTCAATTCTTCTTTCACGACTTTGAACAGACAAATTGTACTTGCTAATGCTCTACGTGCTGCCTATTTAAAAAACGTAGAAGACAGACATCAGTTTTTGTCGTTCGCATCTCCTCTTTTGCCTAAATAAAGTTGTAAATACTCTTCTACTTGGTTACGAAGACGTACGTTTAAATAACGACGATGCTCTTCGTATCCTTGATGGAAGAAGATATATTCTGTAAACAACTCATCGCCTTCCCCTCTCACGACTTTAAGTCCCTGACTCCGAATCACTTGATGCACGTTTTTCAATTCCTGCTGCACTGCTCTGTCTGCTTGATCCAATAACTCTAAATAAGGTCTTGGCAATTTAAAGCCAGCTTTGCTAAACAACTCGCGGTCTTTTGCCAGCACTGTCATAACCATTGGCAAATAAATGAGTTTTTCAAGAGCATCCAACATCTCTTCTGACAAAACAGGCATTTCCCTCACTCCTTAATCGAACAAACGTTCTATATCTATTATTGTACATCGAACAATAAAAAAAGCAACTTCCAATTTCTTCGGAAGTTGCTTTTGCTTATTTTGTGAATTTCAAGAAATTAAGTAGTGGGCGATAATTCTTACCCGCTAAGCCGATCATCTCTACGAACAATTCAATGATGACTAGCATCACCGCTACAAGGAGAAGTGCCCCCCATACTGTAGCTTGAGAGAAAATCAAAGCTGTGATACCAAATAGAGCGGCAATCGCATAAATAATCAAAACCGTTTGACGGTGTGTAAAGCCGACATTTAACAGACAGTGATGCAAATGCGATTTATCCGCTGCGGACAACGGTTGCTTCTCACGCAGTCGTCTCACGATAGCAAAGAACGTATCGGAAACAGGAACACCTAACATGATGACTGGAATGATTAAAGCAAACATCGTAACTCCTTTAAAGCCAAGTAACGCAAACACGGATATCATAAATCCAAGGAACAAGGCTCCCGTGTCTCCCATAAAAATACGGGCCGGGTAGAAGTTAAATACTAAGAAACCAAGTGTACTAGCTGCTAATATAGCTGTTACAGTAGCTACAAATGGGTTCCCCATTAAAATCGCCATAGCGGATAGGGTGACTAGTGCAATAGTAGAAACACCAGCTGCCAAGCCATCCAATCCATCAATCAGATTCACCGCATTGGTGATTCCTACGATCCAAATGATAGTGAGTGGAATGGCAAAGTACCCAAATTCCAAGTCTCCACCAAACGGAAGATTGATAAATTCAATTTGAATTTCGCCGTAAACTACAATGACAACAGCTGCAGCAAGTTGACCAAGCATTTTTGCTTTTGCAGTAATTTCTAACATATCATCAAGGACTCCCGTGATGATGATAATAGTAGCTCCTATTAATAACGCTTTATCAAAGTCGCCGTCTGGACGATAGATTAAATAAGTTACGATAAAAGATAGATAGATGGCAAGGCCACCAAGGCGCGGCATGATGCGCGCATGAACTTTACGATAATTGGGACGATCCACAGCTCCGATTCGGTAAGCAAGACGCTTTACGAGCGGAGTAAATACGATGGATGCGACAAATGCCAAGACCAATGCATAGGCTAGCATGTCTCTCCTCCTCTTTCTAATTAAAACTATAATTTTTCATAGAACTCTGGTTCTATAACTAGACGTTGCTTACATACAAGAAGTTTCAGCTAAAACACTGAAACTCTAGGAAAGTATATAGGATGCCTATTTAATTGTCAAAAGACGGACGACCTATTTCTAAAAGTATACCCACAGTCATAGAAATTAAAGCCATTAAATAGACATCTTCCTAATTTTCAGAATCATCGTTTTCAGAAGCGATATATGATATACTTTCAGTAATTTGAATAGATAGGGGAATCGCCATGTTAAGAGATTTTTTTATCGCGTTATCTGAAAACCAAGCGTTGAATGCTGCGGCTAAACGTTACGGTCTGAAAATGGGCGCACAACACGTTGTTGCTGGAACTACTGTCGAAGAAACCATTGAAAGCATCAAGAAATTAAATGCTATGGGGATTTCCGCTACAGTGGATAACCTAGGTGAATTTGTATTTGAACGCGAGGAAGCTCTTGCGGCTAAAGAACAAATCTTAGCTGTTATCGATGCGATCAACGAGCACCAAGTAGATGCTCACATTTCATTGAAGCCTTCTCAACTTGGTCTTGATATCGATTATGATTTTGCTTTAGAGAACCTACGTGACATCGTAGCACACGCTAGCAAAACAGATATCATTATCAACATTGATATGGAATCAAACAAACACTTACAACCATCATTTGATATTCTAGACGAACTATCAAAAGACTATGACAATGTAGGGACTGTAATCCAAGCTTATTTCTTCCGCGCTGAAGAAGATATCCAGAAGTACAAAAACTTCCGTCTTCGCATTGTAAAAGGTGCTTACAAAGAGCCTGCTGAAGTCGCATACCAATCAAAAGAAGAAATCGATGCAAACTACATCCAGTTGATCGAATACCATCTATTGAACGGGAAGTTCAC
This sequence comes from Tetzosporium hominis, assembly GCF_002265435.1. Taxonomy (GTDB): domain Bacteria; phylum Bacillota; class Bacilli; order Bacillales_A; family Planococcaceae; genus Chryseomicrobium; species Chryseomicrobium hominis. The sequence goes on from NZ_NOKQ01000196.1 coordinate 42,520, forward strand.
TTCTATCGCGACTCACGACCATAATGTCATCAATCATGTGAAGCAATTCGTGAAAGAAAATGATATCTCAACTGACAAGTTCGAGTTCCAAATGCTTTATGGATTCCGTACAGATATGCAGAAAGAATTAGCTGACGAAGGCTACAACTTCTGTGTGTATGTGCCTTTCGGTCAAGACTGGTATGGCTACTTCATGCGTCGTCTTGCAGAGCGTCCACAAAACATGAACCTTGTAGTGAAACAAGTGTTTACGAAAGATACGAACAAAATGATCGGATTAGCTGCAGCTGCTTTTGCAGTCGGCCGTCTATCAAAACGTAACAAACGCAAGTAACAATTGAAATTGGGATAAAACCCAATAAAGGGAGTTTCTCGTAGTGAGAGACTCCCTTTTGTATGTTCTATTGTGAGTAGGGGAAGCTGGATTATTCAAACTCAATTGTCCAACCGAATGGATCCGGCATTTCTCCAGTTTGTAAACCCGTGATTGTATCGTATAGACGAGCAGATAACTCACCAGTCTGGCCATTGTTGACATAAAACAGTTCATTCTGCCACTTAAATTCTCCAATCGGAGAAATGACAGCTGCAGTCCCTGTCCCCCATGCTTCTTCAAGCTTTCCTGTACGATGTGCTTCGCGAATCTCTTCCATAGAAATACGACGTTCAATGACAGGGACTTCCCAATAACGAAGTATGTCGATGATAGAGCGACGAGTGATGCCATCTAGAATACTTCCATTAAGTGCAGGCGTGTATACTTTCCCATCAATCTTAAAGAACACATTCATACTTCCCACTTCTTCAATATACTTTCTTTCGACACCGTCAAGCCACATAACTTGTGCATAGCCTTCAGAACCTGCTGCTTGCTGCGCTTTTAAGCTTGCTGCATAGTTCCCAGCAGTCTTAGCAGTTCCCGTACCGCCAGCTACTGCGCGTACATATTGACTTTCCACTAAAATTTTCACAGGCGCAATGCCTTCTTTGTAATAAGAACCGACCGGAGACAAAATGATTATAAATTGATATTTCTGTGAAGGTGCTACTCCTAAATAAGCTTCTGTAGCAATCATGAAAGGACGAATGTATAGGCTTGTACCTGGAGCGGTAGGAATCCAGTCTTTCTCCAGTCGCAATAATTCAACTAGCGAATCAAGCATCGCATCTGGATCAATGGTAGGCATGCACATCCGAGCACACGATTCATTCAATCGCTCAAAATTTAATCGAGGGCGGAATAGACGAACTTTACCTGTAGGCGATTTATAAGCTTTCAAACCTTCAAATACAGTTTGACCATAATGTAGCACAATAGCAGAAGGGTCCAACGTTAGAGGTTGATAGGGTTGAATGCGAAAATCGTGCCACCCAGCGCCTTCTGAATAATCAGCCACAAACATGTGGTCTGTAAAAGTACGACCGAAAACGAGCTGTTGATCTGGTACTTTCGCTTTTCTATCTTGGCAGATTGAAGTTTCCACTTGAACAGTCATAAAAAAATTCCACCTTTCTCGATTTGCAGCTTATTGCAATATATTATATGCAATTATACGCCGAATCGAAAAAAATGGAAGCTATTTTTTAAATTTTCTTAAAATATTAAGATTGTCGACCGTAGTTCATGCGTTCGTAACGACCTCGAATGATTTGGTAGGTTCCGTAAAGAATGAATCCCGCAGCTACGATACCTAGAATGACCATTCCGTAAGGTTGGGATGCCAATTCATCTAGCGCTCCCTCCACTCCTTTTGACTCCTCAGGGTTATGGGTCCAAGCTGTACGAATAAAGAAAAAGCCAATCATACCGAGGACAACACCTCGTGCAATCAATCCGACACGACCGGCTTTTTCTGCTGCATCTTTCTCTTTTGCACTCATCTCATGAGTCTTTAATTGTTCCATAAACTTTAAGCGAGTACCGCTCTGCAGCTCATAAATTCCATAAATTAAAATGATAAGTCCTAAAAGCCCAACAAGCCATACTCCGAAGGGTTGTTCCATAAGACGGGCCGAGATTTCTTTTTCAGACTCTCCACCTGAAGAAGATTTCTGACGGAGCGCGAGCAAAATAGCTGCAATGGCTAAATTCCCATAAACAATGGCACTAACAAAATAGCCGATTCGTTTGATCCACCCTTTGGCATCGCTCCCTTCGCCTTGAGGGTCTTTGATGGCTTTAATCAAATTCCAAATGATATAGCCAAATAAACCGATTCCAATAATCCAAAGTAATAGTTTGCCGAAAGGCATTGTGGAGATGCTCTCAACTGCACCTGTAGTTCCTGTCGTCTCGCCACCTGTACCAAATGCGGCTAGTAGAGCCAAAATCCCAATAATCATGTAGACAAGTCCCTTGGTCATATAGCCGACTCGACTGAACCTCCGTACCCATGGTTTTGTGTCTTCCATTGCGCTTCCCCCTAACTAGGTTTTGTCCTTCTATTCCCTGACTTGAATTGTTTAGAAACCTGCTATACTACAAGAAAGGGGGTTGTCCATTGAAAAAATTTTTATTTCGGTTAAATGAAAGCATTTGGTTCACACCAACCATTTTCACTATATTTTCTGCAGTACTCGCTATTGCGACCGTATTACTCGATACGCTTTACATTGGAGAACTCGTCGATACTCTCCCCTATTTCATGTTGACCACAGTCGATCTGGCACAAACCATTCTCGGTACCATTGCTGGAGCTCTATTAACGATGACCACGATTACCTTCTCCACTATCATGGTCGTGTTAACGACTTACTCGAGTCAATTCTCACCTCGAGTATTAAAGAACTTCATTTCAGATAAAGTAACTATGCGCGTTTTAGGAATCTTTATGGGTGGGTTTGTTTATTCCATTTTATCGCTGTTATTTATGAGAGAGGCATCCATTGACCATAATGTTATCTCTGCAGTTGTAGGAGTCGTATTTGCAGTAGTCTGCTTGGCGTTTTTTGCATATTTCATTCACAACGTTGCGACCTCTATTCAAGTTAGTAATCTAGTCGCTGATTTAACTGGTGATGCAGAAGAAGTCTTAGAACGTTATCAGAAGCTTTACACGAACTATTCACATGCACTTTTAGGAGAGCGCCCAACTGCACTTGAACAATCTGTTCAATACATAGCTTCGCCAGCTTATGGCTATATTCAATTTGTTGAATTTGAAAAATTACTCGACTTTACTAAAAAGAATCAGGCTCATGTGGATATTCACTTTCCAATTGGCGGATTTGTCACTCCATCAGACAGACTGGTGAGTCTTTACTCCGATAAAGAGTGTCAGCTTGACATTAAAGATTATTTTGCCATTGGGCCAGAGCCTTCAGCAGATCAAGATATCGCATATAGTATCCAAAAGTTAGTGGAAATTGCATTGCGAGCTATCTCACCTGGAATCAACGATCCGAATACGGCAATTCTTTGTATACGTCATATTGGTGCTTTATTACCTGGCGCACTTAGAATAAGTAGTTCCTATACACAGCTCTCTTGCGATGAAGGTCGTGTGGTGATTCCTGGTCATCCGGCTCGTTACCTTTTGCATCAAACGTTTTCAGGAATTGCTCACTATGGACGTGAAGATGTCAATGTATTAGTGGCAAGTCTAGATGCACTTGAACGAATCCCTGATCAGGTGTTGCGAGAAGAACTAGCTCATTATTTAATGGCCCACTTTAACGAGGCCTGTCTGGAGCCCCTTGATCAAGAGCTTGTGACTTCTACAATTAGTCGCATCCTGATGAAATCATAACAAAAAGTACAATAACAATATAAAAGTGTGTAGGGGTGACTCCAGCGGGATAAAAAGCGGAAGCTGAGACCGAGGCTCAGCCCGCGCCCGCGGAACGCTTCCCCTGCACACAATTAAACACACTAAAGGGAGTCTCTCATTACGAGAAACTCCCTTTGCTGACTTATGTTATAGCCTTTTACTAGTTATTTACCTTCAAGTTTTGCTGAGATAATGCCGAAAACAGTTCCGAGTAATGCTCCAGCCACTACTTCAACAGGTTGATGGCCCAGTAACTCTTTTAATTCTTTTTCACGTTCAATGTATTCATAACTTGGGAACTCTCCGCTAATTTTTGCAAATTGATCTTCTAAATCATTTACTAATTGCGCGATTTCACCTGTATGACGGCGGATTCCTTGTGCATCATACATTACAATGATACCGAATGTTACAGCTAAGGCTGTTTCTGTGTGCCGAAATCCTTTATTGGCTGCCACGTAAGATGCTAAAGCTGTTACTCCTGCTGAGTGAGAACTAGGCATCCCACCTGTAGAGATGGCCTTTTGGACATCCCAATCTCCTGTTACTTTTTTATGAGTTAGGATTTTCAAACCTTGCGCAAGACCAATAGCTCCTATGGCCGTCAAGATTCCTCGGTTCATTTTATAATCCGGTGTAGGTCGTTTCATGAAATAGCCTCCTATGTAAATGAGATTTTCTCTACTATACCCTCAGATTCCTTACGATTAAACGACAAAAGCAAAAAAGGACGCATAAGCGCCCTATTTCTTTGTTACTCGTCGTCATGGTCGTCGTCATCTTGATCAAACTCTAAAACGTCTCCAGTAACTTTATGAATCTCAAAATCATACTCTTTATTCCCGTCACGAATTTCCACCTCAAAGTGATCGTCGTCTTGTTCAAATTTTGTCACTTCTCCAGAAGCCACTTCTTTTCTAGCAATTGCAAGGACTTCTTCTTTCGTTAAAATCGGACCTTCTACAGTAGAAGATGCGGAATCGTCATCTTGATCATCTCGGTCATCGTCGTCATCTAAACGCTCTTTATCAAAGTCATAGACGTCTCCTGTTACAGCATCGATATCAAAATCGTACTCATGTGAAGCATCTCTCATCTCCACATCGAAATGGGCACGGCGGCTATCTGTATATAGATACAATTCGACAATCTCACCATCGACTTTTTCATTGGCAATTTTAGTGGCTTCTTCTTCCGTGATGAATTCTGCATTAGCAGGCTGTTGATTTACTGGAAGGTACTCCATCACATCGTCTCGATCGTCAGCAAGTGCAACTCCTCCGATTACAAGTGCTCCAGCGGCTACGGGAAGTAAGAACCATTTGTTGAATTTAACTGTTTTCATGTGTAACGCCTCCTGTTTTTTAAGTTACTCTTATCATATCCCCCCAAGATGAGAGTTTTCTGTGAGCTACATTAGAATTTCATGAGAAAGCATTGGAATAAAAAAAAGAGCCTCATCGGCTCTTAGTCGTCCCAAACTATAGATAGAATTTCACCGGTAATGGCTTGAATTTGAACCGTCGCTTCTTGACCGTCTTCATCACCTTGTCCGGGCTGCTCCACTTCAATTAAATAAAAGCCACCTTGCTCAGAATCCTCAAAATCAATATCTTCAATAGTTCCTGATACTTCTTTTAGTGCGAGTTCTACTGCTTGCTCTTCCGATAATCGAGACTCAGGTTGTTGTGGTTCTTCTGGTTTTTCAGGCTCTGTAGGAGTAGTAGTTGGTTCTGATATCTCCGTAGTTGTCAGCCTAGTAATCTGTGTGACATTGCCGTAGGTCGCATTCGCTTCAATCTCGTAAATCCCATCTTCTTTTTCAAGCTCGACGAGGAAGGAGTCTTGTTGCTGTTTCATAGAAAGCACTTTTCCTCCGTAGACTCGTTCAAGCTGTGCTTGAATTTCAGCAGGAGTCTGCTTCTCTTCCCCCGTCACTTGGAGTTGAAAATAGAGTAGGCTCCCTATGGCAACGATGGCTGCAACAATCAAAGGAATAAACCAAGGTCTTGAAGTTTTGGCTTCCATGGTCTTCAGCCCTTTCGTGAATTTTCTTCAGTATATAATGGAAACATTAAAATTTACTGAGAACGGTCCTCTAAAAATTGAAGTTTCACAGCGGTTCCCTTCCCTAACTCACTAGAAATAGAAATATCTAAGTGAAGCTGGTTGGCCAACTCTTTGGCTATGGCTAGACCGACACCACTTCCTCCAGTCCCACGTGCACGTGCCTCATCTACTCTATAAAAGCGATCAAACACATGGGGAAGATCTTTTTCTGGAATTCCAACACCCTGGTCTTTCACTTCAATTCGACTCGAATCTATAGACACATATATAGGAGTTTCACTATATTTTTTGGCATTGTCGATGAGCACCGTCAGCAATTGACGAAGTCGAGCGCTATCTGTGGACTTCCAAACTTCTCCTGTAGCCTCCACTACAATCTCCCGAGAATAAAGTCGTTCAAGTTGATGTGCCAAGTCTTGCGTTAGCGTTACTACATTCAAAGATTGACGTTCAATTTCAATTGCCTGCTGACTCCTTGCAAGCTCTAAAAACTGTTCTACCATCCACTTCATTCTCTCGGTTTCGGAAGTGATGGCCTCTATAGCTTCTGCCGTGACCTCTACGTCACTAGTGCCACGTCGCTTTAATAAATTAGCGTAACTTTCAATAATGGTCAGGGGTGTTTTTAGTTCGTGGGCGGCATTTGCCACAAACTGTTCTTGTTTGTTGTAGTTCTCTCCGAGCTTTTCCATCATCGAGTTAAACTCACGAGCTAATACTGCTGTCTCTTCCTTTTTACGACCATCTACCGAAATCACTCGGTAAGACCCTCGCTCTCGATTGCCTTGGATATGCCGAATCAACTGTTCAATTGGAGCTGTCACTTGGCGACCTAGTAAAAAGTTCGAACTAAAGAGCAAAACCGCTCCTAACAATGTTGCGATGACAAATGTACGAAATAATAAAGCGAGTGTTGCATCAAGTGAAGTCGTCAACTGGTGGAGTGTTATGGTCACAATCTCACCGGACCCAAGTAAAGCAGTGGTCGCCACACTTAAAACCGTGCCATCCTTCGTATCGGTTTTAGTAAATGCCTCGTTCAAGTTCACATCTGCTTCATAGCTCCGTAATAAAGGTTCTGTTTCTACGGCATACGAAATCGAGCCTTCTCCCATTACCCGAAGCGCTCCATTTTCAGGTGCATAAGCACGAAGTATCGTAGGGATCTCTGTTTGATTTTGAACTTGGGAAAGCGCAGTAGCTACTTGTTGGACATCCGCGCGTAGCGGATTCGCGGCACTAGAATACGAGTAGTTTTCAAACAAATAGTACGACAGCCCGTTGACTGCAAGTAATGTCAGGATGGCAAGGAGTGTGGAATACAGATGAATCTTAGCTTTCAGTTTCATGAGAGCTCTCCTTCAACATATATCCGACTCCTCGTACCGTTTGAATATAACGAAACTCAGACGTTTCAATCTTCTTTCTGACGTATCGGATATAGACGTCTACCACATTCGTATCTCCGTAGTAGTCATAGCCCCAGACCGCATCCAAAATCTGCTCGCGGGTAAGGACTTGCTCCGGATTTTTCACGAAGAATGCGAGCAACTCAAATTCTCGAGGAGTCAACTGCACGGATTGATCATGGACCTTTACCTCATGACGCACTTCGTCAAGGAGAATGGTGCCGACACGAACTCCTTGCTGTTTCTCAAGGCTTGCTCGCCGTAATGCAGAACGAATTCGTGCAAATACTTCTTCCATCTCAAATGGCTTGGTAATGTAATCATTTGCTCCAAGATCCAGACCTTCTACTTTATCCTTCACAGCACTTTTAGCTGTCAGCATCAGGACTGGTGTCAAATCATCAGTTGCCCGGATTCGTTTCAGCACTTCGAAACCGGACATCTCTGGCAAATTCACATCCAGTAACACGAGATCTACTTGCCCATCTCGGAATGCGAGCAATCCATCTATTCCCGTATGTGCGAGCTGCGTCCGGTAGCCTTCGTATTCAAGCTCCAACTGAAGCAATCGAGCGATTTTCAACTCATCTTCTACTATTAGTATTGTTTCACTCATAGACGTTTCCCACTCCGCTCGTTTTTTATCTATCGTATCAGAAAACTTGAAATACCAGGTAGCAGCATCCCCTAAACCTTCGACATTCGAATTATACAGTGGTACACTTTAGGATACAGAAATCGAATCCATTTGGTACGAGAAAGGAGTTCGGTCAATTGAACAAAATAGATCAACTCGCCTCTTTGCTACTTGAAGGAGACGAAGAACAAGCTATGCAACTCATTCAAGAAGCAATCGCTAAAACCTCAACTCACCAGATGATGAACGATTTGTTGACACCTGCGATGCAACGAATCGGCCAGCTTTGGGAAAACAATGAAATAACCGTTGCAGATGAACATTTAGCAACAGCTATCTGCGACTTCATTTTATCTAAACTCGACATTCAGATTCGACCTGAAAAACGACAAGAAAAAACGGTTCTGTTAATGGGAGTTCAAGATGAAGAACACTACATTGGATTGAAAATGGTTAGCAGTGTATTTAAACAACATGGATGGCGCGTTCGTTACTTAGGCCCTAACATGCCGGAAACGCATGCATTAAAAGCCATTGAACGGTGGAATCCCGATGTCATCGCTATTTCAGCGGCTTTAGTTCATAGAATCATGGCCATCCAAAGCTTAGTGCTTAAATTAAAAGAAGAGTACCCTGCTCTTCCGGTAGTTATCGGTGGAAGAATTACAGAATTGCTTGATTTACATACGCTCCTGCCATCAAACGTGTATATCATGCCATCATTGCCAGCGCTTGAGGAATGGATTACACAAGGAGGACCGAATGGGAAAAAGATTTCGTGATTTTTCTTTACCAGCTGTCGTCATCAATGAGGAATTGGAAATGGTCGACGCTTCCGAGACATTTTTAGATAAGTATGGCTGGGCACGAACTTTCCTTTCCATCGTAGACAGTGGGAGTCAATCCAAGGCAGCCAAGTTTCTCCCTACTCTTTTGGCAGGCTCTCCACTTGAAGTTAGCCTAATAAACAAAAAGGGAGACCTCGATTTTGTAGACTTGTTCATCACATGGAGTAGAGGGGAAGGAACGGTTACTGTGGTTCCCAAATCTTCTCAATACTCCTTAGTAAGTTCTAAATTGGGTTTACTCCAAGCAGAACTATCTATTCGAAATAATGAGCTCCTGGAAGAAAAAGATCGCGTCCAGTCACTCCTATTAGAGATGCAAAATCTTTCTGCTCCTGCCATTGTGGTTAAAGACGGTGTATCCCTTGTTCCCATTTTCGGAGCCATTGACTCTGGTCAGATGACACAAATATTTAACCGATTGTTGACTCATTTCTTAGAAGAGAAAACTGAAATTGCGATTATCGACTTTACCGCATCTGCTGACTTTGACTTAATGCACTGGCAAGGTGTCGATGAATTTGTTAAAGCAGCTTCCATAATGGGAGTGGAAATCATCGTTTCAGGACTTCATCCTTCTCAGGTAAAAGCACTGAACTCTCTTCAAATCCGAGCAGGATCAATGCGGTTCTATGCAAAATTAGCCACTGCACTCCAAGCCATTCAATAAAGCCTCCCCTGATAAGTCAAATCTGACATCAGAGGAGGCTTTTTTCTATTGATATTTTTCGTCTGTGATAAAAGAGAAGGCTTTTTCAAAGTCGCCCTTTTCTTTATAATAGCGGACGAGCATGTCGGAGAAGATGATTTCAAAATTATGTTCATTAGGAACAGAGCGTGTATAAGGAATTACGACTGTTTCTAAAAAATGATATGCGTCTTCTATATCTCCATTTAAGAACTGCAGATAATATTCAGCAAACAATTTATAATTTTCAAAAGACTTTCTCTCACTTATCTCATACAGTCTTGAAAACGTACGAATTGCATCTTCTGTTTTCCCCATCTCAATCTCTGTAAGACCTAGGTTGAACAGAACACTACCGAAATTCACATCCTCTACCCCGTAATGACTCACAGCCATATTGAAGTATGCAATTGAGAGAGAATAGTTTTTCATTTTAAAGTAGAGATCCCCCATATTATGATAAATGTGAGGAATAAGTTCTTTTTGATTTAGAAGCTCCGCATTACGAAGCAGGTGTTCATAGTACTCAATGGCGTCTTCATAAATTTTTGCATAGGCACAGTTTATTGCTAATGACATTTGAGCATGAAGGATACGGCGGTAATTATATTGCTGGCTCAAGTAATCTAACGCTTTTTTTCCATAATAGATGGCACGACTCGGTTCCTCTAGATATGATTTAATAAGACTCAAGTGATAATAAACTTCTCCTTCAAATCCAAATAGAGAAGATGTACTTCTTATTACATGATCCATACGTCTATTAGCTGCTTCATAATCTCCACTATTCATTTCATTGATGCCCTGCAGATATTCGTATAATAATTCTTCAAGAGGACTAAAATACTTTCTTTCTTTTTTTAGAGCACGCAATAAAGTATTTATTTTAGAGTGATTTTTTTTAACTTGAAAGAACCTTATTTTTAATAATGAAGCCAACCGACTATATTCTGTATAAGGTAGAAAATCATCATAGGTTGCTACTTCAAAGTAAACAAATTCTGCTTTATCATAATCTGTATAAATTAAATGTTTCTTAAATAACTGAAGAAGGTTCTTAATGTGTGCCAGTTTCTGCTCAATCATAAAGTTGGAAATTCCAATACGTTTTAATAATGCCTCCAACTCTTTATCAGTAAAGTCCCTATCATCAATTAATTTTTCGTAGGGAGAGCTAGATGGATCATAAAACAAGTTTTGGGTCTCCAGTTGATCTATTATAAATTGTTTATAATTCATCCAATAACCTTCTTTATCTTATTATTATTTTTAATAATAGTAGAAAAAAGTCTTGGACACAAAGCAATATTTTCCATATGAGAATTTAATTGGACTAAAAAAAGCGAAGGAACTAATATCCCTTCGCTTTAAATACATCAACCAATTGGTGGTAAGATTGGAATTGTTGGAGCTGGACCTGCTTTAAATGGTGAGATAAAATCTGGTCCTGCTAAAATTGAAACATCAGTAGACATTGCAATTGCTAAAGCAATAGTTAAAATCATTGTTACAGCTATACGTTTTTTCATACAAACATCCCCTATCAGTTTAATAGTTCTAATGCTTTGTCATATTGTCCATTTTCCTTATAATAGTCTGCAAGAACTTTCGTGAAATGTTTATGAGACTCTTTCATTTCACTATGACGTTTAGTATAAGGAAGAATTTTGCTTTCAAGATAATCCATCGCTGCTTTTTCATCTTTTAACTGCAAGGAATAGAATTTGGAGAAAAGTTGATAATGTACAATTTTAGACTCATTTGCTGCATTATATAATTCTTCGAAGCTCTGTTCACTTGTCTCTTCATCACCAGACCATTTTTCTGAAATGGCTCTATTATATAGGCATAACATATAAAACTCTGATTTGGAATCAACTATCTCCATAGCCTTATTAAAATACTGTTTAGCATCATTGTATGATCCCATTGTATGATATAGGTCGCCTAAATTATGATAAATTTGAGGAAGATTTTCTTTAATTTTTAAGATTCTCGTATTACGCAGTAAATGCTTATATATTTCAATAGCCTCATTAAACATTTTAGCTCTTGAATAATTTACAGCTAATAACATTTGAACATTAAAGATTCTGTAAAAGTTAAAATCTTCTTTAAATTGGTGTAAAGCATTCTTACCATAATATATTGCTGGACTATATTGATTTAAATTTGACTTCAATATTGAGTAGTTATAACTGATTTCACCTAAATTTTCAGAAGAGAGTAAAGCATTATCTAATAAGTCTGCAATCTCTGTATCTGCTTCTTCCATTTTCCCCCTTAACATTAAAACTAATGCACTAATGTATTTATGTAAATAGACCTCTAGTTGGGAAAAATTAGTTTTATGTGCATTCAACCATTTTAATTGATTTTCTACTTTTTCTATATTATTTATCATTAAGTAATATCGGGTTTTATATAGTTCATACAAATATAGGTACTCGGTGAAAGGAATCAATTCTTCTTTCCCCTTCAATATTGAATAAGAATAATTGGCTTCATCTTTCTCCAGATAATACATTTGATCTGCGAACTGAATTATTAGTTCTTTAATCTCTTCTTCCAACTTCTCCACATCTTGCAAGTCAATGCTTAGGCGCTCTAAGAGTAGGCGAATTGTTTCTTCATTGGCCTCTTTGCTGTTGTTCTCGATTTTGCTCAAATGAGGAACGGAACAGATTCCATCTGCAAGGGTTTGTTGTGTCAATCCTTGCTTCGTTCGGTGGAACTTAATTAGTGATCCTATCTTCAACTTGCTTCTACCTCCTCTCGGCTCCTTTCTATTTTAGAACAAATTTTCGGAATTAACAAAACAAATAATGGAATGTATAGACAGGGAATAAGTAGAAAATGTTGGGAAAAGAGAACGTGTATTCCCTTTTATTTTTTCCCAATAAACAAAATATTCTGTCCATGGTATAGTCAATTCAGCAACACCCCAGCGAAAACCTTTGCAAAGGGAAATGGGAAACATTGTGTAAGCAGTTGGATTTGATGAGTGTTTTATGTTCTGCGCAAAACATAATTCTTATCAATACATAGTCCAGCTTACCGCAACCGACTTGAGGATCGGATGGCACTCAGAAAAGCCGATTGGACTTTACTTAAATGATGGTTGGACATCACTTAAATGGTTACAAGTCTAATCCTAAATTTTCGAAAGTCTCATAAACCTCAAACAATCAGACAATGGTGGAGGAGAAGAAATCGATGAAAATGAACAAAGCAAAAGCATTGGTAATGAGTGGATTGTTAGCAATTTCTATGGTAGGAACTGTCGGTGGAGCTTCGGCTGCAGAACTAAACGCAAATGCAAACGTTGGAGATAAGGTTCGTGTTCTTATTGAAGCATCTTCTACTCAAGGAGTTTCTACAATGAGCCAGTCGAAGTCTCAATTAAATGCTGCTAAAGCACAATACGGTAAACGTTGGGAGTTCTCAAACGGCAATGCATTTACTACAGAAATGACTGAGAAACAATTTGCGGCTCTTCAGAAAAATAAGAACTTAAAAGTTTCTCTAGTTGATGAAGTGACTGTAGCAGCGGATGTACGTGCAGCTAAGAAACCTGGAACAGTTCAACCTACTGCTGAATATCCTACTCAACAAGTGCCATGGGGTATCAAAGCGATTTACAACAACAGCAGCTTGACATCCACTTCTGGTGGAGCAGGAATTAACGTCGCTGTTCTGGACACAGGCGTAAACGTCAATCACTTAGACCTTGTAAACACAGTAGAGCAATGTAAAGATTTCACTACTTCTGCTGGATTAACAAATGGTCAGTGTAACGATGCGAACGGTCACGGAACGCACGTTGCAGGTTCTGCACTTGCGGATGGTGGTAGCGACGGTGCTGGTGTCTACGGAGTAGCTCCTGATTCAGATCTATGGGCTTACAAAGTATTAGGCGATGACGGCTCAGGTTACTCAGATGATATCGCAGCAGCAATTCGCCATGCAGCAGACCAAGCTTCTGCTACTGGAACAAAAACTGTTATCAATATGTCTTTAGGTTCTTCAGCAAACAACAGCTTGATCTCTAGCGCAGTTGATTATGCATACGGCAAAGGTGTTTTAGTTGTTGCAGCAGCTGGAAACTCTGGTTACCGTGTTGGTACGATCGGTTACCCTGGTGCTCTTAAAAATGCCATTGCAGTTGCAGCTTTAGAAAACCGTCTTGAAAATGGCACATTACGTGTAGCAGACTTCTCTTCCCGTGGATATACGGCAACTGATGGGGACTATGTGATTGGTGTAGGTGACGTAGAAATCTCGGCTCCAGGCGCAGCAATCTACTCTACTTGGAACAACGGTGGATACAACACAATCAGTGGTACATCTATGGCTTCTCCTCACGTGGCTGGTTTAGCAGCAAAAGTATGGGCTCAAAATCCATCTTGGACTGCAGCTCAATTGCGTACAAACTTACAAAACCGTGCAAAAGCGAACGACATCTTAGGTGGTCGCGGTGCAGCAGTTGGCGATGACTATGCATCTGGTTTCGGATTTGCTCGTGTACAATAAGAAATAAAAAGACTGGGCCAAAACCCAGAAAAGGGAGTTTCTCGTCATGAGAAACTCCTTTTTGTATGTTGTATTGTGTGCAGGGGAAGCGTTCCGCGGGCGCGGGCTGAGCCAAGGTCTCAGCTTCCGCTTTTAATCCCGCTGGAGTCACCCCTACACACTTTTCATACTGTTGTCTTTAACTTAATTTGTGTAACTATACCAATCTATTTTTGCTTCATTTGGTAGCCGATCACACTATACATTCGACTGCATTGTTTTTCTAATAGGGAAACAGAAACGGACACTTCCAACTTCTGACCATCGCCAAATACAATGAGAGTTCTAGTTTCCGAAATCTCTACAAAAGACATAGGTTGATTAAAGATCCACACACAATCTAGATGCGAGGGAGAACATGTAGGAAAAGCGGCAACATCCGGCGAAGCAATCATTACGGGAACCTTTTTATTGAATCGAAAGTTACTTAAAATTCGAGTTGCCTCTTCTCTTCCCTTGTAAGACGCTCCGTGCAACACACAGAACAATTGCATGACTTCACTTGGTTTCAACTCCGAATAAATGGGTCCATCAGAAGTAAGTATTATAGATCTAAAAGGTTTTATGTACCATCCTGCAACTGCATATATGGACCGTTTGTCCAAACTCCAAAGCACTAAATGTTTATCTAATTCCATTCACATGGCTCCTCTATAATCAACTAGTATCAGTATAACGTTCCATTTTTAGCCAGTAAATAGTTTTATCTGAATTTTCCTCATTTTATGAAAGTTTCATTTTGTAAAAGCTTAGTTTTGTGTACCAAACGTATTTGTTCCTCTCTTCTTACGATGTCTTTCCAACTTAGCCATATTGTGAATGCTCCCCTAAACTAAAGCTACCTAGGAATTTCCGTTTGCGCAAACGATTGAGGAACTATAAGATGCAGTTCGAATTAATAGCTGAAGCCTACCAACCGATGATTTCGAGTATACTGCGAAAGACATCCATTTACAGAGATCACGAACTTTTTCGACAAGCCGCATTAATTGCTCTATGGAAAGCATGGGGAAACTACGAGGAGTCAAAAGGCTCGTTCGCGGGTTATGCTTACCGGTCCATGTACGGTGCAGTTTTAGATGAATTGAAAAAATCGTCTAAGGATGTGCCTATGCAAGACGATTTCTTTGCAAATGCGAGTATTGACGTCCAAACACACAAGTTTCAAGAGCTAATTATAGAACTACCTCCCCTACTTCAGGAGATTTTACTATTGAGTTATTATGAGGGCTACACTGCTGAAGAGATTTCTGAAAGGATTGGATTGTCGGTCCCTGGAGTTAAGAAGCGCAAGAAATCTGCCCTAATAAAGCTTCGGGAATTCTACAAGAGTGATTCAGAATAAGAAAAGTTGGAAGTGTTCGGAAAAGACACGCTTATCTGTGGGAGCGGCCATCAGAATCCTCGCGGCATACCAAAGCTTGCGCTTTGGCCTCCGACTGCGGGTTCTTCAAACCACTCTGATACCACGGAACGCGTGTCTTTTCTTTCACACTTCCCAATGTAAGAGCTTAGGTGATTAGATGCGATTGTGCTTGAACCTGAGATGCCTTTTTCCTAGGGTATCAAGAGGTTCTCGAAGACCCCGCAGGAGTAAAGCGTAGCTTTGGGCACGACGAGGAGGCTTCGAGGTTCTCCCCCAGGAAAAGGGCTTCTCAGGTGAGACTACCTCTACAAAATAAGAGTGTTTTTTTTAAGTAGATTTATCCATCTTCTAAATCAGCACGCCTTCTAAACAAAAAACGACCTGCTCGTAGAATATCGAGCAGGTCAATTGGGGGTCTTATTTGAATTGAAGCACCATAATACCTCGGCGCAATAACACATAACCTTCTTTTTCAAGTTGCTTTAAGATTTGTGAAGCGAAATATAGAGTGAGTCCTGCACGCTCAGCAATCTCACTTTTGGAAGCCTCCACCACACGTTCTTGGTTCATTAAGTCAAACACTGCTTGAATCACCGCATGAACTCGATTAGGTGCATGGCTTGCAAAAATCATTGATTCTTCTTTTAACGTTTCCAGAAAACGTTTCTTTAATCCAGTTACGTAGAGTTGATCCATCGGTCTTGTTGTTAAGATTGAGTTTGCATTCACGATAAGTTCCTCCTCGGTCATTTCGTTACCCTAATTATAACAACCGAGTTTTTAAATAGATAGGTCTCTGGGGTTGGGAAAGTTTAAAGATGGAGTTTGGATTTCATCCAACTTTCTACCCAACGCGACACGTATTCGACATGCTCTACCGCTTGCTTTTTAGTGTCTTTACAAACTCCAATATAGTATTTGATCTTTGGTTCCGTCCCACTTGGGCGTAAACATACCCAAGTACCATCTGCTAACACGAATTTGATAACATCCGCTTGAGGTAGCTCAATCTTTTCAGAACCTACTTGGGACTTTCGGACTTGGGAAAGATAATCTTCTATGACGTCCACTGGAATCCCGGCTATCGTTTCAGGCACATTTTTCCTCACATCTGTAAGAGCACTCTTAATTTGCTTGGCACCACTAGCACCTTTTACAGTGACTGAAATCAACTTCTCTTTAAATGCTCCATACTTTGAGTAAAGTGCATCTAGTGCATCTAACAAAGTCATCCCTTGTTCTTTATAAGAAGCAGCCATCTCCACGAGCAAGACGACTAGTTGCACAGCATCTTTATCCCTAGCAAACGGTTTTGCAAGATATCCATAGCTCTCTTCATACCCAAATAAAAACGCATAATCAGGATCCGACTCATTTTCACGAATTTTTTCTCCAATGAACTTAAATCCTGTTAAGACATCTTCCATTGCTACTCCAAAGGACTTCGCAATCACTCGTCCTAATTCAGATGTCACAATGGTTTTATAAGTAACGCCACCTGAAGGAAGCGTCCCACGCTGAAGATGTTGGGAAAGAATAAAATGAAGGGCGAGTGCCCCTGTCTCATTTCCATTTAATAGTTTGTAGTCGTCTCCGTCCCAAACAGCTAATCCTACACGGTCTCCATCTGGATCCACCGCGACTAATAAATCGGCTTTTTTAGTGAATCCAAGTTCCATCGCCTTCTCAAAAGCACTGTGGTCTTCTGGGTTGGCAGATGCGACTGTTGGAAATTCCGGATCCGGTTCCATCTGTGATTCCACAAAATAGCGATTGGTAATTCCCAAGTCTTCGAATAATGAACGGACTGTACCTCCTGAAGCGCCATGAAGTGGGGTAAAAATAACTCTTAAATCTGTAGATTGAAAGAGCTCTTTATCAAACACTACCGATTTCACTTGTTGCTTGTAATCTTGATCAAGTTTCTCTCCGATGAACTGGATTCGTCCTGAGTTTAAAAAAGTTTGGAGAGAGGCAGGCTCTAAAGTCTCAGGCCCATCTAGTTGATTAATTGTACCAACGACTTGTTCAGCATCTTCCAAATTCAGTTGTGCCCCATCCTCTCCATAAACTTTTAACCCATTATATTCTGGGGGATTGTGACTGGCTGTGATCATCATCCCCATGAAAGTGTTCAGAGCTCGAACAGAATAAGACAGTTGTGGCGTTGTACGGGGTTCTTCGTATAAATAGACCTGAATACCTGCGTCGGCAACTACAGAGGCTACCTCACGAGAGAATTCTTTAGACATCCGTCGGTTGTCAAAGGCAATCACGAAACCACGTTCCTTAGCCGATTCCCCTTGCTTTTCTATGTACTGAGCTATTCCTTTTGCCGCTCTACGCACAGTCAATAAATTCAATCTATTGGTACCAGGGCCAAGTACTCCGCGCATCCCCCCGGTACCAAATTCTAAATTCTGATAGAACGCATCTTCTCGTTCTTCAACTGACATCGCTAGCAATTGCTGCTTCATGTCATCGTCTACAAATGGAGAGGTACTCCAAGATGTATACGGATCAGTCATGTTTCATTCCTCCAAAGTTCACTGTAGTTTCCAAACAAATGCGGATAGCCGCTACTAAATCTTGATGAGACCAACTTGGGATTCGCCCATGTTCGATTGCGAGTTCATGAGATGCAGGAATGTGGATAAAACCAGACGGCATTGTTCCCCCATGCTCTTCTGCATATTTGCGTCCGACATACATGATGTTGTTGCACAAATAAGTACCTGCTGTGTTAGAAATCGATGCAGGGTAACCTGCCTCATTCATAGCATCCACCATAGCTCGGATGGGAAGCGTAGAAAAATAGCCTTCTCGTCCGTTCGGATCTATGGCTTCATCCTGGGGCTTGTTGCCTTCGTTATCTGCATCTCCATCTTTTACGTTGATAGCAATGCGCTCTGGAGTTACTTTCGAACGACCGCCCGCAAGTCCTAAAGAGATATGAATATCTGGTTTCACTGTGTCCAGTAGTTTAACTAACTCTACTTCCGACTTGTTAAAATCAACAGGTAAAATATGTCCTTCGATTACGTAATTATTTAGTGTTTCCCCATGCAACTCTTTGACGATCTGCATCGTCGGATTAAGTGAAAATGATAAAAAAGGCTCAAAGCCCGTAAGTAAGATTTTTTTCATCGTATTCCTCCCTAAAGGTTCCCTTTTAGTATACAGGAAAGTGATAAAAAAATCAGATAGCTACAGGGAAATTCTAGCAGTATACTAAGCTTAGGAGGTGGGACAAATGAACGATTGGCAACACAAGGTTCGTGAGTGGCAACAAGCGGGATTAGTTGACCAGGCAACAGTTGACGCAATCACCACTTATGAACAGAAACAACCGCAAAAACGTAAAATTCCGCTGCTTTTGACCATTGGACTTATCTTTTTAACTCTTGCTGTGTTTAGTTTCATCGCTGCCAACTGGGGCGCCATTCCTGATGTATTGAAGACCGTTACTTTCCTTGCATTCATGTGGGTGGCTTATGGCATTGCTGTCTTCTCTGAAAAGAGAAAGATGGGACAGCCAGTCCTCTTTTATGTAGCGGGATATGCCTTTTTCATTGCTGCAGTGCTCGTCACGTTACAAACTTTTCATTTACCAGTAGCCAATTCCGTTTTACCGTGGCTCGCTTATTTAGCAGCTTTGGCACATGTTTATCTGATTAAGCATCCTGTTTTTTCAATTGCAAGCTTTATTGCAGGCACATTACTTTTACTCTCTTTCTTACCTGACGTAGGTTGGATTGAGTGGGGTGCCTTTGTCTTGATTACTCTCGCTCACTTCTATTATTCTCAAAGATCCGAAGCAAACGCCTTTAGTTTTATCCACCTATTTGGAGCTGGGTTGATTCTTTGGGTTCTGGTGGAGTATGAGAGTGCGTTGTGGCCGATTTGGACAGTGTTCGCTCTAACTGGTTTATTGTTCTTGAGTGAACAGAAGAAAGTTGTTGTTCAACCCCTACTGCAATTAGTGGCAGCAATCACCGGTATCGGTTATTTGATTGCAAGAGGTGAAACCAATTTAGACTTGGTCGACTTAACTTATTTAGAATCCGGATTCTTACTTGCAGTTGGAATTGCCCTAGCAGTAATACTATGGAAGTGGCATCGTCCAGTTGCATGGATCAGTATTTTAGGACTCATCGGTTTCTTACTCTACGATGAAACAGCAATAGGACTAGCTATCTTGGCAGAAATCGTTGCATTTGGGTACTTGATTTTGGCTCAACGAGAAGGTCGCTCACTACGCGGAGGCTTCTTGTTCTTCATTCTCATTCAGTTTGTCATCTACTTTATCTACGCATGGCAACGACTCGATATGGCTTTGTTCTTCTTGCTAGGTGCCATTCTGTTATTTGTCCTTGCGGGAATCGGTTGGTGGCTGAATCGTAAGAAAGAAGGTGCTGCAACATGAAGAAGTGGCTTCTACCTATCCTTCAAACGGTAGCTGTTGTCGGGATTTTGTTAAGTTACTTTGCAACAAGTTGGTTTGGTGATGAGTTTGTGTTGCGAGCAGAACCATTCGATCCATGGGATCCGTTCTACGGAGAGTATGTGCTGCTTCAATATCCAGACATCAATCAAGCTGCTAAAGACTCTAAAATCAAAGATGGGGAGACCGTCTACTTCTCTTTGACTCAAGGGGAAGACGGCTATGCAGCAGTTGACCGAATGGAAACTTCCGATTTTCTAGGTGCTTTACACGGTCAGTATTGGGGTGGTCAAGTCAGTGTCTCTAATTTGGAGCAATTTTATGTGGAACAAGGACAAGGTTTAGCTTTAGAGGAAGCAGTAGATTTAAAAGCGACGATTTATGTGAGTCCATGGGGAACCATACGTCCTATGAATCTCGAAAAACGTGATGAATGAAAAGAAAATGAGTCATAACTGATTTATTTGCACAAATTTAATTTCACCAACATTCATGAAAAGTGTGCAGGGGTGACTCCAGCGGGATTAAAAGCGGAAGCTGAGACCTTGGCTCAGCCCGCGCCCGCGGAACGCTTCCCCTGCACACAATAGAACATACTAAAGGGAGTCTCTCATAATTACGAGAAACTCCCTTTTTGGTTTTGACCTAGTATCTAAATTAAAACTGAATATCTTGCGGAGGCTCTCCACTTTTGTTCATCAATCGAGCCGACTCAGGCGTTACTTTTAAAATAACCAGCTTTGGATCATGTGGTCCTTCAAACCAATTTTTCATTCGGTCATTCCAAATCTTTTCTTTTAAACTCTCATCATCAGAAATCGAGACACGCCCCAAAATTTCCAAATAGGCATCTCCAAAACCTTCCCCTTCATATCCGATCAAAATATGTGTATACGGGTTAGATTCCAGTTCATCTACTTTTTCAGAACCTTTACTAGTCGGAGTAAATAATGTAAAGCCATCATTCAAAAATGTCATATAGCGACTATGAGGTTTTCCCTCACTTACAGTAGCCATCGTCCCTAAACGACTTTCATCCAAAATACGCAATGCAGTTTCTTTTGCCTCCATCAATGTCACACTCCTTCAGTCTGAGTTACAGCCAGTATTCCCTTCCTCTAGAGCTTTAAACGCGAGGTCAGTAAGCCGTGAACATTTGAACCCAGTAGGTTCCGTAATCGCCTCCGCCTTCAGTAAATCCAAAACCTATATGAGTGAACATAGGGTTTAGGATGTTCTCGCGATGCCCAGGACTATCCATCCACCCTTGATGAACTTCATCGACCGACAATTGTCCTGCAGCAATGTTTTCACCAGATGCAATCCAATCAATCCCGAACTGCGTCAACATCTCACTAGGTGCCCCATATGTTGGAGATTCATGTTCAAAATAATTGTTTGTCAACAAATCTTGTGCTTTGAGCTGTGCCACTTTTGCAACTTGTGGGTCATAGACTAATGGTTCAACTCCTTCTTCAGCACGAGCTTCATTCACTTTAGTAAGGAGTTCTTCTTCATAACTTGAGAGATCCACTGGCTCTACTGAATTCGGTAATACAATTCGCACTTTCTCTTGGGGGGATAATTCGACTTCTATAGGAGCTATGACACAACCTGTTAAAAGAACACTAAGTACCCCCATAAAAATCATTTGAGTTAATGACCTCCACATACGCATCACTCCCGCTAAAAATTTCTTGACGCATGAATTAATTATCAGTATCCTAAATATGTGTTAACCATAATTATATTTAGGTTAACTCATTTTACATAAAGGTGGATGACAACATGAGAAATGAACGTTTGAAAATGATGATCGTCAGCGCACTATTTGCTGCTATCATTGCAGTGTTTGCCCAAATCACGATTCCGCTTCCCTTCACAGCTGTACCTATTACAGGTCAGACACTAGCAATTGGACTCGCAGCTACGATTTTAGGAAGCCGTTATGGCACACTATCCGTTGCCATTTACTTGCTTCTTGGAGCTGTTGGAGCTCCTGTATTTGCAGGAATGAGTGGTGGTCTCGGTGCATTAATCGGTCCAACAGGGGGCTATTTGGTTGGGTTCTTACCAACTGCATTTATCATTGGGTATTATCTTGAAAAAACGAGCTTCACTGTAAAACAAGCCATTGTAGCAAACCTTATTGGAATGTTCGTCACTTTGGCATTCGGAACTGCTTGGCTGAAGTTTGCAGCTGAGTTGCCTTGGACTGCAGCAATTACTGGAGGAGCTACGCCATTTATTCCACTAGGAATCTTAAAAGCAGTGCTAGCAGCAGCTGGTGGGATTGCAGTGCGCAATCGTTTGAAAGCAGCGCGTTTATTAACAGTACAAACCAATTAAGAAGATTTGCGGCCCGGAGACAGGAGTCTTCGGGTCATTTGAATTCCGAATAGTACTAGCATCGCTAAAGCTGCGCCAGAGCTGTCAATCCCGACGTCTCGCAATTGACCGCCTCTACCTTCGACAAATAATTGATGAAACTCATCCGTACAGGCATAGAAAGTAGCTAGTCCCCATGCCAAAAAATATCTAGTGAATCCTTTCTTCGCTAATGCCATCCAAAATACTATCGCAAGTCCAAAATAGGCAATAAAATGAGTGGACTTTCGTAACAAGTGATTCAATTGATCAAGTGTTGAGGGAGGTTGGAAAGCCTCTTCCCCTACTAATTCGATAACGACTTCTGTGACACTGGTACTTAGTTCATTTGAATGGACTGCGGGTTGATGAGATAAGTAAAAAATAACAGCCATATAAAGTACTGCAACTCCCCACCAAAAACGAAATTTCACGATACCTGTTTCTCCTTTTTCTTCACTTCACGGCGACGATCCAAAAATGCGATAAAGTTAAGGTAACTTATTAAAAATGCTAAAAACACGGTCACATTTTGAGCAGTTCTTGCTGCCGATTCCAACACATAAAATCGATCCAGTTCTGCATTACTCTTTCCATTGTATCCCATTTCAACAATAGTATACAGAATGATGGCCGCTAAAAAGACGGCAACACCTCCGCCTATAACTGCAATCAATAAAGATAGCCACCCCGTAGGCATTTTATTTTGGATTTTTTTCGCTACACTGTATCCAATAATGATGAGTAATAGGGGCAACGTTATAAACAAGAAAAGAAAAGGCTGTGTGATAGATGCAAAGACTAGTATAGCTGTGACCACAGCTATAGAAATTTTAGTTCGTTTTGAAATCATAGTTGAATTCCTTTCCACTAAAAGTGCATATACATTTAGTATAAACCTCAAAAATCTACATTCAACCTCAATAAATATGGCATAATAAGAAAAAAGGTGCTGGAGGCGGGTCACATGCGGATCAAACAATTATTTGATGAACTGGGTAGTGATTTTCTGTCACTGGTAATGCAAACTTTCGATCAGATTGATGACCTCGTTTTTGTAATGAGTTTCAATGGAAACGATTACGAATACATTTACGCCAATAAAGCGGCCAAAGAAACTGTTCGGCTTCCAGACTTATCAAACCATGTCACTATGAGGTCTATGGTATCTGAACATGCCTATATTTCTCTCAGAAAACACTATGACCAGGCAAGGCTCTCCATGGAAAAAACTCGCTTTAAAATGCCCATTGAGCATAAAGGACAACATTATATCGGAGAAAGTTTGCTAACTCCTATTTATATGGAAAAATTGGATATACATTTTATCATGGCCATCGTTCGAGATATCACTGAACATGAGCACTCACTTCAGCATTTAAAAGAAGCCCAGCGTCAAATTGATGAGGAACGGCTTCGACTTGAGTCTCTCATTGAATTGAATAACGAAGCGATTTTTCAAGTAGATACACACGGGCACATCATTAAATGCAACCCTGAAGCTAAATCTTTTCTCAAAGCTACAGCTGGGGAACTTGAAGGCAGCAACCTGTCGGATTGGTTTCGAGAGTCGTTCTTTGAAGAATGGTTTACAACCGAGCCAAAACCTAAAAAGACGTCACGGCATGAATTATGGGTGACTCGAGTCCACCAAGAAGAAGCACACTATATCAAAGTGAAATTCATTCCTATTTTTATCGCTGAACAACAACAAGGTTGGTATCTATTAGTACGTGATGCTACAGCGGAGACAAATCTGCAACATGAACTACAGCGGATGGCTTTTATCGATCATTTGTCTGGACTCCCTAACCGCCGTGCTTTCGATGATAAGATGGACTATCTACTCCAACAGACTGCAGGCACTGGAGATTTACTCGCTATCTTTTTAATAGATGGGTACCGCTTCAAAGATATTAATGATACATTTGGACACGATGCAGGTGACGCCGTCATTCAAGAAACTGCTAAGCGTATACAACGTGTTCTTCGTGACCATGATATTGTAGCGCGTTTTGGTGGAGACGAATTTGCCGTCATTATCCCTCAAATAAAAGACATTGAGACAATCGAAGAAGTAGCAAGGCGCATACTTATTCAGTTTGAAGAGCCTTTCTCTTATCAAGACTACTCCATCCCTATCCGAATTGGAATGGGTGGCGCCTACTTCCCAGGAACTGCAAAAAACAAAAACCAATTGCTTAAAGAAGCAGATTATGCGCTTTATGAAATCAAAGAAGCTTCGGGTGTTGGATTTCAACTATATAAAAAAATGCCAATCGATCAATGAATCGACTGGCATTTTTTCTATTCTTTTCGGGTTAAGAGTTCAATTGCATACGCAACTGCTGTCAAAAGATGCAGGAACCAACCTAAGAACGGAATCCAAGCTAGTGCATTCGTCACCATACCGATGATAGATGCTACTTTTGCTCCTCCTGATTTTAATGCAAGGATAAAGACAATTGCATGGATTACAAAACCGAGTCCTAGGGCTCCCCAACCAGAACCAATTACGATAGATCCACCAACTACGGGAATAGCTAATACCGCTTGATAAATCAACGCAACGACTTTTGCAACTTTAAGTGTACTCATGAAAAATCGCTCCTTTTAACTTGTATAGTAGTTATACGGATACGTCTTCAAAAAGTTTCATTTCGCTTCAATTGTTCTCATTAATTCAGGAAGGTCTTGAATAGCATTTAAAGTATAATCCACTTCACTAGGATGCCCAAAACCATAAGCTGCGTAAATGAATGGAATTTCTGCAAATCGTGCCGCATCCAAATCCCCTTGCGTGTCACCGACATACACCGATTGTTTTAATCCATTACGATTCTGCACTAGTGCAATATTTTCTCCTTTTGACAAGCCTGTACGCCCTGGATTTTCAAAGTCTTCAAAGTAATGTTCCAACCCATGTGCTTCATAAAAAGCTTCTATATAACCATCTTCACAATTAGAGACAATAAACAGACGATATGTTTTTTTAAGTTCTTCAAGTGTTTCCTCTAACCCATCAAATAGGATTCCACCCTGCTTACGAATTAATTGCTGATCCACTCGTGCGCAAGCATCCATATAAGCTTGTCTTTGTTCGAGGGAAGCATTCGGGAACAATTTTTCTGCAATTTGAGGAATCTGAAGCCCCATCAAGCTACCAATGTCATCTTTTGTGTAACCTGGATGGCCATCAATCTCTTGTTGAATCGCTTGAGTCCAAGCATCGGCAATCGTTTGTCTGGAATCCCATAAAGTGCCGTCTAAGTCGAAAATGATACTATCCATTTGGTACCCCCTGTTTTTTCCGATTTCGCTTCATAGATTTTGTAATATAGCCGCCTTTAAAATTTCGAGGTTCATAAGAAACGATAAAGGCATTCGGTTCATAGTGGCTTACTATCCTGATGAACTCCTGCTCCCTATCGCGTCGAGCCGTGCAATCAAGTCGGTACCTGCGCGCCTCATTCATACCTTCTACTTCCGAAGTCGAGACACTGAATCCTTCATTTCGTAAACGATCAATCATCTCTTCATTCTTATTCATAACATTGACTTCAAGTGATACATATCCGATAGCTAATCGCTGCTCTAGTATTTGCCCTAAGTAAAGTCCAATCCCGAATCCTAGTGCGTACGAAATCATATTCATGTAATTTGAAAGATCGCTAAACACAATCCCCAGTGCTACCACATAAATGATACCTTCTAATATTCCAAAGCCTGCCGCCTTCGCTTTCATGCCTTTTACCATCATAATCGTCCGAAGTGTCAAAATCGGCACATAGATGAGTTGAGCAATGAAAATGATGAGTGCGTCTAGCATAGTCTCACGTCCTTTTCTATCAAGATGCTCCGTCTAGTCTATCAGTAGAGAAAGCCAAGTTGCAAGGAGAGAGACTAGTAAAAAACTACCTATTTTAGACAAAGACGTTTTACAAAGCTCTAATTGTGGAAATGTAGGAGTGGCAGCACAGTATTTCGCATTTCAAAACATTTAAGGAGGCAATTCATTTATGGAAAATCGTTATTACAGAACGTTTGACAATGAGCAAGACCTTCAGACTGAAATGGACCGACTACGTGCAGAAGGATATACAGATGAAGATATGTACCTGATGTCAAAACGGGATGACCGGATGAGCATTTATAGAGGTCATAACGAACATGAAGGACACGAAAAAGAAGGACTCTGGGAAAAGTTCAAAGAGTTTGTTACCGGAGATGACACGGACGAACACTTCAACCGGATGAGTTTTGAAGAAAGTGAACGCAAACAGTATTATGATGATGTCAACAATGGAAAACATTTATTATACGCAGACCGAGAATTCGGAAGAAGACCTTACTAACAACAAGTGAATAGAATTTAAGAATGCTGCCATTCTTAAAAAACAAAAAAAGAGCGCTGGTTGGACAGCGCTCTTTTTCATGCCAGACAATGGTTGGCACTAAGTAGTACGTTTCATGTCTAGATAAGTTTCACGAATTCAAAACAATTTTTTAATTAACCCCAAAAATCATTTCTGCCCATTGCGGGTTATCGATAAATGGATTTCGGTTTTCTTGTGCTCCAAAAATACGATTGTTGCGTTCGATTTCCGTTGCATCTACTGGATCTAGTTCGTGCCACTCTAATAATACAGATAGTTTGCCGTGATAAGGAGCAGAGCCATTTCCTACGATTTCGTTCAACTCAAGATCCACACTATCCGTTTCGTCATAGCGAGTTGCCATATAGAACAACATACGTGCGACATCTCCTTTGACTCGTGTTGGAGGCTCAAACGAATCTCCATCACGTTTACAATCTGCACAATTTGTAACTGCACTTCCACCCCAATCAAAATCAAGGTTTCCACGAGAACTATTTACTTGTACATCTGTTGCTCGTAAATGGTGAATATCTGTTCCTGGGCCCATAGATGTACCAAAGTCACCATGTGACTTTGCCCACACGTGTTCCCTGTTCCAGTCCCCTACATCTCCACCGTTTAGTGACTTAGAGCGAGACACACCTGAATAGAACAATTTCACATTGTTTGTGTTATTTGGATCTTCATCCGTGTACTTCAGTGCATCCCATACTTGTGAGTAAGAAAGCACAATCTGCTCATCAATAATGTCGTGAAGAGCGTCTTTCAGCTCTTCACCTGTTAAATTTTCAAGACCTGTGTAATAACCATTTACTGAATCATACCCTGTATGAGTTGGTGGTTCTTCAGGATCCACTGGCTCTTCAGGAGTTTCTGGTTCTTCTTCAGTAGGAATTTCCATCGTAGTAACAAAGTCGATATTCTCTGCTTTTGCAGTCTTCACATACGTAAATTTCTTTACATTGTGTGCATTGCGAATTTCCATCTTGTAACGGCTCATGATGATGACTTCTTGGATTTCAGCACCCTCAAAGTCATAGAGAGCTCCCGGTTTGTTTGGTTTCAATGAAACGGTCTTATCAACAAGACCTGGTCCAGACACTCCCGCTACTTGTGAAAGGACGTTTACACCAAACTTAGAAACTACATTTTCACCGATTGTCACATGGACATTGCTATCTGTGATGTTGATTTTATTAACTTTTTGATTTTCATAAGTCACATAACGAGAGTATGTGATTGGTTTGACTGGCGGTGGTGGTGGAACGACTTCTTTAGTGAAATCAATCTGAACCATTACTGGATCATGATCCGACGCACGTCCATGCTGTTCCATCTTATTAGCATTCACATGCAAGATATCCACTACTGTTTTTGACAATAGGTTTTTCGTTACCAAGATGTGATCAAGCACTTGGTTATTCCCTTGGTAGTAATACGTAAAACGATCTTCTACTGGAACTTGTTCAATCATGTTGACCAGTGAATCCCCTTTTAATGCAGTCAGTGCAGGTGTGAATTCAAAGTCATTCATATCTCCCGCAACTACCACATTTAAGTTTGGATCTTTTGCTAAACCACGGTCAATGAAGTCATTAATCATTGTAGCAAGTTGAATACGTTCCGCTTCTGAACCTAAAACTGGAGGTTGATTTTTACCGAACAGTCCTTGGTCTCCTGATTTAGAGTTCAAGTGAGCTGTGATTACGACTACTTTTTCACCATTGAACATAAATTCCGCGGCTAATGGTTTCCGTGTATTGTCTTGTGGTAAGTCAAGAATACGTCCTGGGTTCAAAGTAAGTGAACCTGAATCTGTCCACTGTGTCCCTTCAATAGCCGTTCCTTTAGTACCTGCAACTAACTCTACACGATCCGTGTTATAAAGATACCCAACACGGATATTACCACCTGGCTGGCCACCATCTTTATTGTACTCTGGTGCGATATCAGTAAATGCATAACTTGGACCACCCGCAGCTTCAATAGCAGCAATTAGACGTTCATACGATTGAGTTGCATCAGCAGTACCAGATGCTGTACCTCCGTCGTTGTCTTGCACTTCTACAAGACCGATGATGTCTGGCGATTTCATTTTCTTCACAAACGAATCTGCAATTTTAGTTACTTTCTCGTCAGGTGTCTGCTCGCTGTTCGCTGAGAAGTTTTCTACATTGTAAGTAGCTACAGTCAGTTTTTCTTCTGCTGCTTCAATTTTAGTAGTTTCATCTGGGTGCTCAGATGCAAGTAATTCTGGAAGTTGATCCACTGATGTAAATACTTTGTAATTCCCAAATCCGTAACCTACAACGCCGATAGGTGCTGTAGCATAACGATCACCCGACTTTGCAACATAGTCTTCGTCGTCAATATCAAAAATGACTCGCTCTGGGTTGTAATCATCGGCTGAAATGTTGATTCCGCCTAATAAGTTGAAATCGTTGTTTGTTGCTTCTGTGTTTACTACAATGACTTCACCATATTTTTGCGGACCAAGAATCTGTGCATTTGGAACCGAGATGCGCATTCCCTCTAAAGATTCCCAGAAATCAATTCCATCTTCTTCTACATCGAATGAAGTTAATCCATCGTTATCGATGTTCTTTGTTGGAGGCATGCGATCCTCACCAATTTTAATTGGTTCTGGAAGCGCTGCTGTCCCCGTTTTAGAAACCGTTGCATTTCCAATACGAGTAATTGGAAGATCTGTTTCACGGTTATCTGAGTAGCCCTCGTAATAATGCTCTTGTACAGTACCACCCACCGTGACAACATCGCCTACAGAGAACTGAGTAGCTGCATTAGGCAAGTTAACTGCTATACCTTCAGATGTTGCTAAGTTATCATCAGGAGTTTGCGTTTGAATGAAGAAGTTTGCTGAGTTATAGAAGTGCGTAATAACTCCTGTCACTCCACCAACTGCAGCCCCTGTATATGGTGAGTAGTGATCTTCACCTTGAATTTCTTGAATCGTTACATTTTCTGTTTTCAGAACTGTGAACTTAAATGTAAACACTTCTGAAGTTTCAGATGCTGTTTCAGCAATTGCTTTGATTGTCGTTGTTTCATTTAAAACAAGTGGAGAGCTATAAACTGCACTTTCTATTGAAGGTGTTGTACCATCCAATGTGTAATAGATTGTTGCATTTTCCCATTCTGTCAATAATTCAATAGCAGTTCCTTCATTGACTGTACCTGGGAAGATGTTAGTGAACACAGCAGGTTTTACAGAAAGCTCAAAGCTCTTTTCTCCAACTGTTTTTAATTGGAATGTTCCATTGAATACGCCTGGAATTCCGTAGATGTCCAAAACATCGCCATTTTTATACTGACGAATGAAATCTTCATACGTAAATCCATTACGATTATCATTTCGAACTAATACAGAAGAACCATCTTCAGTAGTAGCTGTCAACTCAACAGTTCCGAATCCAGCGTCACGGATATTAGAAATTGTTGCTTTTTCCACGATGACACGCTCACCTTGTGTTTCTTCGTTAACACCAGAAGCTGGTACGACTTGTACTTCAGGAAGCGTATTGTTCGTATCTAATTTTGTAATTGTTGGATTCGTGATTTGTAAATCTCCAGAATAGATACCTAAAGTACCTTGAATCTGAATACGGTCACCTTCTACAACTCCAAGATCGGAACCCGTATATACATAAATTCCAGCTGTTGCATCTTGAATGTAGAATCCATTGTTTCCAAACTTTTGTTTGTCCGTCGTTACGATGGCTTCAGTAATCACTTGCGCTCCTTGAGCAGAAGCACGAACTTCAGCGACCGTTTTTGATACAAGCACTGTATAGTCAAATGTGCTAACTTCGCTTGCATCTAATCCGTCTTTGAAAGCAATAGCTTTAATCGTTGTATCCGTTGTGATTTCAATTGGAGTTGCATAAAGCGTACTCTCGATAGTAGGTGTAGAACCATCTGTTGTATAACGAATTTCAGCACCTTCAGTAGCTGTAGTAAGCGTTACTTGCGTCCCTGCTACTACTGCTCCAGGAGCTGGTGACACCGTTACTGCGGCAACTTGAGTTGGCTCTTCTGGCGGAGTCGTTTCTCCAATAGAATGCGAACCTAAATATTCTGCAGTATCTACTGGGTATCCATCCCATTCTACAGAAGGATCAAATGCATCCGTAGGATTTGTATCTCCCGTTAGTACAGAAGCTTTACGCACTAATGTCATGTTTGCCGTAGAAACACCGTTTGCTTTCCATTCAGTTCCTGGGTCTACCCCAACTTGACCAATCGAGTCGATGACAGTATCGCCATTTTTCAAGACTAAAGCGTCATCTCCGTTATAGTAAGTAACTGTACTGGAAACGCCATTTACAGGCTTAAATGCATCTGTGGCACCTGAGTTATAGATGACGAAAGTTTCTCCATCTGCTAATGTGCCCACAAGATCTAATGTGTTCCCCGGGCTAGTAGTCCCGTTTGAATAAAGCTCAACTTTGTATCCGGTCATGTCAACATCTTTACCAGTTCCGTTGAAAATTTCTAGTGCTTTGTTATTCGAATTACCTTCAATATATTCACTGAACAAAAGGTCTGTTGCAACTGGTGCAGCAGTTTCCATTGTATGAGTCCCTAAATACTCAGCAGTATCAATCGCAAAGCCATCCCACTCAACTGAAGGGTCGAATGCATCTGTAGGATTTGTATCCCCAGCTTTTATTGAAGCTTTACGAACTAATGTTGAATTAAGGGTAGTCACTTCATTGGCTGCCCACTCTGTACCTGGATCCACGCCAACTTGACCTAATGAGTCAATTACCGCATCTCCATTTTTTAGTACTAGTGCGTCATCTCCATTAAAGTTGGCTACAGCACTTGGTGCGCCATTAGAAGATTTGAAAGTATCTGTTGCACTTGAGTTATAGAGAACATAAGTTGCTCCATCTGCTAACATACCTTCGAAATTAAAAGTATTTGTAGCAGTTGTGGCACCGTTAGAATAAAGTTCCATTTTGTATCCTGACAAATTAATGTCAGCTCCGGTACCATTGTATATCTCCACGGCTTTATTGCTTGAAGAACCCTCGATATACTCACTAATGATTAAATCTGTGGCATTAGGTGTCGTGATCGCGTAGGCTGCTTGTGGTATGTAAGGTAATACAAGCGAAACGACTAGAACTAGAGCTAAAAAGCTTTTTGTCCATGCCTGTTTGAACAAGTTTGCACTATTCAAGTTTTTCATCCTTCCCCTTTTTAGTGTCATGCCTTTCTATTATATCTGAAAATTGTAAAGAAAGCGTCATTATTTTGAAATCGGTTACATTTTGTGATACAGTAGAGTATTTAATTATTCTTTCTATTCAAAAAATAAGTATTTTTACTATTCCGTGATATGATACGTTCATGAAAAAAACAATTGTATTTTTAGGGAGGACGATTATAGGTGAAAATTAAGTTTGGATTACTACCTCGTATTATTGTTGCGATTATACTTGGTGTCGTACTCGGTTCATTTGTTCCTGTTGAAGTCGTTAGAACTTTTGCTACATTTAACGGAATCTTCGGTGCCTTTTTGGGCTTTGCGATTCCACTCATTATTATTGGGTTCATTACTCCAGGTATTGCTCATATGGGGAAGGGTGCTGGAAAGCTTTTAGGGTTAACAGCTTCTACTGCCTATATTTCTACAATTGTTGCTGGTCTTATAGCATTTATTGTCGGAAGTTTCCTATTACCTGGTTTTGTCGAGAACAATGCAGTAATTGATTTAGAGAATCCTGAAGAATTTTTACAATCTGGATTTTTCACTATTGAGATGGCTCCTATTATGGGAGTGATGAGTGCGTTAATCTTATCTTTCATTTTGGGTATCGGAATCTCTGCCACAGATAGTTTCAACCTAAGAACAATTCTAGATGAATTCCAAAAGATCATTGAAAAAGTAATTACCGTAATCATCATCCCGTTATTACCTATTCATATTCTTGGGATTTTCATGAATATGACATATGGCGGTCAAGTGCAATCCATCTTAGTCGTTTTCTCTAAAGTTTTCCTTGTAATTATTGGGCTTCACATTGTGATGTTGCTGATTCAATATACAATCGCTGGAACAACAGCAGGGGTTAATCCATTCCGTTTATTACGCTCAATGATGCCAGCTTATTTTACAGCTCTTGGCACACAATCGTCTGCAGCTACTATTCCAGTAACGATGCAGTCTGCCAAGAAAACTGGAGTCAATGAAAAAATCGCCGAATTCTCTATTCCGTTGTTTGCTACTATCCACTTGTCTGGAAGTACAATTACACTAGTTAGCTGTGCAATGGGAGTGTTGTTCTTAACAGGTCAAACTCCTGATTTCTTAAGTATGTTCCCATTTATCTTGATGCTTGGTGTTATGATGATTGCAGCACCAGGAGTTCCTGGTGGAGCTGTTATGGCAGCACTTGGCTTGTTAGAGACGATGCTTGGTTTTGATCAAACGATGTTATCTCTTATGATTGCTTTGTACTTGGCGCAAGATAGCTTCGGAACAGCAACAAATGTAACAGGTGACGGCGCATTGACGGTTCTTGTCAATCGCTTAACTGGAAATAAAATCGTAAAGGCATAAAAAGGAACCGGACGAGCTAGTGAGCTTCGTCCGGTTTTATTAGTTTCTCGATTGAAAGTCTTGTTCTACCGCCTCTTTCCAATCTCGTGATACTTTTCTCCCGCTTCTCACAGAAGAAACAGCTTCATTTATAGAAGCGAAATTAAGTTCAGTCCCTTGCTTATCTGCATGATAATTTACCGCGTAATCTCGGTGAATCCCAAATTGTTCTGCAGTTGCAATTGCATCGATATTGGCACCTAAAAATAGAAATTCCCAGCCCAATGATTTCTGTTCTTCTATTAAAGAACGAATTTGATGACGTTTAAACTCAATACTTGCATTCTCCATCCCGTCAGTAGTAATCACAACGAGCACTTTAGTTTCTACATACATTTTATTCTTCTTCACATTTCTTATTTTATGAATACCATACCCAATCGCATCTAACAAAGCCGTCGTTCCTCGAACAAAATAGTCGGCTTCAGTAATAGGTGCAACTTCTTCCAAAGACAAACGGTCATGCAACACTTCTATTTCATGATCAAATAGTATCGTCGTGACAGTTGCATCCCCTTCTAGCTTGCGTTGCTTTTCAAGTAAGCTATTAAATCCACCAATAGTGTCTGATTCCAATCCACCCATTGAACCGCTTCGATCTAAAATAAATATTAGTTCCGTTTTCATTGAAACCCCTCCTTCAGAATTGTATCTAAAGGATACCTTGATTTAGCTTTTCACTGGTCGCTTCCAAAGCGACATTTAAAAAGTCCCTAACAGAGGTTGATGGTATGCAAACAACACTTCATTCACCGTATAGATATCGTAACGGCTCTCTCGGATGAAATACTCCACAATCAAGTCCATCTTTGTGCTCTTTGACAAGGTAAAACCAGCCGCACCTAGAAGTTCCTGCGTCTCTACTAAAGATAATTCTAGCGCAATAGCCAAAGCAAGCGCAGTCGATTTCTTCGGTTGATAGTTTGGATTGGAGCGTATTTTAGAAAACAAGCGCCGGTCTAGATTGGCTTTCTTGTATACTTCAGGGTCTGTGAGGCCACTTTCATCTATCAGACGGAATAGCTTTTCCGCAAAAGGCTCCTCAACTTCATTTAATAAATCGTCTAGCGTGGAACGTCTAGCAGATTCTAGGTTAGGCAAATCATTGAATGAAATAGTTGATTCCTCACGTGTTTCTTGAACCGACCGTTTAAATCGTTTCTCAATGTGATGAACAGCTTGTTCATCAATGAAGCGCTCAATATCCAGTTTTAAATCTTCACTAATTTTTACAGCTTGGCGATCAAACAATACGAGGTAGACTGTCAGTTCACTCGTTTCGATAAAATCCTCTATCGTGTCACGAGCAATCTGAAAGGCTAGCTCTTTTGGAAATCCATAGATACCCGAAGAAATCAGTGGAAAGGCAACTCGGTTCAGTTGATGCTGCTCAGCAAGTTTCAAAGAGTTCCTGTAGCTAGCTTTTAAAAGCTCTACCTCTCCTTGAGAACCTCCCTGCCATCTCGGCCCCGCAGTATGAATCACAAAAGCAGCTGGCAAATCAAAAGCTGGTGTCACTACAGCCTGTCCAGTTTCGATTGGGCTTACTAGTTCGCAGGCTTTAGCTAGTTTTTCTCTTCCTGCTTTCTCAAATATAGCACCACACACTCCTCCACCTTCCCGAAGCTCAGTATTGGCAGCATTTACTATAGCGTCTACTTTTAAATTGGTAACGTCATCTCGAATGATGTAAAACGGCATAAGATGTCCTCCACACAAGTTTTTCTCTATTTTATCCTAATTTTTACATGCGTGCTATCTAGTAAATAATAGTAGAATTTTGTCAATGGAGAGGCGTATAATAGGGAATGTACGTATATAAATCAGGATAAACTCAAGGATGTGGAACGCAATCATGAACAGTCAGGATAAACAGATGGACGTCATTCTAATCGGTGCCGGCGTAATGAGCGCAACTTTAGGTGCCCTTTTAAAAGAATTGGCCCCTCATTGGAATATCAAAGTTTTTGAAAAATTAGATGCAGCAGGCATTGAAAGTTCAAACGAATGGAACAATGCCGGTACAGGACATGCTGCTTTATGTGAACTGAACTACACGCCACAGATGAAAGACGGTTCGATCGATATCACAAAGGCGATTAAGGTCAATGAGCAGTTCCAGTTGTCCCGTCAGTTTTGGTCGTTCCTAGTTGAAAAAGGACTTCTAAAAAAACCAGAAGATTTCATAATGCCAATTCCTCATATGAGTATGGTGCAAGGAGAGGCAGATGTAGACTTCTTACGCAAACGCTTTGAAGCCCTATCAACAAACCCTCTGTTCGAAGGAATGGAATTCTCAGAGGATCCAAAGAAATTGTCAGAGTGGATTCCACTAATCATGAACAACCGTAAAAATAATGAACCAATTGCAGCAACGAAGATTGATTCGGGA
Source organism: Tetzosporium hominis (assembly GCF_002265435.1). Taxonomy (GTDB): domain Bacteria; phylum Bacillota; class Bacilli; order Bacillales_A; family Planococcaceae; genus Chryseomicrobium; species Chryseomicrobium hominis. The sequence goes on from NZ_NOKQ01000196.1 coordinate 78,087, forward strand.
ACAGACGTAAACTTCGGCGCACTCACTCGCATGTTGTTCGAGTATTTAGAGCAGCAAGATGTAGAAATGAACTACAAACATCGCGTCGACAATTTAACTCGTTTAGAAGATCGCCGTTGGGAATTAAAAGTAACCAATCTCGAAAACAACGCATGGGAATACCATCAAGCTGATTTCGTATTTATCGGCGCAGGTGGCGGAAGCTTACACTTGTTACAAAAATCAGGTATCCACGAGTCTAAAAATATTGGAGGCTTCCCTGTAAGTGGACTCTTCCTAGTTTGTAACAATCCAGAAGTCGTCGAGAAACACCACGCTAAGGTATATGGAAAGGCAAAAGTAGGAGCTCCTCCGATGTCAGTCCCTCACTTAGATACTCGTTATATTGATGGCAAGAAATGTTTATTGTTCGGACCGTTTGCAGGATTCTCACCAAAGTTCCTTAAAACAGGTTCAAACCTCGACTTAATTAAATCCGTCACACCAAACAACGTCTTTACAATGTTGGCGGCTGGAGCAAAAGAAATGTCGTTAACGAAGTATTTGATCGAACAAGTCTTATTGTCTAATGAGAAACGTGTGGAAGAACTTCGTGAGTTCATTCCTGACGCCAAATTAGAGGACTGGGATACAGTTGTAGCCGGTCAACGTGTTCAAGTAATTAAAGATACAGAAGTTGGCGGAAAAGGAACACTCCAATTCGGTACGGAAGTAGTGAGTGCAACTGATGGATCGGTTGCTGCACTTCTTGGTGCATCACCAGGTGCTTCAACAGCTGTGCACGTTATGCTTGAAGTACTAGAACGTTGCTTCCCTGAGTTCATTGAAGAATGGCAGCCTCTTGTTAAAGAGATGGTACCATCTTATGGAGTTTCTCTTTCGAACAACCGCGACATGTTCTGTGACTTGTTGAATTCGACGGCTCGCACGTTGAAATTGACAGAGATGGAAATCGCAAAACAACAGCATGAATCGGTAACGGTTCCAGCCACTCCTGAAACCACATAATGAAAAGCCAATTTCTTCACTACCGAAGAAATTGGCTTTTTTTTATTGATAGATAACGTCGCTGATTTTCATATTTTCCGGATCAAATGCTTCGTATACTTTTAGATCTTCATTAAATGTCAACTGTGTATTGCAAGCTTTGTTTACTATTTCATTATCACTAGCACTCGAGGTTAGCTTTCGCTCAGATCCGTTTTGATAGATGTAATCTCCATCACTCTTTTTATATATCAAATGAGAAGTAGCATCCATTAATAAGATATTTTTTAGATTTTGAATATTATTGATATAGTTTGTGTTGATAACTTGATCTCGTGCTAACAAACATATAGAAGATGTTCCAGTAAACTCTACTTTTTGTTGATTACTATTTGGTGCTGGAACAATCGGGATATCCGCGTTTGGATCTGGGACTACTTCACCTTTAGTAATTAAAATTCGATAAGCTCTCAATTGAGAGTTATGAATCACCGTTTTAGAAAGTGAATCAAAATTAATTGAAATAATATCTCCATAAATAATTGAATTATAGACCGCAAAATGTTTTTGGAATTCAAGTAATTTATTTGAAAGGACTTTCACTTTATTTAAACTTCCTTCATCTACTTGGTGACTTTGAAAAATTGCGTTCCCTTGAAAATGGTAAAAGTCCCCACTGTCGAATAAAAACACTTCATTATTTGCTGTTTGTTTATCATTGGTAAAAACGTTTGTTGTAGTTAAACCTGTGCTCATTTGAGCATACTGTTCAAATGATAGATTCAGAGTGAACGTTTCCGTTTTATCTCCTTGCCACATCAATTGTGAAGGTAATTTTAAATCCACTTGAATAGGTTCGCTTTCCTCATCCTCAGTAAATCCTACTACTTTCAAAGACAACGTCTCAGTTGTAGGGTCAAAAGAAGAACGTTCAATTAAACGATAACCTCGACTTGGAGGCTCCACTATAGTGGTATAACCTGTTTTAATTTCCGTTGGTGTAGTTGGCTGCTCCACGTAATAATTGGATGCATAATAAAGAGACAAGGCATTATTTTTTTCAACTGCTAAATCTTGCATTTCAGCAGTGAGTGCGGAATATCCAAGACCTTGATCTTTGATTGCTTGCATCTCTTGAGTAGTTGTTAAAATCATAGTATTAATATCCGAAACGATTTGCTCTTTATAATACTCTGCTCCCATCTCAGCAAGAGCCGTAGTAACTATAGAAGTATCCGTTTTTTCAACTTGGGCTTTTTGAGAGACGGCAATGCGTGTGAAGGCGAACATAAAGAGCATCATCATCATGATTAACCCTAATGTAATTAGTAAAGTATAGCCATTCTCTGATTTCACTCGCTCCATGAAGCCACCCCCTCAAAATAGTTCTTATATCATTAATTAAACTATGATTCCAAATGAAAATATATAGGACTAAATAATTACGGTTTTTAATTTCCCCTTACTTTTCTATTTTACTATGAAACAACTTTTTATCAAAAATATTTGATTTTCAAAGCAGTTTTGTTTTAAAGTATATGGGTAAACAGACATCATGGAGCCAAATTCTAAACTGAATACTGTAAAGGAGGAATGTACGATGCATCGAACGCACACTTTGTATGATCTTCAGCAGCATCTCAGTACGACCCCTTCTTCTCTTTTTTCATTAGATACTGAGGTTTGGTACCGCACCATTGAACATGAACCCATTTACAAGTTGTCCAATCAAGATTTACTTAAGGTGATTCGTCATCGTTTGTTTACCGATTCGCTGATATTAGAAGGTATCCACCGGCTTTATGAAAACCCTGTCGCTGGCGGTCTGGTAGAAGGAGAAATTCTCCAATCTATAGCCAATTATGTGCCGAAGTCTTTTTACGATTCACACTCTGCTACCAAACACGCATTGAAGGAGTATTGTGTCATGATGGAAACGTTTGACGTGTTTTCATTCTACAGTTGGGAAGATGAGCTAGCGAAACGTAATTCCATTTATGCTTTAGAATCCATTAAAAAAAGAATAAAGTAACAGCAAAAAAACTCCGTAGAAGCTGATTCTACGGAGTTCTTCTTTGTTGCAACCACTGGGTTAACTGATTGACTTGCTCTTGGGTTGTTTGGCGTCCGAAAGAAAAACGAACGAACTGCTTTGCTTCGTCTTGAGAATACTTAAGAGAGGTTAATGTAGACATAGCCTCTCCATGTCCTACTTTACAAGCACTGCCTGTAGAGAACGCAAATCCTCTTCGGTTCCCCTCTAACATAGTGTGCTGACCATCTACTCCGAAGCCTAAAACCCCTAAAATAAACGGTGATTTCTTCGTACGACTTCCCACTACCTCTATCTCATCAGGTAGCGACTTGTGAATAACATCATGTAGCTCTTTAACCCTTTGATAAAGCGCCTTTTGTTCAAGTAAAGCAAGTTCTGCCGCTCTTGTTGTCGCTGCTATTGCTGCTACGTCCAAAGTTCCTGCACGAAACCCTTGTTGATGAGTAGTGCCAGAGTAAACCGACTGCCAGTGATAGGCAGGATTCATCCATACCACGCCACATCCTTTGGGCCCTCCAAACTTATGTCCGGAAACGACAAAGCTAGCCACTTCAGAAGTCCACTTCTCTAAAGAACATTTTCCAAACCCTTGAACCGCATCACAATGGAAAGGGATTTTATAAGTTGCTGCTAACTTTACTAGTTGTTCAACCGGCTGAATGATCCCTGTTTCTGAATTGACCCACTGACAAATCATTAGTAAGTATGAAGAATCTATTTGACGTGCCACTGCTTCTAGATCGACTTCACCTGAAGGCGCAAGCTTCATCCATTCGATTTCAAAACCTTCTGTTTGAAGTTCCCCCAACACCGTCAAAACACTTGCATGCTCTAAAGGACATGCAAGGATCTTCCCACTCTTCCCTTTTACGAATCCACGAATGGCGAGTTGATTCGCTTCACTTGCATTACCAGTAAAAAATACACCTGACGAATCACCTCCAAGCTGACGTCCCCAGAACTGTTGGCATGCAGCAACCACTTGTGCAGCTCGAGTACCAACATCGTGTAAACTCTGCGTATTTCCAAAATTCATCTTGGCAAATTCACTATAAACTTCAAGCGCTTCGTCTCTCATTGGAGCTGTCGCCGCATAATCAAAATAGTTCAACTTTTTCACAACCTTCGATTGTAGCTTGTCTTTCATTTTCTCTCGGTTCATAATAGGTGTCAAGACACTTGTAAAGTTGGTGTAAAGAATGATTGATGTTTGTATAGTCGGAGCCGGACTCGCAGGTTTGAGCGTTGCCTACCGTCTCCCTCCATCGCTAACCACTGTTGTCGTCATGGAATCAGCTACTAAAGGAAATAGTTGGCTCGCTCAAGGTGGTATTGCTGGCGTTCTAGATCCGAAAGATTCAGTTGTGTCTCACCTAGAAGATACGTTATTCGCAGGTGCTTCCCATGTTGACTTTCATGCAGCTCAAAGTATCTTGTCTGAAGGCTCATCGATTCTAAAACATCTTCTTGAAATAGGGTTCCCAGTTGATCGAACATCATCTGGCGTTCCTTTGTATGGAAGAGAAGCAGCACATTCTCATAATCGAATTTTACATGCAGGCGGAGACCAGACCGGTCGTCTTTGGATGAAGCACATTACTAAACATACTAGTCACCTTCCAAAAATCATGAACAGTTCTTTGCATTCCCTTGTAATAGAAAACGGGCGATGCCTAGGGGTTCGGATCACAACGGCTTCGGGAGAGATACAAGAAATTTACGCAAAACAAGTCGTTCTCGCTACAGGAGGTGTCGGCGGTCTATTTGAGATTTCCTCAAACTGTGAATCTGCAATAGGAACGGGGCTCTCCGCAGCTTTTCATGCAGGTGCCAACCTTGTAGACCTGGAATTCATTCAGTTCCATCCGACGGTTGCGGTTGAAGGAGACAGCGTACTTGGACTCATTACAGAAGCGGTTCGCGGAGCTGGAGCCTACTTTACAACAGCAGAAGGAACACCGCTACCAATTGATCCATTAGCTCCCCGAGACCAAGTGGCTCGACAAGTCGAATCTTACTGGCAGGTCGGCGATTCTGTTTATTTGGACGTTTCGGGAATAAAGGACTTGCAAGTTTCCTTTCCAACGATTTTTAATACTTTGAATACCTTCAAGTCCCAAGAAGTTCGTCAGACCAAAAGGATTCCTGTACGCCCTGGCGCACACTTCCATATGGGAGGCATTGAGACCGACCTTGAGGGAAGAACTTCGATTCCCGGCCTCTATGCTGTAGGTGAAGTCGCATGCACTGGTCTACATGGTGCCAACCGTCTTGCTAGTAATTCATTGCTTGAATGTATTGTCATGGGAAAACGTGTCGCCGAGTCTATCGCATGCGGGACAGACACTTCATTAGGTTTCGCATCAGATTCACTGGTATGTCCTCCAAAACAATTGCAGGTCCCGACGCAACAAGAGATGACACGTTATGTAGGAGTTGCTCGCTCAAGAAAACTCGAACAGTTCTCATCAACTCTCCCTCTTTCCAGATGGAACTTACAACATGTAGCAGTGGATGAGATTTCAGCTATTCACCGCTATACTGCAGCAAGCCTTATAGCACAGGCTGCTTCTAGACGAACAGAGAGTCGAGGAGCGCACTCGAGGTCAGACTATCCTAATCCGTCTGATGAGTGGCTGGGATCCGTACTAACTAGGAGAGAAAATGAACTCTCTCTTGTGAAACGCCAACTAGAGACTCCGAAAGTGAGGATTTCTCAATGAACTCTATTTTAATCGAAGAAAAACTTAAATCTTTCTTTTTAGAGGATATTGGTGAAGACGACTTGTCTAGCCGCGTCTTTCCAAGTGACCATCAATCCACCGCAACCGTTAAAGCCAAAGAAAGCGGTATTGCAGCAGGACTGTTTATTTTTGAGATAGGTTACCGCTTACTTGACCCTCGTGTACAAGTGACACTCAAATTGTCAGAAGGACAACCCTTTTTAACAGGAGATACTTTATTAGAAATCAAAGGGCCAACCCGTTCCGTGCTGACAGGTGAGCGTGTGTTATTGAATCTAGTACAGCGGATGTGCTCAATTGCTACATATACACAAGCTTGTGTGAAGCTTATAGATGGCACAAAGGCACAGTTAGTCGACACTCGGAAGACGACTGCCGGACTTCGCATGTTCGAAAAATATGCAGTCCGTGTGGGTGGAGGTTTCAACCATCGCAACGGTCTCTATGATGCTGTGATGTTGAAAGACAATCACATTGCAGCATGCGGCTCGATCACTTCAGCAGTTGCAGAGGCGCGTCTTGCTGTAGGACCTTTAGTAAAAATTGAAGTGGAGGTCGAGACGGAAGCGCAATTACGAGAAGCAATCAGCGCAAGCCCCGATGTCATCATGATTGATAACCAGTCCCCTACTACTATTCGTGCGTGGCGAGAGCTAGTTCCTTCTAGCATCTTACTAGAAGCGTCTGGTGGAATCACAGAAGAAACATTAGCTGCATATGCTGCAAGCGGAGTCGATTTCATCTCGATGGGGGCCCTTACGCATAGCGTAAAACAACTGGACTTGTCTTTAAATGTCACGTCCTCCCGAAAGGAGAGTTTAGTATGAGTTTTCTAGATGTTCTTGAACAAACTTCTGCTTTGCCAGAAATGTATTTAACGTTACCTACTGAAGAATTGCATAAACGTGCCGAAGTGGCCCGTCAAAAACTCGGAAATCGTGTCTACATCCTTGGTCACCATTATCAAAAAGATGAGGTGATTCGCTACGCGGATGCTACGGGAGATTCTTTGCAGTTATCTCAAATCGCAGCACAACAAACGGCTGAGACCATTATTTTCTGTGGCGTTCACTTCATGGCGGAGACGGCAGATATTTTAACGACTCCCGAACAGAACGTCATTTTGCCTGATATGCGAGCGGGCTGTTCCATGGCAGACATGGCGACATTCTCGCAAACAGAACGCGCTTGGGAAGAGTTACAAGAAGTATTTGGCGATACGATTTTGCCTTTGACTTATGTCAATTCAACAGCGGCAATTAAATCGTTCGTTGGTAGTCACGGAGGTGCAACAGTTACTTCATCGAATGCGCATCAGATGGTCGAGTGGGCTTTCACCCAGAAACCACGCCTATTGTTCTTGCCTGATCAACACTTAGGACGTAACACTGCCTCTGATTTAGGCATTCCTCTTGAACAGATGGCCATTTGGGACCCGATCCGCAATCGCTTGGAACTAAACTGTGCCACAGAGGATGTTCGCGTCATCTTGTGGAAAGGGCACTGCTCCGTCCATATGAACTTTTTACCAAAGCACATTGAGAACCTCCGTCAAAATGATCCCACAAGAAGAATCTTAGTTCACCCGGAGTGCACGCATGAAGTTGTAACGGCTTCTGACGACAACGGTTCGACAAGCTATATCATCCAGCAAATCCAAAAAGCGCCAGCTGGTTCTAAATGGGCAATCGGTACGGAGATGAATCTCGTGAACCGCTTGATTGCCGACAATCCACATCTCGACATTGTGTCACTGAATCCATTTATGTGTCCGTGTCTGACGATGAACCGAATTGACTTGCCTCACTTAACGTGGGTATTAGAAGAATTGGTGGAAGAGCGTATAGTGAATCCTATTAAAGTGGACCAAGACACGCAACATAACGCCAAACTAGCACTGGAGCGTATGTGGCATCATCTTGGCTAATTGAAAAAACTCGCGCCCTTTTTGGGAACGCGAGTTTTTGTATTGTAGAAGAAACTTCGGAATATGCCGAAGAAAAAACAAAATTTGAAGAAGAAAACCCCAATCTTGTCGAAGAACGACCGCTCAGTCCTCCCCCTGCCTACCTCAACTTTACTTTTCCATAAAGAACAACGACAAACCGCCTGGTCCAACATGTGTTGCAACGGCCACGCCCATCTGCATAATATAAATATCGCCAGTAAATGTCGTTTCCGACCGCAATTTGTCTTGCAAATCAAGGGCTACTTGACGGTCCGTCGTATACCCTATTAACACGAAGTTTGTTTGCTCTGTGTCAATTCGCTTTGAAAACTCTTCGATATAATGTTTGAAAACACGGTTGCGTCCCCGTTCTTTGGCAACGACCGCACCTTTTCCATCTTTCATGGACATGATTGGCTTAATATTCAGCAGTTTGCCTATAACTGCGCTCGCTCCTGAGATCCGACCACTACGAATCAAATGACTCAGATCATCTACAGAAAGATAATGGTTCACTTTTGTTTTATGAGTCTCTACGAAGTGGACAATATCTTCAAATGAGTAGCCATTGTCTCTCATCTGAGCGCTCTTCATGAGCAACCAACCACTTCCATGGCTCATAGACTTAGAGTCTAGAATATGGATTTTCACATCCGATTCAGGATGCTCCTCTAAAAATTGTGATTTCCCTAATTCTCCAGATTGATACGAAGCACTCGTTCCACTGGACATACAGATACATAAAATTTCTTTGTGTCCGTCATCTACTGCTTTTTGAAACACGTCAGCATACAGTCTTGGACTTGGTGCACCAGTAGACGCCTGCTCGCTTCCCGCTTGTAGTTTTTGAAAATAACTGTCTGTCGTAATATCAATCCGGTCTTGATAATCTGTTCCTTCTATGGTTACTGTTAAAGGGATAAGATCAATAGAATAAGATGTCAGCACATCTTGAGAAATATCACATGTAGAGTCAGCTAGTAATTTCATCATAGTTAGGTACCACCTTTTTTGCAGTTCTAATCAGTGTAAGCGATTTCGTTAGTAGTTGTTAGTGACATGTGTCATGAATAATGAAGGAGTTATATTAAATTATGAAAAACACTACTTTACAGTTTCGAATCATGAAGTATATGCTCGCTCTCACCATCACTGTAGTTATCCTTGTTATTACAGCATCCTACTTCGTCATGGCCCATAGTGTGAAACAAGAAATTGGAGAACGCGCGTTAAATATTGCAGAAACCACAGCCCAACACCCAGACGTCATTCGAGCTTTACAACTACCCGAATCCACCCCTGAAATACAACAACTTGCTCTCGACATCCAACAAGAGGTCAAGGCCCAGTATGTCGTCATTGGAGATGAAAATGAGATCCGCTACGCACATCCTATCACAGAGCGAATCGGCCAGAAGATGGTCGGTGAAGATAACGACAAGGCACTTCTAGAAGGGCAATCTTATATTTCTGAAGCCACTGGAACACTCGGTAGAGCTATACGAGGAAAAGCACCTGTTATTGATGACAACGGGACCATCATCGGGGTAGTTTCCGTGGGGTTTTTACAAGACACGGTCTTTCAGACTAATCTTCAGTACGCCAAATATTTAGTCTTAATATTTGCGATTGCAGCTCTTGTAGCAATGGGAATTTCACAATTTTTGACTCGTCGCATCAAACATCAATTGCTTGATTATGAACCAGAAGAAATTGTGTCCTTGTTAACTCAGAGGAATGCTCTACTTGCTTCGATTCGAGAAGCCATCATCGTTACAGACACATCTGGCCAAATTGTCTTGAGTAATCCAGCGGCCGATGCCTTCTTTCCTGGAAAGACTTCGATTCAAGGTCTAGAAATCCAAGAAATCATTCCTAATACAAGACTTCTCGATATTATGAAATCTGGACAAACGGAACTAGATAAAGTCATGGTGGTTGGTGGCAATGAGACATTGGTCAACCGAATTCCTATAGTACGAAACGGAGAAGTAACTGGAGCGATTGCTAGCTTCCGCAAAATAGAGGATATTGACACGATTGCAGAAGAACTTGCACAAACCAAGCAGTATTCGGAGTCTTTACGCGCACAGACACATGAACATCAAAACTTCTTGTATATGATTTCAGGATTACTCCAGCTTCAAGAATATGAGGAAGCAGTTGACCTTATCCACCAACAACAGACAGAAAATGCATCATTGATCACATTCATTTCTCGTCACATCCAAGAACCTTACATCAGTGCTATGGTAATTGGATTTTATAACCGTGCGAGAGAACTTAAGGTTGACTTAGAATTAGATGAAGATAGTTCCTGCGGCGTGCTCCCTTCGACAATTGAAAAGCATCTCCTGCTTCCGGTTATCAGTAATTTAATAACCAATGCGTTTGAAGCGGTTGAAAAACTCCCTCTCAAAGACCGTAAAGTACGAATATATGTGAAAGATACAGAGAAAGAATTGGTTGTAGAGATAGAAGATTCAGGGGAAGGAATCGATGTAGCTAGACTTCCCGAACTATTAAAAGGGAAACAATCTACAAAAGATGCGAAGACACGTGGCTACGGCTTAGCGATCGTGCAGGAAAATGTAGCCTTATTAAATGCCACCCTCTCTTTAGAAAACGGAGATCTTGGTGGTGCACTATTTGTACTTGCCATTCCAAAGGAGGATGTACCTGATGACACGTCCCATTGAAGTGCTGATTGTGGAAGATGATCCACGAATTGCACGGATTCATGAAAAGTTTGTAGCTTCAGTCGATGGCTTTACTGCAGTAGGAATCGCTCACACTGTTGAAGAAGCGAAGATGTGGATGGATGAGTTGCAACCGCAACTCGTTTTAGTCGATGTTTATCTACCTGATGACCTAGGAACTCAGTTTGTAGATTATGTGAAGCAGTTGTACCCTTATACTGATGTAATTTTGATAACAGCTGCAACTGAAGTAGATGTAGTTCGCAAAGCTTACGCTGCTGGCATAGAAGATTATCTACTGAAACCCGTCACCATGCAGTCGTTCACCGATAGTATAACCAGCTATAAAGAAAAAAAGCAGTTGCTAACCTCGACAACGGAATTTACGGAATCTCAAATCCGACAGTTGTTTAAGAAGACCTCACAACCCGATATGGAAGCCGCTCCTAAAGGTATTGATCGCCTGACTCGTGAAAAAGTGTCTAGCGTCATCTCAAAACATCCTGACGGCATTACGGCAGAACGATTAGGTGCGGAACTAGGCATGAGCCGCTCTACTGCAAGACGCTATTTAGAGCACCTAGTGACTGAAAACACTCTTCTTGTCGAACAAGTCTATGGCTCTGTCGGCCGACCAGAACGTCGCTACTTTCTAAAATAGTTACTCTCCAAAACTAAAATTTAGAATGACTTATACTAAAATTTCAGGCCTGAAATTTACTATAAAGAGTGTAGGGGTGACTCCAGCGGGATTATAAGCGGAAGCTGAGACCGAGGCTCAGCCCGCGCCCGCGGAACGCATCCCCTACACGTAAGATTACAAAGACAAGCAGTTTCTCAAAAATTGAGAAACTGTTTTTTCATGAACACAATTGAACAAAATGCACAAAACGAAAAAAATGGAGAGTATGTTTCAAATATATTCAATTTTCTAAAAATCATTTACTCTTACCTAAAGCAAATGAAAGCGCTTTACAAAAAGGGGGAAATGACAATGAAACTTGGAAAAAAACTTGCAACACTAGCGGCGAGTGCCGCACTACTTGTCAGCTTAGCAGCCTGTTCAAATGGGGAGAACGCAGCTTCTGGTAAAGAACCAGCTGACTATCCTAAGAATAATTTAACAATTGTTGCGCCTTCTGGTGCAGGTGGCGGATGGGATTTAACTGCTCGTGCCATCAGTAAAGTCATGAACGAAACGAAACTGATCGATAAAGCCATCACAGTTGAAAACCAACCGGGTGGCGGAGGTGCCGTCTTCATGGCAACATATGCTACAAAAGAAGCGGAAAACGACCACATGTTAATGGTGAAATCACCACCTATTTTAATCAACAACTTAAAAGCTGAAGGAAACAGCCCTTATGGCTATAAAGATACAACACCACTAGCTCAGTTAACTAAAGATTTCGGAGCCATCGTTGTAAAGGAAGATTCACCTTACGAGACATTGACGGACCTACTCGATGCTATTAAAGAAGATCCAACATCCATCACTTTAGCAGGTGGTTCTGCTCCAGGTTCTATGGACCACTTACTAACCATCTTACCCGCCTATGAATATGGCATTGATCCAAAATCTGCAAAGTATGTTTCTTATGATGGTGGCGGCGAAGCGATGGCAGCCCTACTTGGATCGAATGCAGATGCTATTGGGACAGACGTATCAACTGTCACTTCATATGTGAAGAGCGGTGACGTTCGCGTCCTAGCTGTCACATCTCCTGAAAAATTGGATCTTGAAGGACTTGAAGATGTTCCAACACTTTATGACTTAGGAATTGATGCAGAATTCACAATCTGGCGTGGTTTGTTCGGACCGAAGAACATGTCGGAAACCGCTAAAGCCTATTGGGAAGAAAAACTGGATGAAATGGTGAAAAGCGAAGAATGGAAAGCCGAGCTTGAGCGCAACGGCTGGGCTGATGAATACCGTGCTGGAGAAGACTTCACTGCTTTCTTAGAAGAACAAGAACAAGTCATCACTGAAATTTTAACAGCATTAGATATGCAGAAATAAGACACGGTGCGGGCATGAAAATGCTCGCACCCGTCATTTATGGAGGTATTACGCTATGACGCTACGTTTTGACCGAATAGCAAGCATCGTATTTTTTATCATCGGTGTTCTGTTCTTTACAGAAGCCCTTAAAATCTCGGACAGTGCTTACGGGTCTTCAGTTGGACCAAAAATCTTCCCTATGGGATTGGGTGCTTCACTCATAGTTTTAAGTGCACTACTTATAGTTCAAAGTTTTAAAGCAAAATCTGTCAAAACAACTGGAGACGAATCTGACTCTCCTCAATACAAACGTTTCTTGATCATTTTAGGGGCAGCCATTGGCTACGTCCTTTTATTAGAACCGCTTGGCTATGTAATCACAACTTTTGTCTTTTTAGTTATTGCATTTCAAACGTTGGAGCGAGGAAAATGGCTCCCCTCTTTACTAATAGCAGCGGCTTTTTCAGGAATCATATATTACGGCTATGTAAACATTTTAGGTGGATCTTTACCAGGATTCCCGATTTAGGACGGTGAAACAAGATGGGAACAATTGATTACTTACTCAATGGATTTTTAGTTGCTTTTCAGTGGCACAATATTCTTTTTGCACTTCTCGGTGTAATAATCGGAACAGCTGTTGGCGTCCTCCCTGGTATTGGACCGATGAGTGGCGTTGCACTACTCATTCCTATCACAGCTACTCTAACATCTGGTCTACCAGTTGAAATGGCAGCTACAAGCTCGATCATTCTGCTTGCAGGTGTGTACTACGGAGCAATGTATGGAGGATCTACTACATCTATCTTACTAAATACACCAGGTGAATCGTCTTCTGTTGTGACTACATTAGATGGGTATCAGATGGCTCGCCAGGGACGTGCTGGAGCTGCCCTTGCCATTGCCGCAATCGGCTCATTTGTTGCCGGTATCGTGTCTTTAATTGGCTTAGTCCTTCTAGCGCAACCCCTTTCAAAAATTGCCATCGACTTTGGTCCAGCTGATTACTTTTCACTGATGCTTTTGGGTTTGGCGGCTGTAAGTGGGCTCGCTGGAAAATCTGTGACGAAAGCTTTGATTATGACGGTGGTCGGTTTAATGCTTGGAACGATTGGAATCGATGCAGTCTCTGGAATCGCTCGTTTTACATATGACTCCCCTATCCTATTTAGTGGAATTGAATTTTTAACTATTGCAGTAGGACTCTTTGCACTTGGTGAAGTATTCAAGACGATCTTTGAAAAAGAGACTCACGATGAACCTGTAGCTAAGATCACGCGAATTCTCCCAACAAAATCAGACTTGAAACAAAGTGCGGGACCAATCGGACGTTCTTCAATTTTAGGATTTTTCCTTGGTGTTCTCCCTGGCGCAGGAGCGACGCTCGCTTCCTTCTTCTCATATATTTCCGAGAAGAAATTAAGTAAGGATCCTGACTCGTTTGGTAAAGGAAATATCGCTGGAGTTGCCGGTCCAGAATCAGCCAACAATGCCGCTTCTGGCGGGGCCATGATTCCTCTCTTGACACTAGGGATTCCGGGTTCAGGTACAACAGCCATCTTGATGGGTGCATTCATTATGTACAACATTCAGCCAGGCCCATTGTTATTTGAAGAACACCCTCAAGTCGCTTGGGGCTTGATTGCAAGTATGTTCCTAGGGAACTTGATGCTATTGATCTTGAACATGCCGATGGTGCGAATTTTCGCGAAAATCATCGAAACACCGAAAAAGTACCTGTTACCTTTAATCATTGCGATTTCTGTATTCGGTGTCTATGCCGTACAGTACACTACGTTTGACCTGCTGCTACTTATTGGCTGTGGTGTCTTTGGTTACTTACTGGCGAAACATGATTATCCGCTAGCTCCATTAGTGCTTGCATTAGTACTAGGACCAATGATTGAAAACAATATGCGCCGTGCTTTGACAATTTCAAATGGAGATTTTAGTATTTTCATTACAAATCCGTTATCTTTAACTTTCTTGATTGTTACGTTGCTTTGGTTGGTAGTCCCTTTAGTTCTTCGTATGCGAGGAAAAAATGTAATTATTAGCGAAGAAGCTTAAAAGTTATCCAGTCACATTTTGTGGCTGGTTTTTTTTACATTTGTTTGAAAAAAGCTCATGCTTGTAATTCGTGAATATGGTATCTTTATGATACAAATAATAATCGAAGGAGGGGCAAAATGGGGCAAACGATTGCCGTATTGCATATTGATCGGTCCAAAAAGCTACTCAGTCCTCTCCTAGATCGATCTGCACTATTTTCACACCTAACAGAAGATGAAGAATCTATCATTTGGGATAAAAGTAACACATCAGATTTCACTCCCTTTCAACTTGTTGTTAACCAAGGGCTATATGAAATTGTGATGGGGACTACACCAAGTGGAAACCATTTTGCCGTGTTTACAGCACACGAGGAAAAAGCTCTTCGTTCTTTGTTTGAGATTGAATCTACAATGCGAAACCAACAGATGAAATTATTCGAGCTCGCGAAATCAAGAACAATCACTAAAGAATCGTTAAAAGAAACAATAGAGAGTGCTTGTGAAACCATCGCTCAATTAATTCAAGTGGAGCGAGTTGGTATTTGGTTATTCAATACATCTCAATCGATTCTTTAAGCACAAAATATTTACGATGCACGTTATGCGGAACATCTAGTCGGAGACAAAGTCGATGACATCCACTACCCTACTTATTTTGAAGCGGTTCAAAGTGCGCGGTCATTAGCTATTCATGATGTAGCGACGGATCCTAGAGTTGCCGAGATGTACCCATCTTACTTTGAAGGGATGGGGGGCATACGTTCTATGCTAGATGCACCCATCATGATGAGTTCTGGAATTGGCGGCGTTCTTTGCTGTGAATCGTTTACAAAACGAGTGTGGACCGAGCTTGATCAGACATTAGTCGGGACATTAGCAGATATGGTGGCGTTTTTGTATGAACGCATCTATCGAATAGAAGCAGAGGACCGTATTAAAGAGCTTGCTTTCGTAGATCAGATTACGGGGCTTCCCAATCAAAATGCTTTCCTCGAAACTGTTTCGAATCGCCTTTCCCTGACCCAGCATGGAACATTCATTTATCTTATCATCGATCAATTTGCCACCATTCAAGAAGTCCTCGGATTTGATGGAGGTGAAGAGGTGTTACGCGAGATTGCAAAACGCCTCGACAGACTATTTACTGAGCCAAACTGCGTGGCACGTCTAGCAATGGATCATTTTATTCTGTACCTGGAATTACCAGAACGCGCGCTATACGAAGATAAACTAATGGAAATCAAAAAGCCCCTTGTTATCAAGGGTCAAGAAGTTTACGTCAGCTACAGCTTTGGTCGTGCTGATTATCCAGTGCATGGTGAAACTACACAACACTGTTTGCAGAGCGCCCAAATTGCACTCAGTCACGGCAAGAAAATGGGGTCGCAAAGTATCAGCTCCATTTTCAATCCCTTTATGAAAGAGCAGACAAAGGACATCTTACACACCGAGTTCAACTTACGTAAAGGGCTCGATATGAATGAGTTTAGCCTGTATTACCAACCACAAGTGAACAGTTCTACAGGAGAAGTAGAAGGTTTTGAGGCATTGATTTGTTGGCGTCATCCTGAAAAAGGGATCATTCCCCCAATCGAGTTTATTCAGCATGCGGAATCAACTGGGCTCATCCTTCCTATCGGAGAATGGGTCATCGAGCAAGCCTTTCAGCAATTAGAAACTTGGTCTCTACAAGGAATAAGTGGATGTACGATATCTATTAATATCTCTCCTCGGCATTTCTTGCATGAAAAACTTGTTCCTTTTTTAAAGAAATGTTTACGAACTTATGAAGTTGCGCCTCAGCAGTTTGTTATTGAAATTACAGAAAATGTGGCCATGGGCGACTATTTAGCAGCTCAAAAACGGATTGGTGAGCTTCACGAACTTGGATTCAAAATTAGTGTGGATGATTTTGGAACTGGATTTTCTGCTTTCATCTACTTGCAGCATTTGGCTATAGACGAAGTCAAAATAGACCGTCAGTTTATATTAGATATCGAGTCAAATCGAAAGAGCTTAGGAATCGTGAAGACCATCGTGGATTTGGCAAGTCTTTTAGACCTTCGAGTAGTCGTAGAAGGCGTCGAAACCGAAACGCAATTACAGCTACTCCAAACGATAGGGTGCGAGACGATTCAAGGCTATTATTATGCAAAACCATTGCCTACAGAAGAAATTAAGCATTGGCTCCATACAAGAAGCCCTCACAGCAAATGATGTGAGGGCTTTAGTATATTATTGGATATAGCGTCTTGCAGAATGGTAGTTGCGATCATACGCTCCGTTATCGTAACGCTCAATCCTTACGGAGCTACTAGCGTTTGGAGCATGAAGCATCATACCGCTTCCTAAATAAAGTCCCACATGATAGACCTTTCCTGCCCCTGAATTACCAGCAAAGAACACAAAGTCCCCTGCTCTCAGATTTGATTTAGAGATCCAGGTACCTTTCGTTGCTTGATAGAACGAGTCACGTGGAATCAAGACACCATGCGTGCGCATAATAGCATACAGGATACCGGAGCAGTCAAATCCATAAGCAGACGTTCCAGACCAGATATAACGTAGTCCTAAAAAGCGTTTTGCTTCGTTAATAACTGTTGTTGCAGAAGGCTTAGGAACCGATGCATAATTTTTATGGACTTTGACATCTGTCTTGGCAACCCGCATTTTTTTATCATTTGGCGCTGCTACAATCCAGTTGTTCGTTTCTTCTCCTACAACAGGAAGAATCGTCGAATAACTGATTTCTACAGTATTTTTGTTTGTCCCTGCATCTTTCAACCAAGTTGTCTTGGCATGCACAATGGCAATTCGGCAATCGCTGTAATCGTAATAGGATTTCACAATTTGAGAAGCAGGAACCCATCCTGGATATCCCGCTGCGTTATAAGGAACCCACTGATCTTTTGTGGCCACTTTATACCAATCGCCATTCACAGCAGAAACCGTAACAGTGTCTCCGTAAAGTGCCTGAGTATCTGTATAGTTCACAAGCCACCAACTCTGATTTTCAGTCAAAGAAGCAGACCATCTCCGCAAGTCCGTTGGATTCGTAGAGGCTGGTGCATCAACCGGCCTAGACTGGTACGGTTTTTTCCAGAAGTTCGCTGCCTGGACTCCAATTTTCCGATGTGGAATGGACATTTTCTTTTCACACACTTCTGGCTTTGGTGGCGGAGGTGGTGGCAAAGGTTCTGCTTTCACTCGGAACAGGGGTTCCATCGTCCGTGCAATAAACAAAAGAACATGCTCATGAGTCGTCGCAACTTTAGGTCGATATGTATGATCTGGGTACCCGACCGTAATTTCATTAGCGACCATACTTTGAACAGCGTCATAGTAGTATGCTTTTGTAGATACATCACTAAACACCGTACCTGCTGTCCCATTTAAATTAAATGTCAATGTAATGACCCGTGCCATGTCTGCACGATTTAATTCCTTATTTGGACGAAATGTTCCATCTGGATAGCCACTAATAATTCCACGCTTATGAAATTCAACAATCATCCAATAATTTTCGTCATCGACAGAGATATCCGAAAATAGGGATGTTTCTGCTTGAATGGCAGCAATCGTTTCTTGTGAAACCGTTTGTTGTTCTTGTGGTTCAGCCACTATGTCTTCTTCAACACTTTGTTCTTCGGTACCGTCAGAGATTTCGCTAGTCTCTTCTGATTCTCCTACAGTTTCTTCAGATGCTGTTTCATCTTGCTCTACAGCTTCTTCTGTAGACTGCTCTTCCTGAGGAACCGACTCTTCTTCAGTAGAGGCTTCTTCCCCAACTTCTCCTGGTACCTCTTCCGAGACTTCTTCCGAGACCTCTTCTTCGGTCGATGGAGCTTCCTGAGTAGAAACAACAGGTTTCTCTAATTTAAGTGCTCGTGCTAGATAGATCACCGCGTCCATACGAGTAATGGCCTGTTTCCAATCACGATTCATTTCACTATCAAGTACAACTCCCTGTTCCCATAGAAATGACCATTCTTCAGTATGAGCTGTAGGTGCAGCAGCCTGAGTGGGTTCGAGTGGACTAAACAAGGTAATGAATAAAACCATAACAATTCCAATTTTAAACGCTTTCATTCAAGACTCCCCTCCAACGATTCATTCCCTTCATTATACTTGGAAATTATACAAATGTTTCAATATTTAAAAATTTAATAAAAAAACATAGGAAAATGAGATTCTATTCTGTTCATCAGTACACCTGAGTAGTATAATTGATGATTGTATCCCAATAAATTTTATATAAAGAGGGAATGTCCTATGCAGCGCTCCGAACTTCGGAAAACTAAAAAATCAAAAAAACGCAAAATCCTATATAGTATCCTAATTATTTTGGGATCCTTTCTAATACTATCTGCCACGTATGCAGTGTATCTTGGCAAAAAAGCTGAAATCGCTGCTAATCAAAGCTTTGAGCAACTGGAAAATCGAGAGTCTGGGTCAGATCTTCGTGAAGAAGATGTAGAACCGCTTGAGGACAATGTTTCCATCTTGCTAATCGGTATTGACGACAGTGAGAAACGTGATTTTGGAGATGGCAATAGCCGTTCCGACTCCTTAATGGTCGCAACTCTAAATAATAAAGATAAATCAGTGAAGTTAGTCAGCATTCCACGTGATACTTATACGTACATTCCAGAAGTGGGATATAACGATAAAATCACACATGCTCATGCTTATGGCGGAACTGTTGCCGCAATTGAATCTGTAGAAAATTTACTTGATATCCCCATTGATTACTATGTTCGTATGAACTTTGAAGCGTTCATAGATGTAGTAGATGCCTTAGATGGCGTGGTCGTGGATGTTCCTTATGACCACTTAGAATTGGATGAAAATGACGAGTATACGATTCAATTAGAAGAAGGACGTCAGCTGTTAGATGGCCGAGAAGCTCTAGCTCTTGCCCGTACTCGTAAACTCGATAATGACATTGAGCGTGGTAAACGACAACAAAAGATTCTGGAATCCCTGATTCGACGTGCTGCATCTGTTCAATCCTTTGGGAAGTACGGAGATGTAATCGAAGCACTTGGAAACAATATCCGGACAGACCTTACATTCGATGATATGATGTCTTTTTTAAAGTATCTCAACAACGGCACACCTGATATCGAGACGATCTCTATCGCTGGATACGATGACATGTCAACTGGAACTTACTATTGGCAATTAGATGAGGCCGAATTAGAGACTACTAAAGAAATGCTCAAAAGTCACTTAGAGCTCCCGGGTTATACCTATACGCGACCAAGCGAGACTGAAGATTTAAATGGAGATGGAATACCTGATTCCGAAGCTGAAACTGAAGAGCAACCATAAAAAAATCGCTCCCTTTTGATTTAGGGAGCGATTTTTTGTATGGCTTCGAAGCGCAAGATTTAATTAGTTCCTCGTGAGGTCTCTTTCAAAAGCACTTCTCCAAAGTCCCCTTCAACTTCACCTGTACTTATCGTGTGCGCGATTTTAGCACCGATTTTCGGATAAAAATGATGTCCATCAAAATAATTGGACAAATCGTTTGTCACCGAATTCGGATACATGAAGTGATATACGGTGTCAGATGCACTTTCAATATCTGGCAAGCCACCGTTTGTAATCATCAAAGTTGCCTTCTTCAATCAACGCTTCGTAAAGAGGCGTTGAAATAGGTGTCGTGAAAACAATCAATTCCGCATTGGGATATGCCTCTTGAATAGCTAGCAATTCCTCTTTCAAACGTGGATCGTATTTATAGTGCTCACCGTAAAATTCGGTGCGGAACTTCTGGATTTTTGCTTTAGTCTCTTTTTCAATAGTGGCTTGTTCAAATACTTTCGCCTCTGCAATATTTTCGCGATTATACTGGCGTAACGCTTTTCTAGCATTTTCTTTCGACCACTCATAATTGCGTTTAGAATAATCCAAAACGTCAAGTGAAATCAAGTTTTTCCAGCGGTAAAAAGGCTCTTCAGCGGTTTGGATATAAGGAGCTAGATCCACCGCATTCTCACTTTGATAGATACTGCTTTTAAAGAAGTCGACACCTAAAATAATCCGCTCAAACGGTCTGTCATTTTGCTGCTGCGCAAATTCAATCATTGGACGATACTCTAGGAAGGATAAATCGCTTGCTGAGAAGTTGTATACTTTCATATCTTTAAACTGATCCGCCGGTACATAGGTCGTTCTACTACTCCCAATTAACAGCGTGTCGTAATCAGGTTTTCCAAAATAGAGTTCATTCACTTTTTGTTGGCGTTCATCTATAACGGCTTGCACGTCATTATAGGCATGTTTATGAGAAAAACTCCAAAGTGGATCAATCCAGTAAGAAAAGGAACCAATGACGAGTAGTGGAACCAGCGCCATGATCATGAAGATGCCTATAAAAAATCGGTAATTCATGAAACCTCTCCTTTTCTAGAAATTGAAATATAAGAACTCCGACACTTGTTGGAGCTTTAGTGCTACGTACAAGAACATTCCTCCAGCAAGTAGTGCATATGCCGGATTCGGCTTTAGGTCTTGCATCCATGCAAATGAGTTTTTAACAAAGAATGCAAGAACTGCTGCTCCAAGTGTATAGATCGCTAGCTCAGATGGTTGAGCTGAAAAGACGGCCAGTGGTTCAGTGATTGCCGAAATATCCGCCATCTTATTCAATACAATGAGAGCATCTTCAACGGTTAACGCCCGGAAGAACACCCAAGTCGCATTGACAAACTGGAATGTGATGAACCAAGCAATAAGCATCGGAAGTCTAAACCCTTTTTGAGACCAAAACCGGTGCACTATCATTGCGAGTCCGTGTAATGTGCCCCAGATCACAAATGTCCAACCCGCGCCGTGCCAGATTCCACTGACAAAAAAAATAATGAAGATATTGACATAGGTTCTAGGAATCGATTTCCGACTTCCCCCTAACGGTATATACAAGTAGGCAGTTAAGAATCGCGACAAAGTGATATGCCAACGTCTCCAGAAATCTTGGATGGAGACAGCCTTATAGGGTGAATTGAAATTAATCGGTAACGCGATATTAAATAGCAAAGCTAGTCCAATTGCCATGTCACTATACCCACTAAAGTCGAAGTACAACTGGAATGTGTACGCAAGAGATGTCATCCAAGCTTCAGATGTGGTCAGTGCATCGACATTTGCATACCCCTCATTAGCCCATACCGCAAAGGTGTCCGCAATGGCCACTTTCTTAAATAAGCCGAGGGAGAAAATGAACAACCCTTTTGCGATGTTCTCTGCATGCATACGCTTTTTGCTGGAGTCCGCAAATTGTCCCATTACCTCACTGTGGTGGACGATCGGGCCCGCAATCAACTGAGGAAAGAAAGAAATGAACACCGCATAGTTGATAAACCGGTTGTCTTCAACCTTTCCTTTATAGATATCGACGAGATAAGCAATTTGTTGGAATGTATAAAAGCTTATAGCTAGCGGCAGTAAGAGGTGCAACAGTTGAAAGTTTGTTCCTACAAGAGCATTCAAATTTTCTATAAAGAAATCCGTGTATTTAAAATAGCCAAGTAAGCCTACATTAAATAGGATTCCTAAGACTAATAAAAGCTTGCGATGACGCGTCCCTTTCATCATCCCCGTTCCTACCGAATAGTTAACGAGAATAGAAGAAACTAAGAGGCCAAGGTACGCTGGATTCCACCATGCATAGAAAAACAAAGATGCTGCTAAAAGCAGCAGCATCCCTCCAGTTGGGTGAATTTTAGTTAATGCAAAATAAAGAATAAAGACGATTGGTAAAAAAACAAATATAAATTCAAACGAATTGAATAACATGGACGTGCCTCCGAGCAGTTAAATTCACTTTCTCTATCATACACCATCTAGTGGCATACGGGAATCATCGCTTCTGTTTATAAATCCAAAGTGCTGGCACAAGAAGCAATGCTAGACACATTCCGACAAGACCTAAATCTCCGTAACTGAATAAGCCTACTACGATTCCTGAGGTCAAACTTCCTAATGTACCTGAGATAGCGACCAACACATCCAATGTTCCTTGGTAACGAGCTCTTACACTTAAACTTGTAGAATCAATCAGTAAAGAGGTTCCTGCAATCAACCCGAAGTTCCACCCTATTCCGAGGAGTACGAGAGGAATGATCATCTCTACAAGATTGTCACCTGAGGCTTGAAGTGTCATCAGACCTGCAGTACCTAAGGTCACACTCGAGGCGAGGATCATAGGAATTCGTCCTACACGGTCAACAACGACTCCTGTAACTAGAGATGGAAGATACATAGCAGCAACATGAAGACTTATGACAAGTCCGACTGCCTTTAATGCCGCTCCATGTCCTTCCATGTGAATAGGCGTCATCGTCATAATGGCAACCATTACGAACTGTGTAACAACCAGTACCGCTCCTGCTAAATAGACTCCAGCCATAGAAGTCCGTTCTTCGATTGCATCTTTCACGACATGTGTCGCAGCAGAAAGTTCTTGAGCAACTAAAAAAGGATCTGGTCGCAAGCCTATAAACAATACTACGCCCGCTAGTATGTATGCAACTGCAGCAAGTATAAACGGACCTGTCAGCGCAGGGAGCCCAATTGCTAAAGCCACTTGTCCCATCGGTTCAACGAGATTTGGCCCCGCTACCGCTCCTACAGTAGTAGCTACTAAAGCAGTACTAACCGCTTTCCCTCGTTGATTTGGTTTGGCAAGATCTGTGCCCGCGTAACGGGCTTGAAGATTTGTCGCCGTCCCTGCTCCATATACAAAGAGCGCTGCAAAGAATAAAGGTACCCACTCCATTGTAGTTCCGATAATCACTCCAATGGCGCCAACTCCACCAAGCAAAAAGCCACTTCCCAGTCCAATTCGTCTACCGATTTTTTGTGTCAGACGACCGATTGTAAATGCTGTTGCAGCTGAACCTAAAGTAAATAAGGCAGCTGGTAAACCAGTAAGTGCCGTCAAACCGAATAAATCACGAGCAATTAAAGCTCCTACTGTTATTCCTGCGGCAAGCCCTGCCCCACCAAAGAATTGAGAAAATACAACAATCCAAAGGGTTCGCTTGTAGAGTGTTTGACGCTTTTCTTCATTGAGCTGCTGATTGTCACTGAAATGCATAAAGTTCCCCTCGTTCTAGTTACTTTTAATAATTTTACGAGACAATACAAATGTAAATGGAATTGTTCCAACGGAAGCTAGTAACGAACTAATTTTCTCATTGACGCCTAACCAGTCGGTAAAGACGATGATGAGTCCCGTTGAGATGATGATTTGTACCACATAAACAAGTGGAAACTGAAAGAAAGAGCGCCACGAAACGCGGGCTCTATAAGTAAATAATGTATTTAAAAAGTACGAGCCTATCATACTGATGACAAAGGCGATCCAGTGTGAAGGAACATAGTGAAGCTCTACCACTTCAGTAAACAGCACAAACCATCCAAAATAATGCAGTGTATTAAAAACCCCTACAGCTATAAATCGTAATAATTCTTTGTTCATGTGCGAGCCTTCTTATCTTGTAAAATTTCAAGAAGGTAGGCAAGGACATCGTCTTTCAAATCAGGACGCTTCAACGCCAAATCAATCGTAGTTTTTACAAATCCTAGTTTTTCTCCAACATCATAACGTTGTCCTTCAAACGCGTAGCCAAAGACTTCCTGCGAATGGAGTAGTTGCTCGATTGCATCGGTCAATTGGACTTCTCCTCCAGCCCCCACTTTTTGTTGATCTAAAATCGTGAAGATTTCAGGAGTTAATATATAGCGTCCCATAATGGCCATACGAGAATCCGTAGTTCCAGGTTGTGGTTTCTCAATCATTCCCTCTACCTTATAGACCTTACCTTGCTGTTCTTTATATTCAATAATTCCATAACGATTTGTTTCGTTTGCAGGAACTTCTTGAACTGCTACAACTGAGGCTCCTGTTTGATCATAGTGATTGATCAATTGTTTCAAACCTGGTGTCTCGGCATCGATGATGTCATCACCTAGTAATACAGCGAAGGGTTCATCCCCGATAAACTTTCGAGCACACCAGACAGCATGTCCAAGTCCCTTTGGCTCTTTTTGACGAATGTAATGAATTTCTACATTTCCTGATTGACGCACGTCAAATAACTCTTGAAGCTTTTGTTTTTCTTCTAAATGACTTTCGAGTTCAAACGAATGGTCAAAGTGGTCTTCAATCGCTCGCTTGTTTTTACCCGTTACAATTAGAATATCTTCAATTCCAGAAGCAATGGCCTCTTCTACGATATATTGAATCATCGGTTTGTCGATGATAGGTAGCATTTCTTTTGGCGTAGCTTTAGTCGCTGGTAAAAAACGAGTGCCAAGCCCCGCTGCTGGAATGATGGCTTTTTTGATTGGTTTCATATGACCTCTCCTATTTCTCTAGTTCTACCGTTTTGGATTTCATCAATTCACCGCCACGAGAATTGTAAACGATGAATTGAATTTGATCCCCTTAGGATACTTTATCAACTGGTACCGTGAACTTGGAAAGTCCGGGTTCAAGTCGTTGCCATCCAAAGGATTCTGTAGGCTCACCATTTACAACAACTTTTGTATATTTAGGTGCGCCATGTAGTGTCCATTCGTAATTTATTTCAGTTACAGTTGATTCTACAATTTCTAGAGAATCGTAAAGACCTAGATGAAAATCTTCTTGAATAGGGACCTCTCCCACTTGCTCTTCCATATAGCGGTCTCCGTGTAACCAATCATGTTGAATGAGTTGTAAATCTTCCATTGCAGATGTTCTAGGTTCCTCTTGGTCTGGCCACTGAGCAAACGGGATCCGTTCGTTGCCTTCATTCATAACAGTTTGGCCGATTGATGTGATGGTATTACCCTCAATACCAGTAAGTTCAGTCATAATAGCTGGTAAAAAGTTCGGTGAGATGTTTTGCTGTTTCGACTCGATTCCTTTTGAACTCCAAATGAAGTAAGGAACACTGTGCATCGTCAAGAAATCTTGATAGTTCCCGTTCCAGTCTTCTGCAAGGTCTGTTCCTAAAGGTCCGTAAAGTTCATTCCCATTTGGAAAACTTGGGAGATGATCTCCCCAAAATACAACAATCGTTTCTTCTTCTTGAGACTCCAACGTCTCTAGTAAACGACCAAGCTCTCTATCGGCCTCATGAACTTTATCAACATAATCGTTTAAATAAGGTCGCACTTCATCCGTTAAGGCATCTGGTTTTACGAATTCGGATTCTTGCTGACGTCCATATGGCATGTGCGCTTCTGTTGACACTGCGTGAATAAAGTCAGGAGCTTTAGTAAACTCTAACGTTTCCAAAATAGCGTCCGTCATATGTTGATCCGTTGGAAAGGCTCCGCCTGGAGTATTTGGCTTCTCAAGATTCATAAATTCACCAGAGATGTACTGATGAAATCCCAGGTTTTTATACACTGAATTTCGTTGATAAAACCAAGCAAAGTACCCGTGGATGGCAGTAGCCTCATATCCAGCCCGCGTAAATAAAGAAGGTAAAGCTGGGACAGGTTGATAGAGGAAGAGTTGATAAGGCACATAATCTGGTCGCATGAACTGCATGCTAAAACCAGTTAACGCCTCAAATTCAACATTGGCTGTCCCCCCTCCGAACTCAGAACTATACATGGTTCCATGAATGGATTCAGTTGCATAGTTTCTAAAGTTGGGAACAGGGTCTTTTTGAAAATGCTGTTCTCCAAATGTATACGGATCGATAAATGATTCACTCATGATATAGATAACATTTGGTTTGGTCTCGTTCGTAGAAGCAGACACTGGGTACCGCTTAACTACTTGGTCGATTGCTTGTTCCGAGTACCCTTCAGGTGGCTTTACTTCCGATTCTTTTGCAAGCACAACAAAGTTTGCTAGCATTCCGTTATTCTTCATTCCTACTTCAAGCTTCCATAGCGTCTTTTGTAACCCCGCATATTGCGATGGTGAGAAAGGACGATCCGTCCAAAGGGCGAAAAAGAAGAATGCAGAAGCTGCAAATACAAGAAGCTTAATTGCCCACCATTCTCGCTTCTTAGGAAGCATGTATAGAATGAATGCAAACACTACGATACTAAAGACTACTCCAGCTGCAAGTACCCCTAAATTAATTTCTACAGGAAACTCAAACCCTGTCACTTCACGAAACAATCTAAAATCATCCAGTGTTACTGGTGCACTTCGTAGTTCAAGTTTAAATCGATTGGCTACTCCAAATAGTAGTAACAAAAGTGTCAACAAGAAACTCATCGTGTAATAGAGCTTTCTTGGTAAAATATGGAGCACTCCAAATAAAGAAACGTACATGACATAGTTTAATAAGAAGCGTTTATCAAAAGATGTAATCCACTCAGGTACAGGCATGTTCAACATACCCCGAACTAACCATTCATTGATTAGCAGCAGGACGAGGGGAACAATAAAGACAGTCGACAAAGTGATTACAGACAAAATCCACTTTGGCAGTATTCCATTAAGTCTGCTCATTACACTTCCCCCTTCCTACTTCTCTTGAAACTTTACAACTACAATTCCGTTGATCGTGTCTACCGCACCTTCACGTGGCCAAGTGGGCATTTGTTGGAATTCTTCTGTTTCTTTTAGAGCCTCTATTTCATCAGACTTCGCGTATTTCACTGGTGTACCAAGAACCGTATCGAAGAAATAGTTGAACTGATACGGGACAATCAAAATGCGCTCTCCCACAATTCCCGTCAATGCAGGAAGCTGCTCTTTCACAGGGCCTGCCCCCACACTACTGCGCACAGCATATCGCCCTACGATTGCTACTTTTGTCTCTCGTGTGTACTCCGGTTGACTTTCGATTCGAGCAATGACACGATTCGCAAATTGTGTGGTTTTCTCAAAACGCAGTTGAAGGTGCAAATACGAGATATTTGCAATAATTGCTGAGTTAAAAATAGTTAGTGACAAAGCTAGAACAGAGAACCATGCCAACACTTTTTGAGTTGTTGCATATTCATAAAATACAATCAATGTCATATAAAGTGTGACGAGCCCCATGATCATTAACACATGATAGACTACGCCTGGTGACACAAAGTATAAGCTGTAAGTAAAGAATGGGATGATAACAATTCCACCAGCTACTAGAAGTATTCTGTGTACCGGACGTTTGAATGCAAATGCGACTACAAAAGCAATAAGTAACACTAAGACGATAGCATTTGCAATATGGAACATGGTAATGGTTCCGTCTGAAACGATTCCCCCAACAAAGAAGTCTAAGAAATCATCTTTACTTTCAGTGAGCAAAGCACGAATACTGTCTGAACGTTCTCCGATTTCATTTAAACCTTGGTAGTTTCGGATGGATGTTGAAAGGCGTTGATACAAGAAAAAAGTAACGGCATACAGTCCCATTCCACCTACTACGGTTGCAATCATTCGACCCAGATCAAGTAAAATCTCTTTAAGTGATCTTTCAGAATCAAGTAATCGATGGATAATAACGACAGTTGCAAGAGCCATAGCAAAAGGTAAATTGGCTTGATAAATTCCTACTGCCACATAAAAAAAGACCGAACCTAGTAGAAACCCAAAACGCCATTTCAGTGTGACAAGTAAGGCAAGCGCCACCATGAAGTAACCAAAGATATAAGCATCTGCAGTGAACATATAAGCAAACGTTGAAGTGATAACTGGGAATGTGACGAGCACTCCCGCAAGCATGTAAATAGAAAATGATTTTTTTAAATTTAACAATTCAATTAAAACAATGACTAAAAGGCTCATATAAAAAATTGATAATAACCCATTGATCATAGAGAGATCAAAGTAAGAGCCTATCCAACTGACAGGTCCTAAAAAGAACCGCCCTAATCCAAAGTTCAATTGATCTGCATACGTATTCACTAATCCATCATGATTGGGAATGTACTGCGTGAAAATAATGAGATGTGTAAGTAGTCCGATGATCCAAGTGGCTATAAATCCTTTTTTCCATTCCGGTGTAATTTTCTTCTTAAATTTTCCTAACAATTCTTCTGGCATTCTTTTTGACCCACCCATTCAAGCTTTTTTCTCTGTTTTCATCCACTAAGTATAGCATGATTAGCAAGACATTCAGGAAAGAAATTGGAAATCTCCTGTGCTTTTTCCCATTCCTCCTTCATTTGACGTATACTGAGAAAGAAAGATACAAAAAGGAACGGTATTGTTTAAAGGAGCTAGTTGAATGAAACGAATTACACTGTTAATCCCCGCTTACAATGAAGAAGAAGTTCTCCCCCTCCTAATCCGAAGATTAGATGAAGTGACTTCTAAGTTACCGAACTATGCATTTGAATATTTATTTGTGAATGATGGAAGCACAGACCGTACGTATGAACTACTCTGTGAATTCCATGCAGCTCACCCTCTTGTTTCTGTGGTAAATCTATCACGTAATTTTGGCAAAGAATCTGCTATGCTTGCAGGATTTGATTACATAAAGGGCGATGCGGTAGTCATCTTAGATGCTGATTTGCAGGATCCGCCGGAACTGATTCCTGAGATGATCGAGTACTGGGAGCAAGGGTATGAAGACGTCTATGCAAAACGAAAAAGTCGTGAAGGTGAATCTTTCTTCAAAAAATGGTCATCTGAGCGGTATTATCGCATCTTAGAGAAACTTTCAGATGTTCCGGTTCAAAAAGATACTGGAGATTTTCGTTTATTAGATAGAAAATGTATTACTGCCCTTCAGTCTATTCGTGAATCTAAACGCTACA
This sequence comes from Tetzosporium hominis, assembly GCF_002265435.1. GTDB lineage: Bacteria > Bacillota > Bacilli > Bacillales_A > Planococcaceae > Chryseomicrobium > Chryseomicrobium hominis. The sequence goes on from NZ_NOKQ01000196.1 coordinate 107,298, forward strand.
CAAAGGGCATGTTCAGCTGGATTGGTTTTCGCAAGAAAGAAATTTTGTTTGACCGAGATGCCCGAGCCGCTGGTGATACAAAGTGGAATTATTTGAAGTTAGTCAATTTAGCATTAGATGGAATTACTTCCGCCACAATTGCTCCACTACGTTTTGCATCATGGAGTGGTATTGCGATTTCATTGTTAGCCTTTATCTATATCATTTTCATCATTGTTCGTACGCTACTATACGGAGATCCTGTGGCAGGTTATCCTTCCATGATGGCCGTCATCCTGTTTCTAGGAGGCGTTCAACTATTGTCTCTCGGGATTATCGGCGAATACTTAGGAAAAATCTTTTTTGAGACGAAGAAGCGCCCTGTCTATTTCCTAGATGTTTATTTACCTGCTTCCACTCTTGAAGCGAAGGAGTGATTTTATGAAAAAGTGGTTGGTAGTACTACTTATCTTTCTGTTTTTAGGAACGGCAACACCTCAATCTGCTGACGCAGCTACTACAGGACCGACTTATATCGACGGCATTCTAATTGTTAATAAAACGTACAGTCTCCCTTCGACTTACGCCCCGGGTGAAAGCAAGACAGCACGAGCGGCATTCGATCAAATGGCCGCTGCAGCTAAAAAGGATGGAATCGGGATGTATGCATTTAGTACATACCGGTCTTATAGCCGACAAAAGGAACTGTACGACAATTATGTGAAAAAATATGGTCAAAAAGAAGCGGATCGTTTCAGTGCAAAGCCAGGTCATTCTGAACATCAGACAGGATTAGCATTTGATATTTCACAAAGTGGCGCATCCGATGTCTACGCAGAATCCGCTGCCACTCGATGGCTAGCTAAGAATGCGTATAAATACGGCTTCATCTTACGCTACCCTCAAAATAAGGAACACATCACAGGGTACATGTATGAGCCTTGGCATTACCGCTATCTTGGAGTCAAAACCGCAACTGCTGTTTATACTAGCGGGAAGACTTTGGAAGAATATTTAGGCCTTTATCCAGTAAAACCTCCCGTTCCGCCGGGAATCTATACCGATACACCACAGACACACTGGGCTTACAAAGATATCGTCTATCTGTCTGACCAAAAGATTATTACCGGTTTTAAAGATGGCAGCTTCCAACCTAATAAGAAAACGACACGAACAGAGGCAGCTATCATGTTAGTAAAAGCTTTGAAGCTACCTCTTGAAACGGGTTCTCTTTCCTATCCAGATGTTTCCGATGATCATTGGGCAAAGCCGTACATCTATACAGCCACCAAGGCGGGTTTGTTTGTTGGTAATGGGAATGGCAACTTTAGACCGGCAGCGGGAATCACTCGTGCGGAAGTCGCGGCAGTCCTAAGCCGCGCGTATGGGTTACAACATACGGATCAACCACTCCCATTCGGAGATGTAAGTGAGAACTACTGGGCATACGAAGACATCCAGAAAGTTTACGAAAACAAGCTAGCTTCTGGTTATGAAGACGGTACATTCCAGCCAACAACTCTCGCTACTCGCGCTCATTTCGCAGCGTTTTTAGCTAGAACGATGCAACAAGAGTAGTAACAAAAAGAGCCTCTTCCCCAAAAACGGAGAAGAAGCTCTTTTCTATTTCATAGCTTTCATCAAGAACTGAGAGAACTCGGAACGTTTAGTAGGGTTAGAAGGTTTAAATGAACCGTCTGGATAACCTGCTGTGATTCCCGCTTCAGCTAAAGACCCAATGGCTTTAGATGCCCAATGGCTTTCATTCACGTCTTTAAATGGGAGTGTGTCGCTAGAATTCAATTCATAAGACTTACTCAAAATTACAGCCATTTGTGCACGAGTCAATTGACCATTCGGATTAAACGTTCCGTCCGGGTTTCCTGTAAATATTCCTGCGGCTGTTGCTGCTGCAATAAAATCTGATGCCCAATGGGAACTAGGGACATCCTTAAAGCCCGGCATCCCCTGCTTATAAGGGAGTTCCAAAGCTTGTGAAATCATTCGAGCAGCCTCAGCGCGTGTCGTGTAACGATCTGGTCGGAACGTCCCATCTGGATAGCCGCCGATAATTGAATAATCTCGTAAATAGGCTACGGCATCATGCGCCCAGTGTGAAGCACTAAAATCAGGATAGGCTCCATTTTGTACAGTAATTGTTTTCTCTGCAGTTAGACGCGTTTGTTCATTCACTGCAGAGATACGGAGAGAAGTTCCTACTGATTGAGGTGTAACGTACACATCAAACTTTCCAAACCAGTCTGCTTTGGCAGTTCCTAGTTCTGTAGCTCCTTTGTAAACTGTTACTTCACTCCCGGGAGCTGTGTATCCTATTAGATGTGTTGAATAATTTGTTACAATTTGCCCTGTCCAGACTTCCATTTGTGAGGAAGCGGCTACGATAACCGTCGATAGAGGGCTCTCATTCCCTAGACTATCAACTAGCTGAACCGTCAACTCAGTTCCAGCAGGCTGTTTCGGTATTTCAACTGTAAAGGTCCCTTTTCCCGTGAAGCCTGATTTTTTAGCGATTTGCCCTAAATTGTTGCGAACAACTATAGTTGATTTAGGGAGCACACCTGTTACCGTGCCTGTCACTTGCCCTTGAGAAGACGAAACCGGAGCAAGGACAGGAGCCTCTAGGTCAAATTGAGTCAATGCTGCATAGGCATCTACACGACCGTACCCAGATTTTGAATCCCAACCAGTTGCCCCCAAATCTTTAGTAGTAGCAAGCAACTGATTTTCGATATCCGTATTTGTAAAATGTGGGTTCTGCGCTTTAATGAGCGCAGCGACTCCGGCTACAACAGGAGTCGCCATCGAAGTACCCGACATACGAAGGAACCCATTATTTGGTGTGGTTGAATAAATGCTTTCCCCCGGAGCGACAAGATCAAGCGTTTCTCCCCAGTTAGAATATGTAGAGACTGCATCTGACCGATTGGTCGACCCGACAGACAATACGTTATCAAAACCAGCTGGATAACTGATTAGGGATGTCGATTCATTTCCTGATGCCGCAAGAATCACTAGCCCTTCATTATGTGCGGTTTGTACAGCGTCATCCAAGATTTCGCTGTAAAAAGGACCACCTAGACTCATCGAAATAATATCTGCGTCGTTAGCAACTGCATACTCAACACCCGCGACGATATCGCTAAGATACGCATCGTCTCCATTAAACACGTCCACCAAATACATTCCGGTTTTAGGAGCTACACCTGCACCCATCAGTCCATTGTTTGCAGTAGCTCCGACAATTCCAGCGACATGAGTTCCATGTTCTTCGATAGAAAATTGGGGTGCAGTATTCATAGCTGCGGTGAAGCGACCAACTAGTTCAGGGTGTTTTGTATCAAACCCATCATCTAATATAGCTACATGTACATCTGGCGATCCCATTGTGATATCCCAGGCCTGTGCCGTACCAATCAATCCATGATGGTACTGTGTTGAGAAATACTGATCAGTCGGCGTCACCATTTTTTTGTAGCGGTAGTTCGGTTCTGCAAGTTCCACGTCACTTCGTTTTTCAAGTTCTTGAATCAACTGAGTCGCAGATTTACCTTCTGGAACCTCTACCGTGACAACGGATTGATTTTGCTGGACAGTTGCCGATTGCACTTTAAAGCTCTGTTCCAACCGATCTGTATTTTGCTGCTTCATCTTGACTACGACGGTTTCCGACTGCTCTGCTGCTTCAGCTTGAAGAGCAACTCCTCCTGCTAGAAGAAATCCTGCAACGGCAGCTGCCACTGTTGTCTTTTTCATTATCCGCACTCCCTTTTCACTCACTACTCACAGTATATAAAAAGAGCTGGGTGAAGTACTAGTGTAAATTGTCATACCTTACCAAATCATGTCGTTTGCACAACAAGTTCTTTTTGCTGTTTGCGTATTCCGTACACTGCTCCGTAAACAAGTGGAGTAGTAGCAATAGTCGCAAAGAACTTCACGACATATTGAGTAGCAATCATTCCGAGCAATACAGCTGTTGGAACCGTCCCAGCAAATGCGATAGTGATGAAAATGGATGTATCTACTAATTGACTCGCCATCGTAGAAGCATTGTTGCGAAGCCATAGTTTTTTAGTGCCATGCTTTTTCTTCAGACGGTCGAATACATAGACATCTAGGTTTTGACTGATGAAATACGAAATCAAGCTAGCTGCGATGACTCGAAGGCTACCATTAAGGATCGTCTCGAAAGAAGCTTGTCCTTGCCAAAACGATGCGGACGGTAGAGCGACAGTAATACTAATAAAAACGAGAGCGATGACTTGTGTGATCAAGCCTGCACGAACTGTTTGTTTCGCTTGTTCTTTCCCGTAAACTTCGACGATGACATCGATAATCGGATACGTGAAGATATAAATCACGACAGCGGCAGGTAAAACTGCGAATTCGCCAATTGAAACTAGTTTTACCGCAACAATGTTGGCAAGGATCAGAAGGCCGACAAATAAACCATTTAAATAAAGTAACATGCGCCTTCCTCCTATCGGTTATCTACTTTTTCAGGATATAAATCATGATTCATCAGACGGTGGAACGCCATCTCTTCATATTTAGTGCCTGGCTTCCCGTAGTTGCACCATGGATCAATAGAGATTCCACCACGTGGTGTGAACTTGCCCCAAACTTCGATGTAGCGTGGGTCTAGTAGCTTGATCAAGTCGTTCATGATGATGTTGACGCAGTCTTCATGAAAATCTCCGTGGTTGCGGAAGCTGAAGAGATACAGTTTGAGTGATTTGCTCTCCACAATTTTCTGATCCGGAATGTACGAAATATACATCGTCGCGAAGTCCGGTTGTCCTGTAATCGGGCATAGACTTGTGAATTCCGGTGCATTGAATTTTACGAAATAATCACGATTGGAGTGTAAGCTATCTACAGCTTCCAACACTTCCGGTGCGTAGTCCTGTGGATACTTCGTTCCTTGATTCCCTAATAACGTTAACTCATCTAATCCTTGTTCGTGTGTTCTTCCTGACATGAAAAAAATCCTCCTTGAATGCCTGCTGCTTCAAGAGAGGAAAAACATACGAATGCATACAAAAAGCCATGTCCGGCGATGGACATGGCGAAATGACATGAATCCATAGTTTTTTATAGAGGGTGTCCGCTATGAACCTCTCCTGCCTCAGCAGATTTATTTGCTTTTTTACTATATCAAATTCGTGCTTAGTTTAAAATGTATTTTTTGAAGACGTCTCCGAAATCTTTTCTCACATACGTCTCTTGATTCTTTTTCATCCACTCAAATGCGTACTCATTGATACGAGAGAAATCCTCTGCCATACGGCTTTCTGACGGGCGAGAGTTGTTCATTACAGTAGCTGCAACATCAATGCTCTTTGCAGACATGTTCAGGTACTTTTCATTTTCGTGAACTTCTTCAGAAATATGCAGCAACGATTTATAAAGGTCTTTCAAACGTTCCAACTGCTTTTTATCCACATCGATATCGAAAGGAACATTGCCCATCTGGAACTTGATTTCTACATCTAAGTCCACAGTTCCTGCTGTCTCAAGCATGACGTGAGAGATCGGGTGACGGTGGTAGCTATACCGTTTCAAAGTTCGTTTAGATGAGACTGCACTATCACCATCTACATGGATCAATGCTAAATTCGTGAAGCAGTACTCATCCATTTTCGTCTTGATTAAAAAGTAGATTTCTTCTTGGTCTTCATGGCGGACGTAGTCATCTGATTGCGTTTTGTCGTAATCCTGTGGGTCAATGATTTTTCCGATATCTGAGATTCCTAATGCGTCTGATGCAAACTTTTTTAACATGGTCATCTCTCCCTTTTCAGTCTACTTTTAGCATACGCGAACGGGTGGAGTTGCTCAAGTGGGAATTGCGACAAAGGTTGGGTGATTCGCGTCAACTTCCGACCGATTCGTGTCAACCAGTTTCCTTGAAGAACTAGTTGCAGCTATACAACCTTCGTCTTACCGTCTATGATAAAAGTAATAGAGACTATAAAAAGGGGTGGATTGTATGAAGTGGGTTACGTGGCTGTCATGGGCAATTTTAATTCTCGTTGTTTCTGTCGTCGGCTATACGCAACTTTATGGAGTGGTCCACACTTTACTGAGATCCGCTCCACCACCTATAGCCGCATTTGATGGTGTTTCTCGCACTGCTCAAAAGTTCGAATTGCCTGTTGAAACGATTACAATTGGGATGGCTGGCGATGTACTTTTACATGATACGCTAAACAATTATGTTGATTACCGTCCTTCTTTCGAAGGAGTACGTGAGATGACAAACGAACTTGATTTTTTTATCGTCAACTTGGAATCTCTTGCTGCAGGAGAAGCTTTTGGTTTGTCAGGATATCCGAATTTCAATAGCACGGAAACCATCCTAGATGGGATCAAGGATTTAGGAAGCGACCTCGTGATGGTGTCGAACAATCATACTTTAGATAAACGACCAGCAGGTCTCCAGGCTTCCCTTGCCAATCTTAAAGAGCGAGAACTTCCTTATGTAGGAGCCTACAGTTCTAAAGAAGATGCTGATCAACCACGAATCTTCTCTGTAGGTTCTGTTAAAATTGGTGTTGTTTCCTATACTTATGGTTTGAATGGCCACAGAGTTCCAAGTGATCAATCTTACTTAGTTAATTTAATTGATGTCGCAAAGATTCAAAAAGACATTCGCGAACTAGAGGATCAGGTTGATTTGACAATCGCTTTGATGCACTGGGGAACGGAGTACGAACTTGATGCAAATGATGAACAGCGTTACGTGGCAACGATTGCGCATCAAGGAGGTGCAGATATTATCTTTGGTGGCCACCCTCATGTTTTGCAACCGTATGAACTTCTTGAGACAGGTGACCAACAAACGCATATCTTTTACTCGCTTGGAAACTTCTTCAGTGGGCAAACCATTGAAAACACAAATTACGGAGGTATTGCCGTTATGAGGTTCACTTCAGATGGAAAGCAAGTGTTGTCAGCTACTCCTTCGTTTTATCCTACAGAAGTGACTTTTACACCGGAGCGAGTTGTAGTCAACCCGATGACAGATACAGATGCCAATCGATGGACAAGCCATGTTGGGGTTCCAAAATACGAATAACTACTCACTTAAAAAGCCCAGGGCGCATGCCCTGGACTTTTTTAATGAACCGTTTTTCTTCCTTTAAACCAGGCTACAATAATCGTCGCCATCAAAGCAAATCCTAAGTAGCCGACTGTAGAGTAGACTTTACCAACAAGTGTAGTAAATCCAACTAAACTTGCTACATAACCTGCAATACCTACTAGCACAATTACGAATTTGAATGACTTGTGGTCAGGTGCTACAAATCGAACTGTGAACGAATAGAACATACCAACTGCCGTATTGTAGATCATACCAAGAAGTGCAATCGCCATTAATAGACCGACAACCGGATGTATCTGAGTAGCCAGTTCAAGTGTTGGAAGATCTACTCCTGCAATCGTATCGACTTTTACGAAGAGTGTAATGTTCACCAGAATAATCATTAAACCGAGTAGCATTCCACCTAAAGCCCCACCGATTCCTGCAATGCGGCGATCTTTTTCAGCTCCACCCATCACAATTAATAGCGCTGCTCCGCAAGCAATATTATACGATACATAAAGAAGTGCTCCTAAGAACCAGTTGCCTGCAGCAGCAGGCTGCTGAGTCGCTAACTCATGTGCTTGTCCAAATGACAAATCCATTGTGGCTAATGAATAGCCAAGGATAATCAAGATTACTAGCAATAAATAAGGCGTAATTGAGGCAATCAAATTCAAAATGCTTTGCAGATTCAAAAGTAATGTCAGGATGGTCAGTACAACCATGATAATGCTACCGATTCGAGCATCCAGTCCAAACATCTGTTCAAACGTAGAACCCGCTCCAGCAAACATCACGACCGCTACCCCGAATAAGAAGAAGGTAATCAAGACGTCCAAAATAGCTCCGATGTATCGCCCCCCAATATGGTAGATAACGCCTTTATGTGAAGTCGTCTTCAGCTGGGATCCAAGTTGCGCTAATGTCATTCCTAAAAATGCGAAAAGTGCTGTTGCGAGTACGCCTCCCGCAATCCCCCAGTAACCGAAACTCGTGAAATACTGTAAAATCTCTTGACCAGAAGCAAATCCTGCTCCCACAATCAGCCCGACGAATGCGCCGGCCATCTGGATACTTCTCTTCATAGAAACACTCCTTTTGTAGTCACTCTAAGTTGTATGTTTTTTTCATTACCGTATACTGTTCAACAGCTTCTAAGTCAATCGCATAGCCAATACCTGCTTGCTGTGGTACGTGAATCACACCGTGATCGACTGTCACTTCAGGCGTGATGATGTCTTTTTCCCAGTAGCGAGATGAACCGGCTGTGTCTCCAGGTAAAATGAAGTTAGGAAGTGTTGTGAGTGCTACGTTATGCGCACGTCCAATTCCTGCTTCTAACATTCCACCGCACCATACAGGAATTCCTTTTTCCATGCAGTAGTCATGAATTCTCTTCGCTTCTGTAAGTCCGCCTACACGTCCAATTTTAATGTTGATGATTTTCGTCGAACCCAGCTCGACTGCTTTACGGGCATCTTCTAATGAATGGATACTTTCATCTAGACAAATCGGTGTGGACAGCTGTTTTTGAAGTGTCGCGTGGTCAATGATGTCGTCAGATGCTAGAGGTTGTTCAACCATCGTTAAATCAAAAGCATCCAGTTGTTTTAAAAGTTCCACATCTTCAAGACGATATGCAGAGTTGGCATCTGCCATAATGGCAACATCCGGAAAGGCTTCGCGCAGACGACGCATCACATCCACGTCCCAGCCTGGCTTGATCTTTACTTTGATTCGCTTGTAGCCTTCTTCTACATAGCCACGCACAACTTCAATCAATTCTTCAACAGAGTCTTGAATTCCGATACTGATTCCTACGTCGATTTGATCTTTGGTACCACCAAGTGCTTGAGCAAGCGACTGGTTGGTCTGTTGCGCATAGATGTCCCACACAGCTCCTTCAATAGTCGACTTAGCCATATTGTTTTTTCGAATTGCAGAAAACAATTGGTTCACTTCATCTGGATGTTGCAGTTCTTTGCCTAACAACATGGGAATCAAAAAGTCTTCAAGCATATGCCAGTTCGTTTTAAACGTCTCTTCGTTGTACCAAGGAGAAGAAAACGCAACAGATTCTCCGTATCCAACAGTACCTTGTTCGTCTCTAGCTTCAAGTAGAATAAAATCTTTTGTTTGAAATGTTCCGAAGCTTGTCGAGAACGGGCTCTTCATTTCCATCTGTAAATGACGCAATGTAACTTCAACTAATTTCATAGTGGGGTTCCTCCTAAAGACAGCGTGGATTGTTTTTGGAATACATATCGATTTTCATCTTGCAATTGAATCAGTTCTGTCGCGCAGTAGCCTCTCGCAAAGAGCTCCTGGAAGACAGCTCTCGTTTGAATGCGCCAAGAATAGGCAAGTTCCGGGTTCTGTTGTTTGAGCGCTTGAAAATCCTTGGGAATCGGTAAGGTATAGCTAGTTGCGTCTCCCACTTCACCTAGCGGATGAAATACCGGATGGTCACCTTCCCAAGAAATCGAGCCTAGTGAGATAGTTTCCCCTTCACTTTGTGTAGGTTTCGATGTCATATGAGGTGCATCAATATACCAGTGAATTTCAAAGCGATCGGAAGGAAGGCCTTTGTTCAGACCGTCCTCCATCTCCCCGTAACAGTTTTCAATATACGTAGAGCAGATACCACGAAGCTTAGTCAAGTTCAAGTACGCATTGCGAGACTCCAGAGGGTCATACGTCCAAATGATTCGGCGGTACCCTTTCTCGAGTGCTACCTTGCGCTGATGCTCTTTCAAGCGTTCGCCTATCTTTTGAGAGCGAAAGTTAGGATGAATACCGAGCATATGAGAGCACAAATAGGCTTCGCCTTCTGAATAACCTGCAAAACCGTAACTGAAGCCGACCAGTTGCTCTTGTGAATATGCTCCGATAATCAAACCACCATGCTTCACAGCCGTCATGGTTTGGTGCAAAGGAATCGGTGGCATATCCCACACAAGCTGTTCTAGTTGTTGAACTTCGAGTAGTTCATCTCGTTGTGTTAATTCTTTTAGTTCAATCATCGTCCAGCCTCCACTTCACGTACTGCATGTTCTGCAGCTCGCGCTAGGATATGAGCTCCTTCTACTAAATATGAGCTAGTAAATGTCATCTGAGGATGATGTAAACCAGGTGTAACACCGCATCCTAATCCGAGCATCGTAGTTTTGAGGCCCGGCTTGTGGAAGCTGTAGTAATGAAAATCTTCTCCGCCCGGGGATACGATTTCATCGCCACAGTGCTCTTCTCCAACCACATCGATGATGGCTTGTTTAAGTAAACTTGCGGCATCTTGGTCTACTTGAGCTGCCACAATGGCGGCTCCAACATGGGTATCGATTTTGACAGTGTATAGTTCTTCAACGGATTTAATGGCACGCTCTAAACCTTCCATCAGTTTGTCCATCGTGTCGTTTTGTTGCGCTCGGCAATCAAGTGAAAATGTAGCCGTACCTGGGATGATATTGACAGCCGTCCCACCCGCTTGAATTTGCGTCATTTTGATAGACCCGGATTTACCAGGTTGAATCCAAATACGCTTGAGTGCATCGACTAGAGCCGTTGCCGCTTCAATCGCATTGATGCCTTCTTCTGGACGAGCCCCGTGTGCTTCAATTCCGGTAATCGTCCCTCGAATCATACGAGCTGCTCCGTGGTGAAGGGCAGGACTGTGCGTACCTTCTGGTAATTCAACGAGGGACCGGACATGAACTCCAAACAAATACTCAAGCGGATCAATTACTCCTGCATCAAGAAGCGCAAGCGCTCCATTCCCTTTCTCTTCTGCTGGTTGAAATAAAATCCGGACGGCTCCTGGCAGTTCTTGTTCTCGTTCCGCTAAAATTTTTGCAGCTCCAAGTGCCATCGTCATATGACCATCGTGACCACAGGAATGGTTCGCCTGGAACTCGCCGTTTACTTCTTGCCATAAAGCATCGATATCCGTTCGAATTCCAACTCGAGGCGTTCCATCACCTATATCTACGTACAAACCAGTCATTTTGGGAAAGCGTTGCGGTGCGAGTCCCATTGCTTCTAACTCTTGTATTAGGTAGTTTGTCGTTTCGATTTCAGACCAACTGACCTCTGGATTCGCATGCAAATAATCAAATTGACGTTCCATAGATGTTGAAAGGGATTCCTTCATTACAGTCAACTCCATCTCTTTTGTAAGTACTGCAGATGCATCTGCTCATACTGTTCTCTTTGTTGTTTATAATACGGCATGTCTTGCTTCATCATGCCTGCTGCTAATGTGTTCAAGAAAGCGAGAATTCCTGGAATCAAGTCAATCGTCGACTGTTGTTGTCCGGTCAATGTAAAACAATAGTCAGCAAACCTTGTGGCAGGAGCGACTTTGGAATCGGTTATTGCCACTACGTTAGCTCCTAAAGATTTTAAGTGTTGCGTGACTTCTAACGACTCTTGGTAATAACGGTGCAAAGATATCAGCACTACAACTGTCTCCGGTTCAACTTGTTGGTAAAGCTGAATCAGAGTAGTGGTATCTTTGGTTGCCACACGAACTTGCGGACGCAGCATCGACAGAGTAAAACCGAACCACTGTGCGGCTATATAGGAAGCTCCTTCACCAATTAAAATGATTTGCTTAGCTTTGTGAAGCTCTTCTGACGCTTGTTCAAAGAGTTTTTTATCTACTGATTGACCAAGCACTGAAATTTGTTGGCCGAACTCCCACATCATGTCTGCAGCTAAGTGATCTTTTTCAATATAGGGTTCTTTTGACGACATGTAAGCTCCGAGCGAACTAAGCGGACGATTGGTAACTAAAGAAGACATGATCGCATTTTGAAGCTCGGTGTACCCTGACATCCCAATGGCATAACAAAATCGAATGACTGTCGTCTCACTCGTCTCCGCGCGCTTCCCCACTTCTGTAGCGGAGTGCAACGAAATGTACTGCGGATCGTCTAGTACTAGTTTGGCGACACGTTGTTGCGACTTCGAGAGACCGGAAAATTTTTCTTCAATTTGGTGGACCCATTGATTCTCCACGACGCGAAGCTCCTCCTTCTTTATTTCCCTTTATGAAGTTTACACTTCATTTTGTTGTTAGTACTGTAGCACAGTTTTGTTACAGCTGGCAAGATAGTTTTCTGAATATTGAGTGGATATATCTAATATAACGAACCAGAGACCTAGTTTATTTTATGTTCCCAGAGAATATTTCAATAAACAAGTTAACTTAAATACGGAATGAATATTCCCTGGGAAGCAAAAAACAGGACCAGCGGATGCTGGCCCTGCACAAATCAGTTTTTCCCTTTTGCCTTCCCTTTGCCTTTCTTCTCCTCCACTTTCACCACAACTGCCGTCAATGGATCCAGTTTCAATGAAGACATCCCGAGAGTGAAGCCAGACGCTTTCTTCACCTTTTTCACTCCAGCTTCGTCACTATCCACTAACACGTCGCCTTTCGTTAAGTCCAAGTCTCCAAGTGACAAGGTTCGTGCTTTTGAATCCGCATTGACGAATACATAATACGTTCCCGTGCCGTCTGTCGACTTACTTTCGTAAGCGAGTACCAGATCCGTACCTTGCACTTCGGGGATATCAAGTAGTTGTACATTTTCGTTCACAAGTGCTTGCTCTCCCAGTCGGAATGCATCTGTAGAGCGGCGCAGTTTGATCAATCCTTCAGTAAACTCACGAGTTGTCGTGTTGATGTCGTATTTCTTTTTGTTCGTAGCTTTTTCCCAATCGAACATGTTGATAGCGTCCGAGGAATCGTAAGAATCATGGATGAAGTAGCCGAACGGCTTGCCTTCTGCATCTTCGAGTTCATGATATTTCTGTTCCGGAACCCCTTCTCCGAACCATTGTTTCGTTCGTCCGTATTCTTGACCGGCATGTAAGAACGCCGTTCCCTGGGAAGTCAGAATCATCGTATTTCCTAGTCGAATCCGTTTATGGATTTCCAAATTATTTTCAGGAATCGACGGGTCTTTCTTGATAGATTGGGCAATGACATCATAGAGCGTCATGTTGTCATGTGCTTCGATGTACTGGACCATGTCACCTGGATCGTCTTGTGCCGTGTTAGATGGTTGTCCTTTAATGTTGTTGAAAATCGTATCAATCGAACGAGCACCACCTGTCAAGAAGCGTGGTTCTCCTTCTGAGCCAAATCCAGATTTCAACTCGTTGCGAATCTCATCAGAGAACACTCCGACGTCATCCGTCTTATCCATCCAGTCTTGGTCTGCTCCCATACCTGCAAGCGACGGGTCTGCAACATGCCCTGCAAATGTCCGCCAGCCTTCTCCAATGAATAGAGCATTTGGATTGATTTCCGCTGCTGCGTCGTACGCATTTTGAATAGATGGATACGTTGCATCTCCCATCATATCGAAACGCATGCCATCAATCTTGTACTCGTCAAACCAGTACTTCACCGAGTCGACCATCAGCTTTTCAGCCATCGCATGGTTGGTCGCCAAGTTGTTTCCAAAGCCACCTAAGAAATTGCCATTTGCATCTTGGTAAAAATAATAATCCGGCTGCGCGTCATTGAGCTGTGAAGTTTTCGCCATGTGCGTGTAGACGACATCTAACACGACACCCATCTCACGGTCATGGATCGCATCAATCAATTGCTTCAATTCTTTTACTCGGAGTTCCGGGTCCATCGGGTCTTCAGAATAGGCACCATCTGGCGAGAAGTAGCCATGTGGATCGTAGCCCCAGTTGTATTCGTTGCCGCCAGCTGAATACTCAAGCTCGCGCTCACCCATCTGCGTCTCATCTCCGTAATACCACGCCATTACAGGTAGCAACTGCACATGAGTCACTCCGAGGGATTTGATGTAATCTAGCTTATCGATGAAAGCTGTATAAGAGCCCCAGCGAGACTTTAAGTCCTTAGAAATCGAAGGATCTGAAGTGAAATCTCGAACGTGTGCCTCGTAAATGATGGCATCTTCGCGTTTTTCATAACCTTCGATGTCTGCATGGTCAAATCCTTTAGGATCCGTTCCAGACAAGTCGACGATTGCTGCTTTTCCGACTGTGTCACCGTCTGCTCCAGGCTGACCTTCCGTATTAACTGTGAAGGCAGCTAAAGACTTCGCGTAAGGATCTAATACTTGCTTCGTTACCCCATCATGCGTCACGTCGTACTGATAGTAGTAACCGCGAAGATCTCTAAGTCCAAGTGTTTTAGCTGCTACTTCAATAGACCAGACACCGTCTTCACCCAGTGTGAGCGGCACTGAACCAATCTGATTGGCTGCATCTTTCTTGTCGTAGAAGTTCGCTACTACTTTAGAAGCTGTTGGTGCCCAGAATTTCAATGTCACACCTTTGTTTTTATACGTCGCTCCTAAATCGTCTCCTTCGTAAGCATAAAGCGCATCAATTAAACGCCATCCCGCTTTCGCTGAAACGGTTCTACCCGCATAGGTAATCGATAAGGGGAGTTTCTCTAAGTCGAAATCTGCTGTGACTTCAACCGTCTTCGCATCTACAATCGTGACCGTTTCAACAGCAACAGGTTGACCATCTGCATCGACGATTGCTAGTTCCGATTTCAGTTTCTCTGCTTCAAGCCCGTCCGTCATGGTGAATCCGAGACGAATTTTCGTTTCGGAAACGACTTCTCCAGTGACTAGACCAGTTGCTACATCGCCATAAGGACTAATGTACACTGTGTCGTCACCTTGTTTGATCCACAGGCGGTTGTATTTATCGAGCAGATTGAAGGACTTATCTCCTCCGTCTTTTTCTTGCGAGACTTCATTGACAATCAGGAAACCGAGTTGTTTCGCGCCCTCTTTTAAAGAAACATCCACATAGGCTCCGTACTGGTCGGTTCCAGTGAAGTTTGCTGCATCCGTCGGCCAATTAGCGGACGGGTTCGCCACGTCTCCCCAGTTCCACACGCCAAAGTTGTCGTAATCCCCTTGGTCACGTGTGTAATGGATACGTACCGTGTTATCTGGTAAATCAACCGGCTCGTACGTATACACCGTATCGTCGCCTTGTTTGATCCAAATTTCATTTTGTTCAGAAGAGGTGATGGTAAAGCCTTTGTCGCCACCTTCTTTTCCTGCATCACCTTTAGTGACATCCATCACGAGGAACCCAATGTTTTTAGCTCCTTCTTTTAGTTCCACGTCAATATAAGCACCGTATGCATCTTGATTCGTGAACATCGTAGCACCCACCGGCCAATTAGCAGACGGATTTTTCACATCGTTCCACAACCAAGCACCGAAGTTGTCGTAGGTGGCATCTGTGCGGTTGTAGTGGATGCGAATGTGGTTATCTGGAACCGGCTCCACTGTAGGCGTGCCGCCTTTTGTGACCGCTGTAATAGTCCCTGATTCTAGTGTCAACAACACTGTTCCGCCGTCTTTCATAGCAGGAAGAGCAACTACTGCTTTACCATTCGAATCCGTCATATAACTCTCACCTGAATAGTGATCTGTAAGAGTTGTATTTGGCGTGTCTGTTGTTACAGTGACTACCGTCTCTTCAGTTGCTACGTTCAAACCAACATACACTGTATCTTCTTTTGTGCTGTGTCCGTAAACTAGGAACTTGTCCGCGTCCCGGCCACCAAGTGTTTTCCGCTCGCCTTTTGCAAACGCTTTGGAGTGGTCTTGACGGAAATTCAGTACCTTTTGATAATGACTCAAGACGTCGTTTCCTTCGACTTGATCCCAAGCGATATCGTACCGGTTGTCATAGTACGGGTAATTGTTCGCACCAGTCTGTCCTAGCTCTTCCCCGTAATAGATGACCGGTTGCCCTTTGACTGTTGCTTGTAGGGAGGCTGCGACTTTCAATTTACCTTTGTCGCCACCAAGTGTGTGTAAGAACCCGTCTTCGTCATGGCTACCAAGGAACTGGCCAAGCGTTGCCGTATTCGAGAGCTTGTCATGGCGCGATTGAATTGCATCATTCGCCGCCTTGATGTTGCCATCTACTAGGCTTCGAGCGGTCGATTTGAATTCAAAGTCGAGTAATGAGTCCATCATTCCTGTATCTAGGTATCCAAGCGTGTTGGTACTGCTTGCTCCCCACGCTTCTCCAATCAATTTGAAATCCGCTTTCTTTTCAGCTAGTGCTGCTTTGAAAGCTGTCCATGTAGCATCTTCTACATGCTTGACCGTGTCGACTCGGAAATAATCGATTGTATTGCCATTTGGTGTTGTCGCAAGGTCAATCCACTGGGTCTGCCAGTCAATGATCTGCTGACGTACTTTAGGGTCTTCTGTCTTAAAGTCAGGAAGTCCTGCTAGTTCACCTACTACTTCGTCTGTTCCGACATTCATGCCTTGACGAAGCAAGTCGCTAAATGGAGCCCGTTCTTCGTCCGTCGGATAACCAGCTGGTGGATTCACGCGTTCTCCATCAACGTCTTTCAATCCATATCCTGCATGGTTCACTACTACATCCACCATCAATTTCATGTCACGTGCATGAAGCTTATCAATCAGTTCATGCAGTTCTTCTATCGTGCCAAAATGAGGATTAAGCTTGGAGAAATCACTTGCCCAGTAGCCGTGATAGCCAAAGTAAGGTTGTCCTTCTTCTCCAAATCGCACGTCGTATTTCACGTTATCTACAATTGGACTGATCCAAACCGTATTCACGCCGAGGTCCTCTAGATAATCTAATTTTTCAGTGATCCCTTTTAAATCTCCACCTTGATAGGTACCACGTTTTGTTGTGTCGTAGTTGAGTCCGTAAGGGTCGTTGTTAGTAGAATCGCCATCGAAGAAACGATCCGTCAGCATGAAATAAATTACGGATTCATCCCAATCGAAGTCGCCAGAGCCTGTTGAAATGCGCTCCGTCACTTCTACTTGAGCCGTTCCTTGATAGCTATTTCCATAAGAATCTTTCACGGTGATCGGAAGTTCTTTGACACCTGATGAAACATCATCTTTCACTGCGAGAGCAATTTTTGAAACGCTCGGGTCAACTTGTAACGATCCAGTTCCACCAAGTTGTGAATCGTCTATTACTATAGAAGAAACTGTTACGCCTTCAGTTTGCCCTTCTACAGAAACCGTCAGAACTGCATTTTCGTTGGAATCAACCACTTTTGGCAAAACCGTTCCTGATACTTGCAGGTCCGCTTGTCTGAAGTCAATTGCAGAGACTCCGTTCACTGTGTTGTAAGGATCTGTCACTTCTGTAGTGACTCCATCAGTTGTTACTAAATAGGTATACGTTGTAACCCCGTTTGGAATCGACGGTACATTTGCTACAAAGCGTTCGTTTTCTACTTCGTAGGCCATATCGTACGTCTCACCCGCAAACTTTAGTTGCACGCGTTCAATGGAATCCATAGCATCTTGCTCGAACAATGTCTTGTCACGATAGTAAAAAGTCGCTTCTCCTTGATTGATCACAGGAGCAGAACCATCTGGCACAATTCTAATTTGTTCCACATCGCTTGTGACAAACGCTTTTGTGATTCGGTCATTTTTATTTACTGGAATGAACCGGTCACCAAATTCTTTTTTTGCTGTATCCCAGTCATAGGTGCTACGGAGTACAAAACCAAACTGGGTCGTTGTCTCACTTACTGCGATGTCCACGACCGCTTTGGTACCATCCTTAGTTGTGAAATCAATTTGATCGTCTTTCACACCGGTATTCCAAGCCCAAATGTTCCAGTCTCCGAACTGACCGTCTTCACGAATATAAGTGAAGCGCACCTCCCGGTCAGTTTGTTGTGTGTTTGTGACTTCCGTTTGTGTTTCTGCGCTGACTGGTTGCACGAATGGCACCCAGATGCTAAAAAATAGTGCGATGACCGAAAGCCACGATAGCTTTTTAGATCCTTTCACTCTCATCCATCCCCTCATATTGTAATCGCTTTCAATATCAATTTGCGCAAACGCTTGCACAAACCTCTACATAAAATGATACCGAATTATCAAGGAGTCCACAATTGTTTTTAGAAAATTCCGACGTAAGAACTAAGCAATTTAAAAAGGCCGCGCACTAAGCGCAGCCTTTTTATCGTTTCAAGAAAAAACCGCCATTAAAATGAGTGGGTTCATACGAGATCAAAAATGCTTTAGGCACCTTCTCCAGAATAATGTGACGCAACTTATTCTCTTTATTTCGCTTGGCCAATACTTTCATCACCAAGCGTGGCCCTTGCTGCCCATCTGCATACCATGATGTCATGCCGTAACCTCTCACTATTAAATACCGTTTGTATTCATCAGGACGATTCGCCAACCGTCAGGATCTTCAATCATCTTACCTCGTTCAGCCCAGTAAGGGTTCTCCGGCTCCACCACTGGATACCCCGTCCCTGTAAGACGAGTTACAACAACCTCTATTTGTTTCTCGTCTGGTATAAAGAACACCAAAAGATTGTCATGAGTCGGTTCCGGACACGGACTTCCCTCTACAAATTGGGTGAACTCTAAATGATAGTCTTTGACGGGCAATCCAATCATCAGACCATCATACCCTTGATGATTTTCAAAATGTCCTACCACTTCAAGTCCAAGACCTTCCATGTAAAACTCTTTTACTTTATCTAGTTGATCCGTTGGTCGTGCTATACGGACCTGGACCACTTGTAATTCATTATTCCACATTCCATTTCCTCTTTCACTTTCCCTAAAAAGTATTGGGGAAAGAGCAAGGATTAAACTCGGTCAATGGGAGGAATGCGAGGCGAACTCTGACTCCATCACGGTACGAATCACTTGCTCGACAAGTCGAGGCGTCTCAACAAATGCACTGCGAATGTGGAGGCGTTCCGTTCGTTTGTGTGCATCTTTCCCGAATGGGCCTACATTTAACACAGGTGCTTGGAGGCGTTCCATATCCTTGAATGGAATCGAGTACGTCTCATTCCAAACAGGTGTGTTCGCTTCATAAGCGTTCCATCCAATTGCGTCCCCCGTGTAATTGACATAGCTAAGATCCGAAATACCATTGAAGTAATGGACTTGATCTACCTTCAAATCAAACTCCTCTTTCGCCACTTCTTGCACACTAGCGATACAAGCTTTTACTAGCTCTTCTTCTGTCGAATTCACGGCTGGATAGTAAGGTGGTGTAAACATCAGAACAATCGCTGGCGCAAGTTCTGGACAGCGAGTTAACAAAGCTTTTGCAATTTGAATAGATATTTCACGATCATCATGGTCTTTTACAGAAATGCAATGAGTTTTGATTTCTTGAACGACCTCTTCACCTAACTTTTCCGTTGCATAGTCCAGTAATCCCGAATACCGCATGACTCGAACGTTACCTATGGGAGTGACCGCTTCTCTCTCACTTACCATAGCAATCCACTCATTGATTTCGTCTGCTGCTGTAATTGCAACCTTTTCGAACTGGTCCATCACATCCGCTGCACTTTGATTCATGGTGAATACATTGTATAGCGCAGAAGTTAGGAATGGCGTCTGGGTCGAATATGCTTCTCGTAAATCCTTCAAATGAAGTGTGACCGGTAGCGGTGTGTTCTCACCATAAACTGTCTCTTTAAACATCGGATTCATTTCCATGCGACGTGTCATCATCGCTGCGAGGAGACTGGAGGTCATCCCACTCATCGGTTCCCCAACATGTGTCTCTTTGCCGAAAAACAACGCAGACGGCATGATTTTACCAATAGATCCGGAATAGACTTTGTAAGCTGTGTCTGTTGGATTCATCGAAAAGACCGGTTCGCCGTTAAGGAACAAACCATAATCAAGGTTCTTCTCTTCTTGCCATTTTGCAAGATGTGTTACTGCCGCACGCATACCAGCAGAGTTTACTTCTTCATCGGGTACAGTCAACAGCACCAAGTTGATTGGCCACTCTTCTAGAAGTGCTTTTTCAACCGTTGCCATATGGATTGCGAGACCTGCTTTCATATCCATCGTGCCTCGGCCCCACAGATAGTCACCTGACTGAAGATCTTGCTTTGCATCTTCCGATAAAGATTCTAAATGATGATGTAGTGCTTCTCCTAATTGCTCAGGTTGATACGCAAGTGGAGCCAGTTCTCCATATTCTTCGATTCCAACCGTATCAAAGTGGCTGATTAGTACGATGGTCTTTGTTGCTTTTGGATGAACAGTAAGCGCAGCTACAAAGTGTCGCCCTTCTCCTGAATCTCCTAAAACTAGTTGCTCCGGATGTTTTTGAAAATAGTCCAGTTTCTTTAGCTTTTCTGAAACTTGATGGGCGAATTCGATTTCTCCGGCAGTCGTGCTGCGGCTGTCCCAGCTGACGAGCTCTTCAAGCAGAGCCTGCAAGCTTTCTGGTGTCTGCCATTGTTGCATATAGGTATCTTCCTTTCGGCTTTGAGTTCTATAGCAAGCATAATGAAGATAGCCCATTTTGTATAGTCAAGTAACAGAAAAGGAGCCTATCGATGGATAGACTCCTTTTGGTTTAGTTCCCGAAAATCATAGTTGCCCACTGCGGGTTATCGATAAATGGATTGCGGTTTCCTTGTTTTTCAAAGATTCGCTGGTTGCGGCGTTCTTCTGCTGCATCTACCGGATCCATTGCGTGCCACTCAAGCAACACAGAACGCTTTCCGTGGTAAGGAGCTGTTCCGTTATTCACCAATTCATTCAACTCCAGGTCGAGCTGATCGCCAGTTTCATAACGCGTTGCCATATAAAAGAGAATACGTGCAACGTCGCCTTTTACACGGTCAGACGGTTCAAAGGAATCTCCATCTTTTTGACAATCTGAACAGTTGATAACGCTCGTTCCTCCCCAGTCGAAGTCAAGATTGCCACGTGCACCGTTCACTTGGACATCGGTTGCACGCAGATGATGAAGATCTGTTCCTGCACCAGTCGTCGTACCAAAATCTCCGTGTGATTTTGCCCAAACGTGTTCACGGTTCCAGTCCCCGAGGTTGCCCCCATTCAATGATTTTGAACGAGAGACACCACTATAGAACAATAAGACGTTCGACGTGTTGTTTGGGTCTTCATCTGTATATTTCAGTGCTTCCCAAACCGCATCATACGAAAGCTTTGTATGGTTGTCGATAATATCATTCAAGCGCGTTTTCAAAGCGTTACCTGTCAACCCCGAAACTCCTGTATAGTACCCATTTGCATCGTCAGTAGTACCTGGATCTCCTGTAGGTGGTGGTGTCGTTGTACCGCCGTCTTGCTGGTGAGCTCCCAGATAAGTGAATGTATCGACAGAATAAGCAACCCATTGTGAGGATGGGTCGAATGCATTCGTTGTTGTCGTATCTCCAGTAGTAATAGAAGATTTACGTACCAATGTTTTGTCTGCTTTAGAGACTCCATTCGCTGACCACGCAGTCCCTGGATCCACTCCGACTTGTCCAAACGAATCGATGACCGTTCCATTCTTTTTCAGAACAATTGTGTCGTCTCCGTTATGTTGAATCGTTGTAGATGCAAAATCTCCTTTAGTGGAGATTCCTGTCACTGATGAAGGATTGTAAACAACAAAGACATCCCCAGCTGCTACCGTTCCTGATAAATTCAGTGTTGCAGAAACTGCAGTCGAACCATTTTGATGATAGGCAAGTTGATACCCTGATAAGTTGATTGATTGGCCTGTTCCATTATAAAGTTCAAGGGCTTTGTTATTTCCTGACCCTTCGATGTATTCCGAAATTAAAAGATCGGTCGTCTGAGCAGAAACTTGCTCTCCTGATTGAACTCCTGGAAATACTAGTGTTGCTGCCGCTAGTGTCAAAACACTGCGTTTCATCCATTTTTTTATCCATGTACTGCGTTTCATTCTCCCGCTGCCTCCCCTGGCAAACTATAATGGCCTTGCAAGTAAAATCGCGATTTGACTTCAGTATACCGAGGATTTGTAAAGAAGAAATAAAGGTTGGCAAAAATACGGAAGAAGACAGGGGAAAGTGAAATCGGAATGGTTTTCTTAGGCTAGGTTGTGTAAAATGCGGACTGGAATCGGAGAGCTAGTTCCTGAGATTTTGGAAGTTTGATGGATGATTGGTATTCCAGGGAGATTGAAAAACTTTTGGAGTATGAGTGGAGTTTGTTTCGAAAGTCGAATGACCAAAAATTGAGGGCGAATCATTCCAATTAGAGGTCTAATAAAACAAAATAGAGGCCGAATCAAATTTAGATTCCGGCCTCCTCTCCTATCTAAAACGCAACTTCTTCACCAATGTCTTCAACAACCGCTTTTTCGTAAACACCTTTAGCCACTGCCAAGTCAAAATGAGCAGCTCCAACGCATTTAAATACCGTTATAGCATCTGGGTCTCGCTCAAATCCTTCAACGACTAGTTGATCCAATGTCCCAGTCACTTGTTCGAAAGACCAAGTTCCTGCTTCTTGAGCAGCTATCAATTCTCCAGCTTCAACTCGGACACCGTCTAAATCATCTACATAAAGTGCATCCACTTGAGGAATCAACTCTACAGGAATTTCTCGCATTTCAGGTAAATAACTACCGACACCAATAATGTGAGTTCCCGGTTTTACCATATCTGCTTCAAAAACATCCTCTGTAGAACGAGTCGCACAACACACAACGTCTGCTTGTTCTACCGCTTTTCGGACATCTGTCTCAACGACAATCTTTGCTCGGACTCCAAATTGCATTAATCGCTCTGCAAATGCTACAGCTTTCTCCGGAGTCCGGTTTACGAGAATGATCTCATCGATCGGCAATACTTCAACAAGGCCCACAACTTGTTCAAATGCCATAGCGCCAGTTCCTATGACCGTTAAGACACGGCTATCAGGTCGAGCTAAGTGCTTTGCGGAAAGAGCACTCAAGGCACCCGTTCGAAGGCGTGTCAGATAGGATCCTGCTACCAATCCTACATGTCGACCGGAGCGAAGTTCAGTAAGTAAGATGGCGCCTTGAGTAGTAGGCAATCCACTTCCCGGGTTTTCTGGAAAGATGGAGACAATTTTCACTGCCGCCATCTCGTCTCCATTTGAACTAGGCATATACAGCACAGACCCGCTCTTTTTCTTCACATCGATGACAGTTCGGTGCGGATTCACCGATTGTCCTTTGTTGATGCGAAGTAACATCTGCTCAACGTCACGCAAGGCATCTTTCATGGTGTAAAATTTTTGAATGGTACTATCTTGAATGATACGCATACGTCACTTCCTTTATTAGTTTTCAGCCGGTTGTTGAATACGGCCTTTGACTGCCCAAATCGCAACTAATGAAATAGCCGCTGTGAACATGATATATAGAGCGACTGGTACGTAGGAATTTTCAAATGTCGCTAATAGAGCTGTTGCTACTAATGGCGCCGTTCCTCCAGCCACTGCTGCCCCGACTTGGTACCCGAGAGTAACACCCGTATAACGCACTTTCGCATCGAAAATTTCAGAGAACATTGTACCAAGCACTGCTGTAATAGGAGCCCAAATGATTCCAAGCCCAATTACTGTCGCAATGACCAATAAAGCTACGCTTCCTTGGTGAATCATCCAGAAATACGGGAAGGCAAATGCCATCATCGCAACAGTTCCGGCTATGTACATTTTCTTACGGCCGACACGGTCAGATAAGCTTCCCATGATTGGAATCAAGATAGTCGTTACGATTGTAGCAATCATGACTGCGCCAAGTGTCGCTGAACGCGAGAAACCAAGATTCGTCGTTGCATACGATACGACAAACGTACTGAAGATATAGAATGGCGCTGTCTCAACGACTTTCGCACCAATTGTGATCAATACTTCTCGCCAGTAGTAACGAAGTGTGTCTACTATCGGAAGTTTTGGCATCTCGCCACTTTCTTGAACGGCTTTAAACTCAGGTGTTTCATCGATTCCTTTTCGAATCCATAGACCGAAAATAACTAATAAAGCACTAAAGATGAATGGTACGCGCCAGCCCCATGACATGAATGCTGCTTCTGGCAACAAGTTCATGATCCATAGTGCCAATGTTCCCATCACCATCCCAATAGTGACACCCATCTGCGGGATAGAACCGAACAAGCCGCGATGTTCAGCAGGCGCATATTCCGTAGCTAATAGAAGAGCTCCTCCCCATTCTCCACCAATCCCAAGACCTTGAATCAGGCGCAATGTGATTAAAAGGATTGGGGCAGCGACGCCAATCGCTTGGTATGTAGGTAAGATCCCCATTGCAAAAGTGGCAGCTCCCATTAAACTGAGCGTCAACACTAGTGTCTTTTTACGTCCAATACGGTCTCCGATATGACTAAAGACGACGCCACCAAATGGGCGTATAAAAAACGACAAAGCAAAGGAAGCATACGCTAAAATAAGACCAACTGTCGGATCTTCACTTACAAAGAATAATTGATTAAAGACAAGTGCAGCCATCGTTCCATAAAGAAAATAATCAAACCATTCGATAGAACTTCCTACTAAACTGGCGATGAGTACTCGTCGGTTTGTTTTATTGATCATACAGTTTCCCCTTCCATCCCCTAAAATTGAAGTAATACTTCAATTTAAAGTTTAGACAAGAGATAATATTCTGTCAATACAGTTTTTGTTGACAACATTTGGAGATGCAACTCACAATAGATGTGAAGGGGGATTTATTTTGATTGGATCTCGTTTAAAAAAATTACGCAAACAACAAAAAATGACGTTAAAAGAATTAGCAGAAGGTGCTGGCGTATCTATCAGCTTTCTCTCTCAAGTGGAGCGAGGAAAATCTAGTGTAACTCTCGAGTCTTTACGTAAAATTTCGGAAGTCCTTGGAGTGAATCCAAGTGTCTTCTTCGCTGGAACGGAAAAGCGCATGGCCGATGTGGCCTTTTACTATGAAGATTTAGCGACTTCTGTACAAAATCCAGAGTTTCACCCAATTCTGGTAACATTGCAGCCAGCTCAAAGTGACGGGCAACCGTTCCGTCATACAGGACATGAGTTTGTTTTTGTACTTGAAGGCAGTTTGACGCTTAAGCTTGGAGCTGAAGAACTCACCTTAACAGAACAGCAGTCTTATTTTTATTCAGCGGATCAAGAGCATTATTGGTACAACTATACCGACAAACCGATTCGGTTTCTCGCCGTTTCATCTAAATAAAGCAAAAAGGCAGCCCACTTGTGGCTGCCCTTTTTTAACAGGCCTCAACTGCCTGCTCATAATCTAATTTTGCTTTTTCAAGTCCCTGCTCCACTTGTCCCCGTTGCATCTGCAGATTGCCGATAACTCGAGCAAGCTTGCTTTGAGTTTCCTCGACCTTTGTGATGGAATCATTAATTCGATTATGAATGGACCATTCCGAAAAAATATCATCAAAGAAGTAATCGGCAAATGTAACAAATGATCCGCGTTCTACAAAGAGTCCTTCTGTGACTCCTTGCTGCACATCTGTCAGCTCAACTTCAAAGCGTTGTAGATTTAATTGGGCTTCATGCAGCGCACTTTCCGACTTATCTAAGTCGTCATGTTTCATCATCGTCACAATCATTCCCCCACCTAAGAACGTATCCCAAGTGGACATCCCATGTGCGTCGTTTAGTTTCTTTAAAGCTTGTCCCAATGAACGTTCTGCGGCTCTACCAGCAAAAATCGCTTCATCAAGTTCAGTGAGCAATGACTGGTATTCAGAAATGCGCTCAAGTCGGCTTTCTAACTCTCCATATATAGCACTATTTTGAGTTTTAACCCACTGTTCTTTTTCCTTCAAAAAGGTTTTCCATTCAACTTCAGCATGGTGCACCATCTGTAATTTCAGTTCGAGTGCTGCCGCATCTTCTCTTAAATCGCGAAGCATAGCATCATGTTCATTCAGCTTCAGTTCTGCTTTAGCAGCATCTTCAAATTCTTTTTCTCGAAGCTCGTCATGTTTTCCCCGCCATTTCCGAATCACATTGATGAAAGAAAACCGATCCATCTGATGAAGCTCAAATTGCTCTTTAGAAAATTCTTTTTCTAACTCATTTTTTCTTTTCTCGTGTTCTGTGATCTGTTGCTGTACCGTATAAAGCGTTCTTTCTAACCGGGCCTTCTCATCGTAATTCGCACGTAACTGCAGTTGTTTTTCTACTAAAGTTGCTTCCATAATCCCATCTCCTTGAACGTGTCTAGCTCTTTTACGAACAAGGAGACAAAAAGTTTCCAGTTGTTATCGTTTCGCTGCAGAAATAGCCGTGACCAATCTGTCGATATGTGGAATCATTCCTGTTGGATTTTGATCTGTTAAAATCGAGAAAATCAACTCTTCATTCTCACCAGTCAACGTATACCCAGACAACGATTTCACATGATCCAAGCTTCCTGTTTTAGCAAGTACTCTTCCCCTGGTAGCAGAACCAGTCAATCGATAACGAAGTGTTCCGCCTATGAGACGATCAGAATTCCCTGCTACAGGTAACGAATATTCAAACGTTGGATACCAGGGCTCCTTACGAACTTTTAACAACAAGAGGCTGACTTGATCGGAAGTTAGTCGGTTTCGGTAGGACATACCTGAACCATCGATCAACGTCCAGTGATCCATAGTGAGTCCAATACTCTTGCCGTATTCTTTTACAGCTTGGATGCCTGCTGGCCAGCTCCCCGTCCCTTTTTTAACAGCTCCGATTTGTTTCGTAAAATGCTCCGCCATGGAGTTATTGCTGAGCTTCATATAGACAGGCATTAGTGATTTCAGCGTATCTGATTTTGTTTCAGCCAATTTTGTTGCTGATGAGGGAACAGTAGAACTAATCAACTGTCCGTAACCAGAGCCAAATGAAATCCCTTCAGCTTGTAAGGCTTTCTTAAATACATCAAGAGCATATCCAGCAGGATTCACTACAGATATCCATTCTTTTTTAGTGGATGCGCCGACTGGAATATTCCCTGTAATCACAATAGTATTCGTCCCAAGGTTTCTAGTAATTTTTAGAGTGTTCGCAGAACCGCTAGACACGGTCTTAGCTGAGTTGGAAATAGTCATGACAGACGTATAAGGCTCAAGTGTGATCTTTGGTTTAGAACCGGAAGAAGTCGGCGATGCCGCTACGATAACGGATCCTGCATCGTAGTCTTTGTTCGGCGCAAGCGTCAATGCCATGGTTTGTGCCGAATAATAGTAAGGCTCATCTTCAGGCTGCATTTTGTCTGCATAACGAGCACTGTCATACCAGGAACTGTCCCCGACTACATTCCCATTAATTTTCGTAACACCTTTTGCTTTTAATTGACGAGCAAGGTATTCTAAATCACTCTTCAGTAGCGTAGGATCTCCTTGACCCTTCAAATAGATGTGCCCTCCGAGCGTGCCACTTTTAATCGTGCTGTTCGTCCAAAGTGATGTCGTGAATCGGTAGTTTTCACCTAATAATTCAAGCGCAGCCGCTCCAGTCATCAATTTTTGATTAGAAGCTGGAGTTACTGGATTGTAGCGTCCGTATGAGTAGACAACTTGACCCGTCGCAGCTTCTCGAATAGTGATTGAGGTATTTGAAGATTCAAATGCCCACGTGCCCACTTCTTTACTTGCAGCACTTTTCACATAGCTGTAATCTACTGCCGGAGGCTTTGGTTCTGGTTCTGGTTCTGGTTCTGGCTCTGGTTCTGGCGGAAGTACGTCCACTCCTTCAGCCGGACGGAACGTCTCATCAAGAACTCGTGCCAGGAAAGCTGCAAAATGTTCTCGAGAAACCGGAGCTATAAGGCCAAAAGTTCCGTCACCGTAACCCAAGGTAATCCGTTCATTGACGAGAATTGATACATAGGAATAGAACACGCTAGTCGCTTTGACATCGCGGAAATAATTTGCTTCTTCTCCCGTACTTGATAAATCGTATGTTTCTGTAAGGATGACAGCTAGTTCCCCACGTGTCAATTTACCATTCGGATCGAAATAGCGTGTTCCGTCTTTTGCTACTTTTCCGTTGATGATACCCAGTTCCACTGCACGAGCAATCTCATAATATCCTTTAGACTCTGGTGTAATATCTGTAAGTCCTGGATTTTTAACCGTACTAGTGAAATCATCGATATCTCGAATGAGCATTTGCACGGCATGCAACCGACTGACGGATTGCTTCGGCTTGTATGTACCATTTGGATAACCCGCAATAATCTGTCGATCGGTCAAAAAGTGAATCTCATCTGAAAAACCGCTGACATCTTTAAAATGATCAGCCGAGGCAACTGGAGCTAAAACGAAAAACAATGCAACAATAAATACCACTATACGCTTGTACATGAAGACCTCCCAAAATTTAGTATTACTCAAATCATACTAAATATACGTCTTTAAATCACCGCTACAATAGACCCAAAAAAATCCAGCCGATAGTGGCTGGATTTACAATGGGCAAGTTTATTTACCGCAACATTTTTTATATTTTTTCCCGCTACCACAAGGGCATGGCTCGTTTCGTCCGACAGCTTTCGTTACCGGTGTCGCAGCTGCAACAGGTTCATTACGAGAGATGTCATTAGGCGCATGACCTTTTAATAGCCAACGCGGAGTTGAGTTCGCAAGTTTTGTGACATAGCTTGTAAACTCTGCCGCCTCCGCCTTCGAAGAGAACTCAAAAGATTCTACCAGGTTCTGAATGACTTCGTGGAAGGTTAATTCGTTTCGAATATCGATGACTGTAAGACCCAATAGATCTTGCACGTCCTCTTTAGCAACTCGGAACGTTTTCATTAAGTACTTTTCGAAACGTTCGTACTCTTTCGTCTTTGCGAGTTCTCCTCGTTTTCCAAGTTCCAGTAGCTGCTCTTTTGTAGCTTCTACTGGATGGATAGAAGGGCGAGTGTCTATTCCTGCAAGCATTTCTTCGGGCTCATCTACCATTAAATCCGAAATCCATTTATCAGTTACTTCAAAGTAATCCTCAAAGTCATTGAACTCGTTTATAAGCTTAGTAACGGTTGAGCCTTGAAGGCGTGCACTGATCATCCCTAGTGCCTCTAACTTCTCATAAAGCTCTGTCCATCTTAGAACACCGAAGGTTTCAAGAAGTCCTTTTGTGACGAAGATTAATTCATCATTTTCTTTGATGATTCGCTGAGCGTCCAAATCTTGCGCAGCTTCAAGAATTCGTGAACGATACTCACTCGGCATCACTACTACTTGTTTTCCTTCATGTATGCTCGGGAATGCTAGAGAAGTTTTCATGTACCAACTGATTCGCAGTCTATTGGCTTGCGCATACTCCATATATCCTGACTTTGCCATGCGTTTTAGCTCGTCGAAGCGGACACGGTCCATCAACTGCATAGCTCCGTCAAAGAGCAGTTGTTGTTCATCCACTAAAACTTCAATTAATTTCGGCTTGTTCAGTTTGCTGACACCTTTAATATCAGCAAATTTCCGAATCTTATCTAAATCATATTTCGTTACGGTCGCTAAGATTTCATTTAAAGTAAAATCCATTTCATGTGTAGTCATAGTTCTCATCCTTTTATCGAATTCATTCGTTCATGTCTTGCTCCACTCTCTAGTATACTCGATTTTCAAGAGGTCTGACATGTTAGTTTCATTTCGATTTGATGACGAAAGACTTTCTTATACTAAAGTGACAAAGTTAGACAAAAGCATTATACTGAAATTACATGTAAAGACAGTTGCTCGGCCTCGGTGTCCTACTACGTTGCCCATGTCACGGAAATCTATCATTTCCACATGAGGAAGGAGCGGCTTATGAATTCACATGAGTTGAGAGAATGGATGGACACACACGGTATTATCAATAGAACGATTTCAGGTTTTTGGAATTACTTATACTCGTTTAAAAACGAAGAGCCCCTTCAGTTTGAAATCAGTTATCCTTTAATGGAGATGGATCAACTAGAACCACATTTAAGTTCGGTTTCGTTTACGATGAATTACCAATACGAAGAACGAATCGAGCTTGTAACGTGTGCCTTAGTCATTACATACAACGACAAAAAAGTAGGCATGTACGAGTCGCTTTATTCTCTTGCTGGCGACGATCTAGACGACTTCTTAAAAATTTCCTATCCTAGCAGCTTGCCTGCTTAAAAAAAGGCCGATTTGGCCTTTTTTATTTTGTATGAAAATGAATAGCATCTCGTAAAAACTGCGTCGCACCGTCACGGTGTTTATCATAATAGGCTGTAAAGCGAGGATCCGCTACATACATTTCAGCAAGTCCTTGATGTGCTTGTTCTGAGTAAGAAGGCCAACTGTAAGATAACCACTGCTTGTGCAACTCAACCGCTTCTTTTGCATGGCCTCCCTCAACATTGTTGTCTTCCATAGCTAGCACTAACTCTTTGATAAGTTGAGTTTCTGTTTCCTGCATTTTTTGAAATTGCGTCTCTGTTAGACCCATCATTTTGTCATTACTTGAATCGACTACTTCATCCCCATAAGCTTCACGCACTTCTTTTCCATAAGTTTGTTCGTTCTCTGCAATCCAAGTTTTCTTCAATCCTTCAAACTTTTCCGCATGGCTCATTTTTCTTCCACCTTTCTTTTCTTCTATGGTTTTGGTGAGCGTTCCGATTACTATCTTTAAACGACGCTGCTTTTGTTGCAAAGCGAGCAAGTGTGTTTCAAGTAGGTTCACATCCTGTTGCGACCCCTCTACTAATTTCCCAATTTCCTGAAGAGGCACATCTAATTCTTTATAGAACAGGATTTGTTGCAAGCGGTCCACCTCTGCCTCTCCATAAAGCCGATACCCCGCTTCTGTATACTTGCTTGGTGCGAGCAGACCTATATCGTCGTAGTGCCTAAGAGTGCGTGTGCTGACACCTGAAAGGTCTGCGAATTGTTTAATAGTGTAGTGCATCTTCCCTCACCTCCTTAAGAAGAGTGTAAACGTTGACGTAGCGTTAAGGTCAAGTGGTTCAAGAGAAGATTTTTGGGTTGGCATGATTTATCCTGGCTTGACGCGATCCACCCCGATGTTTTAGAGTCCAGTTTGGCACAATTCACCCAAATGTTGGCGCGATCCATCCCAACCTCACCGAAAATCCCCATAAAAAACAGCCCTTGCATCCGCAAGGGCCACATTTCCTCATTCCATCTCCAAATAAGGCTTCGCTTTTCGAATCGCATAGCGATTGAGCTCGCGAAATAGCTGATTGAACTGTTCTCGGTTCTCTGAAAACTGAATCCCGTAGTGTGTAAACTCCGGATGAACCACTTTTCGGATCACAGTTCCCGGTACAGAAAATGGTACGGAATTTAATTTAAAATCTAAAAAAAGTCTCGATTTGGTTGAGAGTTCCAAGTCGCTCTCCACTAGAGCTCCTTGTGAACTAATATCTAACAAGCGCACCGTGACCCCACCTTGTCCTAACAGGGTCAATTTCCCCCAAACGGTTTCGGTAAACGAAACACGAAATAACTCTCGGCGATTCTCTCTTGATTGCACGCCTACCCTCTCCTATCCACTAAAATCCCTTTTAGTTCCCCAATTAACGCAAGCATCTCTAGATGTGTCGCTTCGTTCGTCAAAACCTTTTGATACATCTCCACAAGCTTAGCATCTACAATGCGTACGATTTGTTGCTGATTCCCTGTTCGGTGACTGCTTTGTTCCACTACCGCATAGGCTTGATGTGAAAGCTCTTCTACCACTTGTTTCACAGCTTGTTTATAGCGGTAGAAGGACTCCATCTTCTTGGATTCCGCAAATTGACTACCACAATTATCCAACTCCTCGAACAACCTGTCAAGAAGGTTTTCAGATTGTTTCATCTGTTTGACGGCTAGAAGACTACCAAATTTAGTACTGGCTACTTGTGAGGTTCGGGAAGGATCTGGAGCTACTAGACGAGTGGCTTGGAATGGTTGTACTTTCATAAAAGTCGTTCCTTTCGAGCCATATAGATAAGCAGATTGATTTCGCTTTGTGGTCTCCCTAACTGTTCCGATATTTCGGCTGCTGATAGACCTTGCTGATCCATAGTAAAAATCTGTTCAATGATAGCATCTGTAGGCTCAGAAGTTGACACAATAGGACCAGTATCAACTCGTGCAGCTTCTCTGTCGCTCTCCAAAGTAAGTGACTCATCCTGAACTTCAAAATTTCGGACAGGCGCTTCTGACTCACTACGAGGTGCAACCAATGCTTCCACAGTTGCCAACAATTCTGCATTTTTTTCGTCCATTGCTTCTATATAGATAGCCAACTGCTGTTCCAGCTCGATTTGATAGCGCTGCATCTTCTTAAGTTGCACAACTAAATAAGCCGTAGTTGCGGAAAGAGCAATAATAACGAGCATCCATATAGGTTCCATAACTGATCTCTCCTAATATTCGAGTACGTCGTAAACTGATTGCCGAAGTCGTGCCATCGCTTTCGAGTGAAGCTGGGAAACTCGCGACACACTAACACCTAAAATTTCTGCGATTTCTGTAAAGCGCATCTCTTCTTGATAGGCCAGAGCTACGACGAGTTTTTCTTTTTCCGGCAACCGATGAATAGACTCCTCTATTTGAGAAAACAATGCACTGCGTACTAATTTTTTCTCGGGATTGATCGGCTGGTTGATGGCGACCTCTACATCAATCTCGGCTTCCTGAAACGCTTCTTGGTGAATACTACTTACAACGGCGAGAGAAGAATGGCGAACGACTCGCTTTACTTCAGCAACATGCATCTCAAGGTAGTCGGCGACCTCTTCATCCGTTACTTCTCGCTGATGGACTTGTTGAAGTTTGATGGTGGCTCGGTCAATCTTTTTCACTTGATCTCGAAGACCACGTGGCAACCAGTCAAGTTTTCGCAACCCATCTAAGACAGCACCCTTGATTCGCCAAGTGGCATAAGTTTCAAACTTTGTTGAAAACGAAGTCTCGTACTTTTTCAAAGCATCTAGTAGACCAAGTAGCGCCAGACTTCGAATTTCATCTCGGTCCACTGTTGGAGGCACTTGAAGACTGATTCGGTGCGTGACATAGTCCACAAGAGGCATGTACCGTTCTACGAGCAGATTGCCAAGTTCCGGGTCTTGTGATTTTTGCCAATCGATCAATTGTATAGTTTCCTCTTGTACAGCCATGTCGTGCACCTCCTTATTTCATTGTCATCCATTTCTTGAAGAAACCTGAAATCCCAGTAGTTTGTTGGACAGGCTCACCTACCAGTTGATGAGCAAGTCTTTCTATCGAGCGGGATGTTTGGCTCCGCGGTGCATACAACAAATACGGGATTTGTAATTTAATTGCTTGGGAGATGTCACTGTCTTTGTAGACAAATCCTACTACTGGTAAGTCCCGTTGTAAAAATTCCTTACACACCTTTTGGAATTGATGTGCCGTCTGTTTACCTTCAGTAAGTGAAGCAATCTGATTGATTACTACTCTACAAGGAAACTGCGGTTGATGATGATGCAACATTTTTACGATTGAGTACGCGTCAGTGAGAGCTGTCGGTTCAGGTGTTGTCACAATAAGTGTATCTTTAGCGGCTTTTAAAAAAGCCAATTGGACTTCCGTCAATCCAGCTCCTGTATCTAGGAAGATCCAGTCAAAGCTAGCTTCAAGCTCATCCATCGCATCGAAGAAATGGCTTAACTCTTGTGGTCGCCACTGTAACATTTCAGTAAACCCACTGCCTCCAGCCAACACTCGGAGACCATGTGGTCCGTGGATCATCGCTTGTTCAATAGACACGGTCCCTGCTTTGACATCTGCAATGGAGTATGTGGCATTCGCACCAAGAAGCGTCTCTAAATTGCCGAACCCAAAATCAAGGTCTAAAATCGCGACTCGCTTCCCTAACTTGGACAGCGCAATACCTAAGTTTAACGTCAAGGTAGATTTCCCGACACCGCCTTTTCCACTTGCTACTGCGACCATTCGAGAAAATCGTGCGGGTGATTCTTCCGTTTCTTGCATCAATGCTCGAAGATGATGCGCTTGATCCATTTCAGTGCGCCTCCCCTAAGAAAACTTGGCGCAGAAGTGCCGAATCGAATAGTTTGATGTCTTGTGGGACATGCTGCCCCGTCGTCACATAAGCAATGGGATACGAATAGTCATGTAGCAAATTAAGCAAGGTTCCGGCTTGAGACGTCTCGTCTAACTTGGTGACCACCAAATTCCCAATACCTACTTGCTCGAATGCCTCAAGAAGCCTCTGGCTGTCAGCATAACTTGTCGACAGCGAAAGCACCAACTGCACCGTACACTCCTCGTGTCCACTGATGCGAGTCACTTCCTCGACGAATTGCTGCTGCTGATAATTACGCCCTGCTGTGTCAATGAAGATGCGGTCACAATCCTTCAACTTCTCAAGTGCGAGTTCCATCTCATCCAAATGCGTGACCACCTCAAAAGGAGCTTTTAATATTGAAGCATAAGTCCGCAGTTGTTCTACAGCTCCGATTCGAAATGTATCGGTTGTGATAAACCCTACTTTTTTTTCGCCATTCATCATTTCATCTGTGGCCCATTTAGCAACGGTTGTTGTCTTTCCAACACCCGTCGGTCCTGCAAAGCAAAGTATCCGACTTAACTTCGGTTCGGGAATAGCAAGTTGATCAAATGCATGAGCTGCACTAGTCATTAGAGCACTCGCTGTCACTCGTTTGCTCCCTTGTATTTTTTGGATAGCAGATGTCAAACTGTGACGTGCTTCTGTATGGACACCTTGTTGTTTTAAGTCCGCATCAAACTCTCCAAGTAGCTTTGGCAGATTCGGCGCTTTGGTCTCTTCATAAATAAGCTGCTTCAATTCCCGCATTTCAACGAGCACTTTGTCATAGCGCAAATCACGGGCAGGTAAAGGTTCTTCACTACTTACATTTTCAGGCGCCGACTGATGCTCTTCTTCTTGCTTCGGAGACAACGCCGCTACGACTTCCATCTGCGGTTTTCTAAAGAGACGCAAAATGGCGGGCACGGTTAGTTGTTTTGTGTGAATGATGACGGCATGGGGTCCCAACTCTGTGCGCACTTGATCTAGTGCATCATCGAGTGTCGCTGCACGATAGGTTTTCATTTTCATTTTAGACATTCACTCCACTCCACTGAATCACACCAATGCTCTGCACTTCGAGCTGGGGTTCTAATTCGTTATAGGACAATACGGCGATATCTGCAGAAAAGCGTTCTAAGAACTGGCGCATGTATACACGGATACCTGGTGTTGTTAGAAGGACCGGTTGTAACCCTTGTTGCTGGACACGCTGAACTTGTTCAACTAAAGCTTCATAAATCTGCTGAGTGGATTCTGGATCGAGAGACAAGAAACTGCCTTGCTCGGTACGTTGTATCGCATTGGCAAATCGCTTTTCAACAGATGCGCCAACGGTAATCACTTGAAGTGCTTCACCTGCTGGAGAGAACTGTTGTGTGATTTGACGAGACAAGGCTTGACGCACATACTCTGTCAGGACATCGGTATCTTTTGTAGCGACTGCGTAGTCAGCAAGTGTTTCTAAGATAGTCGCTAAATTACGAATAGACACTTTCTCTTTCAACAGCTTCGCAAGTACTTTTTGCACTTCGCCTAGAGTCAGCTGCTGCGGAATCAATTCCTCCACTACTGCTGGAGAGGTCTCGCGCAAGTGATCAATGAGCCCTTTTACCTCTTCTCGGCCAATCAATTCATGAGCGTGACGCTTGATGACTTCTGTCAGATGCGTTGACACGACAGAAGGCGGATCAATAATGACATAGCCGTAGAGCTCCGCTTCTTCTTTCGTCAATTCATCAATCCACAATGCTGGCATTCCAAACGCCGGTTCAATGGTCTCGATACCTGTTATAAAATCGTCTTCTTCTGATTTCAAGGCAAGATAATGGTCAATCATCAATTGACCTCGAGCTACTTCATTTCCTTTGATTTTGATGCAGTACTCTTGCGGCCCCAGTTGAACATTGTCTCGAATGCGGATGACGGGGACAACGAGACCAAGTTCTAGCGCACATTGGCGACGAATCATGATGACACGGTCGAGCAAATCGCCCCCTTGTTTTTTATCAGCTAGCGGGATGAGTCCGTAACCGAACTCAAACTCAATGGCATCGACATGCAGAAGGTCAAGTACGCTTTCTGGACTCTTCATCGCATCGATATCTTGTTGCTCCGGTGTCTCTAGGATCTCTGCTTGCTCTTGACGCGTCAGATTTCGCTGCATTACATAACCCAGTGCAGCCATTCCAAATGCAACAGGTAAGATGAGCCATTTGCTGATTGGCGTGAACACACCAATCATAAAGAGTGTCCCGGCTACGACATAGAGCATTTTCGGATACGCGAATAACTGCTTCGTAATGTCAGAGCCTAAATTGCCATCTGAGGCAGCACGAGTCACGATAATCCCCATTGCTGTAGAAATGAGAAGCGCAGGGATTTGACTCACTAGACCGTCTCCGATAGACAGA
Organism: Tetzosporium hominis; assembly: GCF_002265435.1. Taxonomy (GTDB): domain Bacteria; phylum Bacillota; class Bacilli; order Bacillales_A; family Planococcaceae; genus Chryseomicrobium; species Chryseomicrobium hominis. Next base: position 143,636 of record NZ_NOKQ01000196.1, read on the forward strand.
AGTGTATACGTGTTCGCAGCATCCGCAACCCCCATCCCGTGGACGAGCATGCCGATGACGAAGCCTCCAATAATGTTGATCAAAGTGATGACGATACCAGCAATAGCATCTCCTTTGACGAACTTACTCGCCCCGTCCATCGCTCCGTAGAAGTCAGCTTCTTGACTGATTTTTTCACGGCGGCTGCGGGCTTCTTGATCACTAATCATTCCAGCACCTAAATCTGCATCAATACTCATCTGTTTTCCTGGCATCGAGTCGAGAGTGAAACGAGCTGCTACCTCAGCTACTCGTTCCGACCCTTTCGTGATGACCAAGAACTGAATGATGACAAGAATTAAAAATACTAAAATTCCGATTACGGCACTTCCACCAACTACAAAGTTTCCGAACGTCTCAATGACTTGACCACCTGTCCGTTCGGCTAAAATCGAACGTGTCGTCGAGACATTGAGTGCAAGGCGGAAAAGTGTTGTTAGTAGTAAGAGGGTCGGGAAAATCGAAAACTGTAGAGGTTCTTTAGTGTTCATAGCGACTAGTAGAATCGTAATCGACAAGCTCAGGTTGATCATGATTAAAAAGTCGAGTAACAGCGGCGGGAGTGGGATGACCATCATGACCACAATCATGATGACAGAAACTAAGATGGCAAAATCGCGTATTTTCATGATGTTATCTTCCTCCCTTTAGTTTTCCATTAATTCGGTACACATACGCCAAGATTTCTGCAACAGCACCGAACAATTCTTCCGGAACCGGGTCGCCAATCTCTGTCTGAGCATAAAGAGCTCGAGCCAGGGGCTTGTTCTCAACAATGGTGATGCGAAATTCTTTGGCTTTTTCTCGCAGTTTCAAAGCCTGAAAATCCTGGCCTAACGCAATGACAGTCGGCGCATCCATCGTCTCACTGTCATAAGCAAGTGCTACCGCAAAGTGCGTTGGGTTGGTGATTAAGACATCTGCTCTAGGTAGATCTTGAATCATCCGGTTGAGACTCATCTGTCTTTGCTTTTCTTTAATTTTGGATTTGATCAGAGGATCTCCCTCTGTCTTTTTGTATTCATCTTTCAAGTCTTGTTTGGACATACGGATTTGTTTTTCAAACTCATACTTCTGATACAAGTAATCCGCTACGGCTAACACGACTAGAATAATAGCAACGATCACTACCAACTGAAATGTCAGCTGACCAATGACAGACGTCGCTTGACGGATTGGCAAATGAGAGAGTCCCATTAATGTGTCTCGGTTGGACCATAAAATCAGGCCAGCTGCTCCTCCAATTACCACTACTTTCAAAATAGATTTAACTAATTCGACTAATGCTCGAAGTGAAAAAATACGCTTAGCTCCACTGATCGGATTGATTCTACTTAGCTTCGCAAGGACAGCTTCTGGAGCAAACAAGAACCCAATCTGTACAAACGTTCCACCGATACCAAATACGATAGCGATGACAAATATGGGGGCGGCGAGTACTACTAGTTCCAGTAACAGCTGATTTACGAGCTCGGGTACATTCTGAATGGTCAAAGTAGAAGAGAACAATTCTTGAAATGCAAATTGAAACAGCTTAAGTAAACGCTCTAAATACCAGCCGCCCAAAAAATAGAGAGCAAGCACAGCACCAAATAATATGAAAGCAGAAGGGACCTCTTGCGATTTAGCAACTTCTCCTTTTTTACGAGACTCTTGCCGTTTTTGTGGTGTGGCTTTTTCGGTCTTTTCGCCGGAAAAGAATTGAAGATCCAGTTGAAGACGCGTCATGTGTCTAGCCTCCCAAAATTCGCATCAAATCGTTCATGAGCACACCGATGCGTTCAACAATGCCTTGCAGTAAAAAGAAAAACGAGGGCATGAGTATCAGTAACAACAGAAACCCCGTCCCAATCTTCAAAGGAAATCCAACAGCGAAGATGTTCATTTGAGGAACGGTCTTTGCAAGTAGACCAAGTGCTGCATCAACTAAAAACAGTGATCCGACAATGGGTAGTGCGAGCTGAAACGCCACTACAAACATGGCAGCGAATACAGTCACAAAGAATTGTGACAGCTCACCTGCTGTGAAACCCCACTCAATGACGCCTACTGGAACGAGAGCCACACTGTGAAGCATCCCTGAAATCAAAAGGTGATGGCCATTAATTGCTAGTAAAAATAAAATAGCCAGTATGTATTTGAATTGACCGATGATTGGCACTTGTGAACCTGTCTGAGGATCTACGACGCTTGCTAACGCAAAGCCCATTTGAAAATCAATGAAAGCACCGGCTACTTGAACCATGTACAGCATCATCGCTGCCAAGAAGCCAAAGCTCAGTCCTATTACTAACTCTTTAACAATCAAAACACTGTAATAGGCATCGAGTTCTATTGACGTATTCGTCCCTACAACAGTAGCCGCAATCAATGATAAGAAAGCAGCCAGTCCTATTTTGAACTGATTAGGTACACTCCTCTGAGAGAAAATAGGTGCAATTAAAAAGAATGCCGTCATTCTAGTAAGAGTCAATAAAAAGTAAGGCAGCCCTGCAAGCGCTTCATCCCACGTCATCCGATCAATGTCGGCAACTCACGAAACAAGTTGCGAGTGAAGTCTACGATGGTCGTCAACATCCATGGTCCAAAAAGCACAAGCGATAAAAACACAGCAAGGATTTTCGGAATGAACGACAAGGTCTGTTCTTGGATCTGAGTCATTGCTTGAAAGATACTGACAAGAAGTCCAACGCCTAGTGCCACGAGAAGAAGAGGGGCTGCAAGCAAAATGACGGTGTATACGGATTGTTCAGCTAATTTGATGACTGTATCAGGCGTCATAAGTTCCTCTCCTCGCTAAAAGCTCATCAGCAACGACTCGACAATCAAGTTCCAGCCGTCTACTAATATGAATAACAAAATTTTAAAAGGTAATGAGATCATCACCGGTGGCAACATCATCATCCCCATTGCCATAAGCGTACTGGCAACAACCATGTCGATAATTAAAAATGGAATGAAAATGATAAATCCGATTTGAAACGCAGTCTTGAGCTCGCTGATAGCAAAAGCAGGTATCAGCGAAGTCAGTGGTATCTCATCGACAGAGCTTGGTCTATCAAGACCTTGATAGCTATAGAAAAGTGCCAAGTCTTTTTCACGTGTATGTTCGGCCATAAAGGTTTTGATTGGCCTTGCTGCAGTCTCAAGAGCCTCTTGTTGTGTGATTTCTTCTGCAAGGTATGGTTGTAATGCTTCCTCATTAATTTCTGTCAGCACGGGACTCATCACAAAGAAAGTCAAAAACAAGGCTAGACCAATCAACACTTGATTTGGCGGCATGCTCTGCGTACCAAGTCCTGTTCGGACGAAAGACAATACAATGATGATGCGCGTAAAACTAGTTAACATGATCAAAATCGCTGGCGCTAAAGATAGAATCGTTAACAAAACTAAAAGCTGCAAAGTAGTGGAAACGTCTCCAGTGGCTTCTGTTCCTACGGAAATACCTGGAATGGTTATAGCCAGTAACGTCATCATCGCTGAGACCACCGCTCTTTCGCCTGCTGGAGCTTCTCTGTTTGCTCTTTCATACTCTTTTGAAGCATCTCTTGAAAGGGTGCAAGTTGCTTCTCAGGAACTTCAGTTGTAAGCAATCGTTGCTTTTGTTGTTCATCTGTAATTTCTGCCAGTAAAGAGATGTCTTCTCCAACACCGACAACTAGAACTTGGTCTCCTACTTGAATGACCTGTACCGATTTCTGAGCGCCCATGGAGCTTGCTCCTAAGACTCTCACTACACCGGTGTTGGATAGGGAACGCTGACGAGAAGCTAAGAATTTTATCAAACCATAAATCAATCCCACAATCAGTAGTGTATAGAGAATCAAGGACCCGATTACTGAGAAAAGGCTACGATCTTCAGTTACCGGTTCACTGAGCGGCTGTTCTTCAGATTCTGTACCATTTTTGATAGCGTCTAGGACACTTGTATCCGTTGCCGCTTCTATTGAAGGCACACCACCGACCAATAGAAAAAGAGTCAGCACCAGGATCCATTTTACTAATTTCACAACAAGTTCCTCATTTCTACCGCAGCTTCGCCAATCGGTCAGCTTGACTGCTGATGTCCGTTACTCGGATACCGAACTGTTCATCGATGACGACAACTTCTCCGACCGCAATCAATTTTTGATTCACTAAAATATCTACAGGTTCCCCAGCAAGCTTATCCAGTTCAATGATGGAACCTTGCGTAATTTCTAAAACTTCTTTCACTGTCTTTCGAGTCCGACCGAGCTCAACAGTGATTTGAAGAGGGATATCTAATAGCATATCTAAGTTCGTCGTCTGCTCGCTCTCAGAAGATGTAGGTGTCAGATTCGTAAATTGGGCTTTGCCAATAGTGGGCTGTTTTTCATTGTGTTCAGTCATAGCTGGCTGTTCTCCTCTCGAGTTCTCTCCGCTAGGTAGGAAGAGGCGAAGTGTTGAATACATAGTGTTCTGTACGAGCTCAAGACGTGCTTCGAGCCAGGATGGAGTAGAGCTTAGCAACTTCCAGTCGACCGACTCTATACCTACTGAATCATTACTCACTACTTTATATCCGGCCGCTTTTTCTATATGGTGCAGCAAGATTTCGGCAAATGCTTCCCGTCCAACTCCAAGTTCGATTGCAGCAGGGATTGCAACAATTACTTCTCTATCCCCTGTCGCTGGTTGCAATCGAACCAGTTGACTTGGCTCTTCTATCAGGAGATTGTCTTCGCTTACATAGAATAGATCTACTAGTTGCAGAGACATATTCATCCCACTGCTTTGAATCTGCTCTTCCATCTCTGCCAGATCTGTAACAAGTTGTTGCTCGAAACGCTCTAATAATGGTTGATCTGGAACCAACTCTAATAGTTGGGTAAGTTCCGCTTTCGTAAGTCCATCAAACTCTTTCATCGGCGGTCCTCCTGTTCGACGACCTGGACGGCTCGTTTTCCGCGGTGCAAGCCGACCTGTCCTTTATATAAAAGTTTCTGGTCAACATATACAGGAATCAGTTCATCTATAGCAGTCGACAATCTCAACACATCCCCTTGTTGCAGAGCAAGCAGATCTCGGACATCCAGTTCGCATCTGCCAAGTACCGCTTGAACAGTCAAATCAGTTTCATAGATCCCCGTCTCGAGCAGCTGTCGAGCACGTGCATCGGCATCTGTTTGAGGTCGCTGTTGTTCTGGCGCTGTCAAAAATGGCACTAGCTCTTCGATTGCGCTTGATGGGACGACAAGTTCCATAGAGCCTTCAATCTGACCCAATTGAATTTTTGTCTCAACTAACATGACACGTTCTCGCTGGTGAACAGGAAAGTTGTAATCATGTGCTAAATTGATTTCCTGAAACTGGGCTTTTAATGGAGTAATCAAGGCAATTGCATCTGCGTAGAGAGCAAGCCACTCTTCTGCTAGCTGTCGAATCAATACTTTGTCAATCTCAGTAAGCTCTTTTTCCTCTATAGGAATTTCATCTCCTCCAAGAAGTCGTTCCGTGCAGCCTTGCACTAATAAATTGGAGACTACTAACTGGAACTCGCCTTTGAGCGGCGGAAAGGAACAGATGATGACCACAGCGAGCGGACAAAGTTGTTGGCTGATATCTTCATACGTTTTGAGTTGAATGGTGCCTGGTGAGCCATTCGTGTATGTATCCAGCTTTTGTGTAAGCTGATTGCCAAGCTGCCGTGACACTTTTTCACTGATACGCAGTAACGAACGCATATGAAGGTGCGACAGCTTATTGGCACGTTTAAAATCATAGCTGACAGGTTGCTGTCGCTGCATGTTCATGCCCTCCCTTTATGATGGACCGCAAATAGGCCAATTTGTTGATAATAAGCAGTGATTTTCTCCACTACTTGTTCCTTCGACTCAAGCACATGTAGGGTTTTGCCGGTTGTGAATGTTATGTACGTATCCGGCGTTTCTTCTACTCGCTCAATGAGGAGTGCGTTGATCGTAAGTGGTGTGCGATTTAATTTGGTGACTTCAATCATTGATTTCTCACCCTACTTATCGTTTTAAGTTAACCAGTTCTTGCAAGATTTCATCAGAAGTAGTGATCATTTTCGAGTTTGCTTGGAATCCGCGTTGAGCAATAATCATCTCTGTAAATTCTTCTGTAAGTTCTACATTGGACATCTCGAGCATTCCTGATTGAATTTTAGAGATATTTACTTCCTCAGCTTCACCAAAATCAATAATTCCGCCCGGTCCAGCAGCAGTTGTCATCTCGTATAAAGATCCCCCAACTTTACGAAGTCCTGCTGGGTTTGGTGGAGCAAATAAAGCTATCACTTGATCAGGAATAGCTTCTTCATTACCATCAGAAATTCTCATAGCATATACCTGGCCATTATCTTTAATTGCAAAAGAACTATAAGTTTCTGGGTCGATTGTAATTTTCTCTTGATTCTTATTGAGTAAATAGTGACCTTGTGAAGTACGGAGATTTCCCCCCTCATCCACAACAAAGTTTCCTGTACGAGTCAAATATCTTTGGGGGTTTACTGTAGCCTCACCATTTTCATCTGTAGCTGGATCTCCAACGATAAAGAACCCTTCGCCCATAATGGCTAAGTCTGTTCCGACTCCTGTCATCATTCCAGAACCTGGATTGTGATTTTGTTGAATACTTGCAGCAGATGAACCAAGTCCGACCTGTGCTGGGTTGACTCCTACGCTAGAAACCGTTTGGCTTAGCATATCTTGGAATACAACAGAGCTCTTTTTAAATCCAACCGTATTTACGTTGGCAATGTTATTCCCGATAACATCTAATTTTGTTTGAAAGCCTTTCATACCTGAAACTCCTGAATACATAGAACGAATCATGAATCATTTCCCCTTTATTTTGTAGTGTCCGTGACAGGCGCAGCTTGTAATAAAGTAACGGTTGATAAATCAATTCGCTGATCACTTCCAGCAAGTTGTGCATAAAATTTTCCGTCTTCATGAATGATGGACTGGACAATTCCACTTTCATTGGCATCCGTGTCTTCATTCTTCCAAGAGATTTCTTTTCCAATCATCTCCGCAAAGTCTGCCATCGATTTGCCGCCCATTGCCTCTGTATAAGCAGTCATCGTCCGGTTTAGAGATGTGAGCTGTTCGAGACTCGTAAACTGTGCCATCTGTGCAATAAACTCAGCGTCTTTCATGGGCTCTAATGGGTTTTGATTCCGAAGCTGCGCAATTAAAATCTTCATGAAAGCGTCTTGTCCAAGTCCCTGAGAACCTGCGGACTTCGTATCTCCAGTTTGGTAACTTGTCACTCCATTAACCGTTGTGATGTTCATCTGCATCCTCCTTACACACTGTAATCAATGCCTTCTTCAGATAAAGGTTCTCTTTCGGTTTCATCCTGTTCAAGCGAACCATGGTTTCTAGGGTGCTGTTTCCGAGCCTCTGCTTGTTGTTCTCGAGCCTGTTGTTGAGGGGCCTCTTTTTCTTCTCGCCATTCTATCTCAAATGCTTCTATGGCAACTCCTTGGTCTAGGAGTTGTTGACGAAGTTGAGGCAACTGAAGCTCTAGTACATCTTTTGCAAGGTGTGATGAAGTAATCATCTTGGCCGTAACTTGACCTTCTTCAACGGATACCATTAAGTCAATATGTCCTAAATGTTCAGGAAAGATTTGAATACGGAATGTCCCTCCTGAAGCAGCTGCTACATCTTTGATAGGAGTCAAAATAACCCTAGGCACTTCTTGTCTGAGCTGTTGCTGAAGATCCGGTACCTCTTCTGGGAGACGCAGTTCAATTACAGGCAAAGCCTGTGGTTCACTGACTTGCTCGCTCTGCTGAATAACTAGTGGTGCTTGTACTGGCTCGGGTTGTAAAGTGCGGAGCGGTGAATTAGATTCCAGTTTGTGCTCTTCTATGTAAATTTTCTGTGAGGAAATCTTTTCAGCCTGCTTCCCTTGTTCGGTAAGAATCAAATTGCTTTCTATTTTTTTTAAATCTTCCCCCTCAAATCGCTCGGAACGAACGAATAAAGGTGCAGAAGGAAGTGGAACAGTAGGTTCCGGCAAGTCCACCACTGTGACGGGACGTCTTGGCAACTCAACAAAGAATTCAGGAAGTGGTAGTGGCAAAGGTTTAGGTACTAGTTTTAAATCAAGTTCCGGTTCCGCGGTTTTTACAAAGTCGGAAAAAGAGTGTTCGACTGGAATGTCTTCCTGCTTCACATCAGAAGTTTCTTCTACGACCGCTTCATCCACTAATGCCTCTTCCGTATTCTCAGAGCTGACCTCGTTCTCTGTGAACGCTGGTACTTGTAATTCCGTAAATAATGCTTGAAAAAGAGAAGTCCCTTCAAGCGTATCGGAGCTCTTTGCTGAAGTGGCATGTTTTAGAGGCACACTACATAAAAAATCTAAATTGGATAGTTTCATCGGTCAGCTCCTAAACGGAGAAGGGTCATCTCATCCGCAATTTTTTGTTCTGCTTGAGTCCTTTCGGTATGAAAGAGCTGCTGCGCTTTTTCTTTTAAACGGTCCCATTTCTTTGTCTCACTTGATGCTTCAAGTACCTTTTGTTCGGCAAGAGTAACTTGCTGATTCATCTGATCTTGTTGGAATCTAGCAAGCTGGAGCTGCTGATACATGTAAAGTTCGTGTTGATAGTACTGCTGCAACTGTTGGACTCGAATCCCTTGTTGCACTTGTTGCTGTTTTTGCAACTCTAACTCTTGTAGCGTTAGATCAATCTGATTTGTTTCGTGATCGACTTCGTCCGCTCGTTTTCGAATGGTCGACAATTCGCCTTCGACGGCTTTCTTTTGAACTTCTCGAACATCTAAGATGCGTTGGTATTTGTAGTGAAATGTCATGATGCATTTCCTCCAAACTCTCGAATCAAAGTTTCACGTGTCTCATCAAACGGTGCTGGAGCATCTCTTTCTTGAACTAGGAATTGTCGGATGGCTGGGTAGAGTTGGACCGCTTCATCCAGCTCCGGCTGTCCTCCTGGCCTATAAGCACCAATTGCGAGTAAATCTTCCGCTTGTTGATAAGTAGCTAGCAAACGCTTTAAGCGACGTGCGCTATGACGATGAGCGGGTAATACCAGTTCATCCATCAAACGACTGACACTAGCACTGACGTCAATGGCAGGAAACAATCCTTTTTGAGCGATTTGACGACTCAACACGATATGCCCATCTAAGATGCCTCGAACAGCATCAGCAATAGGTTCATTGAAGTCATCACCGTCCACTAGAACTGTATAGATGGCTGTGATAGCTCCTTTACTTGCTGTTCCCGAACGCTCCAGTAGCTGTGGCAACTTGGTAAAGACGCTTGGTGTGTAGCCTTTCGTTGTAGGAGGCTCACCAATTGCTAAACCAAGTTCTCGTTGAGCCATCGCAAATCGAGTGACGCTGTCCATCAACAACAGCACTTGGTGACCTTGATCTCTAAAATACTCAGCAATGGTAGTGGCGGTAGATGCCCCCTTGATGCGTTGAAGTGGTGACTGGTCTGATGTGACTGCAACAACGACCGATTTCTGACGCATTTCGGGACTCAAATCTCGCTCGATGAATTCTCGAACCTCACGTCCTCGCTCTCCAATCAAACCTATGACTACGATGTCCGCTTCCGTTTGTCGCGCAATCATACCAAGGAGTGTACTCTTTCCGACACCACTCCCTGCGAAAAGGCCAATTCGTTGCCCCTTGCCGACAGTCAACAAGCCATCGATTGCTTTGACACCGAGTTCTAAAGGTTCATGAATCCTTGGCCGTGATAGAGGCGGTGGAGGCGAACGATCTGTTTTCACAGGAACTAAGCCAGCAACTAGCTTTGTACTATCAAGCGGTCTACCAAATCCGTCTACAATGGACCCTAGCAATCCTTGGCCGACTGGGATTTCTAAGGAACGATGGGTTGCAACAACAAGAGACCCTGGCCCAATTTGAGATAAGTCGCCAAATGGCATCAGCATCAACCGATTTTCCCTAAAGCCTACGACTTCTGCTTCAACAGGTGTAGAAAAGTCATTTGGGTAGATCAAACAGATTTCTCCAATGGTCGCATGTGGCCCTAACGATTCAACTGTCAGTCCAATGACTTGCATCACTTTTCCCTGTTTGGCCACAGACTGGACTGTTGGCAACGTATCAAGATAGGGTGTTGGATTCCAAGTAGGCATCAACATTCTCCTCGGCGAGTGTCATGAAAATCGTTTTGATTTCACTTAGTTGACTATCTATTCGAGCGTCATAGCGACTTGCCTGGGTATGAATCATGACGTCTCCCCTGTTCAGTTCCTTCACAGGCAACAAGACAAATGGTGTGAAGGCAGGCAGCAGACTCTCTAATTCTTCTCGTTGTTCTTTGATCCACTCAAAGTCTTCGAGAGACACATGAAGCGTGACTTCTTGCGCATCTTCCACTAGTTTTAAGTGTTTTTTAACAAGTTCTTTTACAAGGTGTGGCTCTACTTGCAAGGCTTTTCCAACTAGCTTTCGTGCAAGAGCAGTAGACATCTCAATCAACTGGTGTTCCGCTTGAAGGACATAACGCTTCCGTTCTTCTACCAGCTGTTGCATAGCATTATGAACTTGAGTCAGTTGAGCGCTTAAAATAGCTTGTGCTTGCTGTTCAGCTTGTTCTTTCCCGTTTGCAAAACCTTGTTCCCAAGCCGCATCCTTTAATTTTTCAGCAAGCTCTTGTGTTTCTCTTTCTGTCTGTTGAAGTGCCTGCTCGCGATCCTCAACAAGCTGCATGCGGAGCTGATCAATCTCTCGGAGGAGCTCATCTCTTAGTTGTTCAGGTGATTTGAAAGTTTCTGCATGAGCCACATCCAAAGCTTGCTGCCCGCCAGACCAGACGATAGGAATCTCTTTTGTTTCCAAAGGTGTATTATGGATACGGACGACATTACGCAATGACATCCTCTCCTTCAGCATCTGGACGTGCAATGACGATATCCCCTTGCTGCTCCAGCTGTCTTACGATGGATACAATGGCAGCTTGAGCTTCTTCAACTTCTTTCAGTTTCAATGGTCCTGTCATCTCAAGTTCTTCTAACACAGTTTCCGCTCGTCTAGTTGAAATGGATTTCAACAACAATGTACGAAGCTCTTCATCAGTCACTTTGAGAGCCTTCACAAGGTCTTCGTCATTCACTTCCTGCATCACACGTTGCAGCGAACGTGCATCTAGTAACGGTAGATTTTCAAACACAAACATCTTTTGTCGGATCTTGGTTACAAGTAACGGATCTTGTTGCTCCAGACTTTCTAAAATAGAGCGTTCCGTAGAGCGATCCACTTGATTCAATAAAGTCACAATAGAGTCAAGTCCGTCATAATCACGAATCTTGCCTGAACTAGAAGTCGACAGCTTCGCTTCAATAACTCTCTCAATTTCTCCCATGATTTCATACGATGGCGGCGTTAGTTTTGCGATACGCTTGGCAACATCTACACGTTTTGCCGGTTCAAGAAGTGAGAGAATTGCAGAGGCTTTCAGACTCTCTAACTGCGACAACACCACTGCAATTGTTTGGGGATGCTCGTCTCGTACAGATAAATAAAGACTATGGGTATCCACTGAACGTGCAAACTGGAAAGGCTTTGGTTTTGCTTTCGTTGTAATTCGGGTGATGACTTCCTTCGCCTTGTCAGTTCCAAGTGCTTTTTCAAGCACTTCATGTGCGTAGTCTATTCCACCTTCATCGATGTACTCTTCAGCGACCATGATGTCATAAAACTCATCAATGACGTAGCGAGTCTGACTGCTCTTTAGATGCCGTACTTTAGCAATCTCCATAGACAACAAATCAATTTCTGATTCACTCAAATGCTTAAAAATTTCAGCGGATGAATCAGGACCAAGGCCGACCATCAAAATAGCGGCTTTCTGAATCCCCTTCAGTTGTTGCGTTCCACTAGTTGCTGCTCCCATCATGTCACTCCTTTTACTTATCCGTCATCCAAGCACGTAATAATTTCGCAAAGTCATCTGGTTGATTTTTAGCCAAACGCTCGATAGTGTCTCGTTTAGGATTTGCCCGTGCTTCGATTGCCAGTTCTTCTGCCACTTTGGTCTCAAGCTGTTGAATGGCTTCTTGCTCCATCTCTTCGAAGAATTCCTCTTCTTTCCGTTTTCGGATCCGGCCAATTACAATAAAGGCTATGATTACCAGAATAAGTAAAAGCACGCCACCGACGATGTATACATAAGGATTTTGTAAAAGCTTAGCAGTTGTAAATGGATTTTCATCCGGCACGGTTTCTTGTTTCCCTAAAAACTCTGTAGCAAATACAGTAACTCGATCATCTACATTCAATTCTTCTTGTGGAATATCATTTAAGCTTAAAGAAGCCGCTACGATATTAGATACCAGACTTCTCACCTCTCCTATCAGTTCAGGAGAAAGACTTGTGGGGTCTGTCGCTACAGGCGGTTCAATTCCAATATTGACGGTCAAATCATCAATGATATATGGATTTTTTTCAATTTGACGCTGGATTCGATTAATTTCACGATTAATTCGTTCTTCTGTTCGTTCTGAGTCACTTGTTTCTGCGCCGTCCACACCAGGGAAGTTCGGTATTTCTCCTTCGCCTGTGCCTGTTGCGTCCTCTGCAGCAGCACTTTCACCGCTATACGACTCCACGATTCTCTCGACACTGATATCAAGACCTTCGTTCGTCTCTTCAATCGGTGCTTCTACTAAATTCTCTTCTCGCTTTTCGGTCGTAAAATCAACACTTGCTGTCACAGACACGATTACTTTGTCTTGTCCTAATAGCATGCCCAGCATTTGTTGAATTTCACGCTGGATATCCGTTTCAATCCCTTGTCGAACTTCTCGTTGCTGTTGGTAAATCGATAAAGTCGTATTGGCTTCGCCTTCGTTTTGCACTTCGTAAACTTGTCCGTTCTGATCCATAATAACGATTTCTTCAGGAGGCAGATTCGGGACGCTCTTGCTAATCAAGTGGTACAGACCATTTACTTGACCTTGCTCGAGATAAAAGCCTGGGTCACTTCGAAGGACAATGGATGCACTTGCCGTCTTAGTCTCTTCACTGATCCAAATGGACTCTTTAGGAAGGGTGATCATGACATTCGCATCCTGGACTCCTTCGATTTGACGAATCAAATTCGAAATTTCTGTCTGCATTGCGTCTCGTTCTACGACGTCAAAGTGCCTATCGGTCATCCCCATCCCCATGTTTTCACTGAAGATGCTGTAGCTGACACTACCATTTCTCGGAATACCTTCAGCCGCTAGAGCTAGTTTCAATTCATTCACTTGTTCTTTAGGGACACTAAGGGATGTTCCGTCGGCTGCCACATCTACCGGAATGCCCCGTTCTTCGATAGCCGCTTTCACTTCTCCCGCTTCGGCAGGCGTCAAATTGTTATACAAAACAGTCATCGGTGTACGAGTCATGAAAAATAAAAGAATCGACAAGATGAGTAACGATCCAAAGAAAGCAATCAAGCCGATGTTTCGAGTTTTAGGTGGAATGCCACTCCAGGCACTTTTAAATTTTGTTAGAAGTTGTTGCATCTGCTCTTTCATATGGCTGTCACTACCTACCTTCACCTAGACTTGCATTCTCATTACTTCTTGGTAGGCTTCTACCATCTTGTTCCTTACTTGCATGGTCAGTTCAAGAGATAGGCTCGCTTTTTGAGCGGCTATCATCACGTCATGAACATTTTCTACGTTTCCGTTAACCAATCCAGCTGTCATCTGGTCGGATAATTTTTGAGCCTGGTCCACTTGTTGAATCGATTGCGTTAATAAATTCTGAAAGCCGGTGCCGGCTACTTTTACATCAGGTGGTTTAATAAAATTTGGTTGCAAAAATGATGGATCCATCCCTTGAATCGGATTCATGTTGTTGTCTCCTTACTTTCCAATTTCCAAAGCTTTCATAAACATTCCTTTAGAAGCATTAAATGCCGTTACATTTGCTTCGTACGAACGAGTTGCAGACATTAAATCCACCATTTCTTTTAAAGGATCAACGTTCGGCATCAGCACATAGCCTGCTTCATTTGCATCTGGATGTTCAGGATCAAATACTTGTTGAAAAGGAGTATCATCTCCTTTGATTCGGTCTATAGTAACACCAGTAGTTACACTCCGAGTGCCCATAGCTGTATGTAAACGTTGTTCAAAGCTTTCAAGCTCTACAATTTTTCTGCGATACGGAACCCATTCTCCGTCTACTAAACTTCCTCTAGTCGTCTCGGCATTTGCGATGTTTGACGAGACGACATCCATGCGTAACCGGTTAACTGTTAGCCCCGAGGCACTTGCATTCATTCCCCCAAATAAGCTCATTACTACTACTTCCCTTCGTTAATGACAGAACGTAGAGTTGAGAACTTCCCACTAATTCTTTCTGTCATAGCATTGTACCAAAGCTGATTTTTTGCGAGCTCCGCCATCTCAAGGTCGATATCTACGTTATTACCATTTGGTTGGCGTTGCGTTGTATGTAGGGTTTCCAATTTGATTCCAGAAGCAGAACTTTTGGAAAACGAAATATGTCGTGGATCGGTACGATGTGTTGGTAGAGATCCAGATGAAAGTTGATTCTCTAAAACTGATTGAAACGATACACGTTGTGCTTTGTAATTAGGTGTATCGACATTGGCAATGTTAGCCGCGTAGGTTTTTTGTTTTAGAGCAGATGCCTGTAAACCATGTTCCAATTGGCTGATAACTGGTGAAAAAAGATTCATTCCCTTCAATCCTTCCGCCTAAAAATCATAACATATGTCACGTTTCGTAATTTTTCGTCATTTAGATTTAATCTTTATGTAACATTGCAAAATGAATAGTACCATAAATAAAAGTAATTTTGTGTAGGACTATGGATGTGAAATTTTTAAAATTGTGAAAAAAATCCTATTTTTTCATGGGAATGTGCTATTCTTTTTATTAATATGAGGTAGTGATTTGAACGATTTGGAGGGTATTAGAGTATGTTTAGAGGTCTATATGCAGCTACATCAGGAATGATGGCCTATAACCGACAACAACAAGTGTTAACAAATAATTTGTCGAATGCTATCACACCAGGTTATAAAAACGACATTACGGCTTTTCGATCTTTTCCACAACAACTAATCGAAAAAATGGGAGGCCCTTCTTCTCTGGCTACTCAAGCTGGAACTCTTAGTCTTGGTACATATGCTCAAGAAGCGATTCCACAATTTACACAAGGAATGATGAAAGCAACTTCAAATCCTACAGATTTTGCTTTGCAATCCCCTACACTTGTATTTCAAGTACGGACTGCAAATGATGAGATCCGGTATACCCAAAATGGCCAGTTTATTGTGGACCAACAAGGTGTGTTACGTACTGCAGCAGGAGATGAAGTAATGAACAGTGCGGGTCAACCGATAAAACTAGCATCCATGGATTTTCAAGTAGACCCACAGGGACGTATTACAGTAGAAGGACAAGCCGCTGGGCAATTGTTTATTGGTGAAGCAGAGGATCCGTTATCTCTTGTAAAAGAAGGATCGGGACTTCTTCGCTATGAAGGAGACAATGCTCCCGCTGCTGCAGAGAGTGAAGAACCTTTAGTGGCGCAGGGATATCTAGAACAATCGAACGTCGACATGACACGAGTTATGACGGATATGCTCCGCACATATCGTGGATTTGAATCCAACCAAAAGGTATTACAAGCCTATGATCAAAGTATGCAGAAAGCCGTAACTGAAATCGGACGCATTTAGGAGGAGAAAACAAGATGATACAGTTATATACGGCAACTTCTTCCCTGAAACAATTGACGCAGAAAATGGATACCATTGCTCACAACATGTCCAACCTTGATACGACTGCTTATAAAAGGCAAGATGCCCTTTTCACCGATGCTTTGAACAATGCAATGACTATGCAGGCCGGCCGTTATGAAGCAGGACGCGTCACTCCTAACGGAATTCGAATCGGGAACGGGGCGGTCCATATGGGAACTACGTCCCTTTCGGAACAGGGCAGCTTGAAGACCACCAATCGCCAATACGATATGGCACTCATGCAAAAAGGGGTGTATTTCTCAGTAGCTTCTGGTGGGGAGACGTATTATACAAGAAGTGGAAGTCTAGACGTTGTATATAATCAAGCAGATGATCAAAATTATTTACTAACCAGCAACGGAGATAGGGTCCTTGATGCTAGTGGACAACCAATTCGGTTTGATACGGATTTAGATTCCATTCAAATTACTGATCAAGGTCAAATTATTGGACGCTACAAAAACTTAGCGAAACCCGCCACTGTTTTTAATTTGGATTTGACTCGAATTGATCGACCAAGCACTTTGACCGAATCTGGTGGAAGTCGTTTTGCTTTCACTGGAAATGTTCAGCAGATGATAGCAGATGGAAGCTTCGAACGGTTGAACGGGACGGCTCGCACGGGACTCGTTCAACAAGGCGCACTTGAGCTTTCGAATGTGGATCTTACTACGGAGACAACGGAAATGATTGCGACGCAACGGTTGATTCAGTCGACAAGTCGCGCGATTTCCTTTGCGGATGATATGCGTGGTTTAATTAATACGATTAATAAGTAACAGTAAAAGGACCGAGTCGCATAACTAGCGATTCGGTCCTTCCTATTTTTGAGGCTACTTTAGCGCAAATAATCTACAAGTGACGCGGTAAAGAGTTTGCTAGTCGCCGACAATCCCGCTTGATAAACAGCTTCTTCACTTTTCAATTTCGTTAAAATCTCTGCATAATCCACATCTTCAATCTTGGAGAGCATCTTCGTATGCTCAAGCTTGCTGTCTTCCATTCGACCTTGAATCGAATCCAAACGGTTTTTTCGAGCTCCAACAACAGACATTGCATCGGCTACTCGGTCATATGACGTTTGGAGTGCTTCGAGATCCACATGTTCGTTAGCTTCTAATCGACTAGACATTTCTTGAAGAGTCGAAAACAACCCGTCATCTCCTCCAAATGGTAGTTCAGCAGAAAGAGTTACGGAGACCACAGTTCCTTTACCTACCACAATCTGTTTTTCAGTTCCATCCTGCGGAAATAATAGTTCTCCGTTAATTTCTGATGACGAAAGGCTTTGAAGTTCTTTAGTTAGTTCCGTTAACTCATTTTGAATAATGTCGCGTTCACCTGAGAACATTACATCGTTATTCGACTGGACACCAAGCTCTTGCACACGTTGCAAGATGCGTGACATGTTTTGTAGCTTATTGTCCACTTCGTCTAAGAACAAGGCACTTTGCGATTGATTGGCCTTATACTGTTCCATCTCTCCCAGTTGCTGTTTCAGCTTCATTGCATGAACTGCGCCATGGGGTGAATCGGAAGGACGTAACAATTTTTTGCCACTTGAGGCTTGTTCAAACGTGTCAGACATTTTAACCGAACTCTGTTGAAGCCGCTGAGTCGATTGATTATGTAACATCTGGTGACTAATTCTCATGTAGGTCTCTCCTTTTACACACCCATGCGATTGATAATCGTATCGAGCAGTCCATCTGTCGTCGAAACAAGACGAGCTGCTGCGTTGTAAGCATGTTGGTATTTAATCAAGTTGGACATCTCTTCATCGAGTGAAACACCCATGACTGACTGGCGATCTCGCTCCGTTCCATTCTTTGCAAGTATGGCCGTCTCTGTTGCACGATTGATGCCTTCAGCTTTTGTCCCAAGCTCACCGACTAGCTTTTGCCATGACGCTAAATGTGTATCAATTGAAGAGGGCTCTTGTTCGAAATTGGTAGTTACCGACTGAAGTTTCGATTGGAAATCCTCTAGGGCCCCTAAAGCTTTTTTAATACCCGATAGGGATCCAGATGTCACATTTGACTGGTCCGTCAAAGCAGATTCCACGGCACGGCCAGCAACTAGTGACGTCCCATCTTGAAGACGAATGCTCACCATGCCTTTTTCCGTTGCCGTCACTTGTATGCCCGCAAGACCAGACAACTGATCAATCAAGCTATCTCGTTGGTCCATAGCATCGTTGTCGCGACCACCAGAGCGGTAGATTAAATCGTTCAGACCCGCAATAGCCGTCAGCAACTCATTTGCCTGATTGCGTTCCATTGTCTGTTGGGTTTCTAAGCGACTCGTAATGCCCGCGATCTCTCGGTTCAAATTTTGTGAAGTAGTCGTAAAGGTCGTCATTCGTTCGTTTAAAACAGCCTTCGCAGCTTCATCGTTTGGATTTATCTGGACCGTCTCCCAGGCCTTCCATACGTCTTGCATGGCTTGCTGTAAGTTTCCGTCTTCTGTGCCTTGCGCTAGTTTCTCAAGCTCTCCTAACGCATCAGCTTGAACGGACAAATCCGAAGCATTGCTAGCTTGTCCCCAGAACTTCGTATCTAAGAACTGATCACGAAGTCGGACAATGGCGTCCGTCAGAACACCCGAGCCGAGCTGTCCATTCGGACTTTGTGAAGTAAACACCCTGTTAGGTGATGTCGCAGAAGACTGGACATTTTGTCTTGAGTACCCAGGTGTCGCGGCATTTGTCATATTGTGACCAGTAGTATTCAGTTGAGTCTGGGCTGTTGAAATTCCGCGTTTCCCTACTTCAAGTCCTTGAAATGTCGACATCTAAAGTCCTCCTGTTATGCTTTATGATCGAATGCCATTGGGCGGCTCTGAACCTGCGCTTGGCGTGGTTGATAGCCTGGTGAATCGTTCTGTTCCGTTAACTGGCTCAACATATGTTGGGTGAATTGCAAAGCATCTCGAAGCAATTCCTCATTCACTTTGAGCTGCTCTCTGAGGGCAAGTTGATAGCGAACCAGTTCGCTTCCCACATCTTCAGATACTTCAGTTAAGCTTTGTCTTTCAAATTGGGAAAGCTGTTTCAGAAGCGTAATTTCTTGTTTGTTTAATAGATCCAGTTCAGTGACTTCACGGTTCACGATGGCTTGCTGCTTCTTTTGAGCAACATCTAGTAGCTCGCTCATATAGTGTAGCATGGTCGTTCCTTGTTCACTCATTGGTTGTCTCCTTGTTTTCCTAACCAGAAATCGGTGAGGTCTTGTGCAATTCGTTTGCTATCCACTTGGAAAGTTCCCATCTCTATTTGTTGCTTCAATGCTTGAACTTTCTCTTGTCGAATAGCATCTTTTGCCGATTTATTGTAAAGTTCCTGTGCTTGGTTTGAGATTTGAACATGGTCTTCACTCGAACCTGGTGTTGCGGGTTTGACTTGCTGGACTTTCACCGTCTTCGGATACGTGTGAACATGGGGAGAGTTCCCGGTTTTATCCACATTCATTTCTGTCACCACCTTGTTACTTATAGTATCGGATCAATTTCCTATTTGTTTAGTCCCTATTGTACTTTAAATTCCGTCACCATGACACGAACTACTTTGTGATCCGGGACGATGTCTTGTACTGCCGTCTGCATCATGGTCTCGAGCGTTTCAAGTCCCTTTGGCCCTTGAACGTCTTCTCGAGTTAGACTCGTCATCGTTGAAATAACTGCAGCTCGTACTTCTGGACTGTAATGATCAAGTTGCTCTCGCCCCTCGACTTCTTCCATCTCTACTGCGAACTGGACGATAGAAAATTCGTTAGTAGCTAAATTTGTAGTAATGGTGTCGGTCATGAACCGCTTCAACGCAATCTCTTCAATTTTTTTTGCTTCTTCTGCAGCAGCTGCTTTATCTTGGTAATATCCGTAGCCAAAGTACCCTCCAATAGGAATTGCCAAAGCTATGACTACAATGATCAGTATGCGCTTCATGGTGCTCACTCCTCTAACTCTTGTTCTATAAAGCGCGAAATGACAATTTCCACGCGCCGATTCTCAGCTTTACCCTGTGCTGTGTCATTACTAGCAATCGGGCGGTATTCTCCGTAACCGGTCGCACTGAACTTTCTTGGATCAAGTTCGGAATTTTCCAAGATGATTTTCATAAAGTTGATGGCTCGAGCAGAGCTGAGTTCCCAGTTCGTAGGATATTCTGACTGATTCGTTGGGACGTTATCGGTATGTCCTTCAATATAAATCGTCCGAGGTACTTCAGATTCGAACATTTGTGAGATTTCTCTGGCAAGTTTAGCAGCATCTCCATTCAAGTCAGCACTACCTGACTCGTATAAGACACCTTCTCGTAGCTTGACCACTAGACCTCTGTTATCAAGTTCCGTAGTGACACGTGCTTCGATTCCATTCTCTTCTGCAAATTCTTGGAATGCTTGCTGCATCTGTTCAAGCTCTTTTTGATCTTGTGCGGCTGTGTAAAGCTCCGTTGCATCGATTTCAACATCAGAGTCTCCTCCAGCACCCGGTTCTGTTTCCGTATCATCTTTCTCCACTTCTTGATCAATGATGGATGGAATCTGACTCGACGTCCCGTCATCTTCCATGTCTGTTGGAGAGTTGGAATCTAATATCCCGGTTCCGCCATCCAGTTCACTGGCAAAAGATTCCGCAACCGCCTCAAACTTTTTTTGATCAATCTGACTTGAAGCAAACAACACGATGAACAGGGCAAGAAGTAAAGTTAATATATCCGCGTAGGGAATGAGCCAAGACTCGTCAATATGTTCATCATGTTTCTTTTTACGCTTCAACTTCGTCACCTACTTTATCAGTGCCTTTCTTACCAACAGGTACTGTCAAATCACGTTCTTTTGAAGGCAAGTAGGTCTTCAACTTCTCCTCCACGACTCGAGCCGGTAAGCCTTCTTGCACGGCCAAGATTCCTTCAATCATGATTTGCTTGATTTGCACTTCATTAGCTGTCTTTTGCTTCAATTTATTTGCAAATGGATGCCACATGACATAGCCGGAGAAAATCCCAAACAAGGTGGCGATGAACGCAGCTGAAATGGACTTCCCTAAAAGGGCTACGTCTTCTAAGTGACTTAGTGCCGCTACAAGACCAATTACCGCGCCTAGTACTCCTAGTGTAGGAGCATAGGTACCCGCTTGAGTAAAAATCTTCGCTCCAACTGCATGCCGTTCTTCCATTGCCGCAATATCCTCTTCAAGTAGATCTCGGATCATATCCTTAGACTCCCCATCTACTACCATGCGCAGACCACGTCGCAAAAACTCATCATCGGTCTGCTCACTTGCATCTTCTAATGCAAGCAACCCTTCACGACGTGCAAGAACAGTCCAAGCAGAGAATAACGGAATTAAATCACGAACTGTGTAGCTTTTAGAGTCTTTAAAGATGATTCCAAATAGTTTCGGAATCTTTTTGAATTCTTCCATCGGAAACGCAATCAAAATACAAGCAAGCGTTCCCGCAAATATAATTACAAGTGCCGCTCCGTTAAGTAAAACGGTTGGACTTGAACCTTTCAAAATCAAACCACCGACAAGCACAACAAAGGCAAATATAAACCCTATCCATGATGTACGATCCATTGCTGACACCTCTTCCCTATACGCTTGCAGCGGTTTTCATCATCGTCTTCCATGTATCCCGAAGTTCTGTCACAAGTTCTTCCGCAACTGCGAGCTTCGCTTGATCATTTGTTGTATTTGCTTCAACTAACTGCTGGTTAATAAATTCATAGAGTGCATCTAGATTTTCTGAAATCGGCACGTCCATATCTAAAGTAATTCTGAATTGGGAAATGATAGCTTGTGCTTTCAGTAAATTAGTATGTTTCTGTTCAATTTTCCCTTCTTCGAGTGCCTTGTTGGCAAGCTTGATAAACTTCAAGCAACCATTATAGAGCATCAAAGAAAGCTCTTGAGGCGTAGCTGTTTGGACGGCTGTAGTCTGATATGTTTGGTACGCACTATGCACGTTGCTTATCCTCCTTTACTCTCTTGAATCAAAAAATGAGCCTTGGACATCTGCTTGTTGCCGATATGCCTTTGAGGCTACCTGCTTCTCTCGAACCGAGCGAACTTGCTCGGCAGTATGGGCAAAAATACGTTCCATCTTCTTTTGAACTTGTTGATTTAGTTCTACAAAGCCTTTTATAGGCTCTCTATTCCAATTGTCTAGCAGTGCTTGACGTTGTAGTAGAACTTGTTGTAGATTTTCGATTCCCACGTCTAATGAATCCGCGTTTAAATTAGCTAAAGTCTGGTCACAGATGGCGTTCAATTGTGATGTCACTGTGACTAATGGATGTTCAGTCGCTGCCATTTTAGAATCCACCCATCATATTTTGCTGAATCCAAGAACTTTGCTGGTTCATTTGGTTCATTGCGCTCTCCATAGCCGAAAACTGTTTCCAGTAACGGTCTTCAATACCTACTAAACGATCTTGCCACGTACGGATTTGTTGATCCATAGATTTGAGTCGTTGTGTAAGCGCACTGTTATCAGTTAGTGAATTGGGAGCTCCTGCTCGAGCAGAAAGTTTTCGTACCGACTCATTCACTTCTTTGTACACACGCTCTGCAACTCCTGTTGCTCCTGTTTTAGCCGTGAATAACTGCATCACTTCATCTGGTTTTTCAGCAAGTGCTTGGCGTAGCTTCGTCTCGTCAATATTGAGCTTTCCGCCTTCACGGAAATTCCCTGTTGAAATACCAATCGCTGATAACGTGTTCAGAGCACCCGCAGGTAACCCTTCTACTGAGTCTGAGAACGCCCGGCGGAGACTTGTTAATGTGTCACGAAGAATGGGGTCGGAACGGAGTAAGCCGCTCTTCGCTTTTTCTTCCCACAATTTGACTTCGCTCTCGCTCATTTCCTTCCGTTGCTCGTCAGTAAGTGGAGGGAAGTCTCTGTAGCGAGTCTCCGTCACCTGCTTCTCGAACTTCTCAATCATTTCGTTATAAGCCGTGATAGCTTTTTTGATGGATTCAAACGGCGCATCGGTGTTGGATGACACGGTCACCGTTGAGGTGCCGACTGCTTTGAGATCGACTGTCAATCCGTTTACAGTTGCCGTATTTGTAGTAAGACCTGTAACGGGAATGCCGTCGTATAAAAAGCTGCCATTTGCTGCTGCCGTGACGTTTGTAGTTCCTGCTGTAGCAGTGGAAAGTTGCTGAATCCCAGGCTCTCCTAGCACACGTTCTCCGAGCTCCGGCGTACTGAACTCAATCGTAAAGTTTTGGTTGTCTCCCATGTTCTTAGTTGAGAAGAAAAAGCGAGACGTCGTATCGTCAAAGCCTGCTCGAAGCTCCGTAGTTTGACCCGCAGTGGCTGTTTGAATCTTTGATGCCACTTCTGCCATCGTCATCGTATCTGTGATATCAACTGCCGCACCCACAACTGCGCCACTAGCATCTTTAATAGTAATGGTTCCAGCCGTCCCCACTGCTGAAGTGCCTTTTGTCTTTGTGCCATCGGTCTCTTTGATTTCTGTTGCAGAGTGGACTTTTGCACCTTGAGCGAGCGACTGAACAGTAATTTCATAGCTTCCCGGAACCGTAGCACCTGTTGCACGAGCTGACGCAGCAGTACCAGAAGTCGAAGCTGTATAAGCATTGAAAGCACTGCTGAAACGCAATCCTTCAAATGCCGAACGGAAGCTAGTTAATGCTAAATTTGTGGAGCGGTAGGCATCTTTTTGCCACTCGGTCCAAGTCTTTTTTTGACTGAGCTTGTCTAAAGGAATTCGCTCTGCTGTCATCATTTCTTTTACCATATAATCAATGTCCATTCCGGACCCTAATCCTGTGATTCTCATCTTATCACCTCATTTAATAGCGTTCGTCGACCAGTAATCCTAGCTTCTGCGCAACGGACGCATAATAATCCAATACTTTTCTACTCGGAATCTCACGCAGCACTTCTTCAGTTTGCGGATCAATCACTTGTACGAAGTAATCGTTTAATTTTTCATGAAGTTGAAAGCGAATTTCGGTCGCATGTGGAGCCATCCAGTCATTCATCTGGTTGATTCTTTCCTCGACGTCATGTTTTGAAAGCGGTTCTTGATTTTTATCTGGTAGCTTCTTAAAACTCAACTTTATAGTAGGCTCAATTTTTACGTCTTCCCCAACTTTTGCTGGTTCTGGAAAGGTCAGTGATTGGATGTCCATGGCATATATCGCTCCTTCGTCGCTCGTTATATGTTATATCGGTAGCTTTTGAGGAAACTTTAGACGAAATCTAGAAAAGATGCTCCTAAGGAAGATTTCAATAAAACAAGTTAAGTCTTTTTGTTGAAATCTTTCCTGGGAGCGAGTTTAGTTAGACGATCGGATAAAAAATAAAAACACTTGCATCGGCAAGTGTTTAAGCGAAAGCATTCAGTTTTTTAGTAACACCGGTCACCCAGTGATTGTTAAGACCTGTTGGGTCGTTAGATGCTCCAACCGGTGCATATTTTGCTCCAATTTGAGAAATGGTTGTCAATCCTTGATTCAAGTAATTTCGACGAAGGTTACTCGCCATGCCATCTATGCTTTCTTGCAGTGTCGAATAGGTACGAAGCCCATTGCGCCCCATCATTCCAGCGACATTATTCTTTTCGAGGATGGCACGAGAGGAACCATTTCCTGTTTCATGCTGCGCGATAGCGGCTAAAAAAAGCGGATTGAGATTGTATTTTTGCCCTGCTGTGATGAAATCTTTAGCAGTACCAGATAACTTCCCACTTAAATGCTTCTCCATTTCTAAAAGACCGACTGGACGAAACGACAGTTGATCAATTGTACCAGTATTAGTGACTGCTTGCTGAACCACTGTTTGGATTTGAGAGGTTTCTGGACCTACTGAACTCCAATAGACTGGACTCGTTTGAGACGGAGTAACTTGAGAAGTCGGTACCCAGTGCATGGTGGAAGAGCCGCTCATCACGGATTCGAGCATGTTAGAAAACAACATAGATTTCGCTGAATCCGTTTGGGACTGATTAGGTGACAGTTGCGGCTGAGATAAAGTTTGCATGGTCTTTAAATAGAACCAGTTGGAATCAATGAGCGACGTCATAGGAGACTCCTTTCACGTATTGTTTCTTTTATCATACGGAATCTAGCTCATCGTTGCGAGGACTTTTTGACTTTCCCAATAAAAAAAGCCCCCCGAAGGAGACTTAGTTGTAAAAATTATCGAAGTAATTGAAGTACTGCTTGTGGCTGTTGGTTTGCTTGTGCAAGCATCGCTTGAGAAGCTTGAGTTAAGATGTTGTTCTTAGTGAACTCCATCATTTCTTTCGCCATGTCCACGTCACGTACACGTGATTCAGCTGCTGTTAAGTTCTCAGAAGTTGAAGCCAAGTTGTTTGTAGTGAACTCCAAACGATTTTGAGTAGCGCCGAATGAAGAACGTTGCTTAGAAACTGCAGCAATTGCATCGTCAACAGTTTGAAGTTGAGTATCAAAGTCGGTAGTTGCAAAATCTGTCACATCAATATCTGATACCCCTGCAGTTTTTAAACCTAGGCCATGTGTAGACATATCAATTGCTGCTAAGTCTAAAGATTCTGATCCGTTTGCACCAACTTGTAGTGTAATAGCTGCTGTAGAACCAGCTACTGTTCCATCAGAAGTTGTTAAAATGCTGATCCCATTGAATTTTGTACGAGAAGTGATGCTGTCTGTTTCATCAATCAACTCACCGATTTCACCGTTAATTGCATCTAGCTCTTCTGTGTTATTTGTTCCATTACCAGCTTGAACCACTAACTCACGAACACGTTGAAGGATATCGTGAACTTGACCAAGAGCACCGTCGGCCGTTTGGATCAAAGATACGCCATCTTGCGCATTACGTTGTGCTTGCTCAAGACCACGGATTTGGTTACGCATTTTCTCAGAGATCGAAAGACCAGCTGCGTCATCTGCACCTTTGTTGATGCGTTGACCAGAAGATAATTTCTCCATTGAGTTTTGTGCTGCGCCAGATACTTGGCCCATTTGGCGGTGCGTGTTTAGTGCTGCTAAGTTGTTATTGATAATCATGATTTCTACCTCCATGTAGATGTAATGTTAGGGCGCGACATCCGTGTCTTGATGCCCTACATACTTTATATCGGAGAGTAGAAAAAAGAGTTTAGTGTTTTTTAAAAATTATTTTGTAAACTTTTTCAATTGTTCTAAAGAAGCACTTGCAGCTTGATTTTCTTTACGAATTTCTTCGAAGACTTCTTGCCTATGAACCGGGACACTTTTGGAAGCTCGTATCCCAAGCTTCACCACATCGCCTTCGATGGCAGTGATTGTCACTTCGATATCTTGCCCAATGTGAATGGTCTCGCCTACTTTGCGTCCAAGCACTAACATCTAAGCGTCCCCCTTCAACGGGTGCTTCACGGAAAAATCTGTTGAAGTGTGGACCCACTGGATTGCTTTCTTCGTGCGAAGATTAAATATTAAAGGTGCTTTTAAATTAGTGGTAGACGTATCGAGCGATTTCTTCAGTGTGACAAGCGACAACACAATCACATCTTCAGAAGCCTCAACTTCTAACTTCTCTAACGTATCTTCGTCTAAGGCAACCTTATAACTTGATTCAATCTTGAACGGATCAACAGCTATAAAACCGATTCCTACTTCGGACGATTGAAGCTCATAAAATGTCGCATCAAATGGAACGTCGACAGGGGTGAGCGTCAATTCCTGAATATCCTCAAATCCTAATAATCCTTCTGGCAGCTGAAATGTTGTATTCATGAAGTGCCTCCTTGCTTACAAGGACACGACTTTGCGCATCTCAGGTAATTTGTTTTTCATCATAACAGTAAACGCATCCACGATTTTTGGGTCGAACTGAGTTCCTGCGTTTTCTTTGATAATGCGAATCGCTTCTTCCGGCGAACGTTTTCGTTGATAGACGCGGTTTGTGGTCATCGCATCATATGTATCCGCAATAGCCATGATACGAGCCGATAGTGGAATCTGCTCCCCGATAAGTCCTACAGGATAGCCATTGCCGTCATAGCGTTCGTGGTGATAAAGAATCGCATCTCGAATGATTTGATTGCGCATGACAGGAGCATGTTGCAAAAGATCCATCCCAAGCTGCGGATGTTTTTTAATTTCAATATATTCTTGGACCGTCAGCGAATCGGGCTTAATTAAGATTGAATCCGGTATCGCTATCTTCCCGATATCGTGAAGCAGTCCGGCTATGTAGAGATTTTGCTGGAACTCGGAATGAAGATTCATTTGCTGTGCTATCCAAACTGACTTTTCAGCTACATTACGTGAATGCTGCGCTGTGTAATGATCGCGCATTTGAATGGTTTGTAGAAGTGAATAAATACTTTTCATCTCCGTACTGCGTGCCTCTTGTAAAATCTTAAGTGCAGATACGGAAAAGATAC
The DNA here is from genome assembly GCF_002265435.1 of Tetzosporium hominis. Classification (GTDB taxonomy): domain Bacteria; phylum Bacillota; class Bacilli; order Bacillales_A; family Planococcaceae; genus Chryseomicrobium; species Chryseomicrobium hominis. Next base: position 170,848 of record NZ_NOKQ01000196.1, read on the forward strand.
CAATGCCTGTATAGAGTATAAAAAAGAGCGCAAGCATCAACCAATCATGGGATGTGAAGGCGGCTGAGTATGTATAATAGCGCAATCCTACAAAAATTAATGACAACAAGAAGATATAAATCCTTCGGTCAAACAATAAACTATACCCAAAAATCAACACATAATAGAGATCCGGTCCGATATGGTTGGGTATGACCGTATGTTCCATCCAAAATACTACCGGCGAAAAGAGTACCAACAAAAACGTCAGCAATTCTTTGCGGTCAGCCATGGACAACACAGCGTCAATTACTGCCACACCATAACGAGGAGCGGCAATCTTTTCAACTTCGATTTCATCCCGTATCTTGAACACGTTCATACGCTCCTCCTGATAGATAGACTGATTCATAGAAGTTATCGGACAATTCTTTGAATAGTTTAGCATGATTAAACAGTTTTATAGAATATTTTTATGAATTTAATTCAGCTCAGTCAAAATAAAAAACGCCTGCCGCAGCAGACGCTTCCTCTAACTATTATTCTTGTCCTACTAACTCCAGTTCAACTGGAATACTAGCTTCTACTTCTTCGCCAGCAAGAACTTTCATTGCTGTTTCAATGCCGATTTCACCGATCATCGCTGGTTGCTGAGCGATAGTTCCCGCTAAGCGACCATCTTCTACAGAAGCTACTGCGTCATCCGTTGCATCGAATCCGACAACTACGATATCTTTGCCAGCTGCTTCGATTGCTTCAAGAGCTCCTAGAGCCATTTCATCATTGTGAGCAAATACCCCTTTGATGTCTGGGTTCGACTGAAGGATGTTTTCCATTACAGAAAGACCTTCTGCACGGTTGAAGTTAGCTGTCTGTTTCGCCACTACATCTAATTGTTCTGTCGCTACAGAGTTGAAGCCTTCGCCACGTTCGCGAGCTGCAGATGAACCTGGTACTCCTTCAAGCTCAGCAACTTGTGCGCCTTCACCGATAAGAGATACTAAGTATTCTCCAGCCATCTTCCCGCCTGCCACGTTATCAGAAGCGACGTGTGCAACGACTTCGCCACCTTCAGCAGAACGATCTAAAGTGATTACCGGAATATCTGCTGCATTTGCAGATTCGACTGCTGCTGCTACTGCTGCAGAGTCCACTGGGTTAATTAGAATGAAATCAACGCCTTGTTGAATCAAGTCTTCTACGTCAGAGGCTTGTTTCGCTGCGTCATCTTGTGCGTCTACTACTGAAAGTTCAGCGCCAAGTTCTTCAGCTTTTGCTTTCGCTCCGTCTGTTAACGTTACGAAGAATGGGTTGTTCAATGTTGAAACAGAGAACCCGATTGTTGGTGTTCCTTCAGAAGATCCTTCAGAACCTGTTCCTTCTGATTCATTTGATGTAGGTGAATCCAAAGAACAAGCGGCTAGGAACAAAACTGCTGCAAGACTAACTAGTAACCAAAGTTTTTTCATGTGACTCTCTCCCCTTAAATCAATTTTTTACGGTCGATTAGAACCGCGAATAATATGACAAGCCCTTTAACAACTTGCTGGAAAAAGGACGAAACCCCAATAAGATTTAACCCATTGTTAAGAACTCCAATGATCAATGCACCGATCAACGTTCCGACGATCCAACCACGACCGCCAGTCAAACTTGTACCACCAAGAACTACTGCTGCGATAGCGTCGAGTTCGAACATCTGACCTGCTGTCGGTTGAGCCGAGTTGAGACGAGACGTTAAAATCAAGGCAGCGAGTGCTGATAAGAAACCTGTTAATGCGTAAACATAAATCTTTATGCGACCTGTTTTAATACCGGATAACTTCGAAGCTTCTTCGTTCCCACCTACCGCATAGACGCGGCGGCCAAACGTCGTCTTCTTCAAGATAAAGTATAAAATACCAAAGCTTACGAGCATCGTGACAACAGGTACTGGGATTCCGAAGAAATACCCTTTCCCGAGCATCTGGAATGTCAAGGAATCACCAAGTCCTGAAATCGGGCGGCCTTCTGTATAAACGAGAGTTAACCCGCGGTAGATGGTCATCGTAGCTAGTGTCGCAATAAATGGTGCCACGTTTCCTTTAGCAATCAAGACACCGTTTACGGCTCCAAGTAGGGCTCCAAGAATCAAGCCAAGTAACATCGCAAGAATCGGGTCTGTGCCCCCTGCCATCATTCCGGCAGTGACTGCTCCTGTAAGAGCCAAGATGGAACCAACAGATAGATCAATTCCACCCGTCAAAATAACGAAAGTCATTCCAAATGCGATGATGGCATTGATGGATACTTGTCGAAGGACATTCAATAAGTTGTTCACCGATAAGAAATCGGGATTTAGAATCGTAATGATAGTGATGATTAAAAACAGGCCTAAGAACGGCACTAACTTTTGAAGCACACCTTGTTTTGATTTCGCTGTTGTACTAGACACGCGCTCCACCTCCTGTGGCATAATGCATAATCTGTTCTTGCGTTAAGTCTTGATTGTCTAAGTTCGCCGTTAGTTTTCCTTCATGCATGACGAGAACACGATCCGCCATACCGAGTACTTCCGGAAGTTCTGAAGAAATCATGACAATCGCGACACCTTTTTCAGCGAGTTCGTTCATGATGGAATAAATCTCTTTTTTCGCTCCGACATCGACACCGCGAGTCGGTTCATCGAGAATCAGAATCGACGGGTTTGTACCGAGCCATTTCGAGAGGACAACTTTTTGCTGATTCCCTCCACTGAGGGATTTCACTGGCAGCTCTGGACTCGAAGTACGAATGCCAAGTCTCTCTTTCATGCGGTCAAATAGCGCACGTTCTTTCTTTGCTGACATCAAGCCGTTAGCAGAAAGATCTTTAAAATTCGTGAGGCTGATGTTTTCTTCAACGCTAAAGTCGAGGATTAACCCTTCACTCTTACGATCTTCCGTAACATAGCCTAATCCGTGGCCAATAGCATCATAAGGCGAGCTAATCTTGACGACCTTCCCGTTAATCTTCACTTCACCAGCTGATGCTTTGCGGTATCCAAAGAGCGACTGAACGATTTCCGTACGACCTGCTCCCATCAGACCAGCTAAAGCAACGATCTCACCTTTTTTCACATCGAACGAGATGTCTCGGAAATAAGGTTCACGTGCGAGTCCTGTCACTTCAAGAACGGTCTCACCGACTTCACAAGTGCGATTCGGGAAGCGGTCTCCAAGTGCGCGGCCTACCATCATCTGAACGATTTCATCGAAGTTTGTGTCCGCTATGCGTTTCACGCCAACCCATTCGCCGTCACGCAGTACGGTGATTCGGTCACAGATGGCGAAGATTTCTTCCATACGGTGCGAAATGTAAATGAACGCTACGCCTTGATCTTTCAGCGATCGTACCGTTTTGAAGAGTTGTTCAATCTCACGGTCTGTTAGCGCTGCAGTCGGCTCATCCATAATAATGACTTCTGCATTTGATGATAGTGCTCTCGCAATCTCTACGATTTGCTGTTGCCCGACTGACAAAGTTGCAGCCTCTGCTGCAGGATCAACATGAAGTCCAAGTGCCGCGAGACGTTCTTTCGCTTCCGTTTCCATCTTTTTCGTCTTCAAGATTCCGGTCTTGCCAAGCGTTTCTTCTTTTCCAAGGAACAAATTTTCCGCAATCGATAAGTACGGCAATATGTTAAGTTCTTGGTGGATAACAGCGATGCCAGCCTCTTCTGCTTGTTGAGGCGACTTGAAAGTGACCTCTTTACCTTTCCAGTGAATCGTCCCGCCATCCTTTGGGTGGATTCCAGTCAACACTTTCATCATCGTCGACTTTCCGGCTCCGTTCTCACCCATTAGCGCGTGGATTTCTCCCGGTTCGAGGTCAAATTGGACGTCTCGAAGGACGACGTTGCCGCTGAATGCTTTGGTGATCCCTTTCATCTGTAACATGCGTTTCACCTCCGTTTAAAAAATGACTCCTGATTGCAACACGATGTTTGCGTAAGGTGTTGCTTCTCCTGTGCGAATAATGACCTTGGCTTGTTTAGACACTTCTTTTAATTCTTCGTGCGAAATATAGGTGAGTTCAAACTTGTCATCAAGCTCTTGATGAACGGAATGATTATGTTTAGGTAACTCGGTTGCAACAATAGCTTTCTCAACTTGGAAGTCTGTTGTGACCGCTTCCACGATATCGAGAAAAGTTGGCTTTCCAAGTGTGTATGATAAGTCGATGCAACGTACTCCGTCTGGAATCGGTAACCCACAATCTGCGATAACAAGCTGATCGGTGTGGCCCATCTTTGCAAGGATTCCTGCAAGCTCTCTATTCAAGATGCCTTGTTTCTTCATCGTGTCATCCTTTCCATTACAGCTTGTAGTGCTGGCATACCCGTTTGTGCTCCAAGCGCTTCTACAGATAATGAAGCAGCTGCGTTGGCGAATTCGATAGCTTTTGACAGCTCCCAGTCTTGGGATAAGCCGTATGCAAGTGCCCCATTGAATGTGTCCCCTGCCCCCGTCGTGTCTACGACTTCGACTGGGTAACCGGTTACATATACAGCATCAGTCGTTCCTGGATACATGGCCCCATCCTCACCGAGCGTCACTACGACTTGATTAGGAAACTCGCCAATCGCGTTCTTCCAATCTGCTCCCCAAATCGTTTCCGCTTCGGATTCGTTCGGTGTAAGTAATGCACCGTATTCTAGTAATTCTTCTGTAAATGCATCCGTTGGTGCTGGATTTAAAATCGCTTGGACACCATGCTCTTTACATAGCGCAAGCCCTCTTCTCACCATATCGACGGGAATCTCTAGCTGAAATACGACTACTTTGCTCTTTGGAATAATAGCTTCCATTGCTTGAATCATTTGTGCGTCCCATTTGTGATTGGCACCGGGCACGACAATAATGCGATTGTCTTTGTTGGAGACTAGGATATTTGCAATTCCTGTTGGTTCTTCGACTTGTTGGATTGCCTGTGTATGAATACCTTCGTTTTTCAATGTCTGCGTCAGTTCGTGACCGAAAGCGTCATTGCCTACAACTCCAAGCAACTTGACGTCAGCACCAAGTCGCGCTGCAGCGACTGCTTGGTTCGCACCTTTGCCACCTGGGATGGTCGCAAATAAGTTGCCGAGACGCGTCTCTCCTTGTTTCGGGAAATGATCCGTACGAACGACCAGATCCATATTAATACTTCCGATGACTGTAATCATGTGGTCAACTCCTTGTTGTGCCGCGGTGTACAAGTTCCACGGGCACTTCGTAATACAATGACTCGAGTGGTTCTTTCTCGATTTGTTTAATTAAGATACGGGCTGCCATGGCTCCGAGTTTATAGATATCCTGGCGCACAGTCGATAATGGCGGTGACAGCATCTCACCTAACTGAATTCCATCAAAACCTATGATTTGGATGTCTTGTGGAATCACAAGTCCAAGTTCCGTACAAGCTCGAATCGCACCAAGCGCTGCCACATCACTGCTTGTGACTATACCGTCCACTTCAGGATGAGCCGTTACATACGCTTTCACTTTTTCGTAGGATTCATCAAAATGGAAGTTGGCTTGAATATGGTGTTCATTCACGTTGGTCACTTCCGCCATCGCTTCTTCAAAACCTTGCTTCCGCTCGCTAGCTGACTGAATGTGATTCGGTCCTTCCACGAACAACAATTCTTTGCAACCTGACTCGATCAAGCTACAAGTGCTGTCTTTCACACCTTGACGGTTGCTTGAAATGACACATGGGATGGACACATCAATCGGTCGGTCAAGTGCGACCATCGGCTTTTTCAGTTCCATGTAGACGTCTCGGTTCTGTTGACTTGAGGTCACGATAAAACCAGCGACGTATTTCTTTTGAAGTGTTTCGATATAGTTTTTCTCTTTTTCTGGATTTTCGTCCGAATTACAGAGTACGACGGTGTAGCCATAAGTAAGCGCCACGTCTTCAACCGCTCGTGCGAGTTCCGGGAAGAAGGGGTTCGTGATGTCAGGCAAGATGAGTCCAATTAAGTTGGACTGCTTCGTCGTCAAACTGCGTGCAACGGAATTCATCTCGTAATTTAGGTCGTTGATAGCACGCTGCACAGCTTGTGCAGTGTCTGCTCCAACGTATCCTTTGCCGTTCAAGTAACGGGAAACTGTGGCGACGGATACGCCTGCGTGTTTTGCTACATCTCGTATGGTCGCCATTCGATTGCCTCCTCTAGTGGTTTTGTGTGGTCTTCGTAAGACGTCTCGTGGTCCGCAGAACTCTCTTTAAAGTCCACTTAAGCATAAATCAGTTATGTGTAACCGGTTACACATAGAATAAATGCCTCACACCATGATGTCAAGAGAGAAAATATTAGGAGAATATAAAATCTGCAACTTCTTCCTCTATACTAAAGAGTAGCTACTTATAGAAAGGATCGATTTTATGACTACTTTTTTACTCATTCGTCACTGTTCAGCTACAGGTCAAGAACCTTCTGCCCCTCTCACTCCCGCAGGTGAATCGCAAGCCATCAAATTAGCTGAAACTTTAAAGGAATTTCCGATCACTCGCATCGTTTCAAGTCCCTACACGCGTGCGATGGAAACAATCACTCCTTTCGCACAAAACCAACAAATCAAAGTAGAACAAGACAATCGGTTGATGGAACGTGTGCTGAGTTCCGAGAATTTACCTGATTGGATGGAAAAGCTTGAAATGAGTTTTCAAGATTCCCAGATATCCTTTGAAGGCGGGGAGTCTGGAGATGCGGCGACGTCTCGAATCGTTGTCGTATTCAATGAACTTGCTACTGGACCTGAGACTGTATCGCTATCGTTTCGCACGGAAATTTGATTGCATTGCTATTAGGACATATTTCCAACGAATTTGGGTTTAAAGATTGGAAGTCCATGCGAAATCCAGAAGTGTTTAAAGTGGAATGGACCGGAGAAACTAGACGGTTTAGTAAGTTGACATAAAAAGAGCACCACAGCGGGTGCTCTCGAAGTATCAAGACATATCAGGAAACGTTAGTAGCATAAATAAAAATACAAGTCCGTAGCCGATCCCAATCAAGATGGGTAATGAATTCACTATGAATGCAGTCAACGGGAAACGTGGAAGTAGATACCAGACGAATCCACAGAACAGAATTAGAAGGACTGGATAATGTGTGTATAAGTTCAAAAGTAAATCAGATCCTGAACTCAGTGAATAGAACTCAAATGGATAGCCTTTTTCTTTCACATTAAAAGCTACGAACCAAATATAAATTGAAGACAAATAGACTGCTTGAAAGATCGCAATCGAAATTGCAAATGGGCGTTTCACAAAAAGACCTCCTTAAAAAATCTGCGACAGGGAAATAAGAAAATAGAATACAACACCTAGTACTAAAAGTACGAAAAAGAGCGGGACAGCAGTCAACCATAGGACACTCTTAGGATGTTTATCGATAAACCACCAACCCGCTATCATCAAGGGGATAACGTAAAATGGATAAATTCCAGCAAGAATTACCAGAGTTGTATTAATACCTGAGTCCTGGAACTGCTCCCAGAACCCTCTAAAATCAAATACCAGAAGTTCTTGAACCACGCCATTCCCTATCGTTGCATACCAAACAAAGATGGTTAGCAAATATACGAGATGGAGGATAGTTAAAGACGAGTAGGCGAATGTTTTCATAAACGTAGCTCCTTTAATTTCCATTTGTAGTCAAGACGCCTAGTTTTTAGAATAGTTTCTTTAAGAGTATATGTTCTATCAAGAAATTAATAGACCTTGAATCTTTTTTGCTGTTCTGTCGTGTAAAGTATCACTATATAGAAAGAAGGGTTTCCAATGGTCTCAAAATCCTCCTTAACACGAGTACTTCTAATCGCAGGAAATTTTATTTTTTGTGTAGCCGTGATCGTAATAGGCTTACAGTTTGCGGGATATCTTATAAACGACGTCTTACATATATAAGGTTGGGGACGCACTGCCCTTCAATTTGGAGCAGTCATTTTCATATTTTATCCGATGAAGTTCGTCTATGATACGATACAGAACCGGATTTCTCAAAATTCTTGATACTTAAAAGACCCTTGCCGCGATTGCGACAAGGGTCTATTTTTCTAGTAAGGTCTTATGCAGATGAAACGAGCTTTGATGGAGAAGAAATCCCGCGTCATGCAGAAGAACTCCCGCTCACCCACCGTACACGTCCTCCCGACGATGCTGCAAACAAGGAATACTCGACCGTGCGCTCTCCACTAGCTTCATATCCAGCTCTGCCAACGCAATTCCGGTACCTTCAGAAGCCCTCGCTACCACAGTTCCCCACGGATCGATGATCATACTGTTCCCGTAACACTCTTTGCCTGGTAAATACGTTCCAAATTGACCTGCGGCAATCACATAACACTGGTTTTCAATGGCTCGAGCTCGGAGAAGGACTTCCCAGTGCAGCATGCCAGTATACCGAGTAAATGCAGCAGGTACAAACAATACTTTTGCACCTTTTAGTGCATAGTCACGATAAAGTTCCGGGAAGCGTAGATCATAACATATGCTCATCCCTGCCTTACCAAAAGGTAGATCGACTAGAGCTCCCTTGTTTCCAGCTTCAATTGATTCTGACTCATTATAAGTCGACTGTCCTTCAATACCTATATCAAATAAATGAATCTTACGGTATGTACTGATGATTTCCCCTTCTGGATTCACCACAAAGCTCGTATTATAAGACTTATCTTCTGAAAAGCGTTCCGCAATACTTCCAGAATGAATATAGACTCCTAGTTCTTTCGCCAAATTCGAAAACAGCGTTGACGTTTCTCCACCAGGAATTTCTTCAGCTAACTGAATGTTGTCTTCACTAGTTCCTAAAAAGTTGCAGTTTTCTGGGAGCGCAATCAACTCAGCTCCTTTACCTGCTGCTTCTCGTATATAGGATTCAATCACTTGTAAGTTGTGCTGCTTGTCTTGTTTAGAATTGATCTGTATGACTGCGGTTTTCATGCCTAATTCTCCCCCTAACTCGCTTTCCCCTAGTCTACCCTTCTGGAAATTTTTTGTATAGTCTCTGGAGAAATCTTTCCTATACAAAAAAGACCTCACGAAAGTTCGTAAGGTCGACAATTATCAGTACAATTTAAAACTTCGTATTAGTAAAGCCACCATCAATTGCGATAACTTCACCGTTCACATATTGTGCTGGGGATGTCAGCAAGAAGGTCACAAGCTCTGCCACTTCTTCAGAAGTTCCAAGACGCTGTTGTGGAATCCCTTTTGATGCTGCTTCTTTCATGGCTGGATTCGCATCAAAATAGGCTTTCACCATTGGTGTTTCAGTTGGTCCTGGTGCTACCGCATTGACGCGAAGCCCTTTCTCACCATACTCTGCCACCAAACTTTTCGTGATTCCTACGATAGCGTGTTTCGTCGCTGAGTAAGTCACAACCGTGTTCTGCCCGATGACACCTGCACTGGATGACGTGTTGACGATGGAACCGCCGCCATTTTTCACCATGACTTCCGCCACATAGCGAATGCCGTATAACGCACCAAGTAAGTTGATGCCTACAATTTGTTCGATTTCACTGATATCCGTATCTAAAAAATACTTCCCGCTCCCTGAGATTCCTGCATTGTTGTAGAAATAATCAATTTGACCAAAATGCTCAACCGTTTTGTCTACGTAGTTTTTGACGTCTTCTACTTTAGACACATCGGCTTTCACAAAAATCGCGTCTACACCGTGTTCTTTCAGCTTCTCGACGGTTGCGTTCCCATGTTCTTCGTTGATATCCACTACCGAAATATTCACGCCTTCTTTGGCCAAGCGAAACACTGTTGCCTGCCCGATTCCACTACCTGCACCTGTGATGATCGCTACTTTGCTCATTGTTCTTCCTCCTTCATCCGAAATCACTACCCTTTGAGTGTACCTCTAGTGAGTCGTGAGGGAGAAATGATTTGCTTAATGGTATAGTGGTAATAAAAGGTATTGAAAGCGAGGTTTTTTCATTGAAATCCGAAGCCTTAAAGCAACTCCTTATCGTCCCTATAGTGGCTGCTGCTGCACTCACTCTTGGTGCATATCAGTTTACGGACTTCTTCACATCAGATACACTAGGTTTCACTTCATTCGAAAAGACTATGTTTTTGGTAATGATGTTTCTGAGTTTATATGGTGTATCCTTTTTAAGTCTTTTCGCTTTTCATCTAGTAAGGATGAATAAACAAAAAAATCATTCTTAATTCTCAACTTCATTCCATTTCTTTCATCAACAAGCTCAAATCACAGGCTAATGTGCTTCGACCTTCTTTAATAGGGTATGGACATTCGTGGAGCACATAGTGCTTCAACTTTAAAAATGAACTTAGGGGAAACTGATGTTCATGCCACATCTCCACATATCCCGTAAGACCGTGTTGTTTGATTAGCTTATCCAGCGCATTGATAACGAGTTCAACGAATTCATCATAAGGAACCTCTGTAATTACCAAACACTTTTTACTGTTTTCTAGCCCCTCATCCTCTTGATAGTCCACTTGAATAGAAAGAAGGTCATCATCTTTTAATCTAAAATTCCAATGCAGCTGCTCTGGCTCTCCCTCCCAAGTACAGGCAGTGCCTTTTGTAGGAATGGCGCCTTCTCCAAACAAATCTCTCAAGTCCCCAATTGCCTTCAAGAAATCAGCAAGGACATCTGTCAGGTAACTTGCAGTAAACTCAACCGATATTCCATCTGCCTCAAAGCCGCAGGTCATCCAACCTACGCCTGACAGTTCATAGTTAATCTTCATTTCCATCCTCTCCTCATGTTCTCTTCATTTTCCAAGCATACAAAAAACGCCCTTGAAGTTTCAAGGTCGCATAGAAAACTTATAAGACTTAGAGAGTCAAGACGATTCCATTGCATCTTCTTTTGTCACATGAACCGTACCAAAAGGATGATTAGGTGGCGCATAAATGGAATACAGTTTTAATGGAACGTTTCCTGTATTTATTAAATTGTGCCAATACCCTGCCGGTACAAAGATGGCATCGTCATCATCATAAACACGTCTTCGGAACGTGACCTGGTCTTCGCAAGGTCCCATTTCCGTTACACCCTGCCCTTGTTCAATTCGAATGAACGGATCAACTTCTGGATGTACTTCCAGTCCTATGCTCTCCCCGACCGGAATGCTCATCAAAGTTAATTGAAGATGCTCTCCTGTCCACAAAACTGTCCGAAAAGTCTCGTTTTGAAGTGTCGCTTCCTCAATATTGACCACGTAAGGATTCGGACCGTGATCTCGAAGCACCATGCGATGCTGGTGATGAACAGGTGGCCAAGAGAACGGATGGAATGTTTGGTGGCTTGCCTGCGTCTGATGGTGTTGAGAAGCCATGCAATGCGGACAAGGGGCGACTACCGGAAGATAATACATGAATCAAATCCTTTCTTCGTTCATAAGTTTAGTGTATTCCATACTTCGTATTTGGCTTGGGCCCTTATAAGTCATCTATCGCCTTACAAGTGGCACTCTGTGATACAGTTAATCCATAAATTCGAATTAAAGGAGGCGTTCTCGATGACTGACGCTTGGCAACCTGCCTTGGAAGCATTAAAACACATTCATGTCGAGGCCCATCCAAACAATGAACCCGTCACAATCAGTGGAGATACCGACACTTTAACATGCATTGGTGTAGGTACGGATGCAGCTGTCTTTCAATCTGCCCAGACTCCTCAATTTGCTTTCAAGAAATATGCAGTAGGTAAGACTGAAAAAGTCCAGATAGAAGCATACGTTTACTCACAAATCGGGGACTCTCCCTTCTTTCCGACTTGTTTTGCAGCACATGAAGATGTGCTCGTGCTGAGTCATGAAGGTGGCACCACGCTATTCGATTGCATTTTGCAAGGAGTCCATATTCCAAAGCAAGCTGTCGAAGACGTCGAAGCTGCTCGTGACTACGTTCGAAGTAAAGGCCTTAATCCGCGTGACATTCATTTAAAAAACGTCTTACTTCAAGACGGGCGTGCTAAGATTATCGACGTTTCGGAATATGTGCTCCCAGGCAATGACTACCGCTGGGAAGATTTGAAGCGAGGCTATGAACAGTACTACCATTTAATTGACGGCAGCTCGGTACCCTTTTGGATTGTGGAGACGGTGCGGAAATGGTACAACCAGTACGGGGCTCATAATTCTTATGATGAGTTCACATCGAAGATTTTAAAGTTTTTGTTTAAGAAATAGAAAAGGCCGGCTCTTGATGAGCGGGCTTTTCTTGTGGGTATTTATTGTTGTCCTTGGAAGGGTTTTTCTGGTGCGCGGAAGTGCGTTTGTTGTCCGCGTAAAACCACATTACTCACAAGCCTTTTCCTCCTAATGCCTCCAGTGTTCTAATGCGTTCCATGCCGTTGATCAGAGGTCGTGCTTTCGAAATTAATGTTTGTGTTACTTCAAGTGTAAGTGAGTTCTTATGAGCTGTTTCATCGTCCCAAACTTCATAAACATATACGGCATCTGGTTCTTCAGGCGATACGCTTACTATATAAATGGTGCACCCTTCAACGGCTTTCATTGACTCAGCTGCTTCTAATAAAATTGCAGCTAATTTTTCTTGGTTGGACGTCTCTACTGTAAACTTTCCAAACAGACTAAACTTCTCCATCTACTCTACTCCTTTACTTCTCTTATGTATTTTTTTCAGTGTATCTCACTAGATGAGGTTAGGCAAAACACCATTTAGAGCTAAATAGTTTAACATTAAAATACTTTGAGCTATACTCTAGTTATCACTAATCACTGTTTTAAGGAGCGAATTAGAAATGAATCGATTAAATGGGAAAGTAGCACTAATTACCGGAGCAGCACAAGGTATGGGAGCGGCTCACGCCCGTCTTTTCATCGAACACGGTGCAAAGGTTGTTATGACCGATCTGAACGAAGAAAAGGGACAGGCTCTTGCGAAAGAGCTTGGAGAGAATGCTCATTTCATCTCTCACAATGTAACAAATGAAGTGGACTGGACGCGAGTCGTTGAAGAGACCGAGGCTACCTTTGGTCCCATCCAAGTTCTCGTCAATAATGCCGGTATCACAATGGCTAAAAACATGCTGGACGTCACGGTCGAAGAATACAAGCGGATTGTCGACATCAACCAAGTTTCTGTGTTCATCGGAATGAAAGCTGTTGCTCCTTCTATGATCAAAGCAGGCGGCGGTTCTATCGTCAACATCTCATCTATGAACGGTCTTGTAGCTGGAGCAATCGGCTATACAGATACGAAATTCGCAGTTCGCGGTATGACAAAAGCAGCGGCAATTAACCTGGCGCCACTTGGAATCCGAGTGAATTCTGTTCACCCAGGTGTCATTGCGACTCCAATGGTCGTCCAAGAAGATACGAAAGCGGCAGTCGAAGAATTTGCGAAACATATTCCAATGAAACGTGTAGCTCAGCCTGAGGAAGTTTCAAACATGGTGCTCTTCCTTGCGTCTGATGAATCAACCTACTCGACAGGCTCTGAGTTTGTGATTGATGGTGGGTTGACGGCTCAGTAAGCTGATTGTCCGTGGAAAAGATAGTATAGTCCGAGGAAAACCATGCGTGGTCCGCGCAACATACTTTATTGTCTTCGCAGTAGGTAAAACAACTCTAACCATACAAGTAAATGAACCATTAATGCCTCCCTATCCACTTAGGGAGGCTTTTTCATGAAATCTTTATGTGACAACCATATGCAAACTGGTATACTCAAACTAGTAATTACAGAAAGTGGGAGTATTATGTCGTTTTTTAAGAATGCCTACTTGGCTTTAACCGACAAGTGGGAACTGAAAGAACCAAAGCTTTATTTTGCTTCTAAAGACACGCCTTCTCTTCTTGCCGAACTTACTCAATTAGCTTCCTCAGATGATCCCTCTATAGATCAGAAAAAAGTCGAAGAGCATCGAAAACTTTTTACAATTGGGGATTCTGGAGAAAAATCTGTATTGTTTGAGCTTGAACATTCCCTTCTGCCACTAGTGATTCTTCACGACGTCCCGATTGCATACAAAGGACTCAAAGCACAACTTGATTTCGTTATTTTAACTCGGAAATTCATTCTCGTTCTCGAAGTCAAAAAGTTATTCGGTAATATTCATATTACTGATAAAGGAGAATTTCAGCGAGTCATCACGAGAAACAATCGCATCATCTCTAAAGAAGGAATGTACAGCCCTATTAACCAAGTGGAACGGCATGTTGCCATTCTCGAGAAACTTTTAAAGGAAACAGAGTTGATTCAAAGTACTCCAATCTATCACGCTGTAACATTCGCAAATCCAAAGACCATCATTGATATTGCAAAAAAAGCACCTGCTGACATTCAACAAAACGTAATTCGCCATGATCAAATCAAACAGTATTTGAAAGCCAAGCTTTCTTTAAATTCTCCCGTCAATTTGCCGGATCAAAAGATTTACATGATTGCCGACAAGATTTTGGAATACCGAAAGTCACATGTGTTTGATCCTACTGTTTACAGACTTCAAGATGTGGCACCTCAACAACAAGAACCAGTCCAGTTGAAGTCTCGAGAGGATCAAAGGACAAGCCTAACTGCATTTCGCTTACATTACTCGAGACAAACCAATCGAAAAGCCTATCATATCTTCAATAATCAAACGCTTGATTCACTTTTAGAGATGCAGCCCCGTGACACAGATCAGCTACTGGAGGTTCCGGGCCTCGGACCTAAGAAGATTGAGGAGTTCGGGCAGACCTTACTTGACCTGCTTCATGGGAAGGAAACATTTTATGAAAATCAGTAATCTATTCTTTCGAAAAATGACAACTCAATAAGACGTTTTATTTGCCCAACCATAATAACTCTACAAATATCGCCCCCCTATCCACTTAGGGAGGCCTTTTTCATATTTCCCACCCATTTCCAAAAGGTGTCCCATAAAATAGACAGACACAATTTATTTTTAATTACAAACATACACAGCAATACGGCGTCGTTTTGTATATTTGTTGAATAGCCACGAATATTGGAATTGTGTTTGGGATAGGCACCTTTATGTAAGAAGTGGCTCATAAATTTTGGTGCCACTTTTTTGTCTTTTTATCGGACTTCACTGGCTCTTCCCAAGACTTCAACGACCTTTCCGAAGACTTCAAATGACCTTTTTAGGACTTTACCGACTCCATCCATGCCGTAATACCCCCGCCCCCATTACCAAAAAAAATTGAAATTTCTTGAAACTATATTCTTCCTAAATCGTTATGTACTAAGATAGACATAGAAAAAGATACCAAGGGGGACTATTTACATGAGAAAACCACTGGCCGGACTCGGTCTCATCTTCGTCTTATTGATGAGCCTCTTCCTCGGTCCATCCATTGCATTTGCTGATGCTCAAATCACAATCAAAGCAACTGCCGGATACGACAACAAAATTAAATACGGTAAAGGTGTACCGATCACTTTGACCCTTGAAAACCAAGGAGACGATTTTACAGGTGACCTGGTCATTGATACACCAGAATCGTACGAAGTAGGCACAGCGCGGGCTCTACCGATCACTCTCGCAGCCGGCGAGACGAAAACGATTCATCTGAGCCTTAGTTCACTGGCTGAAGACTTTATGTACACCGGAACAAACACGCAATTATTTTTCTTATATGAAGACGGCTGGAAAGACGGTAAAGAAATCGCATTCAAAGGCGACAAGACACTACGTCCAAGCTACTTTGCCGATGACAGCTTTTTTATGTTCACGTTGACAGAGTCTGCTGACCGCCTCGGTTCGCTTCGCAGTGTCAAACTCCAACAAGGCATGAACAATGAAATCATTGCTTTAAACCAACTGAAGAACAATCAACCGCTGCCTTCTACAAAAGAAGACTGGGAAATGGCGAACGTCCTACTCATCGATGAATATTCGATTGCAGATTGGCCTGAAGCTCAGCAACAAGCCCTTCTCGACTGGGTGAAAGATGGCGGGATTGTCATCGCTGGTGCTACGGATAAAGGAGTCGCGGAATTCGGGGCACTGAGTGAATTCTTACCGCTCGAAGTATCAAACGAAACAACAACCGTTTCTGTTGATGCTGCAAAAAGCTTTGCCAAGACAGAAGATTTAACAAAACCTATCACTATTCAAAAAGCCACTATTCAAGAAGGTTCTACAAGTGTCTGGAACGTCGAATCAACACCAGTTGTCGCTATGAAGCGCGTAAACGAAGGAGCTATCATCCAGACGGCGTTCTCGCTCGGAGATCAGCCACTTGCTTCTGAAAAAGGTTACGACGAACTTCTATCTGTACTATTCAATCAATCCAAACTTGTCTCCATGCCAACGAATGTCTATTATGGCAACCCGGGATACGAAACACTTGGGTACGATACGGTCTATATGAATGAACTGTTCCCGTCGTTCCAAGTCTCTACTGGCGGCATCGCACTCATCATCTTTGTCTATTTCTTATTAGTGGGACCACTTCTTTACTTCCTATTAAAACGGAAAGACAAACGCGAACATGCGTGGTGGATCATCCCAACTATTGCGATTGTCACATCGATTGCGATCTTCGCATATGGTGCACGGGACCGTCTATTGAAACCACAGGTGCAGCAACTGAGCTTTTACGAAGTCGCGGACGACGGGTCGATGAGCGGCTATTACGTTGAAACGCTATTATCAAACCGTAGCGGTGAGTTCACACTCGAAGCGGATCAAGGCACGACGATGTCGACTTGGAAAAACTCAAGCTTTAGCGGCATCTCAACGAATACACGTACTGAATCTATTTTAGAAAACGAAGCAGACAAACCAGCACTAACTTTGCGTAATGTCGGGTACTGGTCGACTTCGACTGTAGTTGGAGAATCCAAGATCCCTTCACTCGGAAAACTCAATATTAAAATTGAGAACAACTCCGACACGATCTCCGGGACAATCGAGAACACCTTCCCGTTCGCTCTAAAAAATGTGCAGATTTGGACAGGTGCACAAAAAATTGACCTTGGGGACATCGATGCAGGTGCGACGATGGACGTCAACGCGAAATTTAAAGGTGGCATTATGCTCCCTGCCAAAGGAAGTCAGAACTATGGCGGTGGGTACGGCTACGGTGGTCCTGTTCAGTCAGCAGCTCAGCTTCCGGAAGAACGTCATAAAGCCTTAGTAGCTGCCTACAGCAACATGATGTCTTTGAACGAAAAGAATACGCCACTTGTTGTGGCGACAGCGAATGAGCCTATCGTGCCGATTCAGATTCAAGATGAGCGTGCTGAAATGGACGCTATCAACTTGATTATTCAACCATTCGAATCCGAAACTCTCGTACAGGGTACGTTTACACTTCCTTCTGCAATGCTAGATGTTTCGCTCTATTCAGATTCTGCTTACGCAAGTCTTGATGACCCGATGAACAACATGTGGTACATCGAAAACGGTGAGTTTGATTTTGACGTGACGCTACCTGAAAAGATCGTTGAAGGCGACATCTCGTGGAAAGAACTGAAGATTCGCAATCAGAACCGTACAGTCCTGACTCTAGAGCTCTACAATCAAAAGACGAAAGAGTACACGGAATTGACGGAGACGTCAACAGTCGTCAAAGAAAACGTAGCGGATTATATTGATGAAACGGGAATGATTAAGCTACGTCTAATTAAACAAAGCAACGCAATGAACGATATGATGAAACTTCCTACTATCGAATTGATTGGCGAGGTGGCACCATGATTGAAATCACAGGACTGACTAGAAAATACGGCAATTTCTATGCCTTGAATGACTTGAACCTCTCCATTAAAGAAGGCGTTGTGTTCGGGTTTGTTGGAGCCAACGGTGCGGGAAAATCGACGACGTTCTCGATTCTAGCAACACTTCTGCAGCCTACAAAAGGCGATGCGCTAATCAACGGCAAGAGCGTTCGCAACGAGCCACATGAAGTGCGCAAACAAATCGGCTACATGCCGGACTTTTTCGGTGTCTATGACCAACTGAAAGCTGACGAATACCTCGACTTTTACGGCGCAAGCTACGGGATTCCGGCGAAAGAGCGCGAAAAGCTGATTCCGGAGCTTTTAGAACTCGTGAACTTGACGCATAAGCGCTATGAATACGTCGACTTATTGTCACGTGGGATGAAGCAGCGCTTGTGTCTAGCACGCGCATTGATTCACAACCCTTCTGTATTGATTCTCGATGAACCAGCTTCGGGTCTTGATCCTCGAGCTCGCGTCGAGATGCGAGACATTTTGAAGCAGTTGAAAAGTATGGGCAAGACGATTTTGATTTCCTCTCACATCCTTCCTGAACTTGCGGAGATGTGTGACGAGATTGGTGTCATTGACGGAGGGCAACTTGTCGCGCACGGAAGCGTTGCGGAAATTCATGAACAGCTCCAAAACGAACGACCAGTCTCTGTGCATCTTCTTGGGGACGTGTCTGGCTTTGTCTCCTTTATCGAAGAGCAGCCATTCGTTTCGGGTGTAACTGTTGACGAGAGCCGTTCGCTTGTGAAGTTCTCGTACCGAGGCTCTGACGAAGAACAGATGGCACTTCTTAGAACAGCAATATTAAAAGACTTACCGATCATCACGTTCTCTCAAGCAGAGACGGACCTTGAAGATGTCTTCATGGAAATCACGAAAGGAGTGGAAATGAAATGAGGGAACTACTTTACAATCCCGTCCTCATCAAAGAGCTGAAGCTCCGTTTTCGCAGCGTCAAAAGCTCGCTCGGCCTGACGTTTTATCTACTCGCCATGAGTATCTTCGTGTTCGGGATGATTTTCTTAGCCACAAATATGACCGGTTCTGGATTCTTCCGCCCGGACGAGAGTTACTTTATGTTCATCGTGCTGACATACATTCAGCTCGCTCTGATTTTATTTATCACACCAGGACTTACTGCAGGCACGATCAGTACGGAGCGAGAGAAACAGACGCTGACGATTTTACTTACGACCTCACAACGTTCGTGGCAAATCATCATCGGTAAACTTGCAGCATCTATCGCATTCTTACTACTGATGCTGGTGTCTGGACTTCCGATCTATAGCTTGGTGTTCTTGTTTGGTGGCGTCTCGCCAGGACAGCTCGCAGTGATTTTCTTGTTCTTCTTGTTAACAGTACTCGCAATCGGAAGTCTTGGAATCATGTATTCCACTGTGACGAAAAAGACGATTGTGTCGATGATTGCGACATACGGTTCGATGCTTTTCTTGACTGGTGTCACAGCGTTCTTCTTCGTTCTAGCTATTCAGTCTGGATTTACAAGTGCTGTACAGTCACCATCCCTGTTCGCTCATTTCTGGGCGAGCATTAACCCGCCGATGATGATTTTCTCATTCGTCAGCCCTGAAGGCAGTCAATTCTTGACGCAGATCACACAAGTGAACTTCCCTGGCTGGATCATTTACGTCGGGTTCTATTTACTGATCATCTTTGTATCACTATTCATTGCTATCAAAAAATTGCGTGTCAACATGGGGAAAATGCGCTAAAGGAGAGGTCGACTCATGACAAATCCAAAATGGGAACCGTTCATCCGAAAAGCACACGGGCGTCTTGTCCGTGTGTTTGCGCTCGAACAGGTTCAATCGGCTCTTATCGCTGCAGCCATTACGTGGTGTACGGTTCTTCTGTTGTCGCGCTTCTTCGTACTTGTCTATTTTGAATGGATTGCTATTCTAGCAGCACTACTTGTCGGTGGCGGGTATTTCGCTTACTTGATGCGCGGTCGCCCTTCTAAACTCGAGTCGCTTCGCGCGTTTGATGCGAGTTTTTCAGACAACGAGTTTATCACGGTCGCACAGACGACAGAAGACGGTCCGCTAGTTGAACATATTGAAGCGCACGTGAACAAGCAGCTACCGACTGCTACAGAGCGCTTTAGACAAGCGGTCCGTTACACTGTGAAACCACGTCACTTGCTACTGGCCTTCTTTTTCCTTGCAGTAGGGTTTGTCAGTCTGCTACTTCCTTCTGACGATCAGCTTGCTGCGAAAGACTTAGAAGTCGAGAAAACGGTTGTCGAGAAGCTCGAGAAAGAAGCCGAAAAACTCGATAAAAAAGTGACGACTCCTGAGATCAAGAAAAAAGTCGCGGAGCTCGAGAAAGACCTGAAAAAAGCGGAGACCGCCAAAGCCGCTTGGGAGAAAGTCACGAAAACGAAAAAAGAGCTGGAGCTGAAGAAAGCGCAGCTTGTGAAAAAACAGCAAGACGCAGCTGACGGAAAATCCAGTGACAGTCTGACTGCAGAAGAACAAAAACAATTAGAAGAACTGACGGCTTCTATCGATGCACTCGCTAAAGAGATGAATTCCGCTCAAAGTGCGATGGCTAAGATCGGTCAGCCCCTCTCTACCCCTAGTCAACTCGCTACGACGAGCCAGTCAGGTGAGCAACAGCAAGGACAGAACCAGACACCAACTGAATCTGGTGAAGGTCAACCTGGCGAGGGTCAAGGGCAAGGTGAAGGCGAGGGCGAAGGTCAGGGTGAAGGAGAAGGTCAAGGGCAGGGGCAAGGTTCTGGACAAGGACAAGGACAGGGTCAGGGTCAAGGGTCTGGTTCTGGTTCTGGTTCTGGCTCTGGATCCGGTTCAGGGCAAGGTTCTGGTTCTGGACAAGGCCAAGGCTCTGGTCAAGGGCAGGGTGCCGGCACTGGACAAGGCGACCGCTCTCTTGTCGCTGTTCCCAAACGTATTGGCCAACCGGGCGAGACAACGACAGACGGTGGAAAACTAGGGGCCGGACAAGCAGTCGGCGAACAACAAGGTCCGTCCCCTGTCACGAAAGGTTCGATCCGTCCGTATCAAGAAGTTGTAGGCGATTACGCACCTTACTACCGCCAATCAACAGAACGCCTGCAGCTCCCTGCGGACCTGCAAAACTATGTGCAATCGTACTTTACGTCAATTCAAACAAGTGATTAATGGAGGAACTATGACATACACACCAGAACAATTCGAAGATATGAGCAACAAGTTTGCACAAGCAAAAGACGAGATCAGCAAGTTCATCGTCGGGCAGTCTGAAGCCATCGATTATACGGTTTTAGCAATGGTCGCAGGTGGTCACACATTACTTGAAGGTCTACCGGGTCTCGGGAAAACGATGCTGATCCGTACAATTGGTCAAGTCTGTGACCTGTCGTTCTCCCGTATCCAGTTCACACCGGACTTGATGCCTGCTGATATCACCGGAACAAGCATGATTGAACGCAGCGACGACGGAAAGACCGATTTCGTCTTCAAAAAAGGGCCTCTTTTCCATCAACTGGTCCTCGCCGATGAGATCAACCGGGCGACTCCTAAAACTCAAAGTGCGCTTCTTGAAGCTATGGGTGAGCACACGGTGACAGTGCTTGGTGAGACACGTCCTATGGAAGATCCGTTCTTCGTCCTTGCGACGCAGAACCCGATTGAAATGGAAGGAACATACCCTCTTCCTGAAGCTCAAGTTGACCGATTCTTATGTAAAGTCGTATTGCCGTACCCTTCAAAACAAGAGTTAAAAGAGATCATGATGCGCACAACAGGTGCTGAGAAGACAGAACTGCAACAAGTCCTGACGACCTTTGAAATCCGCGCAGCGCAGCAGATGGTGAAACATGTGCTACTTGCAGACGACTTGATGGATTACGCCATCGATGTCATCACAGCGACTCACCCAGAGACGTCTTCGGTCGAATCAATCAAACGCTACGTGCAGTTCGGAAGCGGACCACGTGGCTTGCAGAGCCTGATCCGAATTGCGAAAGCCCGTGCCTTTTTAGCTGGACGCGTCCATGTCTCGATTGCGGATATCAAACAGTCTGTAAAACCTGTTCTGCGTCACCGCATCCGCTTAAACTACGAAGCAGAGGCAACTGGGCTGACACCAGACCTCGTACTCGATCAAATGCTCGATGAACTCGCGAAGTCGTAAGGAGGAAAGCTGATGTCCCCACTGTTGACTAGCTCGAGCATGAACAAGCTCGCAAATTACCGACTCGTAAACGGCAAACGCCACGTCAGCGGCCGTCGCGGGACCCATGCTTCCAAACGCTACGGTTCCTCCCTCGACTTCTCGGACTTCCGAGTCTATGAAGCCGGAGACGATGTCCGCCAGATTGACTGGAACGTTTATGCACGCACGGATAAATTATTTATCAAACGGTTTTTAGATGAAGAAGAGATGCGTGTTCATATCGTTCTGGATACGACTCCTTCAATGGGTGAAGAAGACAAATGGCTCCATGCTCGCCAAGTCGCGGCACTGTTCGGCTACCTCGTACTTTCCCATGACGACGCATTGTCGTTTTCAGCAAAACAAGATGAGCGTCTCCAGTCATTTCGCAAAAAAGGCTCGATGTACCGCCATCTGTTCCAGCAGAAAGTTGAGGAGCTCACACCGGTTACAAGAAACGAACCGTTTCTAGAGGACCTGGTGCAACAGCTCCCGAAAGATGCCGGAAGTGTATTCATCATCACAGATGGCCTCGAGCCGATAGAACAGTTTGAAAAGACGTGCCAACAATTGACACGCCGACCGAAAGACATTCGCTTTGTCGTGGTGTCGTCTCAAGAAGAGCAAGACCCGGAGTATTACGGCGACTATCTACTCGTCGACAAAGAGTCCACGTCGAGCCTTAATGTGACCGTGACACCCGATATGATCAAGCGCTACGAAACCAAACGAAAGAGCCATTTTGAACAAATGGAACAGCTTGCAAATCGCTACGGGCACCATATCCTGTTCTTGCCGAGCCAGCCTGATTTTCTGACGGCAGCGCTACAGCAATTTGTTCGTTTTCAGTGGATACGATGAGGTGACAT
Organism: Tetzosporium hominis; assembly: GCF_002265435.1. Taxonomy (GTDB): domain Bacteria; phylum Bacillota; class Bacilli; order Bacillales_A; family Planococcaceae; genus Chryseomicrobium; species Chryseomicrobium hominis. Next base: position 193,594 of record NZ_NOKQ01000196.1, read on the forward strand.
CATGAACTTTTTACAATTTGCTAACATTTGGACGCTCATCTTCCCTGTAGCCGTGCTGCTCTACTATTTCTTCCGCAAGCGCTACACACCGAAGACGATTTCTTCAACCTTGTTCTGGGAGTCGTTCATGAACGAGACGAAGGCGTCACCGTATTTTGAAAAGCTACAAAAGAACTTGCTGTTACTGCTTCAGCTTTTAGCCCTACTTCTTTTTGTATTCCTATTGATGAAGCCGTATTTCCCGTCAAGTTCTTCTTCAAACGAAGACATCTGGCTCGTCATCGACACGTCTGCTTCTATGGAGACGAAGAGTGGTGACACGACATGGTTTGAAGAGCAGAAAGCGCGCATGCAAGTCATCGTGAACTCGAATGAAGGTGCAACATTTACGATTGTGACGACCGGAGAGACCCCGGCATTTGTCGTACAAAACGAGACGAACCGCCAGCAACTCACTTCCGCCATCGATTCGCTTGATGTGACCTATGAAGCAGAACAGCTGAAGAAGACGTTTGATTTTGTGAAAGCGGGACTTCCTAAAGAAGGTGCATCTGTCTATGTGTTGACTGACGCTGCATCTAAAGATCTTGTCACGTTCGATCAAGAAAATGTGTCGTGGCGTGTTGAGAACCGGAAAGAGACACCACAAAATATCGCTATCAAGCAGTTCGGCGTCTCCCCTTCTGAAGACGGGACAAACGCCATCGTCGAGATTCAAAACGATACAGACGAAGTGGCCACTGGTTCCATCGACTTTGTCACACTGAAAGATGATGTCTTGGCTACGATTGACTACGAAGTCGCAGCGAATGAGCGAGGGATCGTGTCGACCGTGCTTCCTTCAGACGATTCGTTTTTTAAAGCGAAACTCAAGGAAAAGGACGATTACGAGACCGACAATGAGATGACCGCCATCTTGTACCGACCGGTCATGCAAGTTGCCGTAGATGACGCGGTACACCCAACGATTCAGAAGGCGTTACTCGCTATTGGCGCAGACGTCGTGACCGTTCCGACAGAAGATTTGACCCTTCGTCCCGTAGGAGAACTCTTGGTGACAAGTGATGAGAGTTTGCTAGAAGACGCTGACCATCCCGTATTGTTAATTGGTCGCGAAGATAAAGAGCTCCAAGACGTCACGGGTTCGATTGCACAAAAAGCGAACTTCTCAAATTATGTGGATCTGTCGGATGTCTATGTGCAATCTGTCTACCCTTCCATTGAAGGAGCCACGACAATTGCAGCAATCGATGATAAGCCGTTCATCCAGCAGCTCGCAAATGGCAATATGGTGGTGCTTGCAGATATCGATCAGACAGACTGGCCGCTCCACCCGTCGTACCCCCTCTTCTTGTGGGCTGCGATGGAGCAATTCTCAGAAGATGCCGAGACAATCGGCAGCTACTTCCCGAATGACCGTGTCACACTGGCGAGCCGCTACAACGAATGGAGCATCTACAGTGCCGACGAATCGTTTATCGGAGACATCACGCCAGACGGTTCGATGACGGTTCCTACGCGTCCTGGGTTCTACCAAGTGACCGATGGCGAGACGAGCAAAGTCTTTGCCGTCTCCCTTGAACAACATGAAAAACAACTACCAACTGAAAAAAGCTTTGAAATCGGCTCGTATCAAGCTGGCGGAGAAAAAGAAGTTCAACAATCCATGCTTCCAATTGGACTGTTGATCATCTTCGTCCTGTTACTACTGGAATGGGAGGTGCAACGACGTCGTGGATTTACAACTTGAGAACCCACTGTGGCTCCTATTAGCCCTCCTGCCACTCGCCTACTTTTTGTGGTCAGCTCGAAAAGGGATGCCAGCTACTAAAGCTGGTCGTACCGCTTTTATCTTACGTGTCGCTGCGATTACGTCCCTGATCATCGCGCTCGTCTCGCCCCAGTTTGTGTGGCCAGTAAAAGACGAGCAGATCCTCTTCCTCGTCGACCAATCGGCTTCGATGAAGAACGAATGGGCAGCGCAGCAAGATGTTTTGCAAGACGCTATCAAGGCGAAGAAAGGCCATCAAGCGGTTGGTATCTATTCGTTTTCAGACGGCTTCCAGACCGACCAGAAGCTCTCTCCTACTGTCGACAAACTCGCAGAGATGACGCCACTTGCTGACGTCGAGCACACCGACATGGAAAATGCGATGAAGCTCGCACTGGGTCTAGCGGACCCTGAACTTGCGACTCGCGTCGTGTTGTTGTCCGACGGCAACGAGACGAACGGCTCCATTAAATCGTTTGAGATGGATTTAAAAGAACGTGGTATTGAAGTCGATACGCTGTTGATGTCTGGCCAAGACGACGAAGATGTGGCGCTCATCGATTTCCAAACACCGACGACTGCTTTTGAAGGCGAATCGCATACCCTTCAAGTGCATGTCCAGTCGGCCATTGAGACGGATGCCACACTTGCGATTCAACTGAACGACCAGCAAGTGCTCTCGGAACCAGTCACATTGACTCAAGGCGAGAACGTCTTCACCTTCTCCAACAAAACGGATGCCAAAGGACCTCTCGTCTACAAAGCGACCATCCAGCGAGAAAACGATGCGGTCATCCAGAACAATGAACTCGCGAGCTTGACGATGGTCGAAGATTCACCACATGTGTTGATCGTGTCTCCTGAAGGCGATTCACCGATTCCGTCGTTTGTCGACGCCTCAGGGCTGACGGTCGACTCGATCGATTCGGCTTCACTTCCAACAGACCTCGCTTCCTACGCGACCTACAACGCCATCATCTTTGATAACGTCCCAGGTCATCAGGTCGGCGAAGCAAAGATGACCGTCATTGAGCAGGCCGTCAAGCAGTTCGGGACCGGCTTCATGATGGTCGGTGGCGAGATGAGCTTCGGACTCGGGGGCTACTTCCAGTCTCCTGTCGAGCGCATGCTCCCTGTTGAGATGGACGTGAAAGGCAAGCACCAACTGCCGTCACTTGGTTTGATGATCGTTGTCGACCGCTCGGGCAGTATGAGCGGTCTGAAGATGGAGCTTGCCAAAGAAGCAGCGGCTCGTTCTGTCGAGATGCTCCGTCCGGACGACCAGTTCGGCTTGATTGCTTTTGATGACCGTCCGTGGGAAATCATTCCTGTGGGGCCTATCAAAGACGTTGAAGAAACTGTCAATGACATCCTCTCCATAGCACCGGGTGGAGGAACGGAAATCTATAGCAGTCTTGAAGAGGCTTATACTCAATTAGAAGACGTCAACGTGCAGCGTAAACATATCATCTTGCTGACGGATGGTCAGTCGTCGACTTCGAATGACTATGAATCGCTGATTACGGATGCCCTCTCTAAGAACGTGACACTATCCACCGTTTCGATTGGTCAAGACGCCGACAAAGCACTTCTTGAGGAACTCGCGCAATACGGAACTGGCCGTTTCTATGACGTTGAAGACGAAAACTCGATTCCGTCCATCTTGTCACGTGAGACCGCGATGACTACCAAGACTTACATCGAAGATGAACCGTTCTATCCAACAGTGTATCAAGCACAGGACTGGGATGCGGTGTTTGCTGACGGGGTGCCACAGTTGAATGCGTATATCGCGACGACCTTGAAACCACAGGCGACACTAGTTGCGGAGAGCACGAAAGAAGATCCGGTACTCGCTGAGTGGATGTACGGTCTCGGTCGCACGATTGCGTACACATCTGATTCTCGCGGTGCATGGAGTGGTGACTTCGCTCGCTACGAAAAATGGCCGACATTCTGGAATACAGCGATTACGCGTCTTTTGCCTTCGATTGAAACGGAACCATTCCACGTCGAACGTCAAGAAGACGGTGTCTATGTATTATCGGATCCTAGTGGCAATTCGCAGTTCTTCGATGTCGTCGCAACATCAAATAGCGGCGAAGAACTGACTATTGAGACTGAGCCGATTGAGCCTGGGAAAGTCCGAGTGAAGCTGGACACGGATCCTGGGATCGTGTTCTTCACTGTACAAAACGAGCAACAACAATCGTTCCGCGCGGGCGTATCAATTCCGTATTCACAAGAATACTCGAAGCTCGGTACAAACAAAGAATTGCTGACTTCCTTAGCAAATACGACAGGCGGAAAAGTAATTGAGTCTGGTGCAGACGCTATGCGCGCTATTGAATCATCGAGTTGGAATCAGCAGAGCTTTGTCATGCCATTCGTCTGGCTCGCCATGTTGCTGTTCTTCATCGACATCACGATTCGCCGCTTCGGCTTGCCGTCGTGGAGACGTTTGAAGCATCGCTTTAAGCGGTCTGAGGTGGCAGTGGATTCGGCTGGCGCGACGTCGATCACGTCGGTGCTTGAGAAGACTCGGAATAAGCGGGAGTCTTAGGGATGAGGTGTTGAGTTGGGTTGTCCGCGGAGAAGGAAATGAAGTCCTGTGAAAACGTTCTGAAGTCCGCGGAACACTGCCTGGAGTCCCTAGAAGAAAACCAAGAGCGCTGAAGTCCTAGAAAGGCCCTTTGAAGTCTTCGGAACATCTTGTGAAGTCCGCGGAACACTGCCTGAAGTCCTGAAAGCCACTCTCTATACTATGAAAAAATGCCGTCCCTACAGGAACGGCATTTTTTGATTAACTGAAGAATCGATTCCACAAAATCTGTACAAGAAGCAACACGGTCACGCCTCGCAATATAGGTTTTACATACTTCGGATTTAGTTTCTCCGCGATCCGAACTCCAGTCTGCGCACCTGTCACGGATCCGAGCAGGAGCGCAATGGTTAGTGGCCAAATGATGTCTCCCGAAAGGATGTAAGTTGCAGCAGCACCAAAGCAGCTTGAAAACGTGGCAAGTCGCACGAATCCAATCGCACGTATATAAGAAATGTTGAGATAACTGAATAGATAGAGCATTAACGTGCCCTGTCCCGGACCAAACATCCCGTCATAGATACCGATGCTGTAGAGTCCTGCCACACTTTTTTTGGAGATTCGCAGAGGTTCTTGTCCTGTGAATCCTTGCTTTCCAATGAATGATGTCACAAATGCGAACAGTAAGAGTACGCTGACTACTAAGTACATCTGCTCCTCAGGAATCGCCGAGGCGATCAATCCGCCTGTGATTCCTCCTGTTAAACTGACCGGAACGAGCCAAACGGACTCTTTCAAAGTGATGGTTTTCTTTTTGATCAAGTAGTAAAAACTTGAAAATGAACTGACTGTGTTTGATACCTTGTTCGCTCCGATGGCGGAATGAACCGGTACTCCGAGTAACAACATTGCAGGTAAACTGATCAAGCCTCCCCCTCCAGCTAGTGTGCCGAGTGTTGTTGCACAAACTCCTATGAGAAACATGATGATGTACTCCATCTCGCTCACCTCTCTTGCCTTCACTATACGCCCCTTATCTTGATAAATAAATTTAATACTTTTAATGATTCCTCATAACAAAAACCTATCAGTATTTCAATAAGTAGAAACTTATGTTTTAGAAAGTTCTGATGATTGGTAAATAGAGTAGTGACGTTAAATCCCATGGGGAGCAAGGCTCGCAAAAAATTACTATCTTTTCAGAACAATTTGTTTTTTGACATCAAAAAAAGGGATAGTTACACTGTAAAAGTCTAATTTTTTTCACAATTGAAAAGAGAAAGAAGGAAAGACCATGGTAACAAAACAAGACATTGTTAACTCAGTCCCTCAGAAAGGCTTTTTCGGCCAACCAAAAGGACTCCTATCCCTATTCTTCACAGAGTTTTGGGAACGCTTTTCCTACTACGGAATGCGCGCTATATTGCTGTACTACATGTACTACGAATTAAATAAAGGTGGACTTGGCTTAGATCAATCGACAGCGAACTCCATCATGGCCGTTTACGGCTCACTGGTTTATATGTCCGGAATCATCGGTGGATGGATTGCCGACCGCTTGCTCGGTACAACTCGCACGGTATTATATGGTGGCGTACTAATCATGCTCGGTCACATCGTCTTAGCCTTACCTGGCGGATTGACGACTCTGTTCGCTTCGATGGCATTAATCGTCATTGGTACGGGATTATTGAAACCAAACATCTCTAGTATCGTTGGTGACCTGTATGCTGAGAACGACAACCGTCGCGACTCTGGATTTAGTATCTTCTACATGGGAATCAACATGGGTGCCCTGATTGCGCCTTTAATTGTCGGAACAGTTGGACTTCAGTACAACTTCCACTTAGGATTTGGACTAGCTGCTATCGGTATGGCTTTAGGTCTTGTCGTGTTCTGGGCAACGAAAAAGAAGTATCTTGGACTTGCCGGTTCTTATGTACCGAACCCGCTGACTAAAGAAGAGCGTAAGAAAATTTTTACAACAATCGGAATTGGAATTATAGTCGTCGCTGTGGCTGGTTACATCTTGATCACAGCGGGAATCATGACCATCGACGTCTTCACGATGATCGTGTCTATCTTAGGTATCGTAATTCCAACGATTTACTTCATCGTGATGTACCGCAGCAACAAGACAAACGCAGACGAAAAGTCTCGTGTGCTTGCTTACATTCCATTGTTCGTCGCTGCAATGATGTTCTGGGCTATCCAGGAGCAAGGTTCTATCATCTTGGCTCAATATGCGGACCAACGTACGAATCTAGCACTTGGTAGCATCGATATTTCACCAGCGTGGTTCCAATCACTGAATCCATTATTCATCATTGCATTCGCACCAGTGTTTGCTTGGATGTGGATCAAGCTTGGAGACCGCCAACCATCGACTCCAGTGAAGTTTTCAATGGGTCTCTTGTTTGCGGGTCTATCGTTCTTAGTGATGATCATCCCTGCTTACATGAGCGGAACAGAAAGCCTAGTAAGCCCTTGGTGGTTAGTACTTAGCTTCTTCCTAGTTGTACTTGGGGAATTGTTCTTATCTCCAGTCGGCTTGTCTGCAACAACGAAACTAGCTCCGGCTGCCTTCGCTGCACAGACGATGAGTCTCTGGTTCTTAACGAATGCATCGGCACAAGCGATCAATGCGCAAGTCGTGAAATTGTATTCACCTGAAAATGAGATTATTTACTTTGGTGTCATCGGCGGAATCTCGATTGCTTTAGGATTCTTGTTGTTCTTTACAGCACCGATCATTGAGAAGTTTATGCGTGGCGTGCGTTAAGCACGTATTTGAAGGCTCGATTCCAGAAATGGAATCGAGTTTTTTTGATTCGCGGGATTTATTCAGCACTAAAATGTGGGTATGAGTAAAAAAATGGAGTGAGTGCCAAAGTGAAATTTCGGATGTCGAATCATCTCCGATAGAGGTGCAATCATCTTAATTAGAGACCTAATGAATTAAATTATAGGCCTAATACTATCTGTATTTTTAATAATTTACCGTTACAAAAGAAAAAAGCCACCAAACAAGGGGCAGCTTCCATCTCGATTGTGTTCTTCATATTAGTAAATCAAGATGCCTTTTTCGTGAACTTACATTTAGGAAAACTACTACAACCAAAAAAATCTCCATACTTCCCTCGTTTTAATGAAAGTGCACTTCCACAAGAAGGACAGATTTGCTGTGATTTTTGTGACACAGGCTGCTCCTTTGGTACATTCAGTTTAGCTTTGAGTTCTTCTACATGCCTTTTCTTAACCGCTTTTTTCTCCTTCTTATCCGTTACAACCAACTGATCAAGCAAACGATTGATAGAAGCAAGTTGCTCATAAGATAAGACTGAATACCTCTGTTCACGAATTACTTTTGTTAACTGTGGAGTTTGAATAACTCTTGCCGTTCTAAAGTTATCAGTAAATTTTAACGATGATTGAGGTGAGAATACTACAATCGAATGAAAATCACTCGGCTCTCCGTGCGACAAATAGTCTCTTACAGCTTTAACATGACCTTGGTTCTGCCAAATTGGATTGTAGAGTTTTTCCTTTCGCTTGTAAATTACTTGTGTCCAATATCTGCGGTCTTCTTCGCCAAAAATCCAGCCTTTATAATTTTTAGTTTCGATGACAAAAATACCATAAGGTGAAGTTACGACGTGATCCACTTGTACGGTACCACCTTTTTCGTCGGGTACATACAGGTCATGGTATACTTTGTAATCTTCATTGAGAGCAGTTAGAGTATGATTGACTTGTCTCTCCCCCATCATTCCTTTGAATTCTGGATATTTGACGCGATAAGCTATTAGACTTGCTATTAATGCAATCATGAAGAATACCGGGGCTAAAATAATTAGAAAATAAAGACCTATAAGACCTAGAAACACCCACCCTGCAATCTTTAAGACTCGATTCATTAAATTCTTCCTCTCTACTTGGCCCCTACTATAGTTAGTTAATTTTACCATTCACGTGCAAATGTTGTCTCCTAAATTTTGAGAAAACAAAAAGTGCCCCCACAAATGTGAAGGCACAGACATCTCTCTACTTTAATTTTATCATAGCTACTTCCTCACAAACAGACTACATTTCCTCCAATTTCCGCCTTATAATAACGATACTAAGCTTAGAAGGAGTGTCGTAAATGTCAGATTTAAAGCTACCACTTGATGCAGGTCCATTCTTCCATGGGACGAAAGCAAAGTTGCAAATTGGGGACTTTCTAGAACCGAATTTCAACTCTAACTATCAAGACAAACAATCCAATTACATCTACTTCACGGCAACACTGGATGCTGCAAAATGGGGAGCTGAACTAGCTCGTTCTGATCAACAAGAGCGGATTTATATCGTAGAACCTACTGGCGAATTTGAAAACGATCCGAATCTTACTGACAAACGATTTCCAGGAAACCCTACTAGGTCTTATCGCTCGACTGCTCCTCTCAAAGTTGTAGCAGAGGTAGGTTCTTGGGAACGCCATACGGACGAGCAAATTGAGAATATGCTAGCTGGTTTGCAAAAGCTCAAGGATGAGGGGAAAAATGTGATTTTGGACTAGAGAGATCCTTTGAAGTCCGCGGAAGCTTCTAATGGTTCTGGAAGAAAATAAAAACGAAGCGTCTCCTCAGACGCTTCCTACTTCCGAACTTTCCTTTGAATGTACACAAATATCGATAAAATACTGCATCACTCGGTGATCATCTGTTAGCTCTGGATGAAACGAACACCCTAGGAATCTTCCTTGACGAGCCAAAACGATTCGATCTCCATGCGTTGCCAGTACTTCTACATCCGGGCCAACACTCACTATATGAGGCGCTCGAATAAAGACTGCTGGAAAATCCACTCCCACTCCCACTCCCTCAATTGCAAGTGGTACTTCAAAACTGTCGACCTGTCGACCGAATGAGTTGCGTTCGACAGTGATGTCCATAAGTCCAAGATGAGGCTCCTCGTAACCCACGATAGTACCTGCTAGCAAAATCAAACCTGCGCAAGTGCCGAACACCGGAAGACCATCGAGTGCTTTCTTGCGAATCGGTTCCAGCAATTCGTAGCTATCTAACAAGCGACGCATCGTCGTGCTCTCGCCGCCTGGCAACACTAGCCCGTCTAAGCCTTCAAGCTCTGCAACTGTTTTAACAGGTACTCCTTCAGCGCCACTCGCTTCAATCGCAAGTATGTGTTCACGAACCGCTCCTTGTAAGGCAAGTACACCAATCCGTTTCATTACAGCACTCGGTCCTGCATGCGTTCTGCTGCTTCGAGTCGAGAGATTTCAATTCCTTTCATAGGCACACCTAAATCTTTCGAAATCTCAACAAGCAATTTGTAATCGCGGTAATGAGTTGTCGCTTCGACGATTGCACGTGCGAATTTTTCAGGGTTGTCCGACTTGAAGATTCCGGATCCCACAAACACCCCATCTGCACCAAGCTCCATCATTAACGCTGCATCCGCCGGTGTTGCAATGCCTCCCGCCGCAAAGTTTACCACGGGTAGTCTGCCGAGATTTTTGATTTCAAGTAGCACATGGTACGGTGCACCAAGATTCTTCGCTTCTGTCATCAACTCATCTTCGCTCATATGAATCACATTTCGTACTTGAGCATTCAATTTTCGTAAGTGACGAACGGCTTCTACGATGTTTCCTGTTCCAGGCTCTCCTTTTGTGCGAAGCATTGATGCTCCCTCACCGATACGACGTGCGGCTTCTCCAAGATCCTTGTTCCCACAAACGAAAGGCACTGTGAACTGGTGCTTCAACAGATGGAACTCTTCATCAGCTGGCGTCAGTACTTCCGATTCGTCAATATAATCGACTCCCATAGCCTCTAGCATTCGTGCTTCCGTGATGTGCCCAATTCGAGCCTTCGCCATTACTGGAATCGTCACTGAAGCGAGAACTTCTTCTGTGATACGTGGGTCCGCCATGCGAGCCACTCCACCTGCTGCCCGGATATCCGATGGCACGCGTTCTAGTGCCATAACCGCCACTGCTCCTGCTGCTTCTGCAATCCGCGCCTGTTCTGCATTCACGACATCCATGATGACGCCACCCTTTTGCATTTCTGCCATTCCTCGTTTGACACGATCTGTTCCTGTAATCTGATTACTCATGATGTCAGCCTCCATTTCGTTTTCTACTTACTAGTTTAATAGAATCTGACATCGTAAAAAGTATCAGTATTGAATTAAATTAGGTGGTCAGATGAAGTTTATAGTTAATTTATCTACCCGACCACTTTTCAACCTAAAATTTGTAAACTACTTCTTACTAAGTTACACTAAAACGGAATAACTGATTAGCTTTCAATCTCCCCCAAAAGTTATTCACCTATCCCCAACCAAACTCCACTAGAAGGAAGGAATTTGATGTCATCAACCACTGAAGCATCTCTCACTTCACACGAATCACAAGAACTCCGCACTGTCTTGCTCACCTACCGTTCGCAATTCGCAAAACAATCTGGTCGCCATCCTGCCAACGTCCTAACCATTAAACTCATCGAAACTTTAATTGAAAAGCGTCCCAAAACCATTTTCGAACTGATTCGCATGAAAGGCATCGGCGTCGACCGTGCTGAACTGATCGGTGAAGAAATTCTTAGCATTCTCAAACAGTACGAAGACTCTGGAATTACGGGAATCACATTTGAGTGGACTCCAACAGCGCCCTCTATGCCAGACCAGCCCCTAGATTTACAAACTGAACTCCTACTTGCAGCCTTAAGAGCTTATAGATACGAAACGTCTAAACAAATCGAACGTCCTGCTTTTCATGTCTTCACGAATCAAACGATGTCGGAGATTGCGAAAAAGAGACCGACAACTATCGATGAACTTCTAGAGATCAATGGTATCGGTCCTCGGAAGCTTGAGGAGTTTGGTGAGGAGATTTTAGAGGTAGTCCGAATAGCCAGTAGCAACTGATTTTTCTTAACGTAATAAGCCTAAAAATTGAATGAACAACAGACAAAAAGGAAGTTTCCCCAAATACGAGAAACTTCCTTTTAGTTTGTATTCAATAATAGTCTTAACTGAAATTTCGCTGGTCTAATGAAATCGATTTAAGACCTAATCATGCTAGGTTTAGGTCGAATCATCTTAATTTGAGGCCTAATGAAATTTCGGATGTCGAATGAAATTCCATAGAGGTCTAATCAGCTGAATTACAGACCTAATAAGTATGCACACCTATCTTCCACAATCTCCAAACTCCTATTTATTGCGAAATACCTAGGAATAATCCCTTGATTTCTCCATATACCCCCAAGAATCCCGGCACATGTCCTCCAAAGAGCGAGTCGACTTCCATCCCAACTCACTTTCTGCCTTGCTGACGTCCGCAACACTCTCCGCGCAATCGCCAGGACGGCGATCCACAATTTCGTAAGGGATTACGACTTGATTCACTTGCTCAAAATTCTGAATCAATTCGAGCACAGAAGTTCTTTTCCCGTTCCCTAGAATATAAGTGTAAATGCCCTTCTGCGGATTTTCGAATGCAGCGACGTGCCCTTCTGCCAGGTCCATAACATGAATAAAGTCTCGCACTCCCATGCCATCAACCGAATGAATCACCCCATCGAAATTGTGCTTCGCAAATAGCCTATCCATAGCATCAAAGTCGGTAACATCTATCATTTCGAATGGAATGTAGGCATGCGCTGTTATGGTTTTCAACTTATCGAGTACACCTAAGTTCGAATTGGACAAATTGTCGACAATGACAACATCATGACCTGCAGCAATAAGTGCAACGGCAGTCTGAGATCCGATGAAGCCAAGGCCTCCTGTAACTAAAATTTTGAAAGTCGGAATGTAAAAATCCTTTCTAATCGATTTAGTGGCAATTAGACTATATGATTTTAAAATCACGAGAATGAATAGAAATTTCCAAATGAGGAATTGTTTTTAGAATTAAATTGTCCTAACCTCAAGTTATATTGTATAATTCTTTAGACATAGGTAATTAGAAATATAACTAATTAGCTTCCAATAAAAACAAATTTTAGGCGGCTACTTTCTGGCGAAATGAGGGGCTCGAATGGAATTTTTAACATATGAGTACAATTGGAGTTTAGTATTACTTTCTATTCTGGTAGCTATTTTTGCAGCTATGGTTGCATTAGACCTCGGAAGACTGCTGTCTATTACAACTTCAGTCGGAAGGCGAAGACTCATTCTGACAGGAGCTATTTTGCTAGGCGTCGGTATTTGGTCCATGCATTTTATCGGGATGCTCGCTTTACAACTTCCCCTTGAAGTCTCTTACAATGTTCCACTTGTGTTGATTTCTGTATTTCCTGCTTTTGTAGCAGGCGGTATCACGCTTTATTTAATCAGTTTACCCGATGCTCCAATATGGCGAATCCCTGTAGGAGCGCTCATCTTTTCTGCGGGTATCTTTGCCATGCATTTGCTGGGAATGGAAGCTATGGAAATGCCCGCTTTTCTTGAGTATAGCTGGTGGATGCTTACAATCGCTGCTGTCGTGGGATACGGAACATCTTATATTGGTCTCTCGCTCCTTGCGAACTCTGAAAGGATTTCAAAAAACCGGTTAACTAAAATAGGTAGTGCTGTCATTATGGGAATCGGAGTTGTGCTCATTCATTATATAGGTATGGCGGCCGCGATGTTCGTTTCGGATCCTACACATTCTCATACTACAGGCGCTGTAGTGAATTCCACTTATCTGGGTTACGGCGTATCCTTGGCCGCATTTTATCTACTAAGCATCATGTATAAAAGTGTCTCTATGGATCGTAAGTTATTAGTTCAGTCCATTGAATCCGAATTAAAATTTCAAGCTCTAATCGAGTCTGCACATGACGCTATTATCGTTTGTACTACTGATGGGAAAATCGTCCAGTGGAACAATGGAGCCGAGCGCCTTTTCGGTTATTCGAAAAAAGAGATCTTGGGAGATTCTATTTTTAAAGTAGTGCCTAAGAAGACTCACGCTAGCTATCAAGTAAATGTGGCGGAATTCTTGCAATCAGAGGACACTTCCAATTTTCAGAGAATGAAGGAGACAACTGGAATCGCTCAAGACAAATCTGAAATTCCTATTGAAGTCAGTATAGGTTCGTGGACTATTGCAGATGAGCACTTTATCAGCTTTATAGCGCGAGATATCACCGACCGGAAGCAGCAAGAAGCGCAGATGAAAGATTTGATTTATCTCGATGATCTGACAGGGTTACCGAACCGGCGCCTATTTTCTCAACGCCTACAATCTATGCTAGTTCGTGCGAAGGAACGAGAGATTCAGTTTGCAATTCTTTACTTAGATCTTGATAATTTTAAATCGGTGAATGATACCTATGGACACTTCATAGGAGATAAACTACTGATAGAAGTGAGCATGCGTATTTACAAAAAACTTGGCTTCTACGATACGTTGTCTCGCATCGGAGGCGATGAGTTCTTATTTTTGCTAACGGACACAGATGACATCCAGACCTCTCAATTTGCCGAATGGCTCATAAGCTGCTTCGATGACCCCTTCGTCATCGAAGGAGTAAAGCACTCCGTGTCTCCATCCATTGGAATCAGCATGTATTCTGGTGACGGCGACGATGCTGAGACACTGGTACGAAATGTAGACGCGGCACTCTATTGGGTTAAGGAGAATGGCAAGAATGGGTATCACTTCTATTCTCATAGCGAGCAACTAGACAATTCTGCTTTTGCAGGGCGTAGTGTTTTACAGGAGTAATGAAGGGTGGTTGGGATTCGCGACAACCACTAATAATAATGTCAAAAAGAGACCTCTGCAGTCGCAGAGGTCTCTCTCTTTTCTACTTTATTTCTTCTGTCCGTAACTTTTAAACTTCTCCGCCATCAAATCCATCTCAGCGTCGTCTAAAATCACAGGTTCTCCCGACAGCCTTCGCTCGCCAGTAAATCTCACAGCAAAACTCGATTTCTTCAGCAACCGCAAAAGCATTCGGTAAATCTTGGGCTCCTCCTAGCAATCCGTGATTCGCTAGAAGCACGGCACATCTAGGAGGACCCAATGAAAACTTGCCAAAGTTTAATCCTTCCAGTTTAGCAAATGGGAAGATTCGTGGACATAAGAAAAACGCCCTGGTGGGGGCGTTAAAGTACCATCAATTTGATAGAAAATTAAGAGGACTGAACATATTCCTGTTTATCTTCCATATAAAATTCTTCTTTCACTACTTGAGGTTTATCTTCGAGTAATTGTAAGAGTCGCATAGCAGAGCCGTTCGGGACATTGCTGCCAGCTTCCCATGCTTCTACAGTTTTCTTTGAAACACCTAGCATTTGTGCAAATAAAAGTTGTGTAAGCTCTACTTTTTCGAATTTCTTTTATATCTTCTGAAGTATATTTCGGAATGGGTTTTATAGATAGTTTACGAGACCTTACTTCTCGCTGCCCCTCCGTATGTTCAAGAGCCTTATTTAAACTAGTTTTTAATGAGTCAAAAAGTGATTTATCCATTTATATCCTTCCCATAACGTTGCTTCAATTGGTCGACCAAGACTTTAAGCTGTGCTTTCTCAGCAGCGGACAAATTATCTTGTTCATTTTTACTATATGCAATTAATAAAATTACGATTTCACTTTGTTCTATATCTAATCCGTAGTTTTTCCATAGACTCAAAAAGTTATCTAATTCAACGAAGGTCTTGTCAATTCTTTAATTGTGTAAGTTTTCATTAGTACGTCCTGACATTTTGTTATATACAACTCACCTATTTGATAGGGTTTTTCAAGTGAATTGAAGAATACCTCAAATTGTTAAGCCTCTATCAAGGTGAAATAATCTCTTTTTGTTTTCGCTATATACATTTTTGGAATATTCTTGTAATATAGAAGTGTCATGGAGGGGATGAAGTATGAATTCTGATTTTGAATTTGCGACATTTCATTTAACCATTGCTAGCGTTATGTTGGGCATTCTAATCGCACTTTTGATTTTATCATTGATTTTTCGCGAGAAAAAAGAGCTTTTTCATTTGCTGAACACTCTAATTCTTTTTCTGTATGCATCTGCGATTTTGATCTTTCAATGGGACTACATGCTGATTAATTTCCCGTATTATTTTTACGGCTTCCTGGTCTTTTGGGTGATTATTTTGGTTCTGGTTATCCGAGATAGCCTACGATTTAAAAAGTCTAGAAATCCATCGAAATCAAATGAACTCTACTAAAAAATGGCCACTGAGCATTCAGGGCCATTTTTATTTTATTCTATTCTATTCTAACCATTGCGCTTTTTCTAAATCTTCGTAGACCAAGCCCCTCTGCACTAGTGCGGCTCTCTCTTCCTCACTCAAATAGAACAATGTATTATCTCCATGATCCTGAGAAGAGAATAGCGACTCACCTTTCGCATCGAGAATATCGAAGTGAAAGAATGGTGTGATTGACTGAGATTCTTCGGGCACTATCTGTACTAGCATTTCTTTTATTTTCGGAGTCAATTCTATTGTCACTACTTGCAGTCCATCACTAGCTGTTTCAAAGCGCGGCGATTTTGCTTTAGCTAATACTTGTTGGATGCTGGAATCAGAATCTTCGTCCCAAAACTTGAATAGGACTTGAAACCCCTTTTCTAAAAAGTTTTTCGTAACCATGTTCCAATTCTCTTTTACAGCCTTAGCTCTCTGATCAAACTTGTCATCCAGTGTTTCAATATTGCTAGTATTCAGTCTCACGTTATACATGCTGTTCGCTCCCCCCTTACTCCCCGCCGGAATCGTCCCCCGTAAAACTGTCTTTTTTGCCAATTACACCTAGTATAGCAAGGAACCCTTGATGTGAATATATGGTTTTCGTACGTAGATATGTCTAGTTTTCTCGACGGGCTTTACGTAGTATGAAGGGGATAACAGATGTAAGGAGACCTCAACCTCCATCCGATTCGCGTCAACCTCCATCCGATTCGCGTCAACCTCGGGGCGATTCACGTCCCTCCCTAACTTCTTCTAAAAGCAAAAAAGACTCCACTTACGGAGTCTTCTCGCTCTCTTGTAATCTAGTTTAATCGCGCTATCCATGATTTCGTCAGTTCTGTTAGTCCCGACCAATCTTGCTTGGCAATAAGGTCTTTATCTAGTAGAGCAGATCCTGCTCCCACTCCAATGGCCCCTGCATCCAAGTAATCTCGAGCTGTAGTTTCAGTAATTCCGCCCGTTACGATGATCGGGATGTGGCCGAGTGGACCTCGCACGTCTTTAACGAAGCCACTTCCTAGGGATGCCGCTGGGAACAGTTTGACTCCAACAGCGCCTAAGGAGTAAGCGTGAGCCATTTCAGATGGTGTGTAAACTCCAGGGATCATCGGAATGCCTTGTTCCACAGCATACAGTAATACCTCATCTACAAGAGCTGGAGAAATGAGATACTCGGCTCCTGCTTCAATCGCTTCTCTAGCTTGCTCAACGGACATCACTGTACCGGCCCCGATAGATGCTTGTTCTCCAAAGTGTTGTTTAGCCAAACGGATAAGGCGAGGAGCCTCTTCCGCATCCATTGTAATTTCGAGGTACTTTACTCCGCCGTCAATCAACGCTCCTGCTATGGAGAGAAAACTTTCCTCTGGAAGTTTCCGCAAAACAGGTATGAGTGGTGATTTTTTTAGTTGGTCGATCATCGTTTCACTACCTTTCAATCACTTGGCGTTTGCCAAGGAAAACTTCCACTTCGTCTAAGTAAGGCAATCCCTCATTGTCTCCATGGACTTGCACCACCATAGACCCTACAGCGTTTGCAAAATGTAGTCTTTCTGGAACTGTCCAGCCCTGTAATAATCCATATAGATATCCACTATCAAAGCCGTCACCCGCTCCAACCGTATCTACAACTTTTTCGGCAGGAATGGCAGGCACATGAACCCAATCCCCTTGTTCCAAGTAGTACGAGCCATTGCTACCATCTTTCATAACGACCGTTTGGAACGAGTACTGGTGCAATGCCTGTCGAATCACAGTGTCATCTTTTGATTCAAATAGAATTTCTAATTCTTCTTTTGAAGTTAAAAGGTGATCCACGTATGGAAGGTAGGTCATTAGCGTGGCTCTGGCCTCTTCTTCAGACCAGAGGCGCAAGCGAATGTTTGGATCGAATGAGATTGTAACGCCTTGTGCTTTTGCAAAGTTCAGTAATTCTTCAACCAACTGACGATTCTTCTGCACGATAGCCGGGAAAACTCCAGTTACATGAAGTACTTTGGCTTGTTTGACATAGTCATACGGTAACGTCGCCACTGTAAACTTCTCTGTCGGCGATGGGTGACGGTAGTAAAACGTTCGACTGCTGCCGTCTTCCCGGATTTCTTTAAAGTTTAATGAAGTCGCATAATCTGCTTCTAGTTGCACTTCGCTGACGTCCACGCCTTCCCCACGGACCGTGTTTAAAATGTGGCGACCGAATTCATCATTACCTAGCTTACTGATCCAACCGGGGCGCAGTCCTAAACGTGCACAACCAAGCATCACATTCAGCTCAGCCCCTCCAATTTTTCGTTCGAAAGTAGATACAAAACGCATCGGCCCTCTATGTGATGGATCAAATGTAATCATTCCATCGCCTATTGTTACGATATCCATGGATTTCCCTACTTTCTTGGTGTAAATACATCTAGTAAAATGGTGTCTTCTAGTACTTCTATTTGATGTGGCACATTGCTTCCCATATAAACAGAGTGGCCTGCATGTAGATGGTGGACTGTCTCCCCTACACGAAACAGAGCTTCTCCTGATTCAATATAGGTGACTTGTTCCGCAACATGGCAATCCTCATCTCCTTTAAAACCTTTTGGG
Source organism: Tetzosporium hominis (assembly GCF_002265435.1). Taxonomy (GTDB): domain Bacteria; phylum Bacillota; class Bacilli; order Bacillales_A; family Planococcaceae; genus Chryseomicrobium; species Chryseomicrobium hominis. The sequence continues at coordinate 211,713 of NZ_NOKQ01000196.1, forward strand.
AGTTGGACTCGCACTAGTTGCATATTCGTTTCGTCTTGTAGTAATTCTCGTTGCAAGTTGTTCACCTCGTTTTTTTATTGTCCAGCTAAACTAGGAATCCATAGCGCAATCGATGGAATGTAAGCCACAAGTAGAAGGACAATCAATACGATAGCCAAATACGGAAGCACAGCCACGACTGACCGTTCAATACTCAAGTTTCCAATCTTTGCGGCAAGTAGTAAACATAGTCCGTAAGGTGGCGTGATTAAACCGATTGCTAGTGTGATAACTACTACTAAACCTAAGTGAACTGGATCCACATTAAAGATCATTGCAGAAGGTAAAATAATTGGAACAAATAGAATCATGGCAGGAATCGCATCCATGAACGTTCCGATAAATAAGAAGAATAAAATGACGATCAACAAGAACATCCATTCACTACCTATGTAGTCTGTAAAGAACTGTTGCGCCATGACAGAAACTCGGAAGTAGCTGAGCAATTCCCCAAGAGCACTTGCTGCTGCTAAAGCGAACAACGACAGAGAAGAGAGCGCCAACGTGTCCTTTAAGATTGCTGGTAGATCTTTGACCTTGATTGTTTTGTATACGAAAAGACCGATAATTAATGTGTATAGAGATGCCACTGCCGCTGCTTCCGTAGCAGTAAAGAAGCCTGTGATGATTCCTCCGATGATAATGACTGGAGTGAATAAGGCTGGCAAGGATTCAAAAGCGAGCTTTAAGAAAGTAGAGAATTTAGCTCGCTCCGACTTCTCAAAATTACGTTTTCTAGCTAAAAAGTAAACAAAGATCATCATTCCAACACCGACTAGAATTCCTGGTATGATACCTGCTAGAAACAGTGCACCTACAGAAACGTTGGCCATTCCTGCAAAGATGATCATCGGAATACTTGGTGGGATAATGACACCGATTGTAGACGATGCAGCAGTTACAGCAACAGCCGTTTCTGCATCATACCCCTTTTGCTTCATATTCGGGATGAGGATTTTCCCTACACCAGCCGTATCCGCTTGTGCAGCACCCGACACACCTGCAAACATCATGGAGACCAAAATGTTCGACTGAGCCAGACCACCTCGGATATGCCCGACCATAGTCATCGCAAGGTCAATTAGCTTTTGAGAGATTTTCCCGTGATTCATAAGGTTAGCCGCCAAAATGAACAGCGGTACTGCAAGAAGTACAAAGGAATCGATACCATTCAGCATCTTCATCGGCATCGTCACTTCGGGAATATTCGGTACTGACATAATTCCAACCAATGCGATAATTCCAATTACAAAAGCAATAGGCACACCGATTAGCATCAAGATCAAAAACAAGGCGACTAATAGAATTCCCATCACACAGCCTCCTTATTGAGTAACACTTTAATATGACTGACAATGTGATTTAGTGAATAGATCAACATTGTCACTCCCATTACCGGGATTGCAATCCAGATGTAGCCCATTTTCAGTTCAGGGAGACTGAGCCAGTTGTAATTCCAAAACGTTGTCACGGCTTCATAGCCATAGAGCGTGATGAAGAAGGCAAAGATTGCAACGATTGCATCAATCACTGTTAATAAGCTCGCACGCTTTTTCCCTTTTAGCTTCTGCGTCAAAAAATCAAAGCTAAAATGCTCTCTGCGATTCACCATGACAGCCGCTCCCATGAAGATAGCCCAGATGAACGAATAGTTGGCCACCTCTTCCGTCCAGATCACAGAAACTCCTATATAGCGCGTGACAATCTGCACGAGGATAGCAATGAAGAAAATGGAAAGAAAGATGACGCCAAGCGCCATCTGAAATTTTTCAAGCTTTTGTACCAAAGCAACCCACTCCTATTTCGCAAGACCGCGAATTGATTCTAAAATACTCTCAGCGCCAATACTTGCTGCAAACTCATCTTGAATCGGCACTGCGATTTCTTTAAATGGTGTTGTATCAATTTCATTAACTTCTCCACCGTCATTAAGCAGAATCTCTTTGTATTCCTCTTCTTGAGCATATAAAGCTTCTCTTTCTGCTTCTGTAGCAGCAGTAGCTGCAGCAAGTAGGGCGTCTTGTTGTTCCGCAGTCATTTCATCAAACTTGTTGCCGTTCACTAGAAGCAATCGAGTCGTATAATCGTGAGCCGTTTCTGTTGTAAACTTCCCGTTGTCTGTTTTGTGATGATTTTGTTGTACATAGTACGGATATGCATTTTCAGAAGAATCCACTACATTTTGTTGCAAGGCTTGGTATAATTCGCCCCATGCAACAGAAGTCGGAATAGCACCTACTTGTGTCCAGAAGTCTGAAACAACTCCAGAAGTTTGTGTACGAATTGTTAGACCCTTCGCGTCCTCAATTGAGTTCAATGGTTGTTTTCCGTAGTAATGGCGAACTCCAGCTGACCAGTAACCAACTACTTTAAAATCATTGTTTGATTTCTCGTTGATCAAAGCCGCTAGTTGCTCACCCACTTCGCCGTCTACGACTGCTTCCCAGTGCTCATAATCTTCAAACAGATAAGGAAGTGCCAACAAATCTACTTCTTTTACACCCGTTTGAGTCATAAATCCTGGCGATACAACCACTGCATCTGCAGCTCCGAGTTTCAACTTTTCTACTAGCTCGGACTCTTCAGTTCCAAGCGTTCCAGCATGTACTTCTACATCAAAATCTTCACTTGCACTTTCAAGCTCTTCTTCAAATTTGAGAAGACCTGTTTGATACGGGTTGTCAGGAGATGTTTGATTGTGAGCTACTAATAGCTTGATTTTTGTATCTGAACCCGATGAGTCGCCATCCGCTCCATTTCCACAAGCGGCCATTGTTAGAACAAGAGATGCAGTTAAAGCGAACTTCCCAAAAGTAATTGTCTTCATTAGTATTTCCTCCCCAGTAAGTTAGATGTTTGTATGTTGTTGTTTCAGTGCTTCATTAGTGAACTCTTTATTTTCACGATTTAAGTAAATGACTAAGCTATCAAGTAACAGATGTGCTGATTGATCAAACTGATTCCCGAGTGGCTGAATCGTCGTTGGTTCATGTGCAAGACGTTTTTTAGTCGCAGCCGGTATCAGCGCCACATGTCGATAGCGCTCATTTGTTTGAAACTCCGGATTCGCAGTGACGAGCAAGCTTATTGCCCCTAGAGCATTCGCCGTCTCGACAATATGCTTTGAAGCAACGGATTCTCCTGAGCCTGATAACACGAGTAAGACGTCGTCCCTACTTATACTTGGCGTTGTCGTCTCTCCTACGATGAAGACAGTGTAGCCAGCGTGCATCAAACGCATTCCAAACGCCTTGACCATCAGACCCGAGCGTCCCTCTCCGTATAAGAACAGTCTCCGCTGCTTCTGTATGTAAGACTCCATCTGAGTAAAGGCTGACCAGTCTGTTGACTCGATCACCTGACGAATTTCTTCAATCACTACCAAAGATTCATTTGGCATGCCGCTTCACTTCCTCTCGGATTTCTTGTGCTGCTACTGCTGGATGTTCGGACTTTGTAATGGCACTCCCTACAATAATGATTGCAGGTTGATAGTGACTTAGACTTGAGATGTCTTCTTTAGAAATCCCACCTGAAAGAACGAGATGAATGTCTTTTAAATCCTGATAAGGTGCGAACAATTCATCTGACCAACGACTTTCTTTCTGTTGATCGATGGGAATGTGAATGTTAAAGTAGCGAACTCCTAATCCGTATAATTCTTGAATTCTATTTGAATCGTGACAATTCATCATGTCGAGGTAAACCGATTTAGTAAAATGCCGAGAAACATCGATTACGTCCTTTATGGTCGTATTCGATGCAAAACTCATGACTGTCGTCCAGTCTGCTCCCGCCTCAAACACTTGCTCCGCTTCAGCCTTCCCCGCATCACATGTCTTCATGTCTGCAAGTACTGAAAGTCCGGGATAACTTTCTTTCATCTCTTTCACAAACTCCATACCGTATTGCTTGATGACACCGCTTCCAATCTCCACCATGTCAATCCACTCTCGTGTCTGTTCGACCAGTTCGTGACATTGGGCTTTCGTGAGTCGGTCTAATGCGAGCTGTATTTTTGTCATCGAATCCCCTCCCTTAGGTCGTTCCCCGAATAATCAATTGAGGCTCATAATAAATGACTTCATTTTTCACTTCTTTTTGATGGATCAAATCGAGTAACGTTGTTGCAGCTTGCGTTCCCATTTGAAAAGCAGGTTGCGCGATAGCGGTAAGCTCAGGTTTGATAAACGTGCTGAACGTTGTATCATCAATACTAATCAATGCAATGTCAGTCGGAATCATCAGCTGTTCATTTTGAATGACGTGGAAAATTTCAAATAACGCCAGATCATTCCCAGCAATAATGGCATCTATCTTTTGTTGTTGAAGAAGTGATTTCAACTCAAGTTGAATTTCTTCTAATGGCCTGCTCAGCACATGCACCTGGGAACCGTCCATCCCAATCTCTTTGGTATAGTCAACAAAAGCATCGACTCGGACTTTACGAGGATAGACTTGGTTGATAGCATTTGTGACTAGAAGTACGGATTCATAGCCTCTCTCTCGTAGATGATCTACAGCGAGTTGCACAGCCTTTTTGTTATCAAGTAGTAGTGCCGGCATGGTCACTTCAGGTAAAAGCCGATCTAGAAAGACCACGGGAAACTCTGTAGACTCAAGTTCTTTATAAAGATCTAGGTTTCCTCCAGTTGGGAAGACGATAAGGCCGTCCACTTGTTTGTCTCGAAGCATCTGAATGTACTTCATTTCTTTTTCCGGCATATCATCCGCGTTACATACGATGACATGAAAATCTTGTTCATGACACACGTCTTCAATGGCTCGAATGACTTGCGTCGAAAAATTATGAAGTATGTTCGAAACAATTACGCCTATCGTAAAAGTCGTTTTTTGTTTCAGAGATCTAGCAATGGTATTTGGTCGGTAGTTCAATTCTTTGATGGCAAGTTCGATTTTTTTCTTTGTCTCTAAGGACATGTATTCATACCGGTTATTGATGTACTGAGAAACTGTACTTTTGGAAACTCCAGCTTCATTTGCTACATCCATCATGGTAATTTTTTTCATCTTGCCGTCCTCCGCTTCTTCCTGTACCGATTTAGTAAACCGGTTTAGTAACTCCTTAGTAGCCAGTATAAATGAAAGCCCTTTCAAATTACAAGAGTTTTTTCACAATTTTTATTTTTTCGTTTGTGTGGTTTCGTTAGAAAGGGGGGTGTGGAATTAGGGGTTGGATTCTGGGGTGGTGGATTGGATCGTGCCAGCATCGGGATGTATCGTGCCAACATCAATCATTCGCGACAACCTCGCTCCTCCTCCTAAAAATACCTCAGAGACAAAAAAGAACCTTGCCGCAGCAAGGTTCTTCCTCTTTCTATTAACTTACAACAACCCCACCAACAGTTCATCCTCTTCCGCCAGCGCTTCAAACATTCCGTCGTGATCCTTAGCCAAAACGCTTCGGAGCAACTTACGTGCAGTGTTCTTGTTACCAAGTAGCACTTCGACTCGAGCTCGTTCGAAACGAGACGCGTCGTATTGATTGGAATCCGGCCCAAACGAATCAAGCAATGCAATTGCTGCATCGGTGTCTCCTAAATCGACGAATGCAACAGCGCGCTCAATGCGGAAGTCTTCGTGTTCTAGGACAAGGGCTGGCATGCGGTCTGTGAATGCTTTTAAATGTGGTCCTGATTTTTCTTCGTGCCAAAACTGGAGAGATTTCCAGATCATCGAGTAGAATTCGACATAATATGGATTCACAGCCAGTCCGCGCTCCAACACTTCGATGGCACCTTTAAAGTCTTCGTGTCCTGCCAAGTATTCTGCCCAGATATCGTAAAGTGGGAGGTCGTCCGGCGTGCGCTCGACCAACGAGACGATGCGTTTCTCAAATTCCGCGATATCTTTTGGTTTCGCTTTCTCTTTGATTTTCTCGCCGTAAGCAAATGTCAGCATGCGCTCGACATCTAGATTCTCCCCGTTCGAATAAGGCAGCAACACGATTTCAGCTTCGTCCGGCATGTGCGTGTTCATGTGGAACTCCGCGAGCTGAAGAGCCAATGCGACATTCTTTGGATTGCGCTTGAGGGCCGTATCATAGAACGCGAAGGCATGCCCACTATAGAAGAACATCTTGGCTCTCAGTTTTAGTGCAGCAAGGCCGGTCTCTTCCTCTTCCATCATCGCAAGGAAATGCTCACTCAGTTCCTTGGCAACGTGCGGAAGATGGTGATTTAACTGGGCTCTTGGGAACTTTCTCATATAATGCTCGAGGAACATCATCTTTTTGGATTGCTTCAAGGCCTCTACAAAATGCTCCGCATACTCTGGATTTTCCGGGTTTTTCTTCATCAAATCTCTGATGTAGTTTAGCGCCAGTTTTGCACGACCCGTAGCAAACAGGAACTGTACATATTCGAACTGCGAAGCATAGGCTCCTGGTTCGTTGCGAGCTTTCAGCAAAAATTCTTCTGCCGCTTCGACATCGTCTGCCGCATGAGCAAGAGCTGCCTTCACGACATACCACCACTCCGGATTCACTTTGTTTCTAAGCGAATCGATGTAGTGAGAAAATTCTTCGATTTTATTCTCCTCAAATGCCGCGATGACGATCGCATCGTGTCTAAACAGTTGATAGCTGTCTTGATAGCCGAAGTAGCCGATCTGCAGAACTGCTTCGTAATCTTCACGTACCATGAACAACTGGATGAGAGCCTGAATTCCTTCTTCGTGATGCGGCATCACAAGCAACAAACGTTTCAGTCGCGCCAGCAGCTCGTCTTCATTCTCTTCGTTCAGATCCACCATTTTAGCGAGTTGGTTCAACGCGACGTGGTTTCCTGCCTGTTCATACAACGCTCTCGCAACATCGCGTGTTCCCATCTGTTCATGAATCTGCCCCTCGAGTGCCAGGAGTTCTGGTGTCGTCTCACGAGACCGTATCGCAACAAACGTATCAAGCGTCCGTGCGAATAGAGCCGGTTCGTTGGAGAAGTCCACGTAATGAATCGCTAGGTCTTCTAGCTCATCCCCAGTCGCTTGCTCCATTAACTGCTCCAGTCGACTCATGACACTACGTTTAATGTCCAGATCATGAAGATTTTGATGGACAAACTGCGCCACTTCGAAGAGGTTCGACCGACCCTCTTTCGCTAAACAAGCCTCTACTACTGCAACTGCAGCTACTGTATCTTCCTGAAGGAGTAGAATGCGAGCGATGGACAACTGAATGTCGACATCATCCGATTGCAGCTCGCTTGCCTTTCGGTACAGGTCGAGCGCAAGTTCATAATTCTCCTGTTCCGCCTCTAGATCAGCAAGCACTGTATAGAGAGCAATGGCTTTAGGAAGGCTCTTAATTCCTTCTTGAAGCACGTTGCGGCTACGGTCTGAATCGCTCGAATAGATTTCGGCCATGCGAATATACGCAAACGGTTCATTCGGATCGAGTTCAAGCGACTTGCGATAGAGCTTCTCGGCCTCCTCCGTGCGTTCCTGGAACTGGCGAGCTCGTGCCATTTCGTAGACTGCATAGGCATCGGTCTCATCTTCCTTGGCAATCGATTCAAAGCGTTTGTACGCTTCTTCATACGCACCGTTGTCGAAGTAGACCAGTGCTTCTGTTGCGCGAACGAACATATCTTTTGGCGCCATACGCATAGCGACGTCCGTCCGGCGGTAAGCACGCATTCCTGAATCCAACTGCATATCGATTCGAGCGAGATAGCTGTAGGCAATCGGCTGATACGGACTCGATTCTATCGATTTATAAAGGGCCTTCTCCGCGTAGCTCAACTCACCGAGCTTCAAGTGACTGACGGCTTTCATAAACAGCGCATTTGAATTGTCTCCAAGGCCTTTAAACTTCAGCATTTCTAGGGCTTTATCGAACTCATCTTTCCAGTAGTAGTAGTGGCCTTTCAGCAATTTGACGTTTACGTGCTCCGCTCCAAATCTTTCTTCTACTAATGCCAACCACTTTTCTGAAATCTCATCTGGCACATCGTTCGAGTGCGATAAGATCCCCATGACGGCAGCCGCTACGTCTGTCGGGTGCTTCTCAAAATAGGTCACGATATGTGTGCACTGCGCCTCGTCTTCTGACGTATTACTATGAAGTTCGGCTAGCGTCTCGTGCTCTTCAAGATTAACCCAATCCCGGACAAACGCTTTGTCTTTCGGGAAGAAGACGAGGCTCAGATTGTCTCGCAGTTGATAGGCCGTTTTCAAACGGTCATAGCGCAAGTTGAACGGATGGACTTCGTTCGGATCTTGGATCTTTAGCGTCTGCAATCGGTCATCATAACCAACGACGACCTGAACATGTGCGTTCATCTCGACGAGCGTGCTGAGCATGACAGGAACTCCGGCATCGAGAAGCTTCTTATAAAGCTCCACGGTTCCTTTGAAGAACAGGCTCTCGTATCCAATCGACTCCATATACTCACGCGCGTGATGTAGCTGTGTCCCTTGGTCTTCTTTCACGGCACGGGCGATGACTTCTTGCTCTTCGTTCTGACCAAACGCCTGCAGAATGACGGCTAGCGATGCGGGAACGCAGTAGTTCACTTTCTGGACTGGTTGCTTGAGATCCAGTAACACGCGTTTCCCTTCTGCGTCTGCAGTGACGTCTTTATAAGGATGCCCTTTGAAATAATCTGGGTATTTCTTTACGTGCGAAACGAGTTCTTCCAGACAATCCAATTTGTAGAGAATGTGTGCTTCAATCGTGACAAATGAATGTTTCAAATGATGATACGGATTATTGGCGTTGACTAGGCGAAGCTCTTCTAAAGCTTGCTCGAGCTGGCCAGCAAGATAAAGTGGTGACACGCGTTCAGCTCTCAGAACGAACGAATCCGGATTCTGTTCGACAAGAGTCGTTAAGTAGTAGAGCGATTTCTCCGGCTGGCCTTCTTGCAGATACAAGTCCGCAAGCATTAAATCGAGACGGTGCTGCTTCTGCGCGCGTTCTTCTTCTGCTAGCGATTCGATTAGAACGATGGCTTCTTCGCGCTCCATCTTGTCCATCAAGAAGTGCGCTTTATAGAGCGGCGTTAGACTGCCAAGTTTTTCAAGCAAGCGGTGCTGCTCTTCCACTTCTTCGTAGCGCATGAGTGCTCCATAAATACGCGCAAGGATTTGCGTCGCCTGCACTTGAAGCTCGTGAGGGATTGGTCCGTCGAGACTTTCGACGAACACGCGATTCACGATCAGCTCTTCTGCTTTGAAAAAGCGTCCAAAGTTCGCTTCGACTCCCGCTTGCCACAATGTCGTCAGTAGTGAATTGAACTTTTTATGGGCTTGGCGTTTCAGGAAATCGGCGTACTGCGCCATATGGTTTTCATAGGCTTGTTGAATCAACTCGTTGAAGTCGTCTTCTGTATGTAGCGTTCCGAGGAATTGTTTAAGTTGAGTTAGGGATTTCTTCTCCCATAGTCGTTCTACCGTCTGGATGAGGGCTTTTTCTACTGTCGATGTTGTCATTCGTGGTCTCCGTTCGTGTGTTTTAAATGGTTTCTTTCTATCATACGACGGACGGCTGTAAAATTATAGAGATTTTTCTAACAATTTGGGGTGGGTGGATATCACATCTAAAAATTTTTCTTTCTTTTAAAAAAAGAGACCTACTTTATCCAGGTCTCGTAAATTTCACATAAGTATGAACGGTTATAAGTCTACTAACTCAATAATTTATTATAAATCAGAAATGAAATTTGTAAGAATATCCATAGCAGGATGCTCAAAATTCCAGTATCCCTTCTTTGCTCCAACCCCAACACTACTTACTATATTTGGCATTGCACCAAGATAGACTTGACATCTGGCTTTAGAAATGTTTTTTGGTGTTTCAATACTTTTGGTTTCTAAACAGCTGAAAAAATTATCTACACACTCCATGACAACATTATCTTGTTGAGTAACAATACATAAATCTTCCAGCATTGCACCAAAATTTGGGTCACCAGGCATTATGAATACTCCTACTTTGATATCTCCATCAATAGAGTAATTATTGGGCATTGTAGGATATGGTAAATCAATAGACTTCAAGATACCACAAACACTTTGAAATGCAGAATCAAAATTTTCATCAGCATCCCTTACTATAGCCACTGATTCTACATTTTCCGAAAAGCCTGTCACTTTAACTAGTGCAGCCAATTTCGTTTTTAAATTTGAAATACCTTCAATATTAATAATCTGTAAATCATCGGAAATTCCTTTAGATTTAATTAACGCTTCAAAAAAATTAACTTCATCGTTACCTTCAACCAAAATCAGTTTGCTTTTTAAAATTTCCCCTTGATTATCTGGTAGTTTTTGGGGCATCATCTTACCTCCCAGCCACTGTCAATTGCTGACTCAAGCTCTTCATAATTAAAAGTATTAGAAACAATTTCACTAGCTTGTTTTGTTCTCTCCACTCTATGATATCTAAAATCATGCTTGCATTCAGAATCACTAATTCCTTTTATAGAAGCACTCAAGCACTCATAACTATGTGTAGTGGCAAAAATTTGGCAATTATATTCTTTTGCCGCTGTACTAATAACTTCCCATAATTTATCTAGTATTGAGTAATGTATTCCATTTTCAATTTCATCAATAAGTACTACTCCATTTTTATTTGATACGATTGCAAGAAGAATTGTTAGAAGTCTGGATATCCCATCCCCCATATAAGAAAGTGGGATTTTAGTCCCGATACCTATATCACCATAAATCATTGAGATATTGTTTGATAAGGTAATTGACGAAAGAGATTTTAATCTAGGTTCAATTATCTTTAAAAAGTCTATTATCACATCAGATTGTCCTTTAATATCTAATTCTCCAAACCTTACTGCATTTTCACTTGGGTGTGGATGAGCTTTTGCTGCTAAAAAATTCGCACTGATATCAGACGGACGAGCTTCAATAGCTTCAAGTTCAATCCCAGCATTATTTAATCTAAGAACTATTTTTTGCTCTTTCAAGTTGCTACTTTTTATTTTGATATTTAAAGAATGTGATGCGCTTACATTATCGTCTGTCCTAATTTGACCATCATTACTTTTTACAGATATTACTTTATTAACCTCATCTTTATAATTAATATACATAGTCTCTGTGAAACTTTTCTGATCTAGTACTTCAATAGTAATTTCATTACTTAAGGTATAATCTTTAAATATTGGTGCAAATACAGTTTCAGGTTTTAATGCTAATTCTCCTACACCTCTCCAACTATATTGCCTCATAATCATATTTGGATTTAATCTATCATAAAAAAGAAAAATAGCTTCTAGAATAGAAGTTTTCCCAGCGTTATTTTTACCTCCTAATAAATTTATTCTACCAACATCTTTCAGAGCAAAGTTTTGAAGACCTTTGAAATTATTTATTTTTACAGATTTTATCATGTAGTCACTCCTAATTTCTTTTTAGGTAAACTTATCCATACAAATATAATATACACGATTTATAATCTTTTCTATTGACTTCCTAATAATTATTTTAAAAGTATATTCTCACTAAACTTCATAGGTTATTGTAATCAAGATTATTAATACATCCAAAACGGACAATGAGTTAAATAACATCATGATTATAAAAATTTTATTATCTATACTTCATTTTTTTACAGGAGCATTTTTAATATTTAGTTGTTATTCAAAACATTTATAATCCCCCTATCCTTTAATCTGTACGTGATAAAAATACGCAAACTTTTTAAACTCGGTTTTTCTAGAAAGGGTTTCTTCCAATTGGATCTGAAGACCTTCCTCTCCGGAAACGCCTTCGCAGTAATCCATAAACACGCTGAGTCCCCGCACCTGAATCTCCACATCACGTAACCATGACTCAATTTCAGTCAAAGGATGGAGAACACGGTCATCCACCTGCTTCTTTATAGTTTGCCCTATGAGCGAGTCAAACGGCTCAAACAGTTCGAGTAACCGCTCCGGATCATCAGCAAAACGGGACCACTCAACCCCTTCCGTGCGAAACGACTGCTCGATCGCTTTCGCAGCAGGGTTTTCCACAACTAGTGAAAGCTGACCACCCGGCCTCAGCTGCTCAACTAATCTCTGCAACACAAGTCGAGGCCGGTCGCAGTGAGCCAATACATTGTGGCAAGTGATCAAATCGAATTTCTCATCACTCGAAAACTTGTAGTGCTCAATATTCGCAATGTGATAGTCGATTGACAGATTTTCAACCGATGCGAGATAGCGACACCTCTGGATGGCCTTGAAATGTTTGTCGACTCCAAGAATAGATGCCTCTGGATAGCGACTAGCAAACTCCCGAGTCATCCATCCTTCGCCACAACCGACATCCAGAATCGCAGAATCTTTAGAAACCCTAGGTAACTGTCGCAACAACAAGCTATAAAAATGATGTGGAATATAGGTCTGCATAGGCGCCTCCACAAGATACAAAACTTTATTTTAGTTTACCAGAGAATCATTGGAACTTTTTAACACAACTATTCGTTTTATAGGAAAAGCTCGTACTACTACGGTTGAAGGAATTTCAAATATGAAAAAATATAGTGTCCCCTTAGCTCTTTTCAATAGCGGATTGTTACTACTTTACATGATTTTAGAGCTTGTAGAGGCCAGCACTTTTCCGTTCGCAGTCGTTGTTTTTGTAAGTTTCGGACTGTCCTTGCTCCTTTCATTATATGTTCTGATCTCGCAAAACTGGAGACCCTTCGCTATTCAAATCAGTGTCCTGGTCTTCGCAGTAAGCATCCCTCTTCTCTTTCAGATCGAAGTGAACTACTATCATTTCTTAGATGATCGAGAGCAGCTTATCGAAATGCTTGAGAATGGGGAGCTCGAGAAGACTTCTGATGATGGTTCTAGTGTCAGCTATCTCACGCCAGATGCCTATAAACGCGCAGTTGGTTCGAATCAACTCCCTGTAGTCAGCCATTCTGAAAACGAATTTTACGTCAAATTTTGGGTGGATGAGCCCATCTTCAATCCGAATGGAGCGTTTGAAGGGTTTTTGTATTCTTCGAATGGGGAGTTTCCCACAACCGACAGCGCTCTGTATTTCTACGAATACAAACAGATCGATGCGAATTGGTACTATGTCTCGGATTACTCGAGCGATTTAGAAGAAAATTGTCTGTTCCTTTGCGGAGACATCATTATAAACGACTAAAAATACAATTTGAGGATGAGCCATCATGCAGAAAAACATTCTTTTACTTGCCCTATTTAGCAGCGGCTTCTATCTACTAGATCATGGTTTAGATTTTATCGATAAGGGGTCCCAGCTGATTCGATTGTTTTCGAACTACTTCTTTCCGGTGACGTTCATCGCCTCAATCTATTTCTTGTTCAAGAAAAAATGGATTGGGATCGTCGTTCATATCGCAGCGCTGTTTCTTGTGGCCGCCATCCCCGATCACCTTCAAGCGGACGTGAACTTTTATATGCATAAAGAAAAGCGCGAAGAAATCGTGGAGATGCTCAAGAACGATACTATTCAAAAAGAGCCAGACATCTACGGCAATAAAGGCTTCTTCAATTACCGTACACCAGAAGGATACGAAACGGCGGTGCGTTCCGCCACCATTCGAGCTGCCAAGCATTCAGATGAAGAACTTTATGTCTTCTTCCAGTCTGCAGATGTTCCGGTGTTTAAATTCGATGGACTCGAAGAAGGCTTTGTTTATTCGTCGACAGGCGAGTTTCCGTCACCAAAGAAGTTCAATTCGTATTATTACGGCTATAAGAAGATTGACGACAACTGGTATTTTGTTTCGGATGACGAGGACCGGCTACGGGAAATGTGTGTGCATTATTGCGGGGAGATCATCAATGATTGAACGTAAAAACACCCAGTCCTCTTAGACTGGGTGCAAACTATTTAGATTGAACTATACGCTGTAATTATACTGCGTGCTAGCCGCTTTTGGATTTGGACCGAAGCGATTTGTTTCTGGTTGGCTATCGAGAACCATGAATACAAGCATAACAATCCATCCAATCAATGGAATCAATCCGATTAGAATCCATGCGCCACTGCGTCCTGTATCATGAAGACGGCGAACGGTTACAGCTAAACTTGGGATTAAAATAATAAGTCCGAAGATCGTGCTTAAAATTCCTACTTCTGGTGCGAATTCAAGACCCGCGAAAATATCAATCATAGTCAGAACGAATGAAATTACAAAAGTCATTAGTGCAAACATCCAATACTCTTTACGTCGTGCACGGCCATTAAAGTTGAACGTATTTTTCATAACATGAATAAACCAGCTCATCTAAACTCCTCCTTCCTCTATTATCTTAGAATAGTGTACCTGGAATAGGATGGATTGTATAGATAAATTAGAGAGTTTTGAAAGCTTTTTGTCATCTATAATTCTTTTATGACTGTAGGACAGATTTCATCCGTCGAAGAAACATGAACTTGAGGTGGAAGTTAGAATACGGCTTTAGATATAGAGGTTTTTTTGTAAGCGCCAGCGCAAATGATTTTTTTGAAAGTATCGGCGGCAGTTGATTGTTTTACGTCGGCAGCTCGTCTCGAATCGTCGTGACAGATTTCGATGCGGGATTATCGGCGGCAGTTGATTGTTTTACGTCGGCAGATGGTCGTTTTACGTCGGCAGATTGCTCCGAATCGTCGAGACAGATTTCGATGCGGCATTATCGTCGGCAGTTGATTGTTCTACATCGGCAGATGGTCGTTTTTCGTCTGCAGATTGCTCCGAATCGTCGAGACAGGTTATGGCTTTCTTTCTTTCACAAGAAATAGAGAAAGACAATCCATTGTCTATGGGAAGTTAAGGAGTATCCGCCTCAGTTAGTCGAGTATCGGTCTCAGATTACGAAGTATCGGCTGCAGTTCTTCAAGTATCTGCTACATTGCTGAGTATCTGCCGCAGCTGGTCGAGTATCGGTCTAAAATCACGAATTATCGGCTGCAGTTCCTCAAGTATCTGCTACTCCTTAGAAAACCGACAACGAACTAATCACTAGCGATAAACACGTGGGAACCATTCTTCTCCCACAAAAAAACCGACCTGTGAAAAAGGCCGGTCAGAAAAATACTATTTATTTCTTAGGCAAGTTCATGTAGCGGTTTTCAATCCACTGATCGAACTTGTCTTTGTGTTCGTACTGCATCACATCGTACATCTCCGGATTCGTCGTACTGAATTTTTCTTTGAACGCTTCTAAGTCGAACTCTTCCATCTCAAGCTCGCGTTTAACTTGGTGAAATAATTTCGTGAAGTCGCTGTTCTTGTACTTCGTGTCTTTCTTCGTCACGACGATTTTCTTGCCTTCGTTCGTCGTATAGTTCATGCGGTTGGCGATACTCGCCGCTTCTTCCTTCACTGCATACACGCGGTCATGCGTCGCTAAGCTAATCAAGACGTCACGCGTTTTCGGAGTGTCGTAGTTCTCTAGCTCCTTGATAGCCTGCAGGCGTGTTTCCCAGCTCGAACGGTCGCGGGCTTTGCCGATCAGTTCTGTTACCGTTTGTTCTGTATGGTTTTCAGTCATCGTTATCTCTCCTCATTCAGCTAGTCTACCTCTACGTGCAATTAGCATCCCTTCATTATAGTTGGAATTGGGAAGGTTTACAAATGCACACAAATGGATGGTGTTTCCATTTGCGTGCACTGTGCGCTACACTATTCTGATTATGAACGACAATTGCATGGATATTCGAAGATGACCTTGATGATTCAAGGTCGCCTGGATATTTATAGAATTGTAGTGAATAGAGCGACGCACAGGTACATGAAAAAGAAAATCCCCATTGCCCCACATAATCCAACAATGCTATACTTATCTCGATTTTATGAATTCAATATTTTGTGGATGTTTTGTTTAGGTACTACAACATGTAGTTTAAAAGGGAAGTTAGTGAGAATCTAACGCTGTCCCCGCAACTGTGACGCTGACGAAGGCTCGATAACCACTGTGCAGGCCGCATGGGAAGGGAGCTCAAGGATGACGCTAGCCAGAAGACCTGCCGAGCAAAACCGTTTGTTACGTTTCTTCGGGGATTAGGGAATGGAGACTTTCTTCATTTCGTTGTGATGAACCGTTTCCATTTCCAAGCTGTCTCTTCGGAGGCAGCTTTTTTTGTTGAGAAACGTGGACACAAGATGGAAAGGAGCTTTATGACAAAAACGAAATCGAAGGCGCGCTTTACATGTTACCCGTTCATGCGCGAGAAGAGTTGCCTCGTCGATTACGAGATTCGCACAGATTCGTTGACGACGCGGATTGGCGAAGCGCTTGCTGTACTGCGATACGAACAGCAGCACGAAGAAGTCGCCATCCTCGAGCATTTGCAGCCTCTTGCTTATCACGTGAACGGCTCAGTGCGCGGTCGCATGGCGATCACCCAGCAAGACCTTGACTGGCTCGATGATGTCTATGATCGCTACATCGCACGCCGGGATGACTGGAAGAACTTTTACCTGCCGCAAGGTACAAAAGGTGCTACACTTCTACACGTCTGCCGCAGCGAAGCGAAGAAATCATACCGGGCGCTACATCACGTCTCGACTGAACGCGAAATAGACGAGATCCTGTTCTCCTTCCTCGGCTTGCTTGCGAACGTGTTCTTTGTCCTCGCAGTTGCCGTCAACGACAACCAAGGTACTGAAGAAATTGTCTTTCACTCAAAATCATACGGAAAAGGATGACTCACTCATGAAAAAATGGCTCACAGCAGCAGCTGCCCTCACTCTACTTTTAGCAGGCTGCCAACAACAAGAATCTTCACAAGCAGTAGAACAACCGGAATCGACCGAATATACGGTGACTGATGACCGCGGCGAAGACGTGACGTTACCGGACGTACCGGAGACAATCGTCTCCTTGCAGCCTAGCAACACAGAAATCCTATTCGATTTAGGTGTCGGCGACAAAGTAGTCGGCGTTACGGAATTTGATACATACCCAGCAGAAGCTGCGGATATCGAGCGCATCTCAGACTCTATGACCATCAATGCAGAGCGCATCATCGAGCTAGACCCAGATGTCGTCATCGCCTACACGATCGGAGAAGACCTCCAGATCGCCCCACTTGAAGAAGCAGGTATTCCGGTATTTGTCATCGAGACAGCGGCTACGTTCGAAGACGTTTACGGCGACATCGAACAAATCGCAACAGTCGTTGGCGAAGAAGACCGCGGTGACGAGCTCGTCGAAGAGATCAAAGCACAAATCGATGCGGTGACAGAAAAAGTCGCGTCACTCGAAACGAAGAAACTTACGTACTTTGAAATCTCCCCTGCTCCAGACATCTGGTCTGCTGGTGAAGGCTCGTTCCAACAAGAGATCTTGAAAGCGGCTGGTATCGACAACGTGTTTGCTGACCAACAAGGCTGGTTCAACGTCTCTGCCGAAAGCATCATCGAGAAGAACCCCGAAGTCATCTTGACGACAGTGAACTACGTCGAAGACCCAATCGGTGAAATCAAATCGCGTCCTGCATTCGACAGCATCACAGCGGTTAAAGAAGACGCGATCTTCCAAGTCGACAGCGACATCATGAGCCGCCCTGCAACGCGTATCGGCGAAGCGGTGGAGCTTGCGGCGAAGACCGTGTATCCAGAGCTGTTCAAGTAACGGAGACGCCACTTAAGGCATCAAGCAAGATTTGCGGGATGGTGCGCTCTGTCACAGAGAGCACCTTCGCTGTTTTGTAGAGAGGGAAATCATACCCCGTCAACCGGTAGCGATTGACGGCGACTCGGAACACCTGGCCTTGCTGAATCTCGACGCCGTTCACTTGGCACGAAACCAATCGATTGCCCACAGGCTGGCCGAAGTCGAATTCGTAGTCGACGCCGCCCCATATGTCATAAACATAAGGTGCTGGTGCCAGTTCTGGAATCTCGGTCGCAAAACAGACCGCTCCCGTCTTGGAGTGCTTCGCAAAAACAGCCGCTCCTTGTTCGAGGAGGGACCGGACGTCACGTCCTGTCAGTTCAATGACATGGAACGGCGCTTTGTGAGGCGTATGCCGCAGCACGTCTCGGCGTGTCACGGGTCCGAAAAAGCCCCCGTTCTCAAGGTACGGCATCTCAAACACCGTGAGCTCGGCTCCTGTCGCTTGTACAAACACGTCATGAATGAGCGCATGAAACGGCTGCTTCTGAAGACGTGCATCGAGCATCCCAGAAAACCGGGTATCGACTGCAACTTCTGCTATCACTTCATCAAGCCACGTGTCTGCAAGCGTCGTTTCTGTGGTACGCTGAGTAGATAGCGAGACGAACTCAGCTGCGACTTTGTAACCTTCACTCGACGGTTCGATTGTCACGTCCATATATCCAGTCGCATGAGAACCTGGCTGGATGACCCGCACGCCGTTTATCGCGCCGTTCATTCGCAGGTGCTGGTGCCCCGTGATTAACAAATCGATGTCTGGAAACGCTTCGGCAATCGCATGCGCTTCGTTCTCAGTAGGGGTCCCGTGAAACGGCACTTCCGTGTCCGGGTCCTTTGAGAACCCGCCGTGGTAACTGACGATTAGGATGTCGGGTTGCTCCTGCTCGCGAATGATAGGCATCCATTTCTGTAGTGCGTCTAATGTACTTGAAATCTCAAGGTCATTAAGCCGTCCGGTCTCATCCCATTCTCGTACCATAGGAGTCGTGAGACCGAGGATGGCAATCTTCACACCAGAGACGACATGCACTAAATAGGGCTTGAACCCGGCCACGTTCGCACAGATCCAATCGAACTTTGCAACACGACGTGCTTTCTCAAACACATCAAGCGAATGCGTAAAGTCATGATTGCCAGGAATGGCGACTGTCACGACCTCATTCGCACATTCTAAAATCGGTGGCCAAATGGCGTTCTCTTCATAATAGAACGCCTCCGGACTGCCGTAAAAGAAATCTCCGTTATCGATCACCAGATCATAGTTCTTCGTTTTCAATTCGTTGACAAGAGCACGATAATTTCTCTCCTCGCCGTGGACATCACTTGTGACAGCTAGTCGGATCATGTGAACACCTCTCTCCTTGAGGAGTAGTATACAAAACCGCAGGAGGAATCTCTATGCTTATTTTTATTTCGGGAGGCGCCCGCAGTGGCAAAAGCCAGTATGCAGAACGCTTAGCGGCAACTCTTACAGGCACCCGTCCCCCACTCTATATCGCATCCGGCCAAGCGCTTGATGATGAAATGAAGGCCCGCATTAAGCACCACCGGGACCTTAGAGAAGCGTCGGGCATCCCGTGGGAGACCATCGAAGTGCGAGACGAACTGATGTCTCTCGACCGGACCTTCTCCAAAGAACAGGCCATCCTTTGGGACTGCTTGACTACGTGGCTCGGCAACTTTTGGTTTGCGGATGTAGACAAACGCGCTCTTGTCGACGCATTGAAACACCAGATCCTTGCTTGGAAACAAGCAGGTATTCCCGTTATCTTGGTGTCGAACGAAGTGTTCGATGAACCGGTCTCGGTTTATCCGGAGACGGAGGAGTACCGCCAATGGCTCGGTTTGCTCCATCAGTGGATTGTGAAAGAAAGTGACGCCAGCATCGAAGTCGTCTTCGGGCTGCCGAAAGTATGGAAGGAGCCAGCCAATGAAACAGACTCTCAACGGATTGCCGCTAGCCTTGCAGTTCTTTAGTCAGATTCCCATCCGTGCGAGCTTGCCGATGACGAAGCAGTCAGTGACGGCGATGTTCCTGTTCTTCCCACTCATCGGGCTGATTGAAGGGGCACTGTTGTATGGGATATCAACTATCGTCCCTGCAACGTTTCATGTAATCCTAGTAGCGACTTTGCTGCTCCTCGTTCGAATGGCATTCACAGGAGGGCTACATCTAGACGGCCTTGCGGATACAGCCGACGCGTATTTTTCGTATGGCGATATAGCGAGACGCCAAGAGATTTTGAAAGACCCGCGCATTGGGGCATTCGGTGCGATGGCGATTGGCATGGCGCTGTTATTGCGAGTTGCAATTTATGTGCAGGTGACGACTGCCGAAGTCTCGCTCTTGTATTTTCTAATGGTCCCTGTCCTCGTCCGGAGCGGGATGACTCTCTATTTGATCAGTACGACACCTGCGAAAGCTTCCGGGATGGCGCACTTTTTCAGAGAGAAGTTTCATTACGGAGTACTAACTGCCGGGCATTTTGCATGGCTTCTAGCAGTAGTGCTTGTAGTTCCGAAGATGCTCTTCGTAGCCGCTGCACTTCTTGTGTTCCTTTGGCTATTTAAATGGTGGACGCGCAAACACTTCGGCGGTTCGTCTGGTGACATGTGCGGAGCATTTGTAGAAGGAGGCGAACTGCTACTATGGCTCGTTTTATTAATGTTTATGTGATGCGGCACTTGCCGACAGCGGGCAATCTAAAAAAGCAGTACATCGGCTGGTCGGATGAATCAATTGTTCCTACAGATGCGAAACCACTTACTCACGCACAGGTAGTCGTCCATACGAGTGACCTCGTTCGAACGGTCGAAACCGCAAGAAGCTATTTTCCGAATGCAAAACTAGTGGCGCACGAAGCACTCCGTGAACTACACTTTGGTAAGTGGGAGCAAAAGACGTATGCCGAACTTTGTGAAGACGAGACGTACCGGGCGTGGCTCGACGACCCGTTTGCCGTCATACCTCCCGGAGGTGAATCGTTCGAGAGATTCAGAACTCGCGTCACGGCAGCGATCGAAGAGATTTTACAACAAGCCGAACAACCACTCGTACTTGTCGTCCATGGTGGCGTCATCCGCTTATTGAAAAGTATCTGGACTGAGTCGACGTTTTTACAAGCACACGCGCCACATGATAATGTGGCCCACTTTACACTTGAAAAGCAGGAGGAATGGCAATGCACATCGTACTCGGAGGTGCCCATAACGGAAAGCGCGCCATGGTTCGCGAACACCTTGCACGAAACGGACTGACCTCAACTTGGCTCTCAGATAGCATCGAAAACTGGTACCGACAAACGGACGTCCTTGTCATCGACAGCATCCCACAAGCCTTGTTTCCCATGACTCGCGAACAACGTATCAACTGGCTAGAAACCTACATACTACCTACTAGTAACGTCATTTGGATCATCGAAGACGTCTCCCGAGGCATCGTACCGATGGAGAAACATAAACGCAGCTACCGAGACGAAAGTGGTCGCATCACGCAGCTGCTCGTTGAAAAAGCCACATCTGTGGCACAGGTCTGGTACGGCTTAGTAGAGATGAGAAAAGGAGAATCATTATGGGAGTAACTCGAAACGTAACGCTCGCTGCTTTATTCATCGCACTTTGCGGCATCGGCGCTCTATTAAAAATTCCAGGTCCGTTCAGCAGTGTGGCGCTCGACCTCGCCCCTGCGCTAATAAGCACACTATTTTTAGGTCCTGTCTGGGCGGGCGTCATCGCCGCTCTCGGACATTTGATCTCTGCGTTCACCGGGGGCCTTCCACTCGGTCCGTTCCACGCCATCGTAGCGGTCGAGATGTTTGTGATTGTTTCTGTGTTCGGCCTGATAATCAAGCGAGGCTGGCGTTTTGTAGGATTTTTATTTGTCACACTCGCAACAGGACTTCTCGCACCACTGCCCTTCTACTTTTTGATTAGTCCCGCCCTCTACATGACACTCGTCCCGGTGCTTCTCGTTGCGACTGCGATCAACAGCGTTGTCGCTTGGGTGGCTCTTCCGTTCTTAAAACGCATCAAACCGCGTGAAGTGGTCCGATGAGACATGCTGTTTCACTTGGTGGCGGTCTGTGGATGGGGATGGACAACTCGGCAGGCATCGGCGAGAAACCACAAGACGTCATTCATGCACCCAACGAACTCGTCGCCTATATGGCCACTCGTGTGGCGTTACTGGAACTGTGGTGTGCTGGCGCTGAACCGCACGCCATTCTAATGACGAACTTTACGGGAGAGTCGGCTTGGCAAGACTACGAGAAAGGCATCCAACAAGTGTTCGATGAAATCGAGACTTCCTTGCCTCCACTTGCGGGCAGTACGGAATCTAACATCGAGACGCTTCAGTCAGGTTTAGCCGTTCAATTGATTGGACGCCTCACCCAGGATATCGATACTTGTGGTGACTGGTATCTGATTGGCATTCCTTTAGTTGGACAAGCGGTTCTCGAGAGAGCTGATGAAGTCGTGTCGTTAGGTGAGTTGCAAAAAGCACGTCAGTCTGGTGCCATATCGTATGTGCATCCATGTGGATCCGGTGGAGTTGTGAAGGAATTGGAGCGGCTGGGGATTGCTGCTTCTGTAAAAATTCCAGATGGCAGTGCGGGACCTTCTACTTGTGTGTTGGTACGTTCAGTAATAGGTGAAGAAAGATTGCGAAATCTATATACTGCTCCTGTTTTGCAACTATTATAGTTAAAAATAAGAGAGAAACTGATAGTCGGATTACTCGACTACCAGTTTCTCTCTTTTCATTTTTTCTTGGATGGAGCTTCAAATGGTGATATTGCGCCAAACTACCCAGATTATTCACTACACTTCTATAAATATAAAGAAAGAACCCTGCCACAGCAAGGTTCCTTCTTTATTTATGCAAATTGTGTTGAATTGTGCGATGCACAGGTACAGCCATAGTACAGCTATGAAACACTATCCAGCAAGCCGTATTTCCGCTTAAAGCGTTCTAAGATTTTTATCCAGCTTGCCCCGAACACCAACAGGAAAAAGACATTCGACAGCCCATGTGCCAAATCGAAATAGACGCTCGAGACATAAATACTGAATAAAAATTCCCGTGTCACATTCTCTATATTGCTGACAACAATCCACATATTCATGAACCAGCCGAACAGATAGCCCCATACGAATCCAAAGAGACACTTGCCCCACATGCTTCGCATCCACCAAGCATTACGCAACAGGCCTGCCGTCATCCCAAGCATCCCCCAAGCGTACATTTGCCAAGGAGTCCAAGGCCCCTGTCCTAAAAAGATGTTCGACACAACCGCTGCCACCGCTCCTACAATGAAACCTGACTCCGCACCGAACACAAGACCGGCCATCATGATGACAAAGGACGTGGGCTGCACACTAGGAAGTCCTGCAAATGGAACCCGACTGACGGCCGCAATGGCCGCGAGCATCGCCAAAAGAACGACTTCTCTGCCTGCTAATTCTCTGAACTCGAAGCGAGAAAAGAACGGAAGCATGGTACATGCAATGATGGCCAGACTCAGTAGCAAATAAGCATTGTACTCAAAGAAGACGATAGACACAATGAGCATCAAGAGGACCAAGAAAGAGGCGCTGATCAAATATATATGGGAACGGGCCATAGGTCGATCGCCTCCTCAAATGTGAGCGCCTCAAGAACGTGGCTGCCCCTCGTCGCTCGGTTGATTGCTGTGGTGTAGAAGTAATTCCCTTTGAACAAGTGATCCGGCGTACCAGACACCGTGATTTCTCCATCAAACATGATGGCGCATCTCTCGGCATGTTGAGCCGCAAACTCAATGTCATGCGTCACCATCAGGATGGTCATCCCTTCCAGATGGAGCTTCGCGAGCACCTCGGAAAATCGTCTTTTCGAGACGGGATCCAGTCCTTTTGTCGGCTCATCAATGAATAGAATATCCGGAGACCCAAGCAGCATACAGGCGAGTGCCGCCCGCTGCACTTCTCCCCCGGAACAATCATAAGGATGACGGTCCAAGAGGTGCTCAATAGAGAACGCTTCAATCATCGCAGCCATCTTGGCAGCACCATCCCGTAGTTCATGACGCGCTACTGCTTCCTCGAGCTCTTTCCCAATCGTGTCGTGAATGAAATACGTCCGAGGATTTTGAGGCAGATACGCCATCGCTCCGTACAAGTCCTTCCCCTTCAGCTTCTTCGTTTCGACTCCATTGTAGAGAACGTTGCCTCTCCCTGGCTTGATACTGCCGATGCAAGCCTTCAATACAGTGGATTTTCCTGAACCGTTTCCTCCGACGAGAGCAAAGAACTCTCCTTTAGAAAGTGTCAACGACAAGTTTTTCAAAATGAGCGACCCTTTCTTGTCGTAGTGAAAATAGACATCACGCAGTTCTAGTAACGTCTGCCCAGGTGATACTTCTAACGACTTTCTATCTTTCTGTTCAGATCGATCCTGGGCCGGGAGAGTCCGGATCCAAGCTTTGCTCTCCTTGACGTTCAAGGGGATTTCCTCGCACGTTGGCCGCACTTCCTTTTCCATGTATAACCGGGAGAGAGACGGGAGATAAGGGATGAAACGCTCGTCTCTTTCGTTATACAGCTCCGTGATGACCGCTTGACTCGTTCCAGCGTATCGAATTCGCCCTTCGTCCATCATCAGGATCCGGTCTGCCACTCCAAAAAGTTCTTCCAAGCGATGTTCAACGAGGATGATCGTCATACCCATTTCTTTGTTCAGCCGCTCTAACATGAGGATCAACTCTTTGGCCGCAATGGGATCCAGCTGCGAAGTCGGTTCGTCGAGCAGCAACACTTTCGGCTTCAGCAACAACACCGAAAGTAAATTCAACAACTGCTTCTGCCCACCGGACAATTCAGATGGCTTTAGTCTCAGCAAGTGTTCCACTCCGAAAAAGTGGACCATCTCCGCCACTCGTTTTCGCATCTCGAAGTTCGAGTAGCCGAGGTTTTCTAAGGCAAACACGATCTCTTGCATCACTTCATCCATCACAATCTGATTGTCAGGGTCTTGAAACACAAGGCCGATTTCTTCAATCAACGCGCGTTCTCCCCATTCCTCCAAGCGCTTCCCGCTGTAATAGATGTCTCCATCTCTCTTACCTGCAGGAGCAAGTTCCCTCTTCAACAGTCGGAGCAACGTGGTCTTTCCGCACCCACTCGGGCCGCAGAGCACGACAAACTCTCCTTCTTGTATGCGCAACTGAATATCTTGTAACGCTTTCCATTCCATATCGGGAAAGCTGAATGTCACATGGTTTAGATGGAAAATCTCCATTTGAACTGTTCTCTCCCTTCAACGAGTAGCGGAAATGCAAGCACGACTAGCATGCATGCGAGCAGCACCCAGTCCAGCAAGTAAAACTGTAGGGTCCCAAGAGCTGGATAGATGATCATTTTTCCGTACCCTAGCATCCCTCCTGCTAAGCACAACGCAAATAGAATCCCCATCGTCGCTAGCCATCCCTTATCCCGCTTGTCCATTTTGTACGGGATGTATGGACTTCTCTTTCCTGTTCCGTACCCTCTTGCTTTCATCGAATCCGCCGTGTCCATGGCTTCTTGCAGAGACCATGTCAATAAGATCTGCAACAAGGTCATCGCATTTTTTACCCGGTCTCTTAGACTTCCCGTCGTCATGGACATGCCTTTGACGCGTTGCACATCGCTGATTTCATCCAACCTTCTTTTCAACAAAGGAACGAAGCGGATCGCAAGCATGGTCATAAATGCCGTTCGTGGCAACAGCGATGAAAATATAAACAGAAATTTGTTACCGTTCAAGACGAGGTTGAATGAAATGAACAGCAACAAAATCATAACGATTGATAAAGCCATGACGACACCATACATCGTGGCTTCCAATGTCACCTGCTTTCCTCGAAAGTAGAAGAACACATGCGTTCCTCTTGAATTCAAAAAAGGATTCAACAGGATGATGGCAAGACTCATGCTGAGTAAAGTCGGCATCCATTTTTTGAGCGCGGTAACGCCTCCATGACTCATAGTGACCAGACACAGCACGCAGCATCCCACCACTAAGAAAACAGGATGATTGAAATACATTGCAAAACTACCGACGCAAATATAATAGAAGAAAACCACGTACGGGTGACAGCTGCGAAAGCCACTTTCCATCGGTGTCCACCCTCTTTCCTTTACCATTTCTCATATAGAAAACCGGCCGTAAGATAACGGCCGGTTCTCGCTTCACTTGCATTACCTCCGGAACGGTTGCAGATCGGCGTTCAGGTCTTCTCCTAGATCGGTCGTATATAGCCAGTCCACCCGGTCACCCGCCAGTAACGGAATCGTGCCTGCTCCCCGG
This sequence comes from Tetzosporium hominis, assembly GCF_002265435.1. Classification (GTDB taxonomy): domain Bacteria; phylum Bacillota; class Bacilli; order Bacillales_A; family Planococcaceae; genus Chryseomicrobium; species Chryseomicrobium hominis. The sequence continues at coordinate 237,696 of NZ_NOKQ01000196.1, forward strand.
TCCGGGAATATCCCATTGATGCGATACATCCAACCGCTTCCCTGTCCTCGGTCAAACTCATAGACATTCGCAATGCCCTCGATGTAGGCACTCGCTCCTTGTCCGCCGCGGTAATCCATTTGGATCTTATACTGTTTCGTCACCCGGATTAAGGCGTCTAGAACAGTATCGCCTTTCTCGATTTCCACCTCAACAGGCGCGAGGGGGACCTCACTTGACGAGACGACGATCGAGAACACGACGGTGTCTGCCTGCTTCTCAGGTTCCTGTTCTTCTACAGGAGGTGTCGACGGTTTTTGTGCAGGAGGTTTCTGCACAGGAGGTTTTTGCGCTGGTGGTACTGTTGTTGGCGCTTTGTTGCCGGTCGGCTTTGAAGCCTGACTGTCTCCTTTCCCACCAGGAGCCGGTGTAGCAGTTTCAGTTTTCTCTTTTTGCACAGGCTTTGACTCAGCTTTTTCTGTTACACCCGAAGATTGTGGAGCTTCTTTCTTCACCGGTGCAACTGGCTTTTCCTGTTGTTTTTCGGAGGGCTCTTTATTTGCTACACTGTCCTGCGTCACTTCCTCGGCATCTGTTTCCGACTCTTCAGGAAGTGTGTCACTCTCTTCAAGAGGCTCTTGTTTCGCAATTTCTTCGCTTTCTCGTGTTTCCTCGTCGCCAATCGGGTTTTCAAGGCCGGTTGGCTTCTGTAAAGACGAGCCACAAGCGCTGAGCAAAAGAACGAACACAAACGCGATGGCTGCATGTAAGAACACTTTGCTAAAACGTCTCATGTTTTTCATCCTTTGCTGACAGAATTTATTGGTTGTTTTTTAGTGCACGAGAAAGAAACACAGCAAAATGCGCACGGGAGACCGATCCTTTTGGATCGAACTTTCCTTGCCCGACGCCACTTGTGATCCCGTTTTGATAAAGGATCTCCACATCTTTGCGATGCGCACGAGAGACGCTACTCAAATCCTTCACGTCCACTTTCTCGTTTGTAGCTTCCAGTCCGAATGCTCGGACAATGACAGAAGCCATTTGTTCACGTGATAATTTGTCGGTTGCTCCGAATGTCGCTCCGGTTCCATACCCTACGAAGATCCCTGCCTCTTTCGTAGCATGTGCAGCCTCATAATAGATGCTAGACTTGGCTACATCTTTAAATCCAACGGGTGCTTGTGGAACTTTTAGATCAAGTGCTTTCATAAACAAAATAGCAGCTTCTCCGCGGTTCACTTGACGCTTCGGCTTGAACGTCCCATCCGGATACCCCGAAATAATCCCTTGTCCTGCAAGTTCTAGTATCTCTTCAGCACCAAATAAATCTTTCGGGACATCCGAGAATGAAATCGTCGGTTGCGACGTCTCTACATCGGACATATCATATACAGTCGTTTTGTCAGCTTGTAAACGGTCATAAGCCGCCAAGGCGAGCAGACCTTGCTGGGTGGCCATGTAATTGCTCTCCCCACCTGCTGTATGAGACATCCCTCCGTCTTTATTGATAAACGTTTGGAACGCCGTCAAAAGTGTGCCTTTTTCTTTGACGAAACGCGTGTCTTCTGCGTCAATCCCTAGACTTGTCAGTGCGATGATTACTTGCGAAATGCTCTCGCTGTTGATTGAGCCAGCCGATTGGAAGCCTCCTTCAGCAAGCTGTTGCTGAGACAGCCACTCGACCGCCTTAGTTGTTGCGGTCTTCACTTCTTGTGTATCCTGATAGTTTGCCAGTGCCTGTAGTGCCATAGCCGTCATATCAACATCACTTGCCGTCTTCTCAGCAAGCGGGAAGCCGCCATCACTATTTTGTTGAGTAAGCAGCCAGTCGACAAGCTTCGCTCTCGTCCAGACTGCATCTTCCGGAATTTTAGAATCCTTTGCATCGAGAGCCAGTAGAGCGAAGATGACGCCATTCGTCCCCTGCATCGTCATGCGCGGATTGTTGTAGATTTTTTCAATAAAGTCATAGCCTGCGATGGCTTTTGGATTTTTTCCAATGGCAGTGACGGCCAAGGCCATACGTTCATAGTCCGTCACTTTTCGGAACTCTCCGTTTTGTGCTTTCACATAATTTTCTACTGCTGTGTAGTAACTTTCAGGAACCGGTTTTCCAGCCCTCGCTAAACCAAGCACATCCCAATCGATAAAATGATCATAGGTCGAAAAATCACGATTTTCGCCAATCCATTTGGATGCACCCGAAATGACTTGTTGAAGATCGATTTTAGTATCACTAGGAGTGCCATCTTGAAGGTCCTGCCCTAGATCTTTAGTGTAGTGCCAACGAAGAACATCGCCATCTTGCAACATATAGGTGCCTGCACTGATTTCTGGGAACGTCCCGTTGACTGAATACATCCAGCCACTTTGTGGTCCGTGATCGAACTCGCCAAGGCCGTCTATCGCTTGAACATAAACCCCAGCACCCGATCCACTATAGTCTACGGTTATCTCTTTTTGGTCTGCCACTCGTTTCATCAATGTGAACGCCGTATCGCCATCGTGCAGCGCTACTTCCGTTGGGGCAATACTGTCTCCGAGCCCTACCGTGCGCTTCTCGACGGATAGTGTGACAGTCTTGTCTGATGGGACAACACCACCATCCGGATCTTCTTCAATGATGATCTTCTTCGCTTGGCGCAGGAGTCTTGGATAGCTACCCTCTACGTCTTTTGTGACCTTCAGCTCATAGGTTCCGACTCTAGCTTTTTCACCCGGTATGCGAGCGACTCCATCCGCGTCTGTTTTATAGGTCGCACCATCAAAGTAAATCGTCGCATCTTGGATTTTTGCAACTTCGTTCTGCTTCACCAGATTGTAGGAAGCGTCAAACACATTGTGAGTTGCAGTGACTGTCACTTCGATGTCCTTGCCAGCAAGCAGCTTCGGTGCGATCGAGATAGTTGGACGGAGAGTAAGTTCCTCTACTTCATCCGCTCCGTCGTATCCTTGATAGATATCACCGACGTTGCCATAAAACCAGACGATGTCATCGCCCTCTTCAAGATTGTAATCCCCAGCAGACACTGCCGGATATTCATTGTTCACGATATATTGCCAACCATCCCAGACTCCGAATGTGGCATGTTTGTCTGGTCCTATTTGAGAGATATACGAAGTCGCACCTTGAAACGGAATGTTCGCTTTATCAAGCGCTTGTTTTGTTGCATCAAACGCATTGGCGCTTTCCATAAATGTCTGTACTTGAACCGCTTCATCCGTCAAAAGTGTCTCTTGAATTCCTTCTACGCGTACCGAAACGTTTGTTTCTTTATTCAGTTGTTGCTGTTTGTAGTCGCTCAGTCGCATGAACGTCGACTTCCCTGCTACGGCATCCGAAATAGCGAGTAGTCCCTGCTCGGTAGCCATCTGCCAAGACCCTAATCGATTTTCCTGCCATGTAAATCTGCCATCCTCTAGTTGATAACGGTCTACAAAGCGTTCAATCAGATTGACGGATCCGAGCTGCGTAGTTTCCATCGTCCATTTTTCTGAGAAGAGGTCCTCGCCCACTGCAGCCAATCCATTGATGATCGGAGCAACACTGTTGGCGTTCTCCCCAAACATCTGCCCCATGACTTCTCCCGTTTCCTTACTGCGGTTCTCTAGAATCCCTTGAACCGTCTTGTCAACAGCAGCTTTCACATCCGGACGATCCATGTGCGGCGCCAACGCGATGAGCATCCATCCTGTGACGTCAGAATCTCCGAAGTAACCCGTCGTAGGGTTTTGCTTACTTAATATGTATTGAATGTGTTTCTCCTGATCATACTCGGCTTCCATCAGGTCTAGGGCAATCAGTGACCAGGGCTCTCCCCAAATGGTCGAGAACGAACCGTTGTCTTTTTGTTTGGCAACAAGGTCTTGCATGATGTTCCGTTTTCCGAATTTGTATGGATTCTTACCCAACACAATCGAGCCGATGGCAATCCCTGCGTCCTCGTTAGCAGTAGAACTTGCCGTTTCTTTGCCGACAGTCCAATAAGAGGTCGGGTTCCACGGAGACGCGTTTTCTTTCCATGGAATGTCATTTTTCAAGTCCACACCTGTGCCCCATAGAGCAGATAGCAGCCAATAGTTGCTATGTGATGTGTACGACGAATAGTCCGGTGGATTTTGCAAATAATAATTTTTCGTTTTTTCTACAGCCTGTTCGACTTTTGCTCGAATTTCTGAACTGCGGTCCGTTTGTTCCGTCTGGGCCGCTCCTTGTTGTTCTGCTCCTACCTGTAACGGGCTTAACAACGTGCCTAATAGAATTAAAATTAAAAAGGCAGAAAGAATTCGTTGGAATGTGTGTGCATATGTAGTCAACTGATGATTCTCCATTTCTAGTGAAATTTTTGATACATGACTTCGAATAGCTCCGTTTGCCCCTCCCTTCCCCAATAAAAAAAGACTCTTCGCCCCCAAAAGGCAAAGAGTCCATATATGCTCAGAAAATCCCCAAAAATCAAATTTAATGATCCATAATGCTACCTTTTTCCCGGAAGGCGTTTCGCATTTATATTAAGGCAAGTCTCCTGACTCATGAGGTTGGAACGCGCCTTCCGCCTTCCCAGTTTTTCAACTAGTGGCTAGTGGAAGTCACTCCCTCAATTACAGTGGCCGGACCGTTCAGGATTCACACCTGATTCCTTTTTAATCTTTGCAAGCAAAGAACCAAAATATATGTACTATTCAATTAGTGAATCGTCTCCATTATAGGTCACTGTATATGGAATTGCAATATAGAAACTATTTTACAGTTGTTAGGTCTATTTTCGTGTGGAAGCTAGAGTATCTATATATTCTTATTGAGTCGCTTCAATCTAGAATTAGTTGTTGATTGTATACGCATTGACCCACCACACTCCATTCCCGCAGAAGATACTATACAGTTGAATTATCTATTGCGTACCTGTGCGCCAAACTACTCAGATTATTTACGACAATTCTATAAATAGAAAGAAGGAACCCCGTCGCAGCAAGGTTCATTCTTTCTTTATGCAAATTGTGTTGAATTGTGTGATGCACAGGTACAGATACTTCTCTCCAAATGGATGATCACTTAATACTTTGCTTGATTCTAGTATTTAAAATCTAACTTTTTCACAATGCGATGCGCTCCATACAGAAACCCAATTCCAATGAGAAATGGGAGTAGGAGGGTCATACTCCAGTGAGTATAGTACTGGCTAAATATGTACTTTAATAAGTCAAAAAATAATGTAGCGATTGCGTAGATTCCCATTTCAATGAGAGGGCCAATCTTCTTTCTTCTAATCGAAATGACTAACCCGAATAGAAGCAGAATTATTGCTAGTGGAATCAATGTTGATGATGGTGGCATTCGCTAGGTCACCTCCTGGTATTTTGATGCGGCGATGTTTACTGCATTCTGTCTCAATCCCACCAGAAGAACCAACCTGTTGAGACGGCAGTACTGGCTGCCACTTCACTCAGTGTGTTGGTCTCGGTCTCTTGATCGACTCGGTCAGGTGTAAATGCATAGTGTCCTTTGGCGACTTCTAATGCTTTGTCTACTGGCACGGGTTGAGGCAGTCTCATCTCCAGAAAATCGTGTGTGATTACAGTCGGGATGGCTCCATATGCTTCGTACCAATATTTACAAATAGCCGCCATCTCACTAGGTACTGGACACTCGTTCCAACCTCCAAATGGTAGATAGGCAACGACTTCCCATGGTTGTCGTGTCGGGATCTCAAACAGGATGGTTTCAAGCGTGTCTTCCGTCGAATAGTCTAGCAAAGAAGAAAACCCCCTCATCACTTCTGGTTCGCCGTCATATTCACCGATAAATACGTCCATGTCCATATCACAGTCTTCTAACGAATCTCGGGAATACTCTTCAAATCATTCAGCGAGCAGTTGCTTTCCGAATGCAGGCACTGCACGTAACGTATCAGCTACCGAATAGTTTTCCTTCTTCAGCATGCGAAAGTGTTCCTTTAGCGTTTCGTCTACAGGAACCTGCACCGGGATAAAGCCTTCTCTCTTTCCTCTCTCGAAGGCCTCATTGTACTCACACTTAAGGGTTTCAATCGGTTTCTTTGCAGCAAAAATCTTGTAAGGATAGTTCCAAATTGAAACCATTCTTTTTGCTGTGGTACTGATCTTGTCGGTCGAATTCTTCTTACTGAAACTTTCGAACATCCCCATTCTAATCTTTCTTATTTATTCCTATATAATTATTGTAATCAATCGGTTCTACTTCATACAACATTTCTTATACTTCTTCCCACTACCACATGGGCATAAATCATTCCGCCCCACCACTTGTTTTTCCGGAAGCGGCGTCAGTTGTTTCTTTTCTTCCCTGAACAGCGAGATTGGTGAGTGGCCTTTTAGGAACCAGCGAGGCTTAGCGTTTGCTGCTTCGGACACGAGTTTCATGATAGTGTTGATTTGTTCTAAAGAATCGAAGACCACTTTGTCGTTGATCATGTTCATGATGGTGGTTGGCATGGCGTCTTCGTTTAGCATGACGTACATCTCGAATAGGAGTCCATGGACATCATCTGGATACAGTCCCTCGAGTTTTTGAAACAAACTTCGAAGGCGTTTGTATTCTGGGATTTCTAAGAAGTAGTCTTCTGTACTTCTACTTATGAGTTGTTGCTTGGTGAGCTCGACTCGTCGTAAATCTTGTCGTCTCTGTAAAGAGTCATATTCTAAGGCCGGTTCTTGGAAATACGGAATGGCATAATACCGGTAGTGAACGATGTAATCCGCTCTATGATACTGCTGCAGCCAGAGGAGTTCTTGCACGTGCTTGTGATGATCTGGCCCGTTGAACACACCCTGATGGATCAGTTCTGCATAGAGGTGTTCAAATGTTACGATACCGAATGTGTTGATGAGTCCTTTTGACAATGCAAGAATCAAGTCATTCTTTCGCAGCTGCTCCATGAAATCGTCTTGATTTTTGCGGTCGATGATGGCGTTTCGCAAGTCAGTGGGCACAACGAGTTCAAACTCTCCAGCAAGTTCACCTGGAATCCCAAGCGTCAAGAAGCGCCACCAAACAGCTTCCCCTTGAACGGTGAAGAGAGATTCTGAACCTTTAGTCGCTGCTTTTCGAATCGTGTTGTATTGGGCCGTAGTCAAGAATGGTAGAACACTGTCTAGAACGACCTCAGCATCGCCGTGAGGCTGGATGGATAAAAATACGCAAAATATATACCCCCTATTCAGGCCATGATATATAGGGCTTTATCTACCATCCCATTTAAGCGGCATATTAGGTTTTCATTCCAAAATAAAAATGCCCACCACAATACTGTGATGAGCAAGGTTTGATGAGTTTCTTCTATTATATTAATTGCTTGAGTCCATATTCTTTTCTATCTTAAAATTGCACAATTTATGAACTGGAGTTAGCCTACTCATGCAACCCGAAAATAAATTTGGATTAGCCATACTGCATGATTCGCAGTCAGGGACCTTTACCATTCTTTTTGGACGCTTAACTGTTGAACTTGGATATTCCCTCATTACTTTATATTCACATACATGATCATAATCAATGTGATGAACTACGAAATCATTGTCAATACTCCATCCACACCAAGAACATTTTTGATTTTCTCTATTTAGCAGGTGATTTTTAACAAAAGGATTTTTTTGAACTCTCCTTGCAAACCTCTTCCATTCTTCTTTACCTTGGAGTTTTTCTTTCATATCCATGCTTTGGTTTTTAGGTATAACCTTAGGATTCATATCTATCACCACCATATTAAGTTATCAAACTATCTTTTATTTCATTTTGATTGGTAGTTCTTTAAAATCTTGAAGTGCCTTATTTAGAGCTAAGCCGACTGATAACCCGTGTTTATTTACCTCTGCTTCCCTTTCGTCACCTGTGTCTACAGTAAAATGAACTTGTTCTGCATCAGACATATAGTTTTCGATTGTTGCTAGATTGCACTCCACATAAGCCTCGAAGGATAACTTTTCTTCTTCATTCTCAAAATACAGAACAACTTCATCAAGATTTCTTTTTGCGTACACTTCTTCCATATCCTCATCGTCAAAGAGAAACTGCTGCAGTTTATACACCGTGCTGTCCTTTAAATAGTATCTATATGAGTATTTGTAATCAATTCCCCATTGATCACGACCAACAAACCCACGCTCTGGTATCGGTGTTTTGTATCTTCCACTGTCTAATACAACTAATTGAAAATTATCTAGCACTGTTTCATTACACATGATTTTTAAGTCTTTATACATGAACTTTGAATTTGTCTGGGAGTAAACGTAAAATTCACCTGATCTTCTATCATATTCTTCGTCATCATATTCTTCTACAAGCTTAAACTCTGGATTATAAATATTGTAGTGTGTGCCGTTGTTTTCAACCCATTCTAATTTATTCTCTAGTCTATTTATAATCTGTGTCAGAGGTGGCTGAGTTAATCCAAGCCTTTTCTTCCATAACATTTCAATCTGCTGTATATTTGCATTTTGATTGATTGGAGTATTCCTATCTCCAATCCTTGTGTATATGTATCCTTCTTTTATATTGTGATATTTTTTACTCTTGTTCTTTAGGTAGAAAGGCACGTTATAGGAATTGAAAACAGTAAGGATATCAATTTCCTTCCCATTAATTCTAATAGTCTCTACCTTTACTTCTGGTGTATTATCACCTGCAAAAACTGTATTTGAGAGTAAATCCAGAATGGCTACTTGCTTAACTCGATTTTCATCATTAAGGCCCAAGACTTCCCCATCATCTAAAACGCCAATAATTAAGTAGCAATCCCTATCATGTACGGTATTTGCAAAACAAAGAATGTCATGTAATAACCTTTCATTATCTTTATGCCACTCCTGTTTGAAATCCCAATAGTCTCCTTCTGCCTTTTTATTAATTAACGTATAAATTTTCGACGCTAAGTTATTTCCCATTATTAGCCCCCTTACTAAAACAATTATTAAAAGAGTTGCTTCCAATCATCATCATATCGATCCATATTCATAGGCATAACCCTCTTGTCTGAATCCTCATTTTTTCTCTTAAACTGTTCTTCCAAGTGTACAGCCATGGTCAATAAAATAATTCCTTCTCTTACATAAGTAAGAAGTTTCATTACAGCATCCTTAAATTCATCCACAGTTATAGAATAGGCCAGTGGATCTTCTCTTTCTGCCTGAGATTCCCTTGTTATCGGATAGAATAAACTATCATGCACCTTTAAATATCGATGCTCCAAATGATGGCGAATCTTGGAGATATGTTCAATTGCTGGTTCTATATAGTGATGTTTAACCTTTTGTTTACCGATATCTTTACACAACCAGTAAAGACCAATTAATGGGATGTTAAATGTTTTCTCATCTGTCATTTTTGACTTTAAGTTCACATTTAAGTTGTACGAATTTTTCCCTTTATTTATCCGCCCCTGCCATATAGAACGGTAGGAAACATCCCTATCCTTAATCCCTATTCCAAAATATTCATTTATGAAAAACGCGATACGGTCAAACAGCGAATATAAACTTCTATAGGAATATTTCATCTTCTCTATTGAAATCCCATAAGTAGGATAATCCAGTGTATTGACAAGGTGAACATCTTTATCGGAAAAATGAGCTCCTTGAGAGGATAATGCATCATAAACCATGAATCTGGCAGACACATACTCTTGTTTAATTTGATTAAACAAACCATGGTATTTGGGGCCTTCATCAATCTTAGTCACGATATTAGGTAAATGAAGAATATCATTTGCTGAGACTGTATAAGGAAAAGCATCGTTTAACGTATTGAGAAACAATGTATTTTCAAGACACCAATTTCGATAGTTAATTTCCTCTTCAGAATCTCCCAACGAGTATTCTTCAAATTCATAAGGTTCCTCCAAAAATTCTAAAGGATACCATTTCTTTAATCTTTCAATTAAACCTTCATAATGCTCGTAAGCTTCTGGCTCGACCTTCTCAAATTCCAGTACTTCACTTAATAATTGGTAGGATTCATTAGCGAAAACTGTTTGATGACCACTATCATAATCAAATGCAGCATAATCCATTAAAAACCCAGCAAAGTTCCCTATTGCCATTGGAAAGTCCCTGCCTACACCAATTTTCAAATATGAAAGAGCTTTGATAATCCTTCCACATGTGTTTAGTAAGTTTGCGTAGTTGGTATATGACATTAGTAAGTAAATGGATACATATTGAAATTCTTCAGAGTCTTCTTTTAAATCTTCCCTCTCTTGGTACGTAGTTAGATTTTCTATGGATAGTCTGAACAATAATAAACACATCTCAAATTCCTGTTCGTTATTCTTGTCCTCTGAATAGCTTAAGGCCCCTTTGTATTTTAAATGGATATAGTTACTATAAGAAGTGGCTCCATGATATGCTAGAATCCCTTTTTCAAGAAGATTGTAATCTCCAGACTCAACCCAATTTAGACAATCCTCAGCAATTCTATGTAGGGTATCAGTGTCTCTTTCATCAAAAGCCTTATCGGCAAACAATCCAACTGTATGCACATCCTCATTTATCATGAAATTTCCTCCTCTCATTCTATATCTAATATTTTACATTATTATTAACCAATTGTTTAAAAGTTCCATTATCTATTATTGAATAAAACAAAAAAAGAACCCACCAAGTGGCTCTGCATCAGCCTACTCAGTGGGTTCTCATTACTTCTTCACCATATAATATTTTTGCTTACTTTGACTGCCTGGGATAAAATCTTTCTGCAGTTTCCCTTTTTCCATCAATGGCAGTACAATGCTCTTTCGGAAATAGGATTCTGAGATCGTCAACATCGTGTTCATCAAGGCCAGTATTTCTCCCCATCTCCGTGGCTCCTCGCAATATTCCAGTAAGGCAGTAACCTCTGGCCCTCTTAAAAATGCTGCCTGTTTTTCTTTTCGTTTGGCGAGCCTTTCAGCTTTTCTTTCCATGGCAATCTGCTGATTGTAATTTTCATATCTTTCATCCGTTGACCACTCTAGGCCCAGGCTTAGTTGGTACACAATCCTTCCATCTTTATAGACCTTAGCCTGTTCCACGAACTGTTCAAAAAGGTCCGCAGGGAATGCCAGATTCTTTTCATCACGCAGCTTTTTGATTCCCTTTTTCAGCTCTTTGAATTCATTTCTATAATGCTCTGCTAGCTTTTTACGGTCAGAGAAGTCTTTCAACTGCTGGTGCAGTTTTACTTTCTTTTCACTTAGGGCATCCACCCTTTGATGATCTTGTCCGTCTTTATGCAGTTCTTCATCTACTGCCTCATATAGCTCTTGATTCAAGTGTTCCATCCTTCTTTGAGCCTCTTCTTCTTGCTTCAGCTCCTGAGCACTTAACACTGTTTGAGCAATGACTCTTTCTACTTCTTGTTGAAATGTATCGTCTTGTTCAAACCCTTTTAATAGATTAATAAAGTGCTTTTCAAGATAGTCTTGATGAAATCGTTGGGATGAACAGCCGTTCACAGCGTAATATTTCTCTGCCAGCCTACAAACCCAACGATTGATTTCTTTGATTCCGTTGGAGCCTCGTCTCTCCAAGCTTCGTTCATACCCTAGTTCATTACCGCATTCTCCGCAATACAAGCTCTCTGTAAAAGAAGAATTTTTATGCTGGTCTTTAGAATACTTTTGGTAGTTCAGCTGCTTGAAGGCTTCGCTGCGTTTTTGGATAATGCTTTGTACCTTCTCCCATTCTTCCGGAGCAATAATAGGCTCATGGTGGCCCTCAATATAATACTGGGGTAACTCCCCTTCATTAGGAGCAGTCTTTTCTTCTAATGTATCCACGGTGATATATTTTTGATAAAGATAATCTCCTTTGTAGACCACATTCTGCAGAATACCCTTCACCGTGCTAAGACTCCAGACATCTTTTCCCTTTGGGCTTGAAATGCGATCTTTAGTTAATCCGGTTATGATTTGGGTGTAATTTTTCCCTGCTTGCAATTCCGCATAAATACGACGAACAACTTTAGCTTCTTCTTCATGGATAATCCATTGATGTTTCTCTCCAATCCGATAACCATAGTTGGCGTTTCCTACTTTAATTATGCCGCGCTTGGCCATACTTCTTTTTCCCCATGCGATGGAGTTTCCGATATTTATACTTTCCTCCTGAGCAATGCTACCGAAAATTGTAATCAGCAATTCGCTATCAGCATCTTCTGTATGGATCTTCTCTTTCTCGAAATATATGTGCACCGGTCGAGGGAGAGACTTCAATAACCGGACAGCTTTTAACGTTTCTAATGTATTCCGACTAAATCTTGAAATGCTCTTACAAAGGATTAAGTCGATATTCCCACGAGTACATTCATCCATCAGCTTTTTGAAATCTGTTCGATTTTTAAGGGATTTTCCGGATATCCCCTCATCCGCAAATATCCCGGCAAATTTGTATCGAGGATCTTTGAGGATTAAATACGTATAGTAAGCTACCTGTGTTTTATAACTGGTTAGCTGCTTTTCACGGTCCGTTGATACCCTACAATAGGCAGCAGTTCTAAGTGGTTTTGTAACCGGCTGGTTTGTTGTTGATGAGGGATGGTCACGCAAGTTCATTTCTATCGTCTTCAACATGCTTTGCCCTTTTTTCGGTTCAATTTTGATGATTTCTCGTTCCATATGTGCTTGCATGCTTTCCTCACTCCTTTCTTTCAAATGTCCTTCTGCATCAATGATCTGATACAGTGGTTCATGCTCTTGTTGTTTTTGAAACTTCTTGTTTGATTGACTTTCAAGAATCTCTTCTTTCTGTAGATTATCAGGCATCTCCCCTACGATGGTTTCTGTCCCATCGACCCACTCAATGCGATAATTATCGGGAGAATAAATGACCGCTCCCATCAACCAAGCCCTAAGTTGTTCAATCGTAATGGTTTCTTGAAACTCCTCTATATTTTGGACCGTCTCAAGCCAGCTCAATGTTTGGTTCCGAAAGATTCGATCATCTTCAATCCTGGCGATGTGTTTTTCAAACTCTTTATAGGCTTGTTCTAGTTTGGCCAGCTCACCCTTCCCTTCTTTTGCTAACTCCAGTTCAGCCATCCACCTTAATCGGTGAAACTCGAAATGGTCCTTCTGATTAATCTCTTGAAGCACCTTCTTGGCCGTATCGAAAACGGAATCATTCGTCATATCAAATTTCTGTTTAAAGCCCTCCAGCAAAATCTCTCTCAAACGATCTTCTCTAATCGATGTAAAATCACAGGCGCCGATATCACTCGCTTGGCACTTCCAATAGTTCACCCTTCTCGTTGGATAGTTGTTCAACCGATAGCCACAACGGTGACAGGTCATTCTTCCTGAAAGAGAATGTTTATTCCCTTTTGGTCCTGTGGACTTCCTCTTAGGTTTAATTTCTTCTAAGCGTTTCTGTGTTTGTTCAAATACTTGCATACTAATGATTGGAGGGTGGCAATTTTCAATCGCAATTTCATCTCTCATATGTTTGGTGGTTTTATTGGTGAAAAAGTCTTTTGTTCGAACCCTCGTCAGTTTGTTACCGGTATAGGTCACGTTCGTTAGAATATGTTTTACAGTTGATCCTCTCCACAGGTCTTTGCCTACTGATGTCTTTATCCCTTGGTTTATTAGTTCTCGTGCTATTTCAGCCATGGTCATCCCCTGTAAAAACCAGTCAAAGATACGGCGAACAATTACTGCCCCTTCTTCGCTAATTTGAAGGGTATTTCGTCCATCTACTTTCACCACATCATAACCAAGCATCTTATTGTACCGAGGGATGCCTTTCTTGAAGTTCTTTTCAAATCCCCACCTGGTTGATGTTGAAATGGTCTCGATTTCTTCTTGAGCAAGGGCTGCATACGTACTTAGAAGAAATTTATTATATTGGACGGATGTATCAATATGCTCTTTTTCAAAGAAGATCCCAACTTTCATTGCATTTAGCTTTTCAACGATCGTCAGCAATTCTTCTGCATTTCGTGACAGACGAGATACATTTTTGGTCAAGATAAAATCGACTCTTCCTTCCTCGCAGTGGCGAAGCAGCCGTTGTAGTCCCCGCTGTCCCTTGGCGCTGGTTCCACTCGTTCCGTTATCGACATACACTCCAACAAACTTCCAATTTGGCTTTTCGCGAATCAGATGGGTATAGTGGCTCACCTGATTTTCAAGAGAGCGCAATTGTACGTCTAAAGAAGAACTGACCCGGCAATAAGCAGCGACTTTTACTTGTTTTTCTCCTATTAACGGACTTTCTTCCCTCGCTTTGACTGGGTTCCAGAGTGTGCGGACCCACAATCCTTTCTGTAATTCATCCAATACAAAAACCCCTTTCCTATAAGTGATAATGGTTCGTGTCCATCTATCACTCATATCCCGAGAACATTCAAGTTCTTTTTCCGGGTGGAAAGAGGCTTATGTTTATTCAATTAGATTTAGCTTACTTTTTCTTAGGAGTCTTACGTTCTCTTACACAGAGGGTCCGTTTCACCCCGCATTTAAATTGAAATTCAACTATTCGTTCCTTATAAATAATGCCCCGTTCGATTGTCTTTTGAAAAGCGTTACATCAAAATCCTCTAGTTTCTCTGTTTCTTCTAATAAGACTAGGAGCGATTGGAATTGCTTTTCTAAATAAAGTTGCTCTTGCATGTTTTCCTCTAGGCTGCCCCGCTCCTGTTGAAGGATTTCTTGTTCATAAATCAAGTGCCTTAATGTCGCATCGTAGATAGCATCTCTTGTAGCCGATTCCTTGGCAGCCAAGTCACTGATGCGATCTGTTATGGTTTCAATTTGCTTGTTTAACTCCTCCAGTCGCTGTTGTTCCGGTGGTGAGAGGGATGCCTTTTCGATAGCTTGGTTAGCTTCTTCTATTACTTCATCGGGGTTTTCTTTCATTTCCCTCATAATTTTCATAAATGCATTTTCAAGGTCTGTCTCATGAACATAGCTTGTTTTACAATCTTTATAGTCTGGATCTCGTCCTGCGGTCACTCTGCATTGCCAAGCAGAAATGTAATACTTCTCACCCTTCCTGCTTGAAGTCATCCGCCTTCGTATAACGGGCCTTCCGCATTCTCCACAAAAGTATTGGTTAGAAAATGGACTGTGTCCACTAAAGTGTTGTCGATATTTTTTATCCGGGTCCCTCATCATCAAGCTTCGCCTTTTCATTTCTTGTTGAACAGCCTCAAAGGTTTCTTCGCTAATAATTGCTGGATGGGTGTTCTTCACATAATATTGTGGCTGAATATCATGGTTGCGAACGCGTTTATGAGTTAAAAACGCCGTGAGGCTGGATGGATAAAAATACGCAAAATATAGATTGATATTTTCTATCACTTCTATATGAATTACGTCTGCTGTTAACACTACCTCTCATTAGATGATATTGCAGAAATAGGGTGAGATCTCATCCATCCCTCTTTACATACCAATATAAATAGCCCATCACCTTTAATTATTGTGATGAGCTATTATTACCTTATTGTTTAAATTCTTATTAATTCAGATTTTCGTATAGACCCGGAAGCATGCCGAGAAGAGTGGTTATGATACCTAGTAATGTAAGAGAATTGGCTATTTCAGATGTACTATAAATTGAAGAGTCATAGCCAAAGACATTAAAAAATATTAAAAATAAAATTGAAAGTAAAATAAAGAAGTAGATTGAAAGTATAGTAATTCTTAAAGTTATTTTTTTGATATTTAGTTTAAACCATTGCTTAAATTTCTTTTTCCCAAACAGTTTATTCTTTTCAGCAATAAATGCAAAGATTAAACAAATCAAAGCAAATATTATTGGTAATAGAAATGCTAATAAGATGCCGAGCCAACTAGATCCAATCCAAGTAGTTATCAGATCAATTACAAATACTACAGAGATAAGTGCCACACAAATAAATATATTAAAAAATATAAAAGCAATATTGTATTTCTCATTTTCTTTTTTTAAATGCCAGACTAAACCACCTAAAATCATTGTTAATATAAACAGAAATATCAAATTAAAATTCATATTGTTTTATTCTTCCCCTTCTTTACTCCTGAATACTTAATTGTATCTTTTTCTTTAATTCTACTTTTAAGGTTTTTACATAAAATTCAAGGAAACCCTTTATTGGATACTTAACCAGTTCATCATTTTTTTGATTAAAGGAAATCCCTGAACTTTTCATATGACCGATAACTTTCTCTAATGAAACAACTAGCGAATCACCTGTTTGATTTTCGTTTATCCACTTCAATAGTACAATCCGCCAAGATCTTTTATCGCCATCAATATAGAGTTCACCTTTAATAGGTTGCGATAGCAGTATATCTCTAACCTTCTCTTTTTTCTTTTTATCTGCAGGATCCTCTGTTTTCGTATAACTAGATTCCGGTGGACTTTGTTGATAGGTATAGTTTCCATATCGGTTTGGTCTTTCGTACCTTTGATCCCAAGCGTCCGGATGAACCTCGATTGGCCTTAAATCCGCTCTTCTCATCCTTTCTTGCATTTCTCTTTCGACTTCTTCATCTTCTAGTTCTTTGGCTTTTTGTCTTTGTTTTTGCCATTCCAATTCCCGAGCCCTTAATCGTGCCCTTTGCTTTTCTTCCTCTTGTTTAATTCTCTCTTCTTCTGCTCTAATTCTTTCTTGTTCTTCTCTCAACCTTTGCTGTTCTATCTCAAATTGTTGTTTCCTTTCAGTTAGTTCCTTTAGAAAGCCATTTCTCCTCTCATCCTCATTTTCCTTTGAAAGTACAAAATGATTTTGATCGGTATTCACTGACAACGCTCGTGCCAGGGGTACTTCAGAAGATGAAAGTTTATAAAAAGTTATATTCCGATCATGTTGTGATATTGGTACGAAACGAAAGATTGTACATAACCGATTAAATACATCTACATAAGCGATATTTCTAGTATTAAATTTATTTATGGTCGCTCCTGTATCTTTCATAAAAAAGTCTAATAAATCACCTTGTAAATTTCCCTCAAGAAATTTATCCCACAGACTATCTTCATCAGTTTTACTAGTTACGTAAGTTTCAGCAGTAAGTAAGGTACCTTTATTCGTCTCTTCTAAAAAAGAGAGCCAACTATAGTCCACGAATGAAAAGGGCTTAAAACCTTCTTCTTTATAGGTTTTCATTCGTTTGGACAAATGACGAGCATAGCTACCTGAAGTTAACCCCTGATCAATTGCCGTAAAATAATCAATCGCCCATCGTTCATCAGAGTTCGGAAACTTAATGATAAAATCCGGAATAAATGATAGTTTCTTTTTGTAATGATACCCTCGCTCAATCTCAACGTCATAGGGTTTTAGCTCACCTTCTAATATCTCTTTAAAGATGGTGAGACCAATAACTTTCTTAGATTTAACCTCATGCTTAGAAACATGTTTATCGTACGTTGTGGTATTTTCTGAGTAAGAACATTCACTTTCATCATTATGGCGAAAATAAAACGGTCTTCCCTCGTCTTTGGTTAAATTCATATTTACTGGTTTGTTGCAACATATACAAGTAAACGCACTCTTCTTTGAAAAAACACGATAATTATCTTCGAACCAACGTTTCACTTCAGGCCGTGTTAAGTTTTGTTGCTCTAGTTCTCTTCTTTTCAATTCAATGTTAAAGACGGAATTATGTAGGTAGGCCGAATCCAAGCAATACACATCCCTTCTAATCCGATAGTTTCTAAGACTATTATACCATTGTACAAAATTATGGAAATGCTAATAAATAAAGAAGATTTTGCATTCAAATAAATGACTAACATAAAAAAAGCCCACCAAGCGGCATAAGCCAACTCAGTGGGTTCCTAAAATAGTTCTTTACGATATAAAGTTGTCATTTTATTCGGTAATGAAATACTTTTCTGGTTCCACCCTTTTCCGGTGCTTTGAATCTTTGCATTTTTCCTTGCTTAATCAATGGCCTCAAAATAACTTGGAAGATGTGTGAATCAGAAATGACCATCCTCTCATTCATAAAACTTACAATCTCTTTAAGATCCCTTGGCTCTTCGCAAAATACTAGAAGCTCTTCCACCTCAGGCCCTTTGAGTAATGCCTCATGTTTTCCCTTCGTTTTCTGCTTCTTTTGCTGCCTTTTAAACTCTACATAATCAGCATAGGTTTCCAGCATTTCTTGTTCCAGTTCAAATATGAGATGGTAGGTGACCTTTCCATCTTTACACACTTCTGCTCGACTAATAAATTCTTGAAACAAATCATCAGGAAATTCCTCGCTTTCTCCTTCCACATACTTACTCACCTTTTTCATGATTTCCTTAAACATTTTTCTTTCATGCTCCACACGTCTTTCTCTTTCACTAAAGTGTTTCAGTCGGTCATGCAATTCCACCAATTCTTCTGTTAGCTTATCCACCAGTTGAGTGTTATGGCCGTTTTCATAAATACAATCTTCAACTGCACTGTACAAGGCTTGGTTTTGTGCTTCCACTCTTTCCTGCAAATCTATTTTTTCTTGCTGCTCTTCCTCTGTTAATTCCAATCTATTAATCCAATGCAAGACGTCATTTTTAAAATTAGGGTTCCTATGAATCTGTTTTAAAAAGTGGATAAAGTTCCACTCTAAATAATCCTGGCGAATACGCCTTGTATCGCATCGTTCTTTTCTATAGCTTTGATCATGGCGACAGCACACCCAGAAGTGCGTTTCATAAGGTTTTTTTGTACGTTTCTCTATACTTCGTCTATGCTCCATCAAATATCCACATTCACCACAATATAGTTTCTCAATAAAAGCTTCATTTTTCATTTCGTCTTTTTCGTACTTCCGATGTCCATCCTTGATGAATCCTTTATTTCGTTTTCGTTCTTCTAAAATATCTTGAACCCGGTCCCAGTCCTTTGACTTAATAATAGCTTCATGGTGATTCTCAATATAATACTGTGGTTCCTCTCCCTGATTACGAATGACCTTAGATAGTAGTGTATCGACGGTCACACTTTTTTGAAATAAATAATCACCCCATGATGATGAAAAGATAAAAAATCAAAATCTAGATTTTCCCCAATTTCAAAACACTAAATCTTGTGGTTAAATCGTGCTTTTTATCTTTTCATCATCATCAAAATGCAGTTTTGATTACTATGCGGTGTAGATGTATTTAAAAAAGGACAAAAAATAAGCCCATCACCAGTTAAGGCAATGAGCAGATTCATAATCATTTTTATTACAGCTTTTATTATTTATCTCTAAGTCTCTGATCACTTTGCATACGTTGATAGGCTTTACTGTTTATAAACTTTTCTGGATTTCTTTTTATGCCTTCCAGTATTTTTTCTCGCTGCTTATCAGACATTTGCTCCATTGATTGTTTACGCTCTTGAGCAAGGTACTCAAATTCAGAAAATAGTGGTGTAGTAATATACTGAGGTTTATTAGGGTCAAAGTTGCCTTCATTGTAGACTAAGGTATTTTTCCAAGACTCTTGTTCAGCAGGTTTAATAATAGTAACTAAAACTAATCCTTGAAGATTCAAAAAGACATAGTATGAATCGTGATCATGACTTATAAACGTATAACCAAATACACTACCACCGATTACGGTATGTAAGTTTAACCCAGTCATTTCCTCCGAAGCTGTTTCTATTGGATTGAAAAAGAATACATGATTTTCTATCTCCCCTAAATCTTTTCTTTCTCCTAATAAAAAGCTACGCATGACTTTTTCTGCCTGGATTAATACATCTAATCTGAAGGGATCGATATTTTGCTCTGACACATATCCTATAATGTCCAAGTACAAATTCCGCCAATTCACCGACGTTATAAATCGGTTTAGCCATTGATCATACTCAAATTCTTGTAACGTGCCTGACTGAAATTTATGATATATTGTATTAGCAAAAGTTGTTTCGTCTCGATTAAACAAATCCTCGCATTTTCCGCATAGCATTTTTTGCTTGTCACCATCTTGAATTTTTCTATTTGGTTCACTTGTTAGTCGCATATTACCAGTAGGAGAATTCTTTTTCATACTTCGATATACGAGTTTCGGAATTATATGACTTAATTCTAAAGTAGTATCTTTTTTACACAAAGCACATTCCATGTTCTATCCCCCCTAAAAAAGTGACGCTTACACTATACGGTTTCTTCTGTTCTACTAAGTTTAGTTTATCAAAACTTCCTTTAATTAGCAGATTAGTTTTGTGGATTTGTTGAATTTTTAAAAGGATGGCTGATGTGTTAAGGGATAAAAAATAAACCCACCAAGTATCCGTATAGAAACCTATACATCAACTCGGTGGGTTGCTTTTTTACCTCTTTTTATTTTTCTTACTTGCGTTTCTTCTCGGTAATGCTTGATCAGCACCATAAGCGGTCCATTGAATTCCTAGACAAAGATCGTAAACAACTCGTCCATCTTCCTGGACTTCTCCACGTTTAATGAGTCGACTGAAAATATCATCACGGAACGTAGTTGCTCTTCTTCTTAGTTGGTACTTTTTCAAATCTTTTAATTCATCCAACAGCCAGTCCAAATCCTCTTGCATTTGCTGTACTTTTTCAAGTCTTTCATTATAAACTTCCAGTTCGTTTTCAATGGCTATAATCTTATCTGTTAGCTGTTTCATTTCCGAACTGTTAACATCAAAATCCTCATCTCCACGGTGTGCTTCCACTTCTTTATACAAATCATAATAATAATCTTTCACCTTTTGCTTCAGTTGTCCCAATTGTTCTTGTTCACCTTCACTCAGTCCAACCTCTTGAATTGCCTGTTTTGCTTCAAAGATGAGCTGCGGATGGTCTTTCATTTCGTGCAACATATTCATAAACGTCAGTTCGATCATTTCCTCGCGATACCCAGGTGCGTCACATTCCGTTATAAATTTATGACCGAGTGCGACTGTGCACCTCCAATAATGCCGGACGACTCTTTCTCCCTCTTTATTTTTGTTACTGTACGCAACATGATTCATGATGTTTCCACACTTGCCACAATAAAATAGTTTGAAAAATGCGGTTTGATGTGAATATTTCTTTTTAGTACTTCTCCCAATTTCTCGGCTTTTCATTTCCTGTTGTACCTGCTCAAACATCTCCGGATCAATAATAGGGGGATGATGGTCCTCAATCACATACTGGGGTAGCTCCCCTTGATTTCGCACCTGCTTTTTGGCGAGGTAATCCTTCGAATATGTCTTTTGATACTTTATTGTTCCGCATACCGTTTCATTACGTAAGAGGGAATCAACCGTATTCGCATTCCAAGCTTTAAGTCCTCGAGGGCTCAACACCCCTTTTTCTGTTAACTCTCTCGCAATGCTTTTTGTACTTTTTCCTTTCAGGTATCCTTCATAAATGTTTCGAATAACAGCTGCTTGTTCCTCATCAATCACCCAACCCCCGTATTCATCGGTGTTATACCCATAAAACCGGTGAGCGGGAAGATTGTATTTTCCTCGTTCGATTAACTTGCGATTTCCCCATTTTACACCTCTCGATATCAGTTAGATAAAAAACTATACGCAGTACTTTATCTATTTCAAAAACGCAAAATATAGATAAAAACTAGCCATTTTTATCTAATCATAGTAACTATTTAGGACTTTTGAGGAGCATGGCTATTAGATAAATTAAAATGGGCAAAACAAAAAAGCCCACCACCTGTTAAAGTGATGAGCTATCATAATTGATAAATTCAGGCTTGTTATTTATTCATTTTATAATAGAGCAATTCCATCGAGTATCCTTGTAAAGATATACCTAGTTCGTTCTCTGTTTTAACCATTTGATAAAAGTGTTCTGGCACTGCGTCCTTCCCACCAAGAAAAAGCAAATTATCCAGTTTTTCTTCTTTTAAATACGTGATCCTTCCAACCTTAAGCAAATTATTAATCAAACTGCTATATATATGTATTGCAACTGCCCTAAAGTCTAGTGGAGTAAATACATATTTTTTCTCCCAAACCCATCTTTCTTTTTTTTGCTTTTTAGCAATAAATTTTAGTGCGTCTCCACGTTCTTCTATTTTAAATTTTTCATCTGCACGACCAATGGTTAAACCTTGAGTATCTGTAGATACAGTTAATCCATGCTTAAAAGCATTATAGTCATATACAGAAATAAAGTCTTTAGCTGCCCATTTAATCCATTTCATAAGTATATCTTTTGCTTCCTCCATTGTAATACCGTGGTCGCTAAAAAATTCAGCTTTGTAATTTCCATAAAATACATACAAAAGGTTCTCCTCAAGAGTTAACTGTGTATCAGCATACTTAAATTTATCCTCAAGTATATCTGCTACAGTTTTTTTAAACTTTCTAAAATCAGTATCTCTTGATATCTCTAGCCATGGACAAGCTGGAATAGATACATGTGCTAAAAATAACCTTAAAAACGTTTCGATACAATGGTAATACGTTGTAGCTAGTTCCAGTCTTGCATACTTCTCAAGCTCACTTTTTGCTAAATCATTTTCATCAGGTTTAAAGCTCAAAGCGCCAACCTTAATATCTTCACCATCATATAGCACATCCATAAACCTATCAGGTTTGGATAAGATTGAAGATAAGAGTAGTAGCTTAGTACTGAAATATTCTTTTGCATAATCATCATAAAATTCTTTATTTAAATTTATATATTTCCTGCTCAACTAGCCCCTTATCTGGTCCTGGTTTGCTAGGTGGATTTTTCCGCTTCCCCAATTACTATTCCTCCCTAAAAACTATAATTTTATTTTTCTTTCGTTTTAAAGTTCGATCAACCGGAGAAAACAAATCATTCTCATCCCAACCATTTACTATTCGATATCGTAAGGTTTTGGGAGGAATCCCAGATATCTCTGACCATTCAGCTATTGTTTTCGTTTCTCCACTAATTGTCACAAAATGATTTTGCCTTTTGTTCCTTGCTTGTTGTTGTAAAGTGACCCATTCACAATTAATAGGTTCATAGTTACCATCAAAATCCTTACGTTCAATGGTTAAACCTACCTCATATCCATTGTTCATAGCCCAATTATAAAAGTTGTTAAAATCAAGCCACTCGTCACAAACCTTTATCCCTCTACCTCCATAGTTCTCAAAGTCCTTACGATTGATATTAGTACACCTTTGTTTCATGGTGTCCCAAATATTATACAGTCTAGTATTATACTTTCCATGCTTATATGCGGGGTTTTCTGAACCTCGTTTGCTTATTATAGGACTGTTCTTTGTTGCAGAGTGTTCTTTCTTTGAAGTGAACATACAGTTACTCGGTGTATAGCTACCATTTAGATCTTTTCTATCAATTAAAAGCCCCTCTCTGTAATCGTTAAGTTCTGCCCATTTTTGAAAGTTGACAAAGTTGTCCCACTCTGTACACATTTTTATGCCTCTTCCACCAAAACTACTATAATGTGGATTGTTTGGGTTATTACATTTTTGATGCAGTGCTTGCCAAACTGAATACAGTTTTGAATTATAGCCACCATGCTTTTTGCCGTGTGTATACTTCTCTATGAATTTACAATTTGCAGGTTCAAAGCCTTTGCTATTATCTATTCTAACTAATGAAACCTTTCCTTCTTCATAGCCGTTTGCATCAGCCCACACTTTAAATATTTGATAGTTGCTTCTCCACTCATCACAAACATAAGTGTTCTGCTTTTTAGCTCTTCGCTTTATATCAGTCCAAGTATTATATAACTTTTCTCGCTGGATCCTTTGCTTTTTCATTTGCAATCACCTTTACAACGAATATTTTCTTAATATTAACTTATCATAAACTTCAAGCTCTTTTCCAAGTTATGTATCATCAACTCCTATTGATGTGATGAACTAGCTCTAGGGCTCAACAAAGTAATCTATTTCTCCCGTAGAAAAAAGAAAACCCACCAAGTAGCCATCTGAATCCTAGATGCTCACTCGGTGGGGTGCTTACTTCCTGTTATTTTCTTTGCTTTCGCTTCCTTTACACTTTCAGTTTGTAGGAGCATTTTTCTTCCAAATATCCCTCCCATTCAACACCTATTTTTAATTGATATACAATTCGGCCATCTGAGTGAATCACCCCACTTTCAACAATCCGTTCAAACAAGTCAGTCCTGAAAGGAATACGTTGTTTCAATGGATTGAAATCATCTATTTCTTTCATTTGGTGCCTGTCCCCCAAACTATACAGACACAATTCATATTCACTCATTTACGAACACTGGTATGCGACTTCAAATTGAATATCTGCTGAATAGTCATGAATGTCCGAATTGTTTTTGGGACAGGCACCGTCTTTTCAACTGCTTCGCGCGTTCGAGATGGCCTATGACCGCCATCCGTTCCAGGTCATCGCGTTCTGTTTCATGTCGAACCACTACCATGTGTTGCTGCGGTCGCATGAAGGGAATCTGTCGCAGATCATGAAGATCGTAAACAGACGCTACAGCGATTCTTACCATGACCGCTACGGCTTCATAGGTCGGATCTATCAAGGACGCTTTTGGGCGAACGAGGTGCCGACCGTGCGCGGGCTACTCGAGGTCAGTGCCTATATCCACCGCAACCCGATCGAGACAGAGGTGCCGATGGTCGATGTGCTCGAACAATACCCTTATAGCAGCTTCCCCTATTATGCCTCTCCAGAACTTGTCCTCCCACGTTTCCTCGACGTCTCCTATCTCCCCAACCTGCTTCCTTATCCGTTCCCACCGACTGCTCCTGGATATGTAGATTTTGTGCTTCACCGGTCGTTCTTTGCGATCGAGGACGGCAGAAAACAGGATCAAGATAGGACACAGCCGCTCGTGCCTTTCAAAGGATTACTATTGAGGGAACGTGGAAAGCTTGGGATGCGGGTGCAGCGACCCAAACAAGGACAGTCCGCTGAGGATTGCCCTCCCAGAGAGTAAGTGGCACCTTCTGGTACGGGCTTCCATTTGGTGCCTGTCCCCCAAAATATACAGACACAATTCATATTCACTCACTTAGCAATGTAGGAATGCGGCTTCACATTGCATAGCCGCTGAATAGTCATGAATGTCCGAATTGTTTTTGGGACAGGCACCGTCTTTAAACTGCCAAACACTACATTTTTATACTGCCATAAACAGCGATGCGGAGAATGGTTCGAGTTGTACCTTGGGTACGGGAAGGTGCTCTCGTGTCGTCTAGAGCTCGGAAGAGATTGGTACATCATCACTGGGCAACATGAGGTCCGTTTTTATCTGAAACAAAATGAGACATATCAGGTGAATCTATAAATCATCAATGGGAGGTGCCACTGGCAGCCTCCCATTTGTCTAATGACAAAAAATCCGTCAGGACTTGGAAAAAATCATCCATCAACTTACGGTCATTATTTGGCGTCATTAACATTACACCATTCGACCAGGGACAAACCACTAGCACGATATTCTTCGATCATCGCCAACCAATACGCTTCTTTCTCTTTTCTTTTCAAAGAAAAAACCTCCCAAATTTCATTTGTGGGAGGAGTATCTCATGAATTTTCTTCTATTAGAATGTGTGCACTATTTGACGCTTACCACTATTTGACGCTTACCCCCAAATTCTCTCTAGATGTTTCATTCTCTGGATATAAGTATACCATTTGTACCCCATCAACTTATATAGAAATTTCCAGAAGTAGCATCTTTCAACTCCTGGCCAGATCATATCGACAGCACTCGGGTGTTTACAGCTAGCTCGAATAGCCCTGCAAGATCATGTGACTGATTTTGCAGGGCTATTTTTTATAAGAAACAATTTGTTGTTTGCTATTTGAAGGCTGCGTATGGGTGTACTCACAATCCTTTAATCAATGTATGGCACCTTCTGGGATGGGCTTCCATTTGGTGCCTGTCCCCCAAAATATACAGACACAATTCATTTTCACTCACTTAGCAACTTAGGAATGCGGCTTCAAATTGCATATCTGCTGAATAGTCATGAATGTCCGAATTGTTTTTGGGACAGGCACCATATTTAAAGCGTTCTACACCGTGTTTCAAGCAGGTCTCTGCCAACACGATCGTACTGAGGACATTGTTCTTGTAGTAAGCGAGAGGGATCGAGACCGATTCACCGACAGC
This sequence comes from Tetzosporium hominis, assembly GCF_002265435.1. Taxonomy (GTDB): domain Bacteria; phylum Bacillota; class Bacilli; order Bacillales_A; family Planococcaceae; genus Chryseomicrobium; species Chryseomicrobium hominis. The sequence goes on from NZ_NOKQ01000196.1 coordinate 263,685, forward strand.
CTTGTACCCTGCGAAATGGATGACACCGTCAAAGTGATTCTCCGAGAACAGTCGATTGATGGCTGCTGCATCTGTAACATCCATCTTCTCAAATGGGATCTCGGCAGCTCCTGTGATCTGTTTCAGTGTATCGAGGACTTCCATTTTGGCATTGGATAGGTCATCGACGATATAGACGTCATGGTCAGATGCCAAAAGTGAGACCACCGTGTGTGAGCCGATGAAACCCAGGCCACCAGTAACTAGAATGTTCATTATTTGTCCCCCAAAATTCTCTCTAGATGTTTCATTCTCTGGATATAAGTATACCATTTGTACCCCATCAACTTATATAGAAATTTCCAGAAGTAGCATCTTTCAACTCCTGGCCAGATCATATCGACAGCACTCGGGTGTTTACAGCTAGCTCGAATAGCCCTGCAAGATCATGTGACTGATTTTGCAGGGCTATTTTTTATAAGAAACAATTTGTTGTTTGCTATTTGAAGGCTGCGTATGGGTGTACTCACAATCCTTTAATCAATGTATGGCACCTTCTGGGATGGGCTTCCAATTAGTGCCTGTCACACAAAATATACAGATACAATTCATCTTTATTCACCTAACAACCCAGGAATGCGCCCTCAAATTGCATATCTGCTGAATAGTCATGAATGTCGGAATTGTGTTTGGGACAGGCACCATCTTTTTACTAATTCTAATCAATTATTCTGCTCATACATCCAAGCATCCCGGCACATATCCTCCACGCTACGAGTTGCCTTCCACCCAAGCTCTCTCTCCGCCTTGCTGACATCCGCATAGCTGGATGCAATATCACCAGGGCGACGGTCAACAATCTCATATGGTACATCTACTTGGTTGACGCGTGTGTAGGTATGGATCAGTTCGAGCACTGAGGTGCCGTTCCCTGTTCCTAGGTTATAGGTATGTACTCCCTTTTGAAGCTTTTCGATAGCTGCGACATGTCCCTCTGCAAGATCCATGACGTGGATGAAGTCACGAACACCTGTACCATCGACAGTGGGATAATCGCCACCAAAGACACTAAGCTTTTCACGGATGCCCTTTGCAGTCTGGTTGATGTAAGGCATCAGGTTATTTGGAATGCCGTTCGGTGATTCTCCGATCAAGCCGCTCTCGTGTGCACCGACTGGATTGAAATAACGAAGTAACGCTACAGAGAATTGGTCATTAGCAGCTACTGTGTCTGTCAGGATACGCTCACTCATCGCCTTCGTCTCCCCATAAGGGTTCGTAGTTGGTAGCAACTTCATATCTTCAGTAAAAGGAACTTGATTGTCTCCGTATACAGTCGCAGACGAGCTGAAAACAAAGCGTTCTACACCATGCTTTAGACAAGCCTCTGCCAACACGATTGTACTGAGGACGTTGTTCTTGTAGTAAGCGAGTGGGATAGAAACTGATTCACCAACAGCCTTGTACCCTGCGAAATGGATGACACCGTCAAAGCGATTTTCCGAGAATAGTCGGTCGATGGATACAGCATCTGTAACATCCAACTTCTCAAATGGAATCTCTGCAACTCCTGTGATCTGTTTCAGTGTATCGAGGACTTCCATTTTGGCATTGGATAGGTCATCGACGATATAGACGTCATGGTCAGATGCCAAAAGTGAGACCACCGTATGTGAGCCGATGAAACCGAGGCCCCCAGTAACTAGAATGTTCATTATTTGTTCCCCCAAATTCTCTCTAGATGTTTCATTTTCTGGATATAAGTATACCATTTGTACCCCATCAACTTATATAGAAATTTCCAGAAGTAGCATCTTTCAACTCCTGGCCAGATCATATCGACAGCACTCGGGTGTTTACAGATAACACGAATAGCCCTGCAAGATCATGTAACTGATTTGGCAGGGTTGTTTTTTATAAGAAACAATTTGTGTTCGCTATTTGAAGGCAGCATGTGTGTGTACAAACTTCATTTTAATCAGTATATGGCACCTTCTGGTACGGGCTTCCATTTGGTGCCTGTCCCACAAAATATACAGAAACAATTCATATTTACTCACCTTGCAATGTAGAAATGCGGCTTTACGTTGTATAACCGCTGAATAGTCATGAATGTCCGAATTGTTTTTGGGACAGGCACCGTCTTTTAATCTATCTCGAGCCGGCAACTGAACTGGTTGCTGGATGGATTGCCACTTGACCAACGTGATGCACATCCTTCCGTTG
>NZ_NOKQ01000004.1 GCF_002265435.1 Tetzosporium hominis
GTTACGTTAGAACAGTTTCGATATTTAACGACACAATAAACGCATCCTCCGTTATGTTATTAATAAAACTATGTCAAACCGGGGATGGTCGCCATCTTTGGTGACAACGGCAGTGGCAAAAGTACGCTGGCACAGCTGATGGCGGGCTGGTATCATTTTTTTATAAATGTTTAGATTTCATTCTAGTTTAGGTTTTTTGTTTGGAGTTTTGTGGTTTTCTCTTTTTATG
>NZ_NOKQ01000153.1 GCF_002265435.1 Tetzosporium hominis
GCACGATTTAGTCATCGAGTAATGAAGTTGAATCAAATGGCATATTTGCATCAGTTTAATTCAATATCCGTCTATCATAAATATTAAAAATACCTGAGACAATAACTACTGTCCCAGGCGTTTGAAATACATCTCTGTCAGCTTATTAATAAAATTAATCATCTAAGTAAAATACAATACATAGTATTCAAATGACTATTTTTTATATATATCGTCTCTTAAATCGTGC
>NZ_NOKQ01000356.1 GCF_002265435.1 Tetzosporium hominis
CTGTTTCTTCTTGAGCTGAAAGTCTTGTATTAACCAATTCAAGACGATTATATCTTGCTCCAAGATCAGAGCGTTCAGCGCTCATGCCGCCAGAAAATTGATCAATATCATCTAAAACATTGTCCATGCCATCTAGTGAACCTGAACTCAGTGCTTTCTCAAATGAGTCAAGCATTTCAAATACATTCTGTCCGCTTTCAGAGGTGCCTCCAAAAGCTGACTTTGGATC
>NZ_NOKQ01000082.1 GCF_002265435.1 Tetzosporium hominis
ACATCTGGTGCAGCCAAGCTTCGTGGAGCCATTTCACAAGCTAGTACTCTTGCAGAAATTGAGGCCCTCTTGCAACTAGACAAAGCATAGTCTCACATCTACAACTCACAAAAACGGCAAAGCTCAAAAATGAGTCTTGCCGTTTTTATATGTTTTCATCTTGTAAATCTAATTGCTTCACTCTAGCTATATAATAGGACATAATCAAAAACAAATTGAGGCTGACAAT
>NZ_NOKQ01000003.1 GCF_002265435.1 Tetzosporium hominis
AGTTCATCCTCTAAATAAGCTAGCTGGGCCTGATTTGGTAATGGTCCATGCGGTTTTATTTTCGTCATCATCTCACATCTCTTTCTCTTGTTCACAAAGTTATCCACAACTTGTGGATAAGAAAGCATACCTAAAAACTAATTTCTTCAGACTCCAGCTCTTAGACTTTGGACCTGTAAATCTAAGAGCTGGAGTCTGAAGAAATTAGTTTTTAGGTATGCTTTCTTAT
>NZ_NOKQ01000364.1 GCF_002265435.1 Tetzosporium hominis
GGAATAAGACGGAGAAAAACAATCGTATTCCGATGAGAAAATGCTCGTATCGGTCGGAAGGCAGGCAAATATTGATGGTATCGGTCTGGAAAACACGGATATCGAGGTGGAAAACGGCTTTATCGTGACAAACAGCATGTACCAGACAAAAGAATCCCACATCTATGCGATAGGAGATGTGATCGGCGGCCTTCAGCTTGCACATGTAGCTTCTCACGAAGGGATTACG
>NZ_NOKQ01000043.1 GCF_002265435.1 Tetzosporium hominis
TAAAAGCGGCTTATGTTCGCTTCGGAGAGCTGGCACGATTTTTGCATCATAACGTGTGAGTAAAAAAGACAGGAGGTTTTTTCATATGTAAGAGGCACTGACAAAGGAAAAAGCAGTGTGGATGTATCAAAAAATGCTGGAAATCCGCTATTTCGAAGATCAGGTTCATCAGATGTTTGATAAAGGAATACTGCCGGGTTTTGTCAATC
>NZ_NOKQ01000002.1 GCF_002265435.1 Tetzosporium hominis
TGGGGTTGGGGGGGGGGGGGGGGTCGCGTGGTGTTTTTTGGGGGGGGGGGGGTTGGGGTGGGGGTGTGGGCGGGTTGTGGGGGGGGGGGGGGTGGGGTTTGGGGGGGGGGGGGGGCGGGGGCCCAACGGCAAGGACACCCGCCACAAAAGGAGGAGGGGGGGCGCAAAACAAGAAGGGGGGGGACACCCCGAGACCAGCGGGGGGGTGGGTTGTGGGGGAGAGCCCCCC
>NZ_NOKQ01000001.1 GCF_002265435.1 Tetzosporium hominis
AACGAAGAGAAGAAACAACAGTACAAGGAGATCTATTTAGCTCAATTATCACTTGAGTTGAACTTCAGAACTTGGCTATAAACGCTAGCATCAACTTGATTTCCAACGCGATGTTGAAAGCTCGGTTCAAGACATATGAAGAAGGAAAAATCAAAAAGGCCAATACTCATTACATGTTTAATGTACAGCCAAATAAAAATCAAAATGCTAGTGAGTTTATCCATCAATT
>NZ_NOKQ01000173.1 GCF_002265435.1 Tetzosporium hominis
CGCTTCTTTCTCTTTTCTTTTCAAAGAAAAAACCTCCCAAATTTCATTTGTGGGAGGAGTATCTCATGAATTTTCTTCTATTAGAATGTGTGCATTATTTGACGCTTACGTTGCTAAGCTAGTAAATATGAATTGTGTCTGTATATTTTGGGGGACAAGCACCAAATGGAAGCGCATCCCAGAAGGTGCCACACATTGATTAAAGGATTGTGATTACACCCAAAAAAATCGGTACCTGTGCACCGCACAATACACTACAATTCTATAATTATTCAGGCGACCTTGATCTACCAAGGTCGTCTTCGCATGTCTATGCAAATGTCGTTCATAATCAGAATAGTGTAGCGCACAGGTACACAATAGGGGAATTTTGGTAATTGGTATCTATACAGTGGCTCTCAACTGCTAGAAGATATGGAAATTTCTATATAAGTTGATGGGATACAAATGGTATACTTATATCCAGAAAATGAAACATCTAGAGAGAATATGGGGGAACAAATAATGAACATTCTAGTTACTGGGGGCCTCGGTTTCATCGGTTCACACACCGTTGTCTCATTATTGGCATCTGATCACGACGTCTATATCGTCGATGACCTGTCCAATGCAAAGCTTGGGGTGCTCGATACACTGAAACAGATCACAGGAGCTGCCGAGATCCCATTTGAGAAGATGGATGTTACAGATGCAGCAGCCATCGATCGACTGTTCTCGGAGAGTCACTTTGACGGTGTCATCCATTTCGCAGGGTACAAGGCTGTTGGTGAGTCGGTCTCGATCCCACTCGCTTACTATAAGAACAATGTCCTCAGTACGATTGTACTGGCGGAGTCTTGTCTAAAATATGGTGTAGAACGTTTTGTCTTCAGCTCGTCTGCGACAGTCTACGGAGACAACAAGGTCCCATTCACAGAAGATATGACATTGCTACCGACTACGAACCCTTACGGGGAGACGAAGGCGATGAGTGAGCGTATCCTAACAGACACAGTCGCAGCAAATGACCAGTTCTCTGTAGCGTTACTTCGATATTTCAATCCAGTCGGTGCACACGAGAGCGGCTTAATCGGAGAATCACCGAACGGCATTCCAAACAACCTGATGCCATACATCAACCAGACTGCAAAGGGCATCCGTGAAAAGCTCAGTGTCTTTGGTGGCGATTATCCCACTGTCGATGGTACAGGTGTTCGTGACTTCATCCACGTCATGGATCTTGGAGAGGGACATGTCGCAGCTATCGAAAAGCTTCAAAAAGGAGTACATACCTATAACCTAGGAACAGGCAACGGCACCTCAGTGCTCGAACTGATCCACACCTACACACGCGTCAATCAAGTTGAAGTCCCATACGAAATCGTTGACCGTCGCCCTGGTGATATTGCATCCAGCTATGCGGATGTCAGCAAGGCGGAGAGAGAGCTAGGATGGAAGGCGACCCGAAGCGTGGAGGATATGTGTCGGGATGCTTGGGGGTATGAGAGAAATCTAACATAACGACAGCTTTGAGAACTATATGCTAGTTCTAAACATAAAAATATAATGAGAATCGAGAGGTCTAATGATGAAATTTTCGAATTTTACGATAATAATAGTTTTGCTTCTAAGTATTATAGCTTTTTGCTTTTCTAAGGAAAAACAAGATTTTATCATAGAAATTTCAAATTTAAGTATGACGTTTATATTTGGTATAGGAGCAATTTTATTAGCTGTAATATCTTTAGTGCAGTCATCATCGTTTAAAAAAGAAAAAAAAATGATTTTAAATTTTGTTTCTAGAGAATTCCCAGCTTTGGTATTAGTAAATATTATGGCTATTAGCGTGGCGAAGTCATCATTTGAATATTCATACCAATATTTAGCTAATTTTACAGTGTTCTGGTTCATCACCATAAGTCGTGGTTGACACTTGAACAGCTTAATAATGTAAATAAATAGAAAAAAAGCGAAAACACCTGTATCGTAATTGTTGTCTAGACAAACCACGATAGGAGTTTTCGCCTTGTCCCAACAGTTTATCAAATTAGTCCTTCCACTTCCATCATTTTTTACAATTCATCCGTCATCCGACAACGAACCAAACGTGTTTCGAATTTCTACGCTGAACCGTCAAGTCCCATGTGTTGTCTGTTCAAATCAGACAGTCCGCCACTCAAAGGAACGTCGCCGTTTTAGACATTCCTACGCCTGGGGCGTAGGGACGATCTGGATCGAGATAGATGTCCCACGCCAGGTCTGTAAAGAATGTGGTATCACGTTTGTTCATGACTTTGGCTTAGGCCTAGTTCGTTCTTCCACCAGACATTATAGAGTGGAGATTGCAAAACGTTGTCATGGTAGGACAATCTCTGATGTCTCGCGTGAGTATGGTGTACCGTACACGACCGTTGAAAGATGGTTCTATGAATACGCTTCGCGCCAGTTGGAGACTAAAACCGCAAGGCATGTCTTGGTTGATGAGTTCGCTACGCGCAAAGGTCATCATTACGCGACAGTGGTCATTGATGCGAAATCTGGGTCAGTTCTTCCCCC
>NZ_NOKQ01000188.1 GCF_002265435.1 Tetzosporium hominis
TTCGGTATGGGAACGGGTGTGACCTCTTCGCCATCATCACTAGACATGAGCCTGTTCGCTCAAAACTGGATAGAACTCCATTGATTTGTGTCGAGTTCCGTGACCTAGAAACACGCTCCCAAATCGGAGTTTCTTGCGCAGGTCACTTCACTTTTCGTTTTTGGTTAAGTCCTCGATCGATTAGTATTCGTCAGCTCCAC
>NZ_NOKQ01000304.1 GCF_002265435.1 Tetzosporium hominis
CTCGTATATTAGTAGTAAGAGCTCTTTCCGATAGAATTTCCAGTTAGTCCGGACAGCTGGAAGTACTGTCGGATTCCTATAGGAAAGTGGTCGCCTCTCGGCTTCCCCACTCTTGTTTTTGTTTTACCTGCTCCACCCGTTTTACCGGGGAAGCGAGATGGTGATTTAAACAATTTTGAAAGTGTAGCCAACAGGTGCTTACCTGTCTTGTTTGTCATGCCAAAAAATAAAATAAGTTAGGGACGAAGGATGGAGGAAGCTCCATTTCAGGACTTCGTCCTTTTTAGATTCTAAAAGATGTACCGTTTAAAACTTTAACTCTCAGCCGTGCCCATGGGACAATGGAACAGACAGGATCACATCAGGAAATAGCTTTTCCTCCTTGCGGACACATGCGTGTACTGCTTAATTAGCCTGCTACCCAGAGTTCATCATGGAAGGTCCAACCACTGGTTGCGCCGCTGAGCGAGAAGAGAGTGTAGCGCTCGTAATGGTCTTCCGCTCTTTGAGTGCTTATGACGAGGATGACATCGATGATTCCGATGGGCACCCAGGTCTGAGATGGTCTTGATTATTCACACATAGGAGGTGATTGGTATGTCACAAATGCTTGTAGGAATAGACGTGAGTCTACGCTCCCATCATGTCCACTTCATGGATGAGGAGGGCCGTACACTGGCTGATTTCTCGATCTCCAACGATCAGGAAGGCGCGGACGCCTTGATCAGAAACGTGTTGGAGAAGGCGGAAAAGAATCAGCTCACCGACCTGAAGATCGGCATGGAGGCGACGGACCAGTTCAGCTGGCACATCGCACATTATCTCCGTGAACGACTCGGCGGGTACGAGCCAAAGTTTCAAAGTTCCATCTACGTATTAAATGCACGGAAAGTGGCCCGTTTCAAGAAGGGCTACGATACATTGCCGAAGAACGACAAGATCGATGCCTGGGTTATTGCCGACCACCTACGCTTTGGACGACTGCCATTCGCAATGCAGGAAGCCCATCAATATGAGGCGTTGCGCCGTTTGACGCGTGCGCGTTTCCACTTCATGAAGGAGATAGGACGAAACAAGACCTATTTCATGAACCAGCTGTTCTTGAAGTTCAGTGGCATGAGACAGGACAATCCCTTCTCGAACGCATTCGGCTCGACGAGCCTCGCAGTGATCGAGGAGCTCGACCCGGACGTGATCGCCGAGATGGAGTTGGAGGAGCTGGTCGCCTTCCTCCAAGACAAGGGCAAGAATCGCTTCAAAGACCCAGAGGAGATCGCACAGTATCTTCAAAAGCTGGCACGAAACTCGTATCGCCTCGACAAGGCGCTCCAGGACCCGGTCAACATCACGCTCTCCGTGATACTCAGCACGATTCGTCACATGGAGTCCCAGGTGAAGAGGCTCGACGCAGAGATCGAAAGGCTGATGAAGGGCATGCCCCAGACACTGACATCGGTAAAAGGCATAGGCCCCGTCTATGCGGCCGGGCTGATCGCTGAGATTGGCGACATCCGGCGTTTCAAGGACCATCACGCGCTTGCGAAATACGCAGGTCTTGTGTGGAACCAGAACCAGTCAGGTGAGTATGAGGCGGAGAACACGAGCCGGATGCGCACTGGGAACAAGTACCTCAGGTACTATCTTGTCCAGGCAGCCGAGTCCGTCCGTCGCTACGATAGCGAATATCGTGATTTCTATCAGAAGAAACATGCAGAAGTACCGAAACACAAACACAAACGTGCTCTCGTCTTGACCGCAAGAAAACTGGTACGGCTCGTGCACTCGCTACTGCGCACGAACCAGATGTACACACCACCTGAGAGGAGAGGTTGATTCACTACCTCCAATCTTAAGCCCTTAATAAACTTCCATTTTTTTCTTTTTAAAACGAAAAAATGAGAGGTCTATTTGTCATGCCTGAAAAGTGCTGGATTCTGAAAAGCTTCTTAAAGAATTTCCAATTCACTCATTTTTTTCGGTTGACATATTACCACTGGGCT
>NZ_NOKQ01000264.1 GCF_002265435.1 Tetzosporium hominis
GCGAGGAGCATTCCTGTCTTGAACGCAAAGACATCTTGAAAAGAAAAAAGTCCTCTTGTATGATGCAGGTATCAACGACCAAATCAATACCACTCATACAGGGAGGACTATACATGAATCGTAATATGAACAACCGAATTAATCAAGTAGATGAGAATACATTGGTCATTGGTATCGACATCGCCAAAAAGCTACATTACGCCTGTGCGATGGATGATCGCGGCAGGGTATTAAAGAAGTCTTTCGGGTTGTCTCAAGACCTTGAAGGGTTTCAGAAACTACTAACAGAGATCCAGGCTCTGATGAGCCAGTTTGCGAAGTCTCAGGTCGTTGTGGGCTTCGAACCGACTGGTCATTACTGGATGAACCTTAGCGCATTCCTGGTCGAAGCGGAGATCCCATTTGTCATGGTGAACCCGATGCACGTGAATCGGACTAAAGAGCTCGATGACAACTCTCAGACCAAGAATGACAAGAAGGATGCCCGCGTCATCGCTTCACTTATCCGTGATGGCAGATTCAGCTTCCCACGTATACTTCAAGGAGTTGATGCCGAGTTGCGTACAGGGAACAATAATAGGAAGGCTTTGAAGAAAGAGATGGTGGCCATCCAGAATCGAATGATTCGATGGATTGATATCTATTTTCCAGAGTTCTCCACGATCTTCAAGTCCTTTGGCAAGGTGGCCTGTGAGTTATTGGAGCACACACCTTTCCCTTCTGACCTGACCCGTATCAGTGAGGCTGAGATGATTCAGATATACGAGGATAATCCAGCGGTTCACACGGTACCGAAGAAGAAGCTCATCCTACTCAGAGAAAAGGCATCCGTATCAATCGGTGTACGTGAGAGCCAAGAAACGGCAAGGTTTGAGATACGACGACTGGTAAGGAACTATAAACAATGTCTACAGGACCTCGAGGTCCTAGAAGAGCGGCTCATTGATCTCGCGAAACAACTTCCAGACTTTGAGTACATCACTTCAATCAGAGGCATTGGCGAGAACACTGCCGTCGAGATCTTAGCTGAGGTTGGGCCACTTTCCAACTACCAACATCCAGAACAGATCAAGAAACTGGCGGGACTCTCATTGCGGGAGAACTCTTCCGGTCAACACACTGGGAAAAAGAGCATAACCAAAAGGGGGAGGAGCTCTTTAAGGGCGACCCTCTACAAGACGATCCTGCCACTGATTTCAAACAATAAAACATTTAGAGAGCTCTATGACTATTACACTAAGCGTCAGGACAATCCGTTAAAGAACAAACAAGCCATGGTGGTGCTTTGTGGCAAGTTGATCAAGATCATTCACGCCCTGTGTACTAAGAGAAGACAGTTCGATGCCGAAAAGATGATGAGGGACATCCACTCCCTCCTCCCAGCTGCATAGCTTAAATTCTTAAATCCAGTTGACAACTAAGTGACACGGAGAAGCCAAAACGCGAGTCATAGGACCAAGAGTCAGTCGAGGAGCATATACGGCCTCTGCCTTATGAATAGACCGGACGAAGGAATGTGAGCGCATGACGCCAGGAGACATGGGAGGGTTCGTCATCATAAGAGACGCAGAGATCCACAGTGCACGTGATATGAAAAAAGAACCAATTAATAACAATTGGTTCTAGCGAAGCGTATCTTATGGTTTACAACAAATTGTACTTTTAGTAAAAGATGTTTCTCTAATCAAGGTAAAAAATATTAAAAAGCTCGTAAGAGCAATTCAAACGTTGATACATCAACTTTTCTAGAGGGAGACT
>NZ_NOKQ01000222.1 GCF_002265435.1 Tetzosporium hominis
CACTAGTGTCGCATAAATAAGTTGAGAATATTCAGTTTTCTTTTATTCGTTGAAAAAATTAAAAACGAACAGACATACCGAAAAAGGTAGTCAACATCCATTTTTTTACTATAAACTGTGGCGTTTGCAGTTAGAAGCTATTTCTCCCTTACGGGATTGATCCCCCTTTAATCTTTCGTAGCCAGATGTAGGCGGATTTCCAAGGTGCCGCTCGTAGCCATCGACTGATCTGTAGGTAACTCCTTGGACTGTTCGTCTCAAGCTGTGCGAGAACATGGAGGCAATAGACGATCATGGCGATATACACCTGGTTATGCACAGCCTGTTCGCTCTGTCCGTAGAACTTTTTGATGTTCAGGTGCTGTTTCATCCACTTGAAGAACAGTTCGATGGCCCACCGTGACCTATAGAGTTCCGCTAGCTCGTCTGCGTCTATATCAAAGCGATTGGTGATTAGTTCCAATGGATTCCCCTTGGAATCCAAGACTTTGATGCGTCGAAACACATTCTCTGCTCGATTTTGCGCCGTACCGATCAAGATCATCTCATCAGACAAGACCTCGGAAGCCTCTAGACACTCTAACGGTTGTATCACACGTGTGACAGCGTTCTTCCGTAGACGTGATACGAAGAAGAACCCTTCATCTGTCATGCGGTCGAACCGTTCATAGTCCAGATAACCACGATCAAAGACGTACATGCATTCTCTATCATCGACGAGGACTTCTAACTGGCCACGGTCGTGCTCCTTTGCGTTAGTGAGCACTGCCTTGTCGGGATATGAACAACCTTTTTCTAAGAATACCAGCCGCAGATGGAGCTTGACGCCTGACTTGGTCTTTCTGAACTCTGCCCATCGATGACGATTCAGATTCAGTGGCAATGTGGTCGAATCAATGATCTTTAGAGGCGTCGTCGCCTTCCGGCGAATTTCAAAATGACTCATCTTATGGATTTTCGTGACCAAGTCGAGGAAGAGTACCTGAAACACATGCGTGGGAATCTCGCTCAATCGACGTCCTAGTTGCGAGAAGCTAATCGACTCTAGAGCCGTTGCTCGTTGAAGGTCGTCTGAGAACAGCGTGTCGCTTAGAGCCCGGAGGCTCTCTGTCTCATTGAGCTGTGCGAATACAAGCAGTTTGAGAAACGATTCGAAATGTAGCTTCTTTGTATAATGATTTAACTGATGGGCCTCGACCAGTCCTTCAATTTTTCCAGAAGAAATTGGCGAGAGCCATTGTTCAAATGATGTTTTCCGTGTAAACTTATCCATGCGATTATCCTTTGTTTTGGATTTGGATGGTTTACTACCCGAATCCATTATAAAGGATTTTTTTACGTTTAAATAAATTTACAGACAATTCCGCTTATCGGACAAGACCTACCCATTTTAATGCGACACTAGTG
>NZ_NOKQ01000372.1 GCF_002265435.1 Tetzosporium hominis
CCTCCCTCTATAAATGTTGATATATCAATGGTTTTCACCATCGCAAGTGCCCGAAAAAATATTTTCCGTCACCAATATCTATCATTATTTTGTATTTCTTCATGAATATTACAATTGTTCATTACGCTACGCTGTAGGAGCTTGTATTTATTGGTAGAAATTGCTCCCATACTTTGTCCTATTCAATGCACATTGGATCTCTGCGTAGCTTATGATGACGGACCCTCCCATGTCTCTAGGCGTCTTAGCGCGTACATTCCTTCGTTCGGTCTATTCATAAGGCAGAGGCTGGCGATGCTCCTCAGTGGACTCGTCCTAGCGGACGGTCGGATGGAATAGATGGTGCCGGCTTCTCCGTGTCATCCTTGTTGTCAGAACTCAAACGTTCAGGTCACGCTGCCGACTGGAGAGAAGTGAAGTCATCCATCATCCGTTGCTCGTCAAACATCCAGTGCTTGGTACAGAGTGCGTGTAATACTTTCAATAGCTTGCCACAGAGCACCACGATCGACTGTTTCTTGCGAAGTGGGTTGGCTGCTCGCGTGGTGTAATGTTCATGTAAAGATTTGAATGCAGTGTTGTGAAGGATCAGTGGCATCATGACACGAAACAGGAGGGCTCGGAGCCTCTTCCTACCGCGTTTTGAGATGCGTTTCTGTCCCTTCTGTTGTCCTGAGGAGTTCTCTCTTAGGGTCAGGCCCGCTAGTTTGATGAGTTGGCGTGGATCCTTGTACTGTTTGAAAGAACCGACCTCAGAGAGAAGCTCGATGATCGTCACATCACCGATGCCCGGGACCGAGGAAAGATATTCATAATCCGGTGTCTGACGGACAAGTTCAATGAGTTCATCCGTCAGTGCCTCGAGTTGCGATTGTAACAGACGGTACTGGGTGAGCAGCGTGGCGATCTCGATACGTGCCATCACATGCCCCTCTGTCAGACCGACTGAATGGGCAGCGACCTCCACCAATCTCTTGGCCTTCGGGAGCTGAGGGCTCTTCATGCCTTCTACCTGACGGTAGAGGAAGAGGAGCTCTTCGGGAGCCTTACCGACGATGTCTA
>NZ_NOKQ01000127.1 GCF_002265435.1 Tetzosporium hominis
AAGAAAAGCCACTTGTCAGCATCTCTCCATACAATTAAACTCTCTGATATTGGGCTAACAATATTCAGGGAGGTACAGGGAGTGCTAACAGTGACTGACATCAAGTATATCAGACAAGAAGTGAATCAAAAAGGTAGAAAATATGCAGAAGTAGCAAGAAGTATGAACCATGATGAGAGAACCGTAAAGAAATATGCAGACATGGAAGACTGGAGCGAAGAACGTCCGAAGACTACTCGAAAGCCAAGGGTTATGGGAGAAGCTAGACCCATAATCGATAAGTGGTTGGAGGAAGATGCGACTAAGAAAAAGAAGTTTCGTCGGACTGCCAAGAGAATGTTCGATGTGTTGGTGAAGGAACATGGATACAACGGATCTTATCGTTCTATCCGCGATTATGTACGAAAAAAGAAACAGCAGATGGGACAATCAACAGAGGCTGCCTTACCACTTGAAAGCATACCAGGAATAGCACAAGTTGATTTTGGAGAAGCACCATTTGTATACAGGGGTAGGTCTGTCGATCTTTCCTACTTAGCGCTCTCGTTCCCCTTCAGCAACACGTTCTATTTTCAAGTGTTCCAGTCGCAGAACCGAGAGTGTTTCTTAGAAGGCTTAAAGCGAATCTTTCACCATCTCGGTGGTGTCCCTAAGACAATTCGCTTCGATAACTTGAGTCCAGCTGTCAAAAAGGTCCTTCCTTATGGTGAGCGAGTATTGACTGACGAGTTCGAACGATTCGTCTTACACTATGGTTTTTCCACTGAGTTCTGTAATCCAGGTAGTGGGAACGAAAAAGGTCACGTTGAAGCCATGGTCAAATACATACGTAACAACTTTTTATTGCCAGAGATACATGTGGCAGATCTTGAGCGTTTGAACGAGACCTTCTGGACTGCAGCTGAAGAAGACAGGAATCGCAAGCA
>NZ_NOKQ01000271.1 GCF_002265435.1 Tetzosporium hominis
CCGACAGTACTTCCAGCTGTCCGGACTAACTGGAAATTCTATCGGAAAGAGCTCTTACTACTAATATACGAGGAGGAAGCTTTTGGATTATTGGAGATGAAAAATTAAAATCTTTTGTAAATACACTTTCAAATATGGGTTATAATTTTCACTTCACATCTAAAGGAAGCAGGGCTACAAAACATCAGCCAGGTTGGTATTCTAAAAACATCTAATCAGTCCAATAAATTATCGCTTCACAAGAAAAATTGATAAGACTTTACTAGTTTCATTTGTTTTTAATACGCATATCTAATGCAAATTCACTTATTTGTCTGGCTTAGGAGTCAATATAATTAGATGGAGCATGTCATTAATTTACAATGGCATGCCCCAATCTTGTATTTATAGATGTTTATCTTCTTTCCGCTCAAAATACCAATGCAACCGAAACTCACAAATCTCCCGAGTCCACTGAAATAAAATCTCTTGATCTTCAACTGCCACATCAAAATCAAACCAAAAATAGTTATCCTCAAACCTCACCATACTATCTTGTTTGCCACTCCAAAACTTCATCGGGTTATCTTCAATATGCTTGGCAATTTTCTTTTCATCAAAGCTTGAAAACTTGATTTGTTGAGCGGGAGTGAAGTCGGTATCTCGACGGTATTTTTTGTCCCATAGGAAATCATAGAAACATTTGGCTACTTCTGATGCTGTTATGTGCTTGTACCAGTCGGCTGGACCTCGCTGTAACATGCAATGAAGTAGTGTCATCTTATAACTCTTTGTCATACTCGTCTTTTCTACTTCAAGTAAACAGGTTTGATAATCTTTCAAAACTTGTTGTTCATGAGGTAAGCGTCAAATAGTGAACACGTTGTTTCTTATTAAAGAAAATGCCGGTCAAAATCAGAAGTTGATTTTGACCGGC
>NZ_NOKQ01000187.1 GCF_002265435.1 Tetzosporium hominis
TTTTTTTACGTTTAAATAAATTTACAGACAATTCCGCTTATCGGACAAGACCTACCCATTTTAATGCGACACTAGTGATTATTTCTGAAAATTCCATTGACTTCTATTCAAACAGGCTGTAATATAGCCCTTATAATACTTCGTCGCTTCAACGCGCTAAAGTTAAGGGGGATTTCATTATGAATTGGAAACGCACGTTAGGTCTTATCACACTATCATCTACATTGGTCCTTGCAGCTTGTGGAAACTCTTCAGAAGAGGCAACAGCAACTGGAGACACAGTTACAATAGGAGTTACACAAATTGTAGAACACCCATCTTTAAATGCTGCATTTGAAGGATTTCAGCAAGCAATCGAAGATGCTGGAATCGAAGCGGAATACCAAGTAGAAAACGCTCAGAACGATACGAGTGCGAACACGACTATCGCCACTAATTTGGTGAGCAGTGACGTTGATTTGATCTTTGCAAACTCAACTCCTTCTGCGCAAGCAGTAGCAAGTGCTACTACAGAAATCCCTATTGTGTTTACTTCCGTTACAGATGCAGTAAGTGCGGAATTAGTGGCTTCAATGGAAGAGCCAGGCGGAAATGTGACGGGTACTGTAGACACGCAACCTGAAGCTATTCCGAATACGATCGAGTTTTTAAAGAACGAACTTCAAGCGAAATCCATTGGTATGGTGTTTAACTCAGGCGAACAGAACTCCAGAGCACAAGTTGATGTGGTGAAAGCAGAAGCAGATAAATTAGGGATTGCAGTAGAAGAAGCATCAGTAGCTACTTCAGCAGAAGTAAAGCAAGCTGCAGAATCACTCATTGGTAAAGTAGATGCGTTTTACATCATTACTGATAACACGGTTGTCTCAGCTTTGGAATCTGTCTTATCTGTCGCTACAGACAATGAACTACCAGTTATGGTTGGAGAATTTGATTCGGTAGCTCGTGGTGGTCTAGGGGCATTCGGATTTGATTATTTTGAAATCGGCTATGAAGCTGGAGAGATGGCTGTCAAGATTTTAAACGGAGAAGCGACTCCAGCAGAACTGCCTGTTCAGTATCCTCAAAATGTGAAATTTGTGGTGAACGGTACAGTAGCAGAGCAATTAGGTATTGAAGTAAAAGATGAATGGAATGCAGAACTTGCAGAGTAGAAATGAGGGGTTCAAATGATAGGAGCATTAATTGGAGCTGTAGAGCAAGGGTTTATTTACGGAATCATGGCTCTAGGCGTCTATTTAACTTTCCGAGTCCTGGACTTTCCAGACCTTACAGTTGACGGAAGTTTTGTAACAGGAGCTGCAACCGCAGCGGCGATGATTGTGATGGGCTATTCTCCAGCACTTGCAACGCTGGTTGCCATCGTCGTTGGATTTGTAGCAGGTGTCGGAACAGGTCTCCTGCATACCAAAGGTGGCATCAATCCGTTGCTGTCTGGAATCTTGATGATGATCGCTCTGTATTCAATCAATTTACGAATCATGGGATGGACGGTAGAAAATTCAGTGGGCCGTCCTAATATCCCTTTATTACAATCCGAAACGTTGTTCAGCAAGTACACGGCTTGGGCAACAAGTTTAGGAATTCCTGTTGAAATCAGCATCATTCTTTTTGCGGCAATCGGAGTTGCAGTCGTCAAGTTGGCACTTGACGCTTTCTTGAAAACAGAAGTGGGCTTAGCCCTTCGCGCAACAGGTGATAACAAACGGATGATTCGAAGCTTCTCTGGGAACACATCAACACTTACGATTCTTGGCCTTGGTTTATCTAACGGCTTGGTTGCCCTGTCAGGCGCTTTAATAGCTCAATACGGGAAGTTTGCAGACGTCGGAATGGGGATTGGAATGATTGTTATTGGTCTAGCTTCGGTCATTATTGGTGAAGCACTATTTGGCACCAGATCTATCGTTCGAGTCACATTGGCTGTTGTGATTGGAGCCGTTATCTACCGTCTAGTTTTAGCATTTGCGCTTCGTATCGAATTCTTAGATACGGGAGATATGAAGCTACTTACAGCTGCTATAGTTGTTCTCGCGCTAATTGTACCTGGGAAGCTGGGCGAAACGAAAAAACGTTTGGCTCGAAAGAAACAACAATCCAAATCCGTTATCAAAGGAGGGGCTGACCTTGTTAACCATTCGTAATTTACACAAACGCTTTAATGAATCCAGTCACGACGAAAAGATTGCGTTACATGATCTGTCCCTCCATTTAGAAGACGGTGATTTTGTGACCATTATCGGAAGTAATGGTGCAGGGAAGTCCACGTTGTTGAACTGTGTCTCAGGTACATTGCAAGGAGACGGCGGGACAATTGAGATTGCAGATAATCAAGTCGATACGCTCGCTGAACATGCAAGGGCCAAATGGATTGGTCGTGTGTTTCAAGATCCAATGGCTGGAACGTCACCTAGTCTTACTATAGAAGAGAACTTAGCTGTTGCACATGCGCGAAATCGCAAGCGAAACTGGAGGTTTGCGACTTCAAAAACGAAGCGGGACCATTTCCGCTCAGCACTTGAAGTCTTGCATTTGAATCTTGAGAACCGGTTGACTACTAAAGTGGGTACTTTATCTGGAGGCGAAAGACAGGCCTTGTCTCTTTTGATGGCCACATTTACAAATCCTTCTTTGCTACTTTTAGATGAACATACGGCTGCACTGGATCCCGCGCGAGCGGAGCTGATTACACAGCTAACGAAACAGCTCGTCCACGACCAACAACTGACGACTCTCATGGTGACACACAATATGCAGCAAGCGATTGATTTAGGGAACCGCTTGATCATGATGGATCAAGGGAAAATCATTTATGAGGCGGATGCTGAGACGAAGAAGCATTTGACCGTACAGCACTTGCTAGAGGAGTTCAAGAAAATAAAAGGGAGCCATGCGTTATCGGACCGCATGCTATTAGAAGCATAAAGAAGCACATCTCACTGCGAGATGTGCTTTTTTGCTGACTTAAATCAACAGTTCAAACAGTAGTGAATCCGTATTGACTGCTTTGTAGTCAAAACCATTGTCTTCAAATCGAGCAATCAATGCTTCGTAGTCATCAGGATCATGAAGTTCAATTCCAATAAGGGCAGGACCGCTCTCTTTATTGTTCTTTTTCGTGTACTCAAACGTTGTGATATCATCTTCAGGTCCAAGCACGTCATGTAAGAATTGACGAAGTGCTCCAGCGCGCTGCGGGAATTTCACAAGAAAATAATGCAAATAGCCTTCATATAATAAGGATTTTTCTTTGATTTCTTGCATCCGGGAAATATCGTTATTTCCTCCACTAATGATCACGACCACTTGTTTGCCACGGATATCATCCGCTACTAAGTCCAGTGCCGCAATAGGAAGAGCACCAGCGGGTTCTACAACGATGGCATGCTGATTGTACATTTCAAGAATCGTTGTACAGACTTTACCTTCCGGGACTGTGAGCAAGTCATCTACATAGTGCTTCGCTATAGAGAAGGTTTGAACGCCTGCGCATTTCACGGCTGCTCCGTCTACAAATTTATCGATTGAGTCTAGCGCGACCGGCTTACCATGTTGGAAGGCTTCCGCCATAGAAGCCGCCCCACTAGGCTCTACCCCAATGACTTTTGTAGTGGGCGATATACTTTTCGTATATGTTGAAACACCAGCAATTAAGCCTCCGCCACCAACACTTGCCAAGATGAAATCTACTGGACCTTCAAGTTCGTGAAGGATCTCAACAGCAACCGTACCTTGACCGGCAATCACATCAGGATCATCGAAAGGATGGATAAACTCTGCACCTTGTTCTGTTGCATAAGTAGTAGCAGCTGCAGCTGAATCGTCAAAAGTATCTCCTTCGAGTCGAATCTCGACAAACGCTCCACCAAACATCCGGACTTGATTCACTTTCTGTTTAGGTGTTGTTTTCGGCATAAAAATGGTTCCTCGTATAGCTAATGCCGCACAAGCATACGCGACACCTTGTGCATGGTTCCCAGCACTTGCACAGACTACGGAATTTTTTCTAGCCTGTTCCTCTATAGAAGCAATCTTATAATAAGCGCCTCTTAATTTAAACGAGCGGACATGTTGCAAATCTTCTCGTTTTAAGTAAATGTCAGCTTGGTAACGCGTGCTTAAAATGTCATTTCGCTGAAGTGGAGTATGGGCTACAACATCTTTTAATTGATGAAATGCTTGAAGAATGTCTTCTACTTTCACCAACGATTTGTTTTTAACTTCAATCATTTCATCACAACCTTTATCAGAATATTTGACAAGTTTAACACACCATTGCGCTGAAGTGCTAGAGCATTTATAAATATTGGTTCATTCTTCTGAAAAATTGTGTGGCGAAATCAATAAATATGGTCTCTGACGGTGTGAGTACTCTGGAAGTAGACGTGATGAGTCCGACAGTCCGTTGCATCAAAGGTGCTTGAATCTGAATCTTTTTTGTAAATCGCATCGACCCTTCTGGTAATGTGCTTTCAGGTAGGATGGACACTCCTAGGCCGGCTGCAACCAATCCCTTAATCGCATCGAGGTCTTCTCCAACGGAACTGATGGTAGGTTGAAAACCAACAGATTGACAGGCTTGGACGACAGTCTTGTGCAAAATAAACTCTTCTGGAAACAAGATAAATGGTTCATTCTTCAGCTCGATCAGATGAACAGTCGACTGATTCGCCAGCCTGTGTTGTAACGGAACCACTAAGGAGAACTTTTCAGTAAACAGTTCGGTAGTAGTGAGTTCCGGTTCACCTGTTGGTAACGGACCTATAAAGGAAATATTGATCGAGCGATCTTTGACGGCATCAACTAAGTACTTATAATTTCCTTGGCGAAGCTGAAACTTGACGTCGGGATGTTGTTTACGAAAAGCTGTGATGACGCTTGGCAACAACTGAGTGGCGAAACTGCTTGGAAAACCTATCCGGATGCTTCCTTTCTCAGGATTCAAGTAGGTATTGACTTCTTCGACTCCAACATCAATCTCTAATAAGGCCTTCGTGACGTGAGTTAAAAAAGTTCTTCCAATGGCAGTTAGTTTCACGTTTCTTCCGATTCGGTCAAATAATTGAACTCCTAATTCTTTTTCTAAATTAGCAATCTGACGGCTTATGGCAGATTGGGCCACGTGTAAATGAAGGGCAGCCTCAGAAATATGTTCTCGTTTTGCTACTTCTTGAAAGTACAGTAATTGGCGTAGTTCCAACGATTTTCCGCCTTTCTATCTCAAATTGATATGAGTATGATAGTAATTATATATTGTTTATATCATTTTGAAAACTTACACTATTCCTACACATTCATGACATGGAGGGATCGGCGATGACATTTCACAACTACCCGAAAAAACAAGGACTTTATTGCCCGACAAATGAGCACGATGCATGTGGCATTGGACTTTATGCCAATATTAAAGGGCAAGCGAGTCATGACATCGTTACGGATGGTCTTGAAATGTTACATCGACTGGATCACCGAGCAGGACGTGGTCATGACCACCGTACGGGAGATGGAGCGGGAATCATGGTGCAGTTACCAGACGCGCTGTTCCGTCAAATTTTAGCGTTTCCACTGCCACAAAGAGGAGATTATGCTGTAGGGATGTTTTTCTTTCCTCAGGAAGTCCAAGTAATAGAAGACGTAAAGAAACAAGTAGATAAACTAGTTGCCAGTTCCCAGCATCTTAATCTGATAAAATGGCGCGAGGTTCCTATAAATGGCTCGGAACTATCGAAAACGGCACAAGACTCCATGCCGATTATTGAACAATTGTTTGTAGAGAAAAACGACACTCACATGACGCAATTAGATTTTGAAAGACACCTTTATCTATTCCGCAAAAGACTTGAACGATTTTTGACAGAGAATGGCTACGAAGTCTATATTCCTTCGCTTTCGACGGAAACTATTGTTTTCAAAGGACTTCTAACTCCGGTTGAAGTTAGCGAATTTTATCTGGACCTACAAGATGAGCGCTTTGTATCTGCCTATAGCTTGGTTCACTCACGCTATAGTACGAACACATTCCCGAGTTGGAAACGAGCCCACCCAAACAGATACCTCGTCCATAATGGAGAAATCAATACGCTTCAAGGCAATGTCAATTGGATGAAGGCACGTGAGCAACAGTTTGTCTCCTCAGTTTTTGGTGAAGATATTCAAGATATCCTTCCAATCGTTGACGAGTCTGGAAGTGACTCTTCCATGTTAGATAATGCATTCGAGTTCCTGGTCCTTGCAGGACGATCTCCAGCGCATGCTGCGATGATGATGATCCCAGAACCTTGGAGTGAGAACAATCCACACATGACGCCAGAAAAAGAAGCCTTTTACACGTACCATTCTACATTTATGGAGCCGTGGGATGGGCCGACTGCAATTTGTTTCACGGATGGTAAACAGCTAGGTGCTGTACTAGACAGAAACGGCTTGCGCCCGGCACGCTACTACGTTACAAAAGACGACCGTCTCATCTATTCTTCTGAAGTCGGAGTGGTAGATGTTAAAGAAGAAGATGTCGTCCGAAAAGAGCGACTCAGTCCAGGAAAGATGCTACTTGTGGATCTAGAGCAAGGAAGAATCATTGAAGATGATGAATTGAAACAGACAATTGCTACGGAACATCCGTATGATTCCTGGCTAGAGCAATTAGAAAAGCTTGATACGTCTAAAGAACTCGTTGAGAATGAGCAAGAACTTTCCTACAAACAGCATTTAAATCAATACAGCTTTGAAGACATCCACAAATACCTACTGCCTTTAGCTTTGGAAGGCAAAGATCCAATCGGTTCCATGGGGAATGACACGCCGTTAGCTGTGTTGTCAGATCGACCGCAGCTATTGTTTAACTATTTTAAGCAGTTATTTGCTCAGGTGACCAATCCACCAATCGATTCGATTCGTGAAAAAATGGTAACTTCAACTATCAGCTACTTAGGTCCTGAAGGAAACTTGCTGGAACCGGATGCCACGAATGCAAAGAGGATTCAATTGCAGACGCCAATTTTAAAAGCAAGTCAAATGAACCAATTGCGAAATCATCCGGTATTTTCCTCGACAACTTTAGAGTTGCAGTTTACAGGGTCACTCGAAGAAAAGCTCAATTCGTTACTTGAAGAAGTTGATCAGGCACTTGCAGAAGGTAAGCATTTGGTGGTTCTTTCCGACCGCCATCTATCTAAGGGAGAAAAAGTTGTGCCGGTCCTGTTAGCGAGCAGTGCCATTCATCAGTATCTCGTCAGAAAAGGACAGCGAACGAAACTATCGTTACTTATCGAATCTGCAGAAGTGAAAGAAGTTCACCACATCGCTGCTCTTATCGGGTACGGATCAGATGCTATCTACCCATATTTGGTTTACGCAACGCTTGAGCAATCAATTGAGCAAGGTCATCTGAATAAGTCCTACGATGAAGCTGTAGCTTCAACTGTAAAAGGCTTTACAGATGGAGTCGTAAAAGTGATGGCGAAAATGGGAATCTCGACGATTCAAAGCTACCGTGGTGCACAAATTTTTGAGGCCGTTGGAATCGGACAGGATGTTATCAGTAAGTACTTTACAGGAACGAAATCTCAGCTGGGTGGTATTGACCTATCCACAATACAGCGCGAGATGGAACTTCGTGTTGCACATGCTGTGGAGCAAGCAGCTCAACCACTAGACTCAGGTAGTCAGTTCCAATGGCGAGCGAATGGAGAACATCACGCGTTTCGTCCAAAAACGATTCATACACTGCAGTGGGCAGCTCGCAAAAATGATATAGGTCTTTATAGACAATATGCAGAGATGGCGAATGAGGAGCGACTGGGCTTTTTACGAAATTTATTTGATCTGCGTACAGACCGACCGAAAGTACCGTTAGAAGAAGTAGAGCCTGCAAGCAGCATCGTCAAACGATTTAAAACGGGCGCTATGTCCTTCGGTTCGTTATCTCAAGAGGCTCATGAAACGCTCGCTATAGCCATGAATCGTCTAGGAGGCAAAAGTAACAGTGGGGAAGGTGGAGAACATCCTTCTCGTTATCAACGTGATGCAAATGGCGATTACCGAAGAAGCGCCATCAAACAAATTGCTTCTGGACGCTTTGGTGTAAAGGCTGTGTATCTTTCTGAAGCGGATGAGTTGCAGATTAAAATGGCACAAGGAGCAAAGCCTGGTGAAGGCGGTCAATTACCTGGTAACAAAGTGTACCCTTGGGTAGCAGAGGTCCGCGGTTCTACTCCTGGAGTCGGACTAATTTCACCGCCGCCACATCACGATATCTATTCCATTGAAGATATGGCGCAACTGATCCATGATTTGAAAAATGCCAATCGTCATGCTCGTATCAGCGTAAAGCTCGTTTCAAAAGGTGGAGTCGGAACTATAGCGGCTGGTGTTGCTAAAGGCGCTGCGGATGTCATTGTTATCTCTGGTTATGACGGCGGAACAGGTGCTTCTCCGAAAACAAGCATCATGCATGCCGGCCTTCCATGGGAACTCGGACTAGCAGAAGCACATCAAACACTTATGCTAAACGGTCTTCGTGACCGTGTGACACTCGAAACGGACGGGAAATTGATGACAGGGAAGGATGTCCTTCTTGCAGCACTTCTTGGGGCAGAAGAATTTGCATTTGCAACGGCACCACTTATCGTGATGGGGTGTGTCATGATGCGTGCGTGCCATCTAGACACTTGTCCAGTCGGTATTGCTACGCAAAACCCAAAACTTCGCGACAAGTTTACAGGAGCAGCAGATCACGTCGTAAATTATATGCACTTTGTTGCAGAAGAACTACGAGAATGGATGGCTAATCTTGGGTTCCGCACAGTAGATGAGCTAGTGGGCCGCACAGATGCATTACATGTTTCTGAGCGAGCTAAGAATCACTGGAAAGCAGGACAACTCGACTTGACCGTATTGTTACATCGTGTTGATGGACCTACTACAAAACAACGTGACCAACAGCACCGTTTAGAGCAGTCACTTGATTTGAAAGTTTTGTTGCCTCAGCTTGAGACAGCTATTGCAACCGGTCAGTCTAAAACCGTTCAGTCCGCTATTCGAAATACAGACCGAGTGGTCGGAACAATTGTTGGACATGAAGTTACGAAAAAGTATGGGGAAGCAGGTCTACCAGAAGATCATATCCAGCTGCACTTGTCAGGCCATGCGGGCCAAAGTCTTGGAGCCTATTTGCCGAATGGAGTCTCCATCTACTTGTCGGGAGATGCGAATGACTATCTAGGCAAAGGCTTGTCTGGAGGAAAGCTCGTCCTTAAACAACCTGTCGAAAGTTCTGTGAAGGATGCCATGATTGCAGGAAATGTAACGTTTTACGGAGCGACTTCGGGTGAGGCGTTTTTGAACGGGCGGGCTGGTGAACGCTTTGCTGTTCGAAATTCAGGAGCATCTATAGTAGTCGAAGGTATCGGAGATCATGGCTGCGAATATATGACAGGTGGGCGTGTAGTCATCTTAGGTGATATAGGCAAAAACTTTGGGGCAGGAATGTCAGGAGGCACTGCTTATATACTTCCGGATAGCGAGCAGCGAGTAAAAGAACTTAGCAATTTGGAGATGATTCAACTTGTAACAATAACAGATGACGAAGAGTACCACGAGCTTCAAAAGATGCTGATGGATCACTTCTATTACACGAAGAGCAAAAAAGCGGGAGCACTTTTAGCGAATTGGGATGCTACAAAGTTCCAGTTCATTAAGGTAGAACCTGTTGAGTATGCAAAAATGAAAAAACGCATTGTTGATCTAGAACAGCAAGGTCTTGAAAAAGATCAAGCCGCTTTGCAAGCGTTCTACGGGGCAACGGTCGTTTCTTAAGGAGAGTGAAGTGAATGGGAAAACCAACTGGATTTTTAGAAATCGACCGGAAGAAACCGCTCGAGGAGCCAGCAAAAAAACGGATTCGGCATTTTCATGAATACGGACAGCGCTTTACGGATTCTGAGATGCAAGAGCAAGGAGCTCGTTGTATGGACTGCGGCACCCCGTTTTGTCATATGGGGATTGAGATTCGAGGAGTTGCAGCTGGATGTCCCATTCAAAACGTTATTCCGGAATGGAATGACCTTGTCTACAGAGGCCAGTGGAAAGATGCTCTTGACCGCCTACTGATGACGAACAACTTCCCAGAGTTTACAGGAAGAGTATGTCCAGCACCTTGTGAGAGCTCGTGTGTCCTAGGAATCTCAGAACCTGCAGTAGCTATAAAGGGTATCGAACGAAGTATCATCGATAAAGGATTTGAAGAAGGTTGGATCACACCACGTATTCCTGTTAATCGAACTGGGAAGAAGATAGCTATCGTGGGTTCCGGTCCAGCAGGTCTTACAGCTGCGGATGACCTGAATCAAGAAGGTCATAGTGTAACTGTCTTTGAGCGAGATGATCGTCCAGGAGGACTACTGATGTATGGAATTCCTTCAATGAAGCTCGATAAAGATGTTGTACTACGACGAGTACATCTACTTGCAGAAGAAGGAATTCAATTCATCGTGAACACCGAAATCGGAAAAGATATCACGCTTACTCAACTTCGTGAAGAGTTTGATGCTGTCATCCTTTGTGTTGGCGCACAGAAGCAACGAGTGCTTCATCTTCCTGGTGACGATGCACAAGGCATTGTTCCTGCGATGCAGTATCTATCTGAAACAACAAAAGCGCATCTTGATGGGACAAAGCCTCGTCTTGACGTTAGTAAAAAGCATGTACTCGTCATTGGTGGAGGTGACACGGGAGCAGACTGTGTAGCCACAGCTATTCGACAAGGGTGCAAGTCGATCGTCCAATTTGGGAAGCATCCGAAGCTTGGTTCAGAAAGAGATGGCGATCACATGTGGCCGTCAGATCCGAATGTCTTTAAAATGGATTACGCTTATGAAGAAGCACTTGCAACTAAAGGCCAAGACCCGCGAGAATATTTGATACAAACAAAAGAAATCGTAAAAGGTCATTCAGGAGAAGTCGTCGCATTAAAGACAATTCAAATGGAGAAAGTAGTAGGGGAAGACGGCTTCCATTACTTCCGTGAACTACCAGGTACTGAAAAAGAGTGGCCAGCGGATGTAGTGTTTGTTGCAATTGGATTTGAAGGTATAGAAGAACAAGTTGCTGCAGATTCCGATCTCAGCTTATCACGCAACCGCATCGCCGCTTCAAAAGTAGATTACGCGACTAATATACCTAGTGTATTTACAGCTGGAGATGCAAGAAGAGGTCAAAGTCTTGTCGTCTGGGCAATTAAAGAAGGAAAAGAAGCGGCTCAAAAAGTGAATCAATTTGTAGCAACACCTCAACCCGTGTAAAAGCGGGTTTTTTTTCGCATTAAAGCTTTCTTCTGCTAGTGAGTTAAAGTTTTCTCTTTCAATTTTTTTATGACGATGGCATAATGAGAAACAGGAGGCGAGTGCGATGATTGGAATACTGGATTATGGTGCTGGCAACATGCACAGCGTGGAAAAAGCCATCAAAAAACTTGGATACCCGTACGTTCGAATTGAAGACGGGACTTATACAGGTGAAATTGAACAATTGATCTTACCAGGAGTGGGTCATGCGGAACAAGCTATGAAACAACTTGAAGAACGCGGTCTTGTTTCTTATATAAAACGAAAAGTAGAAGAAGGTATTCCGATACTTGGTATCTGTTTAGGAATGCAGCTGCTTCTTGATGCAAGTGAAGAAGGCGATGCACAAGGATTAGGCCTATTAAAAGGCACGGTTCCTTACTTTGCAAATCCTGATTTGAAGGTCCCTCATATGGGTTGGAATGATGTAGAAGATGTGAAAGGCCATTTCTTATTAAAAGACCTTCCTAAACAAACAGACTTTTATTTTGTTCACTCTTATTATGCAGCTCCTAAAGATACAGACGATATCATTGGGTTGACAGATTACGGGACACCTTTTGCTTCAGCCATAGGCAATGACTACGTTATGGGTGTGCAGTTCCACCCAGAAAAGAGTGGCGAAGCGGGCATGAAGCTGCTCGATAATTTTTGCCGTTATGCAAAGAAAAAGGTGACGACATGTTAAAAAAACGAATTGTACCAGCTATTGATGTTTTAGATGACAAAGCAGTGAAATACGTTCAATTTCGTAATCCCACTATCATTGGAGATCCTGCAGAACTTGGGCGGAAATACGCTGAAGATGGAGCAGATGAACTGATTTATTTAGATACGACCGCTTCATTGAAAAATCAAGAAGTGAAATATGAGTGGATTCGAAGAGTGGCAGAGGAAGTCTATATTCCTTTCTCCGTAATCGGAGGCGTCCGAACAATTGAAGATTTCCGCCTGTTGCTTCGTGCAGGTGCGGACAAAGTTGGAGTAAACTCCGCTGCTGTGTTGCGTCCCGAACTATTGAACGAGGCTGCAGCAATCTTTGGTAAACAATGTGTCGTGCTGGGGCTCGATGCAATGCCGATTTTACGTGAAGATGGTTCGATTGAGCGCTGGGAAGTCTATACGCACTCTGGTCATGAGAATTCAGGAAAAGACGTGTTAGAGTGGGCTCAAGAAGCTGCAGAACGAGGTGCTGGAGAAATCATCTGTACGAGTATTCATAAGGACGGCATGAAGACGGGGTATGATCTGGAGTTGATTAAACTTCTTTCTGAAAATGTCTCCATTCCGATTATCGCTTCAGGTGGTGCCGGCGAACTGCATCACATCTCTGAAGTTTTCACTGAAGCAAAGGCAGATGCGGCACTTGTTGCCTCTATGATTCATTATGGTCACTATTCAATTCAAGAAATTAAACAACATGTTAAAGATCACGGCATTCCAATGCGTTAAGTAAATTCTATACTTTACACAAGGGAGCTTCTCTTAGTATGAGAAGCTCCCTTGTGTATGTTTAATTGTGTGCAGGGGAAGCGTTCCGCGGGCGCGGGCTGAGCCTCGGTCTCAGCTTCCGCTTATAATCCCGCTGGAGTCACCCCTACACACTTTTCATATATGCTGTCTTATTACATTTGTACGAACATATTGGTTATGATACAACCTTAGGAGTTGGGGTTTAACTTAGAAGTCTTTAACCTGCTTTCCTAGACTTTGAGTATGAGCTTGAAAAATCGGGCCTTGCCCCAGCACAGCCCCGCCTTCATCTAGTTCTATAGAAGATACAAGTGAACTGAACCATCACTGTTAGAGGCAGAGCCGAAGTAGGATCAGGGAAGTTTCTACAACTTCTCCCAAATCATTTATAGACAGACTTTCTTCAATTACTAGATGTGGTTTTTCTGCCGTACAATGAAGACAGGTGCAGGACTAGCTCAATAAGCTAGTCCTGCACCTGTGGTTAGTTGTTCCTAGAGAAAATCCATCGTCTCGAGAGAGAAGATTGTCTCTCAGAAACAATTGTTGTTCGAAATTAGTACTTCTTACTTTTTGTTATCAGTTCATATTTAAACCGAGCTTAGAAGCTGGTTGGAAGCTTTGTAAGATCGTTTGGGGATCTTGCTGATCCAACTGAGGCACTTGGTGCAGATGGTGCTGATTTTTTCACATAAAAAAGCCTCCTTTGCATAATCGCTAGTAGTATGCTCAGGAAGCTGCTCAGTTATTCGGTTTAGAAAGAACTGGCAAATTTTTTTAAAATAGACTCCACAAATGCAATAGTCGTTTCGATGGAGCTAGTAGGATCAAATCCTTGAAGATAATTTAGAGGGAGATTTAACTCTGCAACTCCTTCGTTCGCATCATAAGTGAATGCATAACGAAAGTCTGGATTATTCCAAATTGAGTCAATCTCGTTTTTGACAATCTCCATTTTAGACTTTGGAATATAAATTCCAATCAACACATTGTAAAAACGAAAGATATCATCCGTTTCTAGCACGAATCCTTCAATTCGAAAGTCTTGGTATTCTGGCTTGGAAACATATAAATAATGATCTAAGTGGTCATTGAAATAGGACATTGCTTTAGATAAATCTTGTTGAGTAAATGAGTGAAGCAACTCATCTGTTTCTTTTGAATACACTTCAAAGTGTGTAGTCATGGTCATCGCCTTCTTTCCATCTCATCTGTTCTGCTGTGTCATTCAAATCAAACGATGTAATTTGTTCGACTACGAATGTGGGCTGTGTTTCTTGATAGCGTCCAATCAATTCCATAAAAAATTTAGGACTTGCCGGTTGTTCGTCATCGTACACAACTAGGGCACTATCAGTATTTCGCAACAAGAACTTGTCGCGCTCTTGAAATTGCCATGGACCTTGGTAACCACCTGTCGTTAACGCTTGGTAAAAGTCAGCTTCTAGCACAAGTTGTTGAAACTCGGCTTGCTTGTCCGGTTTTAATCGACTGGTGAACTCTGAAAATGGCGGGGTGATAGAAAGTTTCAAAGGAATTCCTTCTTTTTTCAACTCTACTACAACCTCAGCTCCCCAGATCTCGACACCTTGCTGTCCGGAAATTAGCACCCATTCCAGTCCTTCCTCATAATAGCGAAGGAGACGGTCTTTTAAAGCCGTTTTAATAATTGCAATCCCTGGATGTTTGGAGTCAAAGATACCGAGTTCCGTTGCGCGATATCCGCTGATTACAAGTTTCTTCACAGGCTCACCTCTAAATTTAGTGTAACATAAACTGTCTTTTTGAATAGGCTAATATGAAAGCGAGGGATTCAGTGAGTCAATCTACCCCACAAGTGAATTATGAGGCAACGGTAGAATCTTATGTTGTACGTCATTTACGTGAACTTCAAGGAACTGACGTGACCATTCAAACTCAGCGGTCTATAGTGGAGGGAACTTTATCGATGGTTCATTACGATTGTGTAATCGTCACTAAAGAAGGCCGGGACTTCGTTGTTCGTAACCAACAAATCATTTGGTTCACACCTTCTGAGGGCAACTGATGTTTCAAAGAACGAGTAAGCTGTTAATTAACTTGCCCCAAGTGGTGAGCACCCAACAACTGGAGCGCCATTGGTTGTAGAGGAGGGGAGTCCAAAAGGGGCTCCGATCCCAGAGCTCGATGACTTACCAGAAGAATTTGCTCCGGGGCTCACGGCTGACGATTATACAAAGATCGCCAAACGCTTGATGGAAAATTTATAGATGAAAAAGGCTCTTTCCGAATACAATCGGAAAGAGCTTTTCATGTTTACTCATTGAGTACTACTGGAGGGGCATGATGGTCTGGCTCGGGTACAAAACGCAAAATAATGAAACCGATTATGAAGAGCACAATCAAGCTGAAAACGCCTGTAGACGAATTCCCAGTTACTTGAGCGGTGATACCGACAAGTAGCGGACCTAAAATCGCTGCAAATCGCCCAAAAATATTATAGAAACCGAAAAATTCATTAGAATTTTGTTTCGGCACAAGCTTTCCGAAATAAGAACGGCTTAGGGCTTGAATACCACCTTGAGAAGTTCCGACCAGCATCGCTAGTATGAAGAAATCCGTAACTGAATCCATAAAGTAAGCATACGTACATACAATGGTGTATACAAAGATCCCTACATAAAGCATCGTTTTTTCACCAAACTTGCCTGCTAAATGACCGTATAAAAAAGCAAAAGGTGCTGCAATCAGTTGTGTGAGGAACAAGATCCCAAGTAGCCAAGTAGAATCAAGTCCTAGGTCAGTTCCATACGCTGTTGACATAGAAATGATGGTGCCGACTCCATCAATATAGAAGAAATAAGCTAGGAGAAAGAGAAAGACAGCTCGGTATTTGCGAATTTCTTTGAACGTAGTAAACAACCTTTTGAAGCTTTGACCCACCGGATTTGGTTCTCTCGGAACAAAATGAATTTGTTTTACATTTTTAAAAATAGGAATTGAAAAAATTACCCACCAAGCTGCTGTGATCAAGAAAGCAATCTTACTAGCTGTATCTGCTGCGAATGGAAGAATCCCTTGTTGACTCAGAATGATGATAGCCATGGCTATAACAAATGGGAAGAGGCTGCCGATATAACCCATTCCATAACCGCGAGCAGATACTTTTGCCATTCGTTCATCTGTTGTGACGTCCACGATAAAGCTGTCATAAAACACATTGGAGCCTGTTGCCCCTAGAGCTGCAAATGTGTAGACAATCAGTAGAAGCAGCCAGTTCTCAAAAGGTACTAATGCTAACGCCACTGTAAAAATCACACCAATTGCAGTGAAGACGGTGAAAAATTTCTTCTTCAATCCTTCATAATCTGCGATAGTCCCCATAATAGGACCGAGTAGAGCTAGGATAGTTGTGAAGATCGCAATCGTGTACCCTAAATAAGCAGTTGAATCGGCCCCTGCAATGCCAGCCTCTGTTGCGGAAGATTTAAAATAAATTGGAAAAATTGCTGTAGTAATAATGAGTGTATATGCTGATGAGGCCC
This sequence comes from Tetzosporium hominis, assembly GCF_002265435.1. Classification (GTDB taxonomy): domain Bacteria; phylum Bacillota; class Bacilli; order Bacillales_A; family Planococcaceae; genus Chryseomicrobium; species Chryseomicrobium hominis. The sequence continues at coordinate 16,340 of NZ_NOKQ01000187.1, forward strand.
AGTCATACATGACCCAACTATTCTCTTTTTTACTATATTTTTTCACAAGACCCTCCCCCTCTTTTCTTCATTGTATATCATCGCTATGAATTTCAGGTAAATTTTCTGAAAAATAACTTCTTTAGAATACGAATCCGTTATAATAAAAAGAAACGGCAGGTGAGTGTATGGACCAGTTACGCGCCATCATTGATATCGGATCAAACTCCATTCGACTAGTAGTCTATAGTTATTCCTATGAAAAAGGGCTAGAAGAGCATCACAATATTAAAACAGTAGCTCGACTAAGTAATTATTTGAATGATGACTTAGTACTAGAGCAAGAAGGAATCGACAAACTCGTCGAGACACTTCAAAACTTCAATGCTTTCTTAAAAGATTTATCGATTTCTCAACCGGTCATCGCTGCGACCGCTGCAATTCGGCAAGCGGTGAATCAAAAAGAGATTCTACAACAAGTGCATGATAAGACAGGTATGGCAATTGATGTCTTGTCCACCAAGCAAGAAGCCTATTATGGCTATCTGGCAGTCGTTCTGACTACCGATTGTAAAGACGGTTTGACCGTCGATATGGGTGGGGGAAGTACTGAAGTCACTCTGTTTAAAAACAAACAATTGCTTGAGTCATTCAGTTTTCCATTTGGAGTCGTAACCTTAAAAAAGAAGTTTATCTCTGGGGATATCCCAACACTACAAGAACGAAAAGCAATCCATGCTTTTGTTAAAGACCAATTTGCAGAGCAATCTTGGATTGCTGAAAAGGGGAAAGGGCTTCCTATCATATCTATAGGAGGAAGTGCTCGAAATATTGTCCAAATCGATCAGAACCGCAAGAATTATCCGCTATCTGGAACTCATCAGTACGAGATGACATTAGAAGACATGCGGGCAGTCGACCACCTGCTAAAGAAAATATCATTTGCAGACCGAAAGAAAATTGACGGCCTTTCTTCTGACCGAGCCGACGTGATTGACGGAGCGATCATTACGTTTCAAACGTTACTCGAAATGAGCAACTCTACAATCTTCATGCACAGTAGAAAAGGGTTGCGAGAAGGCATTATCATCGAACAACTTGAGGCTACAAATGAACATACTTTTTTCGTCGATGAAGTGGCATCCAGTGCGATTCGGCATATACACGGAAAATTTGGAATCAACAAGCTTGAAGAAAGTGATCTGATCGATGCGTTTCATAAACTTCACCAACAATTTTCTGAAGCGGGATGGATTCAAGAATGGTCCGACGATCCGGAAATGCTCACGTATGCGTATCAGCTCTTCCACTTTGGCAAGCAAGTAGACCTAGAGTCTGCCAGTCAACATACGTTCTATTTATTGACGAATAGCACGTTAGACGGTTTCACGAACAAACAAAAATTGAAACTGTCTCTGCTTGCTTCTTATAAGAACAAACAAACCTTTCAACAGTACATTCAACCGTACCAAGGAATTCTCCCAATGCAAGAAATTGAAGAATGCCGAGAAGCTGGAGCGTTACTGCGATTTGTTCATGCTCTCCAGACGACCAATCATTCCAGCGTTTATGATGCAAAAATGCATTCGGATGGGGAAGATATTGTGTTAACACTTTTTGTAAGAGGCTCTCATGTTCTAGAGTCCTATCAAGCGGACAAAATGAAGAAACATATTGAAAAACTAACGAATCGTAGTGTCAAAATTCAATTTGAGACGGAGGCATCTGTATGAGTGAGTTTACATATGCACATTTCAACAATCGGGAACTTAGTTGGTTGGCATTTAATGAAAGAGTATTAGAAGAAGCAGAAGACGAAGACAATCCTTTATTTGAGAGACTTAAGTTTCTTGCGATTTTCAGCTCCAATCTGGATGAGTTTTTTATGGTTCGAGTTGCAGGACTACAAGACCAAGTTCGTGTTGGGTTTACGAATCCTGAAACAAAGTCGGGACTTACGCCACTGCAACAGTTAGAAGCCATCGCTGAAAAAACGCAACAATTGGTAGCTCGTCAAATGAAAGTATACCGTCAGCTCATGGAGGTCGATCTTCCAAAAGAAGGGTTGCATGTCGTCAGTTACTCAAAACTCAATCCAGACCAAAAGAAAGTGATTGATCTCCAGTTTGATGAAGAAATCTATCCGGTCATTACACCTGTGGCGGTAGATGCGTATCGACCGTTCCCTATTTTGCTGAGCAAGACAATGAACATATTGGCTATGATAGAAGATGCTGATGAAGAAGATTCACTAAAAATTGCCATCGTCCAAGTTCCGTCTGTGCTCAAACGGTTTTTGGTTGTGGAATCAACGAGAGATTCCCATACGATTGTGTTATTAGAAGATGTCATTATAAGCAACTTATCCAAATTGTTCACAGGGTTTACAGTAAAACATGCGAATCCATTCAGAATCACACGAAATGCAGATCTCACGATACATGAAGAAGGGGCTCGGGACCTTCTTATAGAAATCGAAAAAGAATTAAAAAAGAGAAAATGGGGAGCTGTCAGCCGCCTTGAAGTAAAATCAAGCGAAATCAAACAGAAAGTGCTCGCCTATTTGTTAGATGAATTGGAAATTACAGCAAGTGATGTCTATAAAATCGATGGGCCACTCGATGTGACGTTTTTGTTTTCTTTCACTAAGTATTTTGAGACCAAGTTTCCAAAACTTTCTTTCCCAATCTTCATGCCTCAGCAACCACAAGACTTAAAACGAGAAGAGGATATGTTTCAAAAATCTCTCACTCAAGATTTGTTTTTCTTTCATCCGTATGAATCGTTTCAACCAATACTTGAGTTTGTTGAAAAGGCTGCAGATGATCCGTATGTTCTCGCTATTAAACAGACACTGTACCGTGTCAGCGGGAATTCACCCATTATAAATGCCTTAAAACGTGCTGCAGAAAATGGCAAGCAAGTTACCGTTTTAGTTGAATTGAAAGCGAGATTTGATGAAGAAAATAATGTCATCTGGGCAAAAGAACTTGAGAAGGCTGGCTGTTTAGTCATCTACGGTATGCACAATTTGAAAACGCATTCCAAAATCACTTTAATCATTCGACAAAAACAAGGTAAAATTGAACAGTTTGTGCATCTTGGAACTGGAAATTATAATGATCAAACTGCAAAAGTCTATACAGATATGAGTATTATTACCACAAACAAAAAGATTGGAGCAGACGCAACGAAATTCTTTAACTATTTAAGTGGTTATATGGACAAACCAGATTATCAAAAACTTGTCGTTTCTCCATTTGAGATTAAAGACCGGTTTGTTGAATTGATTGATGAAGAGATTGAATTTCACAAGACATTTGGGAATGGCCATATCAAGTTGAAAATGAATTCGTTAACAGATAAGGACCTCATTGAGAAGTTATATGAAGCATCACAAGCGGGAGTGACCATAGATTTAGTTGTGCGAGGGATTTGTTGCTTGAGACCAGGAATCAAAGGTATCAGTGATACGATTCAAGTTATCAGTATTGTAGGACGCTTTTTAGAACATTCGAGAATCTATTATTTCCATCGCAATGGAGCATCTAAACTTTATTTATCTTCTGCTGATATGATGACACGTAACATGATCAAGCGAGTCGAGATTTTATTCCCAATACTTTCTCCTAGTATTAAAAAACGCATTTTGTCTATTTTGGACTTAGAGCTTCGGGATACTACAAAAGCACGTGTTCAAGACTCAAATGGAGTGTATTCTTACAGAGAATCCGACGAAACTATACATGCACAACAGCAATTTATGAGTCTTGCTAAGAATGGCTGGCGCTTTGACTAAGCGCCATTTTTTTATTTATATTTCGAGTTACAAATAGTTTGATAAACTAAATAGTATGATGTACGATGGAGTAATGTAAAAAAGAAAGAAGGATCCCCTATGAAAAAACCCCCGTACGGAATGATTGCCATTTTGTTTATTGGCGCTTTTGTTGCATTTCTAAATAACACTCTCTTAAATGTCGCATTACCTACCATTATGATTGAATTTGATGTAGAGGCGTCTCAAGTACAGTGGCTCACAACTGGCTACATGCTCGTGAATGGAATTTTAATTCCAGCTTCAGCTTATTTCATACAAAAATTTAAAAATAGAACACTATTTATTACGGCTATGAGTTTATTCACACTCGGGACACTTGTTGCCTTTGTTGCTCCTAGTTTTTGGATATTAGTAGCAGGTCGCATGATCCAAGCAAGTGGTTCTGCAATAATGATGCCGCTGCTCATGAATGTCATGTTGATAGCATTTCCTATAGAACGCCGAGGAACAGCAATGGGATTATTTGGTCTTGTGATGGTTATGGCTCCAGCAATTGGACCGACGCTGTCAGGATTCATAGTCGAGAATTATAGCTGGCGCGTCCTGTTTGCTATGATTTTACCGTTTGCATTGATTCCATTAGTACTTGCGATTTTCAAATTAAAAAATATTACACCACAGAGAGAAGTAACTCTTGATAAGTTTTCTTTAGTCTTGTCGACGATTGCTTTTGGTGGGCTATTATACGGTTTTAGTGTGGCTGGTGATGAAGGATGGGGATCTCCTATAGTATTAGGAACTTTAACTGCCGGAGCAATCGGATTGATTGTATTTATTCGTAGACAGCTTAAATTAAAAGAGCCTCTCTTAGAATTTCGTATATACAAATTTCCGATGTTTGCTCTTGCCTCAGCAATATCCATTGTATTATCGGCAGCGATGTTCTCTGGAATGATTTTAACGCCACTATACGTACAAACCATAAGAGGATTCACTCCACTTGAATCAGGTCTTCTGATGTTGCCAGGTGCTCTCGTTATGGCAATCATGTCACCAATCACAGGTCGTTTATTTGATTCATTTGGGGCCAAATGGCTAGCATTGATTGGCCTTTCAATTTCAGCTTTCGCAACGTTTGAATTAAGTACGCTAACGATGGAGACAAGTTTTCAAGTCATTATGATTTTTTATACTCTGCGGATGTTCGGATTTTCGATGATTTCAATGCCGATCATGACAAATGGTTTGAACCAACTTTCGGCGTCACTTTATCCACATGGTACGGCCATGAATAATACGCTTCAACAAGTATCAGGAGCCATTGGTTCGGCAATATTCTTAACTATCATGAACACTCGAATGAATCATTGGATAGAAGATCAAGTACGTGAGCTACAGCTCTCCGGAATCACTCCGACAGAGCAAATGATTGGAGAACTTTCAAAACAAGGAATGCTTGAAGGAATCACTTATTCATTTTTCATTGCCGCATGTGTAACTTTGGTCGCACTGATATTAAGTTTGTTTATAAAGAGAGTAGTTCCAAAGCGCGAAGAAGTTTAATTCTTCGCGTTTTTATTTATGTATACTGATATATTCATTAAATTTTCTAATAAAATATAAAAATTTATGTAGACGGATAAAAAGTCATGCATTACAATGAAGTTGTTCAAACAAGTAAGACAGTTGTGAATTGTGTAAATAGAAAGACAATTTAACTGTCCACAAAAAATGGGGGTCTAGTAATGAAAAAATCGAAATTTGCGTCATTGTTTTTAGCTTCAACTGTGATTCTTGGTACTTTGGCAGCATGTGGAGACACAGGCGGCAGTTCTTCAGGAGATGGCGATACAATTAAGATCGGAGCTAACTTAGAGCTTTCTGGACCTGTAGCTTCATATGGTTCGTCTGAGCTTGAGGGAATTGAAATGGCAATTGAAGAAATCAACGCTGACGGTGGAATCGACGGTAAAGAAATCGAATTGACAAAAGTTGATAATAAATCTGATGCAGCTGAAGCTACAAACGCTGCAATCAAATTAACGGACCAAGACGAAGTAGCTGCAATCATTGGAGCTGCAACTTCTGGGAACACAGTAGCTCAAGTTCAAGTGGCAGGAGATTCTAAAACGCCACTGATCACACCATCAGGTACAAGCCCAACTGTTACTGTCGCTGAAGATGGTTCAGTTAATGAATACGCGTTCCGTACATCATTCATCGATCCGTTCCAAGGAACAGTAGCTGCGAACTTTGCGGCGAATGAATTAGGTGTTAAAACAGCTGCAGTTTATGCAGATAACTCATCTGATTATGCAAAAGGTCTTGCTGCATCGTTCATCGAAGACTTTGAAGCTGCTGGTGGAACAATTGTTGCCGAGGAATCTTATGTTGCAAAGGATACAGATTTCCGTTCAACATTGACTCGCTTACAATCTGCAGATGCAGAATTCATTTTTATCCCTGGGTACTATGAAGAAGTTGGTTTGATTGTTAAACAAGCACGTGAACTCGGTATCGATGTTCCTCTAATGGGAGCAGATGGTTGGGATTCACCGACAATTGTTGACTTAGCAGGTGCGGAAGCACTGAACAACACATACATCATCAACCACTACTCAGCAGAAGATCCAGAAGGTAAAGCAAAAGAATTTGCCGAGAAATTCGAAGAGAAGTACGGCAAACTTCCAAACTCATTCAACGCATTAGGGTATGACACAGTTTACCTATTAAAAGATGCGATCGAGCGTGCTGGAGAAGTTGATGGAGAAAAAATTAAGGAAGCATTAGCTTCTACTGACGGACTAGAACTTGTTACAGGTTCTTACTCTGTTGACGAAAACCACCACCCAGTTAAATCAGCTACGATTTTAGAATTCGTTGATGGAGTTCAAGTCTTTAATACGAAAGTTAACCCTTAAGGGGTGCGTTATTAGGGGGGAGAACAGTTCCCCCCTTTTTCTTTTGGCAACACATCAAAGGGGGTTCACATATGGAAATCATTCAACAGATATTGAATGGTATCTCGGTCGGGAGTATCTATGCACTTATTGCACTTGGCTACACAATGGTGTACGGGATCATCAAACTAATCAACTTCGCTCATGGTGACGTGTTCATGTTAGGTGCATTCATTGGGTTTTATGCAATTACCATGTTCCAGATGAACTTTTTTGTGGCACTTATTTTCTCCATGGCGATCACGGCGTTAATTGGAGTACTTATTGAGCGTATTGCATACAAACGGTTACGAAATGCTACACGTATTGCAGCACTAATTACAGCAATCGGGGTCTCTTTACTTATTGAATATGGTTTTATTTATATTCGAGGTGCTCAACCTGAAGCTTATCCAGATGTGTTTGGACGTCAGTCTATTTCTTTGTTAGGAGCAACGATTGACATGAAAGCAGTGCTGATTTTGTCAGTATCTGTCATTTTGATGTTGCTACTTCAGTTCATCGTTCACAAAACGAAAACAGGAAAAGCAATGCGTGCAGTGTCACATGATACAGAAGCAGCGAAACTGATGGGTATAAATGTCGACAATACGATTTCTGCTACTTTTGCAATCGGTTCTGCATTAGCAGGAGCAGCGGGTGTCATTTTTGGATTGTACTATACAAAGATTGATCCACTAATGGGTGTCATTCCTGGTCTAAAAGCATTCGTAGCTGCTGTTTTGGGTGGAATCGGTATTATTCCTGGAGCGATGGTAGGAGGCTTAATTCTCGGATTGGTTGAAACATTTGTTAGCGCCATCGGTTTCTCATTATGGCGCGATGCTGCGGCATTTATCATTTTGATTCTAATCTTAATCTTCCGCCCATCTGGGATTTTCGGAAAAAATTCAAGAGAGAAAGTGTAGGTGGACAAAATGAAAAGACACTCAAGAGCGTTTTGGCCCCTACTAATTGCAGCTCTTGTCTTTTATGCAATTGTTCAGGGTCTTATTATGATGGATATGCTTGGTGCCTACCATACTAATACGTTGATCTTTATTGCGATTAATATTATATTGGCAGTCAGTTTGCACTTGGTAATCGGTATAACAGGACAGTTCTCTATCGGTCACGCTGGATTTATGGCGGTTGGTGCCTATCTATCTGCAATTGTTACAATGAAACTTGACCTTCCATTCATCGTAGCCATCATTGTTGGTGGATTAGTAGCAGCACTAGCTGGACTAATAGTTGGAATTCCAAGTTTACGTCTCCGTGGAGACTATTTAGCAATTGCAACATTGGGTTTTGCAGAAATTATCCGTATCATCTTCTTGAATATTGACTACGTAGGTGGAGCAGCAGGGATGCAAGTCAGCAAAATGACGGACTGGACATACACATTCTTCTTCATGTTGCTCACGATTTTAGTAATTGTGAACTTTACGCGTTCACGTCACGGTATAGCTGCTCTTTCAATCCGGGAAGATGAAATTGCTTCCGATGCCATGGGGATCAATACAACCTACTATAAAGTTGTTGCATTTGTAATTGGAGCATTTTTCGCTGGAGTTGCGGGTGCGTTATTCTCACATAACTTTTATATTGTCTTACCATCTCAATTCGGATTCTTGAAATCGGTTGATATCTTAATTTTAGTAGTCTTAGGAGGATTAGGAAGTCTATCAGGTGCTATTATCTCTGCTATCTTCTTAACTCTCGTTTCGACATTCTTACAAGAGTATCCTGAAACTCGAATGATTATTTACAGCCTTGTATTGATCATCGTCATGTTGTACCGTCCACAAGGGTTGATGGGAACAAAAGAAATCACAGATTATTTCCGAGGTTGGACGTCAAAAGGAGGTAAAGACAATGGAAAAGACACCACTACTTGAGGTAAAACAAGCGGGTATTCAATTTGGAGGCTTAAAAGCCGTACAAAACTTAAACCTTGTTCTTTATCCAGGAGAACTTGTTGGACTAATCGGACCCAATGGTGCCGGGAAAACGACAAGCTTCAACTTACTGACAGGCGTTTATGTACCAACTGAGGGAGATGTCGTATTTCAAGGAAAGCGAATCAATGGAACTGCTCCTTATAAAGTGACGCAGTCTGGAATGAGTCGAACGTTCCAAAATATTCGATTGTTCCGTGATATGACCGTGCTTGATAATGTAAAAGTTGCGTATCATGCACTTGCGAAACATACGATGTTAGCTTCAATACTTCGACTTCCATCTCATTTTTCTGGAGAAAAGAAAATGGAAGAAGATGCGATTGAATTCTTAAAGATTTTTCGCTTAGATCGCTACAAAGACGAATTGGCTAAAAATCTTCCTTATGGTCAACAACGAAGATTGGAGATCGCGCGGGCGCTCGCTGCGAATCCAAAACTGTTGTTATTGGATGAACCTGCTGCAGGGATGAACCCTCAAGAAACTCATGACTTGATGGAACTGATTGCCTTTATTCGAAATAAGTTCGATCTAACTATTTTATTGATTGAACACGATATGAACTTGGTAATGGGCGTGTGTGAACGAATTTATGTATTAGATCACGGTCAGTTATTGGCTGAAGGACCTCCTGAAGTGATTCGGAACGATCCGAAAGTTATTGAGGCCTATTTAGGTGAGGAGGTAACGGAATGACGATGCTTGCAGTGAAAGATATTGATGTATACTATGGCAATATTCAAGCTTTAAAAGGAGTCACGGTAACTGTTGAAGAAGGAGAAATCGTCACGCTGATTGGTGCGAATGGCGCTGGCAAAAGTACACTTCTTAAAACATTGTCTGGCTTGTTGAAACCGAAGTCAGGAACCATTGAGTTTCTAGGGAACTCTATTGCTGGTAAACCTGCACAAGGAATTGTGAAGTCTGGTATCTCCCACGTTCCAGAAGGACGTCGTGTGTTTGCGAACTTAACAGTTGAAGAGAATCTAGAGCTTGGTGCTTTTCTTAGAAAAGATAAAAAAGGCATTGATGCTGACATGAAGAAAGTCTATGATACGTTTCCGCGACTTCTAGAACGCCGGAAACAAATGTCCGGAACGCTCTCAGGTGGAGAACAGCAGATGTTAGCTATGGGACGTGCCATCATGGCAAAACCGAAGCTTCTGCTTCTAGATGAGCCTTCAATGGGGTTAGCTCCTTTAATGGTAAAAACCATATTCGAAGTCGTTAAGGACATTAATGCACAAGGCACGACCATCTTACTGGTTGAGCAGAACGCTAATATGGCGCTTTCTGTGGCGAGCAGAGGTTACGTAATTGAAACAGGTAAAGTCGTGCTTTCTGGTTCGGCAGATGAGCTTCAAAGTTCAGAAGAAGTTCGCAAAGCTTACTTAGGAGGGCATTAAGAAAACCGCTCACAACTTATTATGTTGTGGGCGGTTTGCTTTTTGCAAGGAGATAGCGGATTCCTTCAACTATTACAGCTAAAACTAGACCGAATGCTGTGAAAATAAATAAGGATAGAAGACCAGCTAGATCTCCGAACTCACCAGAAGAAAAAAGGAAGCTCCGAAACATCTCAAAAAATCCGATAGCAAGTCCGATTAAAAAGATGAAGACACCTTTTCGTAAGTTTAAAAATGCTAAAGCCCCTGCAAATAAACCTGCAGCTAAGCCATAAGCAATGATCGTGACGACATTAGAAGTCGTAAGTGGTTGATCAAGAACTATTCCCACTCCTAGGAGCAAAAGAAAGAGTGTAATGGACATAACGAGTACGCCCAAAGTTTTATAATTGGCATTCATTTCATTTCCCCGCTTTCTGATTTCAAGTATACTAATAAAAAAGAAAGGATGTAAATGGATGCGACACTCATTTCACCAGTCTCTACACTGGAACCATAAACGCAACACTGTGGGAGAAGTGACTCTTGCAGGACACACTCATCAATTCTCGATTCCTGCTTCTCTTGATGGACCAGGTAAAGGTACGAACCCAGACGAGCTGTTACTAAGTTCAGCAGCCGGATGTTACATAATGACGTTAGGTGCCATGTTTGAGCGAAGTCAAATTACTCATGCGGAAATTGAACTTCACTCGGAACTTATTGTCGAAGTAAACGAAGGAATCTATAAGGTTCAGGAAATTCGACATCACCCGACCATTCGAAACTTCCCATCTAATAAAAAGAAAATTATTGAGCGATTGGTACACAAAGCCGATGAACGCTGTATGATAAGCAATGCATTGAAAGGGAATGTGCTTATCACAATCCATCCGTCTTTAGAGGAGGAATAAAATTATTTATGAAAATAGTATTAAAAGATGCAACTTTTGTGACGATGACCGAACCAGGCCATCAAGTAGAATCTGTTCTAATAGAAGATGGAAAAATCATTCATACTGGCTCGTATCAAGAATTGAAAGCGCTAGCAGACAAAGAACGGAGCCTTGAGGGTAAAGTTGTCTATCCCGGTTTGATTGATAGTCATATGCATTTAATAGGACACGGTCAAAAAATTCTATCAGCTGACCTTTCTGTTTGTACGTCCATCCGTGAGTTGTTAGATATGGTCAGCACAGCATCACCGGTTTCAGGTTGGATTGTTTTGGAAGGCTGGAATGACAATACTCTAATGGAACAACGTCCTCCGCTTCGTGAAGAATTGGATGCTATTTATCCCGATACACCTGTCGTCTTGAAACGAATCTGTCGCCATGCGCTCCTAGCTAATTCAAAAGCTTTAGAATTAGCTGGTATAGATGAAAAAGTCGAAGAAGTTTCTGGAGGTGTCATCGGAAGAGTATCTGGTACGAATCAACTAAATGGTTTGTTTTATGATGAAGCTCAGCAACTGATCACAAAAGCCATTCCTGAACTATCTATTGATGATTTATCTTTTATTATTAAAGAGAGTATAAAAAATTTACATAGCTTAGGTCTAACAGGCGGGCACTCAGAAGATATGGCTTACTACGGGGCCTACACCAATCCTCTAACAGCCTATAGAAATGCTTTAGGAACATCTTTTAGAGCGCACTTATTACGACATCACCATGTCTTTGAAGAGATGAACCATGAAAAAGGGGATGAGTTCCTAACATTTGGTTGTATGAAAATTTTTATGGATGGCTCACTTGGAGGTCATACAGCTTGGTTATCTGAACCGTATACAGATGAACCGCAGCTTCAAGGTGTCGCAATACATACAAAAGAGGCATTAGAAAACATGCTCAAAACTGCACGTTCCTACGGTGCTGGTATTGCAGTCCATGTGATTGGGGACAAAGCAACGGAACAAGTGGTCGAGCTACTTGAAGCGTACCCAGCTCCAGAAGGCATTATGGACAGGCTAATCCACGTGAATGTGCTTTCTGAAAATCTTGTTACTCGTATTGCTAAACTAGGAGTCATGTGTGACATCCAACCGATGTTTGTTCCTTCTGATTTCCCGTGGGTGAAAGATCGTTTAGGCGAACAACGACTGGATTACGCTTACGCTTGGAAGACGCTTCTTGAGAACGGAATTGGATTAGCAGGAGGTTCAGATGCACCTATTGAAACGGCAGATCCTTTGCTTGGAATTCAAGCAGCTATGAACAATCCGTATTTACCACATCAAGAGCTTTCAGCATTTGAAGCCATCTCTTTATATACAACTGGAGCCGCTCGTATTGCTGGCCAACAGGATCGCTTTGGACAGATTGCTCCAGGATTTTTTGCAGACTTCACAGTAGTATCAGAAGAGATAACGAAAGAGTCGATTGTCCATCTTACAATTGAAGCAACACTAGTGAATGGGGAAACGGTTTATAGAAAGGACCAATAGAATGTCTTCTTTAGGAATTGATGCAGGAGGTACGCTTGTCAAGTTGGCGTATTGGAAAGATGATGAAATCCAGACAACGTATTTTCCTTCTGCACGCTTTGATCTCGTGAAAACGTGGATTTCGGAAACGATGAAAAATCCGCAAATTTGCATGACGGGAGGAAGAGCGAAACAGCTAGAACACTATTTAGGAAGTGAAAATTACCGCTATGTGGTTGAATTTGATGCCACAATCAAAGGGGTTCTTTACCAGTTGAAAAAAAGCGGTTCTCTAACTAAACGTACAATTATTACAAATATAGGAACAGGTACATCTATTCATTATTTAGATGGAGATGTGCACGAACGATTAGCTGGAACTGGAATCGGCGGAGGTACACTTCTTGGTCTGAGCAAAATTATGATTGGAACGGATGATTTCGAACAAATTGTAGCGAAAAGTGAGAAGGGTTCACGAAAATGGATCGACGTTCGAGTTGAAGATATTTATCAACAAAATCAACTTCCAATTAAAGGGTCACTTACTGCTAGCAACTTTGGGGCATTACTGACAGTTGAGGCGGATATCAACACGCCAGATGACTTAGTAGCCGGGATTCAAGGGATGATCGGAGAAGTTATTTCATCTCTTTCTATTCAAGCTGCTGACACAAAAAATTGTACAGATATTATTTACATTGGAACGACACTTGAAAACAATGAAATGCTCCAAAATGTTATTTCCTCCTATACAATTTTAAAGGAAAAAACACCACTGTTCTTACCAGAACATGGCTACAGTGGAGCGATTGGAGCTCTTTTAACAATTTAATCATTCTATTTGCATTCTCTCCCAACTCATGGTATATTGTAATAGAATTATTTTTGTTCGGAGCGTTAGTAGGTGGCAACACTTTTACTTAACAGTGTTGAGCAAGGATAGTAACAAAAGTGTACATGCATGTACACGAGGAGGATACACACATGGAACAAGGTAAAGTAAAATGGTTTAACTCAGAAAAAGGATTTGGATTCATCGAGCGCGAAGGTGGAGACGACGTATTCGTTCACTTCTCAGCTATCCAAGGCGAAGGTTTCAAAACTCTTGACGAAGGTCAAGACGTAACTTTCGAAATCGAGCAAGGTCAACGTGGCCTACAAGCTACTAACGTAACTAAAGCTTAATTTTACCCTTTCAAAAAGACCTCACTTGTGAGGTCTTTTTTTTGTCTCGAGATGTATAGAACGTTGCTCTAGAAATTTCATAACAATTCTCCTAACCTTTCCTCAACTCTTCTGTAGCCAAACGATGCGCAGCCGCATTCTCCTTATCCTGAATCCACTTAATAAAATATAGTGGAACTTCACTCAATAGTGCTTCAATCTCAAAAAGGATCTCCTTATATTCGGGTCGCTTCACATACATCGTATCTACTGCCTGAAACACAATCTTCGAGTCGACTCGAATGGACAAAACATCCGGTTTCAACTCAATCACTTCTTTCAAACCTTCACGAAGAGCAATAAACTCAGCGGTGTGATTGGAACAAACACCAATCTTTTTGCTAAGCATTCTTTTATGGCCGTCTCCTTTATAAAAAATTCCTATAGCGCTTTCACCAGGGTTGCCACGCGTGGCCGCATCCGTATAGAGTTCAATCATTTTCTAGTTCCTTTCCTTGCAACCGTCTTCTAAAAACGATTATACTACTACAATAGATAAGGTGGGATAAACATGCTTTTACATCAAGTTGTAGAGGAGATCAACCGCTTGGAAGACGTTTATTGTGAAGACTGTCCAATCAAGCAAGATCTTCGCTCACGTAAAGGAAAGACAGCTGCACACCAATTTTGTATTTCTGGATGTTCTGTTGGTAAAGAGTTGCAGCAAATGGGTTCTAAACTCTATCAGACCACATAAAAAAACCCTGCGCAAAATGCGCAGGGGAAGTTTACATAACTTATTCACTTAGGATTACTTGAACATCCGCAGCTTGTGGTCCTCGGTTACCTTCTACGGTACGGTAATGAACTTTTTGGCCTTCTTCTAACGTTCGGAACCCTTCACCTTGGATACCTGTAAAATGCACAAACACGTCTTCACCATCCACGGATTCAATAAACCCGTAACCTTTTTCTGCATTAAACCATTTTACTTGTCCTTGTTGCATTGTACCGGGACCCCCTTCGTTAGAAAAATCAGATTATTACTAGATAAACTATACAGGATTCGACGGTATCCGTCAATTTGAAAGGGGAAAACCATGATGTGGGAAAAACTTGCTCCCTATCTTGAAACATACTACAACCAATACGACGGAAGCCATGATATGGCACATATTGAACGCGTCTATGAGAACGCGGACCGTCTATTAAACCATTATCCGGAGGCAAATCGTCATTTGGTCACTTTTGCAGTCGGACTGCATGATGTAGAAGATAAAAAATACGCTACAGAAAACAGTGCAGCATTCATGGCATATATATTTGAAACGTTCGCTATTTCACCAGAAGAACAACTAAAGATTCGAACTATCATCGAACAAGTGTCTTTTAGTGGAGGTGCACAGGCAGATAGTCTAGAAGCGCAAATAGTGCAAGATGCCGATCGTTTAGATGCCATTGGTGCGGTAGGGATTGCACGAACATTCGCATTTGGAGGCGCAAAAAATCGCAAGCTCTATAATCATAAAGAAGTCGAGGCCTATTGGGATGGACAACCATTAAAAAACGGTTCATCTGTGACTCATTTCTATGAAAAGCTTTTGAAATTAAAAGAATTGATGAATACCGAACAGGCTCGTCAGATGGCAGAAGATCGCCATCAATTTATGGAACTCTTTTTAAACCAGTTGTATGAAGAAGTGGGGAATCAGCCGTGTCGCAATTGATCATTCAATCCTTGAAGAAAACTGTAGGAGAAAAAACGCTATTTGATTCAATCGAATTCACGATTTATAAAGGCGAAAAGATTGGGCTTGTAGGTAAGAACGGTAGCGGGAAATCAACATTACTTCAAATTCTTGCTAAACGACTTGAAGCCGATCATGTTGTGATGGATCATCCTAAAGATTATTCGATTTCTTATTTGGAACAGCAGCCATCTCTGCCAGCAGGCAAAAGTGTCCTGGAAAGCATGTTCAGTGGCGACCTTGAAGTGATGAGACTCAATCGGGCTTATGAAGAAGCACGTCTAGCAGCTGAACTGGACAGCACAAATATGAAATTGATTGAGACACTCCTTACTATACAGCAGCAAATGGAAGAGAAGAACGGGTGGGAAGTCAATACAGCGGCTAAGCAAGCATTGACTAAACTCGGTATAGAAGATTTCACACAAGATGCAGGGACATTGTCCGGTGGCCAACAAAAAAGAGTAGCGCTAGCTCGAGCGCTAATTGAACCACATGACTTGTTGCTACTGGATGAGCCTACGAACCATCTGGATGTAGAGTCCACTGTTGCTTTAGAGGAATTAGTGAAGTCATACAAAGGAGCAGTCCTTTTTGTAACGCATGACCGTGTATTCTTAGATCAAATCTCTACTTCCATTTTGGAAATCGATCAACAGCAGTTATTTCGCTACAAAGGGAATTACGAACAGTACTTGGAAAACAAAGCTATTCGCTACGAGCAACAACAGGCCGAGCACTCCAAGATTCAAAACCTTTACCGCAATGAACTGAAATGGGTGCGACGTGGGGCCAAAGCGCGTACGACAAAACAAAAAGCGAGACTTGACCGATTTGACGATATTCAAGTAAAAGCGAAACAAAAAGTATCTGTCGCGGATTTAGAAGTGAACTTGTCATCAAGCCGTCTCGGTAAAAAAGTCATGGAAGGGCATCAACTTGGAAAGCAGTTCGGCGATCGCCGTCTGTTTAGTGACTTCTCTTTCTTGCTTCAAAACAAAGACCGCATCGGAATCGTAGGAGAAAACGGTGCAGGTAAAACAACGCTGTTTTCGATACTTGCTGGACTAGAAGAACCGACTTCAGGAGAGCTTGACCGTGGACAGACTGTGAAAATCGGTTACTTTACTCAAGAACTTCCTGAGTTTGATTCGAATCAGCGTGTCCTTCATTATATTACGGAAGAATCCAATTCGATAGAATCGACGACTGGTGAACGATTTTCTGCGGTTCAGATGTTAGAGCAGTTTTTATTCCCAACGTCGACCCATGGCACCCAGATTCGGAAACTCTCGGGAGGAGAAAAGAAGCGACTGTTCCTGTTGAAGTTGCTCATCCAGCAACCAAATGTGTTGTTATTAGATGAACCGACAAATGATTTGGATTTAGATACTTTGACAGTCCTGGAGAATTATTTAGATACGTTCCCGGGAGTTGTGCTTACCATTTCGCATGATCGCTATTTTGTAGACCGAGTGACGAACAAGCTTTGGATACTAGAGAATGGGCATGTAACGCAGACCCTTGATTCCTTCGAAGAGTATTTGGAACAGAGAAAAGCACAGGTAAAGGAAGAAAAAATGGAAGAGGTAACTGCCTCTCCTGAACCTGAAGTAAAAGAAAAAAAGAAACGACTTTCTTATAATGAGAAAAAAGAGTGGGAAACTATAGAAGACGAAATAGCAAAACTCGAACAACGAATCACGGAGCTGCAACAGCAAATTGATCAAGCGGGTTCCAATTATGAAACAATTCGTGTCGCCTCTTTACAATTGGAAGAAACAGAAGCGATTTTAGAAGAAAAAATGGAGCGATGGGCGTACTTAGAAGAAATTGTTTCTTCATGATACACTGAAAGATAGAAAAGGAGTGATTCGATGAAGATTGTCACAATTGAACCAACCCCTAGTCCAAATTCAATGAAAATCGTCGTAGATACAGAACTACCTTTTGGTACAAGCACAAATTACAAAGTTGAAGCACTTGACCAAGCACAGGGAGTCATTCGACAGATTTTAGAGTTAGAAGGAATGAAAGGTATTTATCATGTTGCTAACTTTTTGGCAGTAGAGAAGCATCCCAAAGCGAGCTGGGAACAGTTGATTCCGCAGATTGAAAGTTTGTTCGGTAAAGATACAGAAGCAGTGGAGGAACAACCAGCTTTAGATACATCTTTTGGAGAAGTCCGTGTCCACATTCAGGATTATCACGGCATACCGCTACAAGTAAAAGTGTTCGATAGCTCGTCAGAAAAACGGTATGCTCTGTCTCCACGCTTTACAGAAACATTCGAAAAACGTATTCAAGATGATGAGAACTATATCCTCCATAGAAAATGGTTGGATTATGGAGTTCGTTATGGAGAATTTGATGAAATCGCGGCGCAGGTCCAAGACGAGCTAGAGGCAGCTTACACAGAAGAACGTCTTCGTCAGTTGGCTGAGCCGGAGTCTCACACGGAGACAGAATGGAAAAATAAGCGTCACCCAGTCTCACTTGAAGAATTTCAACATCCAGATTGGCAAGTTCGCTATCAGTTGCTTGACCGTTTAACACACCCAAAAGAAGAAGACTTGCCACTACTTGCTCTAGCTCTAAAAGACGAGAAAGTATCAATTCGCAGACTTGCAGTCATTTATCTTGGGATTCTTGAAGATCCAATTGTCGTTCCTCATTTGACGATTGCTTTGCATGACAAAAATGCATCAATCCGTCGTACTGCAGGAGATACTATGAGTGACCTAGGGTATCCTGAGTTTGCACAAGCAATGGAACAAGCGCTTTTTGATAAAAATAAGCTAGTTCGTTGGCGTGCAGCCATGTTTTTCTATGAAGTTGGGGATGATACACATCTAGACTCGCTGCGCAAAGCTGAAAATGACAGTGAGTACGAAGTCCGACTTCAAGTGAAAATGGCCATAGCGCGTATCGAGCAAGGAGAAGAAGCAAAAGGGTCCGTATGGAAACAAATGAACATGGCACGAGCAATCAAGGAGGAAAACCAATGAACGCCTATGAAGAATATATGAAGCAAATCGTTCAGCCGATGCGTCAAGAATTGACGGGACATGGCTTTACAGAATTGACGAGTGTTGAAGAAGTCGAAAATCATATGGAGTCTGCTAAAGGGATTTCGTTTATTGTCATTAATTCCGTCTGTGGTTGTGCAGCAGGACTTGCACGACCAGCTGCAATTGAAGCTATTGAAAATTTGACTCAAAAACCAGATCATCTTGTCACAGTCTTCGCCGGGCAAGACCAAGAAGCGACAGAGAGAATGCGGAATTATTTTTCAGAAGTCCCACCAAGCTCTCCTTCAATGGCTATTTGGAAAGATGGTCAGCTAGCGTATTTCATTCCACGTGAGCAGATTGAAAACTTCTCAAAAGAAGCTATTGTCGATCACGTGCAAGGTGTTTTGGAGCAACTTGTGACCTCATGAGAGTTGCGGTGACTACTTCAGCTAAACTGTCTGAGGAAGGGCGCGAGTATGCGAAAACATTTGCGGAACAAACTGGATATCCTTATGTGGACCGCGGGAATGGGTCTCTCCACAAGTGGTTTAACCAGTTTGATGTTCTCTATATTTGGACCTCTCAAGGTTGGGAAGCACAAAGTGGGGATGGGCATCGCTATGCTTATCATCCAGGCACTGCAATGTTTCGCTATAAGCGCTATAAACAAGGGGAAGTAGAGCCATTTCTTTCTGCTGTTCAATTACAACCTGGAGATTCATTTCTTGATACAACACTTGGGTTTGGCTCCGACTGTCTGATGGCAAGTGTAGCTGTGGGAGTTACAGGGAAAGTGGTGGGGGTTGAGAAATCTCCAGTACTCAGTTTCCTTTTCCATCAAAGTCAGCAACTAGCCGATCTTCGTCTACCTCAATTAACGGCTGCTCTAAAACGAATCCAATGTGTGGAACAGGATGCTGTCGATTTTCTAAAGAGACAGCAAGACTGTTCTTTTGACGTTGTTTATTTAGACCCGATGTTTGAGGAGTCTATTGAAGAAGCTACGAACTTCCATACACATAAAGTGTTCGCAGTTCCAGATGCGTTTTCTGCCGAGTGGGTAGAAGAAGCGCTAAGAGTGGCCAAAAGACGTGTTGTGGTGAAAGCTCATTATACTAGCACTGTGTTTTCAGACTACGGATTCAAGCAGCAAGTCCGAAAAACTTCAAAATTTCATTTTGGTTTCAAAGATAAAGAACAAGACCCAGCTGAGTGATCAGCTGGGTCTTTGTATCAATGTGTGAAGTTTAAAGAAGTCAAGTAACCTAATAGTAATAAATATCCGATGCCAATGAAAATACCTAAGCTCATTAGAAGGCCTCCTTTTATGTAATCAATTTGTGCATGTGGTTGCTTCTTATTGTACAATGAAATGAGAAAAGAATGAAGTGCAACTCCTAGTTTGAGTGACAAGTTGTTTCAAAAATGTTACGGATGGATGTGAATGAATTGACTTTATATGTGAAAAAGTTTCTTGCTGCCTTAGTTGCCGTCATTACATTTGGTGTCATCACACCTTCACATGAAATCTGGAACGCGGTATTTGAAATTGAAGAAAGCCGCGTTAGCCAGAGTTATATTGAGCAACAACCCATTGACATTAAGAGCCTATTAGTATCAGCCGAAGAGCAAAGCATGGTTAAGTTCGGTTCAAAAATCAGTCCTAAAATTTATGATCAGTATCAAACTGCAATTTTCCCGGCATACCAAGAAAAAATTGAAGAACTTGCAACTGCTGAATCCGCAATTTCTCATAAACCTTCTGGTGAATATGGAGAAAAGATCTTTCATCTATATGATACGGTGACAAATGATGATATTCTTCGAGCTCATGTCCGCGTAGAAAAACGACCACAAGAGGGATATTACTTTACCTTCCACTATCATACGGCTGATGATGCATTTACTAGTCATATTGATGTTGGTGAAATCTACTGGTCGAAAAATACACCGCCTAAATGGTTATCATAAAGGAGCACTCCCATGAAACAATATCACGATCTTTGTACATATATTTTGGAAAACGGAGAACAACGAAAGGACCGAACAGGAGTTGGGACAATTGGCGTATTTGGCTATCAAATGCGTTTTAATCTTCAACAAGGATTCCCGCTTCTGACAACAAAGCATACCTCATTTAAATTAGTTGCAAGTGAACTGTTATGGTTTTTAAAAGGGGACACGAACGTGCAAACTTTGGTCCGTCAAAACAATAACATTTGGAACGAGTGGGCATTTGAAAATTGGGTAGCAAGCGACGAGTATCAAGGACCTGATATGACTAACTTCGGAATACGCGCAACTCAAGATGCTGATTTCAAGGTTCACTACGACAAAGAGATGACTACTTTTATTGAGCGTCTTAAAGTCGATGATTCGTTTGCTGCTAAATACGGCGAACTTGGGCCTGTATACGGCAGACAATGGCGTGCTTGGGAAGGCAAGGATGGTCAAATCATCGATCAGATCCAGAACGTCATCTCCTCTTTGAAACAATCCCCACACTCAAGACGTCATATTGTGACCGCTTGGAATCCGGCAGAAGTAGATGAGATGGCACTACCACCTTGTCACTCATTTATGCAGTTCTACGTGCAAGGAGACAAACTGTCCTGCCAGTTATACCAAAGAAGTGCAGACGTGTTTTTAGGAGTACCTTTTAATATTGCATCTTACGCATTATTAGTTCATCTAATCGCACAAGAGACAAACCTTGAAGTTGGCGAATTTGTTCATACATTCGGTGACGCTCATTTGTATTTAAATCACTTAGAGCAAGTAAATGAGCTGTTGTCCCGTGAACCCAAAAAATTACCTGAGATTCAATTGAGTTCAAAATCCATTTTTGATATGGAACTCGAAGATATTCAACTTATCGGTTATGAATCGCACCCTCGTATTCATGCTGAAATTGCTGTTTAAGGACGTGGTAGCATGATTTCTATGATCGTTGCTCATGATGAAAATCGAGTCATTGGTTCAAATAATGAGATGCCGTGGCATCTTCCGGAAGATTTGGCTTATTTCAAATCAGTTACTCTCAACAAGCCGGTCATCATGGGAAGAAAAACATTTGAATCGATTGGAAGACCCTTACCAAACCGCACGAACATCATCATTACTCGTAACAAAGAGTTTGAAGCTGAAGGGACTTATGTATTTCATTCGATGGAAGACGCTGTCGAGTTCGCGAAACAGCAAGGAGACGAACAACTGATTATTGGCGGTGCACAGATTTTTAAAGACTATTTAGATATGGCAGATCAACTTTATATTACTGAGATCCATGAAACTTTTGAAGGTGACGCCTATTTTCCTGAATATCCTGAATTTGAACTCCAGTGGGAGTCAGATAAGATGACTTCAAAAGCTGGAATCGATTACACTTATAAACGTTATAGCAAGAAAGGCTAGTGAAGACTCGTGATTAGAAGTCTTGTGACATATAGTTATATTATTGGCTACATCCCTACCCAAATGGCTACATTACGAAGGTTACAAAAAAAGAAGCATGAGTTAGATACCGCTTCTTACGATGACCTGGTCTATGAAACGCCGAGAAGGTGGGCAACGAATATTTTAAAAAAAGCCGGTGCTTCTGTGGAAATTTCGGGTACTGAGCATCTCCCTCAAGGACCCGTGCTTCTAGTAGCCAATCACGAAGGGAATTTTGATATTCCGGTACTGATTTCCAAAGTTCCAAAGCCTTTCGGATTTTTATCAAAAGTGGAAGTGACGAAAATTCCGTTTATAGCTGATTGGATGACAGAAATGAATTGTGTCTTCATCGACCGGTCTAACAGACGAAGTGCTTTGAAATCCATAGAGGATAGTATAGAGACTCTGCGTAACGGACACTCTTTACTATTGTTCCCAGAAGGGACAAGATCTAAAGGACAAGGCATACGGGAATTTAAATCAGGATTTGTGCGAGTTGCTCAAAAAGGAGGAGTACCTATTGTGCCCATTGCGGTTTATGGAACTTCTCGTCTGATGGAACAACAGAGCAACCGGATTAAACCAGCTCAAGTATATGTGCAGGTTTTGCCTTCAATTTCTATAGAAGAGACGGAAAGTACAGATGAATTTAAACAACGCATTCAACACCAGATTGAACATGCGCTACTAGAGCTACAAAAGGGGGAAAATGTCTATGATTAAAATTGTGACGGATTCTACTGCTGAGCTGACACAAGAAGTACTGGATCGTTACAGCATAACAGTAGTTCCTCTAACCATTCATGTGAATGGAGAGGATTATCTAGATGGAGTGACCATCTCAGCAGAACAATTTCTTCAAAAGATGAAAGCTACTGAAGAGTTACCTAAATCTTCTCAACCAGCGGCTGGAACATTCAAACAAGTGTATGATGAGCTAGGAAAAGATGGATCTCAAATCTTATCCATCCATATGACAGGTGGAATGAGCGGTACAGTTAAATCTGCACAAGCTGCTGCAGAAATGACGGAAAGTGATGTAACAGTTGTTGACTCTCGCTTTATCTCTCATGCTCTGGCTTTCCAAGTGATTGAAGCAGCAAAAGCGGCTGAAGAAGGAAAGTCACTTGATGACATCCTTGACCTACTGGACCGTGTTCGCGCCAATACCAGACTGTTTGTAGTAGTTGATACACTAGAGAATCTGGTCAAAGGCGGTCGTATTGGTAAAGGCCGAGCTATGATAGGATCGTTATTGTCCATCAAACCGATTGCATCCCTTGCAAATGGAGAATATACTCCTGTAGCTAAGGCACGCAGCTACAAGCAAGTCATCAACTATTTGATGAATGAATTTAAGACGGATACTGGTTCCTCAGGAGTAAAAGCAGTTGGGATTGCACAAGCAGATGGGTTCCAAATGGCTACCCCTCTAAAAGAGGCTATTGAGGCGTCTGGATTCCGTGATGTAAAGATGTCCTTTACGACTCCCGTAATTTCCACGCACACAGGCCCAGGCGCCATTGGGTTTATGTATTTGTTGGAAGGATAATCTCGTGAAACAATTCGGTTTACTACTTATAGGGTTGGTTTTTTTGATTGCGGGATGTTCTTCTATTGTTATTAAACCAGTCTTTCAAACCAAAGAACGTGAGGAACCTGTAGATTATCAGGTTCCTTATGCTGTCTTTCCGGACAATTTGTTATTCCTTGGGTTGGGAGATTCATTGACTGTAGGCGTAGGAGATGAATTAAAACAGGACGGGTATTTAGGACGTGTAAAACAGGAGTTACTACAAAGTGATCAAATCGAGCAAATTGATTTGATCAATACAGCAAAGCGAGGACGTAGAAGTGATCAATTGATGACATTACTTTCTAGTGGAGCCCTTGATAAGGAAATACAAGAAGCTAGTCATATTTACCTTTCAATTGGCGGAAATGATGTCATGAAAATCATCAAACGGGATTTATTTTCTCTTCAACTGGATGCCTTTGAAGAAGAACGAGAAAATTATGAAACTCGCTATTTTCATATTTTGCATTATATCCGTGACTTAAATCCTCAAGCCCCAATCATTGCATTGGGATTATACAATCCCTTCTCCTTAATCACTGTAGAATCAGAGGAAGTGGAATCCATCATAACAGACTGGAACACCACCATGGAACGTCAGCTGATGGAGTTTGAAGCAACTTGTTATGTGCCTGTTCAAGATTTGTTTTATACAAACACAAACTTGGTCTATCATACAGATTTCTTTCATCCAAATGCTAAAGGCTATGAATTGATTGCCAATCGGATGATCAGAACCATGGAAAGCTGTGGTTTTGTTGAAGAAACAAATGGGGAACTGTATGTAAAGGGGGCGAGTCGGAATGAATAAATGGAAGATTGCATTTTTCGTACTAGTAGTAGCACTTATACTAGGAGCGGTTTGGTTAGTCAATATGATTTCAACTGAATCAGAGAGCTATGAATTAGCTGAGAGAGCAGCAGCCACTTCAGGTGGAGAATTAAGAGTTCAGACAACTAAATCGGATTTTGAAGCATTGGCTAACAAGTATATTCAAGAAGCAGTTGAAAACCAGCCTATCCCACTAGAATTGACAGTGGACAATCAGATAGCGTTAGTATCCGAACTTACAGTATTTACATTAACGATTCCGGTTCAAATGTATTTTGACCCTATCGTAAAAGAAGATGGCAATATTCAACTAAAACAAGATAAGGTAGACATTGGACAATTGTCAATTCCACCTGAACAAGTATTAAAGCTGTTACGAGATTCTATAGACCTGCCTACATGGATGGTCGTTAGTCCAGCAGATGAGTCTGTTTTTATCGATTTAGGTGGACTACCAATTGATGGCGATTTTGATATTCGCGCTGAAAAGATTGATTTAGAAAATGACGAGATCATCCTTTCTGTTACAGTTCCAACAACAAACTAGGAGGTTTTCATATGGAAATCGCAACATTTGCAGGTGGTTGTTTTTGGTGCATGGTAAAGCCGTTTGATCACTATGACGGAATTGAAAAAGTAGTCTCCGGGTACACCGGCGGACATGTTGAAAATCCAACTTATGAACAAGTCTGTTCGGAAACGACAGGGCATTATGAAGCGGTTCAAATCACATTTGACCCCGCTAAATTTTCGTATGAATCTATTGTAGAGATCTTTTTTCAAAATATTGACCCGTTTGATGCAGGCGGTCAATTCTTTGACCGGGGCCAATCGTACCAAACGGCTATTTTCTTTCATAGTGAAGAGCAAAAAGAAATTGCAGAACAAGTCATGAAGCGATTAGAAAACGATGTCTTCGCTAAAAAAGTAGCTGTAAAACTGCTTCCTGCTTCTACGTTCTATCAGGCGGAAGACTATCACCAAGATTACTATAAAAAAAATAGTGGACACTACACACGCTATTTCACAGGATCTGGTCGCAAACAGTTCACGGAAAATTTAAGGAGGGATTACTTTGAAAGATAATCTACGAGAAAAGCTTACAGAAATGCAGTACTACGTTACACAACAAAACGGTACAGAGCCTCCCTATAAGAATGAATTTGATCAGCATTTTGACGAGGGTATCTATGTGGATATCGTGTCTGGAAAACCATTATTCCATTCAAAAGACAAGTATGATGCAGGATGCGGTTGGCCAAGCTTTACTCGACCAATTGATGCACCTGAAGTAGTCGAAGAGTTTGATGACAGCTTTGGAATGAGACGCGTTGAGGTACGAAGCAAGACAGCGAATTCTCACCTAGGACATGTCTTTCCAGACGGTCCAAAAGAAGAGACGGGTCTTCGTTACTGCATCAATTCCGCGGCCCTTCGCTTTGTGCCTAAGCAAGATTTAGAAAAAGAAGGCTATGGCGACTACTTGTCGACATTTGAGTAAAGGTGTAGCCAATGCGAGACAGTTTTTATCAATTTGCCCTTCGCTACAGAGGTGGCTCTACGACTAATCAGAAACACCGGTTTGCTGAACGGGTTTTTGAATTACATGACTTCCCGAAAGCTTCAACAGACTTTCATGAAATCTCTTTATATATTGAGATGCAGGCAGATGATGACTTGCCTGCATCTACTTTTGACGAGTTGTGGGAAGAATATACGTCAAGATGACACCGACAATTGCAATCAGACGTTAAACTATGTATCATAAATCTATACGTTAAAGAAATGAGGTTACAAAGATGAGTGTTCACATTAGTGCAAAAAAAGGTGAAATTGCAGATACAATTTTACTTCCAGGAGATCCACTACGTGCAAAGTATATTGCGGATACATTTTTAGAAGATGTTGTTCAATATAATGAAGTTCGTAACATGTTTGGTTACACAGGTACATATAAAGGCAAACGCATCTCTGTTCAAGGAACAGGAATGGGTGTTCCTTCTATCGCTATCTATGTAACAGAGTTAATGCAAGAATATGATGTGCAAAAATTGATTCGCGTTGGTACGTGTGGCGCGATTCAAAAAGATGTAAAAGTACGTGAGGTCATCTTGGGTCAAAGTGCTTCCACAGACTCATCATTAAACAAAGTATTGTTAAACGATTTAGCATACGCACCTACTGCAGATTTCGATTTGTTGTACAAAGCTTTTGAAGCAGGAAAAGAAGCTGGTCTTAACCTTCGTGTAGGAAACATCTTTACAGCTGACTTATTCTACAATGATGAAGCTGACTATAAAAAATGGGCAGATTACGGTATTTTAGCAGTTGAGATGGAATCTGCAGCTCTTTACACTTTAGCTGCTAAATTCGGTCGCCAAGCGCTATCAATTTTAACTGTAAGTGATCATATTTTGACAGGTGAAGCGACTTCTTCTGAAGAACGACAAACAACATTTAACGATATGATTGTTGTTGCACTCGAAGCTGCTATTCAAGAATAAAATGAATTCCGGCTTCCACTTGAAGCCGGAATTACGTTTTGGACTGTCGACTTGCGCGGCAGTCTTTTATTAATGAGGTGAGAACATGGAACATGAAAATGAACATCAGCAACCGGAACCAACTCCACCAGTGAAGCGTTCATTCCGCATCAATCCGTTTATCTTTGTCATCGTCCTGTTTCTTACAGCCATTGCCTCTGCGGGCATCACGATGCTTGCTTTAACTACAGGTGAGGATAAAGTGGCAGAAGTCATTCAACCTACAGAGCGACAAGAGTTTTCAAAACTCTATGATGTCTATGATCAACTGCAGGAGAAATACTACATGGATTTTGATCAAGAAGAATTGGTCAACGGGGCAATCAATGGGTTGGTGGATGCTCTAGGGGATCCCTATTCGGATTATATGAATGAAGAAGAAGCGTCCCAATTTGATGAAAGTATCTCATCTAGTTTCCAAGGTATTGGAGCAGAGATTCAAGATCAAAATGGTGTGATTACAGTTGTGTCCCCGATTAAAAACTCTCCTGCTGAACGTGCTGGTATTATGCCTAACGATAAAATCATTGCCGTTGACGGTGAAGACATTCGTGGTTTCAGTGCTTCTGAAGCGGTCATGTTGATTCGCGGGGAAAAAGGAACAGATGTGACATTAACGATCCAGCGCGGTGAAGAACAACCAATTGAACTTACAATCACTCGTGATGATATTCCAATTGAAACCGTGTATGCTGAAATGTTGGAAGGAAATGTAGCGCACATATCGATTACAAGTTTTTCTAGAGATACGTATCAAGAACTTTTAGCTGCACTCGAGCAAATGGAATCTGAAGGTATGGAGATGTTGCTTCTAGACGTACGTCAAAATCCAGGTGGACTTTTAGACGTAGCTGTTGATATCGCTTCACTATTTGTAGAAGAAGGACAACCAGTCCTACAAATCGAACAACAAGGTGAAGCTACGATTTTACCAGCAACAGATGCCGAGAAAGTAACGGTACCGACTGCTGTCATCATTGATGAAGGAAGTGCTTCGGCCTCTGAAATCATCGCAGCAGCGCTTAGTGAATCTGCAGACATTCCTGTTGTCGGACTTACTTCATTTGGTAAAGGAACTGTACAAAGTGTAGAAGATCTACCAGATGGTTCAAATATAAAGTTAACGACGGCTAAGTGGTTGACGCCAGATGGTAACTGGATTCATGAAAAAGGCGTTGAGCCGGATCATGAAGTAGCATATCCAGACTATGCATCTCTTGCTCCACTAGATGCTTCCGTGGAACTGAGCGAAGGCTTGCAATCTGAACAAGTAGCTTCTTTGAAGAAATTTATGGCCGCTATCGGTTATGAAGTGGAATCACAAGATACTAAGTTTGATGCACAGCTTAAGACCCTTGTCGAAGAGTTCCAGCAAGAGAATGATTTAGAAGTTACAGGAGTGGTGTCAGGCGAGACAACAACTGCGCTGATGAATGCTGTCCGTGAAACTATGCGAACAGAAGATCCACAACTACTAAAAGCAATTGAAGTGTTATCAGAACAATAGAACGAAGGGGCTGGCTACTTGTAGTCAGCCTTCTTTTTTCGGGAGGAGGAGACTTTATGAAATATGTTTACTTATTAAGTGGATTTTTAGGAAGTGGTAAAACGACTTTATTAGTCAAATTTATCGAACATCTTAAAAATAAAGGATTGCGGCCGGCAGTTATCATGAATGAACTGGGAGCACTCGGCTTTGATTCGGAGGCTGTAGAAGGAGATGTACCCCTCAGAGAGTTGTTAGATGGATGCATTTGCTGTTCACCTGCTGAAAAAACAGAAGCACAAATACAACAAATTCTCTATCAAGAAGAGTTTGATGTATTACTCATTGAGACAACAGGTGCCGCGCATCCGGTTGCTTCATTAGATGTTATCTTATCTCCATTGTTTGCAGATCAGTTTGACTTAAAAGGTATTTTAACCGTAATTGATGCGAAACGATTTTTACAAAGAGATACACTACCTATTCAGACAAAAGCGTTGTATCTTGAGCAAATACGACATGCGCATACACTTATTGTGAATAAAACAGATCTGATTAATGAAGAAGAATTGAGTGAGCTTCAGTTCACGCTGAAACAATTGAACAACACGGCCGAGATCATTGAAGCGCAGCATGCGGCAATTGATTTTGAACAATTGACAAGTTCGACTAAGGATACTACTCCGCACTTACCGTCCCGTATAGGAAAAGAACTGCGACTAGGGTCTCGTCTCGATAGTTTAGAGCACCCCTATCCTCAATACGTGGTAGAAGAATGGGTCCAATCGTTACCAGATTCCGTTTACCGGATTAAAGGCTATGTTCAGCTCCCATCTACGACTCATCCTCATTTATTTCAATATTCTTATGGGATGACTCAGTGGATGGCAGAGGATGTCAAAGTGAAGACGCAACTTGTATTAATTGGAGAGAATATTAAGACCGCTCCCTCACTAGAAGCATTTTCTCTTAAAAGCCTCCTTGAATTGTTATACCCCGGTAGAGATCGTGTATCTGAATTGATAACAATGACGGAGATTCATCAGTTCCTTGATGAAGAGCTTTTAGATGTTAGAACGCATCCTCGAACACGTTTTAACCTGGAGACGAAACGTAATCAAATTGAAGAGAAGGTAAAAAAATTAGACTGTTCTAATTGGCAAGAAAAGCACTTTCTCGACTTTGTTACTAAGAGATACGAACACTTGTCAACACACTCAAACTAGCAATACCCTTCCTCATTGGAAAAACCTCTCAACAGAAGGTCCAATCTTACCGGATTTCTTTCTGAATTGGTCCTGTTGGACGAGCCTTTCAATCAGAGGTCTTTGATGAAAAGAAATGGGCGGAGAAGTATAGGTCTCTTTCAGTAGAAGTGGATATTAAGGTAACTGTGCGAGATTCAGGAATTATGGATTGAAAAAACCACGTGTCATGCGACATGTGGTTTTCTTTGCACAATTAGTAAACGAATTGATAGGGTAATGGCTCCAGCAGTAAGACCTGCAATCAGACCGACCCAGTACCCATATTGAGCAAACTCTGTATAGGTAGCCAGTATGTAGCCTAAAGGTAAGCCGATTACCCAATAAGAGATGATGGCCATAATGAATGTGATCTTGACATCTTTATAGCCACGAAGCGCTCCTTGAACCGGTGCTTGAATAGCGTCAGACAATTGGAATAAGGCAGCAAACACTAGAAACTGAACAGCATAAGCAACAACTGTTGCGTCATCTGTATAGAATCCTGAGATTTGTTCACGGAAGAAATACAGGATGGATGCTGAGATAAAGCTGACTCCTACTGCTAGCGATACGGCTAGCCATGCATAATGTTTCGCTTCGTTTCGGTTTCCTGCACCTACAGCTTGACCGACGACAATGGTCGCTCCCATAGCAATAGATAACGGTATCATATAGAGCAGTGACGTAAAGTTTAAAGCGATCTGATGAGCAGACAACACTTCGGTCGAGTAATTCGTCATTACGAGAGTAACGGCTGAGAAGATGGTCGTCTCAGCAAAAATAGACAATCCGATTGGAACACCCATCGCGACAATCGTCCAAATTCTCTTCTTCTGCACTCCGACAAAACCACTGAAGATCTGGTACTCTCTTATAGAAGGCAACAATACGATCAAGCTTATAGTTATAGCTAATACCAGCCAGTAGGTGAGCGCGGAAGCAAGTGCAGCTCCTTGTCCCCCAAGCTCAGGAGCACCCCAGTTTCCAAAAATAAACAAGTAGTTTAAAAAGATATTGATAGGAGCCGATAGCAAGGTGATGAACATGGTGACTCGAGTCAGACCTAAAGCATCTATAAATCCTCGGAGTACACTATAAATAAAGAGAGGTACTAGTCCAATGGAAATCGTCTTCATGTAAGCAATCGCGATTTCGCGTTCGATTGCTGTAACATCCATTGCGTTGACTACAGGTTCTGCAAGAGTAAACACCAAGATATAGACTAGTAAAGACATTCCAATGGCTACAAGTATTCCTTGTTGAACAGACGGGCGAACCTGGTCTTTTTTATTTCCACCTATGTAATGTGCTACGATAGGCGTTATACTAATAAGGATGCCAGTCAGACCTGTATAAACAGGCACCCAAAGCGACGACCCGATTGAAACGCCTGCCAAGTGACCGATGTCGTATTGACTGGTCATTAAGATATCGAAAAAAGTCATAAGGTAGAGAAAAACTTGCGTAATTAAAATGGGAGTGACGATGAGGGCTAAAGTCTTCAAATATCTTGGCAATGAATTCGCCATGAGTGAGCACGTCCTTTATGATGATCTTGGAGGTTGGATTTTATGAAAACACTATTTTTAACAGGCGGTGGAACTGCCGGCCATGTTTCTTTAAACTTAGCCATTATACCAGAACTAGAGAAGAAGGGCTATGCCGTCCATTATATCGGTTCTGCAAACAGCATTGAACAAGAACTAGTACAGGAATACTATCCCCATGTACCGTTCCACAGCATTTCTACAGGAAAGTTACGCCGCTACCTTTCCATTGAAAATATAAAAGATCCGTTTAAAGTACTTGCAGGTGTGGGTCAGTCAGTTCAACTCATGCTTAATTATAAGCCTGTTGCAGTATTTTCTAAAGGTGGTTTTGTTTCAGTTCCTGTTGCTTTGGCAGCGAAGCTTACAAACAAACCACTCGTGATTCACGAATCCGATATGAGCCCTGGTTTAGCTAATAAGATTGCGTCTCGCTTTGCCAAGACTGTTTTGACGGTGTTTGATAACACAGCAAAGCATTTTCCTGGTAAAGGCATAGCCGTTGGACCAATCATTCGTCCAGAACTATTTAGTGGTTCAAGGGAAAAGGGTTTAGCACAACTTGGATTTACAAAAGAACTTCCCGTGTTATTGATTATGGGTGGGAGTCAAGGATCTGCTAAAATCAATCAATTGGTCAGAGAGACAAGAAAGCAATTGGTGGATTCTTTTCAAATCATTCATTTAGCTGGTAAAGGGCATGTGGAAGTGGGAGAGTGGTCGCACCCAAACTACCGAATTTTTGAGTTTGTGACAGATGAATTATCTAATTTCTTAGCGACCACAGATTTTATCATCTCCCGTGCTGGTTCCAATGCGATATTTGAATTTTTAGCTCTTCAAAAACCTATGTATTTGATTCCTCTCTCTAAAAAAGCGAGTCGAGGAGATCAAGTGGAAAATGCGCATTATTTTGCTGCAAAGGGTTATGCCGTCATGACTGAAGAAGATTTATTAACAGCAGAGGAATTTACTGGTGCCATTCAGGAGCTTGTGACACGTCAAGAGAAAATACGCCGTAACCAACAACAGGCGGCTAGTTCGCCATCTCCAGAAGCGTTTGTCACTCTATTAGAACAACAGTGGAATAAATAGAAAAGGCTGCTCGGATGAGCAGCCTTTTTACATTGCTTGTTCTTCTTGATTCTGTTGTTGCAGCATATAGAACATGAACATATCTTTTGAGATACAATAGAGGTCATAGACTTCTTGTTCACGGTTGATCTCTTGGTAGAGCGCAGAATATAAGTCATTTGCTTCGACTGCATACGGTAACTTCGCAGCGGCACGAAGACTCTTTTCATTTGATTTGCGGATACGCATGAATACTTTTTCAATCTCTAATTCGAAAAACAATTCGCTAAGGAACTGCTCTTTTGCTTTAGAGTTGTAGCCAAGACCCTGGAAAGGCGTGCCGATCCAAGTGCCTAAGAATCCAGCATTTTGTTGTACGTCAAACAAGTTGATCGTACCTATAGGTTGGCCAAAGTCACTCAGAATAGTGCGTGAGATGACCGTACCTTGGTCTTCTTCTTCCATAAGTGCTTTTGTGCTAAAGAGATACTCTTCCGCAGAAGCGGCTTTATGGCGAACAAACTTCATCACTGACGGGTCGGACATGAGCTCATATAGAGCGTGGCAGTCTTGTAAATCGCGTCGTTTTAGCAATTCAATCTTCCTCCCAAACCGGTATACCGGTTCCTGAAATTTTTCATTTTGTGCTGCATAAAAAATTTCGGGGTAGGAATCGAACCTACTAGAACCAATCGCGTGGTGGCGCACCATTTGCCTTCCCTATCAAACTATAGAATTTTATGTTGCTAGAAAAATATACATTATTTTTTTCGAATTGAAAAGTGAAAAATACGTGAACATAAAAACTTGAATCCTAGTACCTAAATTCGTACGATTAAGCTAGACCAAATACGTAATTAAAGAAGGCAGGTGAGCGACTGTGGCACGCATATTATTTGTTGAAGATGAGCCGAATATTGCAAGGTTCGTAAAGCTAGAACTGGAGCATGAAGGCTTTACAGTGGATCATAAGCTAGATGGTCGAGATGGGTACGAATTATTCCGAAATAATAAATACGATGTCGTCTTGTTGGATGTTATGGTACCCGGACTCAACGGGATGGAACTGACTAGACGGATTCGTAAGACCTCGACGATACCTATATTACTAGTAACGGCTCGAGACGCTGTTATGGACAGAGTTTCAGGTCTTGAAGCGGGTGCGGATGATTACATCGTAAAACCATTTGCGATTGAAGAACTACTTGCTAGAATACGTGCCATTCTTCGTAGAGTTGAGACGACAAGTTCTCCTACTAATGAAACCTTTTTCATAGACGAAAAAGCCCGTAAAGTCGTAGCAGAAGGAAATGAAATCGAATTGACCAAGACGGAATTTGATTTGTTGCTTTATTTTGTGAATCACCCAAATCGCGCGTTGACTCGGTCACAGATCATAGAACATGTATGGGGATTTGATGCGGAAGCGGAGACGAATGTTGTCGATGTCTATGTGCGTCATCTCCGTAAAAAACTCCCGCAAAACATTAGTGAAGCCCTGCAGACTGTAAGAGGGATTGGATATATGTATGAAGTGGAAGCCTAATTCATTACGAGTCCGTTGGTCGATATGGACAGCCACTGCCATGATTGTGACGTACATTTTGCTGTCACTTGTACTAGCGACTGCTCTTAGTCAATGGCTACTTGCCAATGAAAGGGCAGCAGCAACCATTTCTTTTACAGAACTAGAAAGTTACATGACTACAAGGGGTCCTGCACTTAGCTTTCAAGACTTTGAACGCAATACAGGGTTATTAAATCAATTTCTGAGTCGCAATCAAAGTGCGAGACTACTAAATGAAGACGGTGTGGAGATTCTACAAATCAACCCAAGTTCTCCGTATCCCATCTTTACTGGAGAAGTCAATTCATTTCAGAGGATGGAAGAGGACGGAAAAGATTTTTTATATAAAGCTACGGAATTTCAAATCGGCAACGGCTCTCTTTATATCGCCATGTCCCATTCATTAGAAAGTTATAGCTCCATGATCACTTATTTAAGATGGTCTCTAGTGTTATTTGGAGTTCTGTTTGTCATCGTATCCGGGATAGCAGGATATTTCTTGTCATCTTTACTCGTCCGTCCATTAGAAGAACTCAAATATGCAATGAAACAACATGCACTTGACAATCAAGTAGTACCAGCCTTGTCTTATACAGGTACGGATGAGATTGGCCAACTAGCAGAGGAATACCAACAAATGGTGAGCCGTATTCATAAAGTCTATGCCATGCAGGAGCGTTTTATAGGAAACGTCTCCCATGAACTGCGTAGCCCCATTCAAGCAATGGAAGGAAATCTTGCCATGTTGCAGCGGTGGGGGAAGACAGATCCGCAACTAGTGGAAGAGACTGTGACCATCTTACAGCAAGAGACGATGCGTATGAGACAAATGATAGAAGCATTACTTGCTCTCGCGAAACAAGAAGAAGATTCGAACCACTTTGCAGAGGTTAAACAAGTCGTTGAAGCAGCAATAGAGCGACAAGATCATCATGAGGCGGCAATGATAACTTCTTCTATTGAACCTGCCGTCCTTTCCATCTCACCAGTCCTTCTTGAACAAGTAATCACGAATTTACTTACGAATGCGATTCGCTACTCATCAGAAGTTCCTATCATATCTATCACAGGCAAAGTGACCGACAACAAGTATATTTTGCGAATTCAAGATCAAGGAATCGGTATGGATGCGAGTGAATTAGAGAGAATTTTTGAGCCGTTCTATACGGTTGATGCTACGCGGTCCAAATCAGCGGGTGGAACTGGTCTAGGTCTAACATTTGTAAAGCAAGTGTTGGAACGTGCTGAGGGAAAAATTTCTGTAACAAGTGTACTTGGAAGAGGAAGTGAATTCACACTTCAATTTCCAATTAAAACCAAGTGAACTACCATTCAGTTGAACGCTCGTTTTATACGAGCGTTTTTTCGTGAGATTTTTCACAAAAAGCATTGTAATTTTTCCTAAGAGTAGTAAGATTGAAATGGAAAAATTGTTCATGCCCCCTCGCTTTCATAAAGGGGTCATCAATGATACTATGAATATATATACTATTGATAGGAACTACAGTTGGAGGTTTTCTCATGTCGAAAACAACTACACCCTGGTCCGCATTCTCGGGTCCGAACTTAGGGTATGTGATGGAGCAATATGAATTATTTTTGGAAACACCAGAAAACGTAGATTCTGACCTTGCCGCGTTGTTTGAACAATACGGTGCGCCAGTTGGTTCTACGACTTCAAAATCAGAAGCTGTACAAGTAGACGACTCGTTAATGGATGTTGTGTTGAAAGCGATTCAACTTGCGGATGCGATTCGTACACATGGTCATGAAGCAGCAGATATTTACCCGCTAAATGATCGTGAAAAGAAAACAGAACGTATCTCATTAGAGTTTTACGGATTAACAAAACAGGACCTAGAAAAGGTACCTGTGTCTTTGCTTGTTCAAAACCCACCGGCTACCGTTCAAAATGGAGCACAAGCAATCGAACATCTAAAGTCTGTTTACACAAACAAAGTAGCTTATGAGTTTGCTCATGTTATTACTCGCAATGAGCGAGAATGGTTGCAGTCTCAAATTGAAAGCACAAAACCTCAGACATTATCAGCGGATGAGAAAAAGGAGCTCCTTGCTCGTTTAACTCATGTAGAGGGGTTTGAAAAATTCATTCACCGTACATTTGTTGGAGCTAAACGTTTCTCTATCGAAGGTTTGGATACTCTTGTTGTGTTGTTTGATGCTTTAGTCGAACAGTCTAATAAAGAACAAGTGAAACAAATGAACATCGGGATGGCTCACCGTGGCCGTTTGAACGTGCTGACTCATATCTTGAAGAAGCCGTATGAAATGATGTTCGCTGATTTTGCACATGTTCCAAATGATGCGTTCATTCCTAAAGATGGCTCTTTAGAGTTCTCTAAAGGTTGGTACGGAGATGTGAAGTACCACAACGGTGCGACATACAATTCACCCTCAGGTTTGAAAGTAAAGCTTGCCTACAACCCATCACACCTAGAAGTAGTTAGTCCAGTAGTTACTGGACAAGTTCGTGCTGCTCAAGAAACGACAGATGAAGCAGGCCTACCGAAACAAGATCCATCCACTGCATTTGCAGTTCTTGTACACGGAGATGCTGCATTCCCAGGACAAGGTGTGGTTACAGAAGTCTTGAACTACAGCCGTGTTCCAGGTTACCAAACTGGAGGATCCATCCATATCATTGCAAACAATATGATCGGCTTTACGACAGAACATTACGATTCACGTTCAACGCTTTATTCAAGTGATCCAGCAAAAGGGTACGAAGTGCCAGTTGTTCACGTAAATGCCGATGAGCCAGAAGAAGTCATTCGTGTGGCTAAACTTGCGTTTGCGTACCGACAAAAATTCAATAAAGATATCGTGATCGATTTGATCGGATACCGTCGCTATGGCCACAATGAAATGGACGAGCCGATGGTAACGAATCCAGAGATGTATAAATTGGTTCACAAACATCCAACTGTACGTGAACTCTATGGAAAGAACTTATCTTCTGAATCACTAGTAAGTGAAGATGAAGTGAAGAAATTAGATGAAGATACATTTGCAGAAATGCAAGCAGCTTATGACCGTGTGAAAGAGCTTCCTGAGTCGAAAGCGCATGACATCGTTATCCCAGAAGCTGTGTTAAATGGCATGCCAGAACACGAATCTGGTGTAGAAGAAGACCGTCTGCGCAAAATCAATGAAGAGTTGTTGACTTGGCCAGAAGACTTTACTCCTTTTAAAAAGCTTGCTCGCATCCTAAAACGTCGTGAAGAACCTTTCAATGGCAAAGGGAAAATTGATTGGGGTCATGCTGAGACATTAGCATTCTCTACAATTCTGCAAGACGGGCAATCCATTCGTCTAACAGGACAAGATGCGGAGCGAGGGACGTTCTCACACCGTCACCTTGTACTGCATGATGAAACAAATGGTAAAGAATTGATGCCAATTCATCATATCTCTGGTTCTAGCTCATCTTTCGTCGTGCACAACAGTCCACTGACAGAAGCAGCTATCCTAGGTTATGAATTTGGTTACAACTTAGAGGATCCAAATACATTGACGATTTGGGAAGCTCAGTATGGTGACTTTGCTAATATGGCACAAGTGATGTTTGATAACTTTATCAGTGCAGCACGTGCTAAATGGGGTCTAAAATCAGGTTTAGTTATGTTACTTCCGCACGCTGCTGAAGGACAAGGACCTGAGCATACAAGTGCCCGCGTTGAGCGTTATTTACAGCTTGCAGCTGAAAACAACTGGACGGTTGCGAACCTCTCAAGTGCTGCGAACTACTTCCATATCTTGCGTCGCCAAGCGGCTATGCTAGAAAACGAAGCGATTCGTCCACTGATTATCGTATCTCCTAAGTCCTTGTTACGTCATCCTAAAGTGGGAGCGGATGTAGCAGAATTGACATCAGGCAAATTCGAAACAGTGATTGAAGAACCAAACTTGGGTAAAAACGCGGACAGCGTTACAAAGATCGTGTTTGCGAGTGGAAAGCTTGCAATTGATTTAGCAGATAAGATTGACTCTGGTGAAGGATATGATCACCTGCACATCGTTCGCGTAGAGCAGTTGTATCCATTCCCTCAGGAGAAAATTGCGGACATCATTGCTCGTTATCCAAACGTTAAAAAACTGGTATGGGCTCAAGAAGAACCTCAAAACCAGGGTTCATGGCACTTTGCCCTTCCATACTTGTTAGAGCTAGGCAAAGGCCTAGATATCTCTTATTCAGGACGTACACACCGTTCAAGTCCTGCAGAGGGTGACGGAGAAGCGTACAAGGTCGAACAAGCACGTATCATTGAAGAAGCAGTAGCAAACAACTAAATCGTCCAAGGAGGAAACAATCGTGGCAGATATTATCGTTCCAGAATTAGCAGAATCCATTACAGAAGGTACCATTGCACAGTGGTTAAAACAACCAGGTGATACAGTTGAAAAAGGTGAGTTCATCGTTGAACTTGAAACAGATAAAGTAAACGTAGAAGTCATCTCAGAAGAAGCGGGAGTTGTTCAAGAACTTCTAGCTGCTGAAGGAGATACAGTTCAAGTTGGTCAAGTCATCGCTCGTGTAGGTGCTGGTGAAGGTTCAGCTGCTGCTCCAAAAGAGGAAGCGCCAGCGAAAACAGAAGAAAAAGCTCCTGAACAAAAAGAAGAGCCTGCTAAAGAAGCAGTTAAAGAAGAAGTAAAGCACGAGGAGTCTGGTGATCGTACAATCGCATCACCTGCAGCTCGCAAATTAGCTCGTGAAAAAGGAATCAACTTGAGCGAGATTTCTCCAGTGGATCCTATGGGTCGCGTGCGCGTTCAAGACGTAGCAGCTCACGGTCAAAAACCGGCAGCTGCACCACAAGCACAAACTGCTGCTAAAGAAGACGATGGCCGCACAACTCGTGAGAAGATGACGCGTCGTCGTCAGACGATTGCTAGCCGTCTACTAGAAGTAAAACAAAATACAGCCATGTTGACTACATTCAACGAGATCGATATGACAAACGTGATGGCACTTCGTTCACGCAAGAAAGATCAATTCTTCGAGCAAAACGATGTACGTCTTGGATTCATGTCCTTCTTTACTAAAGCAGTTGTAGCAGCTCTTAAAAAGTATCCATACGTAAACTCTCAAATCGATGGAGACTACATCGTGAAAAACAACTTCTACGATATTGGTATTGCGGTATCTACTGAAGGTGGACTAGTTGTGCCAATCGTACGTGACGCGGACCGTAAAAACTTCGCAGAAATCGAAGCGAACATTGGAGAACTAGCTGCAAAAGCTCGCGACAACAAATTAACACTTGGCGATATGTCAGGTGGTTCATTTACAATCACAAACGGTGGTGTATTCGGCTCATTGATGTCTACTCCAATCTTGAACGGTACACAAGTAGGGATTCTTGGCATGCACACAATCCAAAAACGTCCAATCGCTGTTGGAGACAATGTCGAGATTCGTCCGATGATGTATATCGCTCTATCTTACGATCACCGTGTTATTGATGGAAAAGACTCTGTAGGATTCTTGAAAACTGTTAAAGAGTTGCTTGAAAACCCAGAGGATCTTCTACTTAACTCATAATTTATACAAGAGGTCCTGCACTACGCAGGATCTCTTTTCCACTACAGGAGGGTTCTTATGATTCATGAAAATTGGGCAGAAAAGCCAACACTTCGCACAGTAATATGCAAGCATACAAATGCTGAAAAGTTTCTTGTTAGCAATGTCTTAACCGCTGGGAAAGAGTATGAAGTGAAGAACGAAACAGACGAGTTTGTGTTTGTTGTCGACAACACAGGCAAAATTGGTGGGTATTATAAAGAGTACTTCGAATGACCGATGGGGTTCCATCGGTTTTTTCTGTCGAAAGGGAGAAGACTATGAATCTTTTAGAAAAAGAACGAAACGAACGTTCTACCAGAGACTACTTAGATGACAAATCGCTCATTCGAGATGGTGGGTATAGAAGTCCGAATGCACACCTTTTACAAGATATTCAAATTGCCATAGCTTTAGGAAAACCTGTCTTACTTAAAGGACCGGCAGGGGCAGGGAAGACCAAGCTTGCGGAAACCATCAGTCACTATTTTGGGCAACCGATGCAAAGTATCAATACTTCTGTCGATCTCGATGCAGAAGCGCTTCTAGGATTTAAAACTATTATTCAACGTGATGGTCAGACGGCTATCGAATTTGTGGAAGGTCCTGTCGTCGAAGCCATGAAGAAAGGTCATCTTTTGTATATCGACGAGATCAATATGGCTAAAGCTGAAACATTACCGATTCTACACGGAATTCTCGATTATCGGAAGATGCTGACAAATCCGTTCACAGGAGAGGTCATTAAAGCACATCCTCATTTTGGGGTTCTTGCTGCCATTAATGAAGGATATATGGGAACAGCTCCTCTCAACGAGGCGTTGAAAGATCGTTTTGTATCTTTTTCTATTCCTTATATTCAAGGAGACGATCTAAAAGAGTTAGTGGAAAGCCAATTCCCGGAGCTAAAAAACTCTAATCTCGATACGGTGCTTGCTATTACTAACGAGCTAAGAGAACTAGCTGAACAAGGTCGCGTAGCGGACGAATCTGCTTCTATTCGTTCTCTTTTTGATGTGATCGAGCTGTCCTTTTACATGCCTCTTGAACGCGCTTATCAATACGGCTTACTTGAAAAAATGGCGGACTTACAAGAAAAGATGCTTGTCCATGAAATCATCACCTCGTGGTTGGATGCGTAATGGAACGCTTCATTAAGTTCAATAATGAAGTCGTCGAGGCAGGAGAACTGTTGCATTTTGAGCGTGTGGCACAAGCATGGATGCGCTCATCTGAATTTACGCTATCCGAACGCCAACTGCTAGAACTCAACCCTGCCGACCATCTCGTTGCCATCAGCGTGTTTTGGCGACATCGAACGCCTGCAATTCAACATGCGGGTCGAGTGACGGATGTACTGCTTCTCACATTAGGATTCTATAAAGAGTTTAATCTGAGAGTATATGAAGAGTTTCTTGATGAGTTACAAGGACACCAATTCGAGCAACTAGCAAGACAACTCGTCTTTTTATTAGAAGAGATACGCTTTACACAGCAAATTACGAAAACGAGAAAAGGCACTGCGAAATGGTTTCAGCTTCGCCATCAAGCGGCAGTTCCGTATTACAAACAACAGCTCTCGACTTTACAAAAACGTGGATTTACTTCTGATGCATTGCTTTATTTTATCGCTGTCGCGTTCTATGAGGGGACCTTACATGTCCAAGATATCGGAGAATTTAGCGAACTCGTTCCTTTTTTGAATCAGTGGCGCACGTTGTCTTCAACAGAAGATACTGTAGATACTGTCTGGGGAATCTTGTTTCGAATGGAAGATATTTTGTCTCAAGATGCTCAACTGACGCATTTTCAGCATCTGGTGCTGCGAGGGTCTGAATTTGAAAACTTTACGTACCACCGGGGTCTTAAAAAGGAGTTAAAAGGTACGGAAGAGTCAAAAGAGTCGGTAGAAGAGATGATGCAGATGTGGCACCAAGAAAGTGAACAGGAGAAAGGCCTGCATCTAAGATTTGAGATTGAACATGGTCGAGATAGTGACCTAGCAGATCCAGATGGTGCAGTAGAAGAAGGGCGCGAGGACCATGAGCCGACTTCTATTGGACTAGGAAATTCTTCTGCTCAGTCGTCTGAAGACTATGACCAGGATCAACTGACTGCTAGTCTGTTTCCGCGAATTCATGACACTGTGGTCGCGAAGGAACGGTTAATTGAGGTTCAAGAAACGACCAATTTTACTGCTGTTGCTAAAACCCGATTACTGCAGTCTCCATACGTTAAACAACTGGTAACTTTGTTTGAAAAAGAAATGGCCAAAAAAGAAATTGATGTGCAGAGAAATTTAAGCAAAGGGAGACTGCAGAAGAATCTCTTGCCTCTTTGGCTTGAAGAAAGACCACGAATCTTTTACCGGAAAGGACAAGATAGTAGAGAACTTGATGCAGTTTTTTACTTGCTAGTAGACGGGTCCGCTTCGATGCAGGATAAGCTAGAAGAAACGAAAGAAGCTGTCCTCTACGTGCATGATGTATTGCGCAAGCTCAGAATCCCGCATCGGATCGTACAGCACTATGAAGACGCGTATGATGCTACAGAGAGCTACCAACCAAACTATTTTGAAGTGATGCATGAATACGATCATACGACAGATGCCGCTCCGTCTATTTATTCAATGGAAGCACATGAAGACAACCGAGATGGCTATGCACTTCGCAAAGCTGGGCACTCGTTACTTGCACGCCCTGAATCTCAGAAGTTCCTTCTTTATTTCTCAGATGGTGAGCCATCTGCTTTTGAATACCGGGAAAAAGGAATTCTTGATACGGCAGACGCTGTTCAGTGGCTTGAGAAGAAAGGCATAGGTTTTCTTCATTTGTATCTGTCTGACACTAAGGTAACGGAAGAACAACAGCACCTTTTCTCTGTAATCTATGGAAAGCGCACGGCTGCAACGGATTCATTAGATCAGTTTACTTCAGAAGCACACCGTCTTCTCAAACGAATGCTCCAACATGCTTTGATGCGACTATAGGAAAGACCCCGAAATCAAATGATTTTGGGGTCTTTGTCCTACATACGGTTTTCGCTACGTTCTTGAATTTGTAAGAGACGATTTTTCAATTCTTCTTCCATACGGGCAATCTCAAGTTCCGCAGCTTTTCGTTTCATGCGGCCATCAGCTTGAATTTGGAGCGTTTCTTCGATAGTGCTGAGTAAGTTTTCTTGCGTCTTCTTCAACGTATCGATTTCAACAATGCCACGCTCATTCTCTTTAGCCGTTTCGATACTGTTCACTTTTAGCATCTCTGAGTTCTTTAGCAGTAGCTCATTAGTCGTAGCAGTTACCTGACGCTGAGCCGACACGGCTTTCTGCTGACGGTTTAGTGTAAGAGCAATAGCTATCTGATTTTTCCATAGAGGGATAGATGTCATAATAGAAGATTGAATCTTCTCAGCTAGTGTCTGGTTCGTCTGTTGGATCATTCGGATTTGAGGCGCACTTTGGATTGTGATTTGACGAGACAACTGCAAATCATAGATACGTTTTTCTAGACGATCAACAAATTGGGTCATGTCATGGACTTCCTGGAACGCCATCTGATCGTTGGATTGCTCTGCTTTTTGTCTCAATGCAGGAATTGTCGTAGAGACAATCTCGTCTCGTTTTAGTTCTGCTGCTGCGATATAAATATTCAAGGCTTTAAAGTAGTTCTTGTTTTGATCGTAGAGCTTATCAAGCATGCGCACATCTTCAACTAAGCCTCGTTTAGAGTGCTCCAACTGAATGCCGATCCGGTCTACTTGAGTACTCAATTTTTGATAACGGGACATCACTTCTTGAAGAGAGCGGTTCACTTTAGAGAACAGTTTACGGATTCCCTTTTTCTCTTTTTGATTCAGATCTTCCGGATTGATTTCATTTAACTTTTTCATTAAATCACTTAAAATGTCGCCGACTGGACCGATGTCTTTCTTCTGAACATGGTCAAGCATCTGATGAGAGAACTTGGTCAGTTCATTTTGAGCAGTAGCTCCGTATGTCAAAATAGATTCATAATCTCCAACAGGGATCTGGGTAGCTAATTGTTTGGCTTTTGTTTGTTCTTCTTCTGTAAGGCGATCTAGTAACTTTACTTGTTGCGTTGCAGGAGTCTCTGCTTTTGAAACTGGTTCCATCAACAGTTCATCTAGCAAATAGTCTGTTTGGTTCGTTTGTTCAGCGTTCATTTGGCTGATCTCCTTTCGGTTCCGGTAGACGGGAAGTGGTCAATTGTTTCGCGTAATCCAACTCCAACTGGAGTCGGTTGATATCTTGTTTGACAACATCGTTTACGTCTTGTTGAAGAAGCTCGT
Organism: Tetzosporium hominis; assembly: GCF_002265435.1. Taxonomy (GTDB): domain Bacteria; phylum Bacillota; class Bacilli; order Bacillales_A; family Planococcaceae; genus Chryseomicrobium; species Chryseomicrobium hominis. Next base: position 59,939 of record NZ_NOKQ01000187.1, read on the forward strand.
TGATGTCATCCATCATTTCACGAGCATCTAAAAGTGCGAGTTTTGTGGAAGCATCCTTGCTTGGCTGTCTAACAAGTAACGCATATTTTTTTGTGATTTCTAATGCACTATCTAGGTGTGAGTAGAAGAAAGCCTCTACTAAATAGAAGCGCTTAGGATCCTCTTTGACAAGCTGGACAATGCGTTTTGCTGCCCGGTTCATCTCAATCAATTGTTTGATGGAACGGAATGACCGAACTTTGGTATAGTATTGATTGAGCTCGTGCATCTTTTCTTGAGCTTCTCCAACTTGTTTCGAAATATGCTGAAGTTCAGACCAAGTAAGCCCATGTTTTTTGACGACATGGTACTTCTGCACACCTTTAATAGAGTAATTGGAAGCTGCATACGTACCCGCAGCTACAAAGGCACTTAGGGTGAGCCCTGCATCAAACGGGACTAGTAACAACAATAGAGACGACCCCGCGATGGGAATATTGAGCACATGTCGAATTGCTGTATATTTTGAATTCATAGCTGCACCTCGTTTCACTACTTTTACATACGTTTTCAGGACCGAAAAGTTTCATTCTTAACGTAAGTATCAGTTTCTAGAGCAAGAATTGCAAGCACTTTAGTCGACAGCACCTGTTTGTTTTAGCATAATGGGAGAAGGAAGGAGGGACACACATGTATCGTGTGATCTATATGAAGGCTGATTATGAGCCGTGGTATTTGTTTGAAGGCTGGCAGCAACACATTGTAGACAGCTGGTCCTTCCCATCCGAGAAGGAAGCAAAGCAGCATCTTGTACATAAAGTCCAAGAATTTCAAGATATCTACAAATTTTCTCGTGAGAAAAACGGCTATCATGCATTTTGGGATGGAAAAGAAGTCTGTTACTGTGAAGACTGCGAAGAAGACTTGCAGCTTTATCACGGCTTGTTTATTTTTACGGAACTAGCAGAATAATGGATGTAATCAGATAATAGCGGTTGACGAAGAAACTGGAACTGATATAATTTAACTAACAATGTATAGTGAAAACCGTAACGCAATTCACATATCCTATGTAGTGATCGATGTGAACTCATCGGTACTTCATCGGATATGTGAATTTTTTGGTTTTCACGTATTGATTATTTATTTGGAGGTTGTTCATATGAAACAAGGTACAGTAAAATGGTTCAATGCAGAAAAAGGATTCGGCTTCATCGAAGTTGAAGGAGAAAACGATGTATTCGTGCACTTCTCAGCAATCAACGGTGACGGATTCAAATCTCTTGATGAAGGTCAAGCAGTAGAGTTTGAAGTAGTAGAAGGCAACCGTGGACCACAAGCAGCTAACGTAACAAAACTATAAGATACAAAAAGCATGACCATCTGCGGTCATGCTTTTTCTTTATTCAACAGATTGTAAGGTGGAAGTGACTTCAAATTGTTCTCCTTCACCGCCTGGCATTTGAAATACACGTTTCACTTCACCGAATCCTTTGGCAAAGTACTTTTGTGTCAGACTGCCATCAGATCCTTCTTGTTCCATGACTAGAACATCTGAAAAATTCTGATACGGTGTTTCTAGTGTGGCCTCGGTTTCTGTAATGGTCCATCCATTGAACTCATGACCCACCTCAAAAGGAAGCGCCAAATAGATTTCTAGTTCTGGCATCGATTCGAGTTCACTAAGTGCTGGAAAATCCGCATCGTAGGCTTCTGCCTGTTCAAAGATTTTGACGATACGTGCTTCTTCCACTCGGTAGATACGCTGCATGACAGTCCCGCCATTGTCTTCTAACGTACCAATATAATTTTCATATAAGTGCTGTGTACTGAGTGTGTAGGTAGCATACTCATTTCCTTCACCTAAAAACGATGCGGTCGATTGATTAGGCATGAAGTAGTCATGCAGTTCGATTGCTGTTTCAGTGGTTTCTGTCGGTTCTTCAGTAGATGGCTGCTCTTCAGTTGGAGTCGGTTCTGGTTGAGGGGACGGGTCATCAATAGCTTGTTGCGAACAGGCAGCGAGTAGTAGCAAGAGCAGTATCGACATCTTTTTCATAGTTCTGATGCCTCCTTTTAAAAGTTAGACGGGTGGTAGAGGTGAGAAGTTTCAAGACTCTATAAAATTGGTATACTGTTGATAAGGGAGGAATGAATATGCAAACAACGGATTATCAACAACAGCTTGATTTTTATGAGCGTTTACGTAAGTCTATCACGTCCTACTTTCAAAAAAAAGGAATTACCAAGGTGTCGTCCTATCTTCTATTCGCGCCAGATATTTTTCATCTGATGATCAAATCATTAACGGATCCAAGAATCGATTTTAAAAGCAAGGCTCTACTAGGTGCTGGAATTGCTTATTTTGTTGCACCTGTCGATTTTATGCCAGAACTACTCGCAGGTCCAGGCGGATTTGTTGATGATTTGGTGATTGCTACATTCGTCTTAAATATGTTAGTAAACCGCCTATCACCAGAAGTGTTAGAAGACCACTGGGCTGGAGATGACAATCTACTCGGGACGCTGAAACGTCTATCAGCAAGCGGGGAGTCCATCTTAGGGAAGCTCCCGACAAAATCGTTAATCGGTCAATTTATGAAACGCAGTCCTATGTAAAAAAACACATCCCTCGGGATGTGTTTTTTAATGGTTATTTCGTTACAAATTGTTGCTCTTTCCACTCGAGGTACTCATCATACGTTAATTGCTTATCTAAGATGGTTCCATCTGGTTGAATCTCAATGACACGGTTAGCAATCGTCTGAATGAACTGATGGTCATGAGACGTAAACATCATAGCGCCTTTGAAGGCAATCAATCCGTTGTTCAGGGCTTGAATAGATTCTAGGTCTAAGTGGTTCGTAGGCTCATCAAAGAGCAATACATTCGATTCTGATAACATCATCTTCGACAACATACAACGCACTTTTTCTCCACCTGACAGGACAGATGGCTTTTTCTTTACTTCTTCTCCAGAGAACAACATACGTCCAAGGAAACCGCGTAGGAACGTCTCAGACTCATCGTCTGGAGAGTATTGACGCAACCAATCAACTAGTGAAGTCTCACTGCCTTCGAAGTAGCGTGCATTATCGATAGGGAAGTAAGCGCGTGTTGTCGTTACACCCCAACGAACGGATCCTGAAGTCGGTTCTTCTTCTTCAGCCAAGATACGAAGTAGTGCAGACTTAGCAAGTTCATCACCAAGTAATACCACTTTATCGTCTTTGTTTAACATAAAGTGAACATCTTTTAATAACGTTTGGCCTTCTTGCTCATAGCCTAAGCCTTGAACTTGAAGAACGTCGTTTCCGATCTCACGTTTCATTGAGAAGTTGACATACGGATACTTACGAGAAGATGGACGGATATCATCGAGCTCGATCTTCTCAAGAGTTTTCTTACGAGACGTTGCTTGCTTTGATTTCGAAGCGTTGGCACTAAAGCGCGCAACGAATGCTTGAAGCTCTTTGATTTTCTCTTCTTTTTTCTTGTTCTGGTCTTGAGCCATCTTTAATGCTAATTGGCTAGACTCGTACCAGAAATCATAGTTCCCAACGTAGACTTGAATCTTTCCGAAGTCTAGGTCAGCAATATGTGTACATACTTTGTTTAAGAAGTGACGGTCGTGAGATACGACGATGACTGTGTTTTCAAAGTTGATCAAGAACTCTTCTAGCCACTGAATTGCTTTCAAGTCCAAGTGGTTAGTAGGCTCATCCAGTAATAGGACGTCCGGTTTGCCAAATAAGGCTTGAGCAAGCAACACTTTTACTTTGTCAGAACCGTTAAGTTCGCTCATGAGTTTAGAATGCATGTCATCCGTGATTCCAAGACCTTGAAGCAAGATAGCTGCTTCTGATTCTGCTTCCCATCCGTTCATGTCAGCAAATTCGCCCTCAAGCTCTGCAGCGCGCATGCCGTCTTCATCAGAGAAGTCTTCTTTCATGTAGATAGCGTTCTTTTCTTTCATGACCTCATAGAGACGTTTGTGACCCATCATGACAGTCTCAAGAACCTGGAACTCTTCATATTCAAAGTGATTCTGCTTCAGGACAGCTAGACGCTCATCTGGTCCCATAGAAACATGGCCCTCTTGAGGTTCTAGGTCACCTGATAGGATTTTAATAAATGTAGATTTCCCAGCACCATTGGCACCGATCAAACCGTAACAGTTACCTGCAGTAAATTTAATATTGACATCTTCAAAAAGTTTACGATCACCAAATCGCAAACTGACTTCGCTTACTTGAATCATTAGTTAATACCCTCCTGTTAACACAATCATTTCATTATACCATGAAATGGGGAAATGTCACTTCCAGTTCTTTTCGATAAACTCGTCACGACCGGACTGTGCACGATCTTGCTGATAGTGGTCCGGTTCTTTTTTATAAAAGTCTTGATGGTAGTCTTCTGCCTCATAAAAGGTAGAAGCAGGTAAGATACGAGTGACAATAGGTTTCTGGAACTTGCCACTAGCTGCTAATTCATCTTTTGCTTTTTCAGCAAGTTGCTGCTGTTCCTCCGTTGTATAGAAAATTGCTGTACGGTATTGGTCCCCTCGGTCTTGGAACTGGCCCTCATCGTCAGTAGGGTCGATTTGTTGCCAGTAGATCTCAAGTAGTTGGCTATACGGGAACAAAGTAGGATCAAATTCAATCTCTACGACTTCTAAATGACCTGTAGTACCAGTTTTTACCTGTTCGTAAGTTGGGTTGTCGACGTGACCACCCATGTAACCAGATGTCACTTTATGAATGCCAGGATAGCTATCAAATGGTTTTACCATACACCAAAAACAGCCACCAGCAAAAATTGCTTTTTCCATTGTATCTCCTCCGATTCGTGGTGCTGAAAAAATTCTATCACTTCTGCGCAAACTATGAAACTACTTGTTCTTCCAATACGTTATGATATCTATAGAAAGGGTGTTGACCATGGAAGAATTACGAACAGAGAGACGGAGTCGTAGGAGACGCAGATCTCCATTCAAAGGCGTACTGAAGCTTCTTTTAGTGCTGGTGCTTGTCGTCATCGGGTATGCGGCATTTACGTATTGGCAAGGTACTCAATTAGCAGAAGAACAAGAGTCAGAAGATTTTTCTGGTACGGCTTATGACGGAGGGCGAATGAATGTCTTGCTTTTAGGTGTTGATAGCAGAGGGGAAGAACAATCGCGTACCGATACAATGATGATTGCTTCCTGGGATCCTGAGACGAATGATGTTAAACTGGTATCTCTCATGCGAGACATTTATGCCGAAATTCCAGGATACCAATCCTATAAACTCAATACAGCCTACTATTTAGGCGGAGCGGAACTAACGAAACAGACGATAGAAGGGATGTTTGGTGTCCCGATTCATCATTATGCACTCATTGATTTTACGAGCTTTGAGACGATGGTAGATGTGTTAGCTCCGAACGGAGTAGAAATCGATGTAGAAAAAGACATGTCCGAGGAAATCGGTGTAGAATTGAAACAAGGTATTCATAAACTTTCAGGAAAAGAGCTTTTGGGGTATTCAAGGTTTCGTAAAGACGAAGAAGGCGACTTTGGACGCGTGAGACGCCAACAAGTCGTGATCGAAGCTTTGTCAGAAGAAATGACTTCACCAAGAAACCTGCACCGGCTGCCTAAGTTTGCAGGGGCTTTAAATGGGTATATTCAAACAGATATCGACAGCACAGAAAAGCTTGGCTTCCTACTAGACGCTGCTACAGGGGGCAAGCCAGAAATCGAGCGCTTGACCATTCCTCGCGAAGGGGAGTACAGCTACAACTCTTACAGTCATGCCGGAAGTGTAATCGAAATCAATAAGGAAGCAGCTCAGACTGCGATTTCAGAGTTTCTCAAGTAGGGGGAAAAGCTATGTTTGAAGACAAAAAGCCAGGGTTTTTTGACACAAGATTTATTCAATTTTTAGGCGGGAAGAATACGATCTTTGCTTTACTTCTAATTGTCTTGATAGGATTGACCATATTTATTTTCGATTTGGTATCGTTTGTGTTTAATCCACTTACCGTCTTTTTAGGAAATGTCGTATTACCCATCATCTTAGCAACTATCGTGTATTACTTATTGCGTCCGGTATTGCGTTTACTAGAACGGGCAAAGGTTCCGCGCATTTGGGGTATCTTGATTCTGTTCTTGGCAGTCGTAGGACTGATCACTCTGATTGTACTGCTCGTATTTCCCTATTTAAAAGAACAATCGATTCGTTTTATCGAAAACTTCCCTGATGACTTTTCGCTGCTTGTGAACAACTTTACAGCTTGGCTGCAGACATCGATGTTTTCAGGCTACTACGATACGATTGAAGCAGACCTTAATGAGATGATTCAAGATCTACCAAGTCAACTGGCGATGTTTTTCCAAGATACGTTCACTAGGATCGCTACGGGAATCACATCTTTTATTGGTGCAATCACCAGTTTTATTTTAGCCCTTGTCACAGTACCGTTTATCGTTTTTTACTTACTAAAAGACGGGGAGAAGTTGCCACAGTACATCTTACGCATGTTGCCTCCTCGTATGCGTGACGAGACGGCACAAGTGTTCACGGACATCGACAAGCAGATCAGCTCATACATACAGGGGCAATTATTGGTCTCCGCTGCCATTGGGTTCATGGTGTTCATTGGATTCAGTATCATCCAGATGCCCTATGCCGTACTTCTAGGAGCAATTGCTATGGTGACGAGTGTGGTGCCATACCTCGGACCAATTATTGCAATTACACCAGCTGTCATCATCGCATTGATTCAATCCCCGTTCATGTTACTGAAGCTTGCAGCAGTATGGACCGTTGTCCAGTTAGTTGAAGGAAAGTTTATATCGCCTCAGATCATGGGCAGAACATTGCATATTCATCCGATTACAATCATCTTTGTTTTAATTACGGCCGGTGCTTTATTTGGAGTGCCTGGCGTTATCCTTGGGATTCCAGGGTATGCTATAGTTAAAGTAATTGTTACACACTTTTTCAGATTGTTTAAAATGCGGTATAATCGATATGAGCCGGTTGTGGACAATCACTATGAATATAGTACGAAAACAAATAAGGTGGAGTAGTTATGAATTCGTTTGAATCACATATTGAAAAAGGCATGATCAAAATTGATACGGTGGTTGACCATCCGTATATCGAGCACGGCATCAATCTCTCTGGTACCATCTACATTGAAGGGCTAGAAAATGATGAAGATCTTGAAGACATTCGTCTAGAGGTATGTAAGAAAGAAACACGTGACCTTGTTGCAAAACAATCCTTCGAGCCTGTGGGGAATGCGGCTTCTAAAGGTACGCGTATGATTCCTTTTGAAATCATGCCAGATGAGCGCTGGATGCCTGAAGAAGGAGAAGAAGCGACACATCTGACATTGATCACAACAGCGTTCTTCGGAGATGGAAGCCAAGTGCAAGATGAGGACGATTTGATCTTCGATATTGAAGAATAGCTTGTCACTTCTTTCCCGTAATGCTAAAATGACAGCATCATCCAAATTAAATATCAATTATCAAGAGAAGCCGAGGGACATGGCCCCGTGACGCTTCAGCAACCTCTGCAGTGCAGAAAGGTGCTCCCTCCATCAAGTGCTGACTTGGAAGATAATATTACCGACACTCTGCCCTTGTATGGGTAGAGTGTTTTTATTTTGAAGGAGTGAACTGGAATGCCTATCAATCTACCGAAAGAACTACCTGTAATCGAGAAATTGCGAGAGGAAAATATTTTTGTGATGGATTCGGAACGTGCCCACACACAAGATATCCGACCTCTCGAAGTGTTGATCGTCAATTTGATGCCTGAGAAAGAAAAAACCGAACATCAATTGCTACGACTGCTTGGGAACACACCACTTCAGACCAATGTCACCTTCCTACGGATGGCGAGTTATCAGCCAAAAAACGTCAGTAACAGCCATTTGGATCAGTTTTATAAAGTGTTTGACGACATCAAAGACCGTCGCTTCGATGGAATGATCCTAACGGGAGCTCCTGTAGAGCAGATGCCGTTTGAGGAAGTTGCCTACTGGCCAGAGATTGTAACGTTGTTATTTTGGGCCAAGACGCATGTGACATCGACTCTTTCGATTTGCTGGGGGGCACAAGCTGTGCTTTACCAAGAGTTTGGTATTGATAAGGAAGCATTACCTGAAAAGTGCTCAGGAGTCTTTTCTCATCAATTAGTAGCACCACATCTGGCTCTCGTACGAGGATTTAACGATACGTTCCTTGCGCCTCATTCAAGACATACGACTGTCTCTTACGAAGCGATTTTGAAGCAGCCAGAGCTCGAACTAGTTGCATTATCAGAAGACGCTGGAGTTTTCTTAATCCAGTCGAAAGATCAGCGCCATATAATGGCTACCGGCCACTTAGAGTATGATGCAACTACTCTCCGTGACGAGTACGAACGAGACGTAGCAAAAGGGTTAAAGTGCCAGGTGCCTGATAACTATTTTCCTAATGACGATCCATCGCAGACTCCCCAAAACACATGGAGATCTCATACCCATCTGTTATTCTCTAATTGGTTAAATTATTATGTGTATCAACAGACGCCTTTTGATTGGAGCTAGATTTTATGACTTTTGAAGAAAAAATTGCCGCAGCATTTGGTGAGCAAGGGGAGAGATGGCTTGAGAAGCTCCCCCAGCTGATCCGAAAAGTGGAGTGTGAACACGGGCTCCACTCGATTCAACCTTTCTCTAATCTGTCCTACAATTACGTAGCAAGAGCTATAAAAGAGGGGCAAGAAGTGGTTGTAAAGATTGGCTTACCTGGATATGACTTCACAAATGAGGTTAGGGCTCTTGAAGCGTTTGATCAAACTATCATAGCCGCACTGTTAGTTTCAAATGTTGAAGAAGGCTACTATATTATGGAAAGTATTTCGCCTGGAACTACTTTAAATGCTCAATTTCCCGATACGAGAACTAATGTTCGATTTTTTGTGGAGCAGTGGAGGAGACTACATGATATAGTTCCATCTGAAACGATAGAAATAACATTACCTAGCATTGATACATGGTTTCGCACGCTAGATGCTGAAATCTCTGAACTACCAGAAGCTTGGATAGTTGAAGCAAAACTTGCAAATTCTAGACTGAAAGAACTGCAGCAAGATACGAATCTTCATGGAGATTTGCATCATGAGAACATTTTATATGACAAATCACGAGGATATATGATTATTGATCCTAAAGGCGTTGCTGGACATTCATATTATGATTGTGTGCAATTTTTGTTGAATAAGAACCGTTCTGTGGATGAGTTTGCTCAAAAAGTTATGTGGTTGATTGAAGACTATGGATTTGAAGAAATAAAACTGCTAGATGCAATCAAAGCACTGGGGATGGTTTATCTGGTGTGGGCTCATGAAGACAAGGATCCAGAAGCTCAAGATCGCTATAGTATGATAGAATGGATTATGGAAAGATAGAAAAAGAAGGAGACCCAGATTTAGGTCTCCTTTTCGTTTAAGATAAATTAGTTTCCATAATATATATTATCTAAAGTTACGTATCATAAAGTAGTATACTTGAAATAATGAGATATTTGAGAAAAAACCAGGATTTTTAGGTCCTGGTTTTTTGTATGATTTATTCTGTTTTAAAAATCTTTTACTTTAAATCTTTGAATAGCTCCAACAGCATCCACATCCACCAAGAAACTGCCATTTGAATAGCGATCGACAGACTTTAGTTCTTTAACGATTAATGGTTCACTGTCGCCTTTAGCTGTTTGAGGAATCAATACAGCATCATTTGGAACGTACTTTACATCGACAATTCGATGCGCATTCGTTTTTAATTCTCGTAATACTACCACTCCACGTTTTGCACGTGAACTTGGTTCCAACTCTTTACGAGCCAGTTTCTTCACAGCGCCTCTATGCGTCACGACCACAAAGAAGTTTTGGCTGTCTTTTGCAATCATCGTTGTAGCAACTACGGCGTCCCCGTCTTTTAGATTGATTCCCTTCACCCCTGCTGTCTTAACACCAGTAATTGGGATCTCATCTAAAGAGTACGTTAATGCATAGGCTCCCATAGTGAAGAATGCAATATCATCTGAAGGATTTGCAAAGTGTACGGATACGACTTCGTCACCTTTTTTTAATTTCATTGCTTTTAATGTGCGGTTGTATCGCTGAACGTAGAACTCAGCAAGTAATGACCGCTTCACTTGACCATCTCTAGAGACCGTAACCACAGTATGGTCTAATTCAAACGACTCGATGGCCGCAGCGTGAATGATCTGTTCGCTTGGATCTAGCTGCACGATACTAGAAATATGCTGGCCTAGGTCTTTCCAGCGGATCTCCGGCAACTCGTGGACCGGCTGATAGATGTAGTTTCCAAGACTCGTGAACAGTAGCAAGTGATGCTGTGTGTTGCTCGTCATATCGAGCAGTAACTCATCTGTCTCTTTCATCGCAAAGTCTTTCCCGTTAGATGCTTGATACGAGCGAAGTGACGTTCGCTTCACATAGCCTTCTTTTGTCACCGTTAGGCGCACATCTTCACTCGGAATCAACACATCGAGTGTCAATTTGATTTCTTCAATAGCATCTTCAATCACAGAACGACGGGGTTCTGCATACGCTTTTCGGACGTCTTGAAGTTCTTTCTTGATGACGCGAATCAGCTTCTTCTCGTCACCTAGAATACCTTGTAATTGTGCAACAAGCTTTGTAAGGTCTGCATGTTCTGCTTCAAGAGCCGTAATATCCGTATTTGTTAAACGGTATAGTTGAAGTGACACGATGGCTTCAGCTTGTTCTTCTGTGAACTCATACGACGCCTTCAAATTTTCTTTCGCGTCTCGCTTGTCTTTTGAAGCACGGATTGTCGCAATTACTTCATCTAGAATGGATAACGCCTTCATCAAACCTTCCACAATATGAAGACGAGCTTTCGCACGCTTCAAATCAAAATCAGAGCGCTTGCGAATGACTTCTTTTTGATGCTCTAAGTACGCATCTAGAAGTAGTGGCAAGGTCATCATCGTTGGGCGACGATTGTAGATGGCGATCATATTGAAGTTGTACGACACTTGAAGGTCTGTGTTCTTCAGTAGATACTGCAAGATGCCGTGTGCATCTACGTCTTTTTTCATTTCAACTACGATACGAAGGCCAGTACGGTCAGATTCGTCTCGAATATCCGCAATCCCATCTAAACGCTTGTCAGAACGCTGTTCGTCCATGCGTTTGATCAGATTCGCTTTGTTGACTTCATAAGGAAGCTCAGTGATTACGATTTGCTGCTTGTTTCCTTTGATCGACTCGATTTCTGTTTTAGAGCGTACGATAATTTTCCCTTTACCTGTCTCATAAGCTTTCTTGATGCCGTCGACACCTTGGATGATACCCCCTGTTGGGAAGTCAGGTCCCTTCATCACTGTCATCAGTTCATCGACAGTAACTGCAGAGTTCTCCATGTACATGAATAACGCATCAATGACCTCGTGCAAGGCATGTGGCGGGATATCAGTTGCGTATCCAGCAGAGATACCTGTTGACCCGTTCACAAGGAGATTCGGGAAACGAGCAGGTAACACAGTTGGTTCGCTGTCGGAATCATCAAAGTTTGGGATAAATTCAACCGTCTCTTTTTGGATGTCTCTCAACAACTCTGAGGAAATCGCTGATAGACGAGCTTCTGTATAACGCATTGCAGCTGGTGGATCTCCGTCAACAGAACCATTGTTTCCGTGCATCTCAACAAGCAAGTTTCGAAGCTTCCAGTCCTGGCTCATCCGTACCATCGCTTCATACACTGAGCTGTCTCCGTGTGGATGGTAGTTCCCGATTACATTACCGACGGTCTTCGCAGATTTCCGGAACGCTTTGTCATTTGTGTTGCCTTCAGTATACATCGCATACAGGATACGACGTTGTACTGGCTTCAAACCATCTCGTGCATCCGGTAGTGCGCGGTCTTGAATAATATATTTACTGTATCTGCCGAAGCGGTCGCCGATGACCTCTTCGAGTGGCAGATCTTGAAAACGTTCGATTTGGGACATTACAGTTCACTCTCCATATGAATACGTTCATTTTCTAGTATCGTGCCATCTTCTTCGAGACTGAAGTCGACGTGGCTCTCAATCCATTTACGTCGTGGTTCAACCTTATCACCCATCAAGGTCGTCACACGGCGCTCTGCCCGTCCTCCGTCTTCAATTGTGACACGAATCAGTGTACGCGTCTCTGGGTTCATCGTCGTCTCCCAGAGCTGATCCGCATTCATCTCACCTAATCCTTTATAACGCTGCAGAGCATACCCTTTACCGATTTTTTTAATCGATTCTTGTAGTTCCTTTTCAGTCCATGCATACGTGCTGACTTCTTTCTTGCCGCTTCCCTTGAACACTTTGTAAAGAGGTGGTAAGGCGATATAGACCTTTCCTGCTTCAATCAATGGTTTCATATAGCGGTAGAAGAACGTGAGAAGCAATACTTGGATGTGAGCACCGTCCGTATCAGCATCGGTCATGATGACGATCTTGTCATACGCGATGTCTTCTACATTGAAATCAGCACCGACTCCCCCGCCAATAGCATGGATGATTGTCGCGATCTCTTCGTTTTTCATGATGTCGACGAGCTTTGCTTTTTCTGTATTGATGACCTTCCCGCGAAGTGGCAGGATGGCTTGGAACGTACGGTCGCGACCTTGTTTGGCAGAACCTCCAGCAGAGTCACCCTCTACTAGGTACAGTTCGTTACGTTTCGCATTTCGAGACTGAGCAGGTGTCAGCTTCCCAGAAAGAAGCGTATCGTTCTTCTTCCGCTTCTTGCCGCTTCTCGCTTCTTCACGAGCCTTGCGCGCTGCTTCACGTGCTTGTTGGGCACGGATAGCTTTGCGAATCAAAGAAGCCGTCAAATCGGCGTTTTCTTCTAAAATGTATTGAAGCTTTTCTGAAATGACGGTGTCCACCGCACTTCGCGCTTCGTTTGTACCAAGCTTTCCTTTTGTTTGACCTTCAAACTGCAGCATGTTTTCTGGGATACGCACGGAGATGATCGCCGCAATCCCTTCGCGTACGTCAGAGCCGTCTAAGTTCTTATCTTTTTCTTTGAGTAAACCCGTCTTGCGCGCATAGTCGTTGAAGACGCGAGTCAGTGCGGCTTTGGCGCCTGTCTCATGGGTTCCGCCGTCACGTGTGCGTACGTTGTTGACGAAAGATAGAATCGTCTCTGAATAACCATCGTTGAACTGGAACGCGAACTCGACTTCGATATCTGACTGTGTGCCTTCCATGTAAAAGACGTTGTGCAGGGTGTCTTTCTCTTCATTCAAATAAGCAACGAAGGCTTCTATCCCTGTCTCATAGTGATAGACTTCCGTTGTATCCGTTCTTTCATCTTTTAAAGTGATACGCAGTCCCTTTAATAAGAAAGCTGACTCACGGAGACGCTCACTTAGAGTTTCAAAATTGTATTTGGTCACAGAGAAGATTGTTGGGTCTGGTAAGAAATGAACAAGTGTCCCTGTCTCTTTCGTTTTCCCTGTCTCGTGTAAGGCAACTTCGACTTTTCCACCGTGAGAAAACTTTTGATAGAATTTCTTACCGTCTCGGTGGATCTCTACTTCTACTTCAGTGGACAGTGCATTCACAACAGAAGCACCGACCCCGTGAAGTCCGCCACTAGTCTTGTATCCGCCTTGTCCGAACTTTCCTCCGGCGTGCAATACGGTAAAAATGACTTCAGCAGTAGGCTTCCCAGTCTTGTGAGTTCCTGTTGGCATACCGCGGCCATAGTCACGGACGCTGATGCTGTTGTCTTCATGAATCGTGACGTCGATTTGAGTTCCAAAGCCTGCCAGACTTTCATCTACGGCATTGTCGACAATCTCATAGACTAAATGGTGAAGACCTCGTGTGTCCGTAGATCCGATATACATCCCGGGTCTCTTACGTACTGCTTCCAGACCTTCAAGTACTTGAATATCATCATCTGTATAGGCTGTTAATGTCTGTTTTGCCAAGTTGTTCTCTCCAATCAAACGTGTGTTCTATTTTTAACGATACGCTTGTCTAGCATTGATGTCAACCGCTAGACCGTCATTCTCTAAGTGTAAAGAAACAGCGAAAAGATTGCAATGCACTCTGTCCATTCAAAATTCGGTTATGGTAAACTACTACTACAGAACTGTTTGTTAAAGGAGACTGCTATGATTACTGGAATTGCACTTTTACTCGCCTACCTGCTCGGCTCTATCCCGACAGGACTTATAATAGGAAAGGTTTTCTTTAAGATAGATATCCGAGAACACGGGAGTGGAAATCTCGGTGGAACCAATACATTCCGTGTACTTGGAAAACCAGCTGGCTTGATCGTGTCGCTAATCGACATCTTAAAAGGGACGGCCGCTGTATTGCTACCGGCATTTGCGGTGTTCTCTGAGGTGGGTGTTCATCCCCTTGTTCTTGGAGCGGTTGCGGTCATCGGTCACATGTATCCGGTTTTTGCCGGATTCCGTGGAGGGAAAGCAGTTGCAACGTCTGCTGGCGTACTACTCGGCTACAACTGGTTGTTCTTCTTGATCCTGCTCGTCTTATTCTTTGTGTTCTTGAAACTCACAAAAATGGTGTCGTTGACATCGATCTTACTTTCTATCACGGCTTTCTTAATGGCGATAGGGTCACATTTCTTGATTCGCCCTGATGTTCCGCTTATTCTATTGATAAGTGTCTTGATGATCTTTATCGTGTACCGTCACCGTGCGAACATCTCGCGCATTCGTCAAGGTACAGAACCAAAAATCTCTTGGATATAGGAAGTGAGCTCGATGAACATCGTGATCTCAGAACAAGCACTACACTGGTTTAAAACAGATATGGATGCTGCAAGCGGTGAATGGATTCAGTTTTATGCGCGCTACGGAGGTAGCAGTAAGCTCCATGAAGGGTTTACGCTTGGGATGACCAAGGCGGAGCCTGATGAACCAGCCGTGCAGCAAGACTTTGATGATATCCATTTCTACATTGAAGAACGAGACCTGTGGTACTTTGATGACCACGACCTCCATGTGGATGTAGATGAAGAACGAAATGAAATTGTATTTGACTATCAAAAAAGATCGTAGCCTCCTCCGAGGTTACGATCTTTTTTTTGTATGAACCGCGTATATTGATCTACTAGACCCTCGTCGACTAGTACCTGCTCCTGGATGTCTCCGAACAAGTCAAAATGAGGGTAGTCTTCTTTATGATCGATCCAGGCCTCTTTGAGACCATACCTGCGTCCCCACTCTGCAAGACGCTTTGTATCTTGGCAACCGACTTTCGTGACAGAAGTCGAATTTGGAAAACGAGGGTCTAACCAGTAATGCGTCAAGATAGCCATCTCTCCTGCTTCGATTCGCCGCTTCCACTCTACTAATTCTGTTCTTGAGATTCCAAAAGCCATTATGCTTGCACGCACGCTTTCTCGTATGCCTCATGCCACTCTTGATCGACTTTCGATAGTGCGATAGGACGGAATGTCTCTTTTGCAACTAACGTGTGTACGGTCTTGGCGGTAGCGAGGACTGTACCATCTTCTTTAGTGACTTCATAGCCGTAAATTGTCTTTAGACGGCTGTAGGAGTCAATCCACGTTGATACAGAGACTGTATCCCCATAGCGCGCGCTCTGTTTGTATTGAATGGAAACATCTAATACAGGAGACAGGTAGCCTTTTGATTCAAGTCCCGCATAATCAAATCCCAAGTCTTTGATCAATTGTGTCCGCCCCATCTCGAGCCAGACTAAATAATTGGCGTGGTAGACGACGCCCATCTGGTCAGTTTCTGCGTACCGAACTTCAATAGATTTGTTACTTTTCAAGTTAATTCACCTCTCTATCAGTATACATCATAAAACAGGAAGTACTAAACTAACTAAATGTTATCCAAAAATAACAATCTTAGAAACTCTATATTATTTCAATATAGTTATACAGTTTTTCTTTATTATCCTCACTTATATCAGGTGTTTAAGCATGAAAAAACCCCTCCCCACCGAAGTGAAGAGAGGTCTGTTGAAAGCTTACGCTTCTAACATTTTGTTACGAAGTACCATCTGAAGGATACCACCGTGACGGTAGTAATCTACTTCTACTTCTGAATCGAAGCGAGCAAGTACTTGGAATGTTTTTTCAGAACCGTCTTTAGCTTTTGCAGTAACTGTTAAGATATCACGTGGTTTTACGCCTTCTGCGATATTCACGCTGATCTCTTCAGTCCCAGTTAAGCCAAGTGTATCTGCGCTCTCGCCTTTCATGAATTGAAGTGGAAGTACACCCATCATTACAAGGTTTGAACGGTGGATACGCTCATAGCTCTCCGCGATAACTGTTTTGATGCCTAGAAGGTTTGTACCTTTCGCAGCCCAGTCACGTGAAGATCCCATACCGTAATCTTTACCAGCAAGAACAACAAGTCCTGTACCATCTTGTTGGTACTTCATTGCTGCATCGTAGATCGCCATGATTTCACCAGTTGGCCAGTAAGTTGTGTAACCGCCCTCTGTACCTGGTGCCACTTGGTTACGGATACGGATGTTTGCAAACGTACCACGCATCATGACTTCGTGGTTCCCACGGCGTGAACCGTAAGAGTTGAAGTCGCGGATCTCTACGCCTTTTTCACGAAGGTAGCGACCTGCTGGTGTATCTTTACCGATCGCTCCAGCTGGAGAGATGTGGTCCGTAGTGATTGAATCGCCAAATTTCGCAACAACGCGAAGTCCAGATAAAGTTTGAATGTCTTGTGGCTCTTTAGATAGACCTTCGAAGAACGGTGGATTCTGGATGTATGTTGAATTCTCATCAAATGCATACAGGTCATCGTCTGGAGTTTCAATTGCATTCCACTCTTCGTTCTCTGTGAATACGCGAGCGTACTCTTTACGGAACAATTCAGGAGTTACAGTTGAGTGAACTGCTTCTTTTACTTCTTCAGTAGTTGGCCAGATGTCTTTGAAGAATACATCGTTACCGTCTTTGTCTTGACCGATTGGGTCATTTTGAAGATCGATATCAACTGTACCTGCAAGTGCATATGCCACAACTAATGGTGGAGAAGCTAAGTAGTTTGCTTTTACTAATGGGTGAACACGGCCTTCAAAGTTACGGTTACCAGATAATACAGATGTCACTAGCAAGTCGTTATCGATGATGCCTTGCTCGATTTCAGGAAGAAGTGGACCTGAGTTCCCGATACATGTTGTACAGCCATAACCTACAAGGTTGAATCCGATTTGCTCAAGTGATGATAGCAAGCCAGAATCTTGTAAATAACCTGTTACAACTTTTGAACCTGGTGCTAATGAAGTCTTCACGTAAGCAGGAGGAGTTAATCCTTTTTCAACTGCTTTCTTTGCAACTAAACCAGCGCCAAGCATTACGTATGGGTTAGAAGTGTTCGTACAAGATGTGATAGCTGCGATTGCAACTGCACCTGTAGGAATGGTAACTTCTTTGCCATCAAGCTCGATTGTTGCTGTTTTTGCGAATTCTTTCTTAGAAAGACCGAAACCTTGGTTTCCTTGTGGAGCGACAACAGCTTTATTGAATTCTTCTTTCATTGCTGAAAGTGGAATCAAATCTTGTGGACGCTTAGGACCTGAAAGGTTTGGCTCGATAGCAGAAAGATCTAGTTCGATGATGTTTGTATAAGTAGGCTCTACTGAATCTGCTGTGAAGAACATGTCATTTGCTTGTAGGTAAGCTTTAACCACTTCAATGTTCTCTTCTTCACGGCCCGTTAGACGCATGTAGTCAAGTGCTTCTTCATCTACCGGGAAGAAACCACAAGTTGCGCCGTATTCAGGTGCCATGTTAGCAATTGTTGCACGGTCAGCAAGTGGAAGTTGAACAACGCCTGGTCCGAAGAACTCAACGAATTTGCCAACTACGCCAGCTTTACGTAAAACTTCAGTTACTTTAAGAGCCAAGTCAGTAGCAGTTGTTCCGTTTGGAAGTTCTCCTACTAGACGCACTCCGATAACTTCTGGAATTGGGAAGTATGAAGGTTGACCAAGCATTCCTGCTTCCGCTTCGATACCACCTACACCCCATCCAAGTACACCGATACCATTGATCATCGTTGTATGAGAATCCGTACCAACAAGTGTATCTGGGAATGTTTCAAATGTGCCATCTTCGTTCTCAACAGCGTGAACAACGTTCGCTAAGTACTCTAAGTTTACTTGGTGAACGATACCCGTTGCTGGTGGAACTGCACGGTAGTTGTCATAAGCTTTTTGTGCCCAGCTAAGGAACTGGTAACGCTCAGCATTACGCTCAAACTCAAGCTCCATGTTTAAACGAAGCGCGTCGTTTGTTCCGTATTTGTCAACTTGTACCGAGTGGTCGATAACAAGGTCAACTGGAATCTCAGGGTTGATTTTTGATGGGTCTCCACCCATTTTTGCCATTGCTGAACGAAGTGCAGCAAGGTCAACAACTACAGGAACTCCTGTAAAGTCTTGAAGGATAACGCGTGACGGCTTGAATGGAACTTCCGCCTCTGGGTCGTTTTCTTTGCCCCAGTTCGCTAATTTTTCAACATGGTCATCCTTGATCACGTAGCCGTCATATTGACGAAGTACAGATTCAAGTAGCACTTTGATAGAATACGGCAAGCGTGATACGTTTGCGATTCCTGCTTCTTCTAAAGCTTTTAAACGGTAATAGTTATACGTCTTGCCATTCACTTCAAATGAAGCGCGGCTCTGATGTAAATTGCTTTTTGCCATCGTGTTTCCTCCTTTGCATAATGAAAGAGACATATGTCGCTTTTCTCCACTATTAATCTTATAACAGTGAACGTGATAAGTAAATTACATTAAAATTATTAATCTTGATAAGATTTCTTTATATCTTTAATTGTTGTAAAATTTCTTCTAATTGCTTCAAATGCCGTTTCTCGTGGAACCCTAGGAATACAAACCACTGTCCAAGTGAAAGATAGCCAAACACCGGATGTTTCATTGCTTTTGTTTTCTTCTCGACAGGCGTGAACTGTTTGTAGAGATCTAAAATTTGCATGCGAGAGTCAAATAGTTGTTTGTAGATGTCCTCTTTTGACTTTTCATCTTCTTGTGGGGCGAGCTGTGATGGTGCCGTGACCTTAATAGCACGAACGGTAGTCAAACGAATTGGCTTTTTTAATACTTTCTTATCTTCCGCTCTTCCTTCTCTCATCAATCGAGCGATGTAGGCATCCATCCGCGCAATGTGCTCGGCCACTTCCCGTGGACTCCAAGTTTTCTGGTCGGGTCTTTCATTAAATTGATCTTCTGGAATCGTATGTAGGGTACGCACCAAGTGATCACGAATCGTGTTTAAATGTTTTAGAGTATCCATTTGTCGTCTCCTCACAGTGAAAAAGAGTGGAAACTGCTTCCACTCTTTTAGTAAAATTGGATAAAGTCAAAGGTGAGTGTAACAACAAACAAGGTGTGAAGTCCAGCAAACCACATGGCGTGTTTCGTCCAACGTTTGTGTAATTCATAATCCATCTTGTTGTCCCTCCTTTTTTCTTAGTATACAATTTTTCAGAACATTTGAAAAACATTTTATTCAAGAAAGGATGACGCAATATGAAGGAAGCTTTACTAGTAGTCGACTATACAGTGGATTTTGTCGCTGATGATGGAGCGCTCACTTGTGGTAAGCCAGGACAGGCAATTGAAGAGAAAATCGTTTCTTTATGTGAAGAGTTCGTCCAACAAAATCAAGTGATTGTTTTCCCTGTAGACCTTCATTATAGAAACGATACGTATCATCCGGAGACTGCACTGTTCCCTCCACACAATATTGAAGGAACACCAGGACGAGATTTGTATGGGTCTCTTGATGATTTTTACGAGGAACATAAAACCCATATCTATTATATGGACAAACGTCGCTACAGTTCCTTCGCTGGGACGAATCTGGATCAGTATTTACGAGAACGAGAGATTACGACAGTTCATATCGTCGGTGTCTGTACAGATATCTGCGTGTTGCATACCGCGGTCGATGCCTACAACCTTGGTTATGACATTGTAATTCATGAAGAAGCTGTGGCATCGTTTGATCCTCAAGGTCACGAATGGGCACTACGCCATTTCAAAAACACCCTTGGCGCAGAAATAAAATAATTTTTTTCGTGAATAGGTTTAAGAATTCTTGTCTAAGGATATTTAAAGAGTGTACTCATACATTAACATTAGACAAGGAGAGTGAAGGAAAATGGAATTTCTTTTATACTTAATCGTAGGTGGAATCATCGGATGGGTAGCTGGACTTATTTTAGGTAAGGACATTCCGGGCGGAGTTATCGGAAACATTATCGCTGGTATCGTAGGTGCTTGGGTTGGGGGCATGTTGTTCTCAGACTTCGGACCATCAATCGCGGGTATGGCAATCGTTCCTGCTTTAATCGGTGCTATCATCGTAATCTTCATTGTTTCATTTATCATGAAAGCAATGCGTAAAGCAGCATAAAAAAAAGCCTCTTCTGAGGCTTTTTTTTTATGGTCTTATTCAGGTCGTGCCGTCACATTTTCAGTATACGTATCACTGTACAAATTATAGAAATGGAGCACATCAGCCACGTATTCATCCGAACGGTTGTAAAGATAGATGGCTGCTTCTAACTCCCCTTCTGCTGCTCCGTTCGAGCCGAGATAGTTCGCTGCGCTGTAAACCGCATCTGTTAAACTATACGGATCGGCGATTCCATCTCCGTCTCCGTCTACCCCGTATCCTCCGTACTTGGCAATCACTTCAGGATCCGTCTTTTCCTCTTGTGGAATTTCACCTTGCCCGAGTCCACTACATGTCGGATGCGACCAGCCCACAAAAGTACACGGCATGAACTGCATATGCCCTTCTGCTCCCACTGGTGACAACAAAGGATCCATAGTTGAAAAGCGTGTCTCGATACGATGATGTGCTGCTAACAGTTGCCAGGGCACTCCGTATTCTTCTTCGGCTGCCTGATAAACAGCAATATAGTCTTCTGGTATCTCAGGGTCACGGAACTCCACCTTCTTCGCTTCTACAAACTGGCCGATTTCATGGGCCCACGGAATGTTCCGTAGTTCATGCCATCCGATGACGGACAAAAAATACCCGACAATCATAAAAGGAAGAAATAAGCCGACAAACCAAAGTTTACGACGAATCATTTTTTTGTGATTTAGTTTTTTGGTTTTCATAGAGAATCACCTTCATCTAATGCTTGTCCTATCATACTATAATTCTGATAAAAAAAGAAACTGCCCAAATCGGACAGTTTACTCTTCAGACAGTGCCTTCATGTCCTCTGCAATTTCATCTACAGGAACGTCACTGACTCCACTATAGCTTTTCACAACGATTCCTTCTTGATCAACCAAGTAAAAGCTGCTTCCGTGAATGACTTGGTCTGAATTGGCGTCATTTTGTACAAGTGCTTTAAACGAGTTTTTCGCCAGCTGGCTAATGAATGCTTGGTCATACCCTGTCAAGAGCTCCCATTTTGACTCGTCAGCGAGCTCATACATGCTCAAGTATTCTGTCAGTACTTCAGGGCTATCAACTTCAGGGTCGACGCTGAATGCAACGATTTTGTAGTTTTCAACGCCTTGTTCTTCAAGAGCTTCTTGAATATCTTTCAAGTTGGCCGTCATAGGCGGACAGATGGTCGCACAGTTTGTGAAGATAAAGGCACTTAGCCATACCGTTCCTTGTAAGTCCTCTAAAGCAAGTGTTTCTCCTCGGTGGGTTGTCGCTGAAAATGACTCGACTTCCCAATCCGTCTGACGCTCGAAACCGCCGCCACATCCAGCGAGAATTGTCACGACTGCAAGTAGGGTTAGCAACAACTTTTTCAAATGGATCACTCCTCATCTTACTCCTAATGATAGTCGTTTCAATGAGTGGGGTCAATCCAAATGAACGGCTGTTTCTTACACTTTTGTGACAGGAGTGATTGCCACAAGTGCATCACGAATGGCTTCTAAGCGAGATTCGATTCTATGCAGGAGATAGAAAGATACTACGACTGGAAAGCCAATTTCTTGAATGATTGCGACCCATTGATCCATAAGAACACCTCCCTCCTTATAATTTGTTTAGTAGTTTAAAAACCTCCCCCACGAGTGGAGGAGGCTCAGATTAGAATAAACTTTGAACGCTTCGATCGATGATTTGTGCAGAGACGGCTTCTGTTGCCGGCTCCCCCTCGACCGCAAACACTTCTGCAGCAAGGATAGCCTGCATAGCAGTCTGCACTTCTGCCAGTGTCAGATCCGCGCGGGGCTCTTCAACTGCTACCGTGATTTTCTTACCGGCAGTATTGCCGAATTCCAATTGTAACGTTTTCGCCATTGTTAGGTCCTCCTAGTCATTAGATGATTTCGTCTACTTCTTGCTTCTCTGCTGACAGTAATTCTTTTGCTGAAAGGCTGCCTAGTTGAACAGCCACTTGGTACATTGCATCCGCTGAACTTGTCGGTTCAATATGAATGTACGACTTCGAGTGACGCTTCGGTTTGTTGTCTGCAGTCATACCGTCATCATAGACGAGACGCAAAACGGAACTCTTTAAAATGTAATTGGCCATGTTGTTCACCTCCTTCATCCTCTATATAGGAGAGTTCAAAGAAAAGGGATACGATGGATGAATTTTTGTGCGGAACATTGTATACTTAAGGCGAGGTGAACGATAGTGTTAGATGGCTGGTTTCTTTGGTTTATATTATTTTGGGTCGTCGTGTTGATTTCGTTGATGGCCATTGGCGGATATTTTATGTTCCGAAAGTTTTTAAAAGCCCTTCCTAAACAAGATGGCAAGTCCGATCTAGACTGGGAATCGTATTATGTAGATAAGACCATTCACTTGTGGTCTGATGAACAAAAAGCATTGCTCAATGAACTTGTTGAACCTGTACCTGAATTGTTCCGTCCGGTCGCCAAGCAAAAGATTGCTGGTCGTATCGGGCAATTGGCGCTCGAAGAAGATGCGAAGGCCATCACACAAGAACTTTTGATTCGCGGCTATATTTTAGCTACACCAAAACGAGATCATAAGTTTCTTCGCAAAAAGATGGCGGAACTGCATATTGACCTAAGTCCTTATGAAGTCTATTTCCAATAAAAAATACCGTACCTACTTTGGAGTGTTTCCAAAAAGGTACGGTATTTTTAGTTGCTTTGAAGCTTTAGCTTTTTAAATTTTGTATACATAGCAAGACGCCACGGGACGATCATACCAAAGGCAAGTAGCCAGAACATGCCGCTGAGTTCCCCAACATCGATTTCACTGCTCAAGAGCAATTTCATGACGATACGGACAGCTAGCAGTCCAAAAAGGATGAAGACGAATGCTTTAGAAGGCTTTAAGAAGATGTCTCCTTCTCGTCGCTCGAAATTAGAGGTCTTGATCAGCAAAATGGAAAAGACCATACCAACTGCGACTGCTTCCAGTACGTGAATCCAAGGAACTCGAAAGAACGGAAATACGAACATCAACGCTCCTGTAGACATGAAGAGCGGTGGCAATAAAATCTTCTTTGCACTCGCTGGCTTCTTGGCTGCACGGCTACGCACAATGGTTAGAGCGGTTCCCATGACGACCGCTGTCACAATCGAGAGTGTGACCAACAGTTCTTGCGGTATCCACTCAAAGAACATCGTCTGTCACCTCTTGCAGTTGATCTAGTCGGAAAATCAATTCTTGCATCGGCACAAACCGTGCAAAGCGTTGAATTTCTTTTGCCTGGTGCCATAGAAGAACAACTGGAGCAGTATAGAGCCCGAGTTGCCCCGCCACTTCGGGCACATCTGCGATATTTACTTTATAGAACGGGATGGTATAGTTTGCTTCTATTTCTTGCACCTGTGGTAGCAGCCCTTCACAGACCGAGCAACCAGTGGTCTTAACGAATAGCAATCCCACAGGTTGTTGTTCACGGACTGTCTGCCACTCTTCAAATGTTTGAATGTCTTTCATAGGTTCACTTCCTTAAAAACCGGTAAAGTCCCCGAAAATTGGGCTTAAGATCCGGATAATCCATGTAAGGCCGTCAAAGAACAAGATGACCCCTAGCACAATCATAATATATCCGCCGATTTTCATAAACTGTTCACTATGCTTTTTCATCCACTGAGTTCGTGTGACAAAGAACGACAATAAGAAGAATGGAATAGCAAATCCAAGAACGTAAGCGACCATATACCAAATACCTTGGTCAGGATTTTGGCTTGCCATTACAAGCACTGCAGCAAGGATAGGGCCCGTACACGGCTGCCAACCTGCAGCAAATGCCATTCCGATTAAACTACTACCGAGGTAACCGGAAGGACGATTTTTGAATTTTAATCGTTTTTCAGACATCAAGAAGTCCGGTTTGAACACACCAACTACTAGTAGACCAAAAATTACGATTAAAATAGCCCCAACTTGACGAATCAGATCTCCATATTGAATGAAGAATGTGCTGAGCCACGACGTCGCAAAACCGAGTGCCAAAAAGATAACGGAGAATCCAAGTAAGAAAAATAACGTATGAAACATGCCTCTGCGCTGCATTTGCTTCCGGTCAGTCTTCAATTCTTCAATCGTCATACCTGTGATATACGAAAGAAAAGCCGGATACAGCGGTAATGTACACGGGGATATAAAGCTCAAGAACCCTGCGCCAAAAGCAAGCCAGATGCTAACATCGGTTGCCAACAAAAATCACCCTTTCAGCTGAACTGTCTCCATCGTATCAGACTTTCCTTAAAATTACCTATCACTTGCTTATGACAGTTTTATGACATTTGTTCTTCCACGATGCCATTTTGTAGTTGATACATCTTGTGATACAACCCTTTTTGACGAATCAGTTCTTGATGGGTACCGCGTTCCACTATCTCTCCTTGATGGAGAACCAGGATCAGTTCCGCATCTTGAATTGTACTGAGTCGGTGTGCAATGGCAATCGTTGTACGTCCTTTTCGCATCTTTTCAAGACTTGTTTGGATGGCGACTTCTGTCTCTGTGTCGATGTTGGCAGTCGCTTCATCAAGGATGAGGACTTTCGGATCGGTTGCCATCGTGCGAGCAAATGCAACGAGCTGACGCTGCCCACTAGAAAATGTAGATCCACGCTCTGTCACTTTTTGTTGATAGCCATCTGGAAGTTCACGAATGAACTGATCCGCTTGAACAAACTCAGCAGCCGCACGTACTTGTGCACTCGTCATGTCCTTATCATGCAGACGAATATTGCTTTCAATATCTCCGTAGAACAAGAAAGGATCTTGAAGCACGAGGCCCATCTTTTTCCGTAGCTCGTTCATCGGGAAGTCTTTCAACGAATGGCCGTCAATAAGTATGTCCCCGTCGTTGTATTCATAAAAACGCATGAGTAAGTTGATGATCGAACTCTTCCCGCTTCCCGTATGACCCACGAGAGCGACGGTTTGTCCAGGTTCTGCCGTAAAGGAAATGTTCTTCAGTACGTCTTGACGCCCATCATAGGAAAACGTTAAGTTACGGAATTCGATCTTGCCATTTTCAATCTTGGCATTTGATTGGTCGCTTTGTGCAGGCGCCATGTCTTCCTCATCCATCAATGTAAATACGCGAGAAGCGGCAACGATGGCTTGTTGGAAGATGGAAAGGCGCTGCATGACTTGATTGATCGGTTCAAAAAAGCGGTCGATATACGTAACAAATACATAGATGACCCCAACTTCTACAGGATTTGAAAACGACGTGACTCCGAAATAGCTGAGCACGAGAATGATAGCCAGTGCATACACCAAATCAATAGCTGGACGTAAAAGCAAACTATCGAGTTTAATATTGCGTCGTCCCGCCTGGAAGTGTTTGTCATTGATCTCGCTAAACTCATCCCGTAAACGCTTTTCTTGTCGGAATGCTTGAATCATTCCCATACCAGCAAGAGATTCCGCAAGCTTTGCATTCAGTTGTGACAGTCGCTCACGTAAATCTTGATAGACTACTGAACTATGTTTTCGGTACGTATAAATGATGAATCCTAAAATCGGAAGTAACAGTGTCGCCATTAGAGCGAGTTGCGGATTGATGATGAACATCGCAATATATACCCCGATGACCAAAAACCCTGACTGTACAAATCCGACTAGTACGCTGACAAACATGTCTTTAATAGCTTCTGTGTCATTTGTGACGCGTGACACGATGCTCCCTGCTGGTGTGCGGTCAAAGTAGCGCATGCCAAGACCCTGGACTTTAGTGAAGACATCGATTCGCATCGTTTGAATAATTTTTAGCGCAAGCTTTTGAAACGTCATTAGCTGGAAATAGCTGATGATCACATTACTGATCTGGATAAAAATATAGGCTGCTGCAAGAGCGACAATCGCAGACTGCGGGAAATACCCAAGTGTCAAATAATCATCGATATAGATTTTTATTAAATACGGTCCGACGAGGTCGCCAATGACTGTTAAGGTCAATAAGACAAGGGCCATGATCATCATTTTTTTGTGAGGGATCAAATAGCGTAGTAAGCGTTTTAACACCTGCCACTGCATTTTACCTGTGAGTTTTGGCATCTTTTCATCCATTGCGATCGCCTCCTTGCTCAACGAGAGACTCGAGCTGCTGGAGCTGATACATCTCATAGTAGGTTCCTTCAAGTGCCATAAGTTCGTCGTGAGTTCCTTTTTCTTTGATGGTCCCATTCTCCATCACGATGATTTGATGCGCATGTTGAATCGCACTTAGTCGGTGAGACGTGATGATGGTCGTCTCATCACTTCGTTCTGCTTTCAACGCTTCCAGAATCGCTTCCTCCGTTTTCGCATCGACAGCAGACAAGGAGTCATCAAGAATCAGTAGTTCGGGTTGCATCATTAGGGCGCGTGCAATGGAAATGCGTTGCTTCTGCCCACCAGAAAGGGATACGCCTCGTTCACCGACGATTGTGTTATAGCCATCTGTGAAACGCGTGATATCATCATGGATGGCAGCAAGCTTCGTTGCTCGTTCGATCTCTTCTTGAGTTGCCTGGACATTCGTAAAGGCCACATTGAGACCCACCGTTGTAGAGAACAAGAAATGATCTTGTGGGACGTACCCAATAGCTTCGA
This sequence comes from Tetzosporium hominis, assembly GCF_002265435.1. Lineage (GTDB taxonomy): Bacteria > Bacillota > Bacilli > Bacillales_A > Planococcaceae > Chryseomicrobium > Chryseomicrobium hominis. Next base: position 87,031 of record NZ_NOKQ01000187.1, read on the forward strand.
GCAGACTTTCTTTCTTATAATCGCGAATGTCATGCTGACCATACGTGATATGACCTTCGTACCCTTCAAATTCACGCAGCAACAGTTTCAATATCGCTGTTTTCCCTGAACCTGTACGGCCTACAATTCCCAGGGTCTGTCCGCGGTCGAGTGTGAAGTGAACATTATGCAACGCCTTGCGCTCGTCCCCCGGGAAGGAGAATGAATCAATCGCGAACGTTACTTTTCCTTCAGGCTTCATTTCAATTGCACCGACACGATCGTCAATGTCTACTGGTTCAGAAAGCAACTGCTGGATGCGGTCATAAGAAGCACGCCCCCGTTCCACGATGTTGAACAACCAGCCAAATGCAAGCATCGGCCAAACAAGAAGACCTAAATACGTATTGAATGCGACGAGGTCTCCGATGGTCATCTCTTCGGACAAAATAAACTGAGTTCCAAAACTGATAGCTAAGAAGAAGCAGGCGCCGACAATCAGTGAAATCGTCGGGTCGAATAACGAATCTACTTTCGCGACGTGAACATTTTTGTCAACGACGTCTTGAGAGAGACGTTTGAAATCTTCCGTGTCCTCTTGTTCTTGACCAAATGTTTTGATGACTTTGATTCCGCTGATACTTTCTTGCGACTTATCATTCAAGTCAGAGAACGCCTCCTGAGCGAAACGGAAACGTTTATGTAGCAAGCGTCCGTAATAGCTCGTCGATAACACCATAAGTGGCATCGGTAAAAGCGCAATTAAAGTCAGTTTCCAGTTGATCGTGATGGCCATTGCGGCAATAACAAATCCTCCAGTTGCCAGTGAATCCACGAGTGTCAATACACCCGCTCCTGCTGTTTGTTGAACGGCGGATAAATCGTTCGTTGCGTGAGCCATTAAGTCTCCGACACGGCGTTTTTGATAAAATGCTGGTGACATACGGCTGAAATGTGTAAACAGTGTTTGGCGCATCCGTCTAGCAAGTAAGATGGCCGAGCCGAAAATCATCATTCGCCAGTAGTAGCGCAGAATGTACATCAGAATGGCTGCACCTGCAAGTAGCCCGAGCCACTGCAAAAGTAGTTCTGTTGTGAGTCGCTCCTCGTTGATGGCATCGACCACTTCCCCAATAATTCGAGGAGGGATAATGGTTAGAAATGCCACAACTAACAACATGACAATGCCGAGTCCGTAATGCCATTTTCTCTCTTTAAAGAACCAGGCAAGGTCTAAAAATACCTTCATGTGTTGTTCCCCTTTTCTCGTCCAATTTCAAAACCTTATTTAGTTTAGCAAATGTTCACACATTTCGGAAGACGAACCACTAAAATAATTTCGAAAACTGAAATATCTATACTTACATTTTTTTGTGTCCTCCTAGAAGTGTAGCTCTGTAACGTGCCGTGCCATCCGCTGTGTAAGATACCGCCCGGAGTACAGCAGTCGATCCGTATTTACGTCGCAAGGCATCAATGGTTTTTCCAAGCCGTTGTTCGCGGACCTGTTGCTGATGTTGGAACAAATTGAGCTGCATGGACGTGTCTTCTTCAAGATTACTGACCGAGAGCGCTATGCGACGCACGGGGCTGCCATCGTAGAACGTATCCATCAAACGATCAAAAGCTGCATAGAGGACCGATGTGCGGTTTGTAGCTTCTTCTATAGAAAGAGACCGGCTAAACCCGCCGAACTTGCTGTAGCCGATACTCATATGCATCGTCCTGCCCACTTTACCGGCTTCTCGGAGGCGTCTCGCAACATCTTCTGTCATCTCCAGGACGACAGCCATAGTTTCTTTTTTCGAGTTGTAGTCTCGAAATAAGATCTGTCCTTTACCGTAGCTCACCTGTCCTTCCATGATAGGTGCACCGACTTCCGAAAGGTCGATTCCCCAAGCGTGATGGTAGAGCTGATTGCCCATCACACCAAATTTTTTCTCGAGCTGTTCTAAGGGCGTATGCGCCAGGTCTCCTACTGAAAAAATCCCCATCGCATGAAGCGTCGCTTCTAAACGGGTTCCAATCCCCCATACTTCTCGCAGAGGCGAAACTGGCCAGAGCTTGTTTGGTACATCTTCATAGGTCCATTCTGCAATCCCTTTTTTCTTCGCTTCTAAATCAAGCGCAAGCTTCGATAGCAACATATTCGGGCCGATACCGATACTACATGGAACTTGAAATTGACGTTTTAAGTCGCGTTGAATTTTACGGGCAATGGTCCATGGGTCTCCCCAAAGAATTTCCGTTCCTTTTAAATCAATGAAGCTTTCGTCGATGCTGTAGACATGGATGGATTCCATTGGGACAAGTTGATTGAGATAGCGTGTGATCTCTGCTGAGATTTTGACATACAGCTCCATCTGTGGCTGGATGATGCGGATGTCGGGGTGGTTGGGGATTTCAAACAAGCGTGTCCCGGTCTTGACGCCGAAACGCTTTTTCATGGACGGAGAAGCAGCGAGTACAACACTTCCCTTCTGTTCTAAGTTGCCGACGATGGCAATGGCCTCTTTTTGGATGTCCAGGCCGTGGACAGCTGCAGAACAACTTGCAAAGAAGCTTTGCATGTCGATGCAAAGGATCGTGCGCGGTTCAAGAAGTTCATACATAGGGATTCCGCCTTTCTTTAGTTTTGTTTAGTATACAACGAACACTTGTTCTTAATCTAGTGGGGAGTCAGTTTTGTAGAGGATTTTTTGCGGGTTTTATACTAGTCAAGAAAAGAAGATCCCGGTGAGGTACCTGTCTTAGACTCAATTCTGGTAGTTGATGAGACTCAGTTCGAGACAACGTCGAAGAAGTGTGGCTCTTCAACTACCGATTTAGAATTGTGGCTGTGACAGGCTCCGTATGATTTATACTTGGATAGACGTTCGATTCACAGCCTGAGGTTTGATTTTGTTAAAAGAAGTAAGAACCAGTAGTGGCCGATTCGCTCAAAAAGCGAATCGGCCACTACTCTTCTTCATTCTCTGTAAAATCAACCTCTGACAAAAGATAAAACCTCTAACCAAACTTTTCATTTAGAGGAAGTCGTGGAAAATCACAGTACCAGAGTCGGCTCTGCCTCTATCTTACATACTATGATCTTCAAGCGTTCTCTCTACAACCGTTTTGGGGCGGGCTGTGCTGGGGCAAGGCCCGATGAAGAAAGTTTAAATTCAAAGTCTAGGACAGCGAGAAACTTCAAAGGGAATTGGTTGCATTGGAAAACAAAAAACCTATTGAGCAGAACGCTCAATAGGAAATATGGTTAGACTAAATCGGCAATATCGTTGAAATCTACAGTATGAGGTATTTCATCCGCATACATAAGATTTCTAACCATTGTCAAAAGATCCACGACATCTAAATCATGATATTCTTGACCTTCGGCATTCATCTCATAGGTAGGGATATTTCGAATTGTATAGACAGTACCTGAGATTGTCCAGGATAAGTCTTTTTTAACTGGCAAATCATGTGCCAATACATGTTCCTCCCCGACTATTGATTCTCTAGGTATTGAAATTGTACGCATCTTGTCACACCACTTAAATTAGCTAATTTAGGTAATTATAATACAAGGTAATCTCGAATTAATAATGAGAATCAATGTATGAGATGGATTTTAAATACTTTTAGCTTAAAATTTTATAAGTTGTTTTGTATAAGGTAGCAGTACTTCAATTTTATTGACAATTCTTTTTTGTTCTTCTAAAGGTGCAAGAGGTACAGGAATACTATTTAATTTTGCTTGATTCATCTTTGGTTGTGCAGTTCCAGTGACATACTTTGCTAAACTAATAGCATTTATATAATACATAACATATTCTAGAAGAACATAGTCACCACATCCAATAACATGAGCATGATTATTCACCCAATACTTACCATTAGCAATAAAAGCTATAGGCTTGCTTCTTGTTAATAAGTTTGCACCATCTTCACCAATTAACATCAATTTTTCATCGAATATATAATTATCAACTTTGTCAATTACTCCGGAAGCTCCATAGTAATCATATATCTTATCTAGTTTTTCTCTTTGAGATACAGATAAAGGAATTCTTTCAGAATCCCTATTGATCATTACATCTCCAAATCTAACCCACTTCCAACTCTCCGGAATCTCAAATGGGATTTCATCCTCAGTGATTTCAGAAAGCACCTTAGTTTTCTTGATTCTGCCTTCCTCAATCAGTTTTTTCTTTTCATCTTGGATCTTCTTGTAAAGTTCTTCTGCTGTACCTTCCTCTGCGCGCTGTTCAACTAGTTTACCTTGGATAGCGTATTGCAAAATAGACTTTTGCATATCCTCCGGGAACTTTTTATTGAGCTTCACCACTTCGGAATATGCCTTACCATATTTATCAACGTAAGGCATGAGTTCTTCAATTTTTGCTAGAATACGACTTTGCTCTTGAAGTGGTGGCAATGGAATTAATTGATTTTTAACCACCTCTCCAGTTATTGCTACAAAGGTAGAGCCTGTAGCTTTTTTTATAAAATCATTCTTAAATGCTCTAAGTATATATAAGACTAATTTGCTGTCCATGCTTGCTAATGTATTGATTCCACATAAGCCTCTTCCTATACAAATTTTTCTTTCTGTAATATTCACAATGCCTACAGGTGCTCTGACACATAAAAGAACTGTTCCTGGTTCTACTGTTTTAGTGGGTTTATTTGTTGTTTGATCAGATATTTGAAGATAATCGTTTCCGAAAAAAACTTTACCTTGATGGAATTCTAATCCAGATTGGTCTTTAAGAACACTGTTTCCCTTGGGGGATTGCCCCATAGTTAATTCGAATAGATTACCTAACCTAACCCACTCCCAACTCTCAGGAATCTCAAAAGGGATTTCATCAGCTGATATTTCAGGAAGTGGTTTTTGCTTTTTGATTTTCTTGTCTTTAATCAATTGTTCTTTTGCTGCTTCGATCTGTTGAAGCAGTTCTTTTGCCGTTCCTTCTTCTTCACGCTGTTCTACCAACTTGCCCTGAATGGCAAATTGCAGAATGCTGTTTTTTAAGTCCTGTGCATTCATGTTATTTACCTCCAAGCATAGAGGTGATTTGTTCGAGTACGTGATCAATTTCTGCGTTTAGAGACGCTCGCTTCTCTTGGTATTCATGAATTAAATCCATAGGCTCAAGGATGATTTCTTCTTCATGAGGGAAACCGCAAAGGTCAATGTTGTAATTTCTGTCTACAATTTGATCGACTGAATATTTCTTGGCTTTAGGGAAACCATCGACTTCAATTTCTTCTCTGTCGTTCCACCAAGCTAAAGTTTCGTCGAAGTGCTGTAATTTCATCGGTTTCGTTTTTGAAAAGTTTTTATAGCCTTCTGGCATGTCGACACGGTAGAACCAAGTCTCTTCTGTAGATTTTTTATTATCAAAGAATATAATATTCGTTCTGATGGATGTATACGGAGCAAAGACGCTATGAGGCATTCTGATAACCGTATGAACATTGAATTCGCTGAATAATTTTTTCTTGATGTTATATTTCGCGTTATCTGTTCCAAATAAGAATCCGTCTGGAATAATGACTGCTGCTCGGCCGTTCTTCTTCAAACGGTACATTATAACGTTCATAAATAGATCGGCTGTTTCAGAGCTTCTTAGTTCTGACGGGAAATTGACTTTAACACTGTCTTTTTCACTTCCGCCATAAGGTGGATTCATCAAGATGACATCAAAAGGCTCCATCTTGCGTAATTCTTTATAGTCGATTTCTAGCGCATTGCCATGAAGAATATTCGGATCATCGATATCATGAATGAGCATATTAGTTACAGCAAGTAGATGTGGAAGTGCTTTCTTTTCAATTCCATAAACTGAATCGTTATAGAGTTTTCTGTTCTCTAAAGAATTTGATACTTGTGTTTCAAGGGCTGCGAGTGCAGAAGTTAAGAATCCACCTGTTCCACAAGCAAAATCACCAATTTTCTCTCCTAGCTTAGGGTCTACTACTTTTACCATGAAATCTGTTACAGCTCGTGGTGTATAGAACTCTCCTGCGTTACCTGCACTCTGTAAGTCTTTAAGGAATGATTCATAGATAGTACCGAACTCGTGGCGTTCTTTATACTCAGTGAAATCAATTTCATCAATGATATTGATTACTTGGCGAAGCAATACTCCGTCTTTTTGATAGTTGTTTGCGTCTTCAAATGCCGACTTCACAATGACTTGACTCATTGGAGTCTCTTCATCAATTTCTAAGTTTTTAAGAGTAGGAAACAGTTGCGAGTTTACAAACTCAAGTAGAGCGTCCCCAGTTAACGCTTCGCCGTCTTTTAAATCGACAGCCCAATCTCGCCATTTCAGCCCTTCTGGAATAATTGAGTTGTAGTTATCGTCATAAAGCTCCCACGCTTCTTCTTTTGCATCGTATATTTTTAGGAAAAGAATCCAAACGATCTGTTCAATTCTTTGAGCATCTCCATTAACACCTGAGTCATTGCGCATGACGTCTTGAATTCTCTTTACAAAGTTACTAACTGCCATCACTTTAACCTACCTTATTTGCTTATTGTGTGTTTTCTTAGAAGTAATAAATTTCATTCTCTAATTCTTTGACTGCCTGCATGTAGCCTTTTTTGCCTCCAAAAGCTTTAACAATCTTCATCGGACTACCGATCTGTGCAAATTCTTTCAATTGCAAGACTTTAGTATCCTCTATCTCTTTGATTCCGTCATTGGCATACTTATCTAAAAGTGTTGAGATGACTTGTTGTGCCACATCCGAGTACTTATAAAGGTAATGACGCTTTTTTACATTTTCAGCCCGCTCTTTTTTTGTCAGTGGAGGCTTATCGTATGCCAAGTGACAAATAAGATCGAAGTCGTCTAATTCGGTTTTCCCTAGCTCTTCTCTAATTGCATCGAGTAGTACTCCGCTATCTTGCAGTTCATCAATGATGGCTTGCTTTTTCTCTGCAGCGCTCCACGTTCTTAAGAAGTCATCTAGTTGTGCGTAACGGTCGAGAATATTTTTCTTCGTATAATCTGTGAGACTTTCCGTAATAAGCTTGCCATCCTTGTCGACATACTGAACTCTCTCGGAAAGGACACGTACAGTGACATCATTCACATAATATTTACGAGGTTTATCTTCTTCATCATCAAAAGGCGGTGGATTCCTAGGATCATAATCGTCATCGTCTTCTTTAATTACTTCGGGAGTATCTCCCCCACCATCAATATCATCACCTTCAGTTGGAGCGTCAGGCTCGTCTATAGGGTCTTCTCCACCTAATTCAATAACTACTTCAGGTTTCCCATCAAAAGCAGGATCCGCAAAAAGACGACTCGAGTTACGGAAGTCCATGATTGTAAAGTATGTCTTTCCGTATTCTTCAAGAAGTCTCGTTCCTCGGCCAATAATCTGTTTGAATTCCGTCATGCTGTTGATATTGTTTTCTAGAACAATCAACTTACACATTTTGGCGTCGACACCAGTAGTCATAAGCTTACTTGTTACAGCAATAACGGGATAGTCGCTTTCTTCGTCAATAAAATGTTCAAGTTGCGCCTTTCCTTCATCATTGTCCCCAGTAATCCGCATGATGTATTTATCGTTTTGAGCGTACAAGTCTCTGTTCTCATTAATTAATGCCTGCCTCATCCGTTCAGCGTGTTCGATGTCCACACAAAAGACAATGGTTTTGCTAAATCTGTCGGTGTTCTTTAGAAACTCCGTGATTTTAGAAGCAACGACTCTTGTTCGATGATCGATAACAAGTTTTCGGTCAAAATCTTTTACATTGTATTCGCGATCTTCAATTTCGTGGCCATGCTTATCTACCTTTCCAACTTCAGGACGATATCCTTCTAAATCTTTGTCTAGACCTATACGAATAACTTTATATGGAGCTAAGAATCCATCATTGATACCTTCTTTTAATGAGTATTCATAAATGGGTTCACCAAAATAAGTTAAACTCGATGCTTCTTTAGTTTCAACTGGTGTGGCCGTGCAACCTACATGTGTAGCTGATGAGAAATAATCAAGAACTTTTCTCCAAGCAGATTCTTCTTTCGCACTGCCTCTGTGACACTCGTCAATGACAATCAAATCAAAAAAGTTTGGCTGAAACTGTCTGAATGTCTCTTCTCCGTCATCACCCGTAAGCTGTTGATAGAGAGCCAAATAGATTTCATAAGAACTATCCAGGTTTTTTTTTTGAACTTTTGTCATCTTGCCACTGAACGGCTTAAAGTCTCCTGTAATTGTTTGATCAATCAAGACGTTGCGATCTGCTAAGAAGAGAATTCGTTTCTTTAAACCAGACTTCCAAAGTCTATAAATGATTTGGAAAGTCATATAGGTTTTTCCGGTACCTGTGGCACTAACTAATAGTACACGGTCTTGCCCTTTAGCAACAGCGTCTACAGTACGATTAATGGCAACACGTTGATAATATCTTGGTGTCTTGTAATTGGGTACGTAATAATAAGGTTCTGTAATGACTTTTTCTTCAGCTTCATTGATGTTCTTATCTTTTAAGTATCTTGAATACAATTCTTCAGGTGATGGAAATTCCTCTAATCGCAGTTCTTTAACTTCACCTGTAATTAAATTTTGTTCAACAAAAGCATCTCCATTCGATGCGTAAACGTAAGGAATATCAAGTACTTTAGCATACTCGATAGCTTGTTGAAGACCAGCGCCAACTGAATGAGTGTTGTCTTTAGCCTCAATAATTGCTAATGGAAAATTACTTTTATAAGAAAGTAGATAATCCGCTCTTTTCTGTTTCCCTCTGGCTGTAACTTTCCCCCGAAGGATGATTCTACCCGCAGTGAAAGCATATTCGAGACGGACTTGCTTTTTGATATCCCAACCCGCATTAGTGATTGCTGGCGTAATATATCTTGCTTTCATATCCTCTTCAGATAAATGTCTCTTGCTCATTGGTTCAACCCCTTTACTTAGAAAACTGTAAGATTGACAAACCCCTTTAAAATTCATACTTCTTTAGAGACAGACGTGCAAATAAGTTCATGATTTATGTACTCCCTTCCATTTTACCTATTTGGTAAGCGCTTTACTAGATGTAGCGAAGAATTTAGGTGGTTTTTGGAAAAGATAGTATAGTAAGAGGCCTAGATATTTCTGGAACTTCGTAGTGTAAGTTATGCGGAGCCTGTCACAGCCACAATTCTAGATCGGCAGTTGAAGAGCCACACTTCTTCGACTTCGTCTCGAACTGAGTCTCATCAACTACCAGAATTGAGTCTAAGACAGGCACCTCAACCGGGGTCTTTTCTTCTGGAGGAGTTTAGAGAACACGGGATTGTGGTGGAATGCAGAAGTTTAATAATATCTTGGTGTTTGCAGCAAGCTTGCAGTCCTAGATAGTGATTATGAGCTTGAAAAATCGGGCCTTGCTCCAGCACAGCCCGCCTCTACCAAAATTTATAGAAAGATTACAAGATGGTTCTCGACATTTAGTAGAGGCAGGGCCGAATCTTGGATTAAGAGTTTCTACAACTTCTCAGAAAAAAGAAATTGCGATATGAGTTTGATCCGTTTTTTGAGGTTGATTTTGCAGAGAACTAAGAAGAGCAGTGGCCGATTCGCTAAAAAAGCGAATCGGCCACTGCTGGTTTTTATTTCTTTTATCAAAATTGAACCTTGGAATGTTGGACAAAGCTTCTATCGTTTTAATTTAAATAACAGCAAGGTGATTTAGAACGCATTTACTTCGAGTAATTCTTAGTAAAGTATTCTTCGCCTTTCTCATCAACAATGATTCTTTCCCCAATTTTTTTGAATTTCATAGATATGTCATTGTCTGCTGTGATGTGATACGTGTCACCTACTGTAGTGACATTTGTATTTTGGAATGCTTGAAAAACAGGCGGAATCTCGTATCCTTGTGCTTGGAAAACTAAGTCAATTGCTGTGGTTCTTTTGGTATCATAAGGACCTGAACCCGACAGAATCAATTCCCTATTTTCTACAATGATAAGTTGACCTCGATTGTTCGTGAAGCCACCGTCTTCAAAATCAGTAGCCTTTGCTTCATATTCAACTTCTGTGACAGCTGCGTCTTTACTAGTAGAGCTAGACGATTCGTTATCACTAACTGAAAAGCTACATCCACTTATTAAAACCAAAATGATCAAACACAGAAAGACTTTCATTTTCTTCACCATCAGACCCCCTATAAACTCTACTGTGAAACTTAAGATACGACTTTTCGTTGGTTATACTATCTATACGTTCCATATTTAGGTGGGTTTCAGTTATCGTTAAAATCCTGTAATTTACAGATTGTAAAGGTTTAAGAGTATCCAGGCGTTTGCTGCAAGCTTGCTGTCCTAGACTGTGATTATAAGCTTAAATAATCGGGCCTTGCTCCAGTACAGCCCGCCTCTGCCTTGTTACATTAGAGATTGCTAAGTGGTTCTTGACAATGAATAGAGGCAGGGCCGACTCTGCGATTATGAGATTCTACAACTTCTCAGAAAATAGAAAGTGCGATATGAGTTTCATCCGTTGCCTGAGGTTGATTTTGCAGAGAACTAAAAAGAACAGTGGCCGATTCGCTTTTTGAGCGAATCGGCCACTGTTCGTTTTTATTTCTTAGAAGGAAATCAATCCTCAGTCTTTTATTAAACTCTATATCTCTATGCCAGTAATGCCTTCGCTTTCTGAAGTTGCAGACGCACCTGCTCAAATCCCGTTCCGCCAAGCGAATTTCGTCTGCGGACGGCTTCACGCGGAGAAAGCGCAGTATAAATATCGTCTTCTATTAAAGACGAGTAGTCTTGATACGTCGCCAGAGAAACGTCCTTCAAAAAGATGCCGTTTTGAATGCAGTGGAACACAACACGTCCGGTAACGTCATGCGCTTCACGGAACGGCATCCCTTTAGTAGCCAAATAATCCGCAAGCTCTGTCGCATTTGAGAAATCAGACTCGACTGCTGATTCGAGAGTTTCCGTGCGTACCGCCATCGATTCGACCATACCAGCAAAGATCTTCAAAGAACCTGTCACCGTCTCCACAGTATCAAACATGCCTTCTTTGTCTTCTTGCATATCTTTGTTATACGCAAGTGGCAGACCTTTAAGTACCGTCAGCAAACCAAACAGATTGCCGTAGACGCGTCCAGTCTTACCACGGATCAGCTCTGCCATATCTGGGTTTTTCTTCTGAGGCATGATGCTCGACCCGGTGGAAAATGAATCAGATAGTTCAATGAAAGAAAACTCTTGGCTCGACCATAAGATGATTTCTTCTGCAAAGCGAGATAAGTGCGTCATAAGTAAAGAAGATGCACTTAAAAACTCGACAATAAAATCACGGTCGCTCACGGCATCTAAACTATTCTCATAAATAGAAGAAAAGCCTAACAGTTCCGCAGAACGTGCACGATCAATCGGAAATGTCGTGCCAGCAAGTGCTCCAGCACCTAAAGGCGAGCAATCCGTTCTCTTCAATCCATCAACGAAACGTGCTTTATCACGCTCCAGCATCCAGAAATACGTCATGAGATGATGACCGAAAGAGACAGGTTGTGCGCGCTGCAAATGGGTATACCCTGGTGCAAGGGTCTCCACATGTGTTTCAGCTTGCATCACTAGCACTTTTTGAAACGCTACGATCAAATCTATAATCTCATTCGTACGCTTTTTCAAGTACAGGTGCATATCTGTAGCCACTTGATCGTTTCGACTACGTCCGGTGTGCAATTTGCCACCAACCGGGCCGATCAGATCAATCAGCTGCTTTTCAAGATTTAAATGGATGTCTTCTTGATCGATAGAAAACTCGAGCTCTCCGTTTTCAGCTTTCGCTTGCAAGGCATGAAGACCTTCCGTAATCTGTTTCACTTCGTCTTCAGATAGAATCCCTTGCTCCCCAAGCATTTGAACGTGCGCCAAGCTCCCTGTGATATCTTCCATTACCAGTGCCTGGTCGAAGTGGATAGATGCGCCGAACGCATCGACCCACTGCTCGGCCGTCTGTTGAAAACGGCCTCCCCATAACTTCGTCATACCGTCACCTTCTGCTCCTGTTGTTTGTTGACGACTGCATGGACTTTTGTTGGAAGTCCCCATAGTTCGATAAAGCCTACAGCAGATGCGTGGTTGAATGCATCATCCGTTGAGTACGTTGCAAGTTTCTCATCATATAGAGAGTTTGGTGACTTACGGCCTTCGACGATAGCGTGACCTTTAAAGAGCTTGACGCGAACCGTTCCGTTGACGTATTGTTGCGTCTCTTTTAAGAATGCTTGAAGTGCTGTGCGCAGTGGCGAGAACCAAAGCCCTTCGTAAATCAACTCTGTCAGCTTCTTCTCCATAACAGGTTTGAAATGAGCAAGCTCTTTTACAAGAGTGATGTCTTCGAGTTCTTTATGTGCAAGGAGTAGCGTATGTGCTCCAGGAATCTCGTAGACTTCACGTGATTTAATTCCAACAAGGCGGTTCTCCACATGATCAATACGACCGACTCCATGTTTTCCAGCTACTTTGTTTAATTCTTGAATCAAGTCGCTGAGTGCATAGTTCACTCCGTTTAATGAAGTCGGAACACCCGCTTGAAACTCGATTTCGATGATGTCTGGAGTATCCGGTGTATTTTCTAGAGCTACCGTTAGTTCATAGGCATCTTCTGGTGGTGCTACCCACGGATCTTCTAAAATCCCACATTCATTGGCACGGCCCCACAAGTTCTGATCGATGGAGAACGGGCTATCTAAATTGATAGGAATCGGAATGTTTTTTTCTTTAGCATAAGCGATCTCTTCATCACGGCTCCACGACCATTCACGAACAGGAGCAATGACTTCTAAGTGAGGTGCAAGCGCTTGGAACGATACTTCGAAACGAACTTGGTCGTTACCTTTTCCGGTACAGCCGTGAGCTACTGCAGACGCTCCAACTTGTTCCGCTACTTCTACTAATTTTTTAGCGATTAAAGGACGAGATAGTGCAGAAACGAGTGGATACTTTTGCTCGTACCATGTATGAGCTTGCATAGAAGTGAGTGCATATTCATTTGCAAACTCTTCTTTTGCGTCGATGACATAGCTTTCTGTGGCTCCAACAAGCAGTGCTTTTTCTTTAATGAAATCCAAATCTTTTCCTTCACCAACGTCTAGGCATACCGCCACCACTTCATATCCTTGATCTTTAAGCCATGTGATGGCGACGGATGTATCAAGTCCACCTGAGTATGCTAAAACGACTTTTTTCATAATAAAACCCCCATGTATGTTTATGCATAATAATTTATCAATATGCATATACTAACATGGAGGTTATAAAAATACAACTAGTTAATTATTTATTCATTTATAATTTGTGTCAGTTCTTTGTCATGGATGGGTGGAAACTCTAATCCACGTTTTGAGAGCTCGGCTTCAATCGCATTAATGGCATGACGGATAACTTGGAGACGCGCCGATTTTTTGTCATCCCCTGAAATGACAAACCAAGGTGAGCGTTCCTCATCAGTCTTCTCGAGCATTTCTTCAGCGGCGATGATATAGTCTTCCCACTTCTCACGATTGCGCCAATCCTCCTCTGTCAGTTTCCACTGTTTGAATGGGTCATTCTTTCGCTCGACGAATCGTTTCAACTGTTCTTCGTTTGAAATCTGCATCCAAAACTTGATGATGATATACTCTTCTTCCGTCAATGTCTGTTCAAATGCGTTGATTTCCTCAAATGCTCGTTTCCATTCGGTCTTGGTAGCAAACTTTTCAATTCGCTCCACAAGTACTCGTCCGTACCACGAGCGGTCAAAGATGGCTATTTGACCATGCATCGGCAACTTTCTCCAGAATCGGTGCAAATAATGGTAGCGTTTTTCATGTGGTTGGGGTGCAGCGATCGGATGCACAATAAAACCACGCGGATCCATGCGTTCTGTCAAACGCTTGATGGCACCTCCTTTACCGGCAGCATCCATTCCTTCAAAAACTAATACAAGTGCCACTCCGTGTTTCCGAAGCGTCAATTGAAGACTTAAAAGATGATACTGCAACTTCTTCAGCTCTTGTTTGTATTCCTTTTTTGACAAGGACTCCGACTTCTTTTGAACTTGGTTTAATTGAATGATCACACGCTCCACCTCCAGTTTCTCCCTATTATAAGTGATTTCTGAAAATTCGGTAGCTATTCTTTGAAAATTCCATGAAAATGCGAAATAATAGCATCATACCCGAGAAAGGTGATGAGTTATGTCGAAATTATTTGAAACTGCAAAGCTCGGCGAATTAGAGCTTAAAAATAAAGTGATCATGGCACCGATGTGTCAGTATTCAGTTGAAGCGGAAGATGGCCATCCAGAAGATTGGCACTTAGTGCACTATTCTTCTCGTGCAGTAGGTGGTGTGGGTCTCGTCATCGTGGAGATGACAGACGTAGAACCAGATGGACGTATCACAAATCGGGATTTGGGTTTGTGGGATGACAGCCATATTGAATCGCATCGCCGTTTAGTCGAGTGTGTGAAAAAAAATGGTGCAAAAATCGGTGTACAGATCGCACACGCAGGAAGAAAAGCTACAGATGCCGAGCAGCCCGTATCTTCTTCTACAGTTCCTGTCGTAGCCGATTCTCCTGATTGGAAGATACCGCGCGCTTTGACGACAGAAGAAGTTAAAGAGATGGTAGAAAAATTTAAACGAGCAGCAGAACGAGCCATTGCAGCTGGTTACGATACGATTGAATTACACGGAGCACATGGCTACTTGATTCACCAGTTCCACTCACCAAGTATTAACAAGCGACAAGATCAATACGGTCTCGATCTATCGTTGTTCGGTGTCGAAGTCATTCAAGCTGTAAAATCTGTCATGCCTAAAGAAATGCCTCTCTTGTTCCGTATGTCAGCAATCGAATACATGGACGGCGGGTACGGGCTTGATCATGCTTTAGAGATCGCTGGCCGCTATAAAGAAGCCGGTGTCGATGTGTTCCATATCTCGAGTGGCGGTGAAGCCCCTCCCGGGAAAGTAAAACCTTCTAATGAGCCAGGCTACCAAGTTGGTTTTGCACGTGCGTATAAAAAAGCATTCGAACTTCCGGTCATTGCTGTAGGCCGACTTGAAGATGCTGTACTAGCTGAAAAAGTTGTAGCTGAAGGCGATGCGGAGTTTGTGGCCATCGGCCGTGGCTTATTGCGTGATCCCTATTGGGCTCTTCATGCAGAAGAACAACTGACTGGACAAGTGACACCTCCAAAAGCATACGAACGTGGATTTTAATTCTTCCTCTCATGCCGTTGTGGTATGAGAGATTTTTATTGCTCTTTTATTCATAAGGTAAGAAAATGGTCCTAACCCAATTAATGGGAGTAATCGAATACTATCGTTTTTTAACTATTCATTGTTTTCTGATTAATCATTCATTATACTGAATACTTATAGAAAGGGAGGAATGGTATGGAGCCTATAAAAGAAAGCGGTTACACACGCGATTATCCTTATGAGAAGATCGCAAATCAAGAAAACTTTAGAGAATTGAAACGAAAGAAAAACAGTTTTATCTTGTATGTCTCAATCTTTTTCTTACTTGCGTATATCGCATTACCCATCTTGACTTCGTATACAACAATTTTGAATACGCCGGTCATTGGAGATATCTCTCTCGTTTGGGTGTACTCCATTTTACTCTTCGTGATGACGTGGACGCTCTGTATGATTTATGTCAAGAGAGCCAATCAGTTTGATAAAGAAGCAGAAGCTATTAAAGATCAAGCAGTCAGTGAGGTGGGCAAATGAGTGGAATTGGTTTGTTCTTCTTTGTTGCCATCGTAGGATTGACTTTGTATGTTACATACGTCGCTTCAAAGCGTACGAATTCAGCGAGTGAGTTTTATACAGCCGGTGGAGGTCTGACTGGCTGGCAGAACGGGATTGCGATTGCAGGAGATTATCTCTCTGCAGCTTCGTTCTTAGGGATTGCAGGAGCTATCGCATTATTTGGATTCGATGGCTTCTTCTTCTCCATTGGTTATCTTGTTGCCTATCTTGTAGTTCTTTATATTGTTGCCGAGCCATTACGAAATCTTGGACGGTACACACTAGCGGATATGATCGCAGCTCGCTTTAATCAGAAAAAAGTACGTGGAGCAGCAGCTGTCAGTACGATCACAATTGTCCTCTTTTACATGATTGCGCAACTTGTTGGGGCCGGTGCGCTGATTCAGTTACTACTTGGCATTGATTACTGGATTGCCGTATTGATTGTAGGAACGATGATGACGATTTACGTTTTATTTGGAGGTATGGCTGCAACGAGTTGGGTGCAGATCATCAAGGCTGCCCTACTTATGGTCGGAACCGTGATCATTTCCTTCCTTGTACTTTGGAAGTTCAACTTTAACATTTTGGGAATGTTCTCTGAAATGAAGTCCGCAACAACGCACGGAGAAGCTTATCTACATCCGGGTGTCCGTTACACGAATGGCATTGATACAATTTCCATGATGATTGCGCTCGTTCTTGGTACAGCAGGTCTTCCTCACATTTTAATGCGTTTCTTCACTGTAAAAGATGCGAAGACCGCCCGTAGTTCCGTGGTTTATGCAACTTGGATCGTAGGAATCTTCTACATTTTGACGATTTTCTTGGGCTTCGGTGCCGCTGCATTTGTTGGTTCTGAACAAATTGTTGCAGCGAATGCAGCAGGAAACATGGCAGCCCCTCTACTTGCTGAAGCTTTGGGTGGCGAGTTGCTATTATCCTTCGTCTCCGCAGTTGCGTTCGCAACGATTTTGGCAGTAGTAGCTGGACTTGTGCTATCAGGTGCTTCAGCATTTGCCCATGACTTATATGGTCAGATCTTTAAAAAAGGAAAAGTAACAGAGAAAGAGCAAATGGTTGCGGCTCGATCGGCTTCTATTGCCGTTTCTGTCATCTCGATTGTGTTAGCTCTTGGAGCACAAAATATGAACGTAGCCTTCTTAGTTTCTTTAGCATTCTGTATCGCAGCCTCTGCGAACTTACCAGTCATTATTTACACCATTTACTGGGAAAAGTTCACGACGACTGGAGCGCTTGCAGCGATTGTGACGGGTCTCGTCACGGCACTCGTTCTAGTACTCCTCAGCCCGAACTTATGGGCAGCAGATGGTTCGATGTTATTTACTGGTGAACCTCTATTCCCACTGACGAATCCAGCACTTGTTTCTGTTCCTGCCGGTTTCATTGGAGGATTTATAGGAACTCTTATTGGACAGCGAGCAGATGCCAAAAAATATGCAGAAGTCGATGTCAAAGCGACTGTCGGCTTGAAATAGAAATAGATCGCCCGCGGGCGATCTATTTTTTTGCGTAAATGCTTCTTCCAAAGCGTTCAAATTGTAAAGGAACGAGCTGTGTGAGCTTCGCTCCGATTCCAAGATGCCGAGGTACAAGTACTTCTCCTTGCGGACGCTCTAGTTGTTCAAGGACGACGTCACGCACCGTTTCAATAGACAGTAAATGCTTGCCGAGTGATTTTTTGTAGGTACCGGACTCGTCTGCTTTATCAATGAAAGGCGTATCAATCGGCCCCGGTTGGACAATGGTCACATCCACTCCACTCCCCATCAACTCCATACGAAGACCTTGCACATATCCAGTTAAGGCATGCTTGGTGGCTGCATAGACGCTTGCTTTAGGAGAGGCCATTCGACCTGCCAAAGAGCCGATAAATACGAGTTGTCCCATTCCACGCTTTTGAAACAACTTACTATGGTAGCGACTCAACAGCATCGGCAACTCGACGTTGACAGTCAGCATCTCGTGTATTTCTTCAGGACTTAGTGCAGTATGCTCTTTGAAATAGCCGACTCCTGCATTTAAAATGACGATGTCAAACTCGCCTTTCACTTCTACAGGCCATTCAGCTTCTTCTTTTTGCTCGAGCATATCCCAAGCGGCGATACAGCCACCTTGTAGTTTCAATTGCGACAGTGCAGAAGTATTTCTTCCTGTGACTGTAACCTCGTGCCCTTCAGTCAACAGAGCGTCGGCTAACGATTTTCCGAGACCACTGGTTGCACCAGTTAATAGAATCCGCTTACGCTTTTCGATAATAGTTCACTCCTTGTTCCTGGAGTTCTAAAATTTCGTTTTGCTCCACTAAATAGTCGATCTGACCAATCGTTTCTGACAACGTAAGGCCTAGTTCTTTTTCATAAACTTTAGGAAACAACCGTTTTGTCACTTCAAAAATCGATACGGTCTCGTCTCCCATTAGGTCCAGCACATGATACGCACGCTGTTGTTGTTTCAGTAAACGCTCTTTGATCAGAGTGTGGGCGTTCACTACAGGCGCTCCGTGACCACTGTAGATGGTCTCTACTGGAACTTCCAATACTTTCTTCAACGACTCATTGTATTGAAGCAGTGCTTTTGGACGAGGGGCTTCTCTTGTAAGAGGCGGCTCTATTAATGGATTGGAGGAGATATGAGCAATGACGTGATCTCCTCCAATCATAAAGCGTTCATCCGGCTGGTAGAAAGAGAGCTGACTCTGAGCATGTCCGAGCGTCTCCATCACTTGCATTTTCGGATGACCAGGTAAAGCATCCCCTTCTTTCAAGATACGGTCGAGAGCCCGATTACCCATTAGCTTTATCGGACGGCGCATCTTTTCAATCCAGTGATAGTAAGATTCCGGCACTCCTTCTTCAACCAGTTGTTGCAAATAGAAGGTATCGTGGTAAGAAAAAAAGTCTTCGTCTCTTGTAAACCACACATCGTTATAAGCATGGCCCATCAGTGTTGCGTTTTCAAAAAGCTCTGTCCACCCAGAATGATCAGGGTGGTGGTGAGTGAGCACGACTTGTTCAACATCAGATGGACGATAGCCGAGATTTTTTAATTGCGATTCGAGTTGTTCCCTAGCTTCGACTGTCTTAGGTCCAACGTCGAATAACGTTAAGGTGTCTCCTTTTACTAAATAGCTATGAACATCCCCAACTGCAAATGGCGTGGGAAGTGTAATCGTATGAATCATGAGACGCCTCCTAAAATGAATGGTTATTCATAGTGTACTACGAATCCCGAAAGACGTCACGGGCACATTGACAAGCGGCTTGTACAATTCTATAATTCGAATCATTATATAGAGGAGGCGGTTTGAATGAAGATTGTATTTTTCGGAGCAGGCTCAATGGCAGAAGCATTAATTAGTGGATGGGTTCACTCTCCGACACTTCCTCCGCTCTCTCTCTATGTCACGAATAAAAGCGATCATGCAACATTGAAACGATTGGAAGCTACTTATGATACGAGCTGCGTAGTTGACCATCCGGAAAGTATAGAAACAGCTGATTTTGTAGTACTCGCGATGAAACCTAAGGACGTAAAAGAAGCATTTCCAGCAATCCGACCACAGATTTCAGCGCATACTACCGTGATCTCGGTCATTGCGGGTATTGATATGGAATTGTTGGAGACAGCTTTTCCTGGTCATGCTATCGTTCGAGCCATGCCTAATACGTCTGCTACCATCGGAAAAAGTGCGACCGTGTTGAGTACTAATAATTTGGTTTCAGCAAGTACTCTTAATTTTGTAACTCAATTATTTGAAGCAATCGGAACAGTAGCTGTCATGCCAGATCATCAGATGCATGCAGTGACCGCTGTATCTGGAAGTGGGCCAGCCTATGTGTATTATGTAACCGAGCTGCTTCAGCAAGCCGCCAAAGAACGAGGGTTGCCGGATGATGAAGCTGAATCCCTGGTACTGCAGACTCTAGAAGGCGCTGTCGCTATGCTCCGCGAGACAAAAGAAAAGCCTGCCACTCTGAGACAACGAGTGACAAGCCCGGGAGGCACAACAGAAGCCGGCCTTCGCCAAATGAAACAACTAGGAATTGAGACTGCGATTTCAAAAGGCATCGCCGCTGCTACAACGCAGTCGCATATTCTAGGTCAAGCAGTGAAAGACGTTATGCTGCCATCTCGTAAGAGCTGATAGCCTTGTAAATCTTGTGCAATGAATACGGGACAGCCGGCATCTCCCATTTCAGCTACTAAGCGCGGTTCATCTTCTTTTGTGAAGCGTGCACTAATATGCGTTGCAATCAAATGTTTGGCCCCTGCTCGCTGTGCTACGGTCGCTGCTTGACGAAATGTCGAATGACCGTAAGCACCAGCGAGTTTTTTATTGGTATCGTCAAAGGTGGCTTCATGAACGACCACGTCCGCGTCAATTGCCAATCGAATCGAAGCTTCACAAAATCTTGTATCTCCAAGAATCGATAGAATAAGCCCTCGCTGAGGGGAAGATGTGACATCTGTACCTTTTATTATTCGGCCGTCTTCTAACTGGATAGTCTCTCCGTTTTTTAAACGTCCCAGAAGAGGTCCTTTTGGTACACCTAACTCTCTCACTTTCTCCATCAACAAAGTTCCTGGTAAGTCTTCCTGAACGATTCGATATCCGAAGCTCGGAATCACGTGTTCCAGTAAGTCTGCTTCAACTACAAACTGCTCGTCTTCAAACACGATCCCCGGTTGGATTTCACGAATGGAGAGTGGGTACGTCAAATGCGTTCCTGATAGTCTTAGAGACGTTCGAATGTACTCTTCAATTCCAGCAGGTCCATAAACGGTTAGTTCTTCTGTTCCTCCAAGGAAAGAGCGAGAACCTAAAAATCCCGGAAGACCGAAAATATGGTCACCATGAAGATGGGTGATAAAAATCTTTTCCACTCGACGTGGTTTATAGGAGGTTTCAATCAAGCGGTGCTGCATGGCTTCTCCACAGTCGAATAGCCAATACGTGCCTCTTTCCTCTACAAGATTCAATAGTATTGAGGACGTATGACGCGTTCTAGATGGCATACCAGCACCTGTTCCTAAAAACATTAGTTCCATCTTACTCCTCCTTGTCGTGATCATTTAAGAAATCTTTACTGAAGCTAGAAGATGAGCCTTTTGAGCGGATCCGAATCCCTTTTTGAATACTCGACTTTCCGTATTTCTTTTGCAGCTCTTCTACAAGATTTCGAACGGGTTCTTCTTTTGCTACTTGTTGATACGAGTCAAAAGTAAGTTGCTCCGTGATCTCACCTGGCTCTTTCAACTGTTGTACAGTTACACCAACCAAACGTACTGGTTCGAGATTCCATAGTTCGAGGAATAACTTCTTGGCGTGTTTTTCAATATCCGACTGTCTATAGATAGGTTCTTTAAATGTGCGACTCTTCGACCGGTTCTGCCAATCGTGGTAACGGATCTGGACATGAACTCCGTACCCCACATACCCTTTTTCTTTCAAACGACTTGCCACTTTACCTGATAACTGCTCGATATGCTGGAGCAGTGCAGGTTTTGAGGTTTCGTCAAAAGACAGAGTCTTGGAGTTGCCGACACTTTTTCGTTCATACACGGATTCTGGATCTACTGGTCGACTGTCGATTCCGTGAGCTCGTCGCCACAATTTTTCGCCGTGTTGTCCCAGTACTTCAGACGCTTGTTTTTCGGTCATCCGCGCTAAGTCTCCAATAGTATGAATAGAGTGTGCTCGTAATTTGTTAGCAGTCTTCTCCCCCACACCATGCATCTTTTCCACATCAAGCGGCCACAATACATGGGCTACATCACGTTTTCGAAGGACCGTAATTCCCATCGGCTTTTTCATACCGCTTGCCATCTTAGCCAAAAACTTGTTCGGCGCAATTCCTATACTACATGGTAGGTCGAGTTCTCGTAAGATGCGACTTTGAATGGTCTTTGCCAGTTCAATAGCGTCCGCTCCGTTAACAACAGAGGTGACATCCATATAGCCTTCGTCAATAGAGACAGGCTCTACAAGATCCGAATACTCTCGCAAAATTGCGAACATGGCTTGACTAGCAATTCGGTACCGCTCAAAGGTAGGTGTAACGAAAAGAAGCGAAGGGCATTTGCGCTTCGCTTCCCACACGGGCATCGTCGTATAGACTCCGTAGGCACGCGCTTCATAGGAGCACGTTATAATAATGCCTTTACGTTCTTTCGGATTGCCGGCCACAGCGACCGGCTTTCCTTTTAGAGAAGGGTCATGAGCCTGTTCGACCGACGCAAAAAAACTATTCATATCCAGATGGAATAAGATGCGTCCTCGTTCGCTCATTCTACGTCCCTCCTATTTCTTCAACAAGTGTTCTACTACATCTGCTAATTTTTCAAGCTGATCAAGAGGCATCGCTTCATTAGTCGTATGAATCTCTTCATAGCCTACAGATAAAATGACGGTAGGCACACCAAGACCATTCAAGATGTTGGCATCGCTGCCCCCACCACTCCGTTTGATAGAAACAGGGAGTCCTAATGCTTCAAGAGCTTCTTTTGCAAATACTACGACAGGTTCTGATTCTGAATACGAAAACCCTGGGTACATCATCTCGGTCTTCGTCTCTGCTGAAGCTCCGAATTGTTCTGCCGTTGTAGAGAATGTGTTGACCATATGCTCTACTTGAGCCATTACTTTTTCTTCAGTCAAAGAACGTGCTTCAGATAAAATGTGCACTTCTGGACAGACGATATTAGTCGCTTTTCCACCTTCAAAACGACCGATGTTCGCTGTTGTCTCGTCATCGATACGACCAAGTGACATCGCAGAAATTGATTTCGCTGCCACTGTGATGGCCGAGATACCTTTTTCAGGAGCAACGCCGGCATGCGCGGGTTTCCCAGTAACTGTTGTCCATAGCTTTGCTTGGTAAGGAGCTGCTACGACGATACCGCCGACTTCTCCGTCACTATCAAGCGCGTAGCCATAGTCTGCATCGAGAAGAGCCGCATCTAAAGCTTTTGCACCTACAAGTCCACTTTCTTCTCCGACTGTGATCACCACTTGGATCTGTCCATGAGATGCACCTGATTCAAAGACGCGTCGCAGGCCTTCAAATAAAGCAGCAATTCCTGCTTTGTCATCTGCACCTAAAATCGTATCGCCTTGTGAGACGATGCGGTCGCCTTCGATAACGGCTTTAATGTTCTCGCCTGGAGTGACTGTATCCATGTGACAAGAGAACAATAGCTTCGGTTGTTCAGCATTTCCTTCTTTTGTAGCAATTAAATTACCGGCTCCAAATCCAGTTTTTTCTTTCGCGTCATCTTCAATGACCGTGAAACCGAGTTCTTCCAGTTTGGCTTTTAAAATCGGTGCAATCGCCCCTTCATTTCCTGTTTCAGATGAAATTTCAACAAGTTCTATAAATTCATTTACGAGTCTCGACATAATGGCCTCCTTTAAAGTGGGATGTTTCCGTGTTTCTTCTTCGGACGCTCTTCTTTTTTCGTGCGCATCATCTCAAGCGCTTGGATCAATTTGATTCGTGTATCACGAGGATCGATGACATCATCAACCATTCCCATTGATGCTGCGACGTAAGGGTTCGCAAACTTCTCACGGTATTCTTCAATCTTTTCTGCACGAGTGGCTTCTGGATCTGCACTTCCTGCAATTTCACGAGCAAAGATGATGTTTGCGGCTCCGTTTGGCCCCATAACGGCAATCTCAGCATTTGGCCAAGCAAATACGACGTCTGCACCGATCGATTTCGAGTTTAAAGCCACATAAGCTCCGCCATATGCTTTGCGCAAAATGACAGTTAGTTTCGGTACCGTCGCTTCTGAATAGGCATACAAGATCTTCGCTCCGTGACGAATAATACCACCGTGTTCTTGCTTGATTCCTGGGAAGAAGCCTGTAACGTCTTCAAACGTGATCAGTGGGATATTGAACGAATCACAGAAGCGGATGAAGCGAGCTGCCTTATCGGATGAATCGATATCAAGACCACCAGCCATCACTTTTGGTTGGTTGCAGATCAATCCAACCGTCTCACCTTTGATACGTGCGAAACCGACGACGATGTTGCGTGCGAATTCCGCTTGAACTTCTAAGAAAGAATCTGTATCAACTACTTGCTCGATCACGCGGCGAATATCATATGGACGAATCGCTTCAAATGGTACGATGTCAGCAAGATCTGGACGCTCGTCCGATGCTTCCTCAAGTTCTGCAATCGGTGTTTTTTCTTCGTTGTTTTGAGGAAGATACGTTAGAAGCTGGCGCACTTGCTCGAGCACTTCTTCTTCAGTTGCCCCACGGAAATGTGCGTTTCCGCTGATCGTATTATGTACTTTTGAGCCGCCCAAATCTTCAGATGAAATTTTCTCACCTGTTACCGTCTCGATAACCTTTGGTCCGGTGATGAACATCTGACTTGTTTTATCAGTCATGAAAACGAAATCCGTGATGGCTGGAGAGTAAACAGCGCCTCCTGCACATGGACCTAAAATAACAGAGATTTGCGGAATAACTCCTGAATAGATGGCATTACGATAAAAAATCTGGCCATAGCCGTCTAACGAAACAACGCCTTCTTGAATGCGAGCTCCACCTGAGTCATTGAGACCGATGAACGGAGCACCGTTCTTTGCGGCCATGTCCATGACGTTGGCAATCTTAAGAGCGTGCATCTCACCGAGCGCACCGCCAAATACCGTAAAATCTTGTGAGAACAGATAGACTGGCTTACCGTGTACTTTACCATAACCCGTCACAACTCCGTCTCCAGGACCATCTTGCTTGTCCATCCCGAAGTCTGTTGTGCGATGCTTAATGAATGGGCTCAGTTCAACAAATGTGCCTTCGTCTAAAAGAAGATCAATTCGCTCGCGAGCTGTCAGCTTTCCTTTTTCATGTTGCTTTTCAATACGCTCGTCACCACCACCAAGTTCGATCGTGCGTTTGCGGTCATATAACTCATTGATTTTATCGTACATATCCATTACTGTTTCGCCTCCGACTGTTTTTCACATACTTCATAAAGCACTCCGTAAGAAGACTTTGGATGTAAAAAAGCGACTAGTGCGCCTCCTGCTCCAACTTTCGGTTTGTCTTGCATCAAGCACACCCCTTGCTCTTTCAATTCCTGTAAACGAGATTCAATTGAGTCGACTCCGAAAGCTATATGATGCATCCCTGGTCCCTTTTTTTCTAAAAAGCCATGTATCGCGCTAGCTTCTGAAAGAGGCTCTAGAAGTTCAAGTTTCAGATTGCCTGCATCTAAGAAAGCTACTTTCACTTGTTCGCTCTCAACTTCTTCAACTTTCAGCAGTGGAAGACCTAGTGTCTCCGTATAGTATGGAAGCGCTTCATCAATTGATTGTACGGCGATTCCGATATGATCTACTTTTTTCATCGTGCCATCCCCTTTCACACTCTATCTTCTATTGTAGCGATTTCAAAAATGGTTGGCTACCTCTTTTGTCTTTGCTAGAATAGAGGTAGTGAACTAGAGGAGCGATGTATGCATGAGAAATGAGACGTTTCGAAAAGTAATTATCTACTTGATGATTATTACGATGTTACTTTCTACATTTGTGTTTGGATTAAGCTTTTTACTATAAAAATACACGGTCTGAATTTCAGACCGTGTATTTTTTAGTTTAATATTCTTCGCAGTGTTCTTCGAATAGTGCTTGAAGGTGCGTGATAACACTCATTGGGTCATGCCCTTCAATCTCGTGGCGTCCTACTTCTGCAACCATTTGACCGTCTTTTACTAAAACGAATGAAGGTGAAGAAGGTAAATGCTCGTCGCCGAACTTGTCACGCGCATAGAAAGTTGCTTCTTTATCTTGGCCTGCAAATACCGTTACCAAGTGATCTGGTCGGCGGTCATAATGCACCGCATGTGTCGCTGCTGGACGGGCGATGCCGCCTGCACAACCACAAACCGAGTTAACCATGAACAAAGTAGTTCCAGAACGCTCAAGCGCGCGGTCTACATCTTCAGGTGTACGTAATTGTTCGTATCCTGCAGCATCCATCTCATTGCGAGCTGTAGTTACGATCTCATTCATATATAGGTTAAAATCCATACTCATTTCAAAACACTCCTTTATAGCAGTATTGTATCAGACTTTTAGCTACTTGACGAAGCAAAAAGTTTGCTGACGGCTTGTTCAACTGTCAGCTCAGATGCAGCTACTTGTTGTTCTAGTTCTTTCATCAGGTGCTTTTTCTCAGATGATGCAAAAAATCGAGAAATCAATGCATCGGTTACGGATTCTTTAAACCACTGCTTTTGTTGTTGGCTTCGAGTCTGTTCAAACACACCCGATTCCGTAGTAAGCTTACGAAACTGTTCGATTGTCTTCCAGACGTCTTCTAAGCCCATTTTTTTATAAGACGAGACAGGAAGTGCAACAGGTGTCCAGCCAATAGTTGCCGGTTGGATGAAATGCAAGATCTGCTTGAACTCTGACACTGTCTTTTTCGCAGGCGCTTCATTGGCTCCGTCTGCTTTGTGAACAACGATGGCGTCTGCAAGTTCCATGATCCCTTTCTTCATCCCCTGCAGCTCGTCTCCAGCTCCAGTCAAAGTGAGTAACAAGAAGAAATCCGTCATTTCTCTGACAGCTGTCTCCGATTGACCCACTCCTACGGTTTCAATTAACACGACATCATATCCTGCAGCTTCACAAAGTAGCATCGTCTCGCGACTTTTTTTATGCACACCGCCTAGCGTACCCGATGTAGGTGACGGGCGGACGAATGCATTTGCTTCTTTCACGAGTGTCTCCATTCGCGTCTTGTCACCGAGGATACTTCCTCCCGTGCGAGAGGACGAAGGATCAATAGCTAGAACCGCAACACGGTGCCCCTGATCCACAAGCATCTTTCCAAACGCTTCAATAAACGTACTCTTTCCTGCACCGGGCACACCTGTAATACCGATTCGAATCGAGTTTCCTGTTCGAGGGAGCAATTGCTGCAAGAGCTGCTGCGCCGCTTCTCTATGAGTAGGTTGCTGACTCTCAATGAGCGTGATAGCACGAGCAAGAGCAACTCGCGAGCCACTGATTAGCGGCTCTACAAGTTCTTCAGGATTTAAAGGTTGTGCTGCTCTTTTGGAAAATTTTTTGACGTTCGTCATACGGTCTCTCCAGCTTCTTCGTAGCCAAGCTGCTTATAGATCTCCTCGATTACTTTTTGAGCAGCTACCGGAATGACAGTTCCTGGACCAAAGATAGCAGAAGCACCGTTTTCAAGAAGGAACGCATAATCTTGACTCGGGATAACACCGCCAACCACCAGAAGAATATCGGAGCGACCTAATTTTTCGAGTTCTGCTTTTAGTTCAGGCACGAGTGTCAAGTGACCTGCTGCGAGCGAACTGACGCCAATCACATGGACGTCATTCTCAACAGCTTGTAAAGCGGTCTCTGCAGGCGTCTGGAACAGAGGTCCCATATCTACGTCAAACCCAAGGTCAGCAAATGCGGTCGCTATGACTTTCGCGCCGCGGTCATGCCCGTCTTGTCCCATCTTCGCTATCATGATACGAGGACGACGGCCTTCGTTTTCTAAGAAGTCTTCCGCCATTTCTTTCACAGCTTCCACTTCCTGAGATTCCGAGTAGTTCGAGCTGTAAACACCACTGATAGAACGAATGATGGCTTTATGACGACCTGACACTTCTTCAATAGCATCCGAGATTTCGCCAAGTGTAGCTCGGTGACGTGCCGCTTCTACTGCGAGCTCCAATAAATTGCCTTGGCCGGAAGCTGCCGCATCTGTCAGTTGCTGTAACGCGCGTTCTACTGCTTGTTGGTCGCGTTCTGTACGTACTTTCTCGAGACGAGCGATTTGAGACAAGCGAACAGCTGAGTTGTCGATTGCTAAGATGTCGATTGGGTCTTCTTTTTCAAGGCGACGATAATTGACTCCTACAATCTTTTCTTGCTTCGAATCGATCTGTGCTTGACGGATGGCCGCTGCTTCTTCAATCTTCATTTTCGGAAGTCCGGTCTCAATCGCTTTCGCCATACCACCTAGTGATTCAATCTCTTCGATATGAGCCCACGCTTTTGTCATCAGTTCTTCAGTCAATGTTTCCACGTAATAGCTACCGCCCCATGGGTCGATAATTGAAGTCATTCCCGCTTCTTCTTGCAAGAACAGTTGTGTGTTCCGTGCGATTCGAGCGGAGAAATCTGTTGGAAGCGCGATGGCTTCATCAAGTGCGTTCGTATGAAGAGATTGGGTGTGCCCCATAGCAGCTGCGTTCGCTTCAATTAGTGTACGTGTCACGTTGTTGAACGGATCTTGCTCTGTCAAACTCCATCCAGATGTTTGAGAATGCGTACGAAGTGCTAACGATTTTTCATTTTTCGGTTCAAACTTAGAAATCAGTTCTGCCCAGATCCGTCGTGCGGCGCGCATCTTTGCGACTTCCATGTAATAGTTCATGCCAACTGCCCAGAAGAATGACAGGCGCGGAGCAAATCGGTCAATATCCATACCTGCTGCAAGTCCTGTTCGAACATACTCGAGTCCGTCAGCTAGCGTATACGCAAGCTCGATATCCGCTGTAGCACCGGCTTCTTGCATATGGTAGCCTGAAATCGAAATCGAATTGAACTTCGGCATGTTTTGAGATGTATACGAGAAGATATCCGCAATGATTTTCATCGACATTTCAGGTGGATAGATGTACGTATTTCGTACCATATATTCTTTTAAAATGTCGTTTTGAATGGTTCCTGTCAGTTGTTCTGGCAATACACCTTGCTCTTCCGCTGTTACTATGTAGAATGCCAAGATAGGAAGTACTGCTCCGTTCATTGTCATCGATACAGACATCTGATCGAGTGGAATTCCGTCGAACAAGATTTTCATGTCTTCAACAGAATCAATGGCTACACCGGCTTTTCCGAC
This sequence comes from Tetzosporium hominis, assembly GCF_002265435.1. Taxonomy (GTDB): domain Bacteria; phylum Bacillota; class Bacilli; order Bacillales_A; family Planococcaceae; genus Chryseomicrobium; species Chryseomicrobium hominis. Next base: position 115,698 of record NZ_NOKQ01000187.1, read on the forward strand.
GTCTCCTTTGACACGTTCGTGATCCGAGTCATACCCACGGTGAGTGGCAAGGTCAAATGCCACAGACAAGCCTTTTTGCCCCATTGCCAAGTTGCGGCGATAGAATGCGTTACTTTCTTCTGCTGTTGAAAACCCGGCATATTGCCGTACAGTCCACGGTTTTTGAACATACATCGTCGGGTACGGCCCACGAGTGAAGGGCACCATTCCAGGTAGTTCCCCAATGTGACGTGCTTGCTGCAAATCTTCTTTTGTGTAACGCGGCTTTACTGGAATGCCTTCGTTTGTCATGATTGTCTTTTTCATTGTGCATCCTCCTTAGCTAGCAAGTTAGAGCAGAGTTCTGTACCTTTTTCAAGAAGAGACTGACCCAAATGAATTGTCCCGTTCACACCTTTTGATTGGAAGTTTTCGAAATCAGGGTGCTTGCCTGCAATATCAATATATTGAGTAGAGTCGATTATGTTCCCTACCACGTTCGAAATATCTTCATCAGTTCCCGCAATGACGACATATGCATAATTACTCATTTGAGCTGGAGAAATCACCGCTGCATCCCAACCGAACGTCGACAAGATCCCTTTACAAAAGTCTACACGAGGTTTGCTTGCTTTGTAGTCACCGGCTTGTACGATGGCCACCTTTTCAGAAAGCGGTTGAAGGGATGCGCGAAGCTCTTCGAAAGGCTCGGCAAGACGTTTGTATCCGTTGTCTTGAGAAACAACTGCAACAGCATCTGCAGGATTTGCATAGACCGTGGTGCCGATGAGGGCTTGCTTGCGTTTAGCCACGGCTTTTAGCTGAACTTCAAAGGAATTAGTTGATTGCAACTGCAACCATTCGTTTTGCTGCTGTTGAGTTTTCTCACTTAGTTCACTAAAAACTGTCCACGCTTTTTCAGCAAGTTGATCGGTCAACGATTCAATCGCATAAGCGCCCGCTGCCGGATCTTGAACTGCAGATACGAACGTTTCGTGCTCAATAATTTCTAAAATGTTTGCTGCAAGACGTTTGCTAAGTTCGGTCTCACCTGTCAGTTGATCAAACGGATAGACTGCCACTTCGTTGGCACCACCAAGAACTGCTGAAAACGCACTGTTCGCGCTTCGCAGTAGGTTGACCATTGGATCATATAAAGAATACGAGCGCAAAGACGTCTCAGCCACAACTTTTAAAGGAACTATGTCAAGCTTACGTGCATGAAGAAATGCGTTCCACAAGACGCGGGCTGCGCGAAGTTTGGCTATTTCCATGAAAAACTGCGTATCTAATGAAAAAGCTACTTTTTCAGGTGTAGTGCCGGCTTCGACCTTGTTATGTGCCTCAAGTAAAAATGCCACAAGCTCTGTGACTGCATCTGCCCCACGTTTATGCCACTCTCTTGTGTCTAGATCAACTTGTGTTCCAGGCTCTATAGCCTTCACACCTTCAGCTACCCAGACTTGTTGAAGCTTCAGAATTTGATCTTCTTGCTCTTTTGTTAATTCTGTATAAAGAGGTTCAATCGTGATCATCTCAGGAGTTGCTGTCGTGAGTGATGACCAATCTTTTCCTCGTAACGATGAGGTGACAAGTTCTTTCCATTGTTCTAGTGTCTTTGATTCAAACGAGCTTGTAGAGTGTGCCATGTTGTTCCTCCCTAACTTGAATGCGTTTTCATACCATTTCTAGTGTACTCTATTTTCTGGAATAGAAAAAGCCGTCCAACAAAGTGGACGGCCCCTAAAATTTAATAGACTGACGTGTTTTCTTTCGTCATGTTTTCTAGAATTTCTTTCACTCGTGCTAAGAAGCGGCCACATACGAGACCATCAAGTACTCGGTGATCAAGAGATAGACACAAGTTGACCATGTCACGAGCTGCAATCATGCCACCGTCCATGATAACGGGACGTTTGACAATAGACTCGACTTGAAGAATAGCTGCTTGTGGATAGTTGATGATTCCCATCGACTGTACAGATCCGAATGAACCTGTATTGTTGACTGTGAATGTACCACCTTGCATATCGTCAGATTTCAATTTACCAGCACGGACTTTGCCTGCCAGTTCGTTGATCTCACGTGCGATCCCTTTAATCGTCTTTTCATCTGCATGCTTGATAACCGGCACATACAACGCATCTTCCGTCGCAACTGCGATAGAGATGTTGATGTCTTTTTTCTGGATGATCTTGTCGCCTGCCCACATAGAGTTCATCATTGGGAATTCTTTTAACGCTTGTGCAACGGCTTTAACGAAGAAAGCGAAGTACGTGACGTTGAATCCTTCTTTTTGCTTGAACTCGTTTTTGATGGAGTCGCGATACTGAACTAAGTTCGTCACGTCCACTTCAATCATTGTCCATGCATGCGGTGCCTCGTGCTTACTGCGAAGCATGTTGGCAGCAATTGCTTTACGGATACCTGTAACTGGGATTTCCACGTCACCTGGTAGTGTCGGGATATCTTGTTTAGGTGCCGCTGGAGCTTCTTTAGCAACTGGAGCTGCTTGTGGAGCTTCCGGTTGACTCGGAGCTGCTGGTGTTTCTTGTGCTTGAGGAATCTCACCAGAATCGATAATCTTTTGAAGATCTTTTCGAGTGATACGTCCTTCTTTACCAGAGCCTGATACTAAAGCTAAGTCAATTCCGTGCTCGCCTGCCATTTTTAAAACAGCTGGAGAGAAACGACCGCCACCTGCAGGGCGTTCTACTTTCGCAGGAGTTGCTGGTTGCGCATCCTGTTTAGGTGTTTCCTGAGGGGGCTCTTCTTTAGTCGGTGCAGGAGTGGCTTCTTCTGTAGCCCCACCCTCCGTCTCAATCGTACAAACGACTTCGCCTACCGCTAATGTATCTCCTTCTGAAGCAATCAATTCCTTGATCACGCCAGTAAATGAAGAAGGAATCTCAGCAGTGACTTTATCTGTGTTTACTTCAGCAAGTGGATCGTATTTGTTGACGTGGTCGCCAGGTGCAACCAACCATTTGTCAATGGTCCCTTCCGTCACACTCTCTCCGAGCTGAGGCATTTTGATTTGTTCAAGTGCCATAGTAGTTCCTCCTTTTTAGAATTCTGCAAGCTCGCGCATTGCTTTTTCTACTTTATCTGGGTTGATCATAAAGAATTTCTCCATCGTCGGAGCATAAGGCATTGCAGGAACATCTGGTCCAGCAAGACGTTGAACAGGAGCGTCTAAGTCGAATAGGCAGTTCTCAGCGATGATAGCTGCGACTTCTGACATGATGCTTCCTTCTTTGTTGTCTTCTGTTACAAGAAGTACTTTTCCTGTTTTAGAAGCCGCTTCGATAATGCCTTCTTTATCTAATGGATACACGGTGCGTAAATCAACAACGTGAGCTGAGATACCGTCTTTTTCAAGACGTTCAGCAGCTTGAAGTGCAAAGTGAACCGCTAAACCGTAAGTGATGACCGTGATGTCTTCTCCTTCACGTTTCACATCTACTTTCCCAATTTCGATTGTGTAATCTTCTGTTGGAACTTCGCCTTTAATTAGTCGGTATGCACGCTTGTGTTCGAAGAATAAAACTGGATCTTCGTCACGAATTGCCGCTTTTAAGAGACCTTTCGCATCGTAAGGAGTTGACGGAATCACGATTTTTAAACCAGGTTGGTTTGCAAATACCGCCTCTACAGATTGTGAGTGGTACAATGCCCCGTGAATTCCTCCACCGAATGGTGCACGAATAACCATTGGACAAGTCCAGTCATTGTTAGAGCGGTATCGAATACGAGCCGCTTCCGAGATGATTTGATTGACTGCAGGCATAATAAAGTCTGCAAACTGCATTTCTGCGATAGGACGAAGACCATACATGGCAGCACCGATTCCTACTCCAGCAATTGCTGATTCTGCAAGGGGTGTATCCAGTACGCGGTACTCTCCAAATTGATCATAAAGACCGTTTGTCGCTTTAAATACGCCGCCTTTACGGCCAACGTCTTCTCCAAGAACGAATACGCGCTCATCACGTTCCATCTCTTCTTTCATCGCAAGTGTGATGGCATCAATATAAGACATGATTGGCATTAGTTGTCGCCTCCTTGCTCAGCATATACATGTTTCAGTGCATCTTCTGGAGCAGCATACGGTGCATTTTCAGCATAATCCGTTGCTTCGTTGACTTCTTTCATGATGCGGTCGTTCAGTTCTTTTTCAGACTCGTCAGTTAAGATTCCGTTTTCTTTCAAGTACGCGGCAAATGACAAGATTGGATCCAGCTTTTTACCTTCTTCGATTTCTTCAGCTGATTTGTACTGGCGGTCATCATCATCTGATGAGTGAGCCGTCAAACGGAATGTTACGGCTTCGATTAGAGAAGGACCTTCCCCGTTTCGTGCGCGCTCTACCGCTTCTTTCATAACACGGTACACTTCGATTGGATCTTTTCCGTCCACTTCAAATCCAGGCATGCCGTAAGCAATGGCACGGTCAGCAATGTTCTTACTTGCTACTTGGCGGTCAAACGGTACAGAAATTGCATATTTGTTGTTCTCTACCATTGTGATACATGGAAGCTTATGAACTCCAGCGAAGTTAAGACCTTCGTGGAAATCCCCTTGGTTAGAAGAACCTTCTCCAAGTGTTACAAAGGATACGAAATCTTTTTTCTCAATTTTTGCTGCAAGAGCCACCCCAACTGCATGAGGAACTTGAGTCGTAACCGGCGAAGAACCTGTCAAGATACGGTTCTTCTTCTGACCAAAGTGACCTGGCATTTGACGACCACCTGAGTTTGGGTCTTCAGCTTTAGCAAATGCAGAAAGCATCAAGTCACGAGCTGTCATACCAAAGTGAAGAACAACACCCATGTCACGGTAGTAAGGTGCGATATAATCTTTTTCTGTGTCTAGAGCATATGCAGCACCAACTTGAGCTGCCTCTTGTCCTTGACAAGAAATAACGAATGGAATTTTACCAGCGCGGTTTAGTAACCACATACGCTCATCGATCCGACGTGCAAGCAACATCGTCTCGTACATTTTTAATACGTCATCATTTGTAAGTCCAACTTGTTCATGACGAGTAGTCATTTCAGTTCCTCCTTTTAGCTGTGGATGGCTTTGCCGTCGACTGCAAGAGCAGCCTCTCCCATAATTTCAGAAAGCGTTGGGTGTGGGTGAACGGTAGAACCGATTTCCCAAGGAGTTGCATCTAGAACCATCGCAAGGCCAGCTTCAGAAATCAAGTCGGTTGCATGTGGTCCAATCATGTGGACTCCTAAAATGTCATTTGTATCTTTATCTGCAATTATCTTTACAAATCCATCAGATTCTCCATAAACAAGAGCTTTTCCGATAGCTTTGAAAGAGAACTTACCAGTTTTCACGTTGAAGCCGCGCTCTTTTGCTTGTGCTTCTGTCATTCCGACACTTGAAGCTTCTGGATTCGAGTAGATGCAGCGAGCTACTTTTTCCGTATCCATTGCATGTACTTCTTCCCCGGCAATGTGTTCAACAGCTGTGATACCTTCATGACTCGCTACGTGAGCAAGCTGAAGTCCTCCGATCACATCTCCGATTGCGTAGATATGAGATTCTTTTGTCTGATACGTATCTGACACTTGGATGAAGCCTTTTTCAATAACGATATCCGTGTTCTCGATTCCAATGTTTTCAACATTTGCTTGGCGACCGACAGATACGAGCATCTTCTCAGCTTGAAACGACTGATTCTCACCTTTGATTTCGGCTTGAATCGTAACGCCATTGTCTAGTGAGAGTGTTTCAGGCATCACTTTTGCAGATGTAATGATTGTGATTCCTTTTTTCTCAAGAATCTTTTTCATTTCTTTTGAAATCGCATCGTCTTCCGTAGGGATAATACGGTCTGCGTATTCAATAACTGTTACTTCGACTCCGAAATCGTGAAGCATTGAAGCCCACTCGATTCCGATAACGCCTCCACCTACGATGATGATAGATTTCGGAAGCTCTTTCATTTCAAGTGCTTCATCAGAAGTCATGACGAATTCGCCGTCAATTGTAAGACCTGGAAGCGTGCGTGGTCGTGATCCTGTAGCAAGAACGACGTTCTTCGGAATCAACATTTCGTTTTCTTCACCATTGTTCATCTCAACAGAAATGGTACCACCTGGAGAAGGACTAAAGATAGACGGTCCGAGCATGCGTCCTGTTCCTTCAAATACATCAATCTTGCCTTTTTTCATTAGACCTTGTACACCTTGGTGCAGTTGGTCGACGATTGATTGTTTACGTTTCTGGACAGCGCTGAAGTCAAGTGTGACATCCCCTGTCACAACACCAAATTCATGTGCGCGGTCTTTCGCTGTATGGTAGACCTCTGCAGAACGCAAAAGGGCTTTACTTGGAATACATCCTTTATGTAGGCATGTTCCGCCTAATTTTCCTTTTTCAACGATGGCTGTTTTCAGGCCAAGTTGTGCTGCACGAATCGCAGCCACATAACCGCCTGTTCCACCACCAAGTATGACCACATCATACTCTTTTGCCATGGGAAATCCCTCCTTTAGTTCGGATAATGCTTCGGTTGCTCTTCGCCACTTAACACGCGGTAAGCACCTTCAGCTAGAGCTTGTAGTTCATCTTCTCCTGGATACGTTACAACGTCTGCAATCCAGCTGATTCTACTTGCGATCTCTTGGACAAATGCTTTGCCGTAAGCAAGACCACCTGTTAATAAAATCGCGTCGACTTTTCCAGACAAAACGGCACTCTGAGCACCGATTTCTTTTGCGACTTGATAGGCCATAGCGTCATAAATCAACTTCGCTTCTTTATCGCCTTGTTCGATACGCTTTTCGACCGTCACCGCATCGTTTGTGCCCAAATAACTGACCAGACCACCTTGACCCACGATGAGTTTCATGACTTCATGCTGGTAGTACTGACCCGAAAAACATAGCTCGATTAAGTCTCCAATCGGCACACTTCCCGCACGTTCAGGACTGAAAGGTCCATCACCATGAAGACCATTGTTTACGTCGATCACTTTTCCTAAATGGTGTGTACCGACCGTTATTCCACCGCCCATATGGACGACGATGAGAGATAACGAATCATACGGTTTGCCTACTTCTTTTGCATAGCGTCGCGCCACAGCCTTCTGGTTTAACGCATGAAAAATAGAACGACGTTCAAGCTTTGCTGTACCGGACACACGTGCAAGTTCTTGCATTTCATCTACGACGACTGGATCGACGATATATGCGGGAATATTTAAGCCTTTAGCTATCTCGTTGGCAATGATGCCCCCTAGGTTTGATGCATGTTGCCCAGAATAGCCGATGCGCAGGTCTTCAAGCATTTGCTCGTTGACTTCATACGTGCCGCCTTCGATAGGGCGTAACAGGCCCCCGCGTCCGCACACAGCGGACAAGCGGGAGATATTCATTTGTTCTTCATCCAGGGCCTGTAAGATCATATCTTTACGAAATGCAAATTGATCGATAATTGATGGAAACTTTTCGATTTCTTCTGTTTTGTGGCGAATCGTTTTTTCAAATAGCAATTGTTCATTTTCATAAATGCCGATCTTCGTGGAGGTTGAACCTGGATTCAGGACAAGTATTCGATAAGGTTCCATTTGTAATGCCTCCCCAGAGTTGATTAGCGATTTGTTAAAGAGTGTTTTCCATTCTGTAAGAACTGACGGCGTGATTTAGCCATACGAGCGATGCGCTCTTCAGCTAAGCGATCTGCAGCAGCATATGACGCAATGCCTTCTGCTTTAGAGATTTCAAAAATACGAGTGATTGTATCGTAAATTCCTTCAACGCGTTTCATAGCGCGCTCACGATTGTAACCATTCAATTCATCCGCAACGTTCATAACCCCACCTGAGTTAATTACGTAGTCTGGTGCGTAAACGATACCTAGTTCAGCAAGCTTGTCGCCGTGACGTGGTTCTTTCAATTGGTTGTTTGCAGCACCTGCTACAACTTTCGCTTTCAATTGTGGAATCGTGTCATCGTTAATGATTGCCCCAAGAGCACATGGTGCAAAGATATCGACGTCTTGTGAATAGATTTCAGATACATCTACTTGAGTTGCGCCGAATTCTTTCACTGCACGGTCAACAGAAGCTTGGTTGATGTCTGCTACTGTCAAGATTGCGCCTTCTTTATGAAGGAAGTCACATAGTTTGTATGCTACGTTTCCAACACCTTGGACAGCTACTTTTTTACCTTCAAGTGAATCCGAACCAAAAGCTTCCATTGCAGCTGCTTTCATTCCCATGTACACACCGTAAGCTGTTACTGGAGATGGGTTACCAGAAGAGCCGAATGCAGGCGAGATACCAGTTACATAGTTTGTTTCTTCGTGGATTAGGTCCATATCCGCAACAGTCGTACCAACATCTTCTGCTGTGATGTAGCGTCCGTTTAGACCTTGGATGAAACGACCGAATGCACGGAACATCTCTTCGTTTTTATCTTTTAGTGGATCGCCGATAATTACAGTTTTCCCTCCGCCCAAGTTAAGCCCTGCTGCAGCATTTTTATATGTCATTCCTTTTGCTAGGCGCAGTGCATCTTCAATTGCTTCTTCTTCTGTAGCATAGTTCCACATACGTGTTCCACCTAGAGCTGGTCCAAGAGTTGTATCGTGAATTGCGATTATTGCTTTTAGTCCTGAAGTTTTGTCCTGACAGAAAATCAATTGCTCGTAATCATAAGTCTCCATATATTTGAAAATTTCCATTTGTAATTCCTCCAATAGTAGTTTAGTATGCGGCAAGCGCTATTGAATATAATTTGCTTTCTGCACTGTCGGCGCGTGAAGTCAGTACGATAGGTACCTTAGCACCTTCAATGACTGCTCCGACTTTGGCATGAGCAAAGTACATAAACGATTTGTATAGAATGTTTCCAGCTTCAATGTTTGGCACGACTAAAATGTCCGCGTGTCCAGCGGCTTGTGATTCAATCCCTTTCGCTTTTGCGGAAGCAACAGAAATCGCGTTGTCAAAAGCAAGAGGGCCTTCAACTGTACAGCCTGAAATTTGACCTCGTTGGTTCATCATCGTCAGCAATGCCGCATCCGTACTTGACGGCATGGACGGATTCACAACCTCTACCGCACTTAGGGGCGAGACAATCGGATGACTGATTCCGATCCTGTGTGCTACTGAAACTGCATTGACGATGATATCTTTCTTCTGTTTTAAATCAGGAGCAATGTTCATCGCGGCATCTGTAACAAATAATAGCCGGTCAAAGTCCGGAAACTCGAAGACGGCTACATGCGAAATCGTCTTGCCTGTTTTTAGACCCGTGTCATCGCGAAGTACTTCTCGAAGAAGCGCCGCTGTATCCACGTGACCTTTCATCAGTGCATCTGCTTGTCCTTTCCCTGCAGCTTGAGCAGCCTCTCGAACAGCGAGCTGTGGTGACGGGCTAAAGCGAACTTCAACATCTTCATGTTTCGGCATTAGTTCCGAAAAACTAGCAAAAGATTCTTCTGTATCAAATAAGATAAATTTCGCCAATTGATGATAAAGAGCCTGTTTCACTGCTTCTAAAACTTCTTTGTCCGCAGCACATGCAATAGCAATGGTTTTCTTTTCTCGTGCTGCACTTTGTTTTAGTAGTTCATCAAATGTTTTCATCGTCACCCTCCTTTAATCTTCGATTCCAAGTTTCTCAATCTTGTAATAAAGAGTACGAAGTGAGATTTTTAATTTTTTTGCTACTTCCGATTTATTGCCTTTAAACGTAGCAAGAGTATCTTGGATAAGCTTGCGCTCGTATTCTTCTACAAGGTCCGATAAAGAGCCTTGTGGAAGAACCGGCTGGGCTCTTCGAATCGTCGTCAGTGGGAGATGCTTTTCTTCAATCCACTTTTCAGTCGTATTCATAAAAATGAGTGTGCGACTGATGACGTTTTCGAGCTCCCGGACATTTCCTGGCCAGTCGTAGGATTCAAGCGCTCGTAATGCGCGTTCTGAGAATCCTTCAATCTGTCTACCAAACTCTTTGTTCAGTTTCACCAAGACGTGTTCTAAAATCAACGGAATATCTTCCGTTCGTTCTCTTAGTGGTGGTATAAAAATCGGCATCTTGTTGACATGAAAATAAAGTTCTTCGACAAACATGCCGTCCCGCATATTCTTTTCTAATTGATCACTCGTCGATGCAATCAGACGAATATCGCTATGGGGTACTAGTTCCAGTAGCTGCTGCTGCATATCTTGAGGAAGGTCGCCAATTTCATCTAAGAACAACGTGCCACCTTGAGCTTGTTTAATGTAACTCTCTTCTGAAGAAGAGTGAAACAGTTTGGCCAAGTCTTCTTGAGAACTACAATTCACACGAATGAACTTGTTATGCCTTCGTTCACTCTTCCTATGAATGGCATGAGCAAACAAGTCTTTCCCAACTCCAGTTTCTCCTCTTAGGAGGACCGTGACAGGAACATTGGAAGCAAGCTTTGCTTGATCTTTGGCAAATTGGATTTTTTCTGATTTCCCAATGATGTCTTCAAACGACAAGTTAGATTCAAGTGACCGGATCAACAATCTGGCTCGGTCGAGTTCTTTCATCATTGAACGCATCTCCGTAACGTCATGAATAACACCGACACTACCTTTTAATCGATTGTTCACAATGACCGGTGCTACGTTTACAATGACATCTTTTCTATCTTTTCCTACCTGTAGTTGTTTGCCTCGGACTGGCTTCCTAGTTTCAAGGACTTGCCTGTGAATACTTTCTCCGTCAGCGATATCTGCTTCAGCAGGTTTTCCGATAACGTCTTGTTCTTGAAGCCCTGTAATACGCGAATAGGCTGGGTTAATCAACAAACCGATCCCTTTTTCGTCTACAACTGAAATCGCATCGTCTGAAGATTGAATGATGGCTTCTAGCATCATTTGGATTTCTCGAAGGTTTGTCAGTTCCTCTGCCATCTGCTGAATCTCAGAAATATCTTTAAACACCGCAAAAGCCCCAATGCGTTTCCCATCTTCAGTAGTGATCGGAAACCTTGAAGTGACAATTTTGGTACCGCTTTCAAGAGTTAGTTGCTGATTCGTTTCAGATCGCCCCGATTCGATTACGTGCATTAATTTACTATCCGGAATGACTTCATGAATATGTTTGCCAATCACTTCATCTTTTGATACTTGTGTCAGCTTTGCTGCACTGCTATTGAAAAAAGTAATTTTTCCCGATTCATTGATACTGATGATTCCTTCTTCCATGGAATCAAACAAAATGCGTTGAATACGGCGCTGGGAATCCATCATATGAAAGCTACGTTCTTTTTCTTCTATTAATTGAACTAGAACAGATGCAATCTCTCCTGGAATGACCACGGTCGAACGATCTCTCCGTTTTAACAGTTCAGGAAATAGCTCAGGATCACCTGTCGCATCAATAATGACATCGATATCAGGCGTCAAATAGGGCTGCCAGTCTGTATCAGTCGGAATACCATAGGAGCGAGCAAGTTCTAATGCAGGCGCATCCGGGTTCTCATCAATTACAGCAGTGAATGAAAAGCTTCCGCTTGTATGTAGAAGACGAAGAATGGCTGTTCCACCACGACCTGCCCCTAATAAAATTATCTTTTGCAATATATTGCACACCTCCCTGGTGTTAGTGCAAGTTGTTGCATTTCCTACTTATCATAACGCAAGAGAACTCAATTGACAATCATTTTTAGCCATGCGATAGTATCAATAGTAAGGAGATGAAGCACGTGGCACGTTTAGTTGCATTGATAGTTCTAGTTATTCCAGGTATTCTGGCCGCTTATGGAATCAAATTAATGCGTGATACTTTTTTTGGAATTTCGAACCTCGGGGCTGCCCCACTTTGGTTGCAATTTATTCTTGGGTTGCTCTTTATGATTTTGGGTGTGGGATTCTTTGCAGGGTTTTTACTTCGGAGAGATCGAAAGAATGGTCGAGTATCCGACCGTTTTAAAGAGAAAAAGAGCTGAGTCCAATCGACTCAGCTCTTTCTTTGTGCGCGCTCCACAACATCTGGATAGTCACTGATCCAACCAATCACACAAGGCTTCGGATTCGTAATGAATTTTTCTCTCCCTGTTAAGCCATAGAAACGGAATCTGTAACGCTCACACAATGACTCTATCCATTTCGCTTGATAATAACGTTTATTCATATGAATCGTCTTCAGCCACGTATACTGCTTCAGTTCTTCCCAGTCCGTAGACTTTTTGCCGATTAAACACCAGTCGTACTCTGGAAACATGGAATGGCCGGCATCTAATATAGAAATATCAAATGAAGAGAAATGCACATCATCAAACTCGCGAAGCAGCTCCACAACTTCAGCTATCTTCTCAGTCTTTCCCATGTATGTCTCTTTCAATTCGACGTTCAAAGCAACTTGATGAGGTCTTGCAAACTCTAAAAATTCTCGTAATGATAAGATCCGATGACCGAACCATTTGCGGAAGAACCGTCTGCCCACTTTCCACTGCATCAGTTCTTCTGCTGCGACATCACGGACTTGTTTGTTTTGGCCTGTCAAACGGAACAAATCTAGATCATGAAGTATCATATGCTGTCCGTCCGCGGTCAACTGCAAGTCAATTTCAATTCCTCTTGCTTTTCGTTTGATCGCTTCTTTGAACGCAGCGAGTGTATTTTCCATTTTGTATCCTGATGCACCTCGATGCGCATAAACTGGAAGCATGGTATCGTCTCCTCTAGCTTGCCATGTTCTCCAATCGAATCTTGTCTGCAATCATAGCGATAAATTCCGAATTGGTTGGTTTGCTTTTTAAATGATGGACTGTGTAGCCAAATGTTTGTGAAATCGTCTCATAGTTCCCTCGGTTCCATGCCACTTCAATTGCATGACGGATGGCACGTTCTACACGAGATGGTGTCGTATCAAACTTTGCGGCGATTTGTGGATAAAGAACTTTAGTAACCGATCCTAACAGTTCAATATCATGGTATACCATTTGAATGGCTTCACGTAAATACGAATACCCTTTGATATGGGCTGGTACACCTATTTCTTTAATCACATTAGTAATGGTAAAATCGATACCTTTAGTTTTGAAGATATGGCGTTTTGGCGAAACCTCTGTCGTGCTCTGTCCGTTGCCGACGACTTGCAAAATCTGCTGAACCAGGCGGTCAAATTCAAATGGTTTTAACATAAAGTAGGCAGTACCTAGATCCACCGCTTGTTTCATCACTTCTTCTTGACCAAAGGCAGTCAACATGATCACTTTCATCTGAGGATATAACTGCTCTTTATGCAAATAGTCCATGACAGCGATGCCGTCTAGATGCGGCATGATGATGTCGAGTAACAACACATCCGGCACTTCTTTTTCCAAAAGTTCGAGACACTGCTTCCCATTAAATGCTGTGTGAATCACTTCAATTGATGGATGCTCTTTAAAATAATCGGCAATCGTATTCACCAAATCTCTATTATCATCCACAATCATTACTTTAATTTTCTTCACTACATTCATCCCCTATCCTGTATCAATCTAGTTACATACTATAAAGAAAGTACTAGCTAAGTTAATTCATTCGTTTGCAAGATAATTTCTTGCTTATCTTACAAGTGCTGACACAGAATCGTCCAATTGTCGAATAATCTTCTCTTTAGTATACCGTTTTTGTCCAATCTTCTCTACTAAAAAGTTAACGTTCCAACTCCTGAAACATGGTCTTAAAATGAGGCTACATGATCAATCAATTGCTGTTTGTCACAGCGAAGTATATAGCTTTTAAATGAATTACTCAGACTAAGAGTTACTTTTTGTTCCTGAGTTGTATTTAACTTCTCTATCAATTGTTGTTTAGAAGTAAAACTATGTAATTGGTCTTGTTTCCGGATTGGCGCATTGCAGATGTTCAAGTCTTCTGTTGCGACGACAGCTTCAAGTGACATCTCAATTTCAATTGTTGGACGTAGTAGCAGCGGGGCAGCAAAAGCCTGTTTGGGAAGGATCTAAAGTCCCGCGAGCGTGAGCATTTTTTTACCCCTAAAAAAATCACCTCCTTTTTGCTAGTGTGCGTCAAAGGAGGTGAAGCATGTCTGGTACAATTTTTCTATTTCGTCATTTCTTCGCTTGCGCTTGTTTTAATAATTCAGTTGCATGGTGCAAAGTGATCTCGGTAATGACTTCTCCAGCCATCATACGACTCAATTCTTCAGTCCGTTCTGTAAGAGTCAATTCTTGAATCGTTGTCTTAGTCCGGTCTTCTTGAACATGTTTTTCTATACGCAAATGTGTGTCTGCGATAGCAGCAACAGGTGGCAAGTGAGTAATTACAAGAACTTGCGAATCTTTAGCAATCTGTCCAATCTTTTCAGCAATGGCCTGTGCCACTCGACCTGAAACACCCGTATCCACTTCATCAAAAATGATGGAAGTGATTTCTTGATGTTTAGAGAAGATGCTTTTAAGAGCTAACATAATACGACTCAGTTCTCCGCCTGACGCGATTTTAGTGAGCGGTTTGGATGGCTCACCTACGTTAGTGGCAATATAGAACACTACATGATCTTTGCCGTTGTCCATGTAAGTCGAAGTCGGCTCTACTCGGACATCCATTACAGCACGGTCCATGTAAAGTGCACTTAGCTGTTCCATGATGCGTTCACTAAGATCACTAGCTGTCTCTTTGCGTATCGCTGATAATTCAGCAGCTTCTACTTCAAGGTCCTGCTCGATCTGAGACAATTTTTTCTCGAGCTGAGCAATCTCGACATCTCGATTCGTCAATTGATCCAGTTGACGCTCAATCTTTTCACCGTAAGAGATGACTTCATCAACAGATTGTCCGTATTTGCGTTTCAATGTCTGGAGAAGCGCTAGACGGTCTTCAACGACCTGCATACGTTCTTCATCAAATTCTAATGAATCGATTTGGGATTGGATCTGAGATTGTAGGTCCTCTAAGATGAAATAGGCATTTGCAAATTCTTCGCTGATTTTCTGATACGTCCCGTTCACACTGGAGATATCTTGTAGTGCATTCATCGAGACTCCTAGATAATCCATAGCAGCCGATTCTGAAGACAAGGCTTGCTGGGCAGTCTGTAGCTTTTCGACAAGTTTTGAGTAGTTCATCATTTCCGTGCGCTCTAATGTCAGATCCTCTTCTTCTCCACTAGAAAGTTCGGCTTCTTGAATCTCATTCAACTGAAAGCGATACAAATCCATTCGGTGTGTCATTTCTTGGTCATCGAGCTGAAGCGCATGAAGACGTTTTTTTGTTTTTTGATAACTTGTATAGACCTCAGTATAACTTTCTTTGGCTGTAATCAGTTGTTGAGAGGCGAACTGATCTAGTAAGTCGATATGAGACCGCTCGTCCATCAATTCTTGGCTTTCATGCTGCCCGTGGATGTCCACAAGCGTCGTTCCGACTTCACGCAAGAGGCCAATCGTGACAAGTTTACCGTTGATTCGGCATGTGCTTTTTCCATTCGCATTGAGTTCTCGACGCAACACAATACTTTCTTCATCTGCCGGAATGCCTAGCTCCTCAAGCTTTTTGTAGCTTGAGTGGGCAGTGGAATCTAAAGAAAATAACCCTTCTAATTCCGCTTTTTTTGCCCCGTGTCGAATGAATTCAGAAGACCCACGTGCCCCACATAACAATTGCACGGCATCGATAATAATCGACTTCCCTGCACCGGTCTCTCCAGTTAATACAGTGAGTCCTTCATTAAAGCTGACCGTCAGTTCATCTATAATTGCAAAATTGCGGATTGATAACTCCGATAACATATAGGAACCCTCTCCTCTTAAAGCATCTCGAGCAACCGTTTCTTGACGTCATCGCGGTCGCTTTCTTGTCTGCATAAAATAAGACATGTATCATCTCCACAAATCGTGCCCAAAATCTCTTCCCAATCCAAGTAATCGATAAGCGAACCTATGGCATGCGCATTTCCAGGTAGGGTCTTCATCACTAAAAAGTGACTGGCTCCATCAATGGAGACAAATGCATCGGTTAAAGCTCGTTTTAATTTTTGCATCGGATTAAAGCGTTGATCTGCAGGTAGGCTATATTTGTAGCGACCATCTGGCAATGGCACTTTCACGAGATGTAGCTCTTTAATATCACGTGATACCGTAGCCTGTGTAATCGTAAATCCTTCTGCTTTTAAAATATCTACTAAATCGTCTTGAGTTTCCACTTCATTGTTTGAAATGATGTCTCGAATCCGAATGTGGCGTTGGCCTTTGTTCATGTTCTTCACTCCATTGACTGTATATTTATACCTTAGTAGTAATACAGTATCATTCTGAGGAGATGCTCACAAGTGTTACGAAAAAAACTATGGGCGGATTTCGCCCATAGTTTAGTGAACCAAGGATTTGTGCGCTTCGTCTACGACTTGTTTGAAGTCGGGACGAGACAAGGCACCTTGTGCTTTCTTTAAATAGAATAAAAATTCGATGTTGCCTTCTCCGCCAGTAATAGGAGAGAATGTAGCGGCTTCTACTGAAAATCCTGCTTGTTCTGCATAATCGGCTACTTGTTCTAACACACCGAGATGCACTTTTGCATCGCGAACGATGCCTTTTTTCCCGACCCGGTCTTTCCCTGCTTCAAACTGTGGTTTGACGAGTGCCACTACTTCTCCTCCATCAACTAAAATGGAAGCGAGTGGCGGAAATATCAAATTTAACGAGATGAACGAGACATCAATCGTAGCAAGTGTTGGCAATCCAACTTCAAAATCTTCTGGCTTACTGTATCGGAAGTTTGTGCGTTCCATAACAGTCACGCGCTCATCACTGCGAATCTTCCAGTCGAGTTGATTGTAACCGACATCTAATGCATAAGCATGGCGGGCTCCGTTTTGCAGAGCACAATCTGTAAAGCCCCCTGTTGAAGATCCAATATCGAGAAGAATGGCATCTTCCACTTGGATAGCGAACACTTGAATTGCTTTTTCAAGCTTCAAACCGCCACGGCTCACGTATTGAAGTCGCTTTCCTTTCAAAACAAATTCACTCGAAATGGCAACTTTTTCTCCAGGTTTCATGATCTGCATCTCATCCACATACACTTGACCAGCCATGATGGCTCTTTTTGCTTGTTCTCGTGATGTAAACAGTTGTTTTTCAACGAGCAAGATATCAGCTCTTTCTTTTGGAACTTGAGCCATTACACCGTCGCCTGCTGAAGCTGTGACTTGATTTGCTTTTTCAAATCTTCGACCGAGATATGAATTTCGTTTAAGAGTTCCGGAACATCTCCATGTTCAATGAAAGCATCTGGAATACCGATTCGTGTAACATTCACTTCTTGTTGCTGTTCATTGTAATACTCTAGTACGCTACTACCAAATCCACCTTGTAAGACAGCCTCTTCGAGTGTCACCAAAGGAATCTGACGTGCAGCTAGTGAATCCAGCATCGCCCCGTCAAGCGGTTTGATAAAACGAGCATTCACTACTTCCACTGAAATGCCTTCTTCTCTTAGTTCCTCTGCTGCTTGAAGCGCCATTGGAATAGTAGTTCCGAAAGTTAGGATAGCAGCGGATGTACCCTCTTCAAGGACTTCCCATGAACCAATCGGAATAGTCTTTAGTTCTTCATCCATTGGAACACCTAAGCCGTTTCCACGAGGGTAACGAAGGGCGATCGGGCCATCATTGTATTCGATGGCAGTTTTCACCATGTGCTGTCCTTCGTTTTCGTCTTTCGGCATCATAATCACCATGTTCGGCATATGACGTAAGAATGCAATATCGTATACACCTTGGTGCGTCTCACCGTCTGCTCCAACGAGACCTGCACGGTCGATACCAAGGAAGACATTTAAGTTTTGACGACAGACGTCATGAAGCATTTGATCGTATGCGCGTTGTAAGAATGTTGAGTAGATGGCTACATAAGGTTTCATGCCGTCCATCGCCATACCAGCAGCCATAGTGATGGCATGCTGTTCAGCAATCCCTACATCAATCATGCAATCAGGAAACTCGGAAGCAAAGCCTTCAAGCTTTGATCCAACCGGCATAGCTGGTGTAATAGCCACAATTCGTTTATCTTCACGTGCTAATTTGCGAACCGTCTCTGAAATTAAGCCACTCCAAGATGGACCTTTAGCAGAAGATTTTACAAAGTCTCCTGTTTCCATTTTGTAAGGACCGGTACCATGCCACGTACCCACCGTATCAAGCTCCGCTGGTTTGTAGCCTTTACCTTTTTTCGTCAAGACATGAAGAACTACTGGACCGTCAGCATTTTTAGCAAACTTAAGATTTTCTTCTAAGTCTTCAAAATCATGCCCATTGATCGGCCCTAAATACGTAAAGCCCATCTCTTCAAAGAAGGCACCAGAGACCATCAAATACTTTAAGCTGTCTTTTACTTTTTCAGCAGTAGCTGCAATACGACCACCAACTGCTGGAATTTTTTTCATCAAGTATTCCAGATCATCTTTAGCTTTATTATAAGAGCCATGTGTGCGCAGTTTCCCTAAAATGTTATGGAGTGCGCCAACGTTAGGTGCAATGGACATCTCATTATCGTTTAAGATCACGATCATTTTCGTTTTTTCATGTCCAATGTGGTTTAAAGCTTCTAAAGCCATACCACCTGTTAAAGCTCCGTCTCCAATGATTGGAACTACATGATTGGATTTCCCAAGCACGTCACGAGCTTTCGCCATTCCCATTGCTGCAGAGAGCGATGTAGAGCTATGTCCAGCTTCCCACACGTCATGTTCACTTTCCACGCGTTTAGGGAATCCACACAATCCTTTGAACTGACGTAGCGTATCAAACTGATTAGCACGCCCTGTCAAGATTTTATGGACATAAGCTTGATGCCCAACATCCCAAATAAATTTGTCATCTGGTGAATTGAACGTTTTGTGAAGCGCTAGTGTTAGTTCCACAACACCAAGGTTTGGCCCAATATGACCACCAGTTACAGATAATTTTTCAATCAAAAAGTCTCGAATGTCTTGGCTTAGAGATTCAAGCTCTTCATTTGTCATTGTTTTTAAAAAGGATGGACTTGTTATAGTATTCAGATCCACTTCCATCACACACCTTATCTTCTTATTCCTCTGTTTATAGGTAGTTCTAATGATAGCAATATCAGACGCTAAAATACAGCGAGAAGTTAGTTCTCGCGGAAGGTTATGTAGTCTGCAAAGCTTTTTAGCAGTCCATCGGCCTTCCCAATCGTTTGTAAAGCCTCAATCGCTTGCTGATGGTATCTTGAGCGTTCTTCAATGGCTCCTTCTAATGTGAGCAAGGAAGGATACGTACTTTTGTTTGCTGCCTCATCTTTTCCTGCCGTCTTGCCTAGCTTTTCAGAGTTCGAGGTAACATCTAGAATATCGTCTTGAATTTGGAACAGTACCCCTAAAGATTCTGCATATCGAGTCAATGCTTGTCGTTCTATTTGATCAGCACCGGCTAACAATGCGCCTCCAACCACGCTGAAACGAAGCAATGCACCTGTTTTGTTGGCATGGATTGATTGCAAGTGTACAAGCTCTACACGTCTGTCTTCTGCCTCCATGTCCATCAACTGTCCTCCGACCATCCCAAGGGCACCAGCAGATTCCGCAAGAAGGTTCAATAATTCTACTTTTTGCTCTGCTGAGTAGTCTGAAGATGCAGCGATAAGACGAAAGGCTTCCGTTAAAAGTGCATCTCCAGCTAAAATAGCCGTTGCCTCTCCAAACACCACATGATTGGTTGGCTTTCCGCGTCGCAAATCATCGTTATCCATGGCAGGAAGATCATCATGAATTAGAGAATATGTATGAATGTATTCTAAAGCGCAAGCCACATCGAATCCTTTTTCTAAAGGCGTGTCAAACTCTTCTAAAACAGCAAGAAGGAGCATCGGACGTACTCGTTTCCCTCCAGCTTCTAGGGAATAAATCATCGATTTTTTTAATGATTCGACGATATCTTGCTTGCCAATAGCTTCAATAAGATGCGCATCGACTAGTGGCAGGTTTTTTGAAATAAATGATTTTACTTGCTCACTCACTTAGTCTGCCTCCTCTTCGGCGTCTATAAACTGTACAAGTTGCTTTTCTGCTTGTTGGAGTTTCGCTGAACATTGTGCTGAAAGCTCCATTCCTTGTTTATAAAGATCAATTGACTCTTCTAAAGGCACGTCTCCTTGTTCAAGACGACGCACGATTTCTTCAAGTTGCTTCATTGCTTCTTCAAATGTCCGTTCCATGATTCCCACCCTTTTCTAAAGATTGTACCTGTACAGTGGCAGTTCCGTCGTAAAAATGCAATTGAAGTGTATCCTCCTGCTGAATCTCATCAATCGTCTTTACAACTCTATGCTCTTTTTCTGCATAAAGAAACCCTTTTTGTAAGGTCTGTAACGGACTCAAAGCCTCTAATGTACGAATCCGGTTTACGAGTTGGTGTTTTTTTGCAGTAGTTTGTTGCTGTGTGCTATAAAGGATCCGTTGCCGAATGGTTTCTAGCTGCTGATTCGCACGCAGAATACGGTCTATCGGGGAGACATGCATAAGGCGCAGCCCCAGGCGTTCTTGTTGCTGTCCTGCTCGTTCGATTGAACGCACAGTCGCTTGTTGCAATTGCTCAGTCATGCGAAGGTGTTGTTCTACAAATGGCCGGTAGAGTCTACTTGCATCTTGAAACACAGTAGATTGATTCACACGCTGCAAATCGATTCGAGACTGTTTGACTTTACCCAGTGTTTGTTGAGTTATTCGATCTGAGAAACTCCGTAAACTCTTGAGCAATTGAAGTTGATCCGGCACTGCAAGTTCCGCAGCTGCAGTTGGTGTCGGCGCACGAAGATCCGCTGCAAAGTCAGCAATTGTCGTGTCCGTCTCGTGACCCACGGCACTAATGATTGGCACACGGCTTTTTACAATAGCTCTAGCAACCGTTTCTTCATTAAATGCCCACAGATCTTCAATTGAACCTCCGCCACGACCAACTATCAAAACATCAACATCTGGAAACTGATTCATTCTTTCAATCGCTTTAACGATTGCTGGCGCAGCTCCTGGACCTTGCACTAAAGTTGGGGCTACTGTCACTTTGGCTAGTGGAAATCTTCTCTCAAGA
Organism: Tetzosporium hominis; assembly: GCF_002265435.1. Taxonomy (GTDB): domain Bacteria; phylum Bacillota; class Bacilli; order Bacillales_A; family Planococcaceae; genus Chryseomicrobium; species Chryseomicrobium hominis. Next base: position 136,736 of record NZ_NOKQ01000187.1, read on the forward strand.
GTGGTCAGAATATCACGGATGGCAGCTCCGGTAGACGACGTGATGACGCCAATGTGTAGAGGTATTACCGGCAATGGTTGTTTTAGAGCCTGAGAAAACAATCCTTCCGTTTCAAGCTTCCGTTTTAACTGTTCATAAGCAACGAACAGAGCACCAACACCGTCAGGTTCCATAGTTTTCGCATAAAATTGATAATTCCCTGCATTTTCGTATACAGAAATATCACCCGTTACAAAGACATTCATACCTTCTTCAGCACGAAAAGATAATGCCTTTGCTTGAGAGGCAAACATCGCACACGCAATGCGAGCCCCAGAATCTTTCAAAGTGAAGTAGATATGTCCGTTGGAATGGTATTTGACGTTTGATAATTCCCCTTTGACATAAACTTTTCGTAAATAAGGATCCGCGTCAAACTTTCGTTTTATGTAGCGTGTAAGTGCTGACACTGTCAAATAAGTGGCCCCAGAGCTCATGCACATTTCCCCTTTCCCGGTAAAACAAGCTTGTACGTGATGTACAAGCTTGGCATGTCGTTCTTATTCAGCTTGTCGTTCTGCACTGAGACAGGTGTTTTCCATTAACATGGCAATCGTCATAGGACCGACTCCACCTGGTACAGGGGTTATAGCCCCTGCCACGTCTTTAGCAGAATCAAACGCAACATCTCCTGAGAGACGTCCGTCTGAATCGCGGTGAATTCCTACATCGATGACCGCAGCACCTGGTTTGATATGCTCACCAGTAATCATGGATGGCTGCCCCGTTGCCACAATCAGAATATCTGCCTGTGTCGTGAAGTCTTTTAGATTTGGTGTACGGGAGTGGGTATATGTAACTGTCGCATGACGATTCAATAGAAGTTGTCCCATAGGCTTTCCTACAATATTACTTCTGCCTACGATAACAGCATGTTTTCCTTCGATTGAAATGCCTGCATAATCAAGTAATTGAATAATACCAAATGGTGTACAAGGGATAAATCCTTGTTGGTCTAATAAAAGCTTCCCAACATTTAGAGGATGGAACCCGTCCACATCTTTTTGAGGATCGATGCTTTGTAGCACTTTATTCTCGTCAATGTGTTTTGGTAAAGGAAGCTGCACCAAAATACCGTGTACATCAGGGGCTGCGTTTAACTCCTGGATGATTTCAAGCAGTTCTTGTTCAGATATGGAAGAAGGTTTTTGAATAACAGTAGAATTCATTCCGAGGCGCTTGCTCGTACGTTCCTTACTTCCTACATACGTCTGAGAAGCTGCGTCTTCACCAACCAATACTACTGTAAGTCCTGGGGTGATACCTTGTTGCTGTAGTTTTGTTACGCGGTGTTTCACTTTTTCAATTACTTGTTCTGCTATTGCCTTGCCATCGATGATTGTCGCTGTCATGTTGCACACTCCTACTTGTTGATGTATTTCGATAATACGCCATTTACAAATCGGCTGGATTGTTCGTCTCCATATGCTTTTGTCAGTTCAATTGCTTCGTTGACCACAACGGCACCTGGGGTATCTTCCGTATGGTTGATTTCAAAAACGGCCATTCGTAAGATTGTCCGTTCAATTTTAGGTAACCGGTTTAAAGACCAGTTTTCTAATTTCTCTGCTAAGCTCGCATCGATCTCTTCGCGATGTGCGAGAGTCCCTTTTACGAGGTTTTCATAAAACACGTCGTGTTCTTCTGTAACGTGCAGCATTGCTTCGTGGACATCCATGTCCGAATGGTCCAGTTGGAATAGTACTCGTAACGCGTGTTCTCGCGCTTCTCTTCTTTTCATTCAAGTTGACTCCTTTATACGTTCACTATGTCTTTCATCATAGCATAGAAACGGCCATTACAAAACTTTATTCCTTATTCAGAAAGTTTGACAATACAAAAGAATTCCAGCCGGAATCGGCTGGAATATGTCAGTCTATTGGTTGGTTTCTGGCGTATCGAATTGAATACCCGTCACATGAACATTGACTTCTTTTACTTCAAGTCCCGTCATGTTAAAAATGGCTTGACGGACATTTTGTTGTACTTCTTGAGCAATAGTTGGAACCGATTTTCCGTAACGAATCGTACAAAAGACATCGATGAATAATCCTTTTGAAGAGATGTCTGTTTTAATTCCTTTACCATGCACTTTCTTTCCAAGCAGTTCGACAACACCTGCTGCAAAGTTTCCTCGCGTTGCGGCTACGCCGTCCACTTCATGTGCAGCGATCCCTGCAATTACCGTGATGACCTCTGGTGCAATTTGAATTGTACCTAAGTCAGCTTTCCCACTAGACATTTGGAAGAACTCTTGATCTTTCGTCTCAGCCATGCGTTGTCTCCTCCTTCATGGTTTCGTAGTGTTCTAAAAACTTTGTATCAAAGTGACCCGAACGGAACACTTCATGGTCCATCAGACGTAAGTGGAACGGGATTGTCGTCTCCACACCATCTACGATAAATTCTTGAAGGGCACGTTTCATCTTAAGTACCGCTTCATCACGAGTTGGCGCGTGTACAATCAGTTTAGCAACCATAGAATCGTAGAATGGCGGAATCGCATATCCAGGATACACCGCAGAATCCACTCGAACTCCGTAACCTCCTGGAGGTAAGTACATAACTACTTTACCTGGAGAAGGAATAAAGTTCTTTGACGGGTTTTCTGCGTTGATACGGCATTCAATCGCCCAGCCATTCATTTGGACATCTTCTTGTTTCAACTGAAGCACTTCCCCAGAGGCAACAAGCAATTGTTGTTTGATCAAATCAACACCTGTAATCATTTCTGTTACAGGGTGCTCTACTTGAATCCGCGTGTTCATTTCCATGAAATAGAACGTGCCGTTGACATGGTCATAGATAAATTCTACTGTTCCAGCAGATTCATAGTTTACTGCAAGAGCCGCTTTGACGGCAGCCTCTCCCATCTTTTGACGAGTTACTTCAGATAATGCAGGAGACGGTGCTTCTTCCACGAGTTTTTGCATACGACGCTGAATCGAACAATCGCGCTCACCTAAGTGAATGGCATTTCCGTGGCCGTCAGCTAGCACTTGGATTTCTACGTGGCGGAATTCTTCAATGAACTTCTCTAAATAGACACCAGGATTTCCAAATGCTGCTTGCGCTTCTTTTTGAGTCATCTTGATTCCAGTAACTAACTCTTCTTCAGAGCGAGCAACTCGAATTCCTTTACCACCACCACCAGCAGTAGCTTTAATGATGACAGGATAACCGATTTCAGAAGCTACTTGCTTCGCATCTTCAACAGTCTCAACAATTCCAGTTGAACCTGGTACAACAGGTACACCAGCCGCTCGCATCGTTTCACGAGCTACATCTTTTGTTCCCATTTTCGAGATAGCAGAGCTTGATGGACCAATGAATTTAATATTGCATGCTTCACAAAGTTCAGCAAAATCGGAGTTCTCAGCTAAGAAGCCGTACCCCGGGTGAATCCCGTCCGCTCCAGTCAATTTTGCTACACTCATAATATTTGAGAAATGTAAGTAAGAATCTTTTGAAGTACGTGGTCCGATACAATACGCTTCATCAGCTAATTGTACATGAAGTGCTTCTTTGTCCGCTTCTGAATAGACAGCAACTGTTTCGATGTCCATCTCTTTACATGCACGGATAATCCGCACCGCAATCTCGCCACGGTTCGCAATCAGTACTTTTTTCATGTTCGTCACCTCTTCGCTGTTTATTTAATAGAAAATAGCGGCTGACCATACTCGACTAGCTGGCCGTCTTTTACGAGGATTTCTACGATTTCCCCTTCTACTTCCGCTTCAATTTCATTAAATAACTTCATAGCCTCAACGATACAAACAACAGAGCTAGCTGTCACTTTATCGCCTACTTTCACGTATGGATCTGCTTCTGGTGATGACGATTCGTAGAACGTACCTACCATTGGTGAGTTAATTGTTTTGTATGTAGTAGAGGTTTCTTCTGCTACAGGTGCAGCTTGTGGAGCTTGTGGCTCAGGTGCTTGTGTTGTCTGTGGAGATTGAGATACGGCTTTTGGAGCTTCCACTGTAGTTTCAGCTGCTACTTCACGGACTGGCTGACTAACAACCGCTGTTCCCGTAGCGTGCTTTTTTAATTTTAATTTGGTGCCATCTGCTTCAAATACGAATTCATCTAGTGAAGATTGATCCATTAATTTAATGATTTCTCGAATCTCTTGAATTTTCATCGTTATCGAACTCCCCTATTTCAGTAATGACATTCTTTCCATTATCCATTCTACCGTTTTTCGTTCGATTGCGCATCCTTTTTTAGTACCTGCTCTTATATTCCCTACATTTCAGGCAACAGTGAATAGTGCGACAATAAAAAACTCGTACGCAGTGAGTTTTAATAAGCTGTATAATCCACCTTGATTCAGGATGAGCGCCGTCGACCTGAACATGGAATAAAGAGGGACCAGTTCTTTAGGCAGAATCGAAACGATGCGAGCTGTCAGGTCATACAACGAGTGGATTAAAAATGTTCCGAATGCTAATAACGTAGCAAAGCGAAGGTAAAACAGAGTGTTCGGTGCCACTTGTTGAACGAATTGAGAAAGTAACAGATACAGGATACTACTAGGGAGAGCGATTGCTGCTAGCTCCATTACATCTCATTCAGCCAGCGCAGATAGTCTTGAATGACTTTAGAGAATTCCGTAACAATTCGCAACAGCTTAATTGAAAAATAGAGAAACGCTGTGACCGAGATGAAAAAAGAATATTCACTTTTGTTGTTAAGTTCTAAAAAGACATGAAGAAGTGCTAAGAGGATCCCCACACCCGCCATTCGAAAGATGTCTTCAAATCCCACAAAGCCCCTCCTTTTCTACACCTTATGACTCAACATGGTGTATTAGAAGAAAAGATAAGAAGCAAAACGTAAAAAGGAGTCTCTCATCATTGAGAAACTCCCTTTTTGTGTTGTTTTATGTGTAGGGGAAGCGTTCCGCGGGCGCGGGCTGAGCCAAGGTCTCAGCTTCCGCTTGTAACCCCGCTGGAGTCACCCCTACACATCTTTCATATATATTACATTAATTAATTTATTGGGCGCGTGAAACGTATGAACCTTCAGAAGTATTGATGATTAATCTGTCACCAACGTTGATGAATAATGGAACAGTTACGACAACACCAGTTTCTAATTTTGCAGTTTTCGAACCGCCGCCAGAAGTATCGCCTTTGATTCCTGGTTCTGTTTCGATTACTTCAAGCTCTACAGTGTTTGGAAGCTCAACGCCTAGTGTTTCACCTTGGTACTGAATGATGCTTAGTTCCATATTTTCTTTCAAAAACTTCAATTCGTATTCGATTGAGCTTTCTGGAAGTTCCACTTGATCATACGTATCTGTGTCCATGAACACGTGTTGATCACCATTTGCATACAAGTACTGCATTTTGCGTGTATCGATTTGAGCTTTCTCTACTTTTTCACCTGCGCGGAATGTTCGTTCATTTACAGAACCCGTGCGAAGGTTGCGAAGTTTTGAACGAACAAACGCTGCACCTTTACCTGGTTTTACATGTTGGAATTCGATAACGCGGTACAAGTTGCCGTCAAATACGATGGTAAGACCTGTTTTAAAATCATTTACTGAAATCATGTGATTTCCTCCTATAAAATAACTAATTCTTTTGACGTATGCGTCAATTTCTCGACGCCTGTCTCTGTTACAAGAGCGTCATCTTCAATGCGCACGCCACCGATGCCCGGTAGATAGATTCCCGGCTCAATCGTGATGACCATTCCTGGCTCTAAGACAACATCTGAACGTGAAGAAAGACCAGGTCCTTCGTGAACTTCAAGTCCAATACCATGTCCTAAAGAGTGACCAAATGCTTCACCATACCCTTTAGAGGCAATGTAGTCTCGTGAAATGGCGTCGGCTTCTTTACCTGTCATCCCTGGCTTGATTTTCTCAAGAGCAAGTAGCTGAGAGTCTAATACAACTTGGTAAATTTCTTTAAGTTTGTCACTAGGTTCGCCGACAGCGAGCGTCCGCGTCACGTCTGAAACATACCCGTTGTAATAGGCACCGAAATCAAGTGTAACAAAATCTCCGGACTCAATCACTTTATCTGTTGCAACACCATGCGGTAAAGCAGAACGCGTTCCTGATGCCACAATAATATCAAACGACGAAGAAGTGGCACCTTGTTTTCGCATAAAGAACTCAAGTTCATTGGAGACTTCTAACTCAGTCATTCCCGGTTTGATAAACGTCAAAATATGTTCATATGCATCATCGGCAATTTTACAAGCCTGCTTAATAATAGTAAGCTCGTCTTCCGTCTTAATCAAGCGGATTTTTTCTACTAGGCCTGATGTCGGCACAAGCTCCGCCTTCAAAGCGTTTGCATAGCGATCATATTCCGCGTATGTCATCGCATCTTGTTCAAATCCAAGTTTAGTCAATTGCTTGTCTTCAACTAGTTGAGCCACTGCTTTTATAAGAGTGGTTTTCTGTTCGATGATCTCGTAACCTTCAATTTGGTCGTTTGCTTGCTCTGTATAACGGAAATCCGTGATGAAGAATGCCTCATCTGCTGTAATGACAGCGACGCCAGCCGTACCGGTGAATCCTGTTAAGTAGCGGCGACTGTATGCGCTGGTAACAAGTAATGCGGGTAGATCTGCTTGTTGCAATGCTTGACGAAGTTTTTGTAATTTCATGAGTAATAGCCTCCTATGTAAACACTAGTTCTAGTGTAGCATAGTGCTATTTTTCAGAAAACGAATATTCCTTCGGAACTCAAAAAAAGATGCCGAATTTAATTAGAAAAACCGCCTGCAGGCGGTTTTAGTTGTATAACATGAGTAGCTTTTCACCTGAGATCCCATTTCCTAGGGGAGAACCTGCAAGTCTCCTCGTCGCAGGCTCCTGCGGGGTCTCGCAGAACCTCTGATACCCTGGGAAATGGAATCTCATGTTCAAAATTCGATAAATTATGCAATTTATAAAGTTTTTAGAGTGGCGTTCTTCACATCTAAATTTTAAAGACCGCACTTAAGCTGAGCACCACAGTTCGTACAAGTGTTACAGCCACCAAGCTCTTCAACTGTTCCCTTGCGGCAGACCGGACATGTATTTCCTACTTCAGATCCGATAGTAACGTTCGTGCTGCGAAGATCTTGAATCGTATCGATCAAGACGATCGGACGTTTCTCTTCTACCACTTCCGTTTGCACTTCCGTCATATCATTTTCTTCTGCTTTCAATGTCAGTACTTGAGAGTCACGGCTTCCGTCCACATAGACTGTACCACCTTTGGCTCCTCCTCGGTAAAGACGCTCATAAACACCTTCAACTTGTTCAACAGTATAGCCTTTAGGAGCATTTACTGTTTTTGAAATAGAAGAATCAATCCAGCGCTGAATGATACATTGAACATCCGCATGCGCTTCTGGTTTCAGTTCCATTGCTGTTACAAACCACTCTGGAAGCTCTTCGCTTGAAGCTTCAGGATGCTTCGCTAAGTACTCACTAACAATATCAGCTTTCACTTCGATAAATTTCCCTAGACGACCGCTGCGGTAGTACGTGAAGGAGAAGTAAGGTTCAAGACCAGTCGATACACCAACCATAGTACCTGTAGAGCCAGTTGGAGCAACTGTCAGTAAGTGTGAGTTACGAATTCCGTAAGACAAAATATCTTCACGAATCGATTCGTTCATTCCTTGCATGAAGCCTGTCTCAGTGAATGCTTTACGAAGACGTGCCGTCTCTTCTTCCGTATCTCCCACTAGGAATGGGAAGCTCCCTCGCTCTTTCGCAAGCTCGATAGAAGTTTCATATGCTGTCTCTGCAATCGTTTGGAAGATCTGGTCGACGAGTACATTTCCTTCTTCAGAGCCGTATGGTTTTTCACAGTAAATCAATAGATCCGCAAGACCCATTACTCCTAGGCCGACGCGACGTTCCCCTAGCGCTTGCACTTTGTTCTCTTCTAAGAAGTAAGGTGTGGCATCAATAACGTTATCTTGCATACGCACACCAACGCGAACCGTCTGTTTCAGTGCTTCAAAATCAACTGTCAACGTCTCTTTATCAGCAAACTGAGCTAAGTTGACTGCAGCCAAATTACACACACTGTATGGAGCTAAAGGTTGCTCCCCACAAGGATTGGTAGCTACAACTTTTTGGCCGTAGGCTTTTGCATTCGTTTTATCATTGGCATTGTCGATAAAGAAAATACCTGGTTCCGCAGAATATGTTGCACAGATATTGATTAAGTTCCATAAATCGCGTGCTTTGATCGTGCGGTAGGTACGCACTTCATAGCCCATCTGTTCCCACTCACGGACGTCACCGACTTTATGCCATTCACGGTTGTACACTTCCATATCTTCTTTTGAATAATTTTCTACTGCTGGGAAGCGAAGATCGAAAGATGCGTCATCTTCTACGGCCTGCATAAATTCTTTTGTGAGGGTAACAGAAATATTTGCACCTGTTAAAAATTCTGAATTGTGGACACTGTAGTGACCGCCATCTCTAAGCTTTGACTCTGCATCGCGAATGATAGCATCGCTGAATCCGCCGTAACCTGGAATCGCTTTGTAGTTTACAATCCCTTGATACATCTGCTCTTCTTGTAAAGAGAGGGGTTTGAATTTTAGCTTGTCTTTAGCAAGTTGCGTAATCCACTCGTCTTCTGTATTTTCGATCAAATACCGCAAAATTCGGGGATTTTGCATTTTAGAGATGATGAATTCCGCAATATCTGGGTGCCAGTCAGCTAACATAATCATCTGTGCTCCACGACGTGAGCCACCTTGTTCCACTAGATGCGTGAGTTTTGCAATGTCATCAAGCCACGATACGGAACCTGAAGATTTTCCGTTAACACCACGAGCTAGAGTGTTACGAGGGCGTAATGTAGAACCATTTGTTCCTACTCCACCACCTCGACTCATGATTTCCATAACCTGTTTACGGTGATCACTAATGCCTTCACGTGAATCTGGAACGAATGGCATCACGTAACAGTTAAAGTACGTAACGTCTGTTTCCGCTCCTGCACCATAAATGACACGACCTGCTGGAATGAAATTGAGAGAAACGAGCTCTTGATAGAACTTTTCAAACCATTCGTTGCGTTTTTCTTCAGTCTTTTCAACGCTAGCAAGACCCGTCGCATTTCGCAAAGCGATCTGCTCGTAGAACAATTCCAATGGTTTTTCAATTACAGATAAAGGTCGTGTGATCTCACCAGTTTGTGCTTTTTCTGGATCATCGATTGCACTACGGTATTCTTCGTCAATGCGCACGACAGCTACTTTCTTGTCCCAATCGATTGAGACAATTTGCCCAAGGCCACGGGCTGGGAATTTAGGGTCTTCTTTTACAGTAAGAACAACGAAGTCTCCTGCTTGGAGTGTCTTTTTCTCGGTGTCTTTAAATGAGTAGCGATCAATCATGACCAGGCGAGATACGCCTTTATGAGTCAATTTCATATCGGGTGTTACGGGGTGAACCTGAGGAAATTGTTTGATAGCTTCATTGAGCTGTTGGATTGCTGCTTGTTGGTTTTGAAGAGTTGATGGTGAGACCATGTAAATTCCTCCCGAAATAAGTTCTATGATTATTGACACAATATATAGTGTATATCCAAATGATAAAGCACTATATATTGAATGTCTAGTTAGAACCTCGCAGATTTTCAAGATGAATCTTTGAACCTATTTCGGTGAAATTCCATAGCCCAGAAGTGGCGATTATTTTCTAAAATTCCATTCATCCGAACGATACCTTGTGTCTGCAAGGTTTTCAACATATTTCTGCTGTTCAGGAGTTAAAGAAAAAGAAGTCAGTTGAATATTTAGTGCCGATTCAAAGCCGTTTTTAAAGGCAGGAATGCACTGCTCAACCTTAATTGTCTTTGATATAATTTTGTTAATAGAGACAGCTTTTTGACTTAATCGCTCTTTTACTTTTTGACGTTTCTCTTCCGATTCATAAGAAAAACAATTTAAATATTTATCTTCATCAAGATCAATTAGAATAGCACCGTGTTGTAAAATAACTCCTTTCTGTCGTGTTTGAGCAGAACCTGCTACTTTCTTCCCTTCAACTACTAATTCATACCAAGAAGGAGCATCAAAACAGACTGCTGATTTTGGTTGACTTAGAGCTTCACGTTGAGAATCAGACTCTGGAACAGAAAATTCCGCTTGAAGCCCCAGGTTCCGAAACCCTTGTAAAATCCCTTCACTGATGACGCGGTAGGCTTCTGTTACCGTCTTCGGCATATCCGGATAGTCTTCAGATACGATGACACTGTAAGTGAGTTCGTGTTCATGAAGAACCGCTCTACCTCCTGTTGGTCGACGCACAAATCCAAGCCCCATCTCTTTAACAGCTGGTAGATGGATATCTCGTTCTACTCGCTGAAAATAGCCAATGGAAAGCGCTGCTGGCTCCCACTGATAAAAGCGAATGACCGGTGGAATCAATCCTTCTGCATGCCATTCAAGCAATGCTTCATCTAAAGCCATATTGTAGGCGGCGTCTTGTTTGCCAGAATCAATAAAAATCCAGTTGTTTGTCATGAGGTTGCCTCCGTTTTGCGAGATTGTCGATTGAATCTCTTCAGTCTACTACTTATAATAGAGGAAGAGAAGGGAGTAATGAAGTTGTTAGAAATCGTATTAGGTATTTTAGGTGCTATCATTGTGTTCGGAATCTATACATTTTTTACAGGAATGAAAATGAAGAAGTCCGTCACTACGTTATCACAAGATGAATTTATTCAAGGGTATCGCAAAGCTCAATTAATTGATTGCCGTGAGCCAAAAGAATTTGAAGGCGGACATATTTTAGGAGCACGCAACATTCCTGCTAGCCAGATGCGCACTCGTATGAAAGAGATCCGTAAAGACAAGCCCGTCTATTTATATTGCCAAAGCGGTGCACGCAGCGCTCGTACTGCTATGACATTAAAAAAGAATGGCTATGATCAACTTTACCAACTAGATGGCGGCTTCCGCAAATGGACGGGTAAAATCAAGTCTAAATAACTTAAAACAAGGCTCGCCAGATGGCGAGCCTTTTTGTATTATTTTGTATAACGTAGTACCGGTTTACGAGCAGCTTTCGTTTCATCCAAACGACCAATAACAGTCGTATGTGGTGCGTTTTGCACCTTTTCTGGATTTTCTTCTGTTTCTTTCGCAATTTGGATCATCGCGTCACAAAATGCATCAAGCGTCTCTTTTGATTCCGTCTCAGTTGGCTCGATCATCATTCCTTCTTCTACGTTTAGTGGGAAGTAGATCGTTGGTGGATGGTATCCGAAATCAAGCAGTCGTTTTGCCATATCAAGAGTACGAACGCCAAGTTTCTTTTGACGACGACCACTCAAGACAAATTCATGCTTACAGTGACGGTTGTACGGTAGGTCAAAGTAAGGCTCTAGACGACGCATCATATAGTTCGCATTGAGTACAGCGTATTCAGTTACAGCTTTCAAGCCGTCTGGTCCCATAGAGCGAATGTACGTATAAGCACGAACATTGATCCCAAAGTTTCCGTAGAAAGGCTTCACTCGGCCAATTGCTTGTGGACGATCATAATCAAATGTATAGCGGTCGTCTTTCTTCACAAGAACTGGAGCAGGTAAGAATGGAATCAAGTCTTTCTTTACACCAACAGGACCTGAACCTGGTCCACCACCGCCATGAGGGCCAGTGAACGTTTTGTGCAAGTTCAAGTGAACACAGTCAAAGCCCATATCTCCAGGTCGTGCTTTTGACATAACGGCATTCAAGTTCGCTCCGTCATAATACAATTTGCCCCCGACTCCGTGAATGATACTCGCCATTTCTAATATGTGTTCTTCAAATAATCCTAGTGTATTCGGGTTTGTCAGCATAAGAGCAGCTGTATCGTCCCCTGCCACACGACGTAAATCTTCTAAATCAACCAGACCATGTTCATCCGATTTTACAGTGATAGTCTCAAATCCCGCCACTGTAGCAGATGCTGGATTCGTTCCATGTGCTGAGTCTGGAACGATGACTTTTGTACGGTGATGGTCACCGTTTGCTTCGTGGAACGCACGAATCATCATAAGAGCTGTCCATTCACCGTGTGCACCAGCTGCCGGTTGTAACGTCACATCATCCATACCTGTGATTTCAATCAAGTGCTCTTGAAGATCGTACATCAATTCCATTGCACCTTGAACAGACGACTCATCTTGAAGTGGGTGTATGTTCGCAAAACCTGGGAAGCGTGCTACGCTCTCATTGATCTTCGGATTGTATTTCATCGTACAAGAACCTAATGGATAGAATCCTGAATCTACACCATGGTTACGGTTCGACAACGCTGTATAGTGACGCATGATATCTAACTCTGATACTTCAGGAAGTTCAGCAGCTTCTTCGCGAACCATTCCTTCAGGTAATAGAGAGGCTAAGTCCACTTCTGGAACATCTAAGTCTGGTAGGCTATAGCCAATACGACCTTCTGTTGAGATTTCAAAAATCAAGGGTTGGTTATCTTTATGCATAATAAGCCCCCACTTCCTGCACTAGTGCATCGATTTCTTCTTTTGTACGTTGCTCGGTCACGGCAATCAAGATGTGATCTTGCAAGTCTTTGTAATAGGTTCCAAGGTGTAAGCCACCGATCATTTCTTTTTCAAGTAAATGTTTGTTTAAGCCTTCCACACTACCTGGAAGCTTCACTACGATTTCATTGAAATGAGCGCCTGTGAAGACTACAGACAGTCCTGCTGCTTCAAATGCTTGTTTTGCATAAGCAGTTTTCGCGATATTTTGAATCGCCATTTCTTTTGTACCTTGCTTACCAAGAGCCGTCATCGCTACACTTGCTGCAAGTGCGTTCAAGGCTTGGTTGGAACAGATATTCGAAGTCGCTTTATCACGTCGGATGTGTTGCTCACGAGCTTGAAGCGTCAATACGAATCCACGACGACCTTGGTCATCGGTTGTTTCTCCCACAAGTCGTCCAGGAACTTTACGCATCAATTTTCCTGATACTGCGAAATACCCACAGTGAGGTCCACCAAATGCTTCTGGAATACCGAATACTTGTGCATCACCGACAGTAATATCGGCACCGAACTTGCCAGGTGGTGTTAAGACACCTAATGCTAACGGGTTAGATGAGCTGACAAACAGAGCACCATGCTCATGTGTCATATCTGAGATTGTTTGCATGTCTTCGATTTGGCCGAAGAAGTTAGGATACTGAACCATCACGGCTGCGATTTCATCAGAAAGTTGCGATTTCAGCGCTTCTAGATCTGTCTTTCCGTCGTTATGAGGAACGACTTCAACTGCAATGTTTTGCCCATGTGCATACATTTTGACGACATCACGGTATTCCGGATGCACAGCTTCTGAGATCAAGATTTTTTTACGACGTGTGTGACCTGCAGCCAAGTTTCCTGCTTCTGCAAGTGCTGTACCGCCGTCATACATAGAAGAGTTCGCAAGTTCCATACCTGTTAATTCACAGATCATCGTTTGGAATTCAAAGATGGCTTGCAGCTCTCCTTGAGAGATCTCAGGCTGATACGGCGTGTATGCCGTATAGAATTCAGAACGTGAAATCACGTGGTCTACGATAGTTGGTTTGAAGTGATCATAGACACCAGCTCCTAAGAAAGAAGCGTAGTGACGGCTATCTGCATTTTTGCCAGCCATCTTTGTCAATTCTTTTAAAAGTGCCGTTTCGGATTTAGCTGGTTTAATGGCATACTCGCCTTTAAAGCGTACTTTTTCTGGAATATCTGCAAACAGTTCATCAATGGATGATACACCGATTGTGTCGAGCATTTCTTTTTGGTCTTGCTCTGTCATCGGCAAATAACGATGTTTGATCATAATAGAGTCGCTCCTCTTATTTTTGTCGTTTGTAGAATGGTGTCGGGATAATTACCGCTTTTAATTGTTTCCCACGAATTTCAACAGTCAGCTCTTGTCCAATTTCGCCAAGCTCGGATTTAATTAAGGCTAAGCCAATATTTTTCTTTAGAGTTGGTGACTGAGTTCCTGTTGTTACTTCTCCTACCACTTGACCATCAACTAGTACTGGATAGCCATGACGCGGGATCCCTTTGTCAATCATTTCAATACCTACAAGTTTGCGAGGTTTCCCTTTTGCAACAATGGCATCTTTACCAATGAAAGATTCTTTGGCAGTCTTCACAGCAAAACCGATACCTGCCTCTAGTGGAGAAATGTCTTTTGAAAGCTCTTGTCCGTAAAGTGGCAAGCATGCTTCAAAGCGAAGAGTATCTCGAGCACCAAGACCCGCTGGAACCAAGCCATGCGGAGCTCCTGCTTCAAGTAACTTCGTCCAGAGTTCTGGTAACGCTGCATTGCGTGCGTACAATTCGAAGCCGTCTTCTCCCGTGTATCCAGTACGTGAGATGATGACGTCTTGTCCGGCCACTTGACCTTCTGTAAAGGTAAAGAATTTCACTGCTTGTAAATCTTTCTCTGTAAGAGGCTGAAGGATATCTACCGCAACAGGTCCTTGCAAAGCAAGAAGTCCCCATTCAGCTGATTGATCGTCGATTTGAACATCGCCTGTCACATGCTCTTTCATCCAAGCAACATCTTTGTCGATGTTAGAAGCATTGACAACAAGCAAAAAGCGTTTAGGACCAAATTTGTAAACAAGTAGATCATCTACTGTCCCACCATCTTCATAGCACATTGCTGCATACATTGCTTTTCCTTCGACCAGCTTCGATACATCGTTAGTAACGAGATGTTGAATGAACGCCTCGCTATCAGCACCTGTGACCCAGACTTCTCCCATGTGGGATACGTCAAATAATCCAGCTTTCGTACGAACTGCTTCATGCTCTTCTTTGATACTTGAAAATTGAACAGGTAATTCCCAACCACCAAAATCTATTGTTTTGGCACCATAACTTGCATACAGGTCATAAAGGGGTGTTCGTTGCATCTCAGTTCCTCCTTCAATGAATTCATAGTATTGTGAATTTTTCGCATAAAAAAAGACAGCAACCCAATTTTCCGGGCTCTGTCCTAGTATCTGAAAGTTCAGAGGTGCGTCCAGTACGAGTCTTTTTGCCTGAGAGATTCATGTTTTCACACTTGCTCCTTCGGCGACGCATATAGCGTTCTCTCCCCGTACGTTCATCCGCCAATTATGCTGTTTTCAATACCTACATCCTAACATTGTAGAATTGAAAACGCAATCTATTTCTGTTTTTTAGCTTATACACGAACTTTTTACAAATTAATCACTTGGAATGTTCGCCTTTTAGTCGATTCACTTGGAAGGAACAGTATTCGGTAATCTGCCTGAGGGTCTTCCCTTCTGTACGAATCACTACATGAGCTGCCTTCTTGTAAAATGGGAGGCGTTCATAATATAAAGCCTCAATTTCTTCACGCGTGCTCCTTTGAACAATGGGACGATTCTTATCACGATGGATCCGCATCCAAATATCAGGAAACACAGCATTTAAGAACAAAACCAATCCGGTTTTTCTCATTATTTTTCGATTTTCTTCTGAAATAGCCACTCCGCCACCCGTTGAAATGATACAGAATTCATCTCGAAAAGACTTCAAAAATTCGGTTTCTAATTTCCTGAAGTATGGCTCTCCATGCTTTTCAAATATTTCTGGAATGGTCAATCCTTGCTGTTTGACGATTTCCTTATCCATATCGTAAAAAGGAATTCGGAGAGCAAAACTCAACCGTTTTCCAATAGCCGTTTTCCCACACCCCATGAATCCGACCAAATACACTTTCTTCATAGACTCACTCATTTACTTCAATTTGTTTTTTTCAGTATACACTATCCAAAGCTGTTGCGCTTTGTCACTATAAATTTTTTCCATAGAGTGATAGTAACTGAGCTTAGAAACATAGTTAGCACTTGTGAGCAAGACAATCGTTAGAAGAAGATGTAGGAACAGTAATGTGAAGGGTAAAATAAAGCCTCTTTCACGGAACATACAACAGCGTTTCCTTTTTATAAGTGACTCCCGATAAAGCCGTAATCTCCATCTGTAACTTGTTGTCACCGATTAAAATCCTGCACGACTGGACTTCAAGTAGTACAGGTTCGTTTCCTGCACCATTTACTGTCTTTCGAAAGCGGTCTCCTACTTTCTCATAGCGTATAGAAGCTCCAGCACTATCCATTACGACAGAACAGCTCCCTAGATAGTTCCGAACATTACTAGATGAGTGGAGTACTTCTTGGAATTCCAGCCAAAAGGAGTCGACCTGCTGAACGTAAGGGTCGGCAAACTTTGAAGTGGTGGCTGCTGTAGATGCAATAACTGTCACTAACAAAGATAAGCTAGATAAAGAGATGACGAGCTGCAACAGCTGGTCTAGTAGAGAAAAGCCTTGCTGTGAATTTACTTGGAGATACACGAAATTTCGTCCGGACCTCTTGCCACACACCATAACTCCCCCTTCCAATAACTCGTATACACTACTCCGTCATTTTCCCAGCTAGCAGGATGGGGTAGCAGACGATTGAGTTCATAGTGGGCTTGTGCATCTGAACTTGCCCGAGTAGCATCTGATAAAGTCGCTGACATTTGCATTAGTAGTGGAATCACTAACGAAATGAAGACGAGTAAACAAGTGAATCCCACCAAAGCTTCCAATGTACTGAATCCTTTATCCATCAAAACGGACTCGTCCTTTTCCTATATATAGCGTTAACGTGATTTTTCCTGAAGTTGTAGTAAAGTAACAAGTTCCAAAATTCACTACATTTCCAGTTGATGAGTACTCGATTGTCTTTAAATAAGAGCTTGATAAAAACTGAACTGTCTCCGGAAACAAGACCGTTTTTATCGTTTTGAATTGCGCGGTCATCGTATATTTTGATTCCGCATAGAAAAAACGGATTACTACTGGCGTATGAAGTTCAAGAGCTATTGCTTGAGCAGCAAGCAAGTCTTGTTCTAGTAATAAGAAGAACTGAGCCTCTTCAAGTTTGATAGACTGACGATATGCAATGGAATTTGCGATGACTATACTCGATGTTAGAAGTGCTAGAATTAACAGAACTTCAATTAATGTAAAACCCGTCTCCCCCTTAGTCTTCTTTGACACCGATGACTCCAGCCACTATATCAAGTTCTGTTCCATCAGGACAGACTAGATTGGAATCTTTTACGAATCCTTCAGACACTAGATCAGCAAGCTCCGGTTTTTTCTTAAATTCTAGTTTATAGGCTTCTACTTGTGACGTCAGCATGGTTTTATATGCTTCACACCCTTTTGAGTCGATAGTAGCCGTATGACGAGCAATATTTGGGATTGTAACTAATAATAATACTGAGATGATCAACAACACGACCATCATTTCCACTAAAGTAAACCCCTTATTCGATAACCATTTTTTCATTATTTATTCCTCCTATAGTGAGATGAGATTATACATGGGCAGCATGAGAGATAGATACGCACTGATCACCATGGCACCAATGATTAAAAACAATACAGGCTGCGCCACTCCGACAAGCGCTACACTTCGTTTTTGCAGCCGTTCAATCGTAAATTCTTGATAAAGCCCTAACTCTTTAGCTACATAGCCATGAATTTCTCCATGCTCCGCATAACGAATCAAACTTTGTGGGACCCAGCCGCTTAGTCTAAGTGATTGGGAGAAGCTCTCTCCTCGTTCTAAATGCATGAGAATACTACGGCAGGCAAAGTGGACAGTCCTTGCGCGAGAACTTTGCAAATAAGACAGAGACTGAGATAGTGTGAAACCACTATCGAGTAACAGGCTGAGTTCACGGGAGATCCGGTATGCTGCACCAGCATTTTGCAGCTGAGCGACTACGGGATACCCTCTCATATAAAAAAACCACCGATTCGATTTTGATTTCATCACAAAGACCACTCCTAAGCCAAGGACTGCTGTCCCTACACCGAGTGCCAATACTATATAAAAGGGCAAAGAAAAAATAAACGTCACTTTCCCTACAGCTTGAGGATTGGCTCGTTCTAGAACTGGTAGAAAAATCGGCAGGAAATAGATGCGAAAAGTAATGAACAGCACTGACATAAAAAGTAGTAATCCTAACGGATAACTCAGTGACTTGATTACTTCTTTCCGAAATTGTTGTTGTTTTCTCATTTGCACACTTATATGCTCCAGAACTTTTGACAGCTGGCCATGAACCCCTGCAAACTGAATTGACTCTACGATTACCGCACTAAACCGTAAGTAACGGAATATCTCATCGATCTCATGACCTTCTTCAAACAAGTCATTCATGTGCTCTAGTTGGATGGCATCGCAATAAAACGGACCTAAGATTCGAATGGAGTCCGTCGCAGAAATTCCTTCAGCCATTGATATTACAAGTTTTTCGAGGAACTCGGGCTGCTCATTCTTCTTCATCCTCGTATTGCTCGTTCGATTTGGTAGGCAAGCGTCAGGTCTTTTGGAAGAAACAACTTATTACCACTAGCCAAATCGCTTAAAAGCTCGCTGATCGTTTCAGATTCGACGATTTCATAGATAGCTCCTAATGACGGAGCATGCCCTTTTCGGACGAGTAGGCGTTGTGAGATATAGGCTTTTGAAACTTGGTCGATCTCATCTGCAGAAACCCCGAGGTCCAGCAAACGATAAATGGCACCTATCGCATCTTTTGCGTGAATTGTTGAAATCACAAGATGGCCTGTTAGTGCGGCCTCCACTGCAATCTTTGCAGTTTCTTGGTCACGAATTTCGCCAATTAAAATGACATCAGGTGAATGACGTAAAATCGCCCTTAATCCTGTAGCATAAGAAAGACCTGCTACTTCATTGACTTGAACTTGTAGAAGGCAGTCTTGACTGATCTCTACAGGATCTTCAAGAGAGATGACATGCCTAGCGAGTTCCTGAGAACAGTATTTCGTAAGAGCATACATCGTAGTGGATTTTCCCGAGCCGGTGGGACCCACGAGAAGAAGAAGCCCTTGTCTAGATGCGGCAAGTTCACGCAACTTCGCTGCCTGGTCAATCCGTAAACTAATTTCATCTAGTGGAACAACTAGATTGGGCTTTGCAATACGAAGAACAACACTTTCTCTTTTTGAGACGGAAATTAAAGTCGAGACGCGGAAATGATAAGTCTCTGTTTGGATGGGTAAATGGAAGGCGCCACTCTGTGGGTTGCGCTTATTGGTTATATCAAGTGAAGATAAATACTTGAAGTAAGTGATCATGCGATCACCAAATGCATGGGGTATGGAACCAGCATCAAACATCTGTTGCTGTCTCCTAAAAAAGACTTGATATTCTTTATCATGTGGAACTAGATGAACGTCAGATGCTTCAAAAACAATAGCTTTTTCAAGAAGCTCCCTACTTCTTTGTTCAATTGGATTCGATGTGTTCACGGTCAACTCCTTTCTCCAGTACATTCTGTCATCGCCAAACAGAATGTATCTTCAGTATACCGGACAACATCGCTTTGTCTAGCATTATTTCAGAATTATCAGAATTTTAATAAGCTGCTAGAAGATGTGACAACATCTTGTCATTGTCAAAACGAGGATAGATTCTGTTTACATTCGTTTGCTACATACATTATAATAAGAGTGTGATTCGTCTGCCGTTAAAAGGAGGGACTCTTAATTATGATGGGCAATATGTATAAAGTAATGGCTTTTTGGACAGGTATTTTCTCTGTCATGTTTTATCTAGGTGATATGGTACCCGCTTCATTGATCATGTTAGCGAACACCGGTTTATTCCTTCTTCTTGGTTTCTTGAACTTATCTGAACGTATGTATATGTATATTTTCGGTGCGTACCTGATGTTCTTCTTTGCAGGATTTACGTACTATGCTTCATTTATTCATGTACCAGGAGCAGGTCACTAATCAAGAAAAACCAGATTCTCAATTTGAGGATCTGGTTTTTTGATGTTCTATTGTGTGTAGGGGAAGCGTTCCGCGGGCGCGGGCTGAGCCAAGGTCTCAGCTTCCGCTTTTAATCCCGCTGGAGTCACCCCTACGCACTTTCCATTCCGTTTCATTCAGTTCATTTATGAAACTAGTCAAATTATATTCAAACTTCTTTAATTAAATCCGTTTAAAAATGGATTGCTGTCCATTTCATCGCCGATTGTAGTCTCAGGACCATGCCCGGAATAGACAATGGTTTCTTCAGGCAAGTCCAAAAGCTTACGTGTAATCGACTGCATCAAAGTCTGCAAATTTCCACCAGCAAGATCTGTGCGTCCAATACTTCCTTGGAACAAAACGTCTCCGCTCACAATGAAACCTTTGTCTTTAAAATAGTAGCTAACGCTTCCTGGAGAGTGACCTGGTGTCTCTAAAACTTCAAACGTGAATCCTTCCAATGTGAAGGTCCCTTCTGCAAGTTCTGTAACTTGTACATCCACTTGAATGTCAGGGAGCTCTGCATACTTACCTGAGCCGTTTAACATAGGATCCTGCAGCCATCTGAATTCTGCCTTGTGCAAGTAGACCGGTAAGTTGTATCGGTCTACTAGTGCTTGCAATGCTCCAATATGATCAAAATGGGCATGTGTTAAGAAAATTGCTATAGGCTTCACTGCTGACTGCTCAAGTGCTTGAATAATTTTAGAAGAATCATCACTTGGATCTATGATAATCGCTTGTTGCCCAGAGCGAATGATGTAGCAGTTCGTTTGAATCGGACCTAATGGTAATCTGCGTATTGTTGTCATTTCTTTCACCTCTTCTGTTAGTGTAACGCAACGTTCAAACAAATGTCATGAATCCTACTCGACAAATGTTCAAGAACAACGTAAAATAAAAGAGAAATATTTGTTTACGACATTCATTTTCTGATGTCGAAAGGAGTGTCATCTATGAACTTATTAATCGTTATTTTTGGTTTGGTAACACTTTTAGCAGTAGTAGGAACTTACCAAGCGTTCAAAGAAAGAAATTTCTTAGCTGTGTTCTTCAATGTTGCAACTGCACTAGTGTTCGGATTTTTCTCAGTGGCTACGGTTATTACTCAAGGATATCCGCCAGTAAACTAATCCATTCGTATCAGAAAGAGACTTCCTTCGTGGAAGTCTTTTTTTGTACAAAAAAATCCCTTCGCTGTGATAGCCGAAGGAATTTTGTTTATTCGTTTGTAGTTCCTTCTTCAATAAGCAGCTGACCCGTTTCTCGGTTATAGAAACGAAGTAAATCGCCGTTAATCAACTGATCCGAATAGCTCAACTCCTGATTCGCAGCATCTGCATCTTCTTGACAGTTAGCCATTTCAATTTCTACACCTGTCTTAGCGTCATAACATGTGTTTTTCGTGAAAACAAAATCCTCTGTTACGAAACCACCGTCACGGAACACCACTTTTTGTTCGCGGTCTTCTGCAAATAAATCGGTACCTAATTGAATATCTTTTGAAGTTTCAATGCCCGCCATATGAAGAATCGTAGGTCGTAAATCAATTTGTCCTGCAATATCTGTGCGTTCCCCGCCGAGTCCACTATCTGGAATGTGAATGAATAGAGGCACTTCTTGAAGTCCTTGAGACACATACGGTGTCACTTCTTCGCCAAGATATTGAGACATCGCTTTATTATGGTTTTCTGAAATACCATAATGATCCCCGTACATAATAATAATGGAATCTTCATAAAGTCCTTCTGCTTTCAGTTGATCAAATAGCACTCGAAGAGATTCATCCATGTAACGAACTGTTTGGAAATAACGGTTCAATGTACCAGAATTTGAATCGTATTCTGGAATCATCTTGTCTTCTTCATCTAAAGTGAATGGATAGTGATTCGTTAATGTGATCATCCGTGTATAGAAAGGCTGCGGAATATCTTTCATCAACTGAACAGATTGTTCAAAGAACGGAATATCTTTCAATCCCCAGTTAACAGCTTGGCCTTCTTCTACAGTATAACTTTCGATATCAAAGAACTTTTCTACATTTAAAGATTTGTACATCATGTCTCGGTTCCAAAAGCTCTTATTGTTGGCATGCATTACAGATGTATGGTAGCCATTTTCTCCTAAGCGTTCAGAAAGAGAATTATACGTATTTCCACCATGAGTAAAGAATACCGCTCCTCCACCGAGTGGATACAATGAGTTTTCTACAATAAACTCTGAATCGGATGTTTTCCCGAGACCTGTTTGATGATAGAAATTAGAGAAATACATCGTATCTTTGTCTTGAGTTAATTCATTTAAGAAAGGTGTAATAACTTCACCATTCATGTCTTCATTAATTACGAAGTTTTGTAGCGATTCCATGGAAACCACGATAATGTTTTTATCCTTGGCAATCCCTTCTAGAGGTGATTGGTTTTCCACGTGGTTAGCACGAACATAGTTGTTTACTTCAACTAGTTCACTGCCATCGGCAAATGCGCGTTGTGCTTGTGATTTAGATTGAACATAAGCGTCATAAATATGGTAGTTATATGTTCCAATATTTTTAACTAGCATTTCACGGTCAAAACTGCGTGTAAGAAGTTGCGGTCTTTCAATTTCAGCAAGACCTAAGTTCAAGAAAAAAATGGCTGACGCAAACACGTAATATGCTTTACGGTGAATCTTCTTTGCTTGCTGTTCAACAGGTTGTTTCGCAATTTTACGAGCTAAGATGAATAGCAAGATCACATCGGCAAAATAGAAGATGTCAGTGAAGTAAATGCTTGAAAAAGCCGATCCACCTAAATCTCCAAAGTTGCTTGTTTGGAATAATACAGGTAATGTGATGAAATCCGTAAAGAAGCGATAGAACACAACGTTTGCATACAAAACAATCGAAAGAATAGTAGCTCCCGTTAAAATAAAGCGTCTTTGCGTCTTTTCTTTAGAAAAGAATAAAGAGATTCCGAAGAAAAGCAAAATGAAGCTTAACGGATTGATTAATAAGATGATATGCTGCATGATGTTTTCTAGTTTCAGGTCAAAACTTATATGATAAACAACAAATGTTTTTAACCATGTCAATACTATTGCAGCAAATAGTAAAGAATGTGCGGACCATTTTTTCATGGTCTACCCCTCCTTTAAATAAGTGAACAAATTTAATAAAGTTCATAAAATCTATAGATAACATAAACATAATACCCTCTATTAGACGGAATTATGCTTGATAAGTTTCATTTTTTATAAATTCACGCCAAAAGACTTACTAAATTGTAAAGCCATCGTGAATTTAGCTCTGTTCTGAGCGACGTTTTCTAACAAGTACTTTAGCTTTTAAGTAGTCTTCAGTAGCAAGCAAGCCTGATTGATGTAACTCATCTAACTCAAATTCCATAAGATCACAATCGGATTTGATATCTTTCGTATAGACATAAGTACCAAACTTCTTTAAAAGTTGCTGTACATCATAAAAACTATTCATGCTTTGTTATTCCCCACTCTTTATAATGTTCTGTTCTGTAATCAAATACTGGACAGCTACATCGTGTTGTTCAATAGGCAGTTGTTCTTCCAGTTGAAGGCTGGCTAGTAGAGAACAAGTCACACCTGAATAATCTTCTAAATAGCGGTCATAAAAACCGCCTCCAAAACCGATACGATACCCACTGAAAGTAAATACAACACCCGGAACAATGATGCAGTCTATTTCTGATTTAGCCACAGATTCACAACTTGATACTTTAGGTTCTAGAATCCCTTTATAACCTGGCTCAATATCAGACCAAGAGTTTATTTTATAAAATTGCATTTGCTTTGTTGACCCATCACTTTTTGGAACACAAACGGTCTTTTCTTGTTGCCAAAAATGTTTTATAAGTAGTGAAGTGTCGACTTCAGGAAATCGGGAAAGTGTCACGGCAATCGTCTTGAATGGATGGCTATCTAGAAATTTCACAGCGTTCGTAACTATCTGCTTACTTAGTTCTCGGTGCTCCTGCTCTCCTAAATCGTTCATCTGGTTCAAAACCGCATTTCTCAATTCACGTTTCATCTCACTCGCTCCTCTCACGAAGAACACCCATCTGAGAATTCAGATGAGTGGCCCGGGTTCAACTGTTTTTAAGAAAAAAACCAAAATCCGAGCGGGGATTTTGGTTGATCAGTTATTATTTCGTTTCACGGTGAAGAGTCATTTTCTTTTCACGAGAGCAATATTTTTTAAGCTCCAAACGCTCTGGATTGTTACGTTTGTTCTTTTTAGAAATATAGTTACGCTCTCCACAATCTGTGCATGCAAGAGTAATATTAACGCGCATTGTAGTCCCTCCCACTATATAAGGATGTTTAAAATCATTTTGAGCTGATTTATACGACTTTCCTATTATATCATACTGACTAAAAAAATCTAGTCATTTCTCAAAAAGATTTAGTTCAAGTCTACATGTTTTCCATTACGCAAGTATAATAATTGCTCTGCCATATTTGTTGCATGGTCTGCTGAACGCTCTAAATAGCGACAGATAAATGCTAACTGAGTAATTTGTGGTAGTTGTTCAGGTTGCTCAACTCCCGATCCAAGTAAATCACGTATCAACTGACCGTACATCGTATCGATTTCATCATCGAGTTTCGCAATATGTTGCGCTTGTTCTACATCTTCCGCCACAAATGCATCCAAAGTTAAACGTAAAATGGATACGACTTTGTCTTTCATTTGCTGAATCATCGGCAACTGCTTTAAATGCTGCTGTGAGCCGATGCGTTCTGTCTCTTTTGCAATATTTACTGCGTAATCTCCAACGCGCTCCATATCTCCAGCAATCTTCACTAGAACCATTAAACGACGCAAATCTGTAGCAACTGGCTGTTGGCGAGCGATTGTCAGTATTACTGCATCGTTAATTTCTTCTTCAAGCTTATTGATTTCCACATCTTTTTCTTTGATTTCGTTAGCTAATGTAACATCGTGATCTGCTAAAGCATCAACTGAATCACTTAATCGCTGAATCGACAACTGACTCATATGAATCAACTTATCGTGTAAACTTTTTAATTCCTTATCGAACAATTCTCTCATTACCACTACAAATCCCCCTTAACCGAATCTTCCTGAAATATAATCTTCTGTACGCTGGTCAGATGGATTCGAGAAGATGACATTTGTCTCGTCATACTCGACTACCTCTCCATTCAAGAAGAATGCCGTCTTGTCTGAAATACGTCCAGCCTGTTGCATGTTATGCGTTACGATGATGATCGAGTAATCTTTCTTTAACTCCTGAACCAGCTCTTCCACTTTTAATGTACTGATTGGATCAAGCGCAGATGTAGGCTCATCCATTAAAATGACATCTGGCTCGATAGCAAGAGCACGTGCGATACAAATACGTTGTTGCTGACCACCCGAGAGGCTATAAGCATTTGTAGTAAGACGGTCTTTGACTTCATCCCAAATAGCTGCTCCACGTAAACTCTTCTCAACGATTTCATCTAAGATTTTTTTGTTTTTTATACCGTGGATTCGTGGTCCGTAAGCAATATTGTCGTAAATGGATTTTGGGAACGGGTTTGGTTTTTGGAACACCATCCCAACTTTCGTACGCAATTCTTCAACAGAGTAGTCTTTCTCAAAGATGTTTCTTCCACGATAAGCAATTTCACCTGAAGTTTTTACGCCCGGTGTCAACTCCACCATGCGGTTCAATGTTTTAATATACGTAGATTTCCCACAGCCTGAAGGACCAATGATAGCTGTCACTTCATTTTCGTAAATTGGAAGATCAATATTTTTTAATGCATGGTTTGATCCGTACCACAGATTTAACCCTTTTGTATCGTAAACAATAGATGATGATTTTGGTTGAACGTTTGTTTCTGCTTGTTGTAGCATGTAAGTCTCCCCTTTTCCAAGGCGCTTAGTAGCGCTTCTGGAATTTATTTCGAATAAGTACCGCGACTGAGTTCATTAATAACAGAACGGCCATTAAAACAATGATTCCTGCTGAGGCAACATTTTGGAAATCTGCTTGCGGACGTTTCGCCCAATCGTAGATCTGCATCGGAAGTGCCGTAAATGTATCCATAACACCCGCAGGTAAGAATTGAATGATAACAGGAACTCCAATTACTACTAGCGGCGCCGTTTCTCCAATAGCACGAGACAAAGCCAAAATAGAACCTGTTAAAATCCCTGGAATCGCACTCGGCAATACCACTCGTAAAATGGTCTGCCATTTAGTCGCTCCCATTCCGTATGACGCTTGTCTTACTTCACTTGGCACTGCACGAATCGCTTCTTGTGAAGCCACGATGATGACCGGAAGAATAAGCAGACTCATCGTGAATCCTGCAGCTAAGATACTGTTCCCAAGAGCAAGCGCACGTACGAATATTGTTAGACCTAAAAGTCCGAAAACAACAGAAGGAACCCCAGCAAGGTTGGAGATGTTCACTCGGATGAAGTCATTTACACGGTTTTTCTTTGCGTATTCTTCAAGGTAGATGGCACTACCGACACCCAAAATCATAGATACGGGTGCAACCACTGCCATTAACCAAAGAGATCCTATTAGAGCTGCTTTAATTCCTGCTTTTTCTGGAAAACGGGAAGCAAAGTTTGTAAAGAAATCAGTTGTTAAATAGCCTAATCCTTGAGAAAGAATTCGATAAAACAAGACTGCCAATGTTAATAAAGCAATCAGTGTAGCTACGAAGAAGATTCCTTTAAAGATTGAATTAATAATTTTGCGTGAGTTCATTTTCTTCATGACACTTTGTTCTTCTATATAGCGCATATTAATACTCCTCTCTGAATCGTTTTGAAATACGCTGAGCGAGGAGGTTCATCAATAGCGTAAACAAGAATAAAGTGAACCCAACAGCATAAATAGAGTAATAAATTGGAGTACCGTAACCTGCATCACCAGTTGATACTTGAACGATGTAAGCTGTCATCGTTTGGATACTATCTGTAAAGTTTGCATCAAATCGTGGTGTCGATCCTGCTGCTAGAGACACAATCATGGTTTCCCCGATTGCACGTGACATGGCAAGTACAATGGATGCCAAGATTCCAGAAAGAGCTGCTGGTAACACGATTTTGATTGCGACTTCAAGCTTAGTAGAGCCCATACCTAGTGCACCTTCACGAATAGAGTTAGGTACAGCACTCATTGCGTCTTCAGATAAAGAAGCAATCATTGGAATAATCATTATTCCTACAACGATACCGGGGCTGATTGCATTGAAAATCTTTAGCTCCGGAATGAATTGCTGTAGTACTGGTGTTACAAACGTCAAAGCAAAAAATCCATAAACAATCGTTGGTACGCCAGCAAGCACTTCTAAAATAGGCTTGATAATCCGGCGAGCTGTATCACTTGCGTATTCACTTAGATAGATTGCTGAAGCTAGTCCAAGCGGTACAGCCACGACAACCGCTATGACCGTAACTTTTAAAGTTCCTACAATTAATGGCAGAATTCCAAAGCGAGCTTCTGTATTAGAGAACGGTAACCATTCAGTTCCAAATAAGAAAGAGAGGAATGGAACTTGAGTGAAGAATGTCACAGTTTCAAAAATCAAAGTAACAACAATTCCAATAGTAGTTAATACAGAAATGGCTGCAATCATAAATAAGATAATTGGTATAGCCTTTTCAATAGCTTTTTTACGGCCTTTCGAACTTTTTTGAGCTATTAGTTCTTGAACAGATGGACGAGCTTGTGCCATCATGATCCCCCTTTTCCTTACCGGACGGAAGAAAAGAGTAGCCTCTGCTACTCCTCATCTCCACGTATTGAAAGTAAAATTATTTTAAACCTTCTAATGCTTCCATACCTTTATCGTACTCTTCTTGAGGAGCTTTTACATATCCTACAGCCTCTGCCATAGCACCCGCATTTTCAATAACATACTTCATGAAGTCATACACTGCTGGATTCTCTGCAACCGCAGAGTTTTTTACATATGTGTATAGTGGACGAGATAGTGGTGAATATTCACCTGATTCAATTGTTTCATTGTTTGGTTCTACACCTTCAATGCTAACTGCTTTAATTGTATCTTGGTTAGCTAGGTAGTAAGCGTATCCGAAGAATCCAATTGCGTTCTTATCTCCTTGAACACCTTGTACAAGAACGTTGTCATCTTCAGAAAGTGTAGCAGCTGATACCATATCAGCATCCTCTAAAATGACCTCATTGAAGTAATCATATGTTCCCGAGTCTGTACCAGGAGAGTAAAAGACCACTTCTTCATCTGGCCATTCTGGATTGATATCAGACCATTTTTTAGTTGTGCCATCTTCAACCCATAATTTCTTTAAATCTTCAACTGTCAAATCTGTAGCCCAATCGTTTTCACTGTTCACGACTACTGTTAAACCGTCATATGCTAATAAAAATTCTGTATAATCAATTCCTGCTTCTTCAAGTTGAGCTGCTTCTTCCTCTTTAATTGGACGAGATGCATTCGAGAAATCTGTTGTACCAGCGATGAATTTTTCAAAACCGCCACCTGTTCCCGATACACCAACGTTTACTTGTACTTCACTTTGTGCAGAGTACTCTTCAACTAATGCTTCCAAGATAGGTGCTACTGTTGACGAACCGTCTCCAGAAACAGATCCTTCTACAACTTCCTCACTACCAGTATCTGTTGAATCTCCGTTAGCTTCTGTCTCTGATGCATCGTCTCCACACGCTCCTAAAATTAGTGCAGATCCTAGCATTGCTGTTCCCATAAAGTACTTCCAGTTTTTCATCAGGTAAATCCCCCTACAGAGTTTGTTTTTTCTTACATGCTTAACTATACAAGTACTTTGTTGAGCCTTTATGAAAGCAATGTAAAGAATGTGTAAACACAAAAAATCCAACCATCGCTGGTTGGATTTATGTTTGTTATTCTGTTTCTTCCTCTTCATCAATAGAATCCTCTGAAATCGAAGGAATGATTTTTGGATGTAACGACTCTTCCTTTTGCTCTGAATTTCGTTTTTCCATGATTTCGAAATAGGCATCGACTAGCTCGCGAGTAAGCGGTGTCGAAGAATTGGTCTTATAGACACTTTCTAGTGACGCCCAAGGTATCATAGTAGAATATGCGATTTGGGGGTTGTCATATGGTGCAAATCCTACATGAGAAAGTGTAACTGTGTCATAAAGTTTTTTTTCAACAGGATCATAGGCAGATGTCTCTGCTGTACCTGTTTTCCCAGCACCGTCATATTTAAAATCAGCAAACGCTCCACGAGCCGTTCCTTGATCCCCTTGATATACTCGGCGCATCCCTTTACGAACTTGTTCTATCTCTGCCTGAGTGTTTTCTACTATATTTAAAACTTTTGGCTGAATCTCCGCCTCCAATGCCCCCATTTCTTCCCCATTCTCAGAGGCTTTCCGAATCTCTTTAACGACGTGAGGCTGGATGCGTTTGCCACCGTTTGCAATCGTTGCAATGTATTGTGTTAACTGTAAAGGTGTATACGTATCATATTGTCCTATACTTAAATCGAGAAGGTTAAATGCTTCATCATTTTCGGGATTACTGAATCCAGCTACCTCCCCTGGTAAGTCTATTCCTGTCGGAACTCCTAAGCCAAGTTGTGCATACCCGTTCCGTAGTTTATCAAAAGCATTAAAATTAAAGTCAACGGACTCCTTCGGTCGGTAGGTCTCTCCTGCGAGTGTAAACGCAATTTTATACATATATACGTTGGAAGAGCGCTCAAGAGCAGTCAAATCATTTACAGGGATTCTGCCCGATCGATTGAATACGGAACTTTTAGCATCATCATTGGCAATATAGATTGGTTCATCTATCTTTGTTTCTCCAATACTCAATGCGTTTTCACGGTATCCAGTAAGAACCGTCCCACCTTTAATAGTAGAACCAGCTTCATAAGCTGTTGTAAATGTTCCAAACGCGTAATCGTCCACTATATACCCACCTGTTTCAGGATCACGGGCGAACTCGCTCGTTTCTGGGTCACGACGCAAGATTTTACCTACCATTGCGATGACCTCTCCTGTGTTTGGATCCATCATTGTGAAGAACATGCGGTCCAAATGACGCGTTCCAGCATTCCGCTTCGCTTCAAGTAGTCTAGCTGTTACGATTTCTTCTAACCGTGCCTGCACTTCCGTATCAATAGATAACACTAAGTCTTTTCCAGGATCCCCTTCATAGACCGGTTGTGTATCGATGACTCGGCCTTTTCCGTCTGTGATATTTTTCACCACGGATTTTTGACCTTGAAGCACTTCTTCATAATATTGCTCTACATAACTTCGGCCTACCCGGTCGTTACGAGAGTAGTCACGAGCTAAGTAGTGGTTCAAGTCGGATTTTGGAATTCCTTCTTTAGGTAATGTAGTTGTACCGAGTATGGCTAGATTCGAATTTCGGACACGGCGCCAGTCCGTCGTTGTATTGACACCTTGTAATTCATTTAGACGTTCAGAAACTCGTGCAAATTCTTCCGCGGATACATTTTCTCCTTTAATGATTTGAGGAGACAAGGCGTAGCCAGAGACCATCTCACGGTAGATCGCTATTTTCTCAAGTTCGTCTTTAGAAAAAGCGTTTAACTCTTGTTCCGGAATACTGTCTCGAATCAGACGGTTCATCTCTCGAGATTTCTCTACATTATCGAGTTCTTCGCTATCTTCAATGGCGTCTTGTTCTGCTTTATCGACATATTTATACATATCGTCTTTATTTTTACGTAGCCAGTAATCTTGAAGGTCGCTTTTTGTGATGGAGTCCGTATCTTTTTCAATCAAAGCAGCTAGCTTCTCCGCGATTCCCCACATTTCGTCACCAGTGGTCGTCTGCATTTTTGTATAAGTGATAGCACGTTCTGCTTGATTGTCTACTAGAATGCGACCTTGGCTGTCGAAAATTCGGCCTCGTGGAACACTCGTATTCACCGGTACTTCTTCTGTACGGGCAAGTATTCGTGTATAGTCTTCTCCTTTAACGATCTGTAAATAGCCTAAGCGAAAAATTAAAGCTGTAAATAGCAAGAAGATCGTTAGGAAAAGCACATTCATTCGAAAAATCAAATGTGCGCGTTGTTTGGATTTAGATGTTCGTGTTGTTTGGGATTTTATTTTTTTCATTGCGTGCACCTCGCTTACAAGTATAACACGTCTTTTCACAACAAAATGTTGCAACACCTAGACAATTTCATAAAAAAAACTCTCCTAAACCGAAGTCTAAGGAGAGGCTGTGATTCTTATTTAGCTGCTTCGTAGCGTTTTGAAACTTCGTCCCAGTTTACAACATTCCAGAATGATGTAATGTAGTCTGGACGACGGTTTTGATAGTTTAAGTAATAAGCATGCTCCCAAACATCTAAGCCTAGAATTGGCGTTTTACCTTCCATTAGTGGAGAGTCTTGGTTTGGTGTAGAAGATACTTCTACTTCACCGTTAGCGACTGATAACCAAGCCCAGCCCGAACCAAAGCGAGTTGTAGCTGCTTTAGCAAATTCTTCTTTAAATGCGTCAAAGCTTCCGAACTTGCTGTCGATTGCTTCTGCTAATGCACCCGTTGGTTGGCCGCCACCGTTTGGTGATAGGATTTCCCAGAATAGAGAGTGGTTCGCGTGTCCGCCACCATTGTTGCGTACAGCAGTACGAATGTCTTCTGGAACTGCATCAAGGTTTGAAATCAATTCTTCAACTGATTTAGAAGAAAGATCCGAATGCCCTTCAAGAGCGTTGTTCACATTTGTGATGTACGTGTTGTGATGTTTCGTGTGGTGAATGTTCATAGTCTCTTTGTCGATATGAGGCTCTAACGCGTCATATTCGTACGGTAATTTCGGTAATTCAAAAGCCATTGTCAATTCCTCCTAAGGTACTAGTAGTATATCCACTATTTACATTAGCAAAGAAGACAATGGCAATCAAATAAAAACTATTCAATTTTTCATTTTTCAGGCTTTTGACTGAAATTAGATGAACCAGACAAAGATAACGAGCATTACCGTGAACAAGATGGCTTTCACTACTGTAGAGGTTACGAGACCTACAAAAGAGCCTACTCCAGCTCGAACCGCATCTTTGATATTTTTCTTAGAAATCAGTAGCTCTGCTAAAAATGCACCTAAGAAAGGTCCAACTAGAATTCCGATCCCAGGGAGAACGATTGGCCCGATGATAAGACCAACCGTACTTCCATAAAGACCAGGTTTAGTTCCACCAAATTTTTTCACACTCGCTAGATTCGAAAGTGTATCAGCACCAAAAATCAGCACAACGAATAAAATTTGAATGACCCAAAACCAGATGTTCAATTCTTCAAATGAGAAGAATACACCGTAAAGAATATAGCCTAGTAAAAGAAATACAACAGATGGAATAATCGGATACACAAGCCCAACATAGGCAATGACAAAGCTCGCAATGATGAAAATCCAGCCGACGATTTCCATTATACGCGTTTCCCTAAGATAGCTTCTGCAATATTAACAGAGTGATCTCCGATACGCTCTAAGTTGCTTAGAATATCAACGAACATAACACCCGCTTGGCCAGTACATTGTCCCTCGTTTAGACGAGCAATATGGTTTTTACGGAATTTACGTTCCATTTTGTCGATCGTGTTTTCTTGTTCTGCCACTTCACGTGCAAGCTCCGCAGAGTTTTCATCTAGTGCAGTCATAGCTTTAGCAACCGTGTTAATAGTTAACTCAAACATTTCCGATACATCTTGAATTGCATCTTCAGTCAAGATTAGCTTATGCGATTCTTGGTACTGAATCAATTCGATAATATTTTCAAAATGGTCTCCGATACGCTCGATGTCACGTACTGTATTCATTAACATATTGTGACGAGTCGAATCTTGTGGAGACAACGATTGTGATGAAATCTTCACAAGGTAGTCTGTAATTTTGCTGTCTAGATTATTTAAAGCTTCTTCAATTTGAAGAGTCAGTTCTGCATCACGCTTAGAACGCTCTTTCAAATATTTATAAGTTAATTCGAGACCTTGAACACTCATGTTCCCCATACGAAGAATTTCTTCTTTCGCTTGCCCGATGGCAATAGAAGGCGATTGTTCAATGAAGTTTTCATCTAAATGTTTTGGTTTGTATTCAATAGACAGTTCTTCACCAGGAATTACTTTTGTAACCACATAAGCCCATAAGCCGATTAATGGGAACTGAATAATCGTATTTGCAACGTTGAATGTTCCGTGCGCAAAGGCAATCTGCATTTTAGTTTCTAAGTCTAAAATTCCTGCAATCCAAATCACATAGGATTCGAATAGTGGCAAGATCAGCAAGAAGATAGCTGTTCCGACTAGGTTGAATAATACGTGTACTGCTGCTGCACGGCGTGCAACGATTGAAGCGCCTAATGAAGCAAGGACAGCTGTAATTGTTGTACCGATGTTATCACCAAACAAAATTGGTAAAGCAGCGTCTAAAGATACAAGGTTTTCAGCATAAAGTTGTTGTAGGATCCCAATAGTTGCACTTGAACTTTGAACAAGTACTGTGAATAGTGTACCTGCGATAACACCTAGTACTGGGTTCGTACTCATTTCAACTGTTAAATCTGTAAATGCTTGTACCTCGCGGAGTGGTTTCATCCCGTCTCCCATTAATTCAAGTCCGAGGAACAGTCCACCGAAACCGAAAATTACTTCTCCGATGTTGTGAATCCGAGCATTTTTAAAGAAGAAGATAGCAAATGCCCCGAGAGCCATAATTGGTAACGCGTATGCACCGACATCAAAACCGATGATAAATGCAGTTACAGTAGTACCAATATTGGCACCCATAATAACTCCGATAGCTTGACGCAAGTTCATAAATCCTGCACTCACAAGTCCAACTACTAAGACGGTTGTTCCTGAAGACGATTGAATCAGGATAGTTACAATGATACCAACTAAGACTCCCATGAACGGATTTGTTGTAAAACGATCTAATATGTCTCGAAGTTTATCACCAGCTGATTTTTGAAGGCCATCACCCATGTATTTAATCGAGAATAAGAAAATACCTAATCCACCAAAAAACGTGAACAGCATTTCTTGCCAGTTTAATTCCACGTAAAGGTCAACTCCCATACTATTTTTTGACACGCCACCTATTATGCTTAAAGTATAAACCTATTGTAAAGAGAAATCACATGAAATTTACAAACTCTTAATATTTGGAGTTTGAAATTTCGACATGATACAATATGAACCGAAAGGAAGCGTGTTTAATGTCGTTAGTTACGTTGTTTAAATCCAGTTTACTATCTGCTAAAAAACTTGCAGCATTTCGTCTGGTTCCTATGGGAAAGACAATGCAATATATCTTCTTATTTATACTGTTGTTCTCCCTACTCGCTTTTTCACAATTCGTACTTGGAATCGGAGAAACAACAAAACAGTTTGACGGTTTAGTAGACTATTTTAATGAAATTAGTTGGCTGCTCTATCCCTTTGCTTTTGTTCTATTATTTGTTGTCCAGACCTTATTGATTTTTGCACGCATTAGTATTTTATCCGGAATCGCTTTACTCGTTGCTCCTTTACTAAAACGCCGTGCCGAATACCGTTTTCTTTGGAGAACTACTTTATTTGCCAATACATGGTCTTTTCTATTATTACTTGCTGCCTACCCCTTTCTTCCTGAAAACCTTTATGTACAGTGGTTCAGTTATGCATTAACATTAGGATTCGTGTTCGCAGCTTTGAAGTACTATCCGAAACTCGCAAAAAAAGCATAGACCCTCCCCTCCCGCATAGATTGTAATCGGGGAGGGATTTTTTATGCGCTACATACTGGCTTCACTAACCATTTGCTTACTCTGTTATGCCGTCCAAGTCGATCTTTCAAAAACTCCGGAAACGACTTTGTGTGATCCACTTTCCGAGTACTCGCTTGAGATTGCTTCCCCAGCGGGATCCTTAGAAGAAGTGTACGCAACTAGCAACGCACCTATCAGTTTTTTAGAGTGGACACATCTCCTAAACCAACTGAATCCAAACGAACGCAACTTTTCGAATCGCTCATTCGTTTAACCGTATTGGAAACCCTGCACGAATTAAGCTTCCTTCTTGTCTTTCTCTCTAGTACATTGGTAGAATGAAGTGAAGCGCAACAACAAAAGGAGCGAATACAATGCCAGAAATGATCCATCGTTCAAACACACGACCAGTTCGTGTTGGAGATATCACCATTGGTGGAAGTAACGAATTATTTATTCAGAGTATGACAACAACAAAAACTCACGATGTGGAAGCAACTGTAGCCGAAATTCTTCGTTTAGAAGAAGCAGGATGCCAAGTTGTCCGTGTAGCTTGCCCAGATGAGCGTGCTGCATACGCAATCGGAGCAATTAAAGAACGCATCAACATTCCACTTGTTGTTGATATTCATTTTGATTATAAACTAGCGTTAATCGCCATCGAGCAAGGAGCCGACAAGATCCGTATCAATCCAGGAAATATCGGTCGTCGTGAAAAAGTAGAAGCTGTAGTAAATGCAGCAAAAGCGAAAGGCATTCCAATTCGTATTGGAGTTAATGCCGGTTCTCTTGAACGCAAAATCCTTGAGAAATACGGCTACCCTACTGCTGAAGGTATGGTAGAAAGTGCTTTGCACCACATTAAAATTCTAGAAGACCTAGATTTCCACGATATTATCGTATCTATGAAGGCTTCTGACGTAAGTCTTGCGATTGAAGCGTATCGCTTGGCATCACAAGCATTTGATTATCCATTGCACTTAGGTATTACAGAATCAGGAACATTGTTTGCTGGTTCTATCAAGAGTGCTGCCGGTCTTGGTACCCTTCTAAGTATGGGAATTGGAAACACATTACGTGTATCTCTTTCTGCTGACCCAGTCGAAGAAGTAAAAGTAGCACGAGAACTATTGAAAGTATTCGGTCTTTCTTCAAATGCGGCGACTTTGATCTCGTGTCCGACATGTGGTCGTATTGAAATCGACTTGATTTCTATTGCGAACGAAGTGGAAGAATACATTTCTACTATCAAAGCACCAATCAAAGTAGCTGTACTAGGTTGTGCGGTGAATGGACCAGGTGAAGCGCGTGAAGCGGATATTGGTATCGCTGGAGCACGTGGAGAAGGCCTTCTTTTCCGTAAAGGAAAAACTGTTCGTAAAGTACCAGAGGAAACTATGGTAGACGAGCTGAAGATTGAGATTGATAAGATTGCAGCTGAGTATTTTGCTCAACAAGAGCTTGAAAAGCAAAACGCCGATCGTCAGGAAGTGTAATCATGGCTCGATTCGGAATTGATATTGATGGTACAGTGACGTGTCCTACTTCCCTGCTTCCTCATATTAACGAAGCGTTTCAAACGAATCTTGTGCTCGATGACATTAAAGAATACGATTTGACAGCTGCGTTTCCAGTGGACCGCCAAAAGTTCTATACATGGTTTAAGGAAGCGGAACCTGCAATTTATGCATCTTCCCCCATTCAACAACATGCGAAACGAGTGCTTGATGAGTGGAAGAAGCATTACGAACTGTATTTCATCTCTGCGCGGGGAGACAATGTCTCTGATATCACGATGAACTGGTTTAAAGAGCAAGAGTTGCATTATGATCACATCGAGCTCATCGGTTCACATAATAAAGTGGCAACAGCTAAAATCCATCAAGTAGATGCGTTTTTTGAAGACAAGCATGATAATGCAGTCGAAATTGCAGAAGAGTTGGATATTCCGGTACTACTTTTCGATACACCTTATAACCGACTAGCTGTTCCGAAGCAGGTCATTCGTGTGTATGATTGGCAAGAAGCGGACGCTATCATCCGCCATCACTTCCCTATCAAATAAATAGTACGTTGAAGTTAAAGACAGAAAAGGGAGTTTCTCAAGTGACGAGAAACTCCCTTTTGTATGTTCTACTGGCAATCCGGACATTTTCCATAGACTTCAAGTTTATGATTTTCAATCTGATACCCTGGAATCTCATTACGAATAGAATCTATTGGACAGATTGCAATTTGTTTTGTGTCTCCACAATCCATACAAATAAAGTGGTGGTGGTGATGATCGACATCACAGTGCATCCGGAAATGCTTCTCCCCAGACAACTCCGTCTCTTCA
The DNA here is from genome assembly GCF_002265435.1 of Tetzosporium hominis. Classification (GTDB taxonomy): domain Bacteria; phylum Bacillota; class Bacilli; order Bacillales_A; family Planococcaceae; genus Chryseomicrobium; species Chryseomicrobium hominis. The sequence continues at coordinate 173,720 of NZ_NOKQ01000187.1, forward strand.
AGAATTCCAAGTTCAACGAACGTATGCAGGTTTCGGTAGATGGTATCAAAACTCATTGAAGGATATTCTTCGCGAAGAGTTGTTGCCAAATGCTTCGCTGTCATGTATTTATCCGTATCCGTCAATAGCTCCACCAAACGTTCTCGTTTATCCGTCCTCTTAAATCCATTCTCTTTTAAAATTTCCCACGCTTTTGTTTCATTCATACTTGTCTCCCCTTTCGTCCCATGACTGCAATTACAATCAAAAGTATTAAAATCGAAGTCAATACAATCGTAGCTCCTGGTGCTAGGTCCAAGTAAAATGCGCACACAAGCCCGATAAGCACAGAAGTTTGACCAAATAGCAGCGACCATAAGATAGCTCCTTTAAAGCTCTTAGCTAGTCTCATGGCTGCAGCAACAGGAAGCGTCATTAATGAAGAAACCAATAAGATGCCCACGATGCGCATAGAAGCCGCTATCACAAGAGCTGTCACGACCATGAATAAAAAGTGAATCCACTTAGCGGGAAGTCCTGTGGCATGCGCATATTCCTCATCAAACGATAAGACGAACAGTTCTTTAAAAAATCCAATTAAAAATACAAGTACCACTAGGGTAACACCAATTACAATCAACATATCTTGATAGCTAACGGCAGAAACCGAACCAAACAAGTACGAGAAGAGATCGGTACGGAACCCGTCTGCAAGTGATATAAACAATGCTGCAAGTCCTAGACCACCAGACATGATAATCGGTATTGCGAGTTCTTGATAATGTTTATAAAGCGTTCGAAGCTTCTCAATAAGTGTTGATCCCGCTTCTGCAGAAGCCATACCCAAATACAAAGGGTTTAATAATGCAAGTGCTGGAACGGACTGACTTAAGAAAAGACTTCCCGCGATACCCGCAAGCGTCACATGACTTAAAGCGTCCGCAATGAGTGATAAACGCCTAACGACTATAAAAACTCCTAGAAGCGGAGCAATCAGACCAATCAAAATACCTGAAATAAACGCTTGACGAAGAAAATCATAAGCCAAGATTGCATCAATCATGTGAATGATGACCTCCTTCGTGCTTCACTCGGCGAACTGGATGGCCATACCAAGCTTCTAGTTGCGCATCCGACAGCAATTCCATTTCTTTTTGAAATCCATGGAAATGAATGGTGCGATTCAAACAAGCTACATGTGAAATACTTTTTGAAACAGCATCGACATCATGCGTGATTAAAATAATCGTTATACTATGATGTTTGTTTAAATGGGTCAGCATGCGGTAGAACGATTGCATATTTTGCTGATCAATACCTACTGTAGGCTCATCGAGTAACAAAATTTTAGGTTTGCTGATCAGCGCACGTGCAATGAATACACGTTGCTGTTGACCACCAGACAATGCGCTGATAGGTCGGTCACTATATGCTTGCATTCCAACTGAAATCAAAGCCTCTTTCACTTGTTCAGCCGCATCTTTTGGATACTTAGCAAATAGACCTGTCTTTTTAGCGAGTCCGCTCCGAACGACTTCGAAGACCGTGGCAGGAAATCCGCTATTGAAACTATTCGATTTTTGAGAGACATAACCGATGCAAGCGCGGTCTTTAAATTCCTCTACAGGTTTACCGAAAAGTTTCACTTCACCTTTCATTGGTTTAAGAAGTCCTAATATAATTTTCATTAATGTTGATTTACCAGAACCATTTGGTCCGATGATGGCCAAAAAATCGCCTTCATTGACTGTCAAAGAGACATCTTGTAAGGCTTCCGTTTTGTCATAATAAAAGCTGACTTGGTTCATTTCTATATACTTCTCCATGGTTGCCACTTCTTCCTAATTAATAATCATTCCGATTTACACTTGATTCAGTATACTGGAACGATTTCGTGATGTAAATCTTTTTGACCAAAAAAGACCACCACAAGGGCAGTCTTTAGAGTAATACGTCTAAAGCAGAAGATGAAAAGTCATTCCGTTTTAGCATATCGATTTCTATTTTATAAGGAGCTTGTTTCGTTTTTGCATCGGCACCAACGAAAGGCGTTTCTAAAATCTTTGGCAATGCCTCTAGCTGGGGATGGTGCACAATATAAGACAAGGCCTCAAAGCCGATTTCCCCATGCCCGATATTAGCATGGCGGTCTTTGCGAGCACCTTGAATGTTCTTCGAATCATTAATGTGAACAACTTTCAATCGATTAAGACCGATAATCTGATCAAATTCATTCAACACACCGTCAAAGTCTTCTTTGATATTGTAGCCTGCGTCATGTACGTGACACGTGTCCATACAGATAGAAAGTCGTTCGTTATGAGTGACGCCGTCAATGATCATAGCAAGCTCTTCAAAACTTCGTCCGACTTCTGATCCTTTACCTGCCATTGTCTCTAAGGCAACCTGAACATCGCTCTTGTTTTCTAGCACAAGATTCAGACCCTCTACAATACGAGCAATACCAGCTTCGCTTCCAGCCCCAACGTGAGCACCTGGGTGTAAAACAATCTGTTTAGAACCCAGTGCATTGGTACGTTCAATTTCTTTTTGTAGAAAATCGACACCTAAAGCAAATGTCTCTGGCTTTGTAGTATTTCCAAGATTAATAATATACGGGGCATGGACCACGATGTTGCTCATGCCATGCTCTTGCATGTGAGCCATTCCCGCTTCTATATTCAATTCTTCAATTGGTTTTCGGCGCGTATTCTGCGGTGCACCCGTATAAATCATAAATGTAGTCGATCCGTAACTCGCCGCTTCTTCACTAGCACCAAGTAACATCTTTTTTCCATTCATTGAAACGTGAGATCCGATTAACAAAGGAGTTCCCCCTTACCGTTTGCGATTGCGAATTTTACGCTCTCTCTTTTTCACTTTATCCATTTCCCACTTCATATTACGTTTGTAACCTGGTTTTACTTTTTTCGGCTTACGCACTAGCGCTTTTGCTTTTGCGTCAATTTCATTCTCTTGTTTCGGACGGTTTTTTCGAGCGTGACGGTCTTTAAGTTCTGTCCACTCACCATTTTTGATATCGACATGTTGGAATGTGATGCTCATTTTCTCAATGCGATTAAGTGCATCTTCATCTTCCGGTTGGTATAAAAGGATGGCTTGTCCTTCTAAACCTGCGCGAGCTGTACGGCCTACACGGTGAACAAAGAATTCAAGATCATCAGGGATCTCTAAATTGATGACGTGACTGACACCTGGAATATCGATTCCACGAGCAGCAAGGTCCGTTGCCACAATGTATTGGTACTCTAGATCATGAATGCTCTGCATCATCTTTTTACGGTCACGTGGTGTTAAGTTTCCGTGAATCAAGCCGACTTTGTAGCCACTTTCATTTAAATGGTGCGCTACTTTATCTGCATATTTCTTTGTGTTCACAAAAATGATAGCAAGATAAGGATTGATTACTTCAAGTACTTCAACTAATCGATTCTTTTTTGATTTTCCTCGAACTGGAACAGCCAAGAATTCAATTCCTTCTGCTACCGGTTTTTTGTCCCCGATTTTGATATGTTCTGGAGAGGACATATACTTCTTCAAGAAAGGCTGCAGCTTTTCTGGAATCGTAGCAGAGAAGACATACATCTTTAAGTCTTCCGGCATCTTTCCTGCAAACTGATCAATATCCGTAATAAAACCTAAATCGAAAGCTAGATCCGCTTCATCAATAACTAGAGTAGAAGCCGTATGAACATGCAGAGCGCCTTCGAGCATTAGGTCCTTGATACGTCCAGGTGTTCCTACAACAATATGCGGTTGAGTTCCTAGCTTTGAGATTGCACGCGCTTTATCCGTACCACCGATAAACAGCTTGGACTGGATCGGCGAGTTTTCAATCAATTGCTGCAATGTCTTATGGATTTGAGTAGCAAGCTCTCTTGTTGGAGATGTGATGATAGCTTGTACTTCTTGTTTGTCCGCTTGGATTTGTTCTACAATCGGCAATAAGAAACTATGCGTCTTCCCTGTACCTGTATGGGATTGACCGATAGCGCTCTTACCTTTCATAATAAGCGGAATCATTTTTTGTTGGATGGGTGTTGGTTTATCAAACTTTAACTGTTCAATCGCTTCCATCAAAAACGGTTGAAAGTTGTAATCACTAAATTTGGACATGACTGTCCCTCCTATCACATAAATACCTTGTTCTATTGTACCATGTCTTTAACGTCTTTCCCTATCATTCATATACTAATATACGAGGAGTGAATATGTGAAATATAAAGAATTTTATCCATTTGAATTAACTCCCGCTACTAAAAAAACAGATAACCTGCTTCAATGGCTACAAGTGGCACATGAGTTGGCCCCTCTCATCAAGCAGGTTAGTCCGCTACTTCAACAGTTCTCAATGTTGGCAAGTCTGCTTCACGGGATTTCCGGTCCAGTGGAGCAACAACGAAAAAATACACACTCTCGTGATTCTACAGTATTTATCCCAAAATAGCTATACTTTGCTCCGTGCGCTTTCGTTCGTTATAATAAACGTAGTATGTGTTGTGAAAGGAGTTTCTCCATGAAAGTAAAAAAAATCTCACCTCGCGGGTATTGCTATGGTGTCGTTGACGCTATGGTCATTGCGCGTAATGCTGCAATGGATGCAAGTCTACCTCGCCCGATTTATATATTAGGGATGATTGTCCATAATAAACATGTAACAGATGCATTTGAGGCTGATGGAATCATTACATTAGATGGTCCGAACCGACTTGAAATTTTAGAAAAAGTAGAATCTGGTACTGTCATCTTTACAGCTCACGGTGTATCCCCGCAGGTTCGCGAACTTGCAAAGCAGAAAGGGTTGGTATCGATTGATGCCACTTGCCCTGATGTTACCGTTACACATGATTTGATTGCAGAAAAGACAGCACAAGGTTATGACATTCTTTATATCGGAAAGAAAGGTCACCCAGAGCCAGAAGGCGCCATCGGAGTGGCTCCGGACCACGTTCATTTGATTGAAAAGCTCGAGGATGTGGATATGCTAGAATTAGCAAACGAGAAGCTTCTCGTGACCAATCAAACCACTATGTCACAGTGGGATGTTGTCAAACTGATGGACGCACTTAAAGCCAAATTCCCGACGATTGAAGTGCACAAAGAAATCTGTTTAGCTACCCAGGTTCGTCAAGAGGCTGTGGCTGAGCAAGCTGGTGACACGGAGCTATTAATCGTTGTAGGAGATCCAATGAGTAACAACTCTAACCGATTGACTCAAGTCTCAGAAGAGATTGCGTCAACTCCTTCATACCGAATTGGGGATATCTCGGAGTTGAAATTGGAATGGTTACAAAATGTGGATAGCGTATCTGTAACTGCTGGTGCCTCAACACCAACTCCAATTGTCAAAGAAGTGATTCAGTTCTTAGAGAAATACGATCCGCAAAATCCCGAAACACATGACACGACAAAACGCGTCACGAATGACAAGATTTTGCCTAAGATCAAAGTTCCAAAGCCTGTAGTTCGTATCGAGCCTTACGCTCAATGAAAAAAAGTCTGCCTCAACACGAGGCAGACTTTTTTATATCAATTTAAAGGGTTCTGTTGATAGTTTCGAAGCGATGAACTGCGGCGCATTTTTCTCCCCTTGCATCAGGTTCGTCATATACTGGACTGTTCCCTCTTTCATCACAGATTCAACGTGGTGACCAGGGTCCACAATCATTAGCCCCATTGTTTCCGCATCTTGCGCTGTATGGAAATACATATCCCCAGTAACTAGCACATCTGCCCCTGCTCGCTTGGCATCGCGAATGTATTTGTTCCCGTCTCCGCCGATAACCGCTACTTTTTTAACTGGAGCATCAAGATCTCCCGTTACTCGCACAAACGGTACATTTAGTTGAGACTTCACATGCTGAGAAAACTCTTTTAGAGTCATCGGTTCTACCTTCCCGATTCGTCCTAGACCATGTTCATTCGCCTGAAGATCCATAGCATACAAATCATAGGCCACTTCTTCATATGGATGAACTTTCAACATCGCTTTGACTATTCGAGAAGTAGAGGACTTTGGAAAGACCACTTCAATCTTTTCTTCGTCGACGACCTCAAGTTTTCCCGCTTCTCCGATATAAGGATCGGCCTCTGAAGTTGGACGAAAGCGACCGGTACCTTTTAAAGAATACGAACACTGTTCATAGTCTCCGAGCTCTCCAGCGCCTGCTGTTGCCAAAGCCTCACGCATCGTGTCCGCATGACTTTCTGGTGTAAAGACAGCTAACTTCATCATCGGTTCTGAATAGGTCTGCGTCAACACCTTCACGTCGTTCAATTGCAGCTTGTCGCTGAGCATATCATTTACGCCACCTTGAGCAATGTCCAGATTGGTATGTGCCGCATAGACAGCAATATCCTGTTTAATGCATTTTTCAATTAATCGGCCTTGTGGAGTCGAAGTATCTATCGCGCTCAACTTTCTATAGATAGGAGGGTGATGCGCGAGAATAAGCTCACACTGCTCATCAATCGCCTCTTGAACGACTTCTTTAGTAACATCCAAAGTTACAAGGACACGAGATATTGATTTGTTCAGCGCACCGATGTGGAGTCCAATGGGATCACCATCCATGGCTAGAGCTGGTTTTGCCCATTGTTCAAATAATTCAATGACACGGTGTCCATTCATGAAAATGCCTCCTTTACGAGTTCTATCTTCATTTCAAGCTCCCGTCGTTTGTCTTTCACTTCTTGTCTATCATCTTCCGGAAGTTTTAGAAGAATGCGCTCCCATTCTGCCAGTTCACGCTCCCATTTCTTCACGAAAGCGTCTGAACGAGTTTGACGAAGGAAAGGGCCAAGTAGCAGGTCTGCCGAATTTAGTTCCATAGCGCCTTTTTCAAGAACAAGAATTTCGTAGAGCTTTTGATTCTCTTCTAAGATTTCTTCGGCAACTAATTTCCAGTCGTTTTTAACGGCCCATTCACGAATGGCCATTGCGTGGACGTTTGGTTGCAAAATCAGCCGAGCTGCAAGGTTTGCTTTGACTTTTCCACGTTCAAGAATCTTGGCAATCAAGGGACCTCCCATACCTGCAATGGTAATATCGGTTATCCCGTCCTCGGCTCTCACTACATCCAGTCCATCTCCCATACGTACTTCAATAAGATCTGTCAAACCTTCTGTACGAACCTGCCGCTCTGCTGATTGAAAAGGTCCTTTTACGACTTCACCTGCTATAGCGAATTCAATTCGTTGTTTCTTAGCTAAATAGCAAGGGAGATAAGCATGATCGCTTCCAATATCGGCAAGCCTTGCACCTGACGATACATAAGAACCAACTGTCTTTAAGCGTTGTGACAACTGTTCACTGTTCATTTAGTCAACCTCATTTCTAGAGAAAAAAGCCTCACTCCAAGGAGCGAGACTTTTTCATGTACTATTCGAGAGATTTAACCCAAGCAGCCATCGCTTCGATGTTTTCTGCAGGGACCAATCCACCTGGCATTGCGCCTTTACCATTTGCAAGCACTTCAGCAATTTCTTCTTCAGAAAGCTCAGTTCCTACTAATGAAGGGAATGCACCTTGTCCTTCGTAGCTACTTCCGTGACAGCTGATACACTTTTGCTGAGCAAGTGCTTCTGGGTCAAATTCACCAGCAGATGCCTCTTCTCCGCCTTCAGCGCCACCCTCACCGTATTCTTCTGTTGCAGCGATTTCTTCTGAATTCTTAACGCCTTCAACAGAAAGGAAGAAAATAAGTCCGATCCCGAAAAGCATGATTAAAATGTACGGAATAATAGGATTCTTTGTCATCAATAACCCTCCCTCTTGGTCACACTATCACTAATAACATTAGTCAACATCATTATTGTACTCCATTCAAGAAAAAACGAAAAGAGAAATGAGGCAAGTTTTGATGCATTGTGACAAATTCGACAAATCTATCAGCAACCTACATGACGTGCAATGACCATGCGTTGCACTTCAGAAGTTCCCTCTCCGATTTCAAGAAGCTTTGCATCTCTCATAAAGCGCTCCACTTCATATTCTTTCATATAACCATAGCCACCATGGATTTGGATTGCTTCGTCAGCCACTTCCATTGCAATCTCAGAGGCATAGAGTTTACACATCGCTGCTTCTTTACCAAATGCACGACCTTGATCTTTCAACCAAGCTGCTTTGTAGACCATAGTACGAGCTAATTCAATCTTTAAAGCCATATCAGCAAGTTTAAACTGTGTGATTTGAAACTCTGATAGCGATTTTCCAAATTGTTTCCGCTCTTTCGAGTAGCGCAATGCTTTGTCGAATGCCGCTTGTGCAATTCCTACTGCCATCGCCCCAATACCGATACGCCCTCCATCTAAAGTAGTCAAGAATTGTTTAAATCCGTTTCCTTGAACCCCTAATAAGTTTTCTTTTGGAACACGAACATTTTCAAATACAAGCTCGGTCGTGTTCGAAGCGTTAAGACCCATTTTTTCGTAATTGTCGATAATAGTGAAGCCTTCTGCGTCAGTAGGAACGATAATAGCAGAAATCTCTTTCTTCCCATTCTCTGTACCGGTAATAGCAGTGATAGCTAAATGTTTTGCATGACTTGCATTCGTGATGTACACTTTGCTACCGTTGATGACCCACTCGTCTCCTTCTAATTTCGCAGTAGTTTGAGTACCACCAGCGTCTGATCCTGCATTCGGTTCAGTTAAACCAAATGCACCAAATGATTCTCCTGTGCAGATCGGTGTCAAATACTTCTTCTTTTGCTCTTCTGTTCCGAACAGACTAAGCGGAGCACCGCCTAGTGAAATATGTGCAGAATACGTGATTCCAGTAGAAGCACAAGCACGGCTCAATTCTTCTGTGACGATGGCAAAGCTGATCGTATCCGCGCCAGCACCACCGTATTCCTCGTCAAATGGAAGACCCATCATTCCCATATCGCTTAATTCTTTGAAGATGTCTGTCGGAAATTGTTTCGTTTTATCGCGCTCAATCGCCCCAGGAGCGACCTTTTCATTAGCAAAATCACGCATCATATTTTTTAGCATTTGGTGTTCTTGAGTTAAATCAAAATTCATTTCTACATCCCCTTTTATCCCCTTAGTAAACGCTTACATGTTTGATTATACAGAACTCTTTGATAAAATGGCATAAAAATGAATGTGAATTTAAACACGTACTTTTAGATGTGAAAGGCGTTCGCTCAGAAATCTCGTGAAAACCAGGCGCCCCAATTGAGGCGCTCTTTGCCTCGGTTGGGGTGAATGGTTTTTACGTGTATTTCTAACGCCTGCAACTCGATTTCGTTAGATGCAGAAAACGCCGCTCTAATGCTAAAATCGTGCCTGACTTGGGGCTGTTTCCAAAAGGGCCGCGCCGAATCTTCCCAATCGCTTCACACAAGAAAAGTGGAACCGGCTTGGTCAGAAACTTCTCGGGAATCGGACGGACCCGGTGAGGCGTTCTGTGCCTCATTGGGTGTGGTCGATTTTCGAGTGGGTTTCTAGCCGGTGTAACTAGATATCTAAGCGACACGGGTGATATCCGGCATCGACCTGATCCTTCAGGAAACAGCCCCAAGATCTACGGCACGCTTCTTCGCAATATTCTTTGCAGCTCTCAGCAAAAAGCCTCTCGATGAATTTCGTAAATCGATAACACTTAGGTGTATAAGGCGTTTGCTTAGAAGTGAAAAAAACCACTCCCCATAAAGAGAAGTGGCTGTAGGTCAATCTAAGAAATCTTTTAAACGTTTGCTACGAGAGGGATGACGAAGTTTACGAAGTGCTTTTGCCTCAATTTGTCGGATACGCTCACGAGTAACACCAAACACTTTCCCAACTTCTTCAAGCGTTCTTGTACGACCATCGTCAAGACCAAAACGGAGACGTAATACGTTTTCTTCGCGGTCTGTCAATGTGTCTAGAACATCTTCTAACTGTTCTTTAAGAAGTTCGTAAGCTGCGTGATCCGATGGAGACTGAGCATCTGCATCTTCAATAAAATCACCGAGGTGTGAATCATCTTCTTCTCCAATTGGAGTTTCAAGTGACACAGGCTCTTGAGCAATCTTTAAGATTTCCCGTACTTTTTCTGCTGGAAGGTCCATTTCTTCTCCAATTTCTTCTGGAGATGGCTCACGGCCTAGATCTTGCAACAGTTGACGCTGAACACGGATTAATTTATTGATTGTTTCGACCATATGGACAGGAATACGAATCGTACGCGCTTGGTCAGCAATGGCACGTGTGATTGCTTGACGAATCCACCAAGTTGCATACGTACTGAATTTGAACCCTTTCCGATGGTCAAATTTTTCAACAGCTTTAATAAGACCCATGTTTCCTTCTTGAATGAGATCAAGGAATAACATTCCACGGCCGACATACCGCTTCGCAATACTTACAACAAGTCGCAAGTTTGCCTCAGCTAGACGTTTACGAGCTTCTTCGTCACCTTGTTCAATACGCTCTGCTAGCTCAATCTCTTGCTTAGCACTTAGCAGTTCCACACGACCAATCTCTTTCAAGTACATGCGAACAGGGTCATTGATTTTTACACCAGGAGGAACGCTCAGATCATTAAGATCAAAAGTTTCCGTTGTTTTTTTGTTCATCAACTGATCGAGTTCTTCTTCATCTCCATCTTTTCGGCCAAGTTCAATTCCCTTGCCTTCTAATTGGTCGATGAATTCTTCGATTTGATCTGACTCCAATTCAAATGTCGCTAATTTTTCAGCGATATCTCCATAAGTCAGTTCACCATTTTTCTTACCTAACTCGATTAATTGTTTCTTTGCTTCATCTAATGACAACTCCAAATCTTCTTTCACCTGATCTGATTTTTCTGCCATAAGAATTCCTCCTTTACGTGCCTAAATGAAATCAGATTGTATGAAGAGTGCGCTTGAGTTCAATCGCCTGTTTGGCTAGTTCAAGTGCTTTCGTGTAATCTGACAATTTTTCAGCTACTTTAGATTCGTGCATTAATGCTTCAATACGTTTCTCTACCCGATATTTTCGTAGTTGACGCATACTATCTTCAATTTCCTTGGTACTGCTTTCTGGGTCTTTATCCAACATGGTGGCAAACATATATACTTTTTTTAATGAGGGATTTTCAGTTACTTCTAGTAACCTTTGAAAATCACCTGTCGGATATTTTTCATAAAATGCTAACAAATGTAGAAAAGCCTCTACCAACTCATCATGGACAAACAACTCCATGTCTTCTTGAATCCCTTTTGACCTAAAGACCGTGGGGTCGTCCAACAAGTGAGCAAGTAGCAAGTACTCAGCACGACTTGTAGCATCTAATTTCTGAGCAGGCGCTTTTACTACGGGTTGTCTCTCGAGAGCTGGTCGCTCCGTCTGTTCTGACTTTGCACGTTTGGCAAGTTGCTTGCGCAGTTGCTGCTCAATTACGTCTTGCCCGATACCTACTTCTTCTGCCAGTTGCTTTACGTAATACGACTGTTCAATTGGAGAAGCTGATTTCGCGATCTCTGTAATAATGGTGTCCGTATACTGTAAGACGTCAGAGTCGTTCTGAAGGTTCAATCCCTTTCGGTAATACACCATGGAGAAAGCCATTTCAGAGAGTCCTTTTTCTCCAGCAAGCTTTGCTAGAGCCTCCAGACCATGTTGACGACTGTAGTCATCTGGATCCGATTGGTTCGGCAACAGTAAAGCAGACCGTTGCAAGGTTTTACCACTTGTTGCTTGGAAAGCTTTCTTCGTAGCTTCCATACCCGCTTTATCACCGTCGAAACAAAAAACAAACTGACTCGTCAGCCGTTTTAAACGAGTAATGTGATTTTGAGTAAGAGCCGTTCCCATAGTGCCAATGACGTTATCAATTCCAGCTCTAGAAAATGCAATCACATCTAAAAATCCTTCAGAAATGATGACTTGCTTTTTCATACGAATAGCGACTCGCGCATGGTGCATGTTATATAGAACATCATTTTTCTGAAACAGTTCACTCTCAGGACTATTCAAGTATTTAGCTTCATCAGCATTTGCATCCAAAATTCGCCCAGAGAATGCAATAACTTGTCCTTTGTCGTCCATTATCGGGAACATGATTCGGTTCCGGAAACGGTCAAAATAGCGCTCTTTTTCTTCTTGCTTTACTAACAGGCCACATTTCTCCATTTCAGAAGGCTCATACCCTCGTTGCTGGAGCAGTAGAGTTAGGTTGTCCCAACCGGGCATACTATATCCAATCTGAAACTTTTTTATGGTTTCTTCATCAATGCCTCGATTTTTTAAGTAATCAAGTGCTTCCTCTCCTTCTACTGTGTTGAGCAGAAGATGATGATAGTAGGAAGCTGCAAAGGTGTGTGCTGCCCTCCATTTATCTTGGGCAGGATTTCGGGTCGACTCATTGGAAGCAGAGCTTGGACCTTCATCCAGTTGGAGGTCTAATCCAGTCCGTTCTGCAAGTCGATTGATGGTCTGTTGAAAAGTAAACCCCTCAATATCCATCAAAAACGTTATAACGTTTCCTCCTGCACCACAGCCAAAGCAATGAAAGATTTGTTTTTCTTGTGCGACAGAGAAAGAAGGCGTCTGCTCACCATGAAAAGGACACAGACCAAAATAATTCCGCCCTCTTTTCGTGAGCTGTACATAGTCTCCAACGACGTCTACAATGTCAACGGAAGAGCGAACTTGTTCAATCACTTCATCATCTACATGTTTCGCCATTAGCTCACCTACTCTTTGCATACTTAACTAATTCTTCATGGGGCGTCGATTATCCTGCATAAATCGACACTTCTTCTGAAAAAAATAAAAAACTACTAATCACAAACCATAATTATAAACTATATCCTACAGAATCGCTATGACATCTGGTGAAAAAATAACAAAAGAATCGAGACAAAATCCGGGCGCATTGGCTGCCCGGATTTCTTAAGTGCATCTTATAATTGTTTTGTAGATTCTTGTCGTTTTGAAATGATGATATTTGCCGTTTCTTCAACTGCCCGGTTTGTGACATCGATCACTTCACATCCAATACGGTCAACTACCGCATGGAAGTGTTTCAACTCTTCTTGAATTCTCTCTATTTTAGCGTAGTTTGCTTCATCACTCAAGCCAATCGCCTTGAGACGCTCACGCCGGATAGAATTGAGTTTTTCCGGATTGATCACAAGTCCAAAACATTTGGCAGGATCAATGTGAAACAGTTCCTCTGGGGGATCCACTTCTGGAACAAGCGGGACGTTTGCTACTTTCCAGCGTTTGTTCGCTAAGTACTGGGATAAAGGAGTTTTCGACGTCCGAGAGACTCCAACTAAAACGATATCAGCTTGTAACAGTCCTCGAGGGTCTCTTCCATCATCATATTTTACTGCAAATTCAACTGCTTCAATCTTAGCAAAATAATCTTCATCCAAACGACGCACAAGTCCAGGCTCTTGCATTGCATGAATCCCGATTACCTTTTCGAATTTTTCAATGACGGGTCCCATTAAATCGATGGCTTCAACTCCAGCCATTTCAGATAGTATAGCCACTTGCTGTTTCATATCATCTCGTACCAATGTATAAATAATAATGGCTTGATGCGATTTAGCAAGATCTACAATTTCTTGAATATATTCTAACGAATCGATATGGGTGAATCGTTTAATTCGTGCTTTGTGATAGACATCTTCAAACTGACTAAGAGCGGCTTTAGCGACCAGCTCTCCCGTCTCTCCAATAGAGTCCGAAATAATAAAAATATGCACTAGGTCACTCTCCTTAAATATCATGCTCATCAGCTAGCGCTAGAAAAGCTCGTGTGATCGTCGTCTTGGTCACGCGACCGACAACCTCTAAGCCATCATCTCTGCGTTTGACCACTGGTAATGAATCAATTTGACGGTCCATCAATAACTGAGCAGCACTTAGTAATGAATCTTCTTTATGACAGACTGTGATGTTTGGCATACGAGTCATCATCATGTGAACAGGCATCTTGTTCAAGTCTTGATTTCCGATTGAGATTCGCAACAAATCTTTTCTAGAGACGACACCCGTCAATATGCCACTTTTGTTTACAACAAACATGGACCCGACATCTTCAAGGAACAACTGACAGATGGCATCGTATACCGAGATATGTTCTTGAATGACGACGGGCACCGATTGAAAATCTTTCACTTTCCACTTGGTCATCGTATCTGAAATGGCCTGACCCGTTTTTTTACCAGAATAAAAATAACCGACACGAGGACGTGCATCCAAGTATCCCGCCATTGTTAAAATAGCTAGGTCCGGTCGTAAAGTGGACCGAGTGAGATGAAGTCGATCCGCAATTTGTTCCCCGGTAATCGGACCATTCTCTTTAACTATATCCAATATTTCTACTTGCCGTTTATTGAGTTCGATTGGTTCCACCGCCTCAAAGTTCTACAAAATTCAGTCTAATTATAGCGCACATAAAGCCTGATTGCTAAGTATTCCTGCTCATGCTATACTATTTTTATTCAAATAGAGGCAATGAGCGGATAATAAGTAGTACACAATGAGCGAGCAGGAGATGGTGAAAGCCTGCATTTGTATGAAACGGCACCCGGGAGTCTCACACGAACAAAGAGGACTGGAGGATTCCAGTCAATCGAGGTGGAACCGCGGGTCTTGAGACTCGTCCTCGGGCAATTGTTGCCCGTGGGCGAGTCTTTTTTTGTTCGTGAACATCAAAAAGGAGGAATATTCAATGAACATGGAAACAATCGTAAGCATCGCCAAGCAGCGTGGTTTCGTATTCCCTGGCTCTGAAATCTACGGTGGATTAGCTAACACATGGGATTACGGTCCACTTGGAATCGAGTTAAAAAACAACATTAAAAAAGCTTGGTGGAAAAAATTTATTCAAGAGTCTCCAACAAACGTTGGAATCGATGCGGCAATTTTGATGAACCCGAAAACTTGGGTGGCATCAGGGCACATTGGAAACTTCAACGATCCGATGATTGATTGTAAGGCTTGTAAATCACGTCATCGCGCGGACAAAATCATTGAAGATGCACTAGACGCTAAAGGCATCGAAATGGTCGTAGACGGCTTGTCATTCGATGATATGAAAAAGCTAATTGACGAGCATCATATCGTCTGCCCAACTTGTGGCAAGTTTGATTACACCGACATACGTCAGTTCAACTTGATGTTCAAAACGTTCCAAGGTGTTACGGAAAGCTCCACAAATGAAATTTACCTTCGTCCTGAGACGGCACAAGGAATCTTTGTCAACTTTAAGAATGTTCAGCGCTCTATGCGTAAGAAAGTACCTTTCGGTATCGGACAAATCGGTAAAAGTTTCCGAAATGAAATCACACCAGGGAACTTCACATTCCGTACACGTGAATTTGAACAAATGGAGCTTGAGTTCTTCTGCAAGCCAGGTGAAGATTTAGAATGGTACGCTTACTGGCGCGAATTCTGTAAAGATTGGTTACTTAACCTAGGAATGAAAGAAGAAACGATTCGTCTACGTGAACACGATCAAGATGAACTGTCTCATTACTCAAATGCTACAGTCGACATCGAGTATAAGTTCCCATTCGGCTGGGGTGAGCTTTGGGGAATCGCAGACCGTACAGACTTTGACTTGAAACAACATATGGAGCATTCCAACGAAGACTTCACGTATATTGATCCTTTAACAAACGAGCGCTATGTCCCATACGTTATCGAACCTTCTTTAGGTGCTGACCGCGTGACTCTTGCGTTCTTGATCAATGCATACGAAGAAGAACAACTTGAAGGAGACGACACTCGCAACGTGATGCGCTTCCACCCTGCTCTAGCACCTTTTAAAGCAGCAATTCTTCCACTTTCTAAAAAGCTTTCAGAGCCTGCTGGAGAATTGTTTGCCGAACTGAGCAAGCATTTCATGGTCGATTATGATGAGTCTCAGTCAATTGGAAAACGATACCGTCGTCAAGATGAAATCGGTACTCCATTCTGTATCACATATGATTTTGATTCAGCAGAAGATGGTCAAGTGACAGTGCGTCACCGTGACTCTATGGAACAGACACGTATGCCGATTGCAGACGTGAGACTTTACATCGAAAAACATTTAGAGTTTTAAAGACAAAAAAGGATGTTCCCTCACTCGGGAGCATCCTTTTTAGTATCTGCTGACTCAAAAAGGAGCGGGTTGCGCTCTATTTGAGTGAGAAATTTTCTGGACTTCAATTGAATACCCACTTGTTCTTCGTAAATCGTGGTGACAATCTTGCGCATGAACTGCTTCGTCTCTTTTTTCAGTTGAATAGAGCCTACTTCTTCAAGCGGTGTAAACATAAATGTGCGAATCAGACGCACCTGTATAGGTGAAAGTCGAATAATATAGGGGTCTATTGAGAAGCAGCGGTGACAAAGAAATCCGATCTGTTGGAAAGAAAACGCAAACTCGCCTTCTTTTGATGCACAGTTTGCGCACCCGTCTAAATGAGGTCGAATTCCTGCACGAAGAAGCATCTTCCATTCCACAAATAATAAAATGGCTTCCGGATCTTGGTCTTCTTCAATAGCTTGTAAGGCTTGATGGAGCAGTTGGTAGACGCCGCTAGAAGCTGAATCGTCATCCGTTAGTTTATCGATTAATTCCGTGATGACACTAGCATAAGCGGTCTTCAAAAAATCTTCCCGAATGTGACGCATTGACTGGATGATTTCCGCTTGCTGGAGTGTCCCCATGCCTCTCCCTTGTTGAAGTAAGAAATAGCCATGAGTAAATGGTTGCGTGACAGCTGAGAAGCGACTAGCAGGTTTTTTAGCGCCGCGAGCCATAGCTGTCCGTTTTCCCATTTCTTCTGTCAAAATCGTGACAATCTTATTGTTTTCTCCGTACGGAATGGCGCGTAACACGTACCCTTCTACTTTAGATAGCACGGCTGGCCCTCCTTTTTAATACTCGTCGTCACGGAAGCCGTAGTCACGAAGCTGGTTCGCTTTGTTTCTCCAGTCTTTTTGAACTTTGACCCATAGCTCTAAAAATACTTTAGAACCGAGCAACATCTCAATATCATGCCGCGCTTTAGTACCGATGTCTTTAAGTAGCGCTCCACGCTTTCCAATGACAATCCCCTTTTGAGAATCCCGTTCAACGACGATTGTAGCCGATACGTTGATCAATTCTTTGCCTTCTTCTTTACGGATCTGCTCAATGACTACGGCAATAGAATGTGGAATCTCTTCTCGTGTCACGTGCAGGACTTTTTCACGGATCAACTCAGAAATGATAAAACGTTCGGGATGATCCGTTACTTGATCGGCTGGGTAATACATCGGCCCTTCCGGCAAATACGATTCTAATGTAGAAAGAAGTCGCTCTACATTATTCCCTTGAAGCGCAGAAATCGGAACGATCTCAGCAAAGTTATACTGTTCTTTATACGAGTCAATGATTGCAAGAATCTCGTCAGGATGAATTTCGTCAATCTTGTTTATTACTAAAAAGACAGGAGTGTCATTCCCTTGGAGCATCTCAATAATCATTTTATCTCCAGCACCAATTGGTTCTGTTGCATTTACCATGAATAAAATAGCATCAACTTCTTTTAAAGTGTTTTTCGCTACTTTCATCATGAAGTCGCCTAATTTATGTTTTGGTTTGTGAATACCTGGTGTATCAATAAAAATCATTTGACTCGTATCTTGTGTCAAAACACCTTGAACTTTATTGCGAGTCGTTTGAGGCTTGTCGCTCATGATGGCAATCTTTTGCCCGATGACTCGATTTAAAAATGTGGATTTCCCCACGTTCGGACGCCCGATGATGGAAATGAATCCCGATTTGAATTTGTTTGGCTGTTGCATTGCTAATTTCCTCCGTTCCGTCTCCTGTTACCCCAACCATGCAAGTAATTTAGGAATATATAGTATACACCCAATTACAGCTGCACCGCACGCATAAACTAAGCAAGCTCCCGCTGCGATATCTTTTATTTTTCCCGCTAGTTCATTCCACTCTGGCTCTACTAAATCCACCAGTTTCTCTATCGCTGTATTGATCATTTCTAGTGCGAGCATACCACTAATCACAAGAATCAAGACGATCCATTCTACTGCTGAAAACTCTAACCATAATGCAGCACCAGTTGTAAGTACAGCCGCTACTAAATGAAACTTCATATGTTTTTCATCTCGCGAGGCAGTTAGAATGCCCCGAAAGGCAACTTGAAACGAACGCAATTCATTCATGGCTTTCAGAACCTGATAGACGTGGCAGTCCAAACTCAGACAGGTAAGCATCTTGTTTAGTAAACATTTCTTTTTCTTGCTGTTCGGTCATATGATCATACCCTAAAAGATGCAGGAGACCATGTGTAGCTAGAAATGCTAACTCCCGATCAAACGAATGACCATAATCCGCTGCCTGCTGTTGTGCTCGGTCAACCGAGATAATAATATCCCCTAGAAGTAAGGTTTCATCTCCAACAATCGCGACTTCGCCTTCACCCTGCTCTTGCATCGCAAACGAGATGACATCTGTTACGGCATCTTTGTTTCTGTAGGTGCGATTGATCTCTTGAATTTCTTCATTTGTGACAAAGGAGACGGATAGTTCCGCTTCATCTGAAACGTCTTCTTTTTGTGCAACGAACTGAAGGACTTTCTCAACAAGCTCCAATGCTTCTTGAGTAGCTGAATTTGTATCATTTAAAAAATCGATAATCACTTTTTTTCCTCCTCTGGGTACTGGATTCGTTCATGATAAAATCCTTTGAGGGTTGAACAGATACTTTCTTTTACTATGGTCAAATCTTTCATAGAAATATCGCATTCGTCGAATTGTCCATCATTTACTCTGTCTTTCACTATGGCATCAACGAGTTCTTTAATTTTTGTGCTACTTGGTTGGTTCATAGATCGCACTGCTGCTTCCACACTATCGGCAATTGAGATGACTGCCGCTTCACGCGTTTGTGGTTTTGGTCCGTCATAACGAAATGCTTCTTCTTTGCAGTCTCCGACTTGTTTCGCTTTGTGATAAAAGTACTTGATACATGTCGTGCCGTGATGTTGGAGAGCTACATCCACGATTGCTCGTGGGATGCGATTTTGTATCAAAATGGCTGCACCGTCCGTCGTATGATCTTTAATGATACCTGCACTCGTCTCAGGTGGCAGGTGATCATGAGGATTGTATCCGTTTGTCTGATTTTCAATAAAGAAGCCAGGACGTCTCGTCTTCCCTATGTCGTGGTAATAACAAGCCACACGAGCGAATAACCCATTGGCACCAATTGATTCACATGCAGCTTCAGATAAGTTAGCGACCATCACGCTATGGTGATAAGTACCTGGCGTCTCCATCAATAACTTTTTCAGTAAAGGATGACCGGGATTCGCCAGTTCAAAAAGCTTCATTGTAGATAAGATCCCAAATGCGGATTCAAAAAATGGCAAGGTACCGAATGTAAATGTTCCTGAAATCATTCCAGACAATAAGCCGATCCCAATCAGCAAGAGATTGTCCTGCATGGAAGTAGTAGTTGTAGACAAGAGTAAATAAGCAATCATGAACAATGTATTTGTCAAGGCTACAATACCGCTCGTTTTCATAATAGGAGAGCGTCCAGAAAAGAATTTAAACGCGAAGATGCCAGATAATCCTCCAATTAATGTATAGAGAGCTATATCAGTCTGCAAAAAAGCTGTAAACCCTTCCCGGAAAATATAGCCAGCTAGTAAAGCATTTGCAATTAGACTAATATAGGCCAAGCGTTCATTCGTTAATAGATAGACCGTCATCGAAACGAATGCGGTTGGAAATAAAAAGGCAATCGTAAACGTAAAGTTGGCGTCAATCAAAGCGGTTAACACCATAAGAAGCGCAGACAATGCGAGCACCAGTAAAGACACGCTGAGCCACTTGACACGTACTTTGCGACTTCCCTCTGTTAAATGTATGGCACTATAGAGCATTCCTACAGTGAGTAAAATCAAGACGGCGAGCCCTGCATAAGAACGGTATTGGACATCATTTTCAACCATTCCCGTTAGCTCTAACTGTCTATAAATTTCCCGGTCTACATATTGACCTTCTTGTACAAGCAATTGCCCTTGAAGAATACGCGTTGGTTCCACAGCGTTCACAGCTTCTTCAATACGTTGATTTGTCAGCTCTTCATCAATCAGCTCTGTCTCAATAATGGCTGCAGAGAGAATTTTTCCAACAGCGTTCTCGTAATTCGTTGGAAAAGGTAAACGTTCTTTTAACTGTGTTATCCCCTGCTCCCGAACTGCCGAGAGTTGATTGCTTCTTATTGGCTCTGCTAACAGTTCCCTCACTTCAGAGATAGCCACTTCACTCGTTGTTTCTAAAGTTGAGAGAGGCTGCGTGTAGATGACTTCAAGCTCCGAATCAGATAAACGTTCTGAAAGCTCTGGTGACAATTCTTCCAATTCTTTTCGGAGTTGCTGGATAGGCGTATCATCTTGTTGTTCAGAGAGTGCCTGCTCTTTGATAACAAGAATCGATTCAAAGACAGAGGCTATCCAAGCTGACTGATTGTCACTAGCTTCTTCTTGGAACACATAGACGGGATCCACTGCCTCTTTAGCTGCAACTCGGTCTTGTTCCGTTTTTAAAGGGTCTTCTATCGTTTTAGAAGACCGAATGGTTTCTGGTGACAGTTGAAAGCGTTCAATAGTATATGTAGTTTCGTTCGTCACGAAAGACAGCATGACATAAAGTAAAACGGCTCCTGCCAATGAAATAGAAGCAAGGACACCTTTCTTTTCATGAATTGACGTAATGAATTTAACAAACCGGTTCACGAGCATCCCTCCATCTCTTTACAGTATACCACGTAAAAAGCAGTAGTCGAAACCGACTACTGCCCTTCTTCATAAGCTTGTATAATTTTCGCAACGAGTGGATGACGCACCACATCGCCTTGCTCTAAGTAATGGAATTCAATGCCTTTGACGTTCTTCAACATCGACTCCGCAACCATTAAACCAGATTGTGTATTTTTCGGTAAATCAATTTGTGTTTTATCTCCAGTGATCACCATCTTAGAACCAAATCCAAGACGAGTTAAAAACATTTTCATCTGTGCAGGAGTCGTATTTTGCGCTTCATCTAAAATAACGAATGCATCATCGAGAGTTCGTCCACGCATGTAAGCTAGAGGTGCAATTTCAATCACTCCGCGCTCGATCAAGCGTTCCGTCTGCTCCGCACCAATGACCTCATGTAGAGCGTCATAAAGTGGACGTAAATATGGATCTACTTTCTCTTTCAGATCACCAGGTAAGAATCCTAAGCTTTCCCCAGCTTCAACAGCTGGACGCGTTAAGATGATGCGTTTGACGTGACCATTTTTCAGTGCTTGGGATGCCATGACAACAGCTAAGTAGGTCTTTCCTGTTCCAGCAGGACCAATACCAAACGTCAAATCAAAGCTTTTGATTCCTTTGACATACGCTCTTTGCCCGATAGATTTAGCACGAATCACTTTTCCTTTGACGGTACGCGCGATTTCTTCTTCATATAAGCGAACAAAATAGTCAATGGTTCCGGCGTTTGCCATTTCTAAAGAAGCGACCACGTCCCGTTCATTCACTTGTATTCCTTTGCGAATCAATTCAAGAAGGGCATTGATCACGCTCTGCGCTTTTTTAACTTGTTCTTCTTCCCCGACAATCAGGAAAGTATCCCCTCTTGCAATTAGCTGAACTGAAAAATTTTCTTCAATAAGCGCAAAGTTCTTATCCCCGTTCCCATGAAGCTGAACGGCTTCATTCGGGTCATTCACTTTGATTTCGAGTTTTTCCTCAGTCATTCAATGTCTCCTTAAGGTACTCTGGTTTAGCAAGGATGCCTTGGATTTTGACTAGTACCTTCCCTCTTACTTTACCATTAACATTTTGTACCTGTAAAACCTTTATACCTTTAATCTTAGTTTCTTGGTGCTGCTGTTCAATAAACTGTCGGATGATGGCATCTGCATGACTTGAAGAGTACTCAAAGCTTTTAGAAGGAGAACCCAACTTAAACTCAAGTCCTCTAAAATAAATATCTGTGATTTCACCTCTTGCTGGTTTTCCACCGATACCTACCGTTAAGACATCTCCTTTTTTCACTATATCTTTATGTTTATCAAGGCTTGTACCTTCTACAAGTTGTAAACGTTCGATTAGTACAATGCTAGGTTGAGCAGCAGTCAGAGATGATAAAAAAGTTTGTAGTCGTTCAGGCGTGCCTTCAACAGACACGCGAAGGTCAGAAACGAACCATTTCAAATGAATTCAGTCCTTTAAACCGGATTACTAGCAAGTCTGTAGAATAAGTCGGAATCAACAGTCTAGCTGGTCCTCTTATGACAAGATAGCTAAACAAATCGGTTTCTATATAAGGAGTTTTCCACATAAAAACACCTCTCTCTCACAAGGGTATGTGAGAAGAGAGGTGTCTAGACTAGCGTCTTTTTGAAACGGGAGGTGCTAGAATTTCGGATAACACGATAGCACGAGCTAGATCATCTGTTGAGTCAATCAATTCAGCTACAGGTAATTCTTTTTGAACAACAGGTTCTGTTTTTTGATGTACAGATAAACGACCTGGTCGTCTTTCAGCGATTTCCCGTTCTATAGTTACAGGCACTCTTTCCTGAATCTCTTTAGCAGGAACTTGCGGTGGAGTTTGAGGAAGTCTTGAACGGACTTCACGTTCAACTCTCTCTGCAACTTGTCTTGCCTTCGGAGGGACTTTTTGATCGGATTGATCAAGCATCTGGCGAGTCCAGTCCTCTAACTCCTTTAACGAACGAGGACGAGTTTCCGATTTTTGGTTTACTGGAGGTGGAGTTTTTTGGCTCGCTTTTTTCTTATCTCCAAAAAAAGAACTGATGATGAGCGATAAGATGATGAGCAAAATTCCTTCCATACTCATTCCTCCCTTCTGTTCTTATTAGGAATTAGTAGGACGGTCTGTAGACGAATCCTTTTTCCCTACTTTGCTGATGGAATCACGCATCGATGTATCTGCTTGAACATTTTTATAGTTCATATAATCCATAACACCGATATTTCCGTCTTTCAGCGCATCTGCCATAGCTAACGGTACTTGTGACTCAGCCTCTACTACCTTAGCGCGCATCTCTTCTACGCGAGCCTTCATCTCTTGCTCAGTTGCTACGGCCATTGCACGACGTTCTTCAGCTTTTGCTTGAGCAATTTTCTTATCTGCTTCCGCTTGCTCTGTTTGAAGTTCGGCACCAATGTTTTTACCGATATCAACATCCGCAATATCGATCGACAGAATTTCAAATGCCGTACCAGAATCTAGCCCTTTTGATAAAACTGTTTGAGAGATCATATCTGGGTTTTCTAATACTTTTTTATGGTTTTCAGATGAACCGATTGTACTTACAATCCCTTCACCCACACGTGCAACGATCGTCTCTTCACCAGCACCCCCAACAAGGCGGTCAATGTTGGCGCGAACTGTGATACGTGCTTTTGCTTTTACTTCAATACCGTCCATTGCCACACCAGCAATGAATGGTGTTTCAATAACTTTCGGATTTACAGACATCTGAACTGCTTCTAGAACGTCACGTCCTGCTAAGTCGATGGCTGCTGCTCGCTCAAACGAAAGATCGATATTTGCGCGGTGAGCTGCGATTAATGCATTGACGACACGGTCTACGTTACCGCCAGCCAAGTAGTGACTCTCAAGCTGATTGATTTGTACGTCTAGACCCGCTTTATGAGCTTTGATTAACGGGTTCACGATACGATTTGGAATAACGCGACGTAAGCGCATCCCGATCAATGTAAAAATACTAATTCGTACGCCTGCTGCTAGTGCAGAAATCCATAGCGTAACGGGTACAAAGGTGAAAAATACGGCCAATAATAGGAAAATGACAACAATCGTCCCTACAAGACCAAATAGACCTAGTCCTTCTAGCATTACATTTCCTCCTCTAGGGTTTCACGAACTACAATTCGCGAACCTTCTACTTTTCGAATGATGACAGTTTTATTGCGGTCAATAAAGTTTCCTTCTGAGACAGCATCTAGGCGTTCATCACCTATTACTATCGTACCAGAAGGACGGAGCGGTGTTAAGGTGATTGCGTGCTGCCCAAGCAATTCTCTTCTCTCAACTGCAGAGACATATCCTTTCTCAGTCGAAGTTGAGTCGCTCAAAATAATTTTATTGAACAATTTTAATTTTTTCCCAAAGAACTTCATGATAATCACCATTCCTGTAATCGCAACTGCTAGTGCAATTAAAATTGAGATACTGATCTGTGTCATATCTGCTCCAGCAAGATACAAACTTCCGATAATTGCTAATCCCCCTAGTATTCCGCTGATGCCTAAGGGAAGGAACAGCTCCGCAACAAGCAAGATGATCCCAACACCAAATAATAGAACTGCTTCGTAACCTGCAAGGCCAGCAATCATATGTCCATAGAAGAATAACAAGATAGCTGTTAATCCCATGAGACCCGGTAAACCGAAACCTGGAGAATACAATTCTACTACTAAACCAAGGCTACCTATGGATAGTAAGATGGGAACGATAATGGGATGAGTCAGAAAACGAGCGAGCTTAACGAGAAACGACTCTTCTACACTAATGACTTCTGCATCTGGTAAACCGATAGCGACAAGCACTTCTTCAAAAGTCTCTGCTATTCCTTCGGCGTAATTTGCTTCCACTGCTTCTTCAGCAGTTAAAGTAAGTAGTTTTCCTTCTCCCGCACGGTACTGTGGAAAATCGTAAGAAGGATCAATCATAGCAAGAGCAATTTCCGGATCTCGATCTGAGTGCTCCGCTGCATTTTGCATAGAGGCTGCCCATGCGCTACGAGCTTTTTCATCTGCAGCATTTCCCGTTTGATCAATGACTGCTGCCGCTCCCATTGTAGCATCTGGAGTCATATAGATTTCATCAGCATAAAGCGCTAAAAACGCACCTGCTGATAATGCTCTGTCATTCACGTAGACGTAAATATCTAATGGACTATCTGCCATCAGTTTCGCAATATTTTCAGCTGCATCTACTGCGCCACCTGGCGTATTCATCTCGATAATTACAGCGTCTGCATTTTGATCTTCAGCTTCTGTTAACGACTGATTCAAAAATGTATAAAGCCCTTTTTCTACTGCCTCATTAAGAGGGACTCGGTAAACGGTTTCAGTATTCGCACTCACAGAGAACAAGGGTAGAAGAAGTCCTAAGAGGAGCATACAAACCCAAACGATTCGTAGTTTTTTCACCTTTTCACCCCACTTTCATGTTCTGTCTTCTGATTCTACGTTCATCTTACCGAAAAGTTTCATTCTTTCGCATGTTTTTTGACTTATAGAATGACTAACTTTTCACCTGAGACACCATTTCCAAGGGGAGAACCTGCAAGCCTCCTCGTCGCAGGCTCCTGCGGGGTCTCGCAGACCCTCTGATAGCCTGGGAAATGGCATCTCAGGCTCAATTATTTAAAGAGAATCCTGATCTTAGCGTTAGAATCAACAGGAAAAAAGTTTAAAATATGTTTTTTTATATACAAAAAACCCTTATAGCCATAAGGCTATAAGGGTTTGTGTTCGATTTAATCATCAAGTGTTAGTAACGCAGGGATGCATCGGGAAGATTACCACTTACGTTTACGCGCAGCTTCTGATTTCTTTTTACGTTTTACGCTTGGTTTTTCATAAAACTCGCGCTTTCGTACCTCTTGAATAGTACCGCTTTTAGAAACAGTACGTTTGAAGCGTCGAAGAGCATCCTCAAGCGATTCGTTTTTGCGAACGACAGTTTTTGACATCTCTCTTTCCCTCCCTCCGAACACACATCAAAGCACATAACAGTAAAGTTATGTTACCTAAAAATTATAGCGTATTCGCTAGGAAACGTCAACTACTGCAATGAAAATTTAGTAGTCAGTATCGCTCTTTTGACCTTCCATGATCAATACGCCTGAACTAGCTCCAATACGAGTAGCTCCTGCTTCAACCATTTTGTTGAAATCTTCAAGGCTACGGATACCACCTGAAGCTTTGACTTCTAAGTCAGCTCCAACAGTTTCTTTCATCAATTTCACATCTTCAGCAGTTGCTCCACCAGTAGAGAACCCTGTAGATGTTTTCACGAAGTCAGCTCCAGCTTCTTTTGATAGCTGTGATGCAAGGACGATTTCGTCTTTAGTTAGTAGGCAAGTTTCAAGAATCACTTTTACGATTGCTTTTCCTTTAGCAGCTTGTACAACAGCTTCGATATCAGCTTTCACGTCTTCAGTCAAACCTGATTTCAGTGCTCCTACGTTTAGGACCATATCGATTTCAGTTGCGCCTTTTGCGATAGCGTCTTTTGTTTCGAATGCTTTAGTGTCTGCAGTAGAAGCACCAAGTGGAAAACCAATTACAGTACACACTTTAACCGGGCTGTCTTTTAATTGCTCAGCAGCAAATGCCACCCATGTAGGGTTCACACAAACAGATGCGAATTCATATTTCGCGGCTTCTTGGCATAGTACTTCAACTTGTGATTTTGTAGCTTCCGGCTTTAACAATGTATGATCAATATACGATGCGATTGATTTTTTCATGGTTACTAGTCTCCTTTTGATTCGAGATGTACGTACCTCTTCATCATAATCAAATTAACTGGGAAAAGCAAGCAAACGAAAAAGTCTTGAAAAATACGAAAAGCAGCTTCTCTTAATAAGAAGCTGCTAAAATGTTTTCCATCTAGGTGCAGGGGAAGCGTTCCGCGGGCGCGGGCTGAGCCAAGGTCTCAGCTTCCGCTTTTAATCCCGCTGGAGTCACCCCTACACTCTTTGTAAATGAAGTTCGTCCTTGGAAAAACTTGAAATATAAATTCTTTTTCCTATGCGTTGACTACAAAGTTTTCTTCTAAGACACGAACAAATTGACCTTCGTTGTATGGATAGCCCGCTTTTGTGATTTTGACTTTGACCAGCTGGCCGATCAATTCTTCGGTACCTGGAATAATGACTTTTAAGTAGTTGTCTGTATAGCCGACGACCAAATCTTGTGAAGTTCCGTTATCAAACTTCTCTTCTGGGATGATTTCAAGTACCTCATCCTCGTAACTTGACGCATACTCTTTTGCCAATTGGTCATTCAATGTAATGAGGCGATGTACACGCTCATTCTTCACTTCTTCATCCACTTGATCATCCATACGAGCGGCTGGTGTACCCGTCCGTTTTGAATACGGGAACACGTGAAGCTCCGAGAAGCGATGCGTGCGGATGAATTCGTATGTTTCCATGAACTCTTCTTCCGTCTCTCCTGGGAAGCCCACGATGACATCTGATGTAATCGCAAGGTCTGGTAATGCTTTACGCAGCTGCACTAAACGATCTGCAAAGAATGCCATTGTGTACTTACGTCTCATACGTTTTAATACCGTATCAGAACCTGACTGAATCGGAATGTGCAAGTGACGCACTACGATATTCGACTGCTTCAACACTTCAATCACTTCGTCCGTTAACTGACTAGCTTCAATCGAGCTGATGCGAAGTCTTTTCAAACCTGTTACTTGAGACTCCAAATCGCGCAGTAGCTGTGCAAGATTGTAATCTTTCAGATCTTCTCCGTACCCACCTGTGTGAATCCCAGTCAACACGATTTCTTTGTAGCCTGCAGCTACTAATTGCTGTGCTTGATGGACTACTTCTTGTGGGTCACGAGAACGCATCAAGCCGCGAGCCCAAGGAATAATGCAGAACGTACAGAAATTGTTACAGCCTTCTTGGATTTTAAGAGAGGCACGCGTGCGGTCTGTAAAATTAGGAACATCCAGCTCTTCGTATACTCGGTTCTTCATAATGTTGCCAACAGCGTTAATTGGTTGACGCTCCACTTTATATTGTTCAATATAATCAAGCATCTTGCGGCGGTCTTGAGTTCCGACAACAATATCGACTCCAGGAATCGCCATAATCTCAGCTGGAGACGTCTGAGCGTAACAACCCGTTACACAGATGACCGCATCTGGATTTTGACGGATGGCACGACGAATCACTTGTCGGCTCTTCTTATCGCCAGTGTTGGTAACCGTACATGTATTGATCACATAGACATCTGATTTTTTCTCAAAATCTGTCCGTTCGTAATTTTGTTCTTTAAATAGTTGCCAAATCGCTTCGGTCTCATAATGGTTCACTTTGCATCCCAACGTATGAAAAGCTACTGAAGCCATACTAGCCACCTCTTCTTTCATTCAAATTCATAAGACAGGGCACTTAATGCATAGAGAGGGGCGGTTTCCGCACGTAAGATCCGTGGTCCGAGTTTGACACCACATGCTCCGCATCGAACAAGTGCATCCACCTCGCGCCGTGCTAATCCACCTTCAGGTCCGAACACAATAAGTATCGATTTATTATCATACACCTTTTTCACATGGTCTGCAAATCGAATACGAGTGTCTTTTTTGGCTTCTTCTTCATCACAAATCCATACATAATCGTAGAAGTTCGATGCTTCACAGAGCTGATTGAGATTATGTATTGGGTGAATAGTCGGAATGACGGTTCGGTGACTCTGCTCTGCAGCCTCTTTTGCAATTTTTTCAAAGCGCTCTTGTTTCTTCGACCATTTTTTTGCATCCCATTTTACTATCGAGCGTTCTGCCTCAAAAGGAATAAACCCAGTCATTCCAAGCTCAGTAGCTTTTTGAATGACCAGGTCTAGTTTATCTCCTTTTGGAAGACCGCACGCTATTGTGACATGTACGGGCATTTCAACAGATCGTTCAAGAGGGGCAAGTAGTTGCACATCAACGGAATCTTTATGAAGCTGCGTGATTTCTGCACGGAAAGCCTGCTGTGCGACCACAACGATGAGTTCATCTGCCTCTTTCATGCGCATAACTCGTTGGATATGATGCGCATCTTCCCCTTCAATGACGGCTCTGTTGTCTATAGCCTGCTGTACAAAATAACGTTGCATCACGTCATCCTCCTAGTTCTTTCGAGAAATGATAGCTACCCAATCTTCCATCATCATCACTTCTTCAATGACAAATCCAGCAGCTTCTAAGCCGCGACGCACATCGTCTTTTCTCGCACCGATAATACCAGACGTGATGTAGACACCACCTGGTTTTACCATTTGGAACGCATCTGATGTAAACGACAAGATGATATCTGCTAAGATGTTCGCCACCACTACATCCGCTGGTGCTTCAACTGAATCAAGCAAGTTCCCATGAACTGTTCGGACAGTGTCTTGTACTTTGTTTAGTGCTACGTTGTCAGTAGCAGCAGTGACAGCCACTTCATCTAAATCGAGTGCATGGACATGAGCAGCACCTAGTAGAGCAGCTCCAATAGCTAGAACACCTGAGCCCGTTCCTACATCAATTACAGAGTCGCCAGATTTCACGTGCTTCTCAAGAGCTTGTAGACACATGACTGTAGTGGGATGTGTCCCTGTTCCGAAAGCCATCCCAGGGTCTAGTTCAATAATCAATTCATCCGTCTGCACAGGAGTGTAATCTTCCCAAGTTGGTACGATTGTAAATCGGTTTGAAATTTTCACAGGGTGATAATACTGTTTCCATGCAGTCGCCCAGTCTTCTTCATCCACTTCATGAAGAGTGACCGTTCCTTCGCCAATGGCAATATCAAAGTTTCGGAGATTTTCAATCGCAAGCTTAATTTCTTCGACTGTCTCATAGATGAAACTAGTAGCTGCCAAATACGCTTTTACACGTACTCCCGATGTTGGGAAGTCTAGAGGGTTCAATTCGTAAAGCTCACCAAATTGATCCTCGCGTTCTTTATCTAGCTCAAGAGAATCTTCGATGACTACTCCACTCGCTCCCGCTTCATGCAAAATATTGCTAATCGGCTCTACCGCTTCATTCGTTGTCATTACAGACAATTCCATCCATTTCACTTGCGAATCACTCCTTTAGTCACCTTTTATCTTATTACGTAGTTTATCAAACAATGAACTGCCTTGCTCTTCTGGAATATCGCCACTGATTTCAGCGAATTCGCGAAGCAGCTGCTTTTGTTTCTCTGTCAATTTCTTCGGAGTAATGACTTTCACGATAACGTGTTGGTCTCCAATGCCGTATCCATGAACGTTTTTGACACCTTTACCTTTTAGACGGAACTTTGTAGCAGACTGAGTTCCTGCAGGAATTTTTAGTTTCACTTTTCCTTGGACTGTTGGAATCTCGACTTCATCACCAAGAGCTGCTTGAGCAAATGTTAGTGGCAAAGTATAGTAGATGTCGTCTCCATCACGTTCAAAACGAGAATCTGGCTTCACTCGGAATACAACGTATAAGTCTCCTGGAGGCCCACCATTCACGCCTGGTTCCCCTTGTCCAGATACGCGGAGTTGTTGCCCATCATCCACTCCAGCAGGAATCGTGATCTTGATTTTTTTACGTTTTGTCACGCGGCCACGTCCAGAACAAGTTGAACATTTTTCTTTAATTTCTTTCCCTGTTCCTTCACAGACTGGGCATGTACGCTTCGTTTGAACACGGCCAAAAGGCGTGTCTTGTGTGACGTTGATCTGGCCGTGTCCTTGGCACTGTGAACATTTCACAGGAGACGTTCCTGGTTTAGCACCACTGCCATCACATGTATCACAGATTTCATCTTTTGAGACTTCAATCTCTTTTTCTTTTCCAAATACAGCTTCTTCAAATTCGATTGTCATGGAATACTGTAGGTCATTTCCTTTACGAGGAGCGTTTGGATCACGTCGGCGACCACCGCCTCCACCAAAGAATGAGCTAAAAATATCTTCAAAGCCAAAGCCATCTCCACCTGAAAAGCCTCCACCGAATCCGCCAAATCCTTGGGGACCCGCATGACCGAACTGGTCATATTGAGCACGTTTCTCTTGATCACTTAACACTTCATAAGCCTCAGAGATTTCTTTGAACTTATCAGCAGCGCCTGCTTCTTTATTAATATCCGGATGGTATTGTTTTGATAGTTTCCGGTAAGCTTTTTTAATTTCATCTTGAGAGGCGGTCTTCGAAACGCCGAGCACCTCATAATAATCTCGTTTCTCCATGATTCACTCTCCTCACAACTTTACTATTGTACCATGTTTTTACGACATGGAAAAAGCCAAAGACAATGGTGCCTTTGACTTTTTACCTGGAAACCTTACTTGTCTTTATTGTCGTCTACTTCTTCAAAGTCTGCATCGACAACTCCGTCATCTGACGGATTCTCATCAGCTGCTTGTTGATCCGCTGCCGCTTGCTCATATAACTTCATAGAAAGCTTTTGAACGACTTCTTGAAGAGCATCACGTTTTGTTTTGATATCTTCGAAGTTGTTTGCCTCTAATGCTGCTTTCAACTCTTCTTTAGCAGTTTCAGCTTCTTGTTTCTCTTCTTCAGATACTTTATCTTCTAAGTCTTTTAAAGTCTTTTCAGTCATGAAGACTAGCTGGTCCGCGTCGTTTTTCAAGTCCGCTTCTTCTTTGCGTTTTGCATCTGCTTCTGCATTTGCTTCCGCTTCTTTCACCATACGCTCGATTTCTTCTTCTGATAAAGAAGTACTCGATTGAATCGTAATCGTTTGCTCTTTTTGTGTACCAAGATCTTTTGCTTTAACGCTTACGATACCGTTTTTATCGATATCGAATGTTACTTCGATTTGTGGCACACCACGTGGAGCTGGTGGAATGTCCGCAAGTTGGAAACGACCCAGTGTCTTGTTATCCGCAGCCATTGGACGCTCACCTTGAAGTACGTGAATATCCACTGCTGGTTGGTTGTCAGCTGCTGTAGAAAACGTTTGTGATTTAGAAGTTGGAATCGTCGTGTTGCGCTCGATTAGTTTCGTGAACACGCCACCCATAGTTTCAATACCAAGTGACAATGGCGTTACGTCAAGAAGAACGACATCTTTAACATCACCAGTCAGTACTCCACCTTGAACTGCAGCACCCATTGCTACAACTTCATCCGGGTTAACACCACGGTGTGGTTCTTTACCAGTTTCTTTTTTAATAGCATCCTGTACAGCTGGGATACGCGTTGATCCACCGACTAAGATAACTTTGTCGATGTCAGTTGAAGATAGACCCGCATCACGTAATGCTTGACGTGTTGGTTCCATCGTACGTTCTACAAGAGAAGCACTTAAATCATCAAATTTCGCACGAGATAGTGTCACTTCTAAGTGAAGAGGTCCAGCTTCTCCTGCAGTGATAAATGGTAGTGAAATCTGAGTAGAAGTCACACCAGAAAGGTCTTTTTTCGCTTTTTCAGCTGCATCTTTAAGACGCTGCATAGCCATTTTGTCTTTAGAAAGGTCGATACCATTTTCTTTTTTAAACTCTTGTACTAAATGATCGATTATTACTTGGTCAAAGTCATCTCCACCAAGACGGTTGTCACCTGCAGTAGCAAGTACTTCAAATACACCATCGCCTAGTTCAAGGATAGATACGTCAAATGTACCACCACCTAAATCGTATACTAAGATCTTTTCATCTTGATCCATTTTATCAAGTCCGTATGCTAGAGCAGCAGCTGTTGGTTCGTTGATGATACGCTCCACTTCAAGACCTGCAATTTTACCTGCATCTTTTGTTGCTTGGCGCTCTGCATCATTAAAGTAAGCAGGGACTGTGATAACTGCTTTCTCTACTTTTTCACCTAAGTATTCTTCAGCGTATGATTTCAAGTATTGAAGGATCATAGCAGATACTTCTTGTGGTGTGTACTCCTTGCCTTCAGCAGATACTTTTTCAGAGGTACCCATTAAACGTTTTACAGAAGCAATTGTGTTTGGGTTTGTGATTGCTTGACGCTTTGCTACTTCCCCAACTTGGCGCTCACCGTTTTTAAACGCAACAACTGATGGAGTAGTGCGATTCCCCTCTGGGTTTGGAATTACTTTTGGTTCGCCGCCTTCTAGTACAGCGACACATGAGTTTGTTGTTC
The DNA here is from genome assembly GCF_002265435.1 of Tetzosporium hominis. Classification (GTDB taxonomy): domain Bacteria; phylum Bacillota; class Bacilli; order Bacillales_A; family Planococcaceae; genus Chryseomicrobium; species Chryseomicrobium hominis. Next base: position 206,610 of record NZ_NOKQ01000187.1, read on the forward strand.
CTAAGTCAATACCGATAATTTTAGACATATTCGTTCTTCCTCCTAGACATTGTTTACTATTTTATAAAATGATTTATTCGCTAACTTTTACCATGGCTGGTCGAATCACTCGGTCCTTCAACTGATACCCTTTTTGTAGCGTTTGAATCACAATACCCGACTCAAACTCTTCTGAAGGTTCTTTCATGACAGCTTGATGGAAGTTTGGATCGAATGCTTCCCCAGTTGGTACAATCTCTTCCACACCTTCATTAGAAAGTGCTTGTTTCAGCGTACGATACACCATTTCAACTCCAGTTAAAAGTGTTTTTGCATCTTCTGACTGAGGCTTGGACTCTAAAGCACGTTCAAAGTTATCAAGAACCGGTAACAGCTCCGTAACTAGAGACTGAGCGCGGAACTTTGAAGCAGCTTCAGTATCTCTTTGTACACGTCGACGGTAATTGTCAAAGTCTGCACGAAGACGCAAGTAACTATTCTCTTGTTCATCGAGCTTGGCTTGCAGCTCTTCTATTTCAGAAAGTTCTTGTACTTCTTCACTAGTTTCAGCTTGCTCTGCGTCTTTTGTTTCTAGTTCAACTTCAACTTCTTCAGTTTGTTCTACAGCTTGCTCTGCGTCTTTTGTTTCTAGTTCAACTTCAACTTCTTCAGGTTGTTCTACAGGTTGTTTGTTTTCTTCAGTCATGATCACAAAGCCTTTCTATTTGGAATTAAAAATCTTAGCTAGCTCTTTAGACATGTCTCCTGTCACATAGTCGAGTAAGGATATGACACGTCGGTAATCCATTCGAATAGGTCCTATGATGGCAATTTGACCACGCTGTTGTTCACCAAATGAGTACGTCGCGGTCACGATACTACATGCTTCCATCGAGTCCATTTCATTTTCTGAACCGATTCGAATCGAAAGTCCGCTTGAGTTTGGAACAATCAATCGTGGATGGTCTTCTAGCTGTTGCATGAACTCTAAGAGATTTCGTGCTTTCTGCCAGTCGTTGAACTCCGGTTGATTGAACAGCTGCATTTTGCCGCCATACACCACTTTTTCTTCTGAACCTTTGCTGACATCCGCAGTTAGCGCTTCAAACACTTCAATCAATCGTGAATTCGACTGGTTGATCAGCTGTGTCATCACTCGTTTTAAAATAGCAGGAAGTTCGTAAAGGTAAGAACCTACAACTCTGGCATTCAACTCTTCCACCATGCGCTCAAGTTCTTCTAATTTCACATCTTGTGGGATGGAGACGAGCTTGTTCTGCACATGGCCGTTGTCCGTGACGATAATCGCCACTGCGTTCTCAGAGGATAGCGGGACCATTGAAAACTTCCTTACGCGGTGTCGTTGGACGTCTTCCCCAAGAAGGATGGTCGTGTAAGTTGTCAGTTCTGCTAAAATTTCAGCAGATTGTCTAATCAACTGTTCTGATTCTACACGCCGTTCAGCGAAAATAGATTTCAATTTCGTGATTTCCATCTTGGTCAACTGATTCGGTGAAAGCATATGGTCGACATAATAGCGGTACCCTTTTTGAGAAGGCACGCGACCTGAAGAGGTATGGGTTTTCTCTAGGTAACCCATATCTTCTAAATCAGCCATTTCATTTCGAATGGTTGCCGGACTATAGGGCATCTCCTCTTTTTTCGAGAGCTGCCTTGACCCCACAGGTTGAGCAGTTTGGATAAAGTCATCGACAGTAACTTGCAAGATTAACAATTGTCTTTCCGTTAACATGTTGATCACTCCTGTTAGCACTCATCTAGTGAGAGTGCTAATACTCATCTATAAAGTTATCAAAGGTTGAAATTCTTGTCAACGAATTTAGTCGAGTAAAAAGTCTTGGAATATCTCGTTACCTACGAATCGACCTTTTCGTGTGAGCCGCACTCCAGTAGCAGTCGTCTCTAACAATCCGTTTGCTATATGAGGCGCCATTTTCACACCGTATACATCGGTTAATTCTTTTTCGAATCGTTTACGGAATGTATCAAATGAAACGCCTTGATTCATACGAAGCCCCAAAAACATCTGCTCTTCCATTTCTTCTTTTGGAGTCACTTGATTTTGATGAAGGATCGGAAGTTGATTTCCTTCTAGGGACTGCATGTACTTTTTAAGAGGGCCATGGTTTGAGTAACGAATCCCATCGACATAGCCATGTGCTCCTGCCCCAAGACCTAAATACTCTTCATTTCTCCAGTAAATCGAGTTGTGCTCAGAGTATAGACCCTTTTTTGCAAAGTTGCTGATCTCATATTGTTCGAACCCATGCTCTTCTGTACGTCTCATCAGCACCTCGTACATCTCTGCCTCTAGATCTTGTGATGGGAGAGAGAGTTTTCCTTTTGCGAGTAAGTTGTAAAAAATCGTTTTTGGCTCAACAAGAAGTGAATACGCCGATATATGCGTAATGGGCATTTCAAAAGCACGTGTGAGCGCTTCGTTCCACTGGTCCATCGTCTGATTCGGAAGCCCGTACATTAGATCCATACTAATAGATGGGAACTTCAACTGGTCTGCATGTTTGAGGACTCGTTCCACATGTTCATTCGTATGGGTACGCCCCAGAACTTTAAGTAATTTGGCATCGAATGTTTGTACCCCGATACTGAAGCGATTGACACCTCGTGCTGCCATTAACTCCATTTTGTCATAGGTCAGTTCATCAGGATTGGCTTCTGAAGTGAACTCTTTGATTTGGTGCATCGGAAAATGCTTGGCAATAGAGTCGAACAATTTGCTTAATTGACGCAAGCTGAGCGACGTCGGTGTCCCTCCACCTAAAAAAATGGTGTGTACTTCGTCCAGGTCTGTTTTTCTAGACCAAATCTCCATCTCTCTGTCGAGAAGTGTCAAGTACTCATCGACAGGCTGGTTATGAAAGTAAAATTTATTGAAATCACAGTAACTACAAATCTGGTGGCAGAATGGGATATGAATATAAACCCCTTGTATCATCATCTTCCAACTTTCTATCAAACAAAAAGGAGGACAGCAAGCTGCTCCTCCCCTGATGTTCAGTTATTTTTGATCGTCGTCCATTTTGAGGACAGCCATGAATGCTTCTTATGGTGGGTAAGTTTCAGAGCGTATTCTATTGTATTTTCTTGTACCTTATTACACCTTACAACACGGCACTT
>NZ_NOKQ01000140.1 GCF_002265435.1 Tetzosporium hominis
CTGTATTTGGCAAGTAAGAAATGTGTGAAATGGCAATTAAAAATGTTGCTTGCCTGATGCATCTCTCCACCGTATTTAGTTATTCATCAATGATTCTTTCATTCGATTGCTAGGCCCTTTAAAGACGACGAGATGTGAGTGATGGATTAAACGATCGATTACGGCCTCAGTCAAAATAGGGTCTCCAAACACATGGTTCCACTCACTGAACCGTAGGTTCGTTGTAATGATCAGACTCTTTCTCTCATAACACATGCTAATCACTTGGAAGAGTAACTCTGCGCCACTCTTGTGTAGCGGGATATACCCTAGCTCATCCAGTATCAATAAATCGACCTTCTCTAGCTGTTTGTAGAACTTCCCCAAAGTGCCTCTCTCATGTAAATCCATCAACTTGTTCACCAATCCTGCGATGGTGTAGAAACGAACGTTTAATCCCGTCTCTTGAATCGCATTTAAGCCGATCTTTGTGGATAGAAAGGTTTTGCCCGTGCCCACGCCTCCATAGAAAATCAGGTTCTCTTTGTTCTCCATGAATTCTCTGTTTAAAAAGTATTCGCGATTCAGCCCTTGCGTGTATTCGATATCATCCCATTTGAATTCGACGCTCGGTAACGGCGGTAAGAGCGATTGAGTAAAGAGGAGGTTTGTGCGCCTTTCTTCACGCTGGCGCACTTCTGCCTCCATGAGTTTAAGTAGATATTCCTGATTCGAGGTAGCCTCGATCTCATCAAAGTTTTGACGTATCCAGCTGAGCTTCAATCGCTTTGCGTATTCTTGTATGAGTAGTTCCATCAAGACACACCGCCTTTTTCAAACAACTTGTCATAATGTGTTGATCCTCTTGATGCCGGTGGCAT
>NZ_NOKQ01000158.1 GCF_002265435.1 Tetzosporium hominis
ATGGTGGCTCAGGACGGAATCGAACCGCCGACACAAGGATTTTCAGTCCTTTGCTCTACCAACTGAGCTACTGAGCCAACAAGATTTTATGTAAGCGTTATGGCTTATGTAAAATCTACTTATTAAAAAATGGCGGTCCCGACGGGAATCGAACCCGCGATCTCCTGCGTGACAGGCAGGCATGTTAACCGCTACACCACGGGACCTTGGTTGCGGGGGCAGGATTTGAACCTGCGACCTTCGGGTTATGAGCCCGACGAGCTACCGAGCTGCTCCACCCCGCGACAATAATATTAAGATAAATGGTGGAGGATGACGGGATCGAACCGCCGACCCCCTGCTTGTAAGGCAGGTGCTCTCCCAGCTGAGCTAATCCTCCGAAAATGGTGACCCCTACGGGATTCGAACCCGTGTTACCGCCGTGAAAGGGCGGTGTCTTAACCGCTTGACCAAGGGGCCATGTACTATGTAGAACTGAAGCTATATGGCGGAGAGCAAGGGATTTGAACCCTTGATACGCGGTTAACGTATACACGATTTCCAATCGTGCTCCTTCGGCCACTCGGACAGCTCTCCATAAATGGCTCCGAAGGTAGGACTCGAACCTACGACCAACCGGTTAACAGCCGGTTGCTCTACCACTGAGCTACTTCGGAATAGTGGTGCCTAGCGACGTCCTACTCTCACAGGGGGAGACCCCCAACTACCATCGGCGCTGAAGAGCTTAACTTCCGTGTTCGGTATGGGAACGGGTGTGACCTCTTCGCCTTCTTGTAT
>NZ_NOKQ01000277.1 GCF_002265435.1 Tetzosporium hominis
AAGTAGTTCCATCAAGACACACCGCCTTTTTCAAACAACTTGTCATAATGTGTTGATCCTCTTGATGCCGGTGGCATTGGAGGGATTGAGTCTCTTCTGATATCAAGGCTCACGCGGTCGCTCCGCCCATTGATGAGTTGGTAGAATACCTGTTTGATCGATTCTGCAGAAGGATGCCCGTGAGTCGATGCGATTTTTAGAGATTCTGTTGCCACCGAGAAATCATGTTGTTTCAAGAGGACTGAAAGAAGTCTCAATGCCTTCTGCTTTTCAGGTACGGTGCAGCTGTCTATATATTCTTTCCAATTGACCGGTAGCTGTTCAAAGAAATCCGTGTATTTGATTGCCATTGGCCGTTTGGCCATCAGCTCAAGATATGGTTGCCATTTCATCGACTTCTTATCCTCACCATACAGGCGTGCATGAGTAATGATTGATTCATGTTCAGCCGTCATGATCTCGATCTTGCCATATGATATCTTTGCCAAAACACTACTTTTGGCAAAGCGAGGAGATGTGGAATATTGACGTCCATCTATTTTGACGAGTCCATACTTATCTGGTCGACACTCTTCATAACGCACGCATTCAAACGATTTTTCAGGTAACTGAAGGAGTGCTTTTTTATCTTCCTCAAACAGTTCGGACAAAAGCTCATCTTTTTGATAGTGCTTGCGATTCCTGTCTTCTTCAGCTGCAGTCCAGAAGGTCTCGTTCAAACGCTCAAGATCTGCCACATGTATCTC
>NZ_NOKQ01000273.1 GCF_002265435.1 Tetzosporium hominis
GAGTAGTTCCATCAAGACACACCGCCTTTTTCAAACAACTTGTCATAATGTGTTGATCCTCTTGATGCCGGTGGCATAGGAGGGATTGAGTCTCTTCTGATATCAAGGCTCACGCGGTCGCTCCGTCCATTGATCAGCTGGTAGAAGACCTGTTTGATCGATTCTGCAGAAGGATGCCCGTGCGTCGATGCGATCTTCAGAGATTCTGTTGCCACCGAAAAATCATGTTGTTTCAAGAGGACTGAAAGAAGTCTCAATGCTTCCTGCTTTTCAGGTACGGTGCAGCTGTCTATGTATTCTTTCCAATTGACGGGCAGTTGTTCAAAGAAATCCGTGTATTTGATTGCCATAGGCCGTTTGGCCATCAGCTCAAGATATGGTTGCCATTTCATCGACTTCTTATCCTCACCATACAGCCGTGCATGAGTAATGATTGATTCATGTTCTGCCGTCATGATCTCGATCGTGCCATATGATATCTTTGCCAAAACACTACTTTTGGCAAATCGAGGAGATGTGGAATATTGACGTCCATCTATTTTGACGAGTCCATATTTATCTGGTCGACACTCTTCATAACGCACGCATTCAAAGGATTTTTCTGGTAACTGAAGGAGTGCTTTTCTATCTTCCTCAAACAGTTCGGATAAAAGCCCATCTTTTTGATAATGCTTGCGATTCCTGTCTTCTTCAGCTGCAGTCCAGAAGGTCTCGTTCAAACGCTCAAGATCTGCCACATGTATCTC
>NZ_NOKQ01000207.1 GCF_002265435.1 Tetzosporium hominis
AAAAAATGGCGGTCCCGACGGGAATCGAACCCGCGATCTCCTGCGTGACAGGCAGGCATGTTAACCGCTACACCACGGGACCATTGGTTGCGGGGGCAGGATTTGAACCTGCGACCTTCGGGTTATGAGCCCGACGAGCTACCGAGCTGCTCCACCCCGCGACAATAATATTAAGATAAATGGTGGAGGATGACGGGATCGAACCGCCGACCCCCTGCTTGTAAGGCAGGTGCTCTCCCAGCTGAGCTAATCCTCCGAAAATGGTGACCCCTACGGGATTCGAACCCGTGTTACCGCCGTGAAAGGGCGGTGTCTTAACCGCTTGACCAAGGGGCCATGTACTATGTAGAACTGAAGCTATATGGCGGAGAGCAAGGGATTTGAACCCTTGATACGCGGTTAACGTATACACGATTTCCAATCGTGCTCCTTCGGCCACTCGGACAGCTCTCCATAAATGGCTCCGAAGGTAGGACTCGAACCTACGACCAACCGGTTAACAGCCGGTTGCTCTACCACTGAGCTACTTCGGAATAGTGGTGCCTAGCGACGTCCTACTCTCACAGGGGGAGACCCCCAACTACCATCGGCGCTGAAGAGCTTAACTTCCGTGTTCGGTATGGGAACGGGTGTGACCTCTTCGCCATCATCACT
>NZ_NOKQ01000177.1 GCF_002265435.1 Tetzosporium hominis
AGGTCGCACGGGCATGCCTTCGTGAAGACGAGTTCATCAAGGACATCTATTACGGATTACAACATATGCGATTTGTATTGAAGTCGACTACATCTGGACAAGCTTCTCGTCGTCTGAAAGAGTGGATCGACCGTTTCATGTTTCATCCATGTGGGCCGCTGGCCAAGATTGCGAAAGCTGTTATAGTGCGTCAACGTGAGATGGAAAACACAATACTCTCGCCTTTCTCTAACGGAAAAATAGAAGGTACAAACAATAAAATCAAGCTAATCAAACGAAGAGCTTTCGGGTATCGTAATCTGAATAACTTCTTCACGAGGTTAAAACTTGAACTAGGAAGCTCAAAATAGCAACCACGAGTTATGGTGATGAACCAGTGTTCTTAGCCTTGATAATAGTCTTAGGTTATACTACTAGTAATATCATTAAATTATTTAAGAATATTTTAGCGAAATATTAGAAAGATGGTGCCTATCACCGGAACAAACCAGAAAATACGCTACAAATGTATAGAAATACTTAAAGACCCTTGCTTTTGCAGGGGTCTTTGAGTATTTATAACGTAAGCGTCAAATAGTGAACACGTTGTTTCTTATTAAAGAAAATGCCGGTCAAAATCAGAAGTTGATTTTGACCGGC
>NZ_NOKQ01000169.1 GCF_002265435.1 Tetzosporium hominis
AGGTCGCACGGGCATGCCTCCGTGAAGACGAGTTCATAAAGGACATCTATTACGGATTACAACATATGCGATTTGTATTGAAGTCGACTACATCTGGACAAGCCTCTCGTCGTCTGAAAGAGTGGATCGACCGTTTCATGTTTCATCCATGTGGGCCGCTGGCCAAGATTGCGAAAGCTGTTATAGTGCGTCAACGTGAGATGGAAAACACAATACTCTCGCCTTTCTCTAACGGAAAAATAGAAGGTACAAACAATAAAATCAAGCTAATCAAACGAAGAGCTTTCGGGTATCGTAATCTGAATAACTTCTTCACAAGGTTAAAACTTGAACTAGGAAGTTCGAAATAGCAACCACGACTTATGGTGATGAACCAATATGTTGTTCTAATGGTAAAATAAAGAAATGTAAGGAATGGAAATTCAGTGTAAAGGGGAAGAGAGAGTATGAAGGCAATCAAATGCGAATTTCCAAACGATTATGGATTATTCCTAAGTAAGCGTCAAATAGTGCACACATTCTAATAGAAGAAAATTCATGAGATACTCCTCCCACAAATGAAATTTGGGAGGTTTTTCTTTGAAAAGAAAAGAGAAAGAAGAG
>NZ_NOKQ01000228.1 GCF_002265435.1 Tetzosporium hominis
TACAAATCGCATATGTTGTAATCCGTAATAGATGTCCTTGATGAACTCGTCTTCACGAAGGCATGCCCGTGCGACCTCTAAGTCTGCATCGTCTAATTGTTCTGGACGACATGCTAGAGAACGATCTATTGTACGCACGTGATAGTGACGTTTAGTTTCATCCAGAAAACGCCGACGGCGTCGCAGTGCATCTGTGAAGAACTGAATCAGGTGGAAACGATCGAGCACATGGGTCGCATCTGGTATCACAGAACTTGTGGCCTTCGACATGGCTGGCGCAAAGTCACTGACTACTGTTTGGATAGTACTCTTCACTTGAGAGAGAGCTAAAGAGATTGCAGCCTCGTCTCTACCTTCAACTATAGAAAGGACGCACCCAGATTTCGCATCAATGACCACTGTCGCGTAATGATGACCTTTGCGCGTAGCGAACTCATC
>NZ_NOKQ01000229.1 GCF_002265435.1 Tetzosporium hominis
CTTAATTTACATACTTTATATACAAAACACAATCGTGAGTCTTGGTCTGGCTTTGGGGGACATTTGTCGATTGCTGTTTCTGAAGAAGAGGCAAAAGCCGTGGAAGGGCTGAATGATTATCTATCTGTTGAAGAAGTGGAAACGATTTATATTCCGCTTGTTCGCCTGCTTCATTTGCATGTTAAGTCTGCAGCCGAACGCAATAAGCATGTCAATGTTTTTTTAAAGCACCCTCATTCAGCCAAAATTCCGTTTATTATCGGCATCGCCGGCAGTGTGGCAGTCGGAAAAAGCACGACGGCGCGGATATTGCAGAAGCTGCTTTCGCGTGTGCCGGATCGCCCTAAAGTGAGCCTTATCACGACAGATGGTTTTTTATTTCCTACAGCCGAGCTG
>NZ_NOKQ01000165.1 GCF_002265435.1 Tetzosporium hominis
ATCTATCTCGAGCCGGCAACTGAACTGGTTGCTGGATGGATTGCCACTTGACCAACGTGATGCACATCCTTCCGTTGCTGCTAAAAAAGTGATTTGACGTCTGTTTCACCGGATAGTTTTATGCTATTCTTATCCCTATGAGAAAACAGGACGAGAAAACACAACTTACAATTGAAGAGCTCGAGAAGAAGAACGCACAGCTCGAACAGCGAAACAAAGAGCTCGAGGCCAAGATGGAATACTATAAGCAACAGTTTGCGCTACTTCAGGCGAAACGCTTTGGCACATCGAGTGAGAAGACAGACAAAGACCAATTGGATCTACAGTTGTTCAATGAGGCCGAAGTGTCTTCTGCTGTACTTCTTGCTGAACCTACACTCGAGACGATCAGTTACACGCGCAAAAAGAAGATCGGA
>NZ_NOKQ01000217.1 GCF_002265435.1 Tetzosporium hominis
TTCAGCCTNAATCCCTTCCAAGATCCGAGGATAGTTGAAGCGCCCGTCTCGCATCAGTCGCGCAATCACGACGGCATCCTTCTTGTCATTCTTCGTCTGTAGATTGTCATCCAGCTCTTTCGATCGGTTGACGTGCATCGGATTGACCATCACATAGGGGATGCCATGGTCGGTAAGAAAGGCCGCCAGGTTCATCCAATAGTGCCCGGTCGGTTCAAAACCGACAATGACATCTTGTTTCAGATGTTCTTCTTTGAGGGCGATGATGCGTGTGTAGAGCACCTCAAAGCCGTTCCGAGACTGGGTGAACGCAAAGGATTTCTGGAGCACACGTCCGCGGTCGTCGACTGCACAGGCGAAATGTGTCCGCTTGGCGATGTCGATGCCGATGCCGATGACCAATGTCTTTTCAGAGACTTGATTAATCTTTTCATTCGTTTTAGAATTCATTGTATAGTCCTCTCTTATGTGTATTGGGTCATTTTATCGGGTGACCACTCAATCATCATAAAAGAGGGCTTTTTTTAATTCAAGGCCTCGAAAATCCTTCTAACAGGAATGCTCCATATAGAAATACCCTTCCGGTAAGTTTTTGATTAAAGCTGCATTGTCTTGCGACAAGCCATTAGCCAGTCCAGAAATAATAAACGTTAAAAAACTGACTAAGAATACGATGGATCCCAAAATAGTAAATCTGACTTTATTTTTCTTTATTTCTTTCCATGCAAGGTTCATTTTCTTACCTCCTATTTATACGATACTTCTATCGTAAAGGAGTTAAGTGAACGGAAGATGAACACTACTTTACATTCCTATTTATATCTTGTTCCTAGGGTACTGAACCTAACATTAAATTTTATTTATAGAGGCAAGTGAATTCGTACACTTGTCCCAATCTCTGGAGTGCTGTCAATTTCTATGGAGCCTTTGTGTAGATCAATGATTTCTTTGACGATTGATAAGCCAAGTCCAGAGCCCTCAATTGAACGGTCTCTCGTCTTATCAGCTCTATAAAACCTCTCAAATGCCCGCGCCACTTCCTCTTCTGTCATTCCAATACCTTCGTCTTGTACAGTAACGATGACTTCTTGGTTAGTTACAAATAGAGTGATTTCAATTATTCCGCCTGGCTCACTATATTTGATAGAATTTATCAGCAGATTCTCCCATACGGTTTCTAAGAGTACCGCATTCCCCCTTACAGTAACTGATTCAAAATGCGCAGAGACACCCAATTCCTTCTTGTCAAAGGCATAACGTAAATGGGAGAGAATGTTTTCTAACTGTCTGCTTATATCCACCTCTTCAATCAATTCAATCGATTCTTTGTCAAAGGAGGCGAGTGTCAATAATTGGGTGGTCAACGAAGAAAGACGTGCGGTCTCACTTTGAATAATAGTCATGTATTTTCTTTTGTCATCTTCTCCAAGCTCAGGTTTTTGAAGAAGCGACAGATGGCTCTGGATTGTATGGAGAGGGGATTGAATATCGTGCGAAACATTGTGGACGAATTCTTTACGACGAATGATAGATTCTTCAATTCGATTTCGAGACCGTACAAAGTGATCTGCCAAACGCCCGATTTCATCGCTTCTGTGAATAGATAAAGGTACGTCGAAACGTTCCTCCCCCAATTTCTCTATAGCATCAGTTAACTTGGTTATGGGCTGGATCAAGAAACGCGCTACGACTAGCATACCTATAAAACTCAAAAAGATGATACCAAGCGCAAGTCCCCCGAATAGATAGTGGAGTTCTTGGAAAAGCAGGTTGATGTTTGGCCGTAAGAAGAGAGCATAATCTTTCTCATCAATCTCAATATTTACACCCACACTGTTTTTAAGTTCATTAGTGAAAAAACCCGTTACCAAAAATCCTCGGGGATAATCACGAATACCGTTGAATGTTTCCGCATCCAAAACCTTTTGGATCTCATGATCATCTAAATTCTCCTCTCGGAAGGTACCTCCGTAACGAAAAACTGTCTGTCCATCTGTAAGGTAGAGCTGGTACCCTACATCGCCAAGAAGATGAAAGGTATCCTCAGCGGAACTAAATGAGTTGCCATTGGTTGAAAGTGCAATACTGTTTGCTATGGCAAGATTTTTTGCATTATTCTCTGCCTTTAAGTACATATCATAATAAATGTTCATGGCGAAGAAAGAGATCAAACTACTCACAAACATTGTAAGAATGGTAAACCATACGAATTTTACGTAAAGAGTCAATTTGTCACCTCAATTCTATACCCTACTCCTCGAACCGTTACAATCTTCTTCGAACGCATACGTGAAGCGCTCTGTAATAGAAGCAGAACCGTCTTCATTCAGCTGTGCATCGATCCGCACCGTTTCAATTTCAAAGTCGATGGCTATCGCTTGCAAAGGAAACATGCTTATGAGCACCAATGTGACTATGAAAGATCTAATCCAGTTTTTTTTCATCCGAAATCACCTCTTAGTTCTTCTTTACGAATTAAGAAGCGAGAAGTTTCGGATAGATGAAATTGCTCCTTAGGAACTGAAATGTATGATTATACTTTTATTTACTTTTTAAGGGAATGAGATTACGATGGAAGAAATGAATCGGAGAGGTGTTGGTTTCGTTGAGGAGTTTGAAACTAGTTACACTCGTGGCACTTACAATGACAATGATTGGTCTGTTTTTCGAATGGGTTCAGATCGAATTTGTAAGTGGGAATGGGCTCAACCACTGGTCGGGTATTTATATGTTGCTAGTGACTCCAGTTGCTCTGTATATGGTCTCTAAAGAAATTAATCCGAAAGCGATCCTAGGCATCTTAGTTTCGCTGCCTCTATTCGCCATCATACAGTTCATCTTCTTCGCAGAGATCTTGAACGTCTCGAGCTGGGACATCAGTTTTAGCATGGAAACGGTACAAATCGGATTCTTTGTCTCGTTACTTGCAGGAGTAATCTCTTTAATAAGTTACAGTGCGTATTATTTCCGAACTAGAAAACTAGTATGAAACAACCCCTGGTGAATCATTTATTATGGACTTTTTTAGGTTGATCGATAATGTTGAAAAAATGAAGGGTGAAACTATGCAGGAAAAAGGGCAATTAGTAAGATGGATTCCTTTAGATGGGGAAGTATTTGATCGATTCATGAAGCCGATGTATTTGGAGAATCTCGAATTTGATGGAGAATTACGGCTGACTGTAGGTCCTGAAAATAACCGCTACCAATTCATTTACGAGCGAACGGAGAGGTTCTTTTTTCCAATCCGTGCACACCGCATTCATTTAGAAGTTGTTCGTCATGATTTAGAAGAGCGGATTGGAGATTTTATCGGAAATTTGAAAGAGTCAGGTCAACCACTCTCCAAATACAATCATACATTTTATAAAGTAGCCAACTCCTCATATTTAGAGGAGTACTTAAAGATAGACGACTCCATTCCAGATTTTGAAATCGCTGCACTCGAGCACCACCTGTATATCACAGATGATTACTTTATCGATGTGTTGGCGAATGTGCAGCCGACGATTAAGAAGCTGTAGACACACTAGTTCCCAGGGAAGGTTTCAATTTAGAAGATAATTTCTTCGTTGAGATGTTCCCTGGGAACTTTTTAGTCCAAGCTATTCAAGTGTATCATTCGAGTAATACTCACGCCCGTTTGCATCTTTTATAATGCGCTTTCCAACCTTTTCGAACTCCAGACTCTCTTCATCGTTCAAGTGAACGGTATACATTGATCCTTCCACTACGATCTGTGCTTTTGGAAATTCTAAGTAAATGGAGTCTGTACTGTTATAGCCTTTTTCAAGCAAAAACTCATCTAATACGGATAGATTTCCGTTTCGCATCCCCAAATTCCCCATATAAATAACAATACCGTTCACGTTATTCCCAAAAATCTGTCCACCATCAATGTTAAAACCTAAATCAAAATCTTCCACGCGAGCAGTGAGAGAGTCTGCTTCCTCAATATACTGATTGGTCACGTAGACGTTACCACTAGAATCTTCAAACATCCGAGGAGCTGTCTGAGTCAAGGTGAAAACCAAGTTTCCATCGCTGTACACGGAGAATAAGGAATCTTCACGCACTACAGTAATTTTTGAATACGTGGTTTCGTTAGCCTGTTCTGAAGACGCATCATCTGGGTCCGTCCAAGGTCGAACCGCGCTCATCATTGGATCAGTAAAGATAGTCAAGTTGCCATCAATAAACTGTAGCGAGTCTCCAGAATTCGTTTGCCCTTGAAAAATCATCCCCTCAAAAATGTGGGTCTCTGGGGGAGGTTCGGGAGCCGCTGACTGCTCGTTTTGTAGTACAGCGCTCATGCCAATCAGTACAACAAGGAAGAGCGCAGCTACCGCTACCAAGGGTGCAAGTGAAAAGGAGCGTCTCTTTTTCTTATATAGTGCTTTTCGAACGCCTTGTTTATTGCTGCTATCAAAATCGGCATCTTTGAATACAGTTGCATCCATAGCGGCCTTTAACGACTTCAATTCGTTCTCCATAACTCTTCTACTCCTTTCAACTTCTCTTGCAGCACGGGTTTCGCACGACGCAATCGGCTGTGTAATGTGGCTTCTTTTACTTTCAAAATCTCGCTGATCTCCGGAACCGTCAGCTCTTCGTAATAAAATAGAAAAATGACTTCGCGGTACTCTTGCTTTAATGCGAGAACCGCCTGGCTCAGCTGCTCATTGAATTGCTGTTGCTCCATATCCAGAGCTGCCGACTTAGTTGTCTTCTCGATTTGTAGAGATTCCAATCTAATCACACGGCGAAACCAAGAAGATTTCAAATAATCCTTTGATTGGTTGATGGTTAGTCGAATCAACCAAGCCTTCATAGAATAAAGTGCTTCGCGACGCTCGTACTGATGATAGACCTTTACAAAAACATCCTGCACCACGTCTTGTGCTGTCGGCCAGCTTTTCACATATGTATAAGCGAGCTTTGTCATTTCAAGTCCGTACTCGTCCATAAGGGCGTCGTGCCACTCGTGTTGGGACGGTACATCATTCCTCGATTCTTCCATGCATTCCACCTCTTTACATATATAACGATTGAAGACGGCAAATACTTTCACTTTTTTCGAAATAAATTGAAGTGGCTTTTCTCACCTAGGAATTTCATCATAAAAAAGGATTTGGGAACTATTTCAAGAACTAGTACGTAAAGAAGAGAACTATAAGATAGGACGAGAGGAGTGGAGGCAGTGAAATGGAATTATGCGATCGTTGTTTTACCGCTGCTAGTTATCGTGGGGATTATTGCTAACAATACATACGCAGCTTCAAAGTCTTATGAGTTGATTCATGGTGTCTCCAACGAAACTTGGAGTCTGGAATTCAGAGTTAACAAACAAAAGAACGACGACTGGGTATTAACTCAAGATCTATATGCGAAGGAGCCCATCACTTTAAAAGAAATTACTTTATCCACTGAATTTCAATCAGATTATCCTTACACAATAGGCAATTCAGAAATGAAGAGTCAAAAAGCTTATACTTACGAAAATCCCCTCATAATCAGTTCGGAATATGAAAGACTGCCTGATACGAAGCGACTCAGTGATGAAGAAATACTAGAAATCCTCTCGGATCTTGTAACGACTGTTACATGGAAAGACGGCAAAGGAAAAGTCCAGGAAGTGGAGATGGAATGGGAGTGAAACTGGTTCCCAGGGAAAATTTCAAAGTATGAAATGAGAGAAGAAGTGACAATAAAATTTATCAGAACTGAAAAGAGGGAACTCTATGTGGAAATCTATCGAAATTCATAAGAACCAATTGGCAACACACCAAGACCGATGGAACGCCTGTATCGAAGCAGTGACAGAGAATAGTGTACCGCCTGATCAGGGCACTCCTAAGACGGCTTGGTTCGCCTACTCTTATTTCTTTGAAATGGAATCTGGAGGACATGAAGCTTACTTCTATCATTTGGACCAAGTGATTAAAGAATATGGGGACGAAAGATTTTTACAAGATACAGAAAAGGCGCTTCAAACAATTGGAGCAGATCAACACGCTGCTATTGTGAGACAGTATGGTAAAAAAATATGGGACTTGTACCTTCAAGTGGAGGAACAATCCAAGCAGGAAGATTATTTTTATGAAAAGCTCGCAGCTGCAGATAAGTCATATTATTCCTGCGAGCCTTCACTACAAGAATATTTAGAAACGTTCTGTGAGGAAAATTACCAAAATCTGATGACGGTTCTAGATGGATGATAGAGGTGCGAGAAGAGCAGAGGCTGTGAAATGGAATTATGCAATTTTTAATTTTTACCTCTGCTAGTTATCGTGGAGATGGAATGGGAGTGATATAGAAAAATACTTCCTTCTGCATCAGCATAAATTTAAATACAACAAAAAAGGAGAGATTCACATGATTATTGTCACTACAGAAAAAATCGAAAACTACGAAGTGGTTGAGGTACTGGGTCCAGTATTTGGACTAACAGTTCGCGCACGAGGGCTGGGCAAGGACATCATGGCTTCGTTTAAGGGATTGCTGGGAGGAGAAATCAATCAGTATACAGAAATGCTAGAAGACGCTCGCAAGCAAGCGATGGACCGCATGGTGCAAAACGCTACATACATGGGAGCGAACGCCATCGTTATGATGCGCTTCGATTCAGGAGAAATCGGTCAAAACATGAGTGAAATCGTGGCTTACGGAACTGCTGTGAAAGTGAAGAAGAAATTTTAATGGAATGGATTTTAGGCTTTTATGGAGTGCAACTCCTCGTCATTATCGTAATTGCTGTAGCTTCTTGGCTCATTTGGGATAAGCGGTTTAAAAACAAACACGGCCAATCCGTTCCAAAAGGATTTGAACGCACGAATGAGGTCTCGATAGATCCGACCACTCAGAAGAAGTTAGTGGTCTACTTTAATCCGGGAACGGGGGAGCGGTTTTATAAGGAAGAATGAATGATTGTTCCCAGGGAAGATTTCATTTAGAAGCTAACTCTTATTAGTGAATTAACCCCTGGGGTTGGTTAATTAAAGGTTAACTTCATTAGTGAAATACTCCCTAGGAACTTTTTATTGCAACGAACAACTTAAGGAGGAATCATTAAATGAGTCAGCGCAAAGAAAAAGTGTTATCTGTCCCAGCTGGAGGAACTCTTGAATTAATTGAAACCTACTATATTCATGCCTTCCCAGAATCTAGATCTTACGCTTATCAAGATTCAAAATACATCACATTTAGACAAAAAAACGGTGGGAATATGACAACAGTCTACACTGTTAATAAAAAATTTCACATCTCTCCTACAGGTAGCCAGTTGATTGAGGTGCAAGAGAATCTTACACCATCCGAAGAGCAAAGAGTCAAAAACTACATAGAAGCTAGAAAAACCGGTTTTGGATTTGATGAAAATACAAATTACACTTTCATGATCCTGTCAGAAACAGAAAAAATCGAGTTGCTACATGCACCGCATCCAGAAACAAATAACACGGGGCCTCGCTATTATTGGCTAGAAGACTTACAGAGTGGGAATAGTGTCGTAAAAACTATCTCTAATCAGGAAACTTATACAAATTGGTTGATTTCGGCAAGTGAAAAAGTTTTTGATGTCACATCTGCCTTTGCAACAAGTGACTATGTGGACTGGCGCCAGAGTGGAAAGTTTCAGGTGGGCGACACGATTTATATTTATGTCTCGAGTCCAGTGCAGAAAGTGAAATTCAAAACGGTTGTTGAAAAAATCGATATTCCTTTTCTAGAAACGTATGACTCTAAAGAGTTTTGGACAAAGGAAGAGTTCCATATAGAATCGCAGTCGAAAAAATTTGCTCGTCTTAGATTAGTGACAAAATCAGATAGTGAGTTTCTTTCGCTAGAGCACTTACTTCAAAATGGCTTGAGCTCTTATCCGCAAGGTCCACGAAGAGTAAATGAGGAACTGAAAGCCTACTTAGACAACTATCTGGAAGAAGACAAGATGACACAATCATTCCCGGATCAAGTTAATGAACAATATCAAGAGGGACATGCTTATAAAATTCTTGTAAACAAATACGAACGAAATCTAGAGGCGCGACAAAAGTGTATTGAGATTTACGGCTATAACTGCCAAGTATGTGAAACAAACTTAGAAGAAGTTTATGGGGAAGTGGCGAAGGAATTTATTCATGTGCATCATTTAATTCCACTTTCTGAAATTAAAGAGGAATATCAAGTGGATCCAGCGAACGATTTACTTCCGGTTTGTCCGAACTGTCATGCGATGTTGCATCGGAAAATTAATGGTATGTATTTAAGTGTGGTGGAGTTACGCAATTTATTATTACTATAGGATTTATTAGATGAGAAATTCTCAATATTATAAAGTTCGTTTTCAAAATAATTTTGTGAGTAAGGAGTTAAAATCGTTATGAGCAGTTCTGTGAATGATCATATTGAAATAATTAGATTTATCCAAGATTGCATATCTAAAGTCCCGACTATTGTTATAGGTAGTGGTGCATCTATGGCATATGGTATGCCAGGTATGCCTCAACTTGCAGATTACTTATTGAAAAACATTCAGCCTTTAGAGGAAGAAATGGAAGCTTGGAAACAGTTTGAAGGCTATTTGAAAGAAGGAGTGGGTTTAGAAGCGGCATTACATGAAGTTCCGATAACTGAAAGGCTACATAGAGACATCATATTATTAACCAGAAATTTAATACTAGAAAAAGACTTAGAGATAAGAAGTCAAATCTTAAATAGAGAAATCAGCTTACCTTTAAGTGAATTACTGAGCTTTATGAATACAGCTGCTTCTCCTAATTCTAAAGTGATAACAACAAATTATGATAGATTGGTTGAATATGCAATAGATCATGCAAAGTTAGAGCAACATTTAGGGTTCGAAGGAAATTATATTAAATGGTTTAACCCACTAGGTAATATAAATACAACATTGAAAAATAAAGTTGAGGTACTAAAAGTACACGGTTCTCTGGATTGGTTTGTAACTCGACAGGATGAGATTATTTCCTTACCTGATGGTTCAGAAGGTTATTACAATGTCGAACCAGTCATGATCACTCCTGGAAAAGCAAAATATCAACATACTCATGATGAGCCATTTAGAACTCTAATAACGAAGGTTGATAAAATATTCGATGAGTCGAAAGCAATACTTATTATTGGATTTGGATTTAATGACAATCACATTCAACCCAAGCTGTTTGCTAGAATGAGAGACTCAAAAACACCTATCTTGATACTATCGAAAACATTAACCAAAGAAGCAAAATCATTTGTATATGGTAATGAAAAAGGAAAAGTAATAGGTATAGAAGAGAATGGTACAGGATCTAAAATAATCAAAGCTGATAGAAGTGAAATTGATGTAGCTGAAAGATTATGGAATTTAGAAGAGTTGTTAAAAATAATTATTTGAGAGAAGGAAGATAATGGGGATTTTTAATTACAATACAGCGGATTCATTAGGGAAGGTTATATCTGTAGATACTGCAAGCGTGATATTAAATGTCGAAAATGTAGAAAAATTAAGGAGTATGCAGGTAAATCGACTAGTAGCACTCCAAAGTAGTAAAGCAGGTCAACATTTAATTGGATTGATTAACAAAATTGTACGTAAAGTTGCAAATGAGGATAGATTAACGGAAGATCATGAAGACATTCAATACCCAGGAGAAAATAATTCAGTTAAGATTACGTTGATTGGAACATTGTTTGATAGGTATTTAACGGAATCAAATGTATTCAGAAGAACACTGGAAACAGTACCAGAAATAGATGCATGTTGTTATCCCATTGATGGAGAAACTCTTACTTCATTTATGAATGCTATTTCTAGTCAAGCAGGCGATATTGATAGTGCTTTAAGTTTAGGTAGCTATAGCTTGGATACAGATGCAGTAGCTTATTTGGATGCTAATAAATTTTTTCAAAGGCATGCTGTAATTGTTGGTAGCACAGGCTCAGGGAAATCTTGGACTACAGCAAGTCTACTAGAGCAAGTGGCAAAACTTGAAAATTCGAATGCAATTTTGTTTGATCTGCATGGAGAATATCAATCTTCAGTCGATGATGGAATTCAACATTTTAAAATTTCTGGACCAACTGAAATTGGTAGCGGAAAAGATATTGCTGATGGCGTTCTTTATTTTCCATATTGGTTATTAAGTTATGAAGATATGCTTGAAATGTTAGTAGATCGTTCGGACCAAAATGCTCCAAATCAATCGATGGTTCTCTCAAGAGCAGTTATGAGTGCAAAAGAAGCATACTTGAATAGCATTGGAAAAGCAGAGATGTTGGAAAGTATTACAATAGATAGCCCGATTCCTTATAGCCTTCAAGAAGTACTTCAAGAACTGATAACTTTGGACACAGAAATGATTGAAGGTAGTAGAGGTCTAAAACAAGGGGAATTTTATGGGAAATTGACGAGGTTCATTTCACGTTTGAAGAATAAAATTTCTGATAAAAGAGTAGCTTTCATGATGAACCCCTCTGCTACCGTTTTTGAATGGGAGTGGATGGATAATCTTTCGACTGTCTTAATGTCAGGAAGATCCAATTTAGAATCTAACAAGGGAGGAGTAAAGATAATCAACCTTTCAGAAGTTCCATCGGATATTTTACCCCTAGTTATTGGAAGAATATCAGCCCTTATTTTCTCGTTACAACAATGGACTAGGAAAGAAGAACGTCATCCAATTGCGTTATTATGTGATGAAGCACATTTATATATACCTGAGTCTACTAATGCAACAGCAAATAGTAATTCAGCGAAGAGAAGTTTTGAAAGAATTGCAAAAGAAGGAAGAAAATATGGAGTTGGTCTTGTGATTATTAGTCAAAGACCCTCTGAAGTGAACAAGACTATTTTAAGTCAATGTAACAATTTTGTTGCAATGAGATTATCCAATGCTGAAGATCAAAGTGTTATAAAAAGGCTATTGCCTGATAATTTAGGGAATTTCACAGAATTATTGCCAACACTCGACAGAGGAGAGGCATTGATAGTTGGGGATGCCAGCCTATTACCTAGTAAGGTGAAAATTAAAGAACCAATTAATAAACCTAATAGTGGGACGATTGATTTTTGGGATGAATGGAAAAATACAGATAAAAGGAATTCTGTTAAAGATGCTGTACACTCATGGAGAATACAAAGTTTATCGGTTGTTCAAGAATAGAAAGATAATCTGAAATTATTAAACTAATTAACCATAGTTTACTAACATTTAAGTTAAATTTGCTCCCAAAAATTATTTCATAATAGAAGTCATCTTCTAAATTGAAATCTCTTTTGGGAGCTATTTTTATTTTGTGAAGAGTATTTATACAGAAATGTACAGGCTTCTCTAACAAATCTCTCATGTTATTAACTTTAAGTTGATTTATAATATACATAGATTACCTTTTCTTATTCTTAAATAGAGCTCAGTAATTTCTATTTGAATTAAGAAGAGTAATTTGGCAATTCAATGAATTTACATAGTCAGTATCAATAAAAGAAACGAGGAAATAAAATGTCTACTTTGAACCAAAAACTATTTAGTGCTGCAGATAACCTGCGCAGCAAGATGGATGCGTCTGAATACAAGAACTACTTACTTGGATTAATCTTTTATAAATATCTTTCTGATAAACAACTGGAGAAAGTCGTGGTCATTGCGGATGAATCATTAGAACAATACGACACCCAACAGAAACAAACAGAACTGTTTGCTGGATTGATGGCCGACGAGGAAATCAAGGATGATTTAGTTGAGACTTTAGTAGATACATTAGGGTATGTCATCGCACCGGAATATCTATTCAATGTGTTGGCAGCGCAAGCCCAGCAAAACATATTCCAACTAAACGACCTTAACAAAGCTTTTGTTCAATTAGCATCTGAGTTTGACCAATTCAATGGTCTATTTGATGACGTCGATTTGAAATCGAAAAAATTAGGTTCAGATGACCAACAACGCAATATTACCATCACGGAAGTCTTAAAGAAATTGAACCATGTTGATTTGATGGGGCACGGTGGGGACGTTATCGGAGACGCCTATGAATTCTTGATCAGTCAGTTCGCATCTGAAGCTGGTAAGAAAGCGGGAGAGTTCTATACACCTCACGAAGTATCGGACATGATGGCACGTATTGCTGCAATGGGGCAAGAAGATAAGAAATTGTTTAGCGTGTTCGATCCAACAATGGGATCTGGTTCTTTGATGCTGAACGTTCGTAACTACATCAACTATCCCGATAGCGTGAAATACCATGGTCAGGAATTGAACACGACTACATTCAATTTAGCGAAGATGAACTTGATTCTTCATGGTGTGGATAAAGAAGACATGCGTTTGCGTAATGGGGATACGTTGAACAAGGACTGGCCAACAGACGAGCCTTATACTTTCGATTCTGTCCTAATGAATCCTCCGTATTCAGCAAAGTGGTCAGCAGACGATACGTTCTTAGATGATTCACGTTTCAACCGTTACGGGAAACTGGCACCAAAATCAAAGGCAGACTTTGCGTTCCTATTACATGGTTACTACCACTTGAAAGATTCCGGAACGATGGCAATCGTCTTACCGCATGGCGTCTTGTTCCGAGGAGCTGCAGAAGGTGTCATCCGGAAGAAGCTCTTGGAAGACGGAAGCATTGACGCAGTAATCGGTCTTCCAAGCAATCTGTTCTTCGGGACATCGATTCCAACGACTGTCATCATCTTGAAGAAGGATCGCGAGACACGTGACGTGCTATTCATCGACGCAAGTAATGACTTTATCAAAGGGAAGAATCAAAACAAACTCTCAAAAGAGAACATTGATAAGATCGTGGAGACGTATCGCAATCGTGAAAGCATTGAAAAGTATTCTCATGTCGCGAGCTTTGAAGAGATCAAAGAGAATGACTTCAATTTGAACATTCCAAGATATGTCGACACGTTTGAAGAGGAAGAAGAAGTCGACATGGCGACAATCGGTGCAAGTATCAAAGACATCCGTAAAGAAAAAGCTGAACTTGAATCGAGTCTCTATGAAATGATTTCCTCACTTCAATATGATGAAAAGAATGCGGAGTGGATTCAAGGAGCATTAGAGGTGTTTAAGCGTGGAGAATAAACAAAAGCCAGTGATAAGATTTGATGGTTTTTTAGAGGACTGGAAGTATTATAATTTTAAGGACAAAGTAAACATGTTCAATAATTTGAGAGTGCCTGTTACAGCCTCTGAAAGAAAAAAAGGTAAGGTACCCTATTATGGGGCAAACGGAATTCAGGATTTTGTTGAAGGATTTACTCATCAAGGAGAATTTGTCCTAATAGCTGAAGACGGAGCAAATAATATTTATAATTATCCAGTTCAATATGTTAATGGAGATATATGGGTTAATAATCATGCACATGTAGTAAGAGGAAAGATAAATGAGATAGATAATTTATTCTTAACATTTAGAATGAAATCAATGAATATATCTTCATTTTTAGTAGGTGGAGGCAGGGCAAAACTAAACGCTGAAGTTTTGAAAAAAATTAGATTGGTGATACCAAAACTTGATGAGCAAATTATAATAGGGATATTTTTCAATCAAATAGAAAAGGCTATCAATCTCCATCAGCAAGAACTCGACACCCTCAAACAAACGAAACAAGGTTTCTTGCAAAAAATGTTTCCAAAAAAAGGAGAGACTGTGCCCGAAGTTCGTTTTGCGGAGTTTCAAGGTGATTGGATAGGTCTAAGTCTAAATGAAATGAGTTCTAGTTTCGAATATGGTTTAAACGCTAGTGCTAAAAAATATGATGGTCAAAACAAATATATTAGGATAACTGATATAGATGAAAGTTCTCATAAGTTTTCCACAGATACTTTAACTTCTCCTAATACTGATCTCACTTTAGCAAATAATTATATTTTGAATGAAGGAGATATTCTTTTTGCTCGTACGGGAGCTAGTGTAGGGAAAACCTATATATACAACAATAAAGATGGAAGAGTGTACTATGCAGGATTTTTAATCAGGGCAAGAATTAAAGAAGAATTTGATGCTGAATTTATATTCCAGAACACTCTCACTACTAAATATAAAGAATTTATAAAAGTGACTTCCCAAAGGTCAGGACAGCCAGGTGTTAATGCACAGGAGTATTCAAAATTTACGCTATTAGTGCCTGATTTAGAGGAACAAAAGAAAATAGGTGAATTCTTCAAGAAACTAGACGAAACCATCGAACTCCACGAAAAAGAATTAGCATCGTTAAAAGAAACCAAAAAAGCATTCTTACAAAAAATGTTTGTGTAGATAGTTAGGGAGGAGGACATCCCATGACGAAGTTAGCTCACAATGACGAGCTGGAAGTAGAACGACGATTGATTGAAGTCTTAGGGGAGGGGCACAACCAGTGGAACTACCGGCCAGATTTGAAGACTGAACAAGACCTCTGGAACAACTTGCGCCATAAGATTACGCGCAACAATCTGTCTGAGATTGGGGAGCATCCCATTACAGATAAAGAGTTCGAGACAATCAAGACGGAACTTCTGACGAAAACAAAGACACCATTCGATGCAGCTAAATGGTTGAAAGGTGAGAACGGGATTGCACGGATTACCATCGAGCGAGAGGATATTTCACTCGGCTCGATGTCATTGATTCTGTATTCGAACCAAGACATTGGCGGAGGAATCTCAACATATGAAGTCGTCCATCAGATTGCAAAGAGCAAAGTAGATGAGGATGGACGAGACCGTCGTTTTGATGTGACGCTTTTGATCAATGGATTGCCCATCGTTCAGATTGAGTTGAAACAGGTTTATGCCAAAGATGGTGTGTTCCAAGCATTCAACCAGATCAAAAAGTATGCAGAAGAAGGGTTGTTCCGTAACAACATCTTCTCTACACTCCAACTATTCGTCATCTCGAATGAACAGACGACACGCTACTTTGCCAATGCGATGCCAAAAGATATGCATGAGAAATTTATCTTCAGCTGGCGCACAACAGACAATCGACGTGTGGAGAATTTGTATGAGTTTGTAAAACAAGTGTTGAACATTCCGGATGCCCACCGTCTCATTGCGAACTATACGATTGTCAGTGAAGACCAAGACAATAAAGTACTCATGGTATTACATCCGTATCAGATTCATGCGATTGAAGCGCTTTTCACAGCGGCCAATAAACATGAGTCTGGTTTTGTCTGGCACGCGACAGGTTCCGGGAAGACACTGACGAGTTTCGTGTCGACCAAGCTCCTTGCGAGAAAGAGTGGCATCGACCGGACCATCATGTTGATTGACCGTAAAGACCTCGATAGCCAGACAACGAGTGAGTTTACAAAGTTTGCGTCTGAGTTCAATACGGGCATTTCGTCAGGAACAGCCAAATCCAATAGCCTTATTGTTGGTACAGAGAGTTCACGAAAACTGAGTGAAACTCTACTCTCTGATGCCAACTCGAATACCGTGATCATCACAACGCGCCAGAAGCTTGAGGCCGCACTTCGCTATGCACAGCAACAAGAAGAAAAGAGTGGCACCAATCGTTTCAAGAAACTGATGGGGCAACATATTGTCTTCATCGTGGACGAATGCCACCGGGCACTGAGTTCGGAAGGGATGGAAGTCATCAAAGGATTCTTCCCAAAATCGACGTGGTTCGGCTTCACGGGTACTCCAATCTTCAATGAAAATAAGAAGCAAGCTAAAGGGCAGCTCGCACGTACGACACGAGACCAATACGGTGAACTCCTTCATAGCTACACGATCAAGAACGCGCTAGAAGATGGATCAGTTCTTGGCTTCCAAGTCGAACATGAAAGCACTATCGAACCAACGTCTTTATTCAATCATATCTTCACACAACTTCGTCAGCACGAATCGTTTGAGGATCTGACAGATGAACAGGTGAACAAGAAGATTGATGAGATGGATGATGTCGAGAAAGAATCGTACATAGCACCAACTGTCTATGAAAGTGATGACCATATCCAAAAAGTGATTCATAAGATTTTGCGTCCAGACAACGCCTATACAAAGTTCGATTTCTTGAACGGTCGCCCGCAAAAGTCCGCCATCTTGACGACGAGTTCTATTGATATGGCGAAACGCTATTATCATGCTATCAAAGCGATGACGAAGGACCCGAACTGGATGGAGAGCGAGTTTGCAGGACAACCGATTCGCAAAGGACGTACGATTGAAGATCCTGATTTCCCACGTATCGCCATCACCTACTCTCTTCAAGAAAATGAAGAGGATGCGAAAGATAAGCAGGACGAGATGCGCCAGATCATCAAGGACTACAATGACTATTATAAGACGGCATGGTCACTTGAAGATATCGAGCGTTATAACGGAGATATTAACAATCGACTGGCACGCAAACGAGCGGAGTTCAAGCAATTCGGGAAGCAAGTCGACCTTGTCATCGTTGTAGACCGCTTGCTGACAGGTTTCGATGCACCGACTGTCCAAACCTTATTTGTTGATCGCAACTTGAGTTACGCGAACTTGATCCAGGCTTTCTCTCGAACGAATCGAACGTATCCAGGAAAGACGAAGGGGCTCATTGTGACGTTCCGAAAACCGGCTACAATGGAGAAGAACGTGGAGGATGCGACAAGACTTTACTCGAATGAAAATACAGAGACTGGTCTAGTGTATCCGACTTATGAAGAGTCATTAAAGCGTTTCAAAAAGGCTCACAAAGCTTTTAAAGAGATAGCTGACAGAGTACCGGACATCAATGAACATTCGCCGATTGAAGATCGTATTGATTATGTCATTTCGTTTCAAGAGCTCAACAATTCGTTTGAAGCACTCGTCACGTACGATGACTACAATGATGACATCGCCTCGTCTAAAGCATTGCAAGAGCAGGTCCAAGTGATTGCAGAGACGGCTGGAGTCTATAACACAGTTAAGGGCTCACTGATTAATGAGAGTGATCCACCTGGTGAAAGTCCAGGAGAGGGAGAGACACCAGATTTCTCGGAAATTGAGTTCTTCTCTGGAAATGCCATCAAGCTCTACGATATCGATTCCACGTATATCGATAAATTATTAGGCGATTACTCAGCCAACAATCAGGACATCCGTTTAGAGATTGAAAAAGCACTTCAAAAGTTAAAGAAATCAGACGCGGTGAAAGCTGTTTACAACGAAATATTGAATGCCATCGATGCAAAAGAAGTAGATCCTTCTGAAGACATCTTTAGTCTAAAGCGTCGCTTCTTCACACAGGCTTATGACCAAGCCATTCGAGAGTTCCGAAATACTTGGTTTGTGAGTGAAAGCGAACTTCACGCCTCAGCTGTCCAATATCAAATTGGAGCCGATCCAATCCCAAATATCGGGGGCATCATCGATAGTAAGGACTTCGGTAAATATAAAGAAGTGCATCCTGGGGCTATTCCATTTAAATATGGACCGCAATTAAAACGCGAGTGGCGCAGCACATTAGATGAGGTACTTGTTTCGTTGGATGCGGAATTGAGATAGGTTTAGAGAATATTGAGTAGAGGAGCCATTATGGGCTCCTTTTTGCATGTAAATAGGATAAATTTGATAGAAGAGATTTGAGCCTGAGATGACTCCTTTATATATTTGTACACTAAATCAAAAATTTTAATGGATAAAAAATTCCATTTTTAGGAACTATGAAGAATGTAAATCGTCTACATTAGAATAGGAATTAATAGTTGAAATAAACAGAATGGAGGAAATGAAAATGTGGCTGCTATTTTCCGTATTGGCCATCTTAGCTACAACGGTCAATATCTATTCATTTTCTAGAGGAAAGGACTACCGGTTCGCAATGGCGGCAGGTTTATCCTTTACTGCACTTACACTTTGCGCAGAGATCAATTTATTAGCAGATTCGATAGCAAGAGAAGATTGGTCCGCTGCTAGCGAAGTCGTCAATTATCAATGGGCACTATGGTTTGGCACCCTGGTTTCGATTATCCTCAATACCTTGCCATTGTTTATTGAACAGAAAGGAAAGTCAGCGAGTCGTCAATCTAATCTAGCGGAATAGGAAAGTAATTTTGAAGCCTTTTGGGTAATAAAAAAACGACCCACCTTGGTGCGCATTGTTAAGAGGCGTGGTGGGTTCTGTTAGGATTACGATATATACAAATTTTAAATTTGTAAAGACTGATTGGTTCGTTTAAGAATAATGAAGTTGTCTTTTGGGAGGTGAAATATTCTTATGAAAATCTGGAGAGAAGATACTGAAGAGTATCAGTTAGCGCCGCTAACAAATAAAATGGTAAAAGAAGCGGAAGAAAACTTGAAAGTTAAGTTACCTAAGTCTTATATAAACCTTCTAAAAACACAGAATGGTGGATATATCAACTACGATTCCTTCCCCACTAAGGTCCCGACATCTTGGGCAGAGGATCATATCCATGTAGATTATCTCTTCGGTATAGCGGAAAACAAAGGAATCTTGCAAAGTGCCTATTTGATACAAGAGTGGGACTTGCCAAAAGATATCGTCTTAATCTCTGGGGACGGTCATTCATGGGTGGCGCTTGATTACAGAAAGACAAATGAAGAACCGCCGATTCTATACATAGATGCGGAAAGTAATCAGGTCATTGAAATAGCTAGAAGCTTTAAACCTTTTATAAAAGGACTCTACTTAGAAGAAAGAGAATTTGAAGAGATTGATTTTGAAGAGGAATGTCTCCATCTAACTCATGATGAACTTGAAGCAGCTTTATCAACAAATAATGATCAAGATGTTATCCAAGCGATGAATTATCTTTTTGAAAACACAATGGGCAACGAGCAATTTATTGAACAGAAGCTACTTGCTCTCCTTCAAAGGCCATCGTTAGAAATTAAACAATTAGCCGCAAACTTTGCTAATCACTTTAATGAGATGGGCATCATATCCTCTAGCGTTCTTAGTGACATGGTAACCATTATCCGGAATGACGAGGAGATCGAGTATTTTGCCGATATGTTCTTTGCTGATCAGTGAAAATTTAATATAAACGAAATTTAAGCTCCCAGGGATTTCTCGTTTCAAGTACTCTTGATATAGAAAAACTCCCTGGGAGCTTTTTTAACTACATTAGCTATTTCTACCAAAAATAAGTTATACATCCATTTGCTCTTCATTTATACTTGAGAGAAAGAAAAGGGAGTAGGATGGAGGAAGAGAAATGAAAACAGTTTCAAAAATTCTTATGATGGTTAGTTTGATAGCGTTTTTAGTGGCAATCCTTTATTTATTTGATCTGTTCATTGACCGTTCGACATTTTATATTCTGTTGCTCATTGGTGGATTGGCTTTAGTTTTTGCGGAGTGTTTTCAAGAAAAGCAAAGAAATTATTATAAATCTTACATAGGGGATGTCTAGATGCAGAATGATCGTAGGCAATCGGTAAAAAAAGTAGCGTTAGTTTTAGCAAGCGCATTGGTGATTCTATTAACTAGTTTATATTTTGCGAATCAGGATCAAACCCTAGAGGATGTTTTAAGAGAAGATGGCCTTTACTCGATTTCAAGAGCTAGCGTCACTTCTTCTGTGCACTTATCAGAAGAAAACTCCTTCACTTATCGTTTGAGTGAGGAAGAAAGCACACGACTTACCGAAATTTTAAAATCTCAACAGCTGAACCGACTGTTTTTTAATAAGTTTAAACCTGAAGAATATACCTATAGTCTCTTCTTAGAAGACGACCAACGGCAGGTGATTTTAGAAGTAGGACCAGATAAGCTGCATCTTGACGCCACCAATCTGTATTTTGAGAACAAGACGGATGATTTGAATTTGTTCATGTATGAACTATTTGAAACCCATGGAAACTAGCCTCCATGGGTTCTTTTTATATTCACTAAGCTTATTGTGTGGAGTCTAGTACCTGATTAAGAAAATCTTTGTTGACTTTATAAGATAACGGATTTCTTTTAACAATCTCTATTTTCTCTTCGTCCAGCATGTTTTCTAAGACAGGTTTCATCTTATGCTCACTCAAATTAAAGTACTCCAGTAATTCTTTTCGAGTCACTTCAAAATCTTCTTTGAAAAAGACGCTAAACGTCAACATATAATGTAATACACGATCTTTATTAGAACTATCTGGATGGGAAAGGTTTTTAAATTGATTATCGATATGTCTCTTTAAATAGAGATTGCGTTCTAAATCTTCGATTAAACTTTCCTGCCCAGTAATCAAAAGGTCTAGCATGTTTTCTAGATAAAATGTAGTCTCGCCAAAATTTAAGGGCTTAGAAACCTCTTCTAGAGACTCGTAGAACAAAGGTTTATTTTTATTCACTGTATATGAAAAAGTGATGGCTGAATATCTTTCTAAATATCTTGCAATGTAACTTCCTACGATCAATCTCCCTGTGCGCCCGTTTCCATCGTAAAAAGGATGGATGTACTCATAATAATAATGAGCAATAAGATACTTAAATAATTCGGGATGACGAGTGTCTTCAAGAAAGATAATTAACTGCTCTAGCATTTCTTTAATTTTAGATTCGGGAGTAATCCCGTAGTGAGTGACTTTGCTGCCAGAAGTTATGGATACTTCACCCTTGCGAAAAAGATCACCATCTACCTTGTGATGGTCATCAATTTCATCTGAAATCATGTCATCATACAACTCACGAAAATCTTTAAGTTCTTTAAATTCAGCTATCGAATCAATATGCTTGTAGGTTTTCACCATACCAAGAAACTTTTTATTTTTCGGATTCTTCTCCTGCAGCCTTGCTAATACTTCTTTTAATTCTTTTCTTGTACTTCTTACCCCTTCAATTTCATTGGTACTTTGCATTTCGTTGATTATTAATTTCTGAAAGTAAGGTTCAATGATATAGTTCGGGAGTTGGGTAACGAGTTTCGTGATTTTAGAACTGTTTAGTAGAACGGAGGTGTGCTTCTGGAAGATCTCCGGAGTCACTACATAAAAGAGCGGATAGGATGTTTTCTCTAATCCCTCTTTGTTAAAAGGATGAATAATTAAATTGGTTGTATATCCTGCAAGAGACTGTTTTCTAGATAATAAAGCTTCGCTAGCAGCATTAGATCCATACATATGAAAAATCTTTTGGAGTTTTAAATGTTGGTCGCTCATATACAGTCACATCCTTAAAAAAAGCGGTTTTTTTAAATATAGCGAATTTATTTAGCTGCAACAAGTTAAAAATCTTCGTTTTTTTACTTATATATCAAATTATTCACGTTTTCTCGTCGCGAAAGATAGCTAATTTGAGTAATACATTCAATAATTCATAATTTCTCTACGAAATAAGACGGCGAATTTTACTTATACATCAAATTAGATGATATAAGTCTAATGAATAAGCACCTTTTTTATTCTATAAATTAATTGAAGTTTGAGGAATGTAGTCGCACATACTAATTTTTCGTTCTATATACAACATAGCTTTTTGAATACAAAAACCCATGGAACCTAATCTCCATGGGTTTTTTTGAATGAAGACGAACTCAAAGATCGTCTTAAAAGAATGCCGCTTAATGGGCAATCATCTCTTCCGCAATCTCTTCACCAGTCAAATCCGAATGATAATAGGTCGGCCAGTTCTCAAGCTCTTCTAAAAGAGCAGCTCGGTCGTCACCAAAGTAAATGTGGTAGTGATGAGACACCTTGTCCGTAATGATGTGATCGCTGAACTGGATATACGCAGGGGCTTCTGAGTTCTCGTCTGTTTGTTTTGGGGGAGTAGAATGAAGAAATCGAACTTCAAGGGCTCTAAATTTCCCAACCCGCTCACCTGCTCCCGTCACACTTTTGTAACTGTATACCTCGTAACCCTATGATAGAATGAGAGTACCACCTGTAAGGAGGCACCATGATGAAAACCAATCAAAAGATTATTTTAGCCACGCTGGCAGTTTTTGCTGTCATCATTGGCGTTGTATTATTTATGAACCGTGACACAGAAACAGAGACTGCTGACGTTCCAGCAGATACGGAACGTGTCTATCCGCCAACCGAAGGCCAGCCGATGCTTGGTGATGCAGACGCACCAGTCGAGATCGTTGAGTTCGGTGACTACAAATGTCCGTCTTGTAAGCAGTGGACAGAGACTGTGTATCCAAAACTTGCTGAAGAGTTTATCGACACAGGAAAAGCCAACTTGAGCTATGTGAACGTATTGTTCCACGGAGAAGAGTCCGTAATTGGAGCGCTAGCATCAGAATCTGTTTACGAACAAGATCCAGAAAACTTCTGGGAATTCAGTAAAGCGGTCTATACTGCACAGCCGGCTACACAAGAGCATGACAAGCCTTGGGTGACAATCGACAAAATGGCAGAAATCGTAGCTGAAACAGCTCCTGGCGTAGACATTGAAAAGATGAAAGCAGATATGGCGGATGAAAACTCAGCTATCGTCCAAGAAGTCACTCGTGATAATGAACTAGTAGAAGAATTTAATGTTCCTTTCACACCAACGGTTTATGTAAACGGCGTGTTCTTAGAAGACCCGTTCGATTACGAGCAGATTGCGAAACTGATTGAGGAAGGACAGAAGTAACATGGAAAAAACTCGTTCTTCTTGGTTTGAAACGTATGCACTTTATATCGCGTGGGTCGTCTCATTGACCGCTACACTTGGAAGTTTGTACTTTAGCGAAATCAGAGAGTTCGTCCCGTGTGAATTGTGTTGGATTCAGCGAATCTTCATGTATCCGTTAACGATCTTACTAGGTATCGCAGCGTTCACGAACGATGTGCGGATGCGTCTCTATGTGTTGCCGCTGACACTCATCGGAGGCACCATTTCGCTTTATCATTATTTAGTTCAAAAAGTACCTGGTTTTGCAGATATCAAACCATGTGTTCAAGGCGTTCCCTGTAACATCCAATACATCAACTGGTTCGGGTTTGTGACGATTCCGTTTCTCGCACTCACTGCATTCACGTTGATGTCTATTGTGTTGATCGTTCTTCACATCAAACTGAAAAAAGCATAAAGAGAACCGCTGCTCTTAATTGGAGTCAGCGGTTCTTTCTGTATAACGACTATAAAGATAGAGTAAAAGAGCAATTAATGCGGCTAGTCCAAAGTACGTAGCTAACAAAAACCAGATGGAAATATGAACGACTCCTGCAAAGCCGAACTGGGTGGAGAGGAACCGGAACGTACTGAAGTTGTCGACTGCTGCCGGAATGTAACTGAACATTTCCCATAGACTGATGCCCATCATCCCTAAAAAATAGAGGACGTGTGCAACGAATGATAAAAGTAATGCATAACTAATGATGCGCATAGCAACCTCCCCAGTTGCCATTTGCAACTGTCTGTAAATGGAATCTTTAGTTAACAATATCCATTAGAGGCATTTGCGTCAAGATGATTTTGGTCCTAACCAATTAAAAGGTCTGAGAATTTCTTGATCACTCGGTCTACTTGGTAAAAGGTTTGACGTTTCAAAAATGTCATCGGGTGCAGGATGACGTATACTAATGAAAAAGTAGATGAATGGGGGATTCCGGCATGCATGCACTGGTCATCGGCGCTACGGGCGCTACCGGGAAAGATCTTGTAGAACAATTACTGAATGACGAGCAATTCGAGAAAGTCACTCTGTTTGTGCGAAGAAGTTTACCCTTGCAACACGAAAAGCTGCATACCCACACGATTGACTTCGACCGTCCGCAGCACTGGCACCGCTTAGTTGAAGGAGATGTCCTGTTTTCATGTCTTAGTACGACAATCAAAGCAGCTGGCACACAAGATGAACAATGGAAGGTCGACTTTGACTACCAGTATCAATTCGCTGATGCGGCAAGCGCTAATGGCGTCCCGAACTATGTGCTTGTTTCTTCGACTGGAGCGGATCCGAAGTCTCGAGTATTTTACTCTCGAATGAAAGGACAACTGGAGGAAGCGGTTAAAAAGTTGCCGTTCAAATCCATTACGATCTTGCAGCCACCTATCTTAGATCGACGGGACAGCGACCGAACAGGCGAAAAGGTAGGACTTCGTGTCATTCAAGTTTTCAACAAAGTAGGACTATTCAAATCCCAGCGTCCTTTATCTACACGCGAATTGGCCGCCACGATGATTCGGGCAGCCAAACAAAAACGCTCTGGCATTTCTGTGTGGACCGGTGATGAAGTCCGAACACCAACTCAAACTTAATCTTTAATCTTCAGACCCATCAGGCTTGCAAACAGCAGCGCTTGGTGGGTCGAAACCGTTGCTCCTCGCAAATCCTCAAGCTCCACTTTGATAATTTCAAAAGAATTACTACTCAAATCGATATCTTTTAATTTTGTTTCCTCGAATGTCACATCTTCCATTGAGCAATTCACAATAGTCACGTCATCGAACGTCGCTTTATAAAAATGAGCGAAGTCCAGTTTGATACTCTCTAATACAGAATTCTTGAGAGTTGTATTGCTGAACAATGCATAAGGCATCGCTCCAGTATCAAAGCGCACATCATACAGTCTCGATTCACTAAAGTCGATTCCGGTCATTCGGCAGTTAACGAATTCGACGCGATTAAAGGATCCTTTGGTCAGCGTCACATTGGAGAAATCGCAATTCTCGAAGCGACAGTCCGTCCAATCGGCTTGTATGAATTCACTGTCTGTGAAGCTACAGTTTTTGAACAGGCTGTTCTGGATTCGAAGTCTCGGGTACTTTTCTTCAATCAAGTTCTCATCTGAGAGTTCGACGTGGAGAATTTCAGGGTCTTCGTGTAAGGGAATAGCTGCAAGAGTCGTTTCTAAAAGAGTTCCAGCGAATCGTGGAGCTTGTGTGGCCATAATCTCATCTCATTTCATATCGTTTTTCTCAGAGTAGCATAGGTGGCGGGGGATTCGCGACAAGTTTTAGACGAATCGCGCCAAGTTTGGGACGGTTCACGACAACCTTTAGGCGAATCACGACAACCTTAATATCAATCACGACAACCTCTTCGGATCAAATCGACCCTTAACCTGATTCCGCTAATGATGGACGAATCGTATGATGAAAATATGGACTCGTGCCACGAGAAGAGAGAATTGTGCCAGCACAGGACGAATCGTGCCACGAAAGTATGGACTCGTGCCACGAGAAGAGTGAATCGTGCCAGCACCGGACGAATCGTGCCATGAAAATATGGACTCATGCCACGAGAAGAGTGAATCGTGCCAACAAAATTCCAATATAAGCAATTATCTTGAATTCGAGATAATTTAGGATTATACTTAACTCAACAGAACAGGAGAGGAAGAAAAGTATGAAAAAACAAACAGCGGGCATTCACCACATCACAGCAATCGTCGGGCATCCACAAGAGAATGTTGACTTCTACGCAGGCGTCTTAGGACTTCGTTTAGTGAAACAGACTGTAAACTTCGACGACCCCGGAACGTACCATCTCTACTTTGGAAATGATGGCGGCCGACCTGGATCCATCATCACGTTCTTTCCGTGGGTAGGGGCGTACCAAGGGCAGATTGGAGATGGGCAGGTCGGCGTGACAAGCTATGCGATTCCGGCAGGCAGCATGCCGTTCTGGGTAAATCGCTTGGCAACACAGGCGATTTCATTCAAAAAAGCGAATCGCTTTAACGAAACCGTCCTACAATTTGACGATCCGCACGGACTTCACATCGAACTAGTTGAGCGAGAAGAAGGGGAGCAAAACGACTGGACCTTTGGTTCTGTAACTCCGGAAGTCGCCATAAAAGGATTTGCTGGAGCTACACTCTACTCGACGAACCCAATCGCTACAGAGAGAACGCTGACAGAGGTCATGGGACTTGAAAAAATAGCAGAAGAAGGAGACTACATTCGCTTCCGTTCTTCCGCTTCCATCGGCAATACAGTCGATTTGAAAATGGTAACGGGTAAAGTGGGCAAGATGGGTGTCGGAACAGTTCACCATATCGCTTGGCGTGCAAAAGATGCAGAAGATCATCAAGACTGGCAGCGTTATGTCTATGACAAAGGCGAGCAAGTGACAGAAATCAAAGACCGTCAATACTTCGATGCAATCTACTTCAGAGAAGCAGGCGAGATCTTATTTGAGATTGCTACAGATCCACCAGGCTTTGCTCATGACGAATCTCAAGCGACAATGGGAGAACAATTGATGCTTCCTGCTCATTACGAGCAATACCGTACTCAAATCGAACAGCGCCTGATTCCAATTCGCATCCCACAGGCCTAATAAAAAACCTATCTTCCTGAGCAAGTACTCAATGGAAGATAGGTTTTGTTTTTATAGTGCGAGTAATTTCACTTTATCAGTAGCTTGTAATTCAGCAATCATCTCATGCCAAGCTTGTGGCTTCTCGCTTAGAATTCCGTAATACATTGTTAAAAAGTCTGCAATCGCTTCGCCGGAAAGAGCCTCTGTCTCAACAAGTGGTAAGAAACAGAAATCAAGTTCGGTTACGGCGTCGCCTTCATTTGTCCAAGAAGGATGGACATAAGAGAAATCGAGACGTTTGAAGCCGAGGTGAGCTAGAACTTCACGACGGACAAATGGATTCATGGCTTGCAGGCCGCCAAAGTCATGGCGAGCTGCACGGTACGGGTCATAGATTTCGGCGAATACACCTTGTAACTGAATCCCATGCTCTTTTGAAAGTTGTTGTAAATCTTCGTTACGCTTTTGAGCTAAGAATGGGCCAACCCCCATACCTTCCTTACCAATCAACGTGAAATCGGTCATCGAAAGTTTGCGGTCTGGATAGAAGCGGTATTCTGTAGCACCGACCACTTCATCTCCTTCAACAGCGACGAACATCCGAATGGTTGGGTCTTGTAGTGGACCTTCCCACAGAGAAAATTCTAGAACCTCTTCTGCAGGGAAGACGTCTTGCATTAATTTATGCATCTTAGGAAATAACGGATCGTTGATTCCAGTGATTTGTACATAGTTCATTCTACTTCACTCCTAGTCTCCAAATTAAACGCGCACGCTGCGATCGGCTTTTAACCATTCTGGTGTTGGCAATGTTTCTGTTTCGACTTTCCCGAGGTCCGGATACAAGTCAAAGCGACGGTCTCTCCATGTGGTCACAGAACCGTGTTCACGGACTTCATAAAGTAGAGAGAGGTCCAGGTCCGCTGTGATGACCATGTCATTGTTGATTTCGCCTTTGACTAGAATGCCGTCTTGAGGGAAGGGAACGTCGTTTGGTGTGATGACTGCAGCCTCACCAAAGTTGCCACGCATGAAATCTACGGTTGGAAGAGAGCCGACTGTTCCTGTTGTGACAACATAGATTTGATTTTCAATCGTCCGTGCATGACTTGTGTAGCGAACTCGGTTGAAGCCGTGACGGTCGTCTGTACACGAAGGAGAGAAGACAACGTCTGCTCCCATACCACGAGCCATGCGAACGACTTCAGGGAACTCGATATCGTAGCAAGTAATCATCGCAATCTTGCCTTTTGGCGTTTCAAAGATACGAAGAGACTCACCTGGTGTGATGCCCCATTCTTCAACTTCTGTTGGTGTTAGATGAAGTTTCGCTTGCTCGCCGATATGACCATCTGGCGAAAAGAGGTGCGCCACATTATAGAGCTTGTCGCCTTTTTGTGTCACATGTGTTCCGCCAATAATGTAGACCCCATGCTCGACTGCTAAGTTAGAGAACAGCTCGCGGTATGCGTCTGTATAAAGTGCCAGGTTTTGGATCGGTTGGCCTTGACCCGTCTCTGAAATCGACAACAACTGGGTCGTCACGAACTCAGGGAATAAGATGAACTCTGTATTGAATTCAGCCGCTGTTTTGACATAGTGCGTCACTTGGTCAGCAAACTGTTGAAAGTTTTGGATGGTGTGAAGATGATATTGAACAGCAGAAACCCGAAGTTTCATGATGAAAAACCCCCTTGTACAAGTGTTTCGCTCGGAAAGCGCAATGAGAAAAGAATACCATAATTGCATCATTTGTAAATCAAAAAAACTTGAAATTTCTAAGACATTTTTGGAAGCTTTCGGTATGCTTGAAGAAAAGAGTTTAGAGGAGGTTCAGCAAATGGAATTTCAACAAGTCATGAAAGAACTCGAGACACTTGGTACGGAACGAACGAAAAAGCTTTACTTAGGAAATGGAGCACAAGAACCACTTTTCGGAGTGGCTACAGGTGCGATGAAGCCGATGGCCAAAGCCATCAAACGCAATCAACCTCTAGCAGAAGAACTATACGCGACGGGTAACTACGATGCGATGTACTTTGCTGGAGTTATTGCCGACCCAGAAGCGATGACTGAAGAAGACTTTGACCGATGGATCGAGGCTGCTTATTTCTATATGCTATCGGATTATGTGGTGGCCGTCACATTATCCGAAGCTCCTATCGCACAGCAAGTGGCAGACCGCTGGATTGAAAGTGGTGAAGAGCTAAAGCGCTCGGCAGGGTGGAGCACCTAT
Organism: Tetzosporium hominis; assembly: GCF_002265435.1. Lineage (GTDB taxonomy): Bacteria > Bacillota > Bacilli > Bacillales_A > Planococcaceae > Chryseomicrobium > Chryseomicrobium hominis. Next base: position 28,353 of record NZ_NOKQ01000217.1, read on the forward strand.
TGCTGGCTCCTCGGTAACCGCAAAGACGAAGAATTCGATTTAGCGAAGATCCATCGACTGCTCGATCTTGTGAAAATGACGATTCATTCGGCTCCCCCACGAGCGCAGTCTTCGATGAACAACTTTGTGTACACTGTTGCCATTTCGTTCTTGCCTCTTCATGAGAAAGCTATTGAGACCGCAAGAGAAATCGGCCAAATCGAGATGGAGCGACTTGGTAAAAAACCGGCTGTTCTAGATGCTACTGCTTCTATTGAAAAGTGGATGAGTCGTGGAAAGCTAGGATTTAAAAGGCGCTATGTGCGTTGTTAAGGAGGAACTCATGCGAGAATTACTAAATAAAATCAAACAATTGTCTGAAGAGCAAAGTCAGGAAGCTCTCCAGTATCTCTATCTAACAAGTTTAGGGGAACCGATTCAACTAAGGGACGCATTAGAAGAAGTATTGAGTATTTTTACAAAAAAACAACAGGAAAAAGTTACAGAGATTCATCTAGTATTCGGCCTAAGTGCTGGGGGAGGATTGACCATTGCTTTTCCAGAGGGAAAAGTGATTGCCCTAGGAGACAATTTGGCTATCGGGCCCCTTTCAGACATTCCAAGTCTTGAAGGTTTGAAAAGAAGAGAAGAATGGCTAGGAGGTATCCTCGATACGGAGGACTACCTGAGATTTTCTCTTCAATGGGAAAACGTTCTGCTTGCATTAGAAACTATACCAAGTACTTTTCCGATTTATATCTGGGCAGGAGAACACGCTGGAGAGCAGATAGCGAAACAGTTATTTGTGAAGTTACTAGCCGGAAAAGAAAACCCAATCTTCGTTATAGATTCAACGTGTGTCTATAGAAGGCTATTTGATACGGCTGATACCCAAACCCTCTCGATATATACGGGTGAAATGTCGATTGATCAACTCAAAGAAATCAAATCATCGGGATTGTTTAAAGAGCTAACTACAACGGAACGAAGAGATATCGAGAAGAATTGGGATCGATTTTCTCAGACGCAAAGCTACGTCCGCTTATTTGAGAATGGTGTGATTCAAGAATTTGATGAGACGGCTCTCGATTCCTTCATAGTTGAAGTTGTAAAAGAACAAAGTAAGTATGATAGTTTTGTTAAAGCAGCGCGTATTGTAGGAGAAGTATACGGACGTAAAGGATATCAATTGGGAGATTCATTTATTGAATCACGTTTGTTACATCTTGTTATGGAAGGCATTCTAGAACTTCAAGGCTCTCCAAAAGAGATGGGTCGCTATAGCGTTCGACTGAAACACGTATAGATTGACTGGATAAATTGGAAATTCCTGAAACTTCTCTACAAGTTTTTCGTATAATTAGAAAACACTTGTGGAGAGGATGGATTTCAATGAAACAACAGGGATGTATGAAATGTGGGAGTACGAATGCTGCACAGAAAGAGGTGGCGACTACAGGAACGGGATTGTCGAAGATGTTTGATATTCAACACAATCAATTTTTAGTCGTCTACTGCAAGAACTGTGGTTACTCGGAGTTCTACAACAAACAAGCAGCGCGAGGGTCGAACGTCCTCGATCTGTTTTTCGGATAAGGGGGATGAATTCGTGTTGAACAGAAAACTCGAAGCCGCTGTATTGACTGTCATTCTCGGATTCTTTGTGATGCCGCTTGTATTTACTACTTGGCAATCTGATTATTTCACAATCGGACTCGTGATTTCCATGTACGCTGCACCATTCGTTTTTTTAGGGGGAATACCGATTTCGTCCTTCATTCAAAAGAGAGCTTCTCGTCCCCTTGCAGCAGCGGTGGGGCACGGTGTAGCAGGACTAATCATGAGTGCAGTATTTGGCGTCGTGACACAAGCGTCGCTTGATGTGTGGACACTTGCTCTGGTTTCGGGTGTATCGTACAGTCTGTTGTTTTTCGGAGTGGACTGGGTGCTTACTAATACCCAATTCTATAAAAAAAGTGACTCGGCGGTATATAAATGAGACCTTCAATTATAGCGATTCTAGTTTATAGTGTCACGGCGATTTTACTTTTCTTCTTGAGTGAGTATTTTTATCATGCTTCAGCTCCGTTCTTATTTTTCGGAATGCTGAGTAACTACTATCTTAATCCATATATTCTCGCCTTTCTTCTACTTGGAGGCTTACTATGGGCTTGGTGGAAGAGAGATTCTCGTTTTATTTGGAGGCATTATGGAATCATCGTTTCTTTTGCTTTGCTGATGATTGTGCTATTACCAGTTCTTCAACCGGAGTACACATATAGTGAAGCTGAAGATTTAGTAGAAAAGCAAACAGGCATTCATGTGTTAGCTGACGAGACATACTTGTTATGGGATAAAGACGTAATGGAGCGTGCAGCTTACCGGGTAGCAACGAATAACCCGGAAATAACGTACTTGGTGGATCCTGAAACTGGTGAAATAGGGGAGATGGGGCCGTGATGGGAGTCATTCGAGTAGTTAGCGGAGCCATAGCGATTTTAGCAGTGATTCTATACTGGACTTTAGATAATTCAATTTACTATACTGTGTTTCTTGGAGCCATGGTCTTTGTCTGGGGATTCTCGGCATACGATGAGTGGAAAAATGAAAGGAAGTATTTAGCAGGCTTAATGATTATAGTGGCTGTAGCTGTCCTTATCATGTTTCTAGATTCAGATTTTGTAAATGCTATTTTATAAGTGAGGGACCAATGATTCGTTTAGCAGAAGTGAAAGATGCAGAAGCCATGCTGCACATTCAAAAAGAAGTTTTACAAGAAGACATCTATTTCGTCTCAACGTTTGGCGAATTCAAGCAGACAATTGAAGGACAACGCGAATGGATTCAGCAAAAACAAAACAATCCAAATGAACTTTTAATTGTGGCTGAAGAAGTGGGTGAAGTGGCCGGCTGGTTGGTCTTCCAGACCGATGGCCGTTTCAAGACAAGGCATACGGGGAAATTTGGCGTCATGCTCCGAGACGAGAGTCGAGGTAAGGGACTGGGCACTGAACTTGTTCAGTATCTATTACAATGGGCTCAGCAACATCCGGAAATTGAGAAGGTATCTCTTTTCACGTTTGCAACTAACACTCGAGCTATAGCTCTTTATGAAAAGTTAGGATTCGTCGAAGAAGGACGAAAGCTCAAAGAATACAAATTGGCGGACGGTACATATGTTGATGACGTCATCATGAGTAAATTCGTGAAAGAAATCTGAAAGCTTTATTCAACAAGGGATTTAGAAGGGGGCAACATAATTGGATCAAAGCCACATAATCACAGAGAGTGAAACAGAAAAGATTCTAGGAAATTATTTTAAGGATGGGCTTGATGGAAAAATCGAGACGATTCCCAGCAAAGAGAAGCGGAAGATTATTCTCTTGCAGCATATCGTGAAAAGATTCGATCAAACAAAAAGGTATACGGAAAAAGAAATCAATGAAGTGTTAAAAGGGGTCCATGCAGATTATGTATCCTTGCGTCGCTATTTGATTGAATATGGATTTTTTGACCGCAACAACGACGGTTCTGAATACTGGATGAAACACTAAAGCGTCAGGCACGAAGCCTGGTGCTTATTTATATTTAGGATAATTAATGAATAACCTTACCGGGCATATTAGTTACGAAACTTTTCTGTATTTCACACGTAAAAGATATATACATATCAAAGAGGTGGAAAACGTGCAAAAACTATCCATAGTTATTGGAGTGCTAGCTCTCCTTAGCATCATCGCCAACTTTATTACAGAAAACCCCTATATCGGGATTCTCTCGACCTTATTAATCATGGCCCTATTTGCGGTCAATGCGTACATGGCACAAAACGAGAAGCGAAAAGGCGCGTTCTTGTTTTATATGTTTATTGTCATCCTAGGAGTCTTCGTATTGGGAATGGAAATCTCAGCATTATAGGTACCAGCTTGGGCGCTTAGTTGCGCCTTTTTATTTTGTCTAATAGGAGGATTTAATTGTAAGAAAATTCTGTTCACATAATTCAAAAGTCATGATATACTCTACTTAATTTTAGTGGGGATGGGTGAACCTATGCGACTACAATTCATTGTGTTCGGAGTTCTTATTACCTTAGTGTCAACTGTGTTGTGGGTATTTAGCCAAAACGTTTCAAGCGGTTATGTTGTAAAGACCGATGATGGATATGTGAAAGTAGTGCAGCTGCCTTTAGACCCTCTTTTTCCATTGACAGAAGAGCAGAAAGAAGAAGCTTTAAAAAAAGCGGCTCGCTCTAGAGACGGGCAACACTTTGCACTTCCCATTGTGAACGAGAAATTGGGATCATCTTATAAGTTTGGAGAGCGTGTTCGTATTTATTGGCGAGGAGAGCCTATCTTGGATAAACGAAAGCAAGAATATGTAGAACAGACTTTGTTTATTATGCGGTGAAGTTCAAAGGCCAACTCGATGTTAGGGGGAAGGCCTTTTCTCTTTTACCAGGAAAATATCTTAAGACGAAAGTAAAATAGAAAATTTCCGTTGGTACCTGTGGAAAAAATACAATCAAAGTATACTGAAGAAAAGGGGGAGTCGTAATGCCTTTAGAAGAAGAGTTCTTACCATTGGCACAAGGAATTGTTTATGGAATTTCCGTTCTATTTGCTATTTGGATTGTTTTTAAATGGAGAAAGAAGGCGGTTAGCGGATTCTCAGCGAGTTTGTTTCTGAGTTATCTCCTATCTTCCGCATTAGGATTTTACTTTCTATTCAACACGTTATCAGGAGAATCGCCCGCACCGATGGCTTCTGAAGAGAACTCGTTACAGCTCGGCCTAGCTGGCGTCTTTTGGATTGTCAGTGTGATCAGCCTGTTCGTTTTGATACAGTACTCATTTCGAACTTCCCGACCATCAAAAGACCTCCTTCAAAAATAAAGGAGGTCTACTTTTATAGCTTCTGAATCATCTCCACGCGATTTCCAAAAGGATCTCGGAATTCAAAACGGTCATATCCTGGAATAGGAATACCTGTGAGAACCTCAATTGATTCCGCTTCTAATCGATCCTTCCAGTACTTGATATCTGTAACCAAATAAGCGAGATGACCTTTTGTAGAGTTGCGGTCAAACCCATCCTCTGTTCCCACATGAACTTCTTGAGTTCCAACCTCCAGCCAAAAACCACCTCGTCCTTGAAGAGTTTCCGGTTTGGGTAGTTCTTTCAGTTCCAGCACTTCACAGTAAAAGGTTTTCGCTTGTTGTTCCGTGCCAGATGGAATTGTGATTTGAGCATGGTGCAACCCTAAAATCATGAACAGTCCCCCTTTGTAGTTGTAGTATCTCATAACAAAATAAATTCAGGTATGAAAATACTTCCATTAATTGAAACTATTGAAGCTTTAAAACGTAAAATAATCATACATAAACTGGGAGGGGAAATCTATGCTTCATGAAAAGTCACCTCGTGCCATCTTCACTGTTTGGGCCATCATCGTTGGATTATTTGCTCCGATTGTCATCTTATTTGTCCCCATCACTATTACACAGAGTCTGTTTTACGATCCAAGTCAAATAGTAGTCCTTGCGCCTTCCAAAAATCATTTGTTATTGACGATTGGATTTATTTTAATTATTGGGACACTGCTGTTACTTGCTTTCAGACGTTCAAAACAGACCTACTTAGCAAGCGCGCTCCTTATAGCAGGAGCCATCGGATTTTTCGCTTTTTCAACGCTTAGCTATGTCATCATTCATCCTGAATACATTACAGTGAGAGACTATCTAGACAAACAACAGTACGCTATGGAAGATTTCGATGCAGTCATTTACGAATACGGTTTAGATGAACCAGGACAGTATCAATTCATTACGAAAGAGGGAGAAGCCGTCATTATTCAAGACAGCCCTCAATTGCATTTTGAAAAACGAAGTGCGATCTATAAAACAGCTTTGGCTCACGATTTAACTTTCGAGGAACGCCCGATGGAAGAATAGTGGAAAGAGAGGGGGAATGACAATGGACAATTACTGGTATCCCTTTTTGATGGGATTTCTAGCAATCGGAGCTATCTTTTTATTGCAATGGGGAGTGTATCGCTACTTTCAAGTTCCCATGAGACAGTCTAATAAATATTATACAAAATCCCATAGATATCTCCATTATGGATTGCTAGCTGCATTTGTTATCGGATCGATTAGTATTAACTTTGCGATTGCTAATCAAGATACGGAGCCTGCTCTAGGTCTATTCTTGTTCCCTCCTGTCTTTATTGGAATAGATGAACTTTTGAAGATAGGTATGCAATGGAAGTACGCTGAGCATCGAGGATTATATAAGGCGAACCTGATTCACTTATTGGGTGCAGTTGGTATACTTGCTCTAATGATTTTAGTTTTTATAAACTATTTTGAAGTTCCCTTTCTATAACTCCTAAGAAGGTAGGTAATTTTCATGACCACTCACGCACATTTAATAGAAAAGTTTCCCATCATCGAAAGCCTTGTAAACAAGCAGGAAGTCTTATGGATCAATGGAGAGAGAATGCCAGCAGAAGTCGCTTTGTCATCAGCATTATTAACAGCTGCTGATGTCGAAGACGCAGAAGCCAGATTACAGCGCTTTGCTCCGTATTTCGCAAGAGCGTTTCCGGAGACTAGAGAATCAAATGGGTTTATCGAATCTGAGATTGCATACATACCAAAGATGCAGCAAGCATTGAATGAGTATTACCAAGTCGAACTCCAAGGACAACTCGCCATGAAGTTTGATAGCCATCTTCCGATTTCAGGATCTATTAAAGCGCGAGGTGGCATCTATGAAGTGATCAAACATACAGAGACTCTTGCGCTTAATTCAGGATTACTTCAGCCAGATGAGAATTATGAAAAACTTGATTCTGAAGAATTTCGCAACTTCTTCTCGAACTATACGATTGCGGTAGGTTCAACTGGGAATCTCGGGCTGAGTATTGGCATCATCAGTGCCAAACTTGGGTTTCATGTGACCGTACATATGTCGGCGGATGCGAAGCAGTGGAAGAAAGAGTTGCTTCGTGAAAAAGGTGTTGAAGTTATCGAATATGCGTCAGATTACAGTCTGGCTGTTGAGAGAGGACGAGAGCAGGCGGCAGGAGACCCGAACTGTCACTTTATTGATGATGAAAACTCGACTGACTTGTTTCTTGGTTATGCGGTTGCTGGTGTTCGCCTGAAAGCGCAGCTGCAAGAGCAAGGGATTATTGTGGATGGAGAGCATCCCCTTCATGTGTATTTACCATGTGGAGTAGGTGGTGGTCCCGGCGGTGTAGCATTTGGGTTGAAGCTTGCGTTTGGAGATGCTGTGCACTGTTACTTTGCAGAACCTACCTCTTCGCCTTGTATGACGCTCGGACTGATTACGGACTTACATGATCAGATTGCCGTTGAAGATATTGGGTTAGACAATCGGACAGAAGCGGACGGCTTAGCTGTAGGACGAGCCTCTGGATTTGTTGGGAAGGTCATGAAACCGTTCATGAGTGGCTGTTTGACAGTTTCCGATGAGACGTTATTCCATATGATGCACATGTTCCATGAAGCGGAAGGCATTTTCCTGGAACCTTCTGCGTTTGCGGGAATGCCTGGAGCGTATCAGGTTGAAGAAGTGCACGGGAAGCACAGCCAAGCGACGCATCTCGTATGGGCTACAGGTGGGGGCATGGTGCCGGAACCTATGCGAGAGGAATATCTGCAAAAGGCAGCCTCTCTTTATTCAGACTGGAGAAAAAAATGAGGTATAACAAAGTGATTGGCTGGATCGGATTTAGTCTGTATCTGGTTGTTCTTCTGACGTTGATGTTTGTTGTTTCGCGGTTTGGAGGGATGGCGCAGGGCTATTCGTTCCAAGAGAAACTTCAGTATATGAGTAATTTTGTTCTGTTCGAAACAATTGGCTCTTATGTAGAGGCGTATCATAACGGCACGATGAACACCGATATCATTGTGCGGAATCTTGGAGGAAATATGATTGCTTTCACACCATTTGGCTTCTTTCTTCCGTTTCTGTTCAAACGTTTACGGAAGGTCGGACCGTTTCTTTTAGTATTCGTGAGTTGTCTGTTTGTACTTGAAGTCGCCCAGCTCCTCACTGCACGTGGGAGCTTTGATGTGGACGATTTCATCTTGAATGTACCGAGCGCTCTACTAGGATGGGGTATTTTTATGATAGGAGCTCGGCTGTTTAAGCGTTATGAACCGTGTGTATAGTGGTTGTCACCCATAGTGTAGTTACTGTCTTCACCGGGTTTGGCGTTTGAATTGATTGGGCTGTGGTGCGAGCGGTTAATTTTGTTTTTCTTATCCGTGACAAAGGCTAAACCTAGAGCAAATGCAGCAAATCCAAAGAATATCCACATAAGTTTCCACACCTCTCTTGTTTGATACATATACGGCTTGCAATGGAAAAAGTTTCAAAATGTTCAGATTTTCGCCACAAACCCTACAAGGAAGTTGAGCTGTTTTCTCGAAAAGTATAAAGAGAAAGGGAGGCGGACAAGATGAGTGAAGAAAAACCATTGTTTACGGATCTAATAGGAGAAATCTTGAAAGAATACTCGAAAACTGGTGGCATGGACAATCTTCCGGGAACGGGAAAACCTCTTTCTGAAGAGTACCTGTCAGGAGATGTTTTTCAAAACTTTCAACGCATTGCAAGAGAACAAGGTTACAAACCGTACTGGTTAGAGTTACAACATGAAATCCGAGATGGCCTCCAGAATCTTCACCGCGACATGGAAGCAGGAAAAAAGCGAGATGCAGAACTGCGTTTAAAACAAATCAATGACAAAGTCTATAAATACAATCAGCAATGCCCACCGCCCATGCAAAAGGGCTCGGTGCGGATGGACAATTTAGAGGCTGCCTGTGCTCGCTGGCAATGAGAAAGCAGTTCTCCTTATCATGAGGAGAACTGTTTTCATCATTATTTGATGATTTGGATTTCAGCAGACCCTTCTAAGTAGTGTGGGTATGCATTGAATTCGATTTTGGTATCTCCCACGAACGCATCAATTTCGTACTGAGCCTCTACATGATGGCGTCCATCATGAGTTGAGAACCCTTCGCTTGCAAGAAAGACTTTCTCTTGAGTTTCTGTATGAGCAGTCCAAAGAGTTCCATGGGAAAAAGAATCGTTTACTTGTTGCATATTAAGTGTTAATGAATTATCCCCTGTCACGGTTACTTTTAAATCTGCATAAGGAGGTGCATATAAGACCTTGCGTTCAATAAAATTGACTAATAAATAATCTTCTCCTTTAGGTAAAGCTTGAACTCGATCAATAAATAAAGTGAGCTGTTCAGGCTTATCAAAATAGCTACTTTGGTAATAGTAGGTTATTTCAGTGTTATCTTCATTGAACGTGCCCGTAACTCCATTCTGAATTGTGCCCCAGACTTCCCCTTTTTGATCTCTTAGTTCCATTTTCTCGATATTGTAAATTGTATCAGGATTCTCTGCATCGTAAGAAATAGTAATCCCGACATTACGAGGTGAAACGATGGCCTCTTTAAAATGCAGCGTATTGCCGTCAATTCTAATATCTTGATTAAGCGTATAGACTTTTGAAGGTTTCATAGGATTTGGTAATTCAAAGTCAATTGAGAACGTAGTTTCTTTGGCATCTTTTAATTGTACTTCGAAAGTATACTTAACCGTTGCAACATCGACGGGATCTTCATAGTGAAAATGAACAGTATCCTCAAAACGTCCTTGTTTCTGTGCATCTGGATTATTGTAGTTATAACTAGAAGGTATATTCATTTCATTCGCATAAATTTTATGACTCTCTCTCCCAAACTTCACATTGTCTGCAGATTCAATAGTGTAGAACACCACCATCCCTTGCTCGTCCGGTATCACGCCGTCTATTGTCAGGGTTTTATAATTCACTTCTTGTGAAAGACCTATTGGTTGGTAGTAATCGTTTTGAATAGCACTCATAAGTCCTCGATCGTCTGCTCCTTGAACATACGCAACAATTCGCTCCATTCCAGGTAACTGGCTCACTGCGGAAGCAAAGGCTGGAGAGACTCGTATAGATATGACAAAAAGAACAATTAGAGCGACCGAAACGAGCGTCGGCCACAAGACGTGACGAGTTGTGCGACGTTGTTTGGCTTTTCTAGCGCCTTGCCTCACAGCTTGATCCAAAGCCTCTTGTGGAATCTTAATCTTGTCTAGTTCGTGCTGAGCTTGTGTAGTCCAGTTGTCGTTCAAAGACATCGCGATCGCCTCCTTGATTGGTTAATTTGTTGCGGAGAAGCTCTAAGCTCTTATGAATACGAGATTTGACGGTACCTACAGGAATAGTTTCGATTGCAGCGATTTCTTCGATAGATGCTTGAATGTAGTAGCGATAATAGAGCAATCGCTGCCTATCTTTAGGCAATGTTTGTATTAATTCGAAAAAAGGAAATTCTGCAGCTCTGGTCTGTCCTCGTTCCACTGCATTAAATAGAGGGAGTACCTGACGCTTTCTTTTAAGTTGGTCATGGCAGTAATTGATCATAATGCGTATCATCCAAGTTTTCGCATATGCAGGTTGTCGAAGCTTTGGCAGTTGCTGGTAAACGCGCACGGTCACTTCTTGAACTGCCTCGAGTGCATCGTGTTCGTTCTGTAAAAATGCAAATGCTGTTCGATATAAATCGTTTTGAACGGTTTGAATCAATGTTAGAAATGCTATTTCATCACGAGACTTAGCTCGTTCAACCAGTTCTGTATCCACATCGACCACCTCCTTACTCATTAGACACAGCATACCAAGAAACGTTCACTTTATTTCAGATTTTTTTGATGCGTACGTAGAAGCAGAGCGGGTATAGTAATAGAAGAGAAATGGAGGGATAGGAATGGCAACTTATAACGAATTATTACCAGGGAAAGTCTATATAGGTGGAGCAGACGCTGCGCAGGAAGTAGCAAAAAATGAACAGGTCAATGTGATTTATGATTTGCGAGCAGAAGCCAAAGATCGCGGTGAACTATCGACGCCTGAAAGTGTGTCATTGCCTCTTATCGAAGATGGGGAAGGCCAAGCGAATACCGTCAAGCAAGTAGCAGAACAAATCGTTGCAGATGTAGACGCTGGAAAATCTGTTTATTTCCATTGCCAAGGCGGAAGCGGTCGAACAGGAACAGTAGCTGCAGCCGTCTTACTTGAAATGGGACGCGCATCGTCAGTTGAAGATGCGATTCAACAAGTTCAGAGTGTAAGAGACTCTGTAAAAGTTAGACCTGAATTCCAGCAAGCCCTACTCGACATTTATGAAAAGTAACTGACAATCCCCTTCTAGCAAGAGACTAGAAGGGGATGTTTTATTGCAGGTGACCTTCTCGCCATTTGTTGCGATGAAACAGGCAAAGCCCACATCTGGATAGTTAAAATGTATAAAATCCAGGTGAGAGGGTGATCATGGAAAAAGACAACTAAGATGATGGTGTGAGTAAGTAACGCAAGCAATCCATAACGGACGACTCCCAGTTCAGCAAAAGTGGCTTGAATGGTAGTGAAAACGATTAATAGAAATAGTGGTAACCAGAAAATCGTATCCCCTCACTTTTCTATAGTTTACATAATTTTCTTTTAATTAGATACTCTTTGTTTATAAAAATGGTAAAATAGAGGGAAAGGAGGGTGCTATGAAACGGTATATCGCATTATGTATGTTTATGTTAAGTGGCATCGTCGTCTATTTTGTAATGTCTAGTATTCCAATGTCTGCCTCTTTTGATGATTGGCAAGAAGAGCTCGGAGATTTCAGTGACTATGAAATCGTACATAGTGCCTCCTTGTCACGCAGACAACAAGTAAAAGTTCTGAAACTAACCGAGGCATCAGGTGAACGATGGATGATCCTAGTCGGACAAAATCGATTGACGCATTGGAAACTTATAGACAGCGTAGATTTAGGGGTTTATTCGATTGACTCACCAGGAAATCAAATTGAAAAACCATTTCTCTCTGCAGGATATCTGGCTAGTGGCGAATTACCTCCAGAGGACTGCACTCATATTGATATAAAAGAAGATTCTTATTCTCTTTGGTACCGACTGCATGAACCGGGAAATCACTTGGGAAATTAGGTACAATAGAGTGAGAAAGGGGGATTACCCTATGGAATTTCTCACGGTTGCGAATTACCGATTGCTTACAAAACAAACGACTAAACTTTTAAATGCTTTAACTACTTCGAAGGATAAAGATGTTATTGGTGCTGTTAAAGGTCTTATTGAGACCGAACTTCGTACGGCACTTCCCGAATCACAAGAGACTCAGTCGATTGTCGATCAAGTGAATGAAATCACGGACCGCACTCATGCAGACCTTTTCTTGCATGCAGTGAAAGCTTATGTCATTCCATTTCATGCACCAGAGGCAGAAGATTTAAAACGTCTCTTTAAAAAAGAAAAACGACTACAAATCCCGCCGTTAACATCTTATGACTGGAAAGAGGTCAGCTACTTTTCATGGAAAGATTCTGGCACTCACCGTCAGTATTTTGTTTTAGAACAAGATGGAAAGTGGCAGACGTTACAAGGCGTCACGAAGACGGATACAGTGAAAGGCGTTTGCCGTATTTGTCGTCAGCATACGTTAGTTAACTTGTTTACAGCTACTGTGAAGGGGAAGACCGAGGATGCTTTTACCTCCTATAGTCACTACATTTGTGAAGATCCAGCTGTATGCAATACAAATTTAGACAACTACGAGCAGATTACTACATTTGTTGAAGAAAACCGCAAACAAAAATAGAGGAATTGACCTAGTAGATGTAGAACTATAGCAGTAGATACTCTACGGAAGAGGTGTACGACTATGCTTTCTCTTATTCGCTTCGTTCTCTGGGTCATGTTTATTTTTATTTATTTCAAACTTGCTGAATGGGCTTGGACCTCTTTCGCTCCAGAGTTATCTGGTGGAGAAGTGCTGCTCGTCAGTATCGTCATGATGATGCTCTGCGTCGCAGTTGCGCAGTGGACTGTTTGGAAGATCAGTGAACTGTTTGTTCGTGAAAAATATTACGAATAAGGAAGTTATACAGCATGAAAATCATACATAGTTTGATCCTGTTCATACTGCTTGGAGCGCCACTTGTCTCGGCAGCCTATGAATTTGTCGTCCATGAAGGACGAGTATACGAAGTAAAGTCTTCAGAGCCTGTCACTTCAGATGAAATTGGAGTGGCCATTGGAGAAGTAACCGAAGAGACTTCTGAAATGACCTCTGGGGCATCCAATGCGTTTCCTATTGGAACATTCTTTTATGAGATTCGCGGAGTCGATCGATCGGAAGCCATTGCTGTAGAGACCAGTCCAGGTGTTTACGTGCAAGCAACCTATACGGAGTCTTCAGAAAGCGGCCCAACCATCTGGACGATTCTTTTAGGTATCGTCGGACTTCTTGTTGTCGTGGTGGGGACAATGTCCTTCCGCAATCAGCGTAGCCATATTAAACAATACCGTGATGAGTAACCGTCCTGTGAGCAGGGCGGTTTTTTTGAAACTCGTGGCGGGTATAGCGGTAAAAAGGAGTGGTATCTGTGGCAGGATTTTTATTTGATCTAGACGGTACGATTTATCGCGGAAACGAAATGATTGAAGGTGCACTTGATACATACAATTGGTTGATAGAGAAGGGGCATTCTGTAGTTTTCGTCACAAATAAACCGATTCAAAGTCAAGAAGAGTACCATGCGAAATTAACAAAAATGGGATTTCGTTTAGAAGTTAACCAAGTAGTTAACTCTTGCTACGCGACAGCCATCTATTTGCAGCGTTCAGGTAACGAAGGGGATCGTCACTATGTCATTGGGGAGCAGCCGCTAAAAGACGAACTGAGCCAAGCAGGACTTGTCATGACAGAAGACTGGCGAGAAGCACAGACCGTAGTGCTGAGTTGGGACCGGCAGTTCACCTATGATAAACTGAATAGACTATACCAAGCATGGAACAACGGGGCGCGCATAGTGGCGACGAATCCAGACGTCACGTGTCCAATTGATGGGGGAGAAGTGCCAGACTGTGGAACGCTCATTGCAGCTATAGAAGCAGCGACGAAAGAGCCTATCACAGAAATTGGTGGGAAGCCATCGAAGCTGATGGCTGACCTTGTATTGTCAGAACTCCTCAAGCTTCCTGCTGATCAGTGCTATATGATAGGAGATAGATTAGAGACCGACATCTTGATGGGGAACCGAGCAGGTATACCGACCGTCCTAGTCATGACTGGTGTGACGACGCCAGAGATGGCAGCGCAGTCAGATATAAAACCTTGGATCACGTTACCAAGTGTCAAAGAACTTCCCGCATTCCTCACAAACGAAAGGTGAGAACACCATGAAACCTGAACAAATCGTATTGTACGACGGGGTCTGTAATTTCTGTGATTCCAGTGTGCAATTTATTTGGAAACGAGATTCGAGGGGAATCATTCACTTCGCTTCCCTTCAAAGCGAGCAAGCCCAAACCATTTTGAGACAGCAACAGATTCCAGCCGATACCGATAGTTTTATTTTTATTGATAACGGCAAAGCCTATGTAGAATCGGATGCGGCTTTCCGAGTGGCCCGCTACTTAGACAAGCCTTGGAAGTATCTCGGTGTGGGACGCGTGGTCCCTCGATTTTTGAGAGATGCGGGATACCGACTGATTGCTCGCAACCGCTACAAGTGGTTCGGTAAGAAAGAAGCTTGTTCGATTCCCCCAGTAGCAGTACGTGCTCGATTCTTAGACGCCTAAACGAGAGGATGGATGACATGAAAGACTTATCAAAAAAGAGAACAAAAGCGGTATTGATTGATACCGCAGTCGCAACGGCGGTTTCTTTAACAGTAGAAGCTGCGCTAAAAGGTGTGACGAAAAAGAACCGTTCAGCAGAAGCTGTTTATGCTACGTTGTTGCCAACAGTCGTGATGTGGGGACTTGAAGCACTCCAATTTAAAAACAACGGTCAGACCCTTGGGTATAAACTGATGGGACTGAAACTTGAGACGCAGGATGGACGTGTGCCAACGTGCGAACAAGCCCTGAAACGCGCTGTGTATCGTGATACGCTCAGTACGTTTGATTACTTAAAAGACCGACGTGGTTTCGAGGGAGAAGACGGTGCGGAGTTTCCACATGATCGCAAATACGATTTAGTAGTTCGAGAAGTTTAATTGTACACTCAAGCAAAACTGTCAGAGGAAATTCCTCCGGCAGTTTTTTTGATTTTTGTATTTTGCAGTGTTTTTCGAGATAATGGCAGAAAGGGGAGTGGACGGAATGACAGAGAAAGAGAAGATGTTGGCAGGTGAGATTTACTTAGCCAACGATCCTCAGCTCGTGGCAGAGCGAATGCGTGCCCGCGAGCTTGTACATAGTTACAATCAGACACTTCCACAACAAACAGAAAGGCGAATGGAACTACTGGCAGCCTTGTTTGGAGAAACAGCAGAACCACCAGTCATCGAGCCTTCAATCCGTGTAGATTATGGCTATAACATTCATACGGGGACGGCGTTCTTTGCCAACTTTGATTGTGTGTTCCTTGATGTTTGTGAGATTCGTTTTGGAGACCGTTGTATGCTCGGTCCTGGTGTTCATATCTATACGGCCACCCATCCGCTCGATCCTATTGAACGTTCTTCGGGTAGAGAGTTTGCCAAGCCCGTTGTCATTGGAGACGATGTTTGGATTGGTGGAGGAGCTATGATCATGCCAGGAGTGACGATTGGAAGCCGTGTAGTGATTGCTTCAGGTTCGGTTGTCACAAAGGATATCCCAGATGACATGGTCGTCGGTGGGAACCCCGCTCGAACAATTCGAAAATGGAATGGAGAGTCCGTTCATGAATAAATCATCCGACCGCCGCTTAATGCTGATGTTTTTTCATTATCTCGTAAGTATTGCGGCATTGATTTTTATTTTTATTTACAAAGAACGCTTGCAGGAAGTTGGAACGCTTTGGATTTATATACTGGTGACTTTGCTGTTGCTCGCTCTTGCAATCTTTGAAACGTATAGGTACCGAAAGGGGAAATCCTCATGAAACGTTGGAAGTGGCTCGCGTTTGTTGTGTTACTAGTAGTTAATGCCATCGTCATCTTCTATGCATATCAAAACAGTCAGTACCAATCCGCGGAAGCGCACGCAGGCTTCCCTATCGCAAAAGAAGCAGAGCGCATTGAACAGTCAGAGGGTCTGACCATTTACGAATGGGACAAAGCCAAACGAAATGGAGATGTCCCTCTAAGTTACCGTTTGATCATCTGGCAACGCGGATGGGAAAAGACAGCGGAACAAGGTCCTACGACTTTTTATAAAAAGGGTGATTATCAAATCATGCTGACTGCGCTGGAGAACGAGATCAGTTTGCATGACGTTCCTGGAGGCGAAGGGGAATGATCATCCGCCAACTAACAGAAGGAGGGAATTGACATGGAACTAGCTGTAGTAACAGGTGCTTCAAAAGGTCTTGGAGAAGGATTAGTAGAAAGCTTTCTTGAAAAAGGCATTCCCGTAATTGGGATTGCACGAAGTGAGACTGCCAAGCGTGAAGGTCTCACGTCTCTGTTATACGATTTGTCAAAGTCAGGAGTGCCATTGACCGCTGCCGAGCATGTATGGCAAGAGGTCGTGAAGAGTGGAGCGACTAAAGTGACCCTAATTCACAATGCGTCCGTGATTGATCCAATCGAGCGTATCGGAAAACTAGATCCGGACCGCGTCGAGACGGCATTTCGCGTCAATGTCATGGCACCGATGCTGATGACAAATGTATGGCTTACGAAAGCGAAATCATGGGATGGTCAGTTGACCATTGTAAATGTTACGTCTGGAGCAGGGTCTCGCCCGATTTCAGGCTGGAGCGTATACAACAGCACGAAAGCTGCCATCAATATGCACACACAGGTGGCAGGCTTAGAGCTCGATCAGGAAAACAGTAAACACCGCGTTATTGCTTATAATCCGGGTGTTATGGATACGGGGATGCAAGAAACGATCCGCAGTTCTTCAGAAGAGGCGTTTGCCGACGTAGGGCGTTTTCAGGAATTAAAAGAAAAAGGAGATCTCCGCTCACCGCGGACAGTCGCCGATGCACTGGTTGAACTTTTAGATGCGCCACCTATCGAAAATGGCCGAATCTATAGTGTGAGCGAACTCTTGTAAAAGTCGTCTGTTCTCGAAATTTGTTGTAGAATGAAAGTCTATTCCATCAATTGAGGAGAACACGACACCATGCGAATTTTTACGAAAGGTGCGTTGTGGCTCACATTTCTAGCTTACTGTGCGCTCGTCGTACAATTCGTCGTGCTGAAAGAAATGGACGCCCAGAGCGCCGTCAACAACATCTTTGAACGCCAACGTCCGAGTGAATGGACGACGAATAACTTTACGCTTTTTGAAACTATTGGCTTGTACTGGAACGATTCTCGAATTCCTTGGACCGTGCGCATCTCCAATCTAGGAGGAAACGTGTTAGGTTTCGTCCCCTTTGGATTGCTGTTTCCTTTATTGTTTCGCTGGAAGCCTTATCTGATTGTCACGGTAGTTTTCGGATTCCTGTTTAGTCTGGCACTCGAACTGCTTCAATGGTTCATGGCAGTAGGTAGCTTTGATGTGGATGACTTGCTACTCAATACTGTTGGCGTGTTTGTCGGGTACTTGGCGTTCCGCTTGCTGCATCTAATCCTGCCGATTCGAAACTATCTAAATCCACAAAAAACAAACCGCTCTTCGTGATAAGACGTTCTATTTGTGATGGATAGAAGGTGTATGATAGGTTAAAGAACAAAGGTGGGAACAACATGAGATGTACAAAGAGCCTTCTTTACGGGGCAGCTATTTTTACAGGCCTCCTCGTGATGCTAGGCAGTCTCTGGGTTGCGATGAAAGCGAGTCTTCCTGTACTCGACCATCCCTTGATGGCTATTGTTATTGTAGTGATCTGCTATATGGCAATGGAAAAATCGGTGACCTATCTGGCAAAAAAGAGAAGCTGGAGCTGTTGATGTTGCTGTGAGATCGAACGAAAAGGAGAGATTTCACATGAAAGTATTCGTAGTAGGAGCAAATGGACAAGTCGGACAAGAATTGGTCAACACGCTACACAAAGACGAAGCACATGAAGTCACAGCCATGGTTCGTAAAGACGAGCAGCAAAAAGAGTTTGAACAAAAAGGGGTTCACTCAGTACTTGCTGACCTGGAAGGCTCCGTCGACGATTTAGCGAAAGCAATGAACGGCTATGATGCGGTCATCTTCGCAGCGGGTTCTGGTGGCAGCACAGGTGCTGACATGACATTACTCATTGATTTAGATGGTGCAGTCAAAACTGTGGAAGCTGCTGAGCAGGCTGGCGTCAAACGCTATGTCATGCTGAGTGCCTTCGGTGCAGGAGACCGCTCCACATGGAGTGACGAAATCAAACCGTATTATGTCGCCAAATATTACGCGGATCATCACGTAGAAGAATCCTCTCTAGATTGGACAATCCTGCGTCCAGGTGCTTTGACGAACGATGCGCCAACAGGCCGCTATGCAGCAGGCAAAGATGCAAAGCCGGGTGACATCACTCGAGACGATGTCGCTCATGCTCTAGCGCACGTTGTAGGAGACTCTTCAACTTATGGAAAGTCCATTGAACTCGTCAATGGAGACCATGAATTTGGGGACGCTCTGAAAAGTGGATTGTAAGAATCTTTAAATGCCGTAGCTGACAGGACTGTCAGCTACGGCTTTTTTCTAGCCAGTGCTATACTGAAGAAAAAGGAGGCGCCGCCATGCACAGTACCTACCAATGGATTGCGAAAGAGCTGAAACAGCAACGTGTACGGACGGTTGTCGATTTCGGAGCGGGAGAGGGAATGCTCACTCAGGAGCTCTTGAAAAATGCCCAAATTGAAACGCTTTGGGCTGTTGACTCTTCAGTAGACACTCTCGCGCGACTCCAGCGCTATGCCAAACCAGCAGCTCTCCACTTCGCTTGGGGTTCTTATTTCTATTACGACGACCAGTGGAAGGCAAAAGACTCCATCATCTTACATGATCTTTTCGAACGCGTGGAATCCCAGCGTCTTGAAGCGGTCCTTCACTTATTTTTACACGATTACTTCCCGAAACATCTCGTCCTCATACATTCAAAAAATCTGCACAATGTAGAGGAAGACAACTCGTTTCAAGAGTGGTGTCACACGATGAACTCGCATCAGATCTATACACTTCGATTTCAACAGACAGAGGACGCGACGGTCGTCATCTTCACTAGAAAGGAGTGGACACGACCATGAAGGAACCCAAATGGATTGAACTAGGGAACGGTCTCGATATTATAGGAGATATTCACGGTTGTATGGACGAATGGCTCTTACTTCTTGAGAAGCTCGGTTACAAGCAAAGTGCAGATGGCTTGTACCGACATCCTGAAGGGCGGAAAATCCTGTCGCTCGGAGATATCATGAGCCGTGGCCCTCGGTCACTCGACAGCCTCTTGTTTTTTGAAGCCCATATCCAAGCAGAGCTCGCTTATATGATTGATTCGAATCATGGCTGGAAGATAGCGCGCTGGTTGGACGGCCGCAAAGTCACTTTGGCGCACGGCGATGAACTGGTTGAGGAAGAATTTCTGGATTATGAAAAACAACACGGCTCTCTTGCCACAAACCGCTTGAAAGAACGAATCAAAAACATGTTACTAGATGCACCGTCTCATTACGTGATTCAAGATAAAGGGTCTTCTGTAGCAGTAGCGGTCCATGCGGGCATTCGGGATGACTATATCGGAAAACAATCTCCGAAAATTGCCGATTACTGCCGGTACGGGCCAGTGGTGGGAGTGCAGAGAAACGGAAAGCCGAAACGTGGTGACTGGACCATTCACCACCACTCACCTGAATTAATTATTTGGGGACACGATCCCAGACCGGTTGCCTTAGAAGTGCAACGTACCATCAATATTGACCAAGGAGCCGTCTTTGGAGGCGATTTGACAGCCCTTCGTCTTCCTTCTAAAGAAATCGTTCAAGTCGAATCCCAAGACTATGCGCAAGCAGCAATCAATCCTCTAGAAGAATGGTTTGAAAAGCGACGGAAAGCACCGGCATTCAAGAAATGGCTAAACGGATTTACAGTCCAGACAGAGACTGGGAGAGAGATCCAGGTAGAATCGACTGGTCTTTTGGAAGCCTTAGATCATTTTTCAAATCAAGCGTTGCCTCTGGAACAGTTGGTATTCTTGCCAACAGATGAGAAGCATGTCAGTATTCTCGCTTTTAAAGATCAACAAGCAGCTCATAAATGGACAGGCTTATCAGATCTTCTCGTAGTGGCGGATTCTCGAGGCTGTGCAGCGTTATCAGAAGATGGACGAGAGTTCCCTCATAAGCGTCTCTACGAGCAACTCGAACAGAGTCAAGATTTCACGAAGCTTGAAAGTGAGTGGCTGCTGTATGAAGGCGTGATGGCAGGCGACAACATTCAGTTGAAGAACTTGCTTGCTTCAGAACATGGGTTGGAACTTCACCTGAAAAGTGAAGAATCTATACAACAGGAACTTGCTGTTGAGGGCATCAAGCGGCTCATTCGATTAGAGTCTGTGGAGCGTATTCATGAATGTGTACTCGCCGCTTACTTATTAAAATGAAACTGTAACGAAATCAACTCTTAAACGTACTGAAATAGTACAGCAACATTTCTTCTATATACTAAAGGTAATAAAAGGAATGTAAGGAGGGGAAGGATGTACAGTTTGATTACCGATGTATGGAGTGTTCTCAAAGGCTTTATGGCACTCACCGTCTATATCACAATCGGATGTTTAGGGATTGTCGGAATTGTTTATATGCTGGCACATCACTTCACACCCACTTCTACCGTCACGACGTTTGATGATCAGATTCGCTTTGTTTGGGAAACCATTCGGTACCGACTATAAAAGCAGCTTCTCCGAAGAAATCGGAAAAGCTGCTTTTTTAGGTTACTTCATCTCGTATCCTTGTTTCTTCAAAAATTCCGTAATTTCTGCACGACGAGGAGCTTTCAAGAAATCCGCCATCTGTTTTGTCCACGTCGTCGACTTCTGATTGGAACTCCGACGCTTGTAATACGCTGCAATCGTCTCGTCATAAGCAGGAAGCAATGCTTGATACTTTTCCGCATCGTAATGATTTTCATGAAGAATTGCTTCAACTGGAAGGCGAGGCTTTACTTCATTGTGTTCATTTGGAACACCTACTGTTAGACCGTATACGGGAAATACACCTTTAGGAAGCCCCACGAGTTCACTAATTGCTTTCATGTTACTTCGGATTCCCCCGATATAGCAGATGCCGTACCCCTGAGATTCTGCAGCAAGCGCGAGATTCTGTGCAAGCAAGCCCACATCAGTTACAGCTACAAGTAATTGCTCGGCGTAATCGTAGACGATTGGTTCGCCGTGCATCTCGCTGGCATGTTGAAGTCTTCGATAATCCGCACACATCAAAAATACGGCGCCCGCTGTCTCCATTTGCTGTGGGTTGCTAGAAAGCTCCCCAATTTTAGACCGCTTTTCTTTATCTGTCACCCAGACAATACTATAGGCTTGGACGAAATGGGAAGTGGCGGCCATTTGAGCAGCCTCTACTAATTCAATAACTTGCTCACGACTAAGTGGCTGGTCTTTATAGTCTCGCACGGAAGCATGGGCTTTCATCAGTTCTAATACCATTAAAACGCATCCTTTCTCTATGTAAGTAAATTTATCTTAGCATTCCTACAAAAAAACATGCACTCGAACGAATCGAGTACATGTCTAGGAATTAAAAGAAGAACAATCCGAGACTGATGACAATCCCACTTAAAATCAGGACAAATACACAATAACCCATGATGTCTTTTGCTTTTAACCCAGCAATAGCAAGTGCCGGAAGAGCCCAGAATGGCTGAATCATGTTTGTCCAAGCGTCTCCCCAAGCGATGGCCATAGCTGTTTTTGAATAGCTGACGCCAAGTTCAGATGCCGCTTCTAACATAATCGGTGCTTGCACGGCCCATTGACCACCACCCGAAGGAACGAAGAAGTTGACAACTCCTGCCGCGTAAAACGTGAACAGGTGGAACGTGTGATCATTCGAAATGCTCACAATACCTGTCGAAATGACACCTGCAAGTCCGGATGTCACCATCATTCCCATAATTCCTGCATAGAACGGGAACTGGATGATAATCCCACCTGTCGTCTTTACAGCATTGTTAACAGCTGCTAAATAACTGCGAGGCGTTCCGTGGAAGGCGATACCAAGAATAACGAAAATCAAGTTGACGATGTTCAAGTTTAAGTCGAACCCTTTTGTGACAAAGTGCCAGCCTAGGTAAGTCAGACCTAATACAGCGATTAAAATGGTTAGGATGTAGCTGTCTTCCATTCGAGACGCTGGTGTGATCTGCTCAGGTCGTTCAAGGATCACTTCGTCTTCAAGTAGTTTCGGATCGACTGTTAGCGTATCTTCCGGTTTCGGCATCATCCAGCGATTCAACAAGGGAATCGTTACAAGAAGTGCCACTACAATTACTAAATTATATGTAGAAAAAATCGTTTCTGAAGTCGGAACGACCCCCATAATGCCTTGGAACGGATGGTCTGGTGTAGCAATCGATAATGGAATCGAACCGGCAAGACCGCCGTGCCAAATAACAAATCCTGAATACGCACTCGCAATCAGTAAACGGTAATCAACTGTAGTTACTTTCTTAGCAATCTCTTTTGCGAATAAGGCACCGATGACGAGGCCAAATCCCCAGTTGATCCAGCTTGCAACTAATGAAACGATAGTGACTAATAAAATGGCGCCACCTGGAGTTTTTACGGTACCGGCCATTTTGTTTAACACTCTTTTGATTGGGGGACTACTCGCAAGAACATGTCCAGCTAGGAGTACGACAACCATCTGCATCGTGAACATCAAGAGTCCCCAGAAGCCGTCTCCCCAGTATATAACCATGTCCAGCGGGCCTGACTCTGTAAGACCCACACCTAATGCGAAAACGATTAAAGTAAGTAGGGCAACAAAAATATACGGATTAGGTAAAAAACGCTCCATAATCCGGTTTGATAAACGTGTAAGGGTTTTCATAAATGCCTCCTCAAAAAATAGATTTTACAAATTGAAGTACAACTTAAATTCAGAACATTCACTAGAGTTGAATTTTTTTATCTATTTTTTGAAACCTTCTGGATGTCGACTCGTATAGTAGATGACCACTAAAAATGACGGATTTTGGCAGGTGATACATCATGGAACTTTTCGGATATTCAATGGAACAAGTCTACTTTTTCATACTCGTCTTGATGGCCGCTATTACATTTCTCTATCTGTTCTTCGGAGATGTGACGGAGGCGATTGGTGAAGGGATTCCTTTCCTACATCCAACACTGGTGCTTGCGTTCTTTACGCTCACTTCTGCAGTAGGGTTGGTACTTGAGTGGGTGACAGATTGGAATAGTTGGCTGATCCTGATTGCAGCTATGGTCGCTGCCGTCATACTCGATATCCTCATTTATTTCTTTGTCCTGATTCCACTCGCATCGGCTGAAGTATCACTCGCTTATACCGATGAATCACTTGCTGGGCAGGTCGGTCAAGTCATCGTGCCGATTCCAGCAGATGGATACGGGGAGATCTTGATTGAAACTAACAATGGAAATCTCGCGAAGCGAGCCACAGGCCTCGAGAATGAAGATATCGCTTATGGTAAGACCGTGCTGATCGTCGAAGTGGAAGAAGGGACGTTTTACGTCAAGGAGTACGAACCATTTAAATTATAGGGGGCATGAACATGGGATTGGATATGGGAATTTGGGTTGTTGCTGGTGTCGTTGGATTCATTTTATTGTCTATTATCGGGGTCTACGTTGCAAAGTATAAAACGGTAGGACCAGACGAAGCTTTAATCGTAACGGGAAGTTATTTAGGCTCTAAAACAGTACATACGGATGAATCGGGCAACAAGATTAAAATCATCCGTGGTGGAGGAACATTCGTATTACCGGTGTTTCAACAGTCTGAACCACTCAGCTTGCTTTCAAGCAAACTAGAAGTTACGACGCCAGAAGTCTATACGGAGCAAGGTGTTCCAGTTATGGCCGATGGGACAGCCATCATTAAAATTGGCGGAACGATCCCTCAAATCGCAACAGCAGCTGAGCAGTTCCTCGGTAAGACAAAAGAAGACCGGGAGAACGAAGCGAAAGAAGTTCTAGAAGGTCACTTACGTTCCATTTTAGGTTCGATGACAGTAGAAGAGATTTACAAGAACCGTGATAAGTTCTCTCAAGAAGTTCAGCGAGTGGCTTCACACGACCTAGCTAAGATGGGTCTTGTGATTGTATCGTTCACTATCAAAGATGTTCGAGACAAGAACGGCTACCTGGATTCACTAGGGAAACCACGTATCGCTCAAGTGAAACGTGATGCAGATATTGCAACTGCTGAAGCAGAAAAAGAGACGCGTATCAAACGCGCAGAAGCTTCTAAAGATGCACAGCGTGCAGAACTTGAACGCGCTACAGAGATTGCAGAAGCAGAAAAAGAAAATCAATTGAAAGTTGCAGAATACCGCCGTGAGCAAGATATCGCGAAAGCCCGCGCTGACCAAGCGTATGAACTGGAGTCGGCTCGTGCGAAACAAGAAGTAACTGAGCAAGAGATGCAAGTCCAGATCATCGAGCGTCAAAAGCAAATTGAACTAGAAGAAAAAGAGATTCTTCGTCGTGAGAAGCAGTACGATTCAGAAGTGAAGAAGAAAGCCGATGCGGACCGTTACGCAATCGAGCAAAATGCTGCTGCTGATAAAGCCCGCCAAATGGCTTCAGCCGATGCAGAGAAATATACAATTGAAGCGAAAGCAAAAGCAGACGCTGAAAAGATTCGTCTTGATGGTCTTGCGAAAGCGGATTCTGAGAGAGCACAAGGGGAAACGGAAGCAGAAATTATCCGCTTGAAAGGTCTTGCAGAAGCCGAAGCGAAACGCAAAATCGCTGAAGCCTTCGAACAGTATGGCCAAGCAGCTGTCCTCGACATGATCGTTCGCATGATGCCAGAATACGCGAAACAAATCGCTTCTCCACTGAGCAACATCGACAAGATCACAGTTGTAGACACGGGTGGTGGCGAAGGCGGCGGAGCAAACAAAGTCACGTCGTATGCAACCAACTTGATGTCCACACTTCAAGAAACTTTAAAAGCATCGTCTGGCATTGACGTAAAAGAAATGCTAGAAAACTACTCAGGCAAAGGAACGATTCGTCCAAGCCTCGACCGCATCTCCGATGGTTTGTTTGCGGAAAAGAAAGAAGACGCTGGTGAAGAACCGAAACAACTTCAACCAACTTCATCAGAAAGCTAATGATGTGCCCCCGACCGCTTTGCGATTGGGGGTTTTTGTTTTGTGGGGCGTGGAGAGGTGGGGTGGGCGGGTGAGCTGGTGAGCGAGCGTTCATCGACAAGCAAGCTGGTTTGTTGCGCATGAGGGTGAGTTTCATCTGCATGCCAGAGGGTTTTGTTCTGCATGAGAGGAGGTTCTTCTACATAGGAGTTGATTTCTTCCCCATTAAGCCTACTTTCTTCTTCATCGCTTCTAATTTCTTCTGCATAAGATTTTCTGAAAAAAAGTTGAAGTTCAGGATACTTAAAAGATTTTCTAGAAAGATCTACCCCACTTCAAAAATATCTTGCAATTCAAACAACTTAACCCTACAATGAGAAAAACTACCAAATAAGGAGGTTGCTTATGATCTTCCATTTACCTTTTGTGATTGCTATTGTCTTGTTTATCATGCAAAGCCATTTCGGACTAAAGCATTTCTTCCGAGAAACGTTTCTTCTGGCCGTGGTTTATACGATTATTCTCTTTTCTTATTTTAATCAACACGACTTAGTCGTCATCCTCTACATGTTCCTTCTTATGTTTTGGTCAATTACATTTTCGACTTATTGGCAACGCAATTCCTGGCGTGTTTATATGAAAAAAGGAGAGGTCGATTTGGATTATGAAAGTTAGGGAGGTCATTTTATAAAACTGTTTACTCCTCAGTCAGGACGCGAAACTCTAGCTTTACTAGGCGCTCGCTTACCCGTTCACCATATAAAATCAGAACTCCTCAAAAGTATGGTCACTATAAGGAAGGCGGGGGAACGTGGAGAAAATGAAGTTCTCCCATACTTGCAAGAATCCTACTACAAACAACCTGTTTCAATCCTTCACAATTACCACTCCAGAAAAGCTCACTCTTTCTCTATTCAAATAGATTATCTTATTCTCACCAATCGCTACATTCTGTTACTAGAAGTAAAAAATATTAAAGGTCATATTACTTTCAGGCAAAATCCGGCTCAGTTGATTCGGATGATAGATGGAGAAATGCAGGCATTAGATTGTCCCTTTACTCAAATGGACCGAAACCTGCTTCATTTTAAACAGCTACTAGGAAAGTCAAAACTCCCGATCTTTACAGCCATTGTATGGGCAAATCGATCTGCAGTAATAGAAGATGTTGCATTTCCAACTACTCATCCAGTCCTCTCATTAAAACAACTTCCTACATTCCTGCACGAACTATCCAAGCATCCAGTACAACAAGTCAATGTAAAATCTCTTCAGAAACGACTCCAAAGCTTGGCGACTCCGTTTTACTTATTCTCACTTTGCTCTAGATACGAAATAGTTCCGACTGAACTAATTAAAGGGATGCAATGTCCTACTTGCTTTGGACTATTGTTGCTTAATCAAAAGTCATGGAATTGCACGGAATGCAAGTTGACAACTACTAGCGCATTAGAAGCCAATATTTTAAATGTATTTGATCTGCTAGGAGACCAATTATCGATGCGCGATTTTCATCAAGTGCTTCCTGATCTGCAGGCCAGAAATCTAAAGAAACTAATAGCATCGGGCGCGATATCCATATTATTCGAAAAGAAAAATAGACTATACAAAATCAACCGAAATAGGGAAGTCAATTGGTTAGAGGTGGAGAAGTTGTAAGGGTATCCAAACATCTTTTCTAGAAAGAACTTATGACACAAAAGCCTTTCTAATAAGGGCCTTGATTTTGGGGAACGAATAGGCGAGAGGAATGGAAAGGATTTTGCTAGTGTGCAAGAAACTCTCTAGGGTGAAGAAGTCGCGGCTGATGTAGATGAAACGCTCTGACATGCAGAAGAAATCGCCGCTGATGTAGAAAAAACTCCTCTCATGCAGAAGAAACCAGCTTTGATGCAGAAGAAATTCCCTCGCATGCAGAAGAAAACACTGCTGATGCTGATGAACGCCGCTCACCCACACAACGCCGCCCGTACACCACGCCGCCCGTACACCACCACCCCAATCTATGCTATACTACATACTACCAACCACCCCCATAAGAAAGAGGTCCAACATGCTAACATTTGAACAAAAACAAGCCATCATCGAAACATTCCCGGAGCTTTCCAAGAAAGCCATCTCTCTAAAACGTCTAAACTACCACTTTGAAGACAGCCAGTACGACAAAACAATCGTCGTGCAGCAACTCCACCCAAATGGGAACGGTTATGTCTTTGTTGGAGACGGCGGTCCTTACGAGTCAGATGAGCGAGGTCTTGTGAATATTCGTGAAGCTTCTGAAGACGAAATCAAAGAAATGATCCGCTATTCGATCGCGTTGCTATCTACTAAAGAAGAACAAGCTGAAGATGCTACGGAACAAAATTGGAGTAACAAAGAAGGCGGCGAACTCAAGCTTGTGAATGAAGACGACCTGTGGAACATCTACCACGGTCAGAATCTTGAAGACAGCTTTGAATCGCAAGAAGCGGCTATCCTTTATTTAAAAGAAGAAGGCTTTAAACGCAACTAAAAAACGTGCAGTTCCCTAAAGACAAGGGACTGCACGTTTTTCTATTTTTTGATATCAACCTGCTCAAGAGGTTCAGTTGCAGGACCTTCCAGAACGTCCCCGCGGAAACTGAATCGAGAACCGTGACATGGGCAATCCCAAGAACGCTCGGCTTTGTTGAATGCGACGTCACAGCCCATATGCGTACAAGCAGGCTTTACGAATGTGACGTGGCCGTCTGAGTCTTTATAAGCAGCGAGCTTCTGTCCGTCGACTCGAACCAGCTTGCCATCATCAAAACCAAGTTCGTCTAGAGATGCTTCTGCACCGGTAACTTTGCCTTTGATGAGCTCTTTCGCTACACCTGCATTGTCTTTGATGAAGCTGCCGATTCCTTTAGGGCGAAGCTTCGTTCGAGTTGGAGAAAATAGTTCTTCATAAGGATTGGCTCGACCCATGACCAGGTCAGTCAACAAGTGGGCAGCGGCAATTCCGTTTGACATCCCCCATTTTGAAAAGCCGGTCGCTACATAGACGTGTGGCATTCCCGTGACCATCTTTCCGATATACGGCAAGTGATCAAGCGGCATCAAATCTTGGGAAGACCAGTTGTGAGTGACCTCTGAAGTTCCGAAATAGCTGGATGCAAATTGCTGAAGCGTCGCGTAATTGTTACGAGTACTTTCTTCATGACGACCGGACACATGGCCTTCACCGCCGACTTGCAACAGGCGTTCTCCTGAAGCGTCCAACACAGTACGAATTGAGCGCGTTGGGTTTTCCGCATTGATATACATGCCCATATCTTCCTTGAATGTACCGCGCAAAGTCATCGCATAGCTGCGCTCGACTCGCATGCGAGAGAAATACAGGCCTTCAAAATCATTGAACGGGAAGTGACTCGTTACGAGAACTTGCTGTGCATCGATTTTATGGCCGTTCACTAGCTCGACTTGACTAGGCGAATGAACTGTCTTGGCACGAGAGTTTTCATAGAACGTGACACCTGCCTGCTGTGCTTCTTTCATCAGTGCTGATAAAAAATAGACGGGATGAAATTGCAACTGGTCTTCAAGCTTCAAAGCAATCCGGACCGGGAACGGAAGGTCGGTCTCTTTAGTTAAAGAAGCTCCTGGGATCCCGATTTTTTCATAAGCTTGAAATTCTTTTTCAATTTTGTCCTCACCTTTGAAGGATTCTGCATATACATAAGCGGGACGGGTTTCTAATCCACATTCGATACCATTTTGTTCGACCAGATTTTTCGCCCAGTCCAGAGCTTGACGATTGGCTTCGTAATAGGCACGAGCATCTTCTTCTGAGAACGTGGAAATCAATTCGTCGTAGATGAGGCTGTGTTGAACCGTCAGTTTGGCAGTGGTGTAGCCAGTTGTCCCATGTAAGTACCGGCCTCCTTCGATGACGGTAACTTGTCGACCTGAATCTCGCAGTAAGTAAGCAGCGACGATGCCGACAATACCTCCGCCCACAATAACTACATCTGTTTTAATGGACTCGGTCACAGCAGGACATTCAGGGATTTGGGGTCCATCTAACCAGAATGAGGATGGTTCGTTAGTGAAATCGTTTGCCACAGCAATTCCTCCTTCATGAAAAATAGCATTATACTCTCTGTACCCTAGTTTTTAACATCTACACAAATTTCAAACAAAATCTAAAAACTTTTTTGGAGTGTAAAAAGTCGATTAAGGGTATGGTAAACTGTTAGAAATCAGAAAATTAAGACGACTGGGGGCGATACGATGTTTGAAAATTATAAGGTGGTCCCGTTTTATGATGAAATGTTTGATCCAAACTGCTCACCCAAACCGCATTACCAGAACTTTCATGACAAGCTTGTTGAAAGTGACTTGGAAACATTACGAGAAAAGCATGAATTGGCCCAACTCTCCTTTTTACGGCAAGGCATAACGTTTACTGTCTATCATCAAAATGTGGGAACGGAGCGGACGATGCCATTTGATTTTGTTCCTATTATTATTCCGGCAGATGACTGGAAGATGATTGAACAGGGAATGGCACAGCGTACCGAAGCATTGAACTGCTTTTTAAAAGATATCTATCATGATGCACGAATTGTAGAGGCAGGAGTTATTCCGAGAGACCTCGTTGAAAACAATGCCTACTATTATAAGCAGCAGGCGGGTGGAGTGAGAGTTCCTTTGGATAATCATATCTTCCTTGCTGGCATCGATTTGATTCGAGATACAGAGGGCAACTATATGGTGCTTGAAGACAATCTTCGCAATCCATCTGGAATGTCTTATGTGTATCAGAACCGTTATGTCATGCGTCAAGTCTATCCGGAATTTTTTGCGGATGAACCTGTACATACTTTAGAGCATCAATTGACTTACTTGCACGAGGCGATGCTCGATCATGCGCCTCCGGGTATCGACAATCCAACTGCCGTCTTGTTGACGCCAGGGATGTTCAACTCAGCTTATTACGACCACGTCTTTTTAGCCCAGCAGATGGGGATTCACCTCGTAGAAGGCCGCGATCTATTAGTAAAAGACGGGTATGTATTTATGAAGACAATTCGTGGTCTGCAGAGAATTGATATCATCTACCGCCGCATTGATGATGACTTCTTGGATCCACTCGCGTTTCGAGAAGATTCGATGTTAGGGGTTAATGGTCTTGTCGACGTCTACCAAAAAGGGAATGTCGCTATACTTAATGCCATCGGGAATGGTGTGGCAGATGATAAGGCGATGTATTCGTACGTCCCGGACATGATTCAATTTTATTTGAATGAAGAACCAATCATTGCGAACGTGAAGACGTACCGATTGGAGGAAGACGAAACCCGACAGTGGGTACTTGAACATATCCGGGAACTGGTTATCAAAAACGTGGGGGCTTCCGGAGGTTATGATATGTTGATCGGTCCTCACGCGGATGAAGAGTTAATTGAGATCTTCAAACAAAAAATTGAAGAGACTCCCCATCAATACATCGCACAGCCAACTATTCAGCTGTCTCGTGCTCCGGCTTATCAAGGAGAAGAGTTCTATCCGTGCCACGTCGACCTCCGTGTCTTCGTAATGCGAGGTAAAGAGACGCATGTGTTGCCTGGTGGCTTGTCACGTGTAGCTCTCAAGAAAGGATCACTCGTCGTCAATTCCTCTCAAGGCGGCGGTGCTAAAGATACGTGGATTTTGAAGAATGGAGGGGACGCACATGCTTAGTCGTGTAGCAGACGCGCTGTACTGGATGGCGCGAAACATTGAACGGTCTGAAAGTCATTCACGCATTATGCATGTGCATTTGACGCAGATGCTTGAGGCGGGTAATAAAGATATTTTTCAAGAAGAAGATTATCACATCCTCTTTGAAGTGTGTGCAACAGCAGAAGAGTTACAACAGCTACATGAGATGGGAAAGACTCGCGTAGAGGATTTGATTTGCTTCCTGACGTTCGGCGAGACCAATTTGAATTCTTCTTTAAACTGCATTCGGATTGCGCGAGATAATGCGCGTGTGACGCGTGATTATATACCGAATGACTTGTTTGAGGCTTGGAATCAATTTTATTTGTCGGCCAATCCATTGCAGGACCGTCCTTATTCCATCCATACTATGCGTGATTTCTTTAATGAAACGAAGCAAGCTTCATACATGGCGCAAGGCATTATCGAAGCAGCAATGTCTCGTGATGTGGCATACTATATGTTGAAGATTGGGAAGTGGCTCGAGCGGGCTGAGAAAACGGCTCGCATATTGAATGTCGTCAGTGAACAGACGAAACATCGTGAAAAGGAATATGAAGCAAGTGACTATTACTACTGGTCCAGCGCGTTACGCATGGTAAATGGATACGAGGCCTACTTAAAATCGAATCCTCCACGTATGGAACCGACGAAAATTTTATCGTTCTTGATTACCAATCAAGATTTCCCGCGGTCTATCCGGTACTGCATGGAACATGTGCGAGAAGCAGTGGATGCGTTAGAAAATGCAAAAGTCGCTCATTACTCTGTGGAGCTCTATGAGGCGATGGATTCCCTTCGGCGCGAGTTCAATCAAATGAAAATCCAGGACTTAGATACAGACGAGACGATTGATTTCTTGAACAAATTCCAAGATAAATGCAATCAAATCGGTCATATTTTCTCACGTACCTATTACTTAACAGAGCCCGTCAATTCACCTGATTTCTCACAGCATCAAGAGCAAGCCCTTCCACCTGAAATGAGGAGAAAGACAGCTATGAAATATAAAATTGAACACACGAATGTTTTTGATTACGACACTGTCGTAGATCAGAGTATGAATTCCATTCGCTTAAAGCCTCGTTCGGACGAGTGTCAACGTTTGCTTTCTTACCGAACAGATATCACACCTATGTCGTTGACTAAGGAACATACGGATATTTGGGGCAACAATGTCGAGACGTTCTTTATCGCGGAGCGTCACCAACATCTAGAAATCAAATCTACATCTGTAGTAAGTATTCAACGCAGTCCATTCATTCAGCAGATCGATTATTCACCTGAGATGAAAGATATCTTTCATTCGGATCTGTTCCAAGAACATTACGCGGGCTACTTGGCAAATACAGCTTACACGTACTTGAATGCGGAACAAATGGACCGAGTGGACAGTTCAATCGGCCTTATGACCAATCCCGTACAATACGCGATTGATGTGATGCGCTATGTGTATGATACGTTCAGCTATGATCCGCACGCTACTGATGTCACCACAAAAGCTACGGATTCATTTGAAATTCGAGGCGGTGTCTGTCAGGATATGGCGCATGTGATGCTCGGGATTCTACGAACGAAGCAGATTCCAGCACGCTATGTGAGCGGGTATCTGTATGTAGGCGAAGATTCTGCATTAGTTGGGGACGCAGCGAGCCATGCT
Organism: Tetzosporium hominis; assembly: GCF_002265435.1. GTDB lineage: Bacteria > Bacillota > Bacilli > Bacillales_A > Planococcaceae > Chryseomicrobium > Chryseomicrobium hominis. The sequence goes on from NZ_NOKQ01000217.1 coordinate 61,059, forward strand.
TGGGTAGAAGTCATGATACCAGGAATCGGTTGGGTTGGACTTGATCCGACTAATAACGTGGAGGCCCTCGAGAATCACATCCGAATGTGTGTAGGGCGTGATTATAATGATGTGAGCCCAGTCCAAGGGGTTTACCGAGGTGGCGCAAGCACAATTGATGTAAAAGTATCAGTCAGTTTATTATCAAAATCAGATTCTTGATTGGAAAACTAAAGCCATTTGCAAGGGATAGACCTTGTAGATGGCTTTTTTCTGTACATTGTTAGAGGTCAGACATCGCTGTCATCTGATTGTCATTATTGTGTTCTCACTGTCATCTTTGTGATGACCGCGAGACTTAATTGATAGAGGTCTGGTACTGTGTTGACATCGTTTTGCAATGTGGAGGTGGTACGATAGGGGTCGTTAGTGAAAAGGAGGAAATTTTACTTATGAAAAAACAAATCGTTGCACTAACCGCTATTTCAGGATTATTTATCGGCGCAGCAGGTGCGTCTGCGGCTGAACAATTATATACAGTTAAAAGCGGGGACACATTGTGGTCCATTGCACAAGAAAATCAAGTATCTGTGGGAGACATTCAAGAATGGAACAATTTAGATTCTACATTGATCTTCCCAAAACAAGAGTTACAAGTTGGAGAATTTGAAACCTACACAGTGGTTAGCGGCGACACGCTCTACCAAATCGCACAGCAACACAATATCTCAGTAGCCGATCTTAAAGGATGGAACGGCTTAACATCTGATTTAATCTTCCCGGAACAAAAGTTGTTCGTTGAGGGAACTGACTATAAAGCACCGCAAGCACAAGCTGCTGCTTCTTCAGAGCAACAAGTTGCTGTATCAGCACCAGTAGAACAAGCTCAAGCTCCACAGGAGCAGGCAGAAGAACAAGCACCAGTAGAAAGCCAAGAGACTTCTCAAGCTCCAGCAGAGGCTACTCAAACATTGACAGTTGAAGCGACTGCTTATACGGCTTACTGTGAAGGCTGTTCAGGTACAACAGCAACAGGTATCGACCTTCGTGCTAATCCAGGCATGAAAGTGATTGCAGTTGATCCGAACGTCATCCCATTAGGCTCGAAAGTATGGGTTGAAGGTTATGGAGAAGCGATTGCTGGAGATACAGGCGGCGCTATCAAAGGTAACAAAATTGATATCTTCATGCCAGATCAACAAGACGCTCTAAATTGGGGACGTCAAACAATTACAGTGAAAATTTTAGACTAATTTAAGCAAGCCACGGACTTCGGTCTGTGGCTTTTTTATGTTATTTTTTCATGTAACCCTTTTCAACTCTTTCCTTTTCCGAAATTGTTAGCTATGCTAAGGGAATGTTTAGTTGAGGAAGAAGGGAATCGTGTGAAAAAACAGAAGTCGTCGACTGGCGATTTAAATTTATTTCATCTGACTTGGCCAATTTTTTTAGAAGTTTTTCTCTTTATGTTAATGGGAATTGTCGATACATTTATGCTCAGCTCCTTATCCGATGATGCTGTTTCGGGAGTAGGAGCTGCGAATCAATATATCCACATCGCAATTTTATTATTAGAAGTCGTCGCAGCAGGAGCTTCTATTGTAGTCGCTCAGTTCTTAGGTTCTAAGCTGATTAAAGAAGCGTCACGAGTAGCCGCTCTTTCTGTGACGCTCAATCTAATGATTGGTGTGATTTTGAGTATCGTCTACCTCATCTTTGCAAAAGCAATGATGGTCGCGATGAACTTACAAGGCGACGTGCTCGATTATGCACAGAGCTACCTATCGATTGTCGGTGGCGCTATCTTCTTACAAGCTATTATCAATTCACTTGCCGCAGTCATTCGCGTTCACGGTTGGACGAAACAAACGATGTATGTGTCGCTTGGTATGAATGTGATTCACGTGATTGGGAACTATGTGCTGATTTTCGGGAAGTTCGGATTTCCGGAGATGGGAGTCGAAGGGGCTGCCATTTCATCTATAGGAAGCCGCTTTCTTGCGATGCTCGTGTTTTTCTGGCTGTTCTATCAAGTGATGGAAGTCCGCGTGAAGTGGAAGGATTACTTTGCGTGGTCAAAAGAGTATGTAGGCAAAATTATGCGAATTGGATTGCCAGCTGCATTTGAACAGATTTTGTACCAAGCTGCACAAATTGTGTTCCTGTTCTATATTACGTATTTAGGGGCAGAGTCACTTGCAGCTAGACAGTACGCTCACAACATTTCCATGTTCACCTATCTGTTTGCCATTGCCATTGGGATGGGGACTGCCATCATTGTAGGACGTTACGTAGGAGCAGGGCGTTCGGAAGATGCTTATACCCAACTGTGGAAAAGTGTGCGCTATGCTATGACATTTACAGTGACTGCAGTCACTCTAGTTGTTCTTTTCCGAAAACCGATCGTCTCGATTTTTACGGACAATCCTGATGTCATTCAACTTGCTGCACAAGTTCTGGTTCTCGGTCTCGCGCTTGAAACGGGACGAACGCTGAATATTGTAATCATCAATTCGTTACGAGCAGCGGGAGATGCCCGTTTCCCAGTTCTTATGGGAGCCATCTCGATGATTGGAATCAGTTTGCCACTAGGCTACTTTTTCGTCTTCATCCTCGACTGGGGACTGGTGGGAGTATGGGCTGCTATTGCTATTGATGAATGGACACGAGGCCTTATTATGCTATTCCGCTGGAAGAGCAAGGCATGGAAACGCTATGCACTCGTCAAAGTTCCTGACAACACAAAACAAGCCGAGTCTCATTGAAATCCGGCTTGTTTTTTTGAGTTGATGAGGAGCACCAGCGGAGGTCCGGCAATGGGAATGAAAGCTAACTCTTTCATACGTGCCTCTGGATAGAACTGATAGACAGCATAAACAGACAGCCCCCATAATACGAACCAGTCAACTGTCATCACAGACACTAGTTGGGACGCATTGAACGTGTCCATATAGGAATCTATAGAAATGCCGTTTTGCAGCGTGATCAAATTTGCGACGGTAATCACAATCAAGAAAATCAACCACGTTTTTGAACGCAATAGGTGCAACAAGAACTTTGGCGTACGAATCGTACGTTCAGGTGGTCGATTGCCGAATGCAAAATACGGAAGCAATGCGAATGCACCAGCTGCAAAGGACACCAGTGAGAACGGCCATGCTGGCCAGCGCTTGTTATCATTTCGCAGTAAAAGGGTCAGAAAGACGAGCGGAAAGATACCGAGCGAGTTGAATACGGTAAGTACCAATGGGTCAATAGCAGCCCAGTTGCCGACGAACACTTCTGACAAGACCGGATCATTACTGTTTCCTTGTCCCGGTGCAAAACTAGCTGCATTTGACCTATATGTAGAAGGCGACTATGAAGGCGCTTATACAAACCTACGTGAAGCTTATGCTCACATGTTAATGCCTTCTGAAGGAATTGCAACAGCAATCGTGGATCAATTCCCTGAAAACTTCAAAGGTGGAGATATGCCAGAAGGAATGCCTAAAACAGGTATGGGTGGTATGGCTGAAGAACAAGACGGAATGGGCGCTGAAGGCTTCTTACTTGGAAGCTTGCTAGCTGCATCACTTGGTGCAACTGCATTCATGGCACGCCGTCGTAAAAACAACGAGGCATAATTTATGAAATTCCGTACCGGAGCTGCTTTTCTCCTCAGTATCGGGTTGCTGGCCGGTTGCCAGCAAGCTTCTGAGGAAGGAGCATCTGACGTTTCTGAAACAGCAGCAACACCACCCACTGAATCCACTGTTGTAAAATCGGAATCGACGATTGGCTTACCAGGCTCTGAACTCAAAGCTTCGAAAGTAATCAAAGACGAACGTGAGGGAATTGTGCCCGACCGTATCCGTATTCCGGCCATTGATGTAGATGCTACGATCCAGCGTACACCGCTTTTGGACAACGGGCAAATGGGGGTGCCTGATGTTGCAGAAAAACCAGGCTGGTACGAGCAAGGCTACTTACCCGGTGAGCCAGGAAATGCCGTGATCGCAGGTCATGTCGATTGGACGGATGGCCCCGCCGTCTTTTACGACCTGAACAAACTGAAACCAGGGGACGAAGTGGTTGTTGAATCGTCTGATGGAACAAGCTTAACATTCGTCGTCCAACGCATGGAGACGTATCCTATGGAAGATTCACCCGTTCGCTCCATCTTCGGTTTCAGCAATGGCAGCCATCTCAATCTCATCACCTGCACAGGCGATTGGAACAAGGAAGGGCGCTTCTATGAAGACCGGTTGGTGGTTTACACCACGCTGAAAAATGGCTGACACTAGTCAGCAAAGAAAGACCCGATTCTCCTAATGGAGGATCGGGTTTTTTGTGATGTATCACACGCGAGTCGTCACTGCTTTCGCTGCATCCAGCAAGGGCAAGATTGTCTCTTCATGGCCATTCGCAAACGCATCGACCACAAAGCTTCCAACAATTACACCATCTACAACTTCTCCAAGTTGCGTGACGTGCTCCGGCGTTGAGACGCCGAACCCCGCCATGACTGGTACAGGGCTCACCTGTTTCAGCTCTTTCAAATGATCAAACGTCACTTCTGGCAGCGACTGACGCGTTCCTGTAATTCCGTTAACTGTAACGGCATAAACAAAGCCTTCCGAAGCTTCCGCAATACGTCGCACTCGTTCTGCAGGACTTGTCAGACTGACGAGTTGGATCAAATCAATCGAAACAGGTTGCAACACGTCTCGAAGTAAATCGGATTCTTCAAGAGGCATGTCTGGAATGATCACACCTGCTACTTGCGCTTTAGAAGCCAACTTAGCAAACTCATCTAGGCCAAGCTGGAGTACTGGATTCAAATACGTCATGATGACGATGGGAATCGTCACGTCTTGTTGCAGTTGCTCCACCTCCTCTAAAACCTCGCGTAAAGTCGTTCCGTGCGAAAGGGAGCGAAGGCCTGCTTGTTGGATAACAGGTCCGTCAGCAACAGGGTCTGAAAAGGGAATCCCGAGTTCGACGGCTGTTGCACCGGCGTTCTGAAGGAACAAGAGTTGCTGCTTCAAAGCACTAAGTCCACCATCTCCCGCCATGATATACGGAATAAAAGCAGTTTCTCCGTTTTCAACGCGTGACGTAATCGCCGTTGTTAATCTACTCATTAGACATCCTCCTTCTGGCTCAGGGCTTCGCGGATCGTATGCACATCTTTGTCACCACGACCGGATAAACAGATGACCACGTGATCATCTGGTGTGGTCTCAGGTAATAAGGCCTCTAAGTGAGCTAGTGCATGCGCCGACTCCAGTGCTGGAACAATCCCTTCCGTCTGAGCTAAAAGCTGCAGGGCTGTAAGAGCTTCTTCGTCGGTCACAGATGTGTACTCAACACGACCTAAATCGTGTAGGTAGCTGTGTTCAGGTCCAATACCCGGGTAATCGAGCCCTGCTGAAATCGAATGCGCTTCTTGGATCTGACCCGCTTCGTCTTGGAGTAAGTGCATCATCGCACCGTGCAACACACCGACTTTTCCTCCAGTCAGGCTCGCTGCATGCTTTCCACTAGCGACACCATGGCCTGCTGCTTCTACACCAATTAATTTCACTGATTCATCTTGAATGAAGGGGTAGAACATTCCCATTGCATTACTGCCACCACCGATACAAGCAATCACATGCGTCGGTAACTGATCAAACTGAGTCAGACTCTGACGACGCGTCTCGTGGCCAATCACCGATTGGTAGTCCCGCACGATTTGAGGGAACGGGTGAGGCCCTAAGACAGACCCCATGATGTAATGGGTGTCTTCAACATGTGTCACCCAGTAGCGAAGCGCTTCGTTCACAGCGTCTTTCAGTGTGCCACTTCCTTGTGTGACTTCAACGACTTTGGCGCCTAAAAGCTCCATGCGAAAGACGTTCAGTTGCTGGCGACGAATATCTTCTTTCCCCATAAAGATCGTGCATTCGATACCGAAGAGCGCACTGACAGTTGCAGTCGCAACACCATGCTGTCCCGCTCCCGTTTCAGCGACGACTTTCTTTTTACCCATCCGTTTAGCGAGTAGGGCTTGCCCAACGGTATTGTTGATTTTGTGAGCTCCTGTATGATTCAGATCTTCTCGTTTGAGATAGATCTTCGCTTTTCCATAATGTTTTGTCAGACGTTCTGCAAAATAGAGCGGGTTCTCCCGGCCAACATAGTTCTCCAAATAATAGCGAACTTCTTCCTGAAAGCTCGGATCTTGCTGGGATTCTTTATAAGCGGCATCTAGTTCTGTGAGTGCGTGCATCAATGTTTCTGGGACGAACTGACCGCCGTAAGGGCCGTAACGGCCACGAGTATCTGGTGCTGAATAGGTTGTCATAAGGAAACCTCCTGTACGGCGCGGATAAACGCCTTGATTTTGTTCGAGTCTTTACGTCCGTCAGTTTCTACCCCGCTGGATACATCGACCATAACCGGTCTGACACGGGTAATGGCTTCTCCTACATTGTCTGGGTTTAAGCCACCTGCCAAAATAAAGGGTCGTTCTTCTGCGTGCTTCTCGACTAAGTCCCAATCAAATGTGTGACCGGAACCTCCGCGGAAATCGGTTCCAGGTGCGTCAATCAGAACGAGAGGAGCGGCATCACGAAAAGCTCGCTCTACGTCTTCTGCGTTTCGAATAGAGATGGCTCTGATGACAGGTACTTCAATCTGTTCATACAGTGCAGTACTTTCATCTCCGTGTAGCTGCACGTAATCTAGAGGAACTGTTCTGACAATCTCATTGATTTCTTCGGCACTTGAGTTGACGAACACGCCGATCTTTTTAACGGAAGCAGGGATACCTGCAGCCAGTTCTTGCGCTTTCTCGGGAGAGACTTGGCGTTTACTGGGTGCGAAGACAAAGCCGATGGCATCAGCACCAGCTTCTACAGCAGCCTGCACATGTTCGGCTTCTTTCAAGCCGCAAATTTTAATGCGTGTCATGAACTTTTCTCCTCACTTTCAAAGACTTTAGCGCATCTTCCACGGAACTGCTCCGGACGAGCGATTCACCGACTAGTAAACCTTTCGCTCCACATGAACTAAGCCGTTCGGCATCGTCAGCCGATTCAATCCCGCTTTCGCTAATCAAATGAACGTCCGGAAGACTTGAGACACGTTTTGCTAATCGTTCCGTTGTTTCTAAGGAAACTGTAAAGGTGCGAAGGTCTCGGTTGTTGACTCCAATTAATTCAGCACCGAGTTGAAGTGCGGTCTCCAGTTCCTCTTCATCATGGACTTCGACCAAGACTTCCAGTCCTTTTGCAGTTGCATAATGATAAAGATCTTGCAAATCTTGCTTATCTAGAGCAGCCACTATCAACAAGACAATAGAAGCTCCGTAGCTGTATGCTGCATCGATCTGAATCCGGTCAATCACAAAGTCTTTGCAGAGAACAGGGGGCGGGACAGCCTGTGCCACTTGCTCCAAATCCGTAAAAGAGCCTTGAAAATACTTGGAGTCCGTAAGTACTGAAATGGCAGCAGCTCCTCCGGCTACGTAGCGAGTAGCTTGCGCAACAGCATCTAAGTCTTTGTGAATGAGTCCTTTAGAAGGAGAAGCTCGTTTGATTTCTGCAATCACTTCTAACGTATCAGAAGCTCTGAGTGAATCTGCGAGACGCGGACGTTCACCAACAGTACGAAGGGGTAGGTTGGTCAACTGAAGCTCCCGTACCTCGTGTTGCTTCGTTTCTAAGATGGTATCGAGTATGGTCATGACGGCACCTCCGTGCGACTGGGATAAGTCGTTAATTGCTTTAATGCAGCACCTGATTCTATCGCTCGACGTGCTTTAACGATGCCATCTTGAAGTGAGTCGACTGCTTCAGCCGCTAACAGAGCAAGTCCAGCATTCACTAAAGTAGTGTCTAGATAAGCAGAAGACTCACCTATTAACACCTGATGCAGAATAGCCGCATTGTCAGTTGCTTCGCCTCCTGCAATCGAACTTCGAGGATGTGCAGGCAACGCAACGTCTTGAGCTGTAAACTGGTGCGTCGTGATTTCATTTTCATGTAGCATCGTATACGTCGTCGTTCCATCTAAAGATGCTTCATCAAGCTGTCCGTCTCCTGTGACAATGACGACTCGTCTGCGTCCTAAAAGCTTGGCAGCCTGTGCGAGCACTTCCTGATACTCCGCTTTGTAGACGCCGATCAGTTGATGGCGAAGTGTATATGGGTTCGCTAAGGGACCAATCAAATTGAATAGCGTCGGTCGTCCTAGTGCTTTGCGAATCGGTTGAATCTGTTTCATGGCAGGATGCACGTCAGGTGCGAACAAGAATGTCAGTCCGTTCGATTTCAGCTGCTCGGCACTTTTTTCGGGTGACAACGAAACCTCTAGACCCAGTGCAGCGAGCACATCAGCGCTTCCTGAACGACTGGAGATGCTGCGATTGCCGTGCTTGGCGACATGTACGCCACATGCTGCCACAACAAACGCTGCAGTGGTGCTGATGTTGAAGCTTCCCGACCGGTCACCGCCTGTCCCGCACATGTCTAGTAAATCCAATTCGACTTCAGGATAGCGAACCGCTCGTTCCATCAAGGCATCTACTGCGCCAGCTAATTCTTCGGCCGTCTCTTTTCGGTCATGGAGCGCGACAAGGATAGCAGCAATCACGTCAGGATCGGCAGTTGGTTCAAAAAACGCACTGACCAATTCTTTCATCTCACGTCGGTTCAAAGTATCTCCTTGCAAAATCCGATTATAAGTAGCTTTCACTTGGCATCACTCCTTGTAAAAATTGAGACAGTCGCTGTCTGCCATCTGGTGTTCCAATAGATTCCGGGTGGTACTGCATCCCGACGATTGGTAGTGACCGGTGACGCATTTCCATGAGCGCGCCGTCTTCTCGTGCATAACTTACAGCTTGCAAGTCATGGGGAAGGGTGGAAGCATCAACGGCTAACGAGTGATAGCGCATCACACGACCCAGTGCTTCTCTAGTGACCGCATGCTCAAGCATGGAACTTTTCCCATGGACGATAGTTGGAGCAGATACGACGGAAGCTCCAAAGCACAGCCCGATCAACTGATGCCCGAGACAGATTCCGAGAAACGGGATCTCTTTATAGAAGGTATTGAAAATTTGTTGCGTCACCACATAGTCTTTTGGATGACCTGGTCCAGGTGACAATACGATCGCTTTTGGCTGCATTTCTTGGATGCGTGCTACAGACAGAGTGTCATATCGTTCTACGAGAACGTCTTCGCCGAGTTCTTCTAAATACTGGGCAAGATTATAAGTAAACGAATCATAATGATCGATTAATAAAATCATTGGAATACCTCCAGTAAGGAGCGCGCTTTGTGAAGCGTCTCTTCATATTCTTTTTGCGGGTCCGAGTCGTAGACGATTCCTGCGCCAGCTTGAATGTCGATGAAACCTTCTGTGATGACAGCAGTCCGAATCGCCAGTGCTGCGTCTAGATTGCCTGCTGCACTCAAATAGCCGACAGCTCCTGCGTACACACCACGTTGCACAGTCTCGAGTTCATTGATCAGCTGCATCGCTCGGATTTTAGGAGCTCCAGAGACAGTACCTGCTGGCAGGCAAGAAATAAGAGCGTCGAGCGGATGAATAGCAGGCTTCAAACGACCTTCCACTTCAGACACAAGATGCATGACATGCTGATAGCGTTCAATTTCCTGATACTTTGTCACTTTTACCGTTCCAGCTTTGCTCAATCTCCCGACATCGTTACGGGCCAAGTCGACTAGCATGTCGTGTTCAGCACGTTCCTTTGTGTCCTGTAGTAAGTTACTAGCATGTTCTTTATCTTCTGCAGGAGTGGCACCACGAGGACGCGTTCCTGCAATCGGATTGGTCTGGACGATGCCATCTTGGACGCGAACAAAGCTTTCCGGAGACGCACCGAGTACTACGACGTCGTCAAAATCGATATAAAACATGTAGGGAGACGGGTTCACCCGACGAAGTTTTCTGTAATAAGCGAATGGTGTCTGTGCGATAGGTGCGGACAAACGCTGTGAAAGTACTAACTGAAAGATTTCGCCTTGTTGGATCCATTCTTTGGACTTCTCGACTCTCTGTAAAAAGACGTCCTGTGTTGTGTTTGACTGGAAAGTGAGCGGCAACGCTTCTTCAGGTAACTCGTCAGCAGGTGTCGTTTGAAGCTCGCTTGCTACACGTTCCACTTCGTGGGCGTCGCCTTCACTATTCAAAATGGTTACAGTATGAGTTTGGTGATCATAGACGACTACGGTTGGATACCATAAAAAGTAGATGTCTGGCAGTTGGCGCTCCTTTGGAAGCGGAATTCCTGTTGGCTCGTAATGACCAAGTACTTCGTATCCGATATAGCCGATGGCACCTGTAGAAAAAGGGAAAGGCCCGTCTGAAAGTGGTGCTGGCAACGCCTGCTTGAGTAGCGTCATCGCGTCACCGAAGACCGTTTCGCTAGTGCCGTTTGTAAAGTCTCGAATGCTTAGTGTGCCTTTATCTCCTCGGTATTCCTTAGAAGGCGTACATCCAATAAACGAATAACGACCACTTGCTTCGTGTTTCAACGAGCTCTCTAGCAAAAATTTCCGCTGGCCTTGAAGACGGTGGAAAATGGTGATGGGGGTAAGGGAGTCTCCGTTTAGAGACTTGTGAATGTAAGATGTCATGGTTTGAAACTCCTCTCGTCAAGGAGCAGAGCACAAAAAAGCCCCCCACAGGCAAAAGCCTGCAGAGGGCGAGTAATCGCGGTACCACCTCTGGTTTAGAGTCTGTTCGACTCTTTCTCCACATCCGCTAACGGGGATGATCCGTTCTTCCTTTTCAGAAGACTCTCCAAAGTCCATTCCAGTCGCGTCTATGTCCGACTTGCACCACCCGTCGGCTCTCTTAGCATACACTGCGCTGTACTCTTCTTTGTCGAGGATTTCTCGGCTCTGCTCACTCAGCTATCTTAACTCTGCTCACGGGCGATGTCAGCTCTCCGACATCTTCTACCCATTCCGAACAAAAAGTTTCGTTTATCTTATCGTGATTCCAAAGAGATGTCAATGAATACAAGTTCTAATTTTGGGGTACACAAGTAAATAAACAAAAATGAGGTGCAGACATGACAACGGCACTACTAGTGGTCGCGATTGGTTTTGTCTTAGCCAATCTGTATTATTTTTTTCGAAATAAAGCATTTAAGTATGGTCGAATGGACTTCATGCTTTTCGTCAATTTATTTTTAGTGATGGTTGGTATCTGGTTAGCTTTCGCCGGCATCTACTACGCTCTTTCCATGGACAAACCAGCAGTATTAGAGAATACGCAACCATTTGATCCAGTAGAGGTTACTTGGTCCAATATGATTTATTTCAGCGGAGTTACGTTGTTATCGATCGGATATGGAGATATGGTTCCCACTGGAATTGCCAAATTTTTCGCTTTACTAGAAGCCGGTCTCGGCCTTTTGTTACCAGCAGCCTTTTTTATTCAGTCCTTGCAACCTCGCGCAGTTGATCAACCAATAAAGCGTAATACGGACTAGCTTCAAGCATTTTCGAGCCGTACCAGAACATCTCGCCGTCAACTAACAGACTCGGTGTGTCAGGCAAGATGGTAGCGAGCTCTTTCTGATGTTTTTCTGAGAACGGAAAAGGTTCGGAACTCAATAGGATTGCATCTGGTGAAAGCTCTTTAAGCAATTCTGGTGTCAAAGCTGGATATCTGCCTTCTAAATGTTTTGCAGCATTGTCAAGTCCTAAATGTTCCAGAACAGACTGAATATATGTCGTGTTCCCGACTACCATGTAGGGCTTTCGCCAAATAAAATACAGAACGCGTGAGTTTTGAAGTTTTGGTAGACGTTCAAAGGCGAGTTTCGCGTCGCTTGCAATTGTTTTCGCTTGTTCGAGGTGGCCAGTCACTTCACCGAGATCCTGAATCAGGCGGTAGGAATGCTCAATGGTTTGAACTTCAAACACGAAGACTGGAGCGATTTCTGAAAGAGCTTCTACGGTCTCTCTAGTATTCTCTTCTTTCTCAGCAAAAATCAGATCTGGTTTAAGGTCACGTACCTTATCGATGCTGACATCTTTTGTGCCACCGACATGAGGGAGGCTTTCGACTTCGTCTTTTGGAAAGATACAAAATTTGGTGCGTCCCACTACCTGCTCAGCTGCTCCAATCGCGAATAGGGTTTCTGTAATGGCAGGGCAGATAGAGATGATCCGTTTTGGTGAATCGGGAATCTTTATTTCCCTATTCAAATGGTCAATAAACGTGTTCATCGAAAAAAACTCCTTTTTTATGTTTAAGTATACCGAAATCAGGGTAAACAAGTCTTGGTGAGGATTTTTATCTAGCCTGATTTTTCCTCAACTGCATCGGCAAAAAACAAAAATCTCCGGGCAATGAAAAATTCGAAGGAGCTACTAAACATGAACTGGTATACAAAGTTGAATCAATATTTCCCTGTAGAAGAAATGAAGTCACGTGAACATATGGAAACCTTACTCGAAGAAAAAGGGAAAGTGTACCGTAAAGATGAAGGTCCGAAACATGTCTTGATGTATGTAGAATTTGAAGACTTCATCTTCGTTGATTACCTATTTGTTTCGAAAGAAGCACGCGGTGAAGGACTAGGGAAGAAATTACTTGAAAAATTGAAAGCTAAGGGTAAAACTATCTTATTAGAAGTCGAGCCTGTGAGTTATGAAGATACAGATACAGAAAAGCGTCTACGATTTTATGCGCGTGAAGGCTTTGAACACGCGACACAAATCGGCTACAACCGCCGTTCATTAGCAACTGGTGAGAATACAGTACTTGAAATTCTTTACTGGACGCCAGAACCTCGTGATGAAAAAGAAGTCTACGAGGCTATGAAATGGACGTATGAAAATATTCATACGTATAAAGACGAAGAATTTTATGGTGAATCGTATGATCCGACGAACAAAGTCTTAACATTCTTAACTGAGAAAAAAGATTCTATTTTAGATTAAGAAGCCGAGCCTGCCCTAAAAAAGGGCAGGTTCCTTTTAAAACTAATATCTTGAATTCGAGATAAATATCCGGTATACTCGATTTATATAATAGAAGAGGAGGCACCAACCAATGAATGAATTAAAAGGAATCCACCACGTAACCGCAATTACCAGCAGTGCCGAAAAGAACTATGAATTTTTTACGTATGTGCTTGGCATGCGTCTTGTCAAAAAAACGGTGAACCAAGATGATATTCAGACGTACCATTTATTCTTCGCGGACGATCGCGGCAGTGCAGGTACGGATATGACCTTCTTTGATTTCCCTGGAATTCAAAAAGGCTCACACGGAACGAATGAAATTTACCGCACGTCTTTTCGAGTGCCGACAGACGCAGCGCTTGACTATTGGGTAAAACGCTTCGACCGTTTAGGTGTGAAAAACAGCGGTATTGAAACGACGTTTGGCAGACAAGTTGTGAAATTTGCCGACTTCGATGATCAGCGTTACCAGCTGATTTCAGATGAAAACAACGAAGGTGTAGCTTCTGGAACACCGTGGCAGAACGGCCCGATTCCACTTGAGTTTGCAATCACTGGACTTGGACCTATCGTGTTCCGCTACGACCGTGTGGACTTCTTAAAAGAGATGCTCGACAAAGTATTAGGATTCCGTGAAGTAGCTACAGAAGGCGATATTACATGGATGGAAGTAGGCGAGGGAGGAAATGGAGCAGCAGTGATCATTGAGAAGAACGTGATCTTGCCACCTGGACGACAAGGTTTTGGTACTGTCCACCACGTAGCATTCCGTGTGGAAGACAGAGACGCTTTGAACTTCTGGATTGACCGCTTGAATCAAATCGGCATTCCTTCTTCTGGCTACGTCGATCGTTTCTACTTTGAATCGTTGTATGCACGCATTGCACCACCATTACTGTTTGAGTTTGCAACAGACGGTCCTGGATTTATGGATGATGAGCCGTATGAGACATTAGGGGAAAAACTTGCATTGCCGCCGAAATTTGAAGGTCGTCGTGACCAGATCGAAAAGCTTGTGCGCCCAATAGATACAGTACGGAGCACGAAAGATATTCAAAAAGAATACGAATAATTGGCTAGCTTTCCCTTAAGGGAAAGCTAGTTTTTTCTTTAGTAGAAAGGAATTCGTAATTTGCGTAAAGGAACTCCAAATCTGCTTAATAGCTTCTCGAATTTGTCTAAAAGAACTCCAAATTTGTCGATGAACTTCCGCTCAGCCAACCACGGCGACTAAAAAACCACACTTCCGCAAAGAAGTGTGGTTAGAACTTAAGCTTTATAGGTAGTAACAAAACTCGGCCCATCAAAAATTGCTGGGCGTTTATCGATACCTTCGTCCGTACCTCGTTTTGCATGAGCTTTTGAATAGGCCTGAGAAGATTGCCAGTCTTTGAAATTCTTTTCATCTTCCCATTCTGTCAAAATGATATACGTATTGGAATCCATTGGACGCATCACGCGAATTGCGATGAAGCCCGGTTCGTCTTCAATAGCTCGAGCGCGATTCATGAAGCGTTGTTCGAATACAGGGCGTCCTGCTTCCGTGACAGGGATGTTGTTTAGTACGAAAAATCCTTTTTCCGAAAGCTCTCCAGATGAATCGATTACTTCGTAGCCGTGACCGTCTAGTTCTTGAAGGGTCTCATACTCGTTGATGTACCGATCCGTTTCTCCTTTTAAATGAAAGCCACTTACTTGTGGCGTGTCAGTCAAATAAACGTACATAACTAAACATCCTCCTTATCCAACTTCAATCGGTTGGAGTGTTTTTAATGCTTCCAGTGCTTGTTTCAACATTTCTACATCTTTTACCAAGGCAATTCGTGCAAACCCATCGCCTTCTGTACCAAAGATAGATCCTGGTACCATTACAACACCAGTTTCCCGCAAAACGTGGAATACAAACTCGGTGTCTTTCATCGGGTAAGGATAAGCTGCCCAGATGAACATGCCTCCGTTAGAAGGCGCAACTTTCCAACCAAGCTCTTCAAGTCCTTGTTTTAATACTTGATGACGCTCTGAGAACACACGGCGCAGATTGTCTGTGATTTCATCCGCGTGAGAAAGAGCCGTAATGGCTGCTTCTTGGATCGGTTCAAAAATACCGTAGTCGAGATGGGATTTCAAACTTTTGATTACGGCAATCAGATCAGCATTTCCTGCGATGTAGGCAATGCGTGCTCCAGCTAAACTAAAGGTTTTGGACAGGGAATTGATTTCGAGTCCCACTTCTTTGGCACCAGGAGTCGCCAAGAAACTTTTCGGACCGCTTCCATCAAAATAAAATTCAGCGTACGCGGCGTCGTGCACAACGATGATATTGTGTTTTTCAGCAAAAGCTACGACATCTTTGAAGAAGGTTTCGCTTGGAAGTGCCGGAACCGGATTGCCTGGTAAGTTTAAAATGAGTAGTTTTGCTTGATCCGCAATGTCATCCGGAATCGAAGCGATGTCTGGTAAGAATCCGTTCTCTTCATCCAGAGAGAGGTAGTAAGGCGTTGCACCAGCTACATGGATTCCTGCATCATAGGCAACGTAAGCCGGATTGGTTGTCAAAACGATGTCTCCTTCGTTGCAAAACGCAAGAGGGAGGTGGACGAGTCCTTCCTGTGAGCCCATCGTCTGAATGATTTCTGTTTCAGGGTCTAGAGTGACGCCCATACGATTCTTATAGTAAGTAGCGACTGCTTCGTAAAAACGGGACGTCCCGGTCAATGTATAGCCATAAGAAGTGGCAAGCGCACTTTTCTCTGAGAGAGTCTGTCGGACTGCTTCTGCTGGAGGAAGATCGGGGCTGCCTAAACTTAGGTCATAAACTGGTAAGTCGTTTGAAACTCGGACAGTCGCGGCTTTTTTCAGTTCTCCAAAAATTGATGTAGGGAAGCGTTCCATTCGTGTTGCGGGTTGAAAATTCACATGCGTCACTCCTTAACTGATTGGATAAAATACCTTCTCAGTATAGCACGGGTTGTATTGTGTAGACGTACATCTGTGTTATTTTATAGCCTTATTAGCTTTTAGTGCACGTTCGCGAGCTTCTTTGTGGTCGACAATCGGTTCTAGATCTTGATTGGCTTTCCAGTGATGAACATACTCTTCATGCTTATCAAACTTTTCAAGTTGCGTCGTGGGGTTAAAGATTCGGAAGTAGGGAGCAGCATCAATGCCTGTTCCAGCAACCCATTGCCAACCCATCCCGTTATTTGCCTCATCGTAATCAACGAGTGTCTCTTTGAACCACTCAGCGCCCCATTGCCATGGCAGGAGAAGATGCTTCGTCAAGAAGGAAGCGGCGACCATTCGAACACGGTTGTGCATCCAGCCTGTTTCCCAGAGTTGTTTCATCCCTGCGTCGACAAGAGGGTAGCCAGTCTCGCCACGCTTCCACTTTTCGAAATCGGCTTGACTATCTCGCCAAGAAAACTTTTCAAACTCCGAACGCAGTGCCTTCGTCTCAAGCGTGGGGTGTTGCATCAACTGACGCTTAGCAAACTCCCGCCACACCAGTTGCCTTAAGTAGGGTTCAGCATTCTTTTCACGTTTTGCAGCGTAATAGACCGCTCGTACGCTGAGATTGCCCCATGTTAAGTATGGAGAAATCTCAGAGGTTGCCTGTGCGTCAGGGAAGTCTCGCATCTTTTTATAAGCCTCGATATCGGATTTCGCGAACTGTTGAAACTTTGCAATTCCTGCTTTTTCTCCAGGGGACCAGTGGCTTGCAAACTTCTTTGTCCATGGATGATCGGGGAGGAGCTCTAATTCCTCGATTGTTAGTAAAGCTTCAGTGCGAATCCCTTGCCACTCTTCAGGCATCGCAATAGGGCGTTTCACCGTCTCTTGCTGCGACCGTTTGTAGAATGGCGTAAAGATGGAATACGGGTCTCCGTTTTCTTTAGTCAGTTCATGGTGCGGAAACAACAGGTCTCCGTCCAGTGCTTGATAGGAGATGGACTTTGTATCTAGAGATTTCTTCACAGCAAGTTCTACTTTCCGTTCATCCGTTGCATAACTGTCATTCCAGAGCACTTGGTCGCAGCTGTAATCCTCAACAAGTTTTGGTATACAGGTTGTTGGGTCTACATCCGTTACTAGTAGTGTAATGCCTTTATCATGAAGCGTACTTTTTAGTTCCCTCAGGGATTCTTCAAGCCACCAGCAGGATGCCTCGAGTTTCCGCATCTCAGGAGACACAGTGAAAAGAGCCAGCACACGGCCATCATGACCGGCTTGTGCTAGCGCTGGGTGATCGTGAAGACGAAGGTCACGACGAAACCAGACGAGGGAGCGTTTACTCATGAGCAGCGCCTTCTTTAGGTGTATGGTCTTCTTCACGTAACGTGCCATCCGTCATTTTAAAGACGCGGTCGCAGTAATCAATCAACCGAGTGTCATGTGTGACAACAAGAGTCATCGTCTTTTTCGACTTCGTCTCTTTTTGGAGCAACTCCATCACTTCATATGCACGCTCTGAATCAAGAGAAGCCGTCGGTTCATCGGCAAGAACTATTGAAGGGTTTGTGTACAGGGCTTTTGCGATAGCCACTCGTTGACGTTCCCCTCCTGATAAATCCGACGGGTATTTGTTGCGCAGTTCTTCGATACCGAGATCTTTATAGAGCTCTTCAAGTTCTTGGTCATTTAACGTATCTTTTTTGACTTTCTTCAGTAGCATCATTTGATTGTGCACGGTCAAAAACGGCACTAGATTAGAAGCTTGCAAAATAAAGCCAATTTCATTCAATCGGACTTTAGAGAGCTTCTTTTCATTGAGTTTCGCAAGGGACGTCCCGTTGATCAGAACATCTCCTTCGCTTGGCGTCTGCAAGCCTCCAGCAATCGTTAAGAACGTACTTTTCCCTGAACCCGAAGGACCGATGATTGCAATCATCTCACCCGCTTGGGCTTGAAAGTTCGTTTCTTTTAAGGCTTCTACTTTTTTATGGCCAGAGCCGAATGTCTTTCTCGCTTGTTTGAGTTCTAGAACTGTCATATCATCACGCTCCTATTGCTTTGAGTGGGTCGATTTTTACAATGGTAAGTACAGAGAAGATGGCGCCTAAAATCGCAACAGCAATCAAGACGACGCCGTAAATTGCCATTGCGACGCCATCAAACTGGACAGGCACCGCGTTTGGAAGGAACAAACCAGTAACGAGAGTCAACACGTAACCCGTTACGACACCAACGGCTGCCAGGATGAATGTTTGAGCAACGACAGAGCGTGCTAAATAGCCATTTGAAATCCCTTGTGCTTTCATGACACCAAACATATTGATTTTCTGAACGGTCAGGACGTATAAGAAAATTGCAACAATGGTCGCCGAAATGATGAACAAGAAGTAGATCATAAAGTCGAGTGTCAATTTTTGTTCCGTGTAACCAGGTAAGTTCTCGATGAAGGTTTGCGTATCGACGATTGCTAGATCTTCAGGCGCATCGAGTGCTGATAAATCATCTGCACGGATGACGATGCCGTTGACTTGATCCGCGTTCTGCTCAGCCGCTTCTCCAAAACGCACGGTTTGGAACGTCTCGAGTGAGGCATAGAGGACCGGTGCTGCATTAAAACGAGCATCTTCTGTGAATCCGACAATGGTCAATTCTTCATCAGAAGAAGAGAGAGTCAACGTATCACCGATTTCAAATCCTTCTTCCTGTAAGAAATCTGCTGCTACAACTTCATTTTCACCGGAGAACAGCTCTCCTTCAGAAACCTCAGGTGTGATAAATTCCTCTTCATCGATTCCAAAAATGGCAACACCTTGTTTTAAATCACCGCTAGTCACAATGGTGTTTAACTGTCCAAGTACGGCTGTTTCTGCGTCTATAGAATCCGCGTCTTCAATCGTTAGAAACGACTGCGGCAAACTTTGATCAGAGTCTTCTGTCAACATGATGCCGTCACCAGCCCACTTATCAACAGCTTCTCGGTTTAAATTGGCAAGACCATTTGCCAGTCCCGTCAAGAAAAAGACGAGGTACGATACGAGAAAGAGTACCCCGATCACAAGCGCAAAGCGCAATTTGTTCTTTTTGATTTCATTCCATGCTAAAAACATAAGTTATCCTCCTGTCTTGTTGTAAAGTCTTTGAAGCATCCAAGCGACTACCCACCCATAAAGCAAATGGCCTGTTTGCCACCAAAATAGTGCGCTTAGATCTGTGACTTCTGGTGTTCGGTCTGAGAAGCCTGTCGTTGGATAGATAACCATTCCAATCACTAAAGCTGTCAATACGGTGTAAAGAAATGGCTTTTTCCAGCGATTCCAAAGCCACGCATAAATAAAAGCCAATACAAAAGAAACAATCATGTGGAAGCTGATCTCAATCCATTCTGGGAATGTGTAGTTCTTCAAAACGGGAATATAATCAACGTTCAACAACAGTGTATAAACTTTGTCCCCAGTCAACCATTCAATGAGCTTGAAATAGTAATTTAAAACGAGCCCTGAAATGAGTCCGACTAGCAAGATACGGCCTACTTTATCCATACATTCAACACATCCTTTACAACAATTATACAGAAAGATTGTTTTTCTCGTCAAATAGTTGTACAATGTTAACAAATCAACAAATTGAAAGGAGGCCGACCAATGAAAGGGAATTACAACATCCAACAGGTCTCTGATGTTACCGGCTTGTCGAAACAAGTCATTCGGAAATGGGAAGAACGGTACCAATTGATTGAACCCGAACGTATGGACAACGGCTACCGCTTGTATCAGGATCAAGATATTGCGACACTCCTCCGGGTGAAGCGTCTTTCAGATGAAGGCTATACAATTAAGCAAGCAGCGTTACTAATTGAAAAAGAGCGAGAAGCAGAGCAATCTGGGAACTCGTTAACACCCGTTCCAGTTGTTGAGGAATGGAACGATTATGTATTTAAACTTCTGGAATATGGTGCCAACTGTGAGGAACTTGAACTAAACCGTACCTTGCATCGAGCACACCAGGATTTAGGCCTCGACCTTTTCCTTAGCTCCGTCGTCTTACCTTTTTTAAGAGAAGTCGGGACACGCTGGGAGAAAAAACAGTGGGATGAGTATCAAGAAGCCGTCTCGAGTATGGTTGTGCGTGACTTTCTAGTTCAGATTCGCAGAAATTATCCTTACCGTGAAGACGCACCGCTAGTTCTTGGTGCTTGCATTCCCGGAGAATATCATGAAGTGCCTCTTCACATTCTCCTTCTTCAATTTATGGTCCGTGGTTGGAAGTCGTTTATGATCGGTGCTTCTCCTGCATCTGGATGTATTGAATCTCTAGTAGAGCGACTGCGTCCTAAGTTTGTATTATTATCAGCTTCTACAACTGTTCCCTTAAAACAACATCCGGAAACGATGGAAAAGCTGAATGAGTTCGCGAAGAACTATCCGAAAATCAAATTCTTCGCTGGTGGAAAAGGAATGGAAAGTTATTTGCAGACGCATCATCTGGATGCTATCAAATTTGCACCGGACCTAAATGCCATCTTAGAAGAAGCGCTATGAAATAAATTATGTATTATCCCCAACTGAAAATAGAGAGTTAGACTTTTGAAAGGGTGTAGGGGTGACTCCAGCGGGATTATAAGCGGAAGCTGAGACCTTTTCTAAGATGTGAAGAACGCTACTCTAGAAATTTCATCAAAACCAGGCGCACCAAGTGAGGCGCTCTTTGCCTCGGTTGGGGTGAATGGTTTTGATGTGGATTTCTGGCGTTCGCAACTCGATTTGGCTCAGCCCGCGCCCGCGGAACGCTTCCCCTACACGCGATAGAAAACACTGTAGCCTGTCGACATCGACAGGCTTTTTATTTTATGCTACACTCAATTTAGTAGTAGGTACTAATAACAGTTAACAATGGAGGTTGCTATGCGAGATATTATCAATCTGTCTGGAAAAAATGTAGTCGTGATGGGTGTGGCCAACGAGCGCAGTATCGCGTGGGGGGTTGCCAAGTCTTTATTTGATGTAGGAGCAAATGTTATTTTCACATACCGTAAAGAACGATCTCTTGGGAAAATCCAAAAGGTTCTAGAAAAAGAAGGGCGAGAAGCGGCCGTTATCCAGTGTGATGTCAATGATGACGCAAGTATCCGTCAAGCTTTCTCTGAAATCGGAGAAAAATTTGGCGTCATCCACGGCGTCGTGCATTCAATTGCCTTTGCTCATGCAGAAGATCTTCACAACAATTTCCTGCAGACGTCTCGCGATGGCTTTGCCTTTGCACAAGATACAAGCGCCTATTCGCTCATTGCTACGGCACGCGAAGCGAAACCGTTCATGACAGAAGGTGGCTCGATTATCACGATGAGTTATTTAGGAGCGGAACGCGTTCTAGATGGTTACAACGTAATGGGTGTAGCGAAAGCTTCTCTTGAAGCTTCTGTTCGTTACTTGGCTAACGATATCGGAAAAGACGGGATTCGTGTCAATGCAATTTCAGCTGGAGCTATTCGTACGCTAGCTGCAAAAGGCGTTCCGGCTTTCAATGAAATTCTTCATCAAATCGAAGCAAAAGCACCACTAAAGCGAAATGTAACGCAACAAGAAGTAGGAGACATGTCAGTCGCTCTTCTAGGGGATACAGGGCGTGGTGTAACAGGAGAAGTTATCTACGTTGATAGCGGCTACCACATCATGGCTTAAATTGATACAACAACCTAATCCAATTTCCTGGATTAGGTTTTTTTTAATGGGATTAGGGAAGAGTGTAATGGAAAAAGAAAGTCCATTAAAAGGAGGAAGCCCACTTTGACTAATCAAGAAAAGAACAGCAAGCAACAGCAGCTCGACCAGTTCCGTGTGAATGATCAAGACCAGGCCCTCACGACCAATCAAGGCCTCAAGATGGCGGAAGATGAATTCTCATTAAAAGCCGGAGAACGAGGTCCCACATTAATTGAAGACTTTCACTTCAGAGAAAAAATGACCCACTTCGACCATGAGCGTATTCCAGAGCGAATTGTCCATGCTCGAGGAGAAGGTGCGCATGGCGAATTCGAACTTTATGAATCGCTCGAGGCCTACACAAAAGCCGAGTTCCTCAATGACACTTCCAAAAAAACACCTGTATTTGTTCGCTTTTCAACGGTTGCCGGTTCACGTGGTTCAGGAGACTTAGCTCGTGACGCACGTGGGTTCGCTACAAAATTCTATACAGAACAAGGAAACTACGACCTTGTCGGTAACAACATTCCGGTATTCTTCATTCAAGACGCCATCAAATTCCCAGACTTAGTACATTCCGTAAAACCAGAACCACATAATGAAATCCCGCAAGCAGCGTCTGCACATGATACATTCTGGGACTTTGTCGCAAACAACCAAGAGTCCGCTCATATGGTCATGTGGACGATGTCTGACCGTGCCATTCCTCGCAGCCTACGTATGATGGAAGGCTTCGGTGTGCATACATTCCGCTTGATTAATAAAGAAGGAAAATCCCATTTTGTGAAGTTCCACTGGAAACCTGTACTCGGAACACATGCAGTCGTTTGGGACGAAGCACAAAAGATTAACGGGAAAAATCCAGATTTTCACCGAGAAGACCTATGGCAATCCATCGAAAATGGAGACTTCCCTGAATGGGAACTCGGTCTTCAAATCATCGCGCAAGAAGATGAATTCAAATTCGATTTTGATATTCTAGATCCTACTAAGTTATGGCCAGAAGAAGATGTGCCGGTGAAACTAGTCGGCAAGATGACGTTGAACCGCAATCCGGACAACTTCTTCGCAGAGACCGAGCAAGTTGCGTTCCACCCAGGTCACTTAGTCCCAGGAATCGATTTTACAAACGATCCGTTACTGCAAGGACGCTTGTTCTCGTACACGGATACTCAGTTGATTCGTCTAGGAGGTCCTAACTTCCATGAGTTGCCGATCAACCGACCGGTCTGTCCGTTCTTCAACAACCAGCGAGACGGATACGGGCGTCAGACAATCAATGTTGGCCGAGTGAGCTACCATAAAAACTCTTTAGCCAACAATACACCGCATACGACACCAGAAGAAGAAGGTGGCTTCAGCCATTACGAAGAAAAAATCGATGCCCGCAAAGTACGCGCGCGCAGCGAGAGCTTCAAAGACCACTTCTCACAAGCAACGATGTTCTTCAACAGTATGTCAGAGGTCGAGAAGAAGCACTTGATCGATGCGATGAGCTTTGAGCTAGGGAAATGTAAAGAGCCAAGCATTCGCGAACAAGTCGTCGAGATGTTTAGTCACGTCCATATCGACCTTGCAAAACCGGTAGCAGAGAGTCTTGGCCTTCCTGTACCATCTGAGAAAGGCCCTTACTCAGACAAAAAATCTCCAGCACTCAGCATGTTGAACACAAAAATGAAGCCAGATACTCGCAAAGTAGCGGTACTGACTTCAATCCATGCCTCTGGTGATGTCCAAGCTGTCGTGGATTCTTTGAAGTCAGCTGGTCTACAAGTCGAAGTGGTGGCAGAACGCCAAGGAAAGCTTGATAATGGTTTAGAAATTGACCAGAAATTCCTAACTGCAGATTCTGTACTCTACGATGCAGTTGTAGCAGTAGCTGGCCCAAATGCTTCAAACGTCTATAAAAAAGAAGCTTCTACTTTCTTACAAGAAGCCTTTGACCATGTGAAACCAATCGGTTCCGCGGGCGACGGCAAGCAATTACTAGAACACCTCGGATTCACAGGCCAGCCTGGTGTTGTAGAAGACGTGCTGTCTGCTTCATTCGTTGATGAAGTAGCCAAACACCGCTTCTGGGAACGTGAACTTGGCGGAGAGTCCAACAACAAACAATAACTCACTCAACCCGTCCGACTAAATTTGTCGGATGGGTTTTTATTCAAAGAGAAGTTAAGGGTGGTTTTTGGGAGACAGAATAGCCCTCATGTAGAAGAAAATTCGTCTCATGCAAAAGAAACCTTAAAGCATGCAGAAGAAAACTCATAGTATGAAGAAGAAACCCCACAGTATGCAGAATAAACCACGCCCCATGCTGATGAACGCTTGCTCACCTCACCACGCTCCAGCCTAACACCATCAATTTCCCTAAATTCCCCACGATTTAGAAAGGAACAGAAGGGGTAGAACTAGAATACAGATAGAAAAGGAGCGTGGACATATGAAATACGTCATCATCGGAGGCGACGCAGCCGGCATGAGTGCCGCGATGGAAATCGTTCGGAACGAAGATAATCCACAAATCACCGTACTGGAAGCAGGTCATATCTACAGCTACGGGCAATGCGGACTGCCGTACGTGATCAGCGGAGAAATCGAAAAGTCTTCTGACGTCATCGCAAGAAGCGTCGAGGAATTCCGATCAAAATATGGTATCGATGCCCGAACAGGACATGAAGTGCGAGAAGTGGACACAGACAATAAAGTAGTCCGAGGACGGATCTTACATTCACTCGAAGACTTCGAAGTCAGCTACGACAAACTGCTTATTGCAACAGGAGCGGCACCCGTATGGCCAGAGTGGGAAGGCATTTCGCTAAAAGGGATTTACCCGCTTAAAACCATTCCAGACACAGAAAAAATCTTAACGGCGCTTAAGAAAGACGTGAAGCGCGTTGCCATCATTGGTGGAGGATACATAGGCCTTGAACTAGCCGAATCGTTCCGTGTACTCGATAAAGAAGTACGACTATTCCAACGAGGACCACAACTAGCCACCATCTTTGATCCCGAAATGGCAGAACTAATCTTACGAGAAGCCGAGCGGAAAAATGTGCAAGTTCATTTGGAAGAAGAAGTGACCCACTTTACAGGAGATGACTCGGTTCAAAAAGTACACACTTCAAAAGGTGAGTATGAAGCAGACCTTGTTATTGTAGCCATTGGTGTCAGACCGTCCACGCAGTTTATCGAAAAAGCAGACAAACTGAAAAACGGTGCTCTCGTCGTCAATGAACGCATGGAAACTTCAGTACCAGATGTTTACGCTGCAGGAGATTGTGCGAGTCATTACCATATTCTCAAAGAGCAACCTGATTACGTGCCTCTTGGTACTACAGCCAACAAACAAGGGCGTATCGCGGGTCTTTCTATGATGGGGTTCAACAATACGTTTAAAGGAATTCTCGGAACTTCCATTCTTAAATTCTTCGATTTAGCTCTTGGAAAGACCGGACTTAGTGAAAAAGAAGTCAAGGAACTTGGCATCGACTACGAGACAAATACACGTATTGGTCATGACGTCGCCGGGTATTATCCTGGCAAAGAGACTCTCTATACAAAGTTGATCTGGGAGAAAGAGACCCAATGTCTCCTTGGTGCCCAAATTATCGGAGGGGCGGGTGTGGACAAACGGATTGATGTGTTAGCAGTAGCCTTGACCCAAAAGATGTGTCTCGGAGAGCTACTAGATCTAGATCTTAGTTATGCACCACCTTACAACGGAGTCTGGGATCCAATTCAACAGATTGCCAAACGCAACTGGAAGTTAGTGAAACGCGAAGGAGAACACGAGTCCAACTAGGATTCGTGTTTTTTTCTATTTAGAATTTTGTGCAAGCGCTTGCATAATACTTTTGAAAGCAGTAGAATGAGAGAAAGAAAATGGGGGGAGTGAGTGTCGTGCAGCAACAGCCGTGGTGGAAAACAAGTGTGGTCTATCAGATTTATCCACGCAGTTTTATGGACAGCAATGGAGATGGCATTGGCGATATCCCAGGAATCTTAATGAAACTTGATTACTTAGAAAAACTCGGCATTGATGTCATTTGGTTGAGTCCGGTTTATGACTCACCGAATGATGACAATGGCTATGATATTCGAGACTACAGAACCATCCATGAGGAATTCGGGACGATGGAAGACCTGGAAACCTTGATCGAAGAGGCAAAAAAACGCGGTATTCGAATCGTTATGGACCTCGTTGTCAATCATACATCAGATGAGCACGTTTGGTTCACAGAGTCAAAATCACCAGAGTCCCCGTATCGCAACTATTACATATGGAAACAAGGCAACCCACCAAACAACTGGGGCTCTGTATTTTCAGGCTCAGCCTGGGAACGCACAGAAGAAGACTGGCACTACTTGCATCTGTTCTCACGTAAACAACCGGACTTGAACTGGCGCCACGAACCGCTCAGACAAGACATCTACGACATGATGACTTACTGGCTGAATAAAGGAATTGGCGGTTTCCGCATGGACGTCATCAACTTTATCTCGAAGCATCCCGAACTACCGGATGGCATCGTCCACGAAGGATCTTCCTTTGGAGACGGCAGTCCGTATTTCATGAATGGACCTGAAATCCACACGTACCTTCAAGAGATGCATGAACAAGTTCTAAGTCACTATGACATCTTGACGGTCGGTGAGATGCCAGGTGCTACAACAGAAGATGCACTTCTCTATACGAAGCCCGAGAGAAACGAACTCAATATGGTCTTTACATTTGAACATATGGATCTCGATTCAGGACCAGGAGGCAAGTGGAACTTTACACAGCTTCACTTACCAGATTTAAAACGAAATCTAGAGAAGTGGCAACTTGCTCTTGCGCACGAGGGATGGAACTCGTTGTACTGGAACAATCACGATCAACCACGTATCGTCTCGCGCTTTGGAAATGACAAAGAATACCGAGAGCATTCTGCAAAAATGCTGGCACTTGTCCTTCATGGTTTAAAAGGTACGCCTTACATCTATCAAGGCGAAGAGCTCGGCATGACGAATATCCAGTTGCCAGACATCTCGCATTATAAAGATATTGAAACAATCAATATGTATAACGAACGACTTGCAGCAGGAGAAGAACCGGAAAGCATTTTGAAACGGATCTACGTAAAAGGGCGAGACAATGCCAGAACCCCGATGCAGTGGACTTCAGATGGAGGCTTCACAACAGGCACCCCTTGGCTTGCGCAAAACCCGAATACAGCAACAATCAACGCAGACCAGGCAATAAATGATCCGGATTCTATCTTCGCCTTCTATCAGCAGCTAATTCGGTTGCGAAAACAACTTCCGATGTTTACAGAAGGCAGTTTTGAACTGTTATTACCAGATGATGAGGCATTGTTCATTTATAAACGAACTCTTGGTTCGACAGTGTGGTACATCGTGGCAAACTTCACCGAAGAAACACATCACATCAAGCGCACAAGCATCTCCATGCCAGGTTCAGGGTACGAGATCATTCTTGCAAATACACAACCGACAGAGACATCAGATGGCTTTGAGCTGAAGCCGTATGACGCGTTCATCTTGTCATTTGAAAAAGGAGAAGGCCAATGACACAAGTTCTTGGAGTAGATATCGGCGGTACCAAAATTCGCTTTGGAGTTGTCACAACTACGGGTGAAGTCTTAGCAGATTGGACCATTGCTACACAGATTCCTCTTTATCCATACTTAGAACAACATGTAAAACATGCACTTTCCGACCATCCTGGCATCCAAGCAATTGGGATTGGGACGCGCGGCATGGTAGAACCAGGCACAGGAAAAATCGTCTTTGAAATGCAGCTCGAGGGCTGGGAAGGAACTCCAGTTAAAGAGTGGCTTGAAGGCGCAACTGGTCTTCCTGTAGCTGTTAACAACGATGCCAATGTAGCTGCTTTGGCAGAAGCCATTTTAGGTGCAGGTCAAGGCGAACGCAACGTCGTAGCAGTCACAGTAGGAACTGGACTTGGCGGAGGCTTGATCCTTGACGGCAAAATCATGGACGGCAAGCACGGCGGTGGTGGAGAAATCGGCCATATGCTGCTTTATCCACATGGTATTCCTTGCGGCTGTGGTAGACGTGGCTGTGCAGAACAGTACGTCTCCGGTTCAGCGATTCATCGCTTGATCCAAGAATACCAAGTTGTACACGAGGACGGTTCATTCGTTACCCCTCGTGAAGTGTTCCCACTAGCCTTACAAGGGCATAAACAAGCACAGCAAGTACGCTCGCGTTTTGTACAGGATCTTGCACTCACTATTTCCTCTCTACAGGCCATCCTCGATATGGATGTGGTTGTAGTCGGTGGAGGCGTGATTGATTCAGCGGAAGCTTGGTGGAATCAATTACTTGAAGAACTAGAGCCATTGTTACTAAAGCCATTGAATTTAAAACGAGCACAATTTGGAAATGAAGCAGGCATGCTCGGTGCAGCAATGCTTGTACGCGACGTTGCGGCGGTACGCGAGAAAGGAAGAATGGCATGACAACTCTTACACTAAAAAACGTTACAAAACGTTATGACAATAAAGTACAGGCAGTTACGGATTTCAATCTTGAAGTAGAGGACCGCGAGTTCATCGTCTTCGTAGGACCATCTGGGTGTGGGAAGTCCACAACACTTCGCATGATTGCAGGGCTTGAAGACATTTCAGAAGGCGATTTCTTAATTGACAACAAACGCATGAACGATGTCGCTTCAAAAGATCGTGACATCGCAATGGTATTCCAAAACTACGCTTTGTACCCACATATGAGTGTGTATGACAACATGGCGTACGGGCTGAAAATCCGTAAAGTGCCAAAAGATGAGATCAAGCGTCGTGTAGACGACGCTGCGAAGATCTTAGGACTCGAAAAATATCTAGACCGCAAACCAAAAGCTCTTTCAGGTGGTCAGCGTCAACGTGTAGCACTAGGTCGTGCCATCGTACGAGATGCATCTGTTTTCTTAATGGATGAGCCTCTTTCCAACTTAGATTCGAAGCTTCGCGTACAGATGCGCTCAGAAATCATCAAACTTCACAACCGTTTAAATACAACAACAATCTATGTAACGCATGATCAAACGGAAGCGATGACAATGGCTAGCCGTATCGTCATCATGAAAGACGGCGTGATTCAACAGGTCGGAACACCTAAAGATGTCTATGACAATCCAGACAACATGTTCGTAGGAGGCTTCATTGGCTCTCCATCCATGAACTTCTTGAACGGAACCGTTGTTAACGGACAATTCAAAATCGGTAACGTTTTAGTGACTCTAACGGATGACCAGCAAGCTCGTTTGAAAGCGTATGAAGGAAAAGAAGTCGTGCTTGGTATCCGTCCAGAGCATGTAACAGACGACAATGGCGCATACGATGTAACGCATGCCCACCGTGTACCGGCATTCATTGAAGTGGCGGAACTTACAGGTGCAGAGCAGATCTTATATGCCAACCTAGAAGGGCAAGACTTCATTGGACGTGTCGATGCGCAAAACGCTATTGAACGCGGCCAAACTGTGGATCTCGTGTTCCATATGGAGCGTGCTCACTTCTTCGATAAAGAAACAGAACTTCGCATCGGCGCAGTTGACACTATTTAAGAAAGAAGGGGTTCGCATGGCTGTTACGATCATTGACGTAGCACGAGAGGCCAATGTCTCTCCTTCCACCGTTTCACGGGTTATCGCGGATCACCCTCGCATCAGCGAGAAAACGAAAAAGAAAGTTCGGGAAGTCATGGAACGTATGCATTACTATCCAAACTTTCAAGCCCGCAACTTGGCTGCTCGCACGACCCAGACCATTGGTGTCGTGATGGCCAATTCAGCGACACTCGCGTTCCAAAATCCGTTCTTTCCAGAAGTCATTCGTGGCATCTCAACAACAGCACATGCCTGTCAGCTAGGTCTGTACTTGTCTACAGGAGGAACGGAAGAAGAAATCTTCCAAGAAGTTGTCGCGATGGTCCAGGGACGAAAAGTAGATGGTGTGATCTTGTTGTACTCACGCGTTGACGATAAGACTCTAAACTACTTACGAGAAATGAAGTTCCCGTTTACCATCGTGGGACGTCCTTATGATTTTGAAAATCAAATCGATTTTGTGGATAACGACAATAAGCAGATTGCTAAAGATGTCGTGAACTACTTGATGGATCTTGGGCACCGCGAAATCGCCTTCATCGGGGGAGATGTTCGCTTCGTAGTATCGGCAGACCGTCTAGAGGGGTACCGAGCTGCACTAGAAGATCACCAGTTGAAGTATCAAGAGAAATACTTCATCCACGACTTCGCATTCGAACAAGATGGAAAAGAAGCTATTCGCCAGTTGATGGAGGAAGAACAGCCACCGACTGCACTGGTTGCCCACGATGACTCCGTAGCTTATGAAATCATTCGTTACTTAGAGCAACTAGAGATTCGGGTTCCTGAAGATGTCTCGATTATCAGTTTCAACAACCACGCCTTGTCAGAGCATGTAAAACCGCCTTTGACATCTGTGGATATCAATATTTTTGAACTCGGTATTCAAGCGACCGAATTGTTACTAAAACGCATTAAACAACCTGAGAGTGAGGCAAGCCATCAGTTTGTGGACACGACATTGATTGTCCGAGACTCATGCCAATCTCTTAATCCAAGGTAGAAGTAAGTGAGGCAGGCTATGAAAAAGACATGGTGGAAAGAAGCTGTCGCGTACCAAGTGTACCCACGCAGTTTCCAAGATTCAAACGGAGACGGAATTGGTGATCTACAAGGTTTGATTTCCCGTCTAGACTACATTCAAGAGATGGGGATCGATATCATTTGGATCTGTCCGATGTATAAATCTCCAAATGACGACAACGGCTATGATATCAGCGATTATCAAGATATCATGGACGAGTTCGGAACAATGGCGGACTTTGATGCGCTGCTTGCAGAAGTGCATAAGCGCGGTATGAAGCTGATTATTGACCTGGTTATCAACCATTCTTCAGATGAGCACCAGTGGTTCATCGAGTCTCGCGCGTCAAAAGATAGCGACAAGCGCGACTGGTATATCTGGAAAGATGGCAAAGACGGTAAAGAACCGAACAACTGGGGAAGCATCTTCGGCGGTTCTGCATGGGAATGGGATGAAGAGACTGAGCAGTATTTCTTACACTTGTTCTCTCGTAAACAGCCAGATTTGAACTGGGAAAACGAAGACGTCCGCACAGCGCTTTACGATATGGTCAACTGGTGGCTCGATAAAGGAATCGATGGATTCCGTGTAGACGCAATCAGCCATATCAAAAAAGACCTGACGTTCTCCGATATGCCAGCTGAAGAAGGTAAAGACTACATCCAAGCCTGGTCTAAATACATGAACGTTGAAGGAATCATGCCATTCCTTGGAGAGCTTAAAGACAAGACGTTTGCGAACTACGACATCATGACGGTCGGAGAAGCAAACGGGGTCAGCAGCGAGCAGATTCTGGAGTGGGTCAATGAGCAAGACGGCAAGTTCGATATGATCTTCCAGTTCGAGCACCTCGGCCTGTGGGATGGAAATGAACTGAACGTCTTAGAGCTCAAGAAAGTGTTAACTCGTTGGCAACATGCACTTGCTGAAGATGGTTGGAATGCTTTGTTTATCGAGAACCATGACAAAGCGCGAATCGTCTCCACTTGGGGCAATGATCAAGAGTACTGGGCACAGAGCGCCAAGTCACTTGCGACAATGTATTTCTTCATGAAAGGAACGCCGTTTATCTATCAAGGCCAAGAGATTGGGATGACAAACGTGCAGTTCGAGACTATTGAAGAATACAATGACGTGTCTGCAAAGAATATGTACCGCGAGCGTATGGCAAACGGGGACACTCATGAAGCAATCATGCAAGATCTATGGCAGACGAGCCGTGATAACTCGCGTACGCCAATGCAATGGTCTGAGGAAGCGAATGCCGGATTTACGACAGCGACTCCTTGGATCGGGATGAATCCGAACTACACAGAAATCAACGTGGACCGTCAACTAGCAGACGAAGCGTCTATCTTGAACTACTACAAAGCGATGATTCGCCTTCGAAAGGAAAACGAAGCGCTGATCTACGGTGCTTACGAGCTGCTTCTTGAAGAAGACAAACAAGTGTATGCCTATACACGTACTTTAGAAGGTACTACATTTGTTATTGTCTCCAATCTGACAGCTGAAGCTGCTTCGATTGAAGCGTTGGAATCAACGATTCAAGATGCGGAAATCGTACTAAGCAATTCGGATTCTGAAGGGCTAGAACTAGCGCCTTTTGAAGCACGAGTTTATAAATTAGTTTAATGATAAACCCTTGTTCCTATAGCTGAACAAGGGTTTTCTTTTCGTTTTCTCTGAGGAGTTCGGTAAACTAAAATTAGGAGGCGAATGCTATGAAAATTGCAGTATTTGGTGCAACAGGGCGAGTGGGCCGTCACTTTGTAGAATTGGCTCTTGGACAGGGGCATGAGCTTCAGTTACTTGTCCGTAACAAACAGGATTGGATGGATCATGATAAACTCACTATTCATATAGGAGACGCTCGAGAGTATTCCGATGTTGAAAAGACACTTGCAGGAGCAGAAGCTGTGTTTAGCGCTCTTGGAACCGATAAGACCACTACTTTAACTGACTTTGTTAATGCTCTAGTGCCTAACATGGAGAAGCATGGCATAAATAGAGTCGTGTCGATTGGAACTGCAGGTATTCTTCAAAGCCGCACGCAACCGGAGCTATACCGCTTTCAATCCGGGGAGTCGAATCGCAAGCTAACATTCGCAGCGGAACAACATGCTGCTGTTTATGAGACATTCCGAGATAGCTCGCTCGACTGGACTATCGTGTGCCCAACCTATTTGCCAGATGGGCCTCTAACGCAGGAGTACCGGACAGAAGAGGACATGTTGCCAGTAGAAGGCAAGCAGATCTCTACTGCCGATACGGCACACTGTGCGTATACCGTTCTAACCGAGTCCCAATCACTCCGCAAACGCTTAGGTGTAGCGTATTAAAAAAGGCCGATGAACAGAAGTTCATCGAGCCTTTTTCTTAATATCCAGGTTTGTTAAGTAGACGGAACATATTTACTTTGTATTCTTCCACCCCAGGCTGATCAAACGGATTGATTTCTAACAGGTAGGCGCTGTATGCACAGCTAATCATATAGAAATACAATAAGTAACCAAGAGTCTCTTCTGAGAAGTCAGGAATTGATAGTGTTACTAGAGGAACGCCACCAGAAAGATGCGCTTCCGCTGTAGCTTGTTGAACAGCATCATTTACTTCATGCAGCGTCTTGCCTGCTAAATAATTCAGTTCATCGCTGTCATTTTCAGCATGCTGCATCGTAATGTCGTCTTCTACACTCTCGACTTTTAAGAATGTCTCAAACAACATGCGCTTTCCATCTTGTACATACTGACCTAACGAGTGAAGATCCGTTGAATACACGACAGACGCTGGGAAAATTCCTTTCCCTTCTTTTCCTTCACTTTCCCCGAACAATTGCTTCCACCATTCTTGCACATATTTCAAGCGTTCTTCGAATACCGCAGAGATTTCAACAGGGTAACCTGCATGGTAGAGATGATCACGAATCAAAGCGTACTGAATGGCTGAGTTCTTCTCAGCATCTACAGACCCAAGCTCTTGTTCTGCTCGTTTCGCACCCGCAAGTAACTGCTCGATTGAATATCCGGCAGCAGCTACCGGAAGTAGGCCGACTGAGGTGAAGACGGAATAACGTCCACCAATATCATCTGGCACGACAAAACGTGCATAGCCTTTATCTTTAGCGACATCTAGAAGAGCACCTTTTTCGGCATCCGTTGTCACATAGATACGTTCTGCAGCTTCTGCACCGTAGCGTGTTTCCATGTAGTCTTGTAGGAAGCGGAATGCAATAGCCGGCTCCGTCGTCTTACCAGATTTCGAGATGACATTGACTGCCACTTCTTTGGAGTCCAAGTAAGTCATTAAGTTTTTGAGGTAGGCACCGCTTACCATATGTCCTGCGAAAATGATTTCAACGCCTTCATTTGTTAGGAATGGTTGGTGAAGTGCTTCAAGAACGGCTTTTGCTCCTAAGTAAGATCCGCCAATACCAATGACCACAAGCACATCTGCTTGTTTTTGAATGGCTTGTGCAGTTTCTTGAATGCGAGTCACTAGGGAAGCGTCCATTTCAGACGGCCAGTTTTTCCAGCCTAAAAAGTCAGCTCCTGCTGAAGTGCGAGCATCCATTGCTTGTTTGATCGATGTGATTTTAGCTGTTGCTTCTGGTGTCACCAGGCTTTTAAAATCGCCTGAGAAAGATACGTGAACTGTCATTCGAAAACTCCTTTAGGATGTAGTGGTTATGGTCTCATTATAGCATACAAACAGGGGGTCAATCGTGTATAATGGGAGGCGACACAAACGAAAGAGAGTGACAAGTTATGGGACGTAAATGGAATAACATTAAAGAAAAGAAAGCATCAAAAGATGCCAATACTAGCCGAATCTATGCGAAGTTCGGTCGTGAGATCTACGTTGCTGCACGTCAAGGTGAGCCAGATCCAGTTTCTAACCAAGCATTAAAAGTGGTGCTTGAGCGCGCAAAAACTTACAGTGTGCCAAAACACATCATTGATAAAGCGATTGAAAAAGCAAAAGGCGGCGGGGAAGAGAGCTATGACGAGTTGCGCTATGAAGGCTTCGGCCCAGGCGGCTCGATGGTAATCGTCGACGCGTTAACAAACAACGTCAACCGCACAGCTTCTGATGTGCGTGCAGCATTCGGGAAAAACGGTGGAAACATGGGAGTCAGTGGTTCTGTATCGTACATGTTCGACGCAACTGCGGTTATCGGGGTAGAAGGCAAGTCGGAAGACGACGTGCTTGAGCTTTTAATGGAAGCAGATGTAGACGCTCGTGATATTTTGGCTGAAGACGATACTGTAGTCGTTTACGCAGAGCCAGATCAATTCCACGCTGTGCAGGAAGCGTTCCGTACAAGTGGCGTAACTGAGTTTTCTGTAGCAGAGTTAACAATGCTTGCTCAAAACGATATTCAACTGAGTGCAGAAGACCAAGCACAATTTGAAAAGATGATTGATGCCATCGAGGATCTTGAAGATGTTCGACAAGTCTATCACAATGTGGACTTAGGCGAATGAAACAAGTACTAGCATGGCTCGTGTTGCTGAGCTGGGTAGTCGTGCCGGCACAAGCTTTTGCGAACTACGCAAGCTTTTTTGTAGTCTACGAAGACCACGTTTATGAGCTATCCAGTGAGACGGTGGAAGAAGTCGGAGAGAAACTGGGCGAGGTCACGGAATATGCAGACCGCGCCGAGTTTTATAGCGGCAACTTTTCAAATGCCTACGAAGTGGGGACCGCCTACTATGAAATTCCAGGAGTCGACCCAAGCGAGAAGATTGCAGTGGAAGAATCTCCAGGCGTCTATATTGTAGGAAAACGAAGTGTTGAGTTTAGCGCACAGGGAGTGCAGGAAAGTCAGCTTTCTACGCAGTCTATCGGCTCGATATTCTCTTTTATCGTTTTGGGCCTCATTGGTCTGTTCTTGTTCAGACGAATCAGTTTCCGAAAGAACAATAAAAAAGAAGAAGATTTAGAAGCATAAAGTGGAAATCCCGGCTCACCTTTTGGGGAAGCCGGGATTTTTGTTGGGGAAAAGGGCTTAGGGCACAAACCAGCGTCCAAAGGGCACAAACGCGCCCGCTCAAGTCACAAAAGAAAAATGTAGGGCACAAACAAAGCCTCTAAGGTCACAAAACACCCCAACGATCATTGCACATACTCAATCCCATTCTCTGTGTAAGATTCCATGTAGACCTGACCTTTCTGTGAGTAGTAATAATAAGTGCGCGCGTCATCCTTTAATTTAATTGCGACCATCCAATTTCTTGCTCCCGGCAAGTTCGCAATAAACGAATCACTTACTAGAATCGACTCTTCCGGTATTGATTCTTGCTCGATCAAATACTCTGTAACGCGCATTTCTACATAGGCAAGCCGCCCAGTAACTCCAGCAGCGATAAGTACGGCTACTAATACAAGTCCGATTAAAATTTGTTTCATAGCAATTCTCCGATACATTTGTTTTTAACCTATACGCATCTTTCTACCAAAAAGTTCCCATAAAAAAACTGCTGACCAGTTTCGGTCAACAGAATTTAAAAAATTATGAGGAAACGCTACGGCGATATTTCCATTGCTGGTACTGGAAGCGAATGAAGCATCCTACACAGAAGCCAGCAAGAGCGATGGACGCAGCAAGTCCGACCATGATGCTAGCGGCTACGAATAAAACAGTGCTACCAATCAATCCTCCAACAATGGCAGCTGCAAGAAATCCAACAGCCATCATTTGATTGAAGCGAAGTTGTCCCACATCTTCTTGAACATAAGAAGAAAGGGGCTGTTTTAATAATTTTTTAGCTGGAGCTAAGATAGGGTGGAAGCCCGTTACTAGACTGATGCCATTTGCTAGGAATGGAATTAACAGTGGCCAAATAGACTCTATACTGAGTGCTGCTACAACAGCGAGCACAATGATCCATTGATTGAGAGTGACAAGCGGTTTTGGAATAGTTTTCATTTAAAACCCACCATTCTTGTATGAATTATAGTATTTAAACTATACAAATTTTTTTGATGAAAGTAAATGACTTTGCTCAAATGTATAAAAATACGTGATTAATTAACTTTATTCTTGTACAATAGGCATTATAACTTTAGGGAGGTAGTGCAATGAAGCAACTAGACGCGTATGAAATCATTTCGTACATTCAACACGCAAAAAAATCAACTCAAGTGAAGGTCTATGTAAACGGGGATAACCTAGCAGATCTTTCATTTGGTGAGCATACAAAAGTGTTCGGAGACGGCAATTCTCGTATTCTTTTCGGTGAGTGGGCAGAAATTGAACCCGCTTTAGAAGCTGCAAAAGATCATCTTACAGATGTAGTGATTGAAAATGAAAGCCGCAACTCAGCCATTCCTCTACTTGATTTAAAATCCATCAACTCTCGAATTGAGCCAGGTGCCTTCATTCGTGACCAAGTACATATCGGCAACAACTGCATCATCATGATGGGAGCTGTCATTAATATTGGCGCATCTATCGATGACGGTACGATGATTGATATGGGAGCTATCCTAGGCGGCCGTGCTACTGTCGGAAAGAACTGTCACATTGGGGCAGGCGCAGTATTAGCAGGTGTCATCGAGCCACCATCTGCAACACCTGTTATCGTGGAAGACGACGTGTTGATTGGTGCAAACGCCGTCGTATTAGAAGGTGTGAAAATTGGTAAAGGATCTGTTGTAGCAGCAGGTGCTGTTGTTACGAAGGATGTACCAGAGTACACAGTAGTAGGCGGGACACCAGCGCGCGTCATCAAAGAAATCGATGACAAGACGCGTTCAAAAACAGAAATCATGCAAGAGCTTCGCCAACTGTAGGACGATGCAAAATCTACTAGAAATTCGTCGTCGGCTGCATCAGATTCCAGAGCGTGGTTTTGAAGAATGGAAGACCAAGAAACTCATAGAGGAGACGTTGGCTTCTTTTCCTCAACAGCATCTAGAAGTGTTTTCTTGGCGCACAGGTTTCATTGTGAAAATCAAAGGGACCCATCCTACGAAGACGATTGCTTGGAGAACCGATATCGACGGCTTGCCGATAGAGGAGCAGACGGGACTTTCCTATGCGAGTCAGCACGCAGGATTTATGCATGCATGTGGACATGATGTTCATATGACTGTGGCGTTGCATTTGGTCGAGGCTCTAGCTGAGCGTCCTGCGAAGGATGACGTACTCGTGTATTTCCAACCTGCCGAAGAATCACCGGGTGGGGCACTACCGATGCTTTCGTGGGTAAAAGAGCAGCATCCAGAACTGGTTCCAGACGAGTTTTACGCTCTTCATGTGGCACCTGAACTACCTGTAGGAGTGATCTCGACCAAACCAGGCATCTTATTTGCCAATACTTCAGAATTGTATATTGATCTTCATGGAAAAGAAGGGCATGCTGCGTTTCCACACCGCACGACGGATATGTCCGTTGCAGCAGCCCATCTACTTATTCAACTACAGTCCATCGTCAGCCGGTCGGTAGATCCGCTTCAACCGAGTGTAGTCACGATTGGCAAGATGACTTCAGGGACTGTGCAGAATATTATTTCGGGTCATGCTCGGCTTGAAGGAACAATTCGCACGTTCGACGCAGCTGTCATGACACAGATTAAAGAACGAATCGAAGCCATCTGCCGGGGAGTCGAAGCAGCCTTTGACTGTCGAGTCGCGATTGATTATGGTTCTTCGTATCATCAAGTGTACAACCATCACGAACTGGCTGAGGTATTCAGAGACTTTGCGGTTCAAGACCCAGATGTGACGTATAGCGAGGCGAAAGAAGCGATGACCGGAGAAGACTTTGGCTACTTCTTAGCTGGGATTCCTGGCGTGCTGTTCTGGGCAGGAGCGCAGACAGAGTATGGTCTGCATCATGCCAAGATGGCACCTGACGAAGCGATGCTACCTGTTACAGCTCAATTTGTAGAACGCTGGATCCGTTCGCGGGCCGAGTAAGTAGAAAACCCGACCATTCGTGGTCGGGTTTTTGTTGCTTATGGTGGGTGAGCGGTCGTTCTGGAGCAAGTGACGTGTTTTCTAGGACATCAAAGCAGGTTTCTAGAACATCTAGCTTCATTTCTAAAAATGGTAGCTGCCCCAACTAAACGGTTGGACGCCGCCACTCGGATCTACAACTATGAGGCGCTTATGACCAAACGAACAATGCGTATCGTTCCAGTACCCAGTCGCATCGGGACCTCGTGCGTGAAGTGTCTCCGTCATGTTTTGAATCAGTTGCGGATCAATGGGGTTGCTGTAGTGGATAATCCCCGCAATACCACACATGAAATTCCTCCTCATCCGTAGTGTATGGGGGCTCACAAAAAAAAGAACAAGCGAAGCTTCGCCTGTTCACGTCGTGTGTTTAAATACCGCTTTAAATTTCGAGAAAATACCGCCTGTCGTGTACGTCAAAACACTGCGTTTATAGAAATGCATAGTGAAGAAGAACAGACCGACGACCGTTGCCGTGAGAACGAGGAAGGACAGTCCAGCTTCCCATAACGGCATATCCGTCGCACCGATACGTAATGGCATCACCATTCCAGATGAAAAAGGTAAGTACGAGAAAACTTTGATGAGCATCGTATCCGGGTTGAAGGATCCTGTAATCAATACGTAAAAACCACTTAGCGCCATCATCATCGCGGGTACTAATGCTTGACTCGCTTCTTCAACTTTCGAGACAAGGGAGCCGAGGAGAGCACCAAAGATGAGATAGAACAACAGCGTCATCATAAGGAAGGCACCCGTATACAGAGCATAAGCCGCAGATAAATCCTCTAAAAGCGTCTGAAGTACTTCTAACTGAGCACCGCCATCAGCCACCGTAAGTAAGAGAATAGCCACGACTGCTACTGCCGCAAGTTGCGTGAGTGCGACGAGTAAAGTCCCGACCACTTTAGCAAGAAAATGTGTCGTCGGTTTGATTGTAGCAAGTAAAACTTCTAGCACTCGTGAGCCTTTTTCAGAAGCCACATCAGATGTGATCATCGACAAGAACGTCATCACGAAGAAATAAATGAGAAACCCTACAAAGTAAGAGACGCCAATACCTGCCGCTTTTTCACTTTCGGATTTACCGTTAGTCGCTTGTTCACTCACCACTTCGTAGGAAATAAAAGCTTGAGCTCCTAACACTTGTTCAGCTTGCTCTGCAGTGAGATTCATCTGCTGAACGGCATAAAGCTTTCCTGCATAATCCAACTGAGAAGATAAGGTGGATTGTGTGGTGAAAGAGAGTGGTTCGTATGTATAAATCGTCGCTGCAAGTTGTCCTGCGTTGTCTTCGAGATGAATCGCAACATCCAGTTCTTCCGAATCTACTTGTTCAGTAGCTTCATCTAAAGAGCCGTCAAATTCGGTTATTTCTAAATCGTCACTTTCTACAATAAGTGTTCCTGCATCCGATGCCGTTTCATCAACAATCGCCACTTGCATAGGTTCGTCGCTGAAGAGGATTTCACTGATATTATTCCAAAATACGACACCTGCTATGATGACCGTATAAAGAGCTATAGTTAGTAGGAAGGACTTGGCTTTCACTTTTTGCTTATAAAGTTGCTTCACGAGTAGAAGAAATTTGCTCATCCGGTTCACCTACTTTCAATTTAAAGATTTCATCCAGGGATAAGTAATCAAGGCTGAAACGCTCAACAAAAGAGCCGTTTGAGATATAGCGAAACAGTGGTTCTCCGTATGACTCGTCTTCAAGTGTCAACACTACATGATCTTTCTTTTGTAAGACAGATACGACACCTGGCTGCTGTGCAAGTTCTTCTGCTGAGTGCGGTGACCGAACCGAAAGCTTGACCTTTCCGTATGTTTTCTTCAAATCAAGCAAGCTTCCCGAAAATAGTGATTTTCCTCGCTTCAATAAACAAAGATGATCACAGAGTTCTTCTACATGATCCATTTGATGACTCGAGAATAAAATCGTTGTTCCTTGTTGTTTTAAGTGTAAGATGGCGTCTTTGAGTAAGTCTTTATTGACTGGGTCCAGACCGCTGAAAGGTTCATCTAAAATCAAAAACTCCGGTCGGTGAATAAAACTCGCAATCAGTTGGACTTTCTGCTGATTTCCTTTAGACAGTTTTTCAGCCTTTTCTTTCCGTTTTTCATCGAGTTCAAAGCGCTGGATCCAGTATTCAACTTCGGGTTTCAAGTCTTTTCGCTTTTTACCGCGAAGTTCTCCAAAAAAGTACAACTGCTCTTCTACAGGCATAGTAGGAAAGATGCCGCGCTCTTCTGGAAGATAACCAAGTAAGTCGCGGTTGATGGCGTTCATCGGTTTTCCGTCCCAGCTAATCGTTCCATGAGTGGTCTCCTGCAAATCTAAAATCATCCGAAAGGTCGTCGTCTTACCTGCTCCGTTTTGTCCGATCAATCCAAAAGATTCGCCTTTTGGGATGGTGAAACTTAGCTGGTCCACAGCCTTAAAATTTTGATAGGTTTTCGTTACATTTTCAATTACCAATGTCATCGTAGTCACTCCTCTCTGTTTAATGTACGGAAGACGAAATAAAAAGTTTCATAAAAAAAAAACCAGCGAACTGGTTTCTCTAAAGGTTATAGTAACAATTGTTTCATTAAATCTACTGGTAATTGGCCTGGCGCCGATGGAGAGGAGCCTGCAGCAAATGTAGCGCAAGAACCAAAGTGATGGCCACCGAGTCTTGTGATGGCTCCGAGGTCTCCCATTGCCATGACTAGGAATGGACGGTCTGCATAGAGGGTCTTCATCTGGTCGGCAGCATCAAGGAGGCTCAATACGTCATGAGCGCGCTTCGGCATGACAGCTAGTTTGCCAATGTCCCCATTGATAAACTGCATCTCTCGAAGTCTCCAAATTAATTCTTCTTTTGGAGGTGTCTTTTCAAAATCATGATTGGAGACAATAACCTTACATCCTGCCTGGTGGATGGCATGTATCAAGTCTTTTGCGTCTTCCGAAAACAATTCCACATCTATGAAGTCACACAACTGGGTGCTTGCGATTTGGAGTAAAAGTTCCTTATAAGCATCTGAGCGGAGCCTTCCGTGGCCGCCTTCTTGTACCGTTCTGTATGTAACAATTAGGGGAGAAGGGAACGTCAATTCCCGGATTAATGACAAGGTCTCGAAGATGTCACTTTGATCATGCACATCCACAAAATCCAATCGCCATTCCCAAATGTCGGGTTGCTTTTGAAGTAAATGTTGTATTTCTTGTTGTAGTTTTTGTCGCGTAGCACTGATTAAGGAGACAATGATTTTGGGTTTTCCTTGGCCAATCTGAACATCGCGTACTTCAACAGTCTTCACCTTTTTCACCCACTATTCGTTTTCTTTCATCCTAGCACAGAGTGTCGTTTGAAACTAGGCATTTAGAAGGAGAATAGTCAGAAAATTTAATGTGTGAGAAGGTTTAGAGAAGGGAATAACAAAACTATATAAATAGTTTAGGTGTGAAAGACGTTCGCAACTCGATAGAAACAAGGAGGTAATAGAATGAATCATCATGAGCTCTCTTCTTCCGGAATCGCATACACGGTAAAAGGGGAAGGGGAACCAGTCGTTTTCTTGCATGGATTTTGTGGAAGTCGCCACTATTTTAAATCAGTAGCAGCTAGTTTAGAGCCACATTATAATGCTTATTAC
This sequence comes from Tetzosporium hominis, assembly GCF_002265435.1. GTDB lineage: Bacteria > Bacillota > Bacilli > Bacillales_A > Planococcaceae > Chryseomicrobium > Chryseomicrobium hominis. The sequence goes on from NZ_NOKQ01000217.1 coordinate 102,938, forward strand.
ATAGATCTTCCAGGGCACGGGGATTCTAAACCGATGCAGTACCACACGCTTGAAGATTATGTAGAGCAGCTTCACAAATGGAAATTAGAGCTTGGACTCGGGAAAATTACTTTGATAGGTCATTCACTCGGAGGCTATTTGACACTTGCTTATGCAGAGCGCTATCCAGAGCACGTTTTAGGATTTGGATTGATTCACTCTACTGCTTTTCCAGATTCTGATGAAGGAAAAGAAGGGCGTGAAAAAGCCATACGAACTATTCAAAAAGAAGGAATCGAACCATTTGTTGAAAGCTTAGTTCCTAAATTATTCGACAAAGAATTTGCGAAAACACATCCAAAAATTGTGAAGCGGGCTCTTGATATTGCTTATAAAACAGATGCCAAACAAGCCATACGCTTTTTAAGAGCAATGCGAGACCGTAAGGATCGCCGTCGTATTGTAACGGAAACCACTTTTCCGCAACTGCTTGTTGCAGGGGAAACGGATGAGGTGGTTCCTTCTTATAAGATGTTTATTGGAGAGTCAAAACAAGCTACTGAAAAAGTGATTGAGGATGCAGCACACATGAGTATGTACGAACAACCTGATAAATTAAGTGACATTTTAAAAGAATGGTTAAACAGCCTCTATGTTATACAAAGGTAGGTTTTCTTTCCATATTAAAAAGGAACTGGAATGACTCTGGTTCCTTTTCATTATGTAAAAAATTGCAAGGCTATGGTGAAAAGTATGAAAAAACTGATAATGGTTGCTTTTTTATGTTTTGTCTAGTATTATCGAAACTTGAGCAAATATGCAATATATCAATTAGAAAATAGAAAGTTGAGGGTTTTAGATGAACGAACGATTATCCTTTTCGAATCAGTTAGTCATCGGAATCATGTTGTTTGCACTATTCTTTGGTGCTGGAAACTTGATCTTCCCAGCTAGTCTTGGTCAAAATGCTGGGACAGCGTTATTTTTTGCAGTAGTAGGATTTTTAATCACGGGTATTGGATTACCTTTCTTGGGAACACTCGCAATGGGCTTCTCAGGGAGCCGCAGTCTACAAGACTTAGCAGGGCGTGTACACCCATTTTATGGGATTGCGTTCACGGTAGCACTTTATTTAACTATCGGTCCTTTCTTCGCGTTACCACGTACAGGGGCTGTAGCTTATGAAATTGGAATTCAGCCATTTGTTAGCGAATCTTTTGCACAAACAGGCTTATTGCTTTTCACAATTGTCTTTTTCGGAATCACTCTTTGGTTGTCATTAAATCCAACGAAGATTGTGGACCGTGTGGGAAAATACTTAGCTCCAATCATCATTATCGGACTAGCTATTTTGATTCTCGCGGCTTTGTTTAACCCAGTGGGATCATTTACTGGACCGACAGAAGCGTATCAAACGAACGCTTTTATGACAGGCTTTACAGAAGGTTATAACACTATGGATGCTTTGGCATCGCTAGTATTCGGGATTATTGTAATCGAATCTATTCGTCGTCTAGGTGTTACGTCGACGAAAGGAATTTTAAAAGTAACTGCGAAATCAGGTGGAATCGCTGTATTGTTCCTAGGATTGATTTACGCGGGAGTAGCTTATCTTGGTGCTACAACTACTGAAGCCTTTGGAATTTTTGACAACGGGGGACCAGTTTTAAGCACAGCGGCAGATTATTACTTTGGAGCAATGGGTCTTGCTGTTCTGGGAGTTGTCATTATTGCAGCATGTTTAACAACAGCGATAGGTTTGACGACAGCTACAGCAGAATACTTTAATACGTTGTTCCCGTCTATCAGCTATAAAGCATTTGTAGTGTTCTTCATAGTAATCACCACTATATTTGCAAACTTTGGTCTGTCTTCGATTATCACGTATTCGATTCCAGTCCTATTGCTTCTTTATCCATTAGCGATTACGTTGATCTTGTTGACGTTTGCAGCTCCTTTATTCGGTCATCAACGATGGGTTTTTGTAGCGGTTACTTTTGTTACCTTCCTAATTAGTATCGTGGATGGTTTGAAAGGATTCTTCGGAGATGCAGCCCCAAGTTGGTTGGCGTCAATCGTTTCTGTGTACGATTCTATCCTGCCGTTCTATGGTCTTGGACTAGGATGGTTAATTCCTTTCTTGATTATTGTCGTAATTGGTATTGTTACAGCTCGAATGACTTCAACGCCTACGACAGCAAACTAAAAGCTATGCCGCAATTGCGGCATAGCTTTTTATAGTTCTTCTAAAGTGTAGAGCCAGTTATCTGTCATCAATGCTGCCAGTTCCTGAGTCTGCTTTTCTTTATACAATTGAATTAATTTTGCATGCGTCTCGATAGAAGACTCACGTAAAATGATTTTCTCTGAATAGAATAAGCGGCGTACATGAGCCTGTAGCATCTCTACGATTTGTGAGATATACGGGTTGTTTGCCGTATCAATGATGATTTGGTGGAACTGCTCATCGATTCGGAGTGCTTCTGTAAAATTCTTAGCTTTTAATGACTCTGCAAACTGACGGTTCTTCTCTTCTAACTCCTCGATGATCTCTTCTGTCATATGAGGTGCTGCAAGTTCTGTTGCTAACGCTTGTAGCGATGCAAGAGGAGGTAACAGGTGGTTGATATCATCTTTTTGAACCGGAGTCACTTGAGTGGCACGTCCTGGTTGCATAGTGACAAATCCTTGAGACTCTAGTAGTTGTAACGATTCACGAATCGGAGTACGGCTGACCCCGAGTGCTTGTGCCAGTTCAATGTCGTTGAGTTTTTCTTCTGGCTGAAGCGTACCATCAATAATCCAGTTCAAGAGCTGGTGATAGGCGTGAAGCTTTGCTGTTTTACGTATTGGTTTACTCATATCTGATGGAATGGGCATATCGGTACAATCCTTCCTCTATGTTCACACTATAGTTCTATTATACAATATATTCTGTAAAGATGTGGAGGAAACGAGAGGAGTGTTTAAAGTGAAGACGATTATCGTGACAGGTGCAGCAAATGGGATTGGGAAAGCGATTGCCCAGCTTTTGGATGCAGAAGGATATGCGACCGTTCTATTAGACCGAGATGAAAAGCAAGGACAAGCTTTAGTGGGGGAATTAGAGAACAGTGTGTATTATCCACTGGATTTGATGGACGCCAAACAAATAGACGCTACGTTTGCGAAAGTCTTCAAAGAACACGGCACTCCGTATGGGTTAATCAACAATGCGGGCATCAGTAAGTTCTCAGACTTTTTCAGTTTGACACTTGAGGATTGGCAAGAGGTGATTCAGACTAATCTCACAAGCATGTTCCAGTGCAGTCAACTCGTCGCCAAAGAGATGAAAGATTCAGGCGGAGTTATTGTGAATATGGCCTCGACTCGAGCTTTTATGTCTGAACCGGATACAGAAGCCTATGCCGCTTCAAAAGGAGGCATTGTTGCATTGACACATGCACTTGCTCGAACTCTTGGGCCTTATCATATCCGAGTCAACAGTATCGCGCCTGGTTGGATTGAAACAAGTGACTATGAGAATTTGCGAGCAATCGATCATGAGCAGCACTTGTCTGGTCGCGTAGGAAAACCTTCAGATATCGCGCGAGTCTGTTCGTTCTTACTTGATGAACGGAATGATTTCATCACCGCTGAAAATTTTGTGGTTGATGGTGGCATGACTCGGAAGATGCTCTATGAACACTGAGTTGTTTTAGATAGAACGAGACCGGGTATTCTCTGTAGTAATTGAGTACAGAGAGGAAGAGGGCTATGAATTACGAACCACTTAAAAAGCAATTAGAAGAACGACGCGCAGAGATTTTAGAACACCATGATTCTCAAGAAGAGTTTGAGACAACAGAACTTTCTAATTACGATAATCATCCAGCAGATAATGCAACGGATTTAACAGATCAACATACACAAATGGCATTAGAGCGACATGAGGAAGAAGAACTTGAATCAATTGATGAAGCACTTCAAGCAATGAAAGAGGGTGCATACGGTACTTGTCAGGTTTGTGGAAAGACTATTCCGTATGAGCGTCTTGAAATTGTACCAACCGCTTTAACTTGTGTAGATCATGCCGATCAATCACCTGATGATCACCGTCCCATCGAAGAAAAGATTCTAGATGCGGCTGCTGAACGAGAAGATATGGACAACAGCTTTGAAGACGTTGAAGATTTCGGAAGTTCAGATTCGCCATCAGATAAAGAATAACTAGAATAAGCTATAACATGTATAAAAAGAGTGTAGGGGTGACTCCAGCGGGATTAAAAGCGGAAGCTGAGACCGAGGCTCAGCCCGCGCCCGCGGAACGCTTCCCCTACACTCCAGATGACCTATAAAAAGGGAGCTTCTCTTAATTGAGAACCTCCCTTTTCTGTGTTTTAGCCCATTCCCTTTTCGTTAGGCGTAAATTCACCTATACTAGAAGGAAGAAAGGATGATGGATATGCCTACATGGTTTATTGCCTTAGTCATTGCTGTTGTCATCACGTTTGTCATTATTACAGAATGGATTACTCGAAGAGATTAAGGAGCGACCGGAAATGAGTGGGAAAAAGTTAGCAATTGCCTTAGTGATTGGTGTGATAGTGGTCGTGGGCTTGATCATGGCAGCCGTCTTCGCCTTCTTCGCTACTAATCCGACCCAACAAGGAACAGAAGGGTCAAACGAATTTACAGGGTATGTTTTGGCTATCCAAGATAATCGGATGTTAGTCGTATCGGGAACTGCAGAAGAAGTTGACGGATTGACTCCTGAAACTATTTTGGATTCAGGTCTTCCTGCTATTTGGTTCAGTGTGACGTTGGATCAAAAAAACAAGGTACAGGTGGGGGATGAAGTTCGAGTCACTCATGAAGCAGTTGCAGAATCCTATCCCGGACAAAGTACAGCAGTCTCAGTAGAACCAACTACTGGATTGGATTAAAAAAGACCCCGAGGGGTCTTTTTTAAAAGATAAGAAAGTATATAATTTTTACTGCCATGAACCCAGTGTTCATGGTATTTTCTATTTATGGAGACAAATATTCTGAAACTAATTTTCTTTGATTGCAATCGTCACTGGGAGAAGTTTTTGAACAAGAACGGAAGACGAATCAGACCGGTGGTCTTAAAAGAGATAAAGAAGTTCCAAGGATGCGGAAAGATAGTCAACGGATTCAAACTGTTTGTCTGTGAAGGCTGTAATAATACGAAGAAGGTTGCTTATCGCTGCAAAGGAAGATTTTGCACGACATGCTCAGTTGGTGAGAGTGAGGAATGGAGCCGAATCTTAGCGAATGAAGTGATACAGGTGAACCATCGCCATGTGATCTTCACAATCGATGAAGGCCTGCGCGATGTGTTCCTATTACACCGGCATCTGCTCAAAGAGATGATGGATGAGGCTGCCCGACTCCTCAAAGAATCCTTCTGGAAGAAGGCGAAGCTAGAGCCAGGAATCATTTCGGGGCTCCATACATTTGGTTCTCGGGTCAACTTCAACCCTCATGTCCATATGCTCGTCACGATGGGTGGCATCAATTCTAAGGGAGAATATGTGAACTATGATTTCCTGCCTTTTGCGATGTTGAGAAAACAGTGGCAGACAGTGGTATTAAAATTGATTCGTAAGAATCTGAGTCCGAAAGAAAAAAAGCAAGTCCAATCCAGATTACAGGCCGCCTACAACAACAATGGAGACGGTTTCTATGTCCATGCCCCAAAGCAGAAGGGGAAGATTCAAGAACAGTTGCGCTATATTGGCCGTTATATGCGACGACCAGCGATCGGTCTCAATCGTGTTGTGGCATATGATGGTGAGATGGTCACTTTCACATATAAGGACAAGACCGACGGTCTTGAGAAGACGGAAATCGTGACATCCGAAGAGTTTATCACAAGATTGATCAGACATATCCCGGATGAGCAGTTTAAGACAATCCGACATTACGGCATGTATTCAAGAAGACGGAAGGCGAAAGTTAAAGCACTGCTTACAAAATGGCAGAAACAGGTCAAACAATGGTTTGTGAAGACGGGAGCGAAGCTCCGTAGACGAAACTGGCGTGAGAAGTTCTTGGTCAACAATCAGTCAGATCCTTTGGTGTGCCCAAAATGCGAGAACCATTTCGTGTTCAAGGGAGAGGTCTGTCTACAGGATGGTCTACTGACGATTCGGATTGCCCTATGCGATAATACAAGGAACTACTTAGAGAGGGTGATCAGCTATCTCACCAGTCAGCAAGGTCAGAAAGAAAAAGAAAAAAGCCAGTTCGCCTAAGGCGAGACCAGCTAAAGTGAAATATATCTGTCTACTCTGTGAGACGACCGAACTTATACCCTACGATATGGTCCGAGAGATGGACCGCATGGATCAAGGTGGTGACCAGAGCGTCGCCTCTATGTTTGAATGTGAGCATTGTGGTGCCAGTATGTATCCGGAATCGTACATCGGTATATCTGGGGTACACTATAAATTCTCGTATATGAAGTAAATCAAAAAGGTCCGGCCAGGTTTATCGGCCGGATTTTCTTATAAAAAAACAAAAAAATATTGACAGGTTTTGAAAAGTGTTGTATATAATAATTAGAGTTAGCACTCAACGACAGAGAGTGCTAATAATGAGAATAAAAATAAGTAAAGGAGTGTTTATTATGGCAGGATTAATTCCATTCAACAGAAAGCGAAATGATGTAATGAATACTGGTTTTGAAGATTTTTCCAACATGATTGATGACTTTTTTACAGGTAGCTGGCCATTGCAAAGAAGTTTAGCGGCAGATACATTTAAGATTGACATTCAGGACAATGATACAGAGTACACAATTGAAGCAGAGCTTCCGGGAGTAAAAAAAGAGGATGTAGAGATTACGCTTAACGAAGGAAGACTCAACATTTCAGTGGAAAAAGAAGAAGTTTCAGAGAATAAAAGCAAAAAATATATTCACCGTGAAAGAAAATATGCTCAGATGTCACGAAGCATATTGCTTGCAGATGCAAATGAAGAAAGTGTTCAGGCAAAACTAGAAGAAGGTGTGTTGACAATTAAGGTACCTAAAAAGGAACAGGTCGACACCTCTAAACGCATCATGATCGAGTAATGAAAGACAGTACATTAGCACACTGGCACAACAACATGCCGGTGTGCTAATGCTTTTTAATTGAGAAACAGTAGCGTAAGTTCATAGGTATAAACATCTGAATTAATATAGAATAAAATATAGGTGGAAATCAATGGTATTAAAGACGTAAGTGGTTACTTGAAGAAACAGTTTATGAATCAAATCAAAGCATTGCTTGAAGGTGAACGTGATCTTTAACGTAGGCATATAAAGTATGATAACAAAAACACAAAGGAAACTAACTTTTTTTATGACCTTTATATTTACTTTTATAAGTTCGTAAAAGCCTACTTTTACGAACTTTAAAAACATTTACTATATAGAAATTGATTCTTTTATATTTATAATTCAGTTAAAATATGCTCTATTTTTTTAGTAGGAATTTAACCTTGTTTTGTTTCGCCTTCCCACTCTAGCATACCGCCAGACATGTTCGTCACGTTGTAACCTTGGCTATCTAAGAACATGGTAGCTTGACCACTGCGGCCACCTGAACGGCAGACCATGATGTATTCTTTGTTCTTGTCTAGCTCGTTCATACGGAACTCAAGAACGCCTAGTGGAATATGTGTGATGCCGTCGATGTGTCCAGAAGCTACTTCATCCGCTTCACGAACATCGATTAAGTTTAATTGTTTGCCTTCTTTTAATTGTTGTTCAACTTCTTGTGGTGTGATTGTTTTCATCTACACTCGCTCCCTTTTGTCTAATTGTAGTTGGATTAGCGGCTACGAACTAAAAGTTGCACCGCTTCTTTTACATAGGCATCGGATGACTCGCCGTCTTCTTCCGCTTTGCGGACACAGGACACAAGATTTTCACTGACGATGACGCCAATCGTACGATCGATTGCAGAACGAGAGGCAGAAAGTTGGGTAATTATGTCCTTACATTCCTGCTCTTCTTCCATCATCCGGAGAATTCCGCGCAACTGGCCTTCAATGCGTTTGATACGGTTTTTTGTCTTTGCATCGTATTTCATGATCTACCCTCCCGAAGTGCTTCATTGCAGAAAAGTATAGCACAAAAGATTTAGGATGCCTTGTACAAACTATATTATACCTATAGGGGTATATAGTCAAGTGGAAAGAACCGCTCATTTCTGAGCGGTTAGTTTTAGTGGAGACCTCCAGCTTTATAAGGACCTTTTCGGAATGGTAGCCACCAGTTCCACTTGCCGAAAAGTTTCATCAAGCTTGGTACTAATAATAACCGAATGATAGTGGCGTCGATGGCGATTGCGATAGCAATTCCAATCCCGATCTGCTTCACCGGCATCACATCTGTGAATGCGAAGGCTCCGGTGATGACAATCATAATTAAAGCTGCTGAAGTGATGATTTTACTTGTAGATACAAGTCCGGTAATAGTAGACGCTGTATTGTTTTGCGTCTTCACATACTCTTCTTGAATGCGTGAAATCAAGAACACTTCATAGTCCATACTCAGTCCAAAAACTAAGCTAAAGACAATGACAGGGATGATCAGTGCAATCTCCGTTTCCGGAAGTCCGAAATGGCCATACTGGAAGATGTACACAAGGATTCCGAATGTTGCTCCGAGTCCGATGATGTTCATCAGAATTGCTTTCAACGGAATCAAGAGAGAACGGAACGCAATCATTAAAATGATGAACGTCGACCCTAAAATAATTGCGAGTAACAAACCAATTTTGCTCGAAATCTCATCAAAAATTTCTTGATTGAATTTCGGTTGACCGCCTATAAAAACGTCATAGTCGAAAGTACGGTCACCAAAATCTCGCACCCATTGTTGGGCCTCACTAGAAGCACCTTCATAATCAAGGGTCACAGGAACAAAGAGCAGGTCATCTTGAATGAATCCTTCAAAAGCGGGCTCCAGTGCAGCGGCAGCTTCCGGAACTTGTAATTGTTGTTCAAGTGCCTCCGGAGAAGGAATCTCTGTAGCCGTGTAGATAGTTGCTACATCTTCTACAGCATTGTCTTCCATAAGAAGTTCTTGTAAGTCATAAATGTCTGCTCGCGCTTCTTCGGAATCCCAGCCGTCTTGACGTTCCGCTAATAAGTAAACCGTAGATTGTTCTCCAAACCCAAAGGTGTCATCCAGTAAATCATAGGACTGACGAGACTCATACTGTTCCGGCAACGAGTCGACTTGAGGTATAGAAAGCGACATATTTTTTACAGGAATGATGGCAATGCCAAGTAATACAAGAGCCACTACGATTAATGCCACGGGACGCTTCATGACAAAGGCAGCAAACTGTTGCCAACGAGAGCTTCCACCAGGACGTACACGAAGGATAGTCCATTTATTGATACGATCTCCAATCAACATGAGTAGAGAAGGAAGCAGCGTGAGAGACGATAGCACAGCAAGCGTCACGACAAGCGTTCCACCAAGAGCGATATTCATGAAGATGTCTACTTCCATGACTAGCATGGCCCCGAGACCGATAAATACACAGATGGCTGAGAAGATGATAGAACGACCTGAGGTCCGCACAGCGGTCTGGACCGCATCTCCAATTGAGTGATGGAGGCGTTCTTCTTTATACCGATTGATGAACAGTAGAGCAAAGTCAATACTGAGAGCTAACCCGAGCATTGGGATGATATTCAAAATAAAGATGGATAAATCCAATGAACCACCAAGTACTCCTAAAATTCCGAGCGAGATGACAACCGTCATGATCCCAATAATTAAAGGAATGAATGAGGCCATGACACTTCCGAATGCTAAAAGTAACACTACAATGGCAATCGGTAGACCGATAGCTTCGGCACTAGCCAAGTCTTTTTGACTAGCCGTGTTGATATCTTTGTTGATGACTGGTCCACCTGTAATGGAGACGGTTTCTTCTTCATCTGCAATGGCTCGAATGTCTTCTACGATAGTTGGCAATTCTTCCGTTTCTCCAGTGAAGTGGATTTGAGCGTACGCAATATCTCCCGAGCGTAAGCTGTCGTCCTCTAGTGGAGAGACGATTTGATCTGCTACATTTAAATCCTCAACAGCAATTAAGGAATTCTCGATAATCTCATCTGAAGAGCCATCGAATACCATCAATATCGTATCTTTAGGGATATCAAATTTTTCAGTCAGCACTTCCATGACTTGTTCGTGCTCTCCGTCCGTGCGGAATCCATCTCCCTGGAGTTTATCGGGAAGTTGAATGGCAAAGTAAACGGAAGCAATTAATAGCAGTACCCAAAAAGCAATGATGCTTTTATAAAATCGCGTGACAAACGCGGCGAGAGCTTTCACAGCCGTTCCTCCTTATTTAAGTCAAGTTACCTTATTATTCTACTCCAATCGAAACGATGAATCGAATTTAAAGCTACTGTTTTGAGAAGCCACATTGATTGTACCGCTCGAGAATGAACGCTATGATAAAAGGGAAGTCTCTACAGGAGTAAACTGTAGACAGTGAGAACAGGGAGGGTTTTGAATGGAATATCGGATTGAAAAAGATTCAATGGGTGAAATTCAAGTGCCTGCAGACAAACTGTGGGGAGCCCAAACGCAACGAAGTAAGCAAAATTTTAAAATCGGAACAGATACGATGCCACTTGAAGTCGTTTATGCACAAGCAGCAGTGAAATCTGCAGCGGCAGAGGTGAGTTTTTCTTTAGGTAATCTGTCTGAGGCCAAACGAAATGCAATTGTCCAAGCAGCTGATGAAATTCGCTCTGGTAAATGGGATGACCAGTTTCCACTAGTGGTATTTCAAACAGGTAGTGGAACTCAAACCAATATGAACGTCAATGAAGTGATTGCCAATCGAGGCAATCAGTTGTTAGAAGAACAAGGCTCGGAGGAACGACTCCACCCAAATGACGACGTCAACAAATCACAGAGCTCAAATGATACGTTTCCGACTGCACTTCACATCGCAGGGGTTGTTGCAGTGGAAAAGCGCTTATTACCGGCAATCGATGCTTTGCACAAGACGCTTGAACAGAAATCAAACGAGTTCATGTCAATTGTGAAGATAGGACGTACGCATTTACAAGACGCCACACCTTTATCTCTTGGCCAAGAGTTTAGCGGGTGGGTTCGGATGCTTGAGAAGTCGAAGCAGATGATTGAGACGGTTCTGCCTTTTATGAGAGAGCTCGCTATCGGAGGAACCGCAGTTGGTACCGGGATCAACGCACCAAAAGAATTTGGTGACTTGGTAGCAAAAGAGATTACACGTTTAGAAGGAACGGAGTTTGTATCTGCGAAGAACAAATTCCATGCGCTAACTTCGTATGACGATGTAGTTGCTGTGCACGGGGCAATTAAAGGGCTAGCAGCTGACTTGATGAAGATTGCAAATGATGTGCGTCTTCTCGCAAGTGGTCCTCGGTCTGGAATTGGGGAGTTGACCATTCCGGCAAATGAACCGGGTAGCTCTATTATGCCAGGGAAAGTCAATCCTACTCAGAGTGAAGCGATGACGATGGTGGTCGCTCAAGTGATGGGGAACGATACGACGATTTCGTTTGCAGCGAGCCAAGGGAATTATCAACTGAATGTGTTTAAGCCTGTAATCATCTTTAATTTCTTACAGTCTGTTCGATTGTTGTCAGATGCTATTCATAGCTTTAATGATAACTGCGCTGTCGGGATTGAACCGAATCAAGATGTCATCAGCCGCCACGTAGAGAATTCTTTGATGCTAGTTACGGCACTCAATCCGTATATTGGCTACGAGAATGCTGCAAAGATTGCGAAGTACGCGCATGAGAATGGGACGACTTTGAAAGAAGCGGCACTGCATCTTGAGTTGTTGACGGAAGAACAGTTTGACGAGTATGTGCAGCCACAAAACATGATATAAAAAAACCGCCACTTGGCGGTTTTTTGCTTTTACATAGAAGTCCGGATGGTGTAGTAAATAATGACAAATGACAAAATGATAACGACATTCCAAATCGTATAAGTCGTTTTGGAAATCGGGCGGTCTAACGCTTTCCAGCGATTCACGATGACAAAGAGAACTGCCGTTAAAGCAATAGCTATAAGTACTGTGATCCAGCCTGAGAGCTCTAAAGTGGCACTTACTAGCAATGCTATGAAAACAGCAGGGATCAAAATGGCCCCGTTCACCAGTTTGCGAATGGTCCAAGTAGTTGGGTTCATGTCAGAACTCCTTTCAATTCCGCATCAAGTTCTTTTACAAGAAACGGCTTTGCGTACAAGAAACGTAAGAAAGCAGCTGTTTCTTCAACAGTCGTTTGCTTCGGTTCCTGTCCTGTAAAGTAAGCACGAATCAAAATATTTTTAGGAGTGTTCTCCAAGTTTACGAATTCAACGAGTTGTGTCTCGTACCCTACTAAATCCAGTACTTGCGCACGAATCGAATCCGTAGCTAAAGAGGCAAAGCGCTCTTTGATCAAGCCGTGGCGAAGCATAACATTCAGTTCAGGAGAATCAAGCTGGGTAAACAGTTCATGTTGACAACACGGTACGCTCAAAATCACTTTTGCTCCCCATTTTACTGCACGAGCAAGCGCCATATCTGTTGCAATATCACATGCATGAAGAGTGACAACCATATCCACTTGTTGCGCTTCGTTGTAGTCTGTAATATCTCCCACTTCAAAATGAAGTCCTTCATAATCAAGCTCTCGTGCCAATTGCTCACAATGTGCAATGACATCTTTTTTCAAATCTAGGCCTGTTATGTGGACTTCATAACCTTTTAATTCACGCAAATAATAGTAGAGTGCGAACGTCAAATACGATTTGCCAGAACCGAAATCGATGATGTTAAGAGGTCTGTCTGTTGGTAGATAGGCAAGTGAGTCTTCAACAAATTCCACAAAGCGATTGATCTGTTTGAACTTGTCTTGTTTCTGACTTTTAATTTTTCCGTCTTTGGTTTGGACACCAAGATGAACAAGAAAAGGATGGATAGTATCCGGATCTAGCACGTAATTCTTTTTACGATTATGAGAAAGCTGAGAAGGAAGAGATTCTTCATTTGTCGAGCTTTTGATTGTGACTTTTTTCTTCTTAGAGAGTTGAATATGTGTCGATTCACCTGCCCAAGTAATCTGAAGCTGACGATATTGCTCGAGGAGTTCTTCTACTTTACGAGAGATATCTTCAAGCGTGATGTTTTCATGAGTGATTGTCTGGTCAAAATGATATTCCAGTTGGATATGGTAAATCCCTTTGATTTCAATCGGTTTCCACTTGATTTTTGTGGCTGTATCCGTTTTAAGTCGTGGTTGACTGATGACAGCACGAATGAGCTGGCGGTCCTTCAACCGAGTCGTGAGTTCGCTTTGTAGTTCTTGTAGTTCCATAGAGGATCCTCCGTTCAATCAAGTTCTGTAGTTCATCATAGCATACTCAAAAATTGGAAGGGAATCGAAAGTCTCGTCAGAATTTTGTGATAATATAAAAGGGACAACATAACAAAGGGTGATTGTTTTGTTTAATGAATTGACGATTGGGGAAGTACTTCGAAAAACGGCTAAAAGCTTTCCGAAGCAAGAAGCCTATGTCTATCCGGAACATGGAATTCGGAAGACGTATCACGAGTTTGACCAAGAGACAGACCGACTAGCGCGAGCATTTATGGCCCTCGGTATTGAAAAAGGGGAACATGTGGCCATCTGGGCAGATAACAAGAGAGAGTGGCTATTAACCCAGTTCGCGACAGCTAAAATGGGAGCTGTACTAGTAACCGTCAACACGAGCTATCAAAAGAAAGAACTCGAGTATTTGCTTCAGCAATCTGATAGTACGACGCTACTTTTAGCAGATGGATTTAAGGGGACTTCTTATATCGATATCGTGCAGCAAGTCGCAAAAGATCATGTGCCGCATTTAAAACGCACTATCCTGCTAAATGATAGAGATGTCGAAGGAATGATGAAGTGGTCAGAGCTTGAAGCATTGGCGGATCAGGTGACAGAAGAGGAACTTGAAGAACGATTCCAGTCGTTGTCTAATGAAGATGTGATCAATATGCAGTATACCTCAGGGACGACCGGATTCCCAAAGGGTGTTATGCTATCGCACCGGAACATTGTCAATAATGCACAACTCGTAGGTGATTACATACATCTGACGGAAAATGACCGTCTGTGTATTCCAGTACCCTTCTTCCACTGTTTCGGTTGTGTGATGGGAACGCTATCGAGTGTCATCCACGGGACTACTATGGTCATTGTCGAACAGTTCCATCCTAGAAAGGTGCTACAGGCTGTTCAAGATGAGCGCTGTACGGCTCTTTATGGTGTACCTACTATGTTCATAGCAGAATTGAACGAACCGGACTTCGCCCAGTTTGATCTGTCGAGCTTACGGACTGGGATCATGGCGGGCTCGATTTGTCCTATGGAAGTCATGAAAAAAGTGATTCAGGACATGGGAGCCAGCGAAATCACGATTGCTTATGGACAGACGGAATCTTCTCCAGTAATCACACAGACGAAGACGGATGACGCAATTGAAAAACGAGTAAGTTCCGTAGGACGAGCCCATCCAGGTGTCGAAGTGAAAATCATTGATCCAGCAACTGGTGAAGAGTCGCCAGTAGGAGTTCCAGGAGAATTGTGCACACGAGGATACTTGGTAATGAAGGGCTATTATAAAAACGAAGAAGCGACAAAACGTGCGATCGACCATCAAGGCTGGTTGCATACCGGAGATATCGCTGTTATGGATGAGGACGGTTATATCGACATCACCGGTCGGATTAAAGATATGGTGATCCGTGGAGGAGAAAATATTTACCCGAAAGAAATCGAGGAATTCCTTTATCAGCATCCAAGTGTTCAAGATGTGCAAGTTGTGGGTATACCGGATGCCAAATACGGGGAAGAATTAATGGCATGGATCATCGTGAAAGAAGGGCATACTCTTACTGAAGCAGATGTGCGCGATTTTGCTCGTGGCAACATTGCACATCACAAGATTCCACGCTATATCGAGTTTACTGAAGGCTATCCAATGACCGCTTCTGGTAAAATTCAGAAGTACATGCTTCGGGAACTTGGGCAACAAAAAGTGACAAACTAATAAGTTATTTCCCGGGAAATAGACACGAAAAGACAGGAGAGAGTTTATGCATCTAGATCACATCGTGCACTTTGTGACAGCACCACCCGAAACTATGAAAACAGAAGCGGATTCCGCTGGGTTTAAAAGTGTCCTCGGAGGCAAGCATGCGCAGTGGGGGACAGCCAACACACTTTCTTTCTTAGCATCGAGCTATATAGAATGGCTGTCTCTCATGGATGTGTCAGTAGCGGAGAGAGCGGATCACCCCTTGACCCAGTTGCTGCTTCACGACCGTCCAAATGGACCTGGGTTTGGTACTATCTGTTTGCGTCCAGAATCGATAAAAGACGTGTGGCAGAAATTTCAACGAAAAGGAATCGCCACGACTAAAGTATTGGATGCTTCACGGGAAACCCCAGCTGGAGACGTGTTGCGCTGGAAAATGCTATTTGTACTTGAAGAACCTACAGATCAACTGCCGTTACCATTTTTCATTGAGTGGGAACAGACGCAAGTAGAGAAATACAAGGATTTGAATGCTGAGGGACAACTTCCGGAACATGTAGAAAAGTTGCATGTACAACAACTGGTTCTATCTACGGAAGATCCAAAAGCTACAGTGAAAAAATGGGCAGAGTTGTTCGACGCAAAAACAGAAGGCAATGAAGTCATTCTAGACAATACCCGACTGCACTTTGTAAGCTCGGAAGGAGGTCCTTGTCGCCTGCAACGAGTTGACATCGCAGGGACGGGCACGCACAATACGATAGAGATAGAAGGCGGGACGTATACATTCCTGCCGTAGGAGGTGTCCATAAATGGAACAACTAAAAAGAGATAAAGCTATATTAGTAGGTGTGCAAAAGCAACTGGACCATCACTTTGACTATGAGATGGAAGAGTTAGAGAACTTAGCTGCTGCCATCGACATTGAGACTGCTGGAATCGTCACGCAAAACTTAGAACGAATCCATGCGGGGACTTATGTGGGTACAGGAAAAGTAGAAGAAATCCGACTTTTATTTGAAGCGATGGAAGCAGACCTCGTGATTTTCAATGACGAACTGTCTCCTTCACAAATTCGCAACCTGGAAGCTGCATTAGAGTGTGAAGTCATGGACCGCACGATGCTAATTTTAGCCATATTTTCTCGCCGTGCAAAAACGAGAGAAGCAAAACTACAAGTGGATCTTGCGCAGCTACAATACATGCTGCCACGTCTAGTAGGTCTTCGCGCTTCTCTATCTCGTCAAGGTGGAGGCACGGGTGGTGGATTTAAAAACCGTGGAGCCGGGGAGACGAAGCTCGAGCTTGACCGTCGTAAAATTGAAGATCAGATTTCTCGTATCAAACGAGAACTCGAGACGGTAAAAAGCCAGCGAGATACACAACGCAAGCGTCGTCAGAAACAGGGGCTACCGGTCGTTTCTTTAGTTGGGTACACAAATGCAGGGAAGTCTACAATCATGAATCAAATCATGCAAGTGGCTGGTAAGGAACAAAAACAAGTATTTGAGAAGGATATGCTGTTTGCCACCCTCGAAACGTCTGTGAGACAAGTAAAGCTAGAAGATCAAAAGCAGTTCTTACTCACAGATACCGTTGGATTTGTCAGCAAATTGCCGACTCATCTTGTGAAAGCCTTCCGCTCTACACTTGAAGAGGCTCGTGATGCGGACTTGTTGCTTCATGTGGTGGATGTTTCAAACGAAGAATACCGCTATATGATGGATATTACGAACAAAACTTTAGACCAGATTGGTGTAGAGGATGTGCCTACTCTTTATGTATTCAATAAGAGTGACAAGGCCGACCGGGATTATCCTGTCTATCAAGACGATCAATTGTGGATTGCTGCAAAAGAAGGTGCCGGAATCCCTGAGTTGATTGACCAGATTAAAGACCGTGTTTTCCAAGATTATCAGACGCTCATGTTGCGAATTCCTTTTGAACAGGGAGAAATCGTTGATTATTTAAACACGCATGCGAATGTACTTGAAACTGAGTACGATGATCAGGGGACGTTAATGACGGTTGAGCTGTCAGCAAAAGATGCGGCTCGACTTTCTAGTTATTTGCATTAAAAAAATATGTTCTTTTCAAATTGCTCGTAAGTGGTTTCGGTAGCAGAACGTCCTCTTCTCATTCGAGACGATAGACCTTCTCTAAGAACCATAAACCAAAGGTGCAGGACTCGCTTTTTGAGCGAGTCCTGCACCTTTCTTCATCGTACTTGAGAAAATCCACATCTAATGATAGAAAAAGGTCGATCTGCAACTGCTTTGCCGGAAGTTGTGGAAACTCAAAATCCCGGTGTCGGCTCTGCCTCTATTCGGTAATGCAAAGAATACGGGTAGTTTCTAATAGACTAGGTTTAGGCGGGCTGTGCTGGGGCAAGGCCCGATGTATAGAGCTCGAACGCACAGTCTAGGACAGCTGGTATTCGGAATACATAAAAGGTCCCAACCCCTGGGGTTGTATCAATGAGAAGTACACTTAGAGTGGTCGAATAAGTTATTACTATTCTCTCGCTGACTGGACTGTTAAGTTACTACTTGTGATGACGGGCCCGCTCCAGCGTAGCCCAACTGCTATCTGATCCGTATTCAGCAAGTGGGTTACTACTTCAAAACAAATAGAGGCGGAGACGTCGCAAATATGAATCAGTTCCACAACTTCCCAACAAAGCTTTGACAGTATAGGTCGTATCTAAAGACTTGGATTGATTTATCAGAAGACTATGAAGAGCAGTGGCCGATTCGCTACTTGAGCGAATCGGCCACTGCTGTTTTTATTCATTTTCAAAAATTAATCCTTGTATAAGAGATTAGACTAGTACTTCAAGAATGCAATTTTATTAGAGAAGTTATTTTTAGCTCTCTGTTTACTTTGTAATCCCAAGCTTGGACTCGCGGTACTGACTGTTATGAAGTGTCGCAAACACGCCTCCATAAGCTACCAGTTCGTCATAAGTGCCTTGCTCCTCAATCCCATTCTCCGTCACTACCACAACACGATCAGCGTCGCGAATCGTTGCAAGTCGGTGTGCGATGATCAAAGTTGTCCGGTTTTCCGCTAGTTCAGCTAGGGACGTTTGAATGATTTGCTCAGTTGCCGTGTCTAAAGCTGAAGTCGCTTCATCCAAAATTAAAATCGGTGGATTTTTTAAGAACATCCGAGCAATTGCTAGACGTTGTTTTTGACCTCCTGAGAGTTTCAAGCCACGCTCACCAATCTGCGTTTCATAGCCATCTTGAAGACTTGTCACAAATTCCTCAAGATGCGCTTTTTTAGCAGCTGCCATAATTTCCTCATCAGTTGCTGCCAAGTTACCATAAGCAATATTTTCTCGAATAGTTCCTGTGAACAAGAACACATCTTGTTGTACAATTCCAATTTGATGACGTAAAGATTCTGTCGTCATGTCCCGAATTGGGATGCCATCGATTGAAATCTCGCCTTCATTCACGTCATAAAAACGTGGTATCAAGGAACAGATAGTCGTCTTTCCAGCACCAGATGGTCCCACAAAAGCTACCGTCTCTCCAGCAGCAATTGAGAGGTTGATATTCTCGAGCACCGACTTGTGATCGTCATAGCGGAAGGAAACTTCAGTAAATTCGATATCTCCTTTTAATGCAGGAGCTGGTTTTGCGTGAGGCAGGTTTTGCACTTCTGGCTCTTGTTCAATCATTTCCATAAAGCGTTTGAATCCAGCCATTCCTTTTGGATACAGCTCAAGCAAGGCGGTGATTTTGTCTACTGGCTTGATGAGCACATTCACGAACAACACAAAACTTACAAATTCCCCGTATGATAAATCACCATTTAATGTGTACCAAGATCCCACCACAAGAACGACTAGCGTCACAAACCGAGTCATCATGAAGATGCTCGAATGCGTACCAGCCATGACTTTATAAGCACGAAGCTTCGCTAAACGGAACTCTCCGTTGTCTTTTTGGAACCGGTTCATCTCAAACTGTTCATTTGTGAACGATTGAACGACTCGAACACCTGAAACGCTGTCTTCCACACGAGCATTCACGTCTGCAATTTTGCCATACATACGCTTCCATGCTTTATTCATTTGGATATTTCCATATGTAGCCACGATGGAAAGGAAGGGAACCATGACAATCGCAATAATAGCGAGTTCCGGATGAATGTTGAACATGATCAAGAAAGCTCCGATCAATGTCATCACTGCGATAAAAATATCTTCAGGACCATGGTGGGCCAGTTCTCCCAGGTCAAACAGGTCATTTGTGATACGACTCATGATATGGCCTGTTTTTGTATTGTCAAAGAAGCGGAAAGACTGCTTTTGTACATGGTTGAATAGTTCCCGTCGCATGTCCGTTTCGATATTAATTCCAAGTTTGTGACCGAGATAGTTGACGATAAATTGCATAAAAGTACTCAACATATAAACCAGTAAAAGCAGAATGCTAGTCTGGATGATCAGCGACCAATTTCCTTCTGGGAGTAAGTCATCAATATACCATTGGACGGCAACTGGAAATGCTAGTTCCAGTAATGCTACAAAGACGGCACTAGAAAAATCGATGATAAAAAGCCTTTTATGAGGCTTGTAGTAACTAAAAAATTTGCGCAGCATCTAGGTTTCTCCTTTCCTCAATACTATTTAGTATAGCGAAGTAAACGAAAAAGTCGATGAAAATTTAATTGAGAATGATTTTCATTTTTATCTTGACAAGGCTATATATTTTAATGCTATACTACTACCGTATCATTGATAATGATTATCATTGATTACAAATGAGAATGAGAATGGGATTGAGAGAGCAGATGCTGAAATTACGTTACATGATCATACTGACTAGTGGACTAGCTATCCTCTCGTTATTTGTTGGTGTGAGCAGTATCACGCCAATGGATTTACTTGATATCGAGTCAGAAGAAACACAAATCTTTTTAATTAGCCGTGTGCCTCGACTTGTCGCCATCTTGCTAGCAGGTGCTGGGATGAGTATTGCAGGCTTGATCATGCAGCAACTCAGTCGCAATAAGTTTGTCTCACCAACCACCGCAGGTACGCTCGATGCTACTCGTTTAGGAATTCTTGTATCGATGTTGCTATTTACGAATGCCTCCATGGTTGAAAAAATGTTGGTGGCGTTTTTATTTGCACTGGCTGGAACCTTCTTGTTCATGCAACTACTGGATCGGATCAAATTTAAAGATGCGATATTTATTCCTCTTATCGGAATGATGTTTGGAAACATCCTTTCATCGATTACCACTTTCTTTGCCTACCGTGCCGATGTAATTCAAAATATGTCTGCTTGGCTGCAAGGGGATTTTTCACTCATGATGAAAGGAAGATATGAACTGTTATACATAAGCATTCCTGTCTTACTTCTTGCCTATCTATATGCAAATAAATTCACAGTAGCAGGAATGGGAGAGGACTTTTCTAGAAATCTCGGGATGTCCTACAAGCGAGTTGTAAATCTCGGGCTGGTTCTCGTCTCTTTAATCACAGCAACGGTGGTCCTAACGGTCGGGATGATTCCTTTTCTTGGGTTAATCATTCCAAACATTGTCTCTTTGTTTAATGGGGACCATCTAAGAAAGACGTTACCACAAACTGCTCTTTTAGGAGCGAGCTTCTTACTAGTGGCTGATGTGTTAGGACGAGTCATTATTTTCCCTTACGAGATATCCATTAGTTTAATGGTAGGGGTTTTAGGAAGCGGCATCTTCCTCTATCTATTGTGGAGGGGGAGACGACATGCGTAACCGTACAAAGTTGTTACTAATGACTGGGGTCAGTGTTCTATTTATTATCTTGTATCTGTTTTATGACCTAAACGGCAGTTACAGCTACGCTTTGCCGCGACGAGGAGTCAAAGTAGTAGCGATGCTGATAACCGGAGCAGCTATTGCTTATGCAACTGTAGTGTTCCAAACAATCACTCACAACCGGATTTTGACACCAAGCATTATGGGGCTCGATTCCTTGTATCAGTTGCTGCAAACCGCTTTGATCTTCATGTTAGGTAGCACCCACATTGCTCTTATTAACAAACAAGTTAATTTCTTTCTTTCTACCGCTCTGATGATTGGCTTTGCACTAGTGCTGTATCATCTATTGTTCCGAAAAGGGAATCAACCAATCTATTTCTTACTATTAGTTGGAATTGTAATTGGAACATTTTTTGGTAGTATCTCAACATTTATGCAGGTGTTAATCGATCCTAACGAATTTTTGAGAATTCAAGACCGCATGTTTGCAAGTTTTAATAATGTAGGTACGGATCTTGTCTGGATTGCTCTAGTTCTTACAGTTCTAGTTCTGTTCTGGAGTTGGCGCTCGCATCACTACTTGGATGTAGTCAGCCTTGGTAGAGATACTGCCATCAATTTAGGTGTTCCCTATGACAGTCTAGTGCGCAAGATGCTAATTGTCTCTGCTATCCTGATCGCCATTTCTACAGCATTAGTGGGACCAATCACTTTCTTTGGGCTGATTGTTGCGAATCTGTCGTATCAGTTTATGAAATCCTATAAACACAATCTACTTGTTCTTTCAGCTATGTTAATGAGCTTCATAGCTTTAGTTGGAGGTCAGTTTATTGTAGAGCGAGTCTTTCAATTTTCAACGACACTAAGTGTCATCATTAACTTTATTGGTGGCATCTACTTTATCTACTTACTACTAAAGGAGAGTCGGTCGAAATGATCCAAGTGCAAGCCCTGACTAAATTTTATGGCAAAAAACAAGTCGTGAAAGAAGTTTCAACAACCATCCAGCGTGGAAAAATCACGTCTTTCATAGGCCCAAATGGTGCGGGAAAATCAACTCTTCTATCAATGGTCAGTAAGCTGATGGATGCGGACTCTGGTGAAGTACTCGTCGATGCGACTGCTACTAAGAAAATGAAGTCCAATGATTTTGCTAAAAAAGTGTCGATCTTAAAACAGTCCAATTATATGAATGTTCGTTTGACTGTGAGGGAACTCGTTAGCTTCGGGCGCTTTCCTTACTCTAAAGGACGGCTGACAACAGAAGACGAACAATTTGTGGATCAAGCCATTGAGTATATGGGTCTTCAAGAACTTGAAGATGACTATTTGGACGAACTGTCAGGTGGTCAACGTCAACGTGCATTCATCGCGATGGTCATCGCACAGGACACGGAGTACATCTTGTTGGATGAGCCGCTCAACAATTTAGATATGAAACATTCGGTTCAAATCATGAAGATTTTAAGACGACTCGTCAATGAGCTTGGAAAAACGGTTGTAATCGTTCTGCATGACATAAATTTTGCTTCTGTGTATTCCGATTACATAGTCGCTATGAAAAATGGGGAAGTGGTACGAGAAGGACCTACCGAAACCATTATCGAATCAGCAGCTCTTAAAGAAATTTACGACATGGATATTCCTATACAACAAATGAATAATTGTCGAATCTGTGTGTACTTTAACTCATAATCTAAAGGAGAGAACTCAAATGAAAAAATGGTTAGTGGCTTTACTAGCAGTACTAGTGATCGGATTATTGGCAGCATGTGGTGATAAAGACGAGGCAGCAAATGAAGCTGAAACAACAGACTCAACAGAAACATCCGCTGGAAGTTCGGCAGATACTAAATTTCCCATGACACTTACTCATGAACTAGGCGAAACGGTTATTGAAGATAAGCCAGAAACAGTGGTAGTTTTTGATTTCGGAATTTTGGATGCGTTAAGTAAATTAGATGTAGAAGTGGCTGGAGTTCCACAAGCTGCGATTCCACCTTATTTAGAGGAGTATGCTGGTGACGAATATACGAATGTAGGCTCACTAAAAGAACCTGATTTCGAAGCTATCCACGCGATGCAACCCGATTTAATCATTATTTCTGCTCGACAAGCGGATTTATATCCTGAATTTGAAGAGATTGCTCCGACGGTATACATGGGACTAGATACAACAAATTACATGAATTCATTTGAATCAAATATGACATTAATTGGTGAATTATTTGGAAAAGAACAAGAGATGGCAAAAGAATTAGAGACAGTGAAATCAGAGATTGAAACGATTGCAGCTGATTTAGAAAACGTAGAAGGAAAAGCGTTATTTGTTTTAATTAATGAAGGGAAAGTCAGTGCGTACGGTCCTGGATCTCGATTTGGACTGATCCATGATGTATTTGGTTACGAAGCAGCTGACACGAATTTAGAGGTCTCAACACATGGTCAAGGCGTGTCATTTGAATACTTAGCAGAAACGAATCCCGATATTCTATTTGTTTTAGATCGCAGTCAAGCAATTGAATCCGGTGCCCCAGGAAACGCAGATTTTGAAAATGAACTCGTTCAAAAAACAAATGCCTACAAGAATGGCAAGATCATTTATGTGGATCCTTCTGCTTGGTATTTAGCTGGTGGCGGTTTGGATTCTATGCGCATCATGATTGAAGATATGAAGAAGGGACTCTAGGGAAGGGTTTCTGCCATTTAAGGAAAGGGTATGAAAGTAATTAAAAAGGGGGGACGCAGATGAAACAATGGAAATATGGTCTGGGTGTTGCAGCACTAGTGTTGTTCTTCATTATGTTTTATTTTTACATGAATAAAGACGAACTCTGGACAGACCGCACATTTAGCCAAATCTTCGAAGGGAACATTGTCATTGGTTTCTTTAGTTTCTTTGCTGATCCTCCTACCGTCATTGTTGTGTCTTTGGCATTGTTACTGTACTTGTGGATTTTTAAAAAGAATTATAGAGGAATGCTGTTCGTTCTATTTGCTGTAGGTGGCGGAAGCGTACTGAACCAGCTTTTGAAAACATGGATTGAACGCGAACGACCTGAATTAGAAGGACAGTTGATATCATTCAGCTTTCCATCGGGTCATGCAATGGCAGGAATCATCTACTTATGTACGTTGGCGTACTTTTTGACTGAATATATGTATGATAAAAAACGCCAAACCATCATCTGGTCTGTAGCACTCTTACTTGCACTATTGATTGGATTATCTCGAGTGGCAAATATGCATCATTATGGCTCAGATGTAGTAGCAGGTTGGGCTATTGGATATGCTTGGTTTGCTGCAGTAATGTGGTGGTATGAATATAGAGAACGGCAATTTAGAAAACGAAAACCCTTTTCAACTTAATCTGTTGAAGAGGGTTTTGTGCTAGGAGGGAACTAAATGGAGTTTCAAATACCAGTCGAACTTGTGAAACTTGGAAAACAGCGGATTGAACAATTTCCTGTTGAGGGATTTGTAAGAGGAGGTGGTCCTCAAAAACCACAACTTTTACTAATTGGGGAAGCGCCTGGTGAAAATGAAGCAATCCAAGGAAAACCGTTTGTCGGCAGGGCAGGAGTTGAACTTGAAAAGTCCTTAGCACAAATCGGCTTAACTCGAGAGGATGTCTATATGACGAGCCCAGTAAGAAGTCGTCCTTATCAATGGAAAGAAAAGAGACTGAGAACTGGGGAAGTCATCAATAAAAAATACAACCGCGCACCTAAGCGTCAAGAAATTATTGCACATGCCCCTATTTTAGATTATGAAATTGAGCATCTGGATCCTGTATTGATTGTAACTTTAGGAAATGTAGGGTTGCAGAGATTGCTTGGACCCACTTATAAAGTATCTGAAAAGCACGGGGAACTTATTGACCAGCCTATATACCGTTTAAAGAGCTTAGAAAGTAATGAGATGGTACAAACCAAAAAGAGCTACACATTGATCCCTACGTTTCATCCTGCTGCAGTTTTTTACAATCCTAAGATTCGTGAGGAGGTAGAAAGAGATTGGGCGGCGATAGGATCCTATTTACAACAAATCACTTCATGAATTTCACGTGACTAAAAAAGTTGCACAAAGGAAACATTTCGCATATACTATTAAAAAATACAGAAAAGTAGGATGATTTGTATGGATGGGAATGTTCTCTTTGCCTTGGGCCTAACTGTTTTTGCCGGTCTCGCTACGGGAATCGGAAGTTTACTCGCGTTTTTTACATCTCGCACGAATAAAAAATTCTTATCAATGGCTCTCGGGTTTTCTGCAGGGGTTATGATTTTTGTAGCACTTGTGGAAATCTTTTTTAAAGCTAAAGATGCTCTTGTAGCTGAGCTAGGAGATGTTAATGGCTACTGGATGACGCTTGTTGGCTTTTTTGGGGGTATGCTTTTCATAGGAGTCATTGATCGACTTCTACCATCACTTGGAAACCCGCATGAAGTGAAATCTGTAGAAGCCATGGATGTACAACCGACCTCCGCTGAGCATGCCCGTTTAATGAAGATGGGAATGTTCACGGCCCTTGCTATTGGAATTCATAATTTCCCTGAGGGAATTGCTACATTTATGTCGGCCATGTCAGATCCAAATCTAGGGATTGCCATTGCTATTGCTGTTGCGATTCATAATATTCCAGAAGGTATTGCCGTGGCAGTGCCAATTTATTACGCAACTGGATCACGAAAACGGGCATTCAAATTGTCGTTCCTTTCAGGGCTCGCTGAACCTGTGGGAGCCATCGTCGCTTTCTTGATTTTGATGCCGTTCTTGTCGGATTTAATGTTTGGTGTGATTTTTGCAGGGGTGGCAGGAATCATGGTGTTTATATCACTAGATGAATTGTTGCCTGCAGCGAAAGAGTTTGATGAGACGCATTCGTCCATTTATGGGGTAGTAGCTGGAATGATGGTGATGGCAGCAAGCTTAGTATTGTTCTCTGTGTAATATATAAAGGTCCAACCACAACGGGTTGGACCTTTTTTAGATTGATGGTGGAACTGCGTGCAGACAACGAACGCCCTCTATACAAGAAGGAACTACATGGAATGTCAATGAAGGGAACGCTGAAGCGAGTTCCTCGTAATCAAAACCTGAATCTACAAGTGAAATCAATGTCGGACCCGCTCCACTGATTGCTGTGCCATAAACGCCCGCTTGTTTGGCGGCCTGTCGATATCTTGACGCATGGTCAATCAGTTCAAAACGGTAAGGCTCGTGAAACGAATCGAGTTCCATTAATGAACCGATTTTCTCTTTGTCAGTACTGTGGAGTGCAGCTACTAAAACATTTGATACCGAGCTAGCCTGTACGGCCTGTTGCCTACTGTAGGAGGAAGGCAAGACCTCTCGAGCCGCTTCCGTCTTGAGTTCTTCATGAGGAATGGCAACTAACCAGTGAAGTGGAGAGGCATCTACTGGGACAATAAGAACTTCTTTAGCAACTACAGTAGTAATGACGCAACCACCTAGAATGCTAGCTGCTACATTATCGGGATGTCCCTCGAGTTCACTTGCCCAATTAATCATTTGTTGTTCAGAAAGGTGAAGCTCTGCCATCTCATTTGCTAAGTAAATTGCAGCAACAATTGCCGCGGCACTGCTACCTAGCCCTCTAGTTAGTGGAATGTCACTAGAGAGCAATAACTGACAGGCAGGCATGTCTTTTCCAAAATGATGTGCCGTAGCGATTGCTGTCTTGATTAGTAGATGATCGAGTACTTCTGATACCGGTGGGAGATTCGGTCCGATATGACCTACTTGCCATTTTGTTGACAAGGAGGCTTCAACCGTTAAGTAAAAGGGTAAAGCTACTCCAATGGAATCAAAACCCGGTCCTAAATTTGCAGTACTTCCGGGAACTTGAATACGGAATGTCATCTTTGTAGCACCTCCTGTAAATACTCGTTAAGGGCAGGTGCGGAAGAATCCATTTGCCGAGGACGAATCACTTTGCAGTCCATAGCAGTTTGTGGATCTTTTAAACCATTTCCTGTTAGTACGGCCACTACTGTCGACCCAGGAGCAATAGCCTGTTGCTTGACTGCTCGGAAAACGCCAGCTACAGAGGCACTTGAAGCAGGCTCTACAAAGACACCTTCTTTACTTGCGAGTGCTTGGTAGGCTGTTAGCATCTCTTCATCTGACACAGCTTCAATAACACCGCCTGATGCGTCACGCGCTTCAACCGCTGTTTTCCAGGAAGCCGGATTGCCTATGCGAATCGCTGTAGCGATTGTCTCAGGATGTTCAATAGGTTCACCTCTAACAATAGCCGCCGCACCTTCGGCTTCAAAACCAAAGATTTGAGGGAGGCCACTTGCGAAGTGGTCGTTGTATTCTACAAACCCTTTCCAGTAGGCTGTGATATTTCCTGCATTTCCGACAGGGATGGCTAACACGTCAGGAGCTTTTCCTAAAGCGTCAACAATCTCGAAGCTCGCTGTCTTTTGCCCTTCGATACGGTAAGGATTCACCGAATTCACCAACGTAACTGGAGATGTCTCACTAATAGCACGTACCATTTCGAGCGCCTGATCAAAGTTACCTTGGATTTGGATGACTTCAGCTCCGTACATATAGGCCTGAGCCAGTTTTCCAGCCGCCACTTTTCCTTCAGGGATGACGATAATTGCTTTCATGCCTGCACGGGCTGCATACGCGGCAGCGGCAGCAGAGGTGTTTCCTGTGGATGCGCAAATGACGGCAGTACTACCTTGTTCTTTTGCTTTCGCTACGGCCATCACCATACCGCGGTCTTTAAAAGAACCCGTTGGATTGGCGCCTTCTAATTTTAAGTAGAGCTCGATACCTAACTGTTTAGACAGGTTTTCTGCATATAAAAGAGGGGTGTTCCCTTCTAATAAGGAAAGCTTTGGTGTCGCGTCTGTTATAGGTAGAAATTGTTTGTACTGTTGCAATAAACCGGAATATGCCATGGGAAGTGCCACCCTTCTGTTCTTTTGATGAAAACAAATGTCTTTTCATAAAGGACATTCTACAGGACATCTTCATTGATTTCAATAGGAACTTTTCATTGTCATAAAGAATAAAAAAGAGTATACTCATGTTTGTTATGGACATGTGTAAAGACAGGAGTTTTGATAGATGACAACAATACAACAGCAAAAACCTATTTCAAGAAACAAATTGTTAGGTATCGCAGGACTTGGTTGGATGTTTGACGCGATGGATGTGGGGATTCTTTCCTTTATTATTGCGGCTCTCGCTATTGAGTGGAGCTTAACGCCAGAACAAATGGGATGGATCGGAAGTGTGAATTCGATTGGGATGGCAGTGGGCGCCGTATTCTTTGGGTTGATCGCGGACAAAATTGGACGTAAAAATGTCTTCATGATCACGCTATTGCTGTTTACATTAGCTTCAGGTGCATCAGCACTAGCAGGTGGGTTGGCAGTCTTCATGATTTTACGGTTTTTTGTAGGCATGGGTCTTGGAGGAGAGCTACCGGTTGCTTCGACACTAGTTGCAGAATCTGTTCCAGCAGAAGAGCGAGGGAAAGTGGTCGTGTTGCTCGAGAGCTTCTGGGCAATAGGTTGGATTCTAGCCGCACTTATTGCATACTTTGTCATTCCTGAGTATGGTTGGCGCTGGGCACTCGCTTTAACTGCATTACCGGCTTTTTATGCAATCTATTTGCGGATCAAGCTACCAGATTCTCCGCGCTATGAAAATGTAGAGAATGTGAAACGAAGCGTCTTACAAAACGTTAAAGACCTCTGGACACCTGTCTACCGCAAACGGACGCTGATGCTGTGGATTTTATGGTTTACAGTTGTGTTCTCCTATTACGGAATGTTTTTATGGTTGCCTTCTGTGATGGTTATTAAAGGATTTACACTCATTAAAACGTTCCAGTATGTGTTAATCATGACATTGGCTCAATTACCTGGCTATTTCTCAGCTGCTTGGTTAATTGAACGGATGGGAAGAAAATTTGTCTTGATTACCTATTTGTTAGGAACAGCTGCAAGTGCTGCTGTGTTCGGCTCAGCAGAAACTTTAACTATGCTACTGATTTCAGGTATGCTTCTTTCATTCTTTAACCTTGGTGCATGGGGCGCATTATACGCTTATTCGCCAGAACAGTATCCTACTGTGATTCGAGCGACTGGATCCGGTATGGCAGCAGGAGTGGGGCGCATTGGAGGAATCCTTGGACCACTTCTTGTGGGCTCGATGGTTGCTGCAGGACAAGGAATTGGTTTGATCTTCGGTATTTTCTGTGTAGCTATAATTATTGGCGTTTTAGCAGTTGCTTTCTTAGGAACAGAAACGAAACAACAGGAACTCAGAGATACACTTTAGTCACTGCTTCGGCAGTGGCTTTCTTTTTTTTCATCACCGTTTCGTTTACACTTAGTCTAGTGAAACTTGTGAAGGACGTGGAAAGATGACAAAAGAATTAACAGCACAACAAATTATTGATTTGATTCCTAGCCAGGCAGACATCGTATTTCCTCTAACAAACGGGGAGCCCAACCGGTTGCTCGACATCATGGAAGCTCATCAAGATAAACTCTCAGAAGTGAAGATTCATCAGTTGCTTCCTCTGAAAAAGCGCGCCTACATGGCGAATGAAACAGCTGCTCATTTAAAGCACGTTAGTTATTTTTTAAGTGGCGCTAATCGTGCGGAATTCCATCAAGGAATGACGGACCTAATGCCAAATAACTTTCATGAAGTGACGCGTATTCTGCGGAAAGTGAGTCGTAATATGATGGTGATGGCGGTCGTCTCGCCACTAGATGAATTTGGCTATTTTTCACTCGGAACACAAGCAGACATCGTTAGTGAATTCATTGGCAAAGTCCCTTTTATTGTAGAGGTCAACGAACACATGCCTCGCACATTTGGACAAAATCAGATTCACATCAGTCAAGTTGAAGGATATGTAGTAAACCATCAACCACTCGTCAGTGATGAGCCAGCACCGATATCTGAGATGGATATGAAAATTGCCTCCTTTGTAGCGGAGCGTATCCAAGACGGAGATACATTGCAAATAGGTATTGGAGGCATTCCTAATGCGGTTGTGAGTCAGCTGAAGACACATCGTCACTTAGGAATTCATACAGAGATGTTTGTAGACGGTATTATTGATCTTGTTGAAGCAGGAGCTGTAGATGGCACGCGGAAATTCACCAATCAAGGAAAGATGATTGCCACATTTGCTCACGGGTCACAGCGTCTTTATGACTTCATTAACGGAAATCCGGCACTTGAGTTTCTACCTGTTAGTATGGTCAACGATCCTCGCGAAATCGGAAAAGAAGAGAATATGATCTCCATCAATGCAACGACTGAAGTGGACTTGTTTGGCCAATGTGCAAGTGAGACGGTTGCTGGAAGATACTATTCTTCTACTGGAGGACAAGCTGACTTTGCTAGAGGTGTCCGTTTCTCAAAGAATGGAAAAGGCTTTATCACCATGTCTTCTACTATTAAAAATGGAGAGATGTCGCGTATTAAAGTAGCGCTTGCACCAGGATCCGTAGTAACAACCAATAAAAATGACGTCGATCATATTGTCACCGAGTACGGGGTGGCAGAGATGTTTGGTCGCCCGCTTTCAGAACGAGCTGAACAATTGATTGCTATTGCACACCCTGATTTCCGAGATGAACTGCACTTTGAAGCGAAGAAGCTAGGATTGATTCTGTAAATGAAACCATTATCTCCTGAGTTTTATACACTTCCGACATTAGAACTCGCTCAGGCGCTACTAGGGAAATTACTAGTTCATGAGACAGAACAAGGAATCGTGAGCGGGTATATCGTGGAAACGGAAGCCTATATGGGGCCGCTTGATCAAGCTGCGCATAGCTTTGGAGGACGTAAGACCAAGCGGACAGAAGTCATGTTCAGAGAACCTGGTCATATTTATACGTATCAAATGCATACGCACACGTTAATCAATGTGGTGGCAGAAGAAGTAGGTGCGCCTCATGCTATATTGATTCGTGCAGTAGAGCCGGTCGAGGGGCAAGACCTAATGAGTCGGAACCGCAACAACTTGCCGAAGAAGCAGTGGACTAACGGGCCGGGGAAACTGACGAAAGCACTGGGTATTACAATGGAGCACTATGGAACATTGTGGTATGAACCACCTTTGTATTTAGCTGAAGGACGAGAAGTGAGTTCGATTTCCTCAGGTCCGCGTATTGGTATCGATAATAGTGGTGAAGCCGTACATTATCCTTACCGCTTTTGGGAGACCGAAAATCCTTATGTATCTAAGTATAGAGCACCAAAAAAGACGTTCAGCGAGTAATCGCTGAACGTCTTTTTCAATCAATCATCTTGCCCATGTAAAATTCATCTACATAGTTCCCATGAATGCGAAGTGCATTTTTTCGGGTTCCTTCGAGTTCAAATCCAAGTTTATTGTAGAGCTTTTGTGCAATGACATTTTCTTTGATTACGGTCAGCTCAAGCTTTTCAATCCCCACATCTTTCGCCCAGTTTTCACCGTGATACATAAGAGTGGAAGCAATTCCTTTATTCGAGAACTGCTGTTTGACTCCAATGACGATCGACGCGCGGTGCGAAGCGCGAGGAGAAGGACCACCGATGACTACTAAATAGCCGGCATACTCCCCGTTTAAAATGGCCAAGAAAAGATTTGAGTTGCGAGCGAGTTTCCATTCTTCTAAGCGCTTTCGAATTCCTTGTACGGATTGCTTCTGTTCTGACTTCCCATAAAGCATGAAGTCGGTCTCAGAATAAATCGTCTCTTGTAGTTGAATGAAAGCACGAGCATCTTCCGTCTCCGCTTCACGAATAATCAAGATATCTTGTTGTTCCGGTTCTACAGAAGTCTCATGTTCATGAATCGAGTTTTGAAAAATCACGTACTGACTTAGCTCGATCTCACTAATTCCGTAGCCATTATCAGTCCAAGCAAAATAATGCTGAGCAGGTGGCTTGTTTTTCTTCCACCAACTACGGCTTAAATAGGCTGCATTCGGCAGAGGCTGGCCTAAAATGGCTTCCATCTGATCGAATGTCAGCTTTACGGTTTTTTGATTGGTTTTTTTAAAGAAATCATAAAGAGGTAAATACTTTGCTTCAGTAGTTCGGGCCATAGTCATCATCCTTTATTTCTTAACTCACTTTTTCTCAGTATAGCACGAGAACGACGAGGAAAAGCACATGTCGATTTGGGAAAAAATATGCTAAACTGTAGAAGCAATCATATTACAAGGAGGCATTTCTCATGTCTAAAACACTCGTACTTGGACACAAAAATCCCGATACTGATTCGATTACATCAGCTATCGTCTATGCATATTTGAAAAATCAAGTAGGTCACGAGGCGGAAGCGATTCGTCTTGGGGACGTAACAGAAGAAACAGCATTTGCCTTAAAGCAGTTTAAAGTAGAGGAACCACGCTTAGTAACAGCATTAGAACAAGAAGAACAAGCGGTCATCCTAGTGGATCACAATGAGTTCCAGCAAAGTATTGATGGAATCGAAAATGCACACATCTTAGAAGTGATCGACCACCACCGTGTGGCAAACTTTGAGACAGCAGATCCACTTTACTACCGTGCTGAACCAGTTGGATGTACAGCAACAATCCTATTGAAGCTTTTCAAAGAGCACGGAGTAGAGGTGCCACAAGACATGGCGGGTCTTATGCTATCCGCCATCATTTCCGATTCATTATTATTCAAGTCTCCTACATGCACTGAGCAGGATATCAAAGCTGCAAAAGAACTTGAGGCGATTGCAGGAATCGATGCACAGGAATACGGCTTAAATATGTTAAAAGCAGGAGCTGATGTCTCTTCCAAAACAATTGAAGAGCTACTGACGCTTGATGCGAAAGAGTTTGGCATGGGTAATCACAAAGTAGAAATCGCACAAGTAAATGTAGTGGATCCACAAGATGTGTTAAACCGTCAAGATCAACTAGAAGAAGCGATCTACAACCGCATCTCTGAAAAAGAATTAGACTTGTTCTTCTTCGTCGTGACAGATATCTTGAACAATGACTCTGTTGCTCTTGCTCTAGGAAAAATGGCGAACAAAGCAGAAGATGCATTCAACGTGACATTCACAAACCACACAGCAGTTTTAAGTGGAGTTGTATCACGTAAGAAACAAGTCGTGCCGGCATTAACAGAAGCACTATCTAATTAAGTTCAATTCTTTGATTTTTTGAAACGGACAACTTATGCTGACTAAGAGGTGATTGTATGGAAATCGCAATCTGGTCAGACTATGTTTGTCCGTTTTGTTATATTGGAAAACGCCGTATGGAGCGTGCATTACAAGAGACTGGCTTTGCTGGGCAAGCCACAATTCAATTGAAAAGCTATCAGCTAGATGCTGGGACGCCGGAAGTCGTAACAGAGTCAGTATATGAGTCTCTTGCTCGCAAATACAATACGTCTATCGATCAAGCTAAAGCGATGACGAATAACGTTGTCGAGCAAGCGAAGTCAGAAGGCCTTGAGTATAACTTTGAGCATGCGAAACCTGCCAATACAGCTCGTGCACACCGCCTAGTTAAATGGGCAGATACGCAGCAAAAAGGCAATGACTTGGGAGAAGCTCTACTCCAAGCTTACTTTATCGATGGAAAGAATATTAATGACATCGAGGTGTTAGCTGAACTAGCAGCAGCTGTAGATTTGGATGGAGAACAAGCAAAAGAAGTAGCGTCAAGCAATCAATTTTTCCCGGAAATTCAGATTGATCAAACGGAAGCTGCTCAAATCGGCATTCGAGGAGTTCCTTTCTTTGTACTGAACAATAAATACGCTATCTCTGGAGCACAGCCTATTGAAGTGTTCAAAGAAGCTTTAGAAAAGGTAGCGCAAGAAGAAGGCCTAAAGCCTTCCCTACAAACAATCGGTGGCACAGGGGCAACTTGTGAAGGCGATTCATGTGACTGGTAATCTATGAAAACCTGTATTTTTTACAGGTTTTTTGTTTGCAGTCCTTTACGTTTAGGGTATGAGTATTACGATACATATCATCTAAAAAAGGGGGAAATAGGATGGAATGGTTGAATTCATTCGTGGACTGGGCTAACAATTACCTTTGGACGTACATTTTAATTGCTCTTTTAATCGGTGCCGGTCTTTATTTTTCAATACGTACCAAGTTTGTTCAGTTCCGCATGTTCGGTGAAATGTTCCGTGTTATTACTGAAAAGAAAGAAACGGATACTGGGGTTTCTGCATTCCAAGCATTCACAATTAGTACCGCTTCTCGAGTAGGTACAGGGAATATTACGGGAGTAGCACTAGCAATCGGAATCGGTGGCCCTGGTGCTGTGTTCTGGATGTGGCTGATTGCGATTATTGGTATGGCAACAGCATTTGTTGAAAGTACTCTCGCTCAAGTTTATAAAGTACGAGATGGTGACGAGTTCCGTGGTGGACCTGCGTACTATATGGAAAAAGCTTTAGGGCAGCGTAAAATCGCTATAGTGTTTAGTATTTTATTAACACTTAGTTTTGGATTTATTTTCAACTCCGTTCAATCGAATACAATTGCAGTCTCTGTAAATGATGTCTTCAATATCCCAACATGGGTTATTGGGTTAGCACTTGTCATCCTTACAGCTGTGATTATTTTCGGTGGAGTCCATCGAATTGTAAAAGTAACACAGGTTATCGTACCAGTGATGGCTGTACTGTATATTTTAATTGCTCTATTTGTAGTTGTGACGAATCTGTCCGAACTTCCAGCTTTCTTCTCATTAATCTTTAGCCATGCTTTTGGTCTTGAAGAAGCTGTTGGCGGCGGTGTAGGTGCTGCTATCATGCAAGGTGTTCGCCGTGGATTATTCTCAAATGAAGCAGGGATGGGGTCCGTGCCAAACGCAGCTGCAACGGCCAATGTCTCGCATCCAGCAAAACAGGGACTTGTTCAAAGTCTAGGAGTATTCTTCGATACTATCGTGATTTGTACAGCAACAGCATTCATTATCCTACTCTCTGATTTCTACAAAACAGCAACGGATGATGGGATCATTTTGACTCAAAACTCACTGGCAGATCATGTGGGAAGCTGGGCACCTTACTTTGTGGCCATTGCTATCATCTTCTTCGCATTCAGTTCTGTTATCGGAAACTACTATTACGGTGAAACAAATATTGAGTTGATCAATGCACATCGCGGCTGGTTGCAAGGGTATCGTGTTCTTGTACTAGCAATGGTTATGTTCGGAGCTCTAGCTAAGGTACAATTGGTCTGGAATATGGCCGATTTATTCATGGGCTTGATGGCTGTCATCAATATCGTGGTGATTTTATTGCTAGGGAAATTAGCAGCTCAAGTACTAGACGATTACGTAGAACAACGAAAGCGTGGACTAGATCCACAATTCTACGCTAAAAACATTGCAGGCCTAAAAAATACAGAGTGTTGGGAAGATGACTCTCCTGAAACTAAATAATTCCAACTACCCCTCCGTTTAACGAAAAGACGGAGGGGTATAGTTTTTTATAGTGAAAAACTTGAGGAGGTGTTCGGATGAGTGAAGTATCCCATCCAATCGTAAAACAAGCATTAACAGCGTTACTTGAACGAGACGAATTTTTGCCGGTGTGTAAAGGAGAGAGTCGGACTAAGGCCTTCGCTTCTATGGAAGCGATTTTATCGACTCCTAATCAAATCCATAAGGCTTACATACGTATGCCACTTGAAAATGGTCAAATTGTCCGCATACCCGCTTTCCGTGTGCAACATAACAATGCACTGGGGCCTTATAAAGGCGGGATTCGATTCCATGAATCGGTCAATGAACATGAAGTCGTAAATTTATCCTTTTTGATGACTCTTAAAAATGCGTTACACAATGTTCCATATGGAGGAGGAAAGGGAGGCATTGTAATTGATCCCCGCTCTCTGAGTGAAAAAGAGCTTCACACGTTATGTGTAAAATATGTGAGGAACTTCAACGACATCATCGGTCCAGACAAGGATATACCTGCTCCTGACGTTGGTTCTGGAGAACGCGAGATGGACTGGATGATGGCCGAATATAAAAAGATCAATCATGGTCAACCTTATCTAGGGAGCTTTACAGGAAAAAGTGTTGTCAATGGAGGATCACTTGGACGTCGTGAAGCAACAGGTAAGGGTGTCTATTTCACGATGCGCTACTTGCTTCATGATTATGTTGAAAAGAACAGAACAAATTTAGAGAACAATGCGAATATCTTTGCGAAGACGACCTTAGAGCATGCTGGCCGCCCACTGACAGTAGCTGTGCAAGGATTTGGTAATGTAGGTTCCGTGACTGCACTCGAGGCGTACCGAGACCAAAAACTACAGAACAAGATTGTGGCTGTATCAGACCGTAATGTCACGCTTGTAAACCCTAATGGACTGGATATTCCAGCTCTTGTGGATTTCACAGCGAAGAACAAAGGGGATTTACCTACTAAAGAAGAGCAATTGAGAGAACTGAATGTCGTTGCTACGATTGAATCACGCGAAGCGATTTTAACGATGGATATCGATGTCTTGATACTCGCTGCTCTTGAAGATCAGATTCATCAAGACAACTGGAAAGATATCAAAGCACGTATTCTAGTTGAGGGAGCAAATGCGCCAATCACACAAGAAGCTGACGAACAACTAGCTAAAAATGGAGTTGTCATCATTCCAGATATTTTAGCGAATGCAGGTGGGGTAATTGTGTCCTACCTTGAATGGTTGCAAGGTCGAGAGACTCAGTTCTTCACTGAAGAAGAAGTATTTACCAAACTTTATGAGAAGATGTCTCATACGATGGAGACGATTTTACCTCAGTACTATGCAGATCCGTTTGCTTTGCGCCAAAACGCATTTATCCATGCAGTCGGACGATTGTCAGAAGTGCTATATCGCCAAGGAAAGTTGTATTAAAAAAAGAGAAAGCCTGGTCGATTCTGCGACTAAGCTTTCTCTTTTTCTAATTCATTTAGGATAGGGTCTGCTGTGATACTTAAAGACTGACGTTTGTAATCGAGCTCCAATCGCATCTTCTCAGTCTCCAATAAAAAATTCTCATAGCGCTGTTTTTCTAACGCCAATTCGTCCTTTGTAGATAAGGCACGAATTTCTTCTAGCTTTACCCGCTGTTTCATCCATTTTTCTACAAGACTTGCTCCAACCCCTATAGCTACAATCGCAACAATCCACCACATGGAACACTCCACCTTTGCTTTGTTTAGTAGTTTATACGAAATCCCCAATGGAAAGTTTCAATTTTTTAGATGTGGAAGGCGTTCGCCCAGAAATGCTTCGGAAATCAGACGCAGCCTGTGAGGCGCTCTTTGCCTCATAGGGGGTGAATGATTTGTGAATGTATTTCTAACGCCTGCAACTCGATATCACTAAAAGTAGATAACGCAGCTCAACATAAAAAAAAACAGTTTCTCAAATTTCAAGAAACTGTTTTAGAGGTTTTACACTAGATTCATTTGTTAGAAATTACTGCGCTGGGTTTAACTCTAGCTCAATATCAATCTTAATATCTTCGCCTACTAATACGCCGCCAGTTTCAAGTGTTTGGTTCCATGTTAAACCGAAGTCTTTACGGTTGATCTTTGCATCAGCAGAGAAGGCTACAACTTCTTGGCCCCATGGGTTTGTACCTTTTCCTTCATATTCTGCATCAAATGTAACTGGTTTTGTTACGTCTTTAATTGTCAGGTCACCTGTGATTTTGTACTCGTCGCCGCCTTTAGACTGAATGTCTGTTGCTTTAAACGTAATAGATGGGTAGGTTTCTACATCGAAGAAATCTCCAGAGCGTAAGTGGTTGTCACGGTCTGTATTGTTTGTATTGATAGACGCTACGTCAATTGTGAATTCAATTGTTGCGCCAGAAAGATCTTGTTCATTACCTTCTAGGTTTGCTGAAAAGTCATTGAAATTTCCGCGAACTTTAGAAACCATCATGTGCTTTACTGAGAATCCGATGCTAGAGTGTGCTGTGTCAACTGTGTACTTTGTCATTTTACAATCTCTCCTTAGTTTTTGGAATTGTCTAAAAGTATACCGAGCTATTATTTCGAAATCAAGATATATGATTAAAAAAATATAAATAACTGGTTACTTTACGTAACTTACTATAAAATAATAATAAACGAACGTCAAGTAATTAAATAATGTTTTTTGCGTTTTTTGCAATTTTTTTTTATACTAAGTAAATTAGGAGTGAGTATGATGAAAGAAACAGCACTTTGCCCTCGCCTTTCCAATGCCATGGACTTGCTTGGAAAACGCTGGACGGCTTTAATTATTTATCAGTTGTTAAATGGCTCAAAACGGTTCAATGAGATCGAGTCTTCTATGCCGATCAGTGGCCGTTTATTATCGGAACGTTTAAAAGAGCTCGAGGTGGAAGGGCTTGTCACACGGAAAATCTATTCGGAGGTGCCAGTTCGCGTTGAATATTCTTTGACAGATAAAGGCTTTGCTCTTCGACCTGTCATTGAAGGGATAGAAAACTGGTCTCAGCAATGGACATAATGAAAATGTTTCAAATAGAAAGGATTGTCTTCTTTGTCTAAACAAAAATGGTTTGAAGAACTTTCGGCAGTATTGCCTGCACATACAGTAAAACTAGATGAACCGCTATCATTGCATACGATCACTCGCATGGGAGGTCCGGCAGATGTGTTTGTGTCACCGGATTCTCAAGCGCAAGCAATCGTAGTCATTAATTATGCGGCTCAATATAATATCCCACTACTACTGCTTGGTAACGGTTCAAATATGGTCGTACGAGATGGTGGGGTTAGAGGTATCGTGCTTCAGCTTACCAAGCTTCGTGAAATCACAATTACAAATACTCATGTCTACGCGGAAAGTGGAGCGGCTATCATTGATGTCTCTAAACTTGCAGCAAAAGAAGGTTTAACTGGCCTTGAGTTTGCTTGTGGGATTCCTGGAACAGTAGGCGGTGCGATGGTGATGAATGCCGGCGCTTATGGTGGTGAGATTCAAGACGTCATCAAACAGTGTACTGTAGTGACCCCTCAAGGAGAGCTATTGGTTCTCAAGAAAGAAGACCTAGACCTTGGCTACCGAACAAGCGTCATCTCTAAAAAAGGGTACTTTGTGCTTTCAGCTGAGTTTGAATTGAGCTACGGGGAACAAGTGCATATCGATGAGAAAATTGCCGACCTGACACATCAACGTACATCTAAGCAACCACTTGAATACCCGTCAGCAGGAAGCGTGTTCAAACGCCCACCTGGTTATTTCGCTGGAAAACTGATTCAAGACAGTGAATTGCAAGGAAAAGGATTTGGCGGTGCTGAAGTCTCTACGAAGCACGCAGGCTTCATCGTTAACAAAGATAATGCTACAGCTACGGATTACATCAAAACCATTCAACTCGTTCAATCGACGGTAAAAGAGAAGTTTGGCGTAGATCTGGAGCTTGAAGTGAAAATAGTGGGAGAAGAAGTGAAGTAATTTCTACAGCCAGTCTCAATTTAGAGGCTGGCTTTTTTCGTGCCTAGAAGGAATATGTCGGACAATGCCGAATACCTACGTATAAGGGGGAGAAAAACATGAAAAAGGGATATAAAATACTACTAACCATCGTGATTGGCCTTGTAATTGTCGTAGCTATCACATTACTTGGTCTGAACTGGTTTATTGCGAACTCAAAGCCGCAGTTAGAAGGGGAGCTTGGCTTAACGAGCTTAGAACAACCTGTCACGGTCACACGAGACGAAGAAGGGGTTCCTCATATTGAGGCCCAGTCCGATGCAGATCTATATCGGGCTCAAGGATTTGTACAAGCTCAAGACCGTTTATTCCAGATGGACTTAGCTCGTAGACAAGCGAGTGGGGAACTTTCGGAAGTGGTAGGAGAGGCCGCGCTTTCTACCGACCAATTCTTTTTAACTTTCAGTCTGCGAGATGCAGCTGAAAAATCGTATGAAGGCTACAGCGCGGAAGCCAAGCAAGTATTGGAGTGGTATGCAGAAGGCGTCAATGATTTCATTACCCATGCAAAAGAAGAAGGACAATTAAGCTATGAGTTTACTTTACTCGGATACGAACCAGAACCGTGGACACCGGTGGACTCGTTAACGATAGGAAAATATATGGCCTATGATTTAGGTGGGAACTGGTCGACACTCGCCATTCGCCACTGGGCGTTACAAAACTTAGAAGAAGACAAAGCAAAAGAATTGTTCATCACATATCCGCAAGATGATCCAGCAATTTTAGAAGCGAACAAACAAACAAAAGTACAAGTGGGAGCAGAGTTCCCTTTAGAAGTTATGCCGCATCCGTTTAACGGCAGCAATAACTGGGTGGTCTCAGGCGACAAGACAGCGAGCGGACAACCTCTTCTTGCGGATGACCCGCATTTGGGGCTCAGTACGCCATCCATCTGGTACCAGATGCATCTTCAGTCACCTGAACAAAATGTGAGTGGAGTCATCTTTGCAGGAATTCCAGGAATCATTCTCGGTCACAACGACGACGTGGCTTGGGGTGTGACCAATGTGGGACCAGATGTACAGGATTTGTATATAGAGAAACCTAACCCGGACAACCCCTACCAGTTTTCTTATGATGGAGAGTGGGAAGATGCGGAAGTCCGATCTTACGAGATTGCTGTCAAAGATCAGGACCCAGTTCCGTTTGAAGTGGTTGTGACGCGTCATGGACCTGTGATTTCCAACATTCTCTATGAGGAGTCAGACCCAGAAGCGGTCTTTTCTATGCAGTGGACAGCTCTAGAGCCGACTCAAGAACTGCAAGCCATTTTGGAAATGAACAAATCATCCAACTGGGAACAGTTTGAATCGGCTCTTGAACAGTTCCACGCACCAGCGCAAAACTTCGTCTTCGCAGCTAAAGACGGGACTATCGCATATAAAGCGAATGGACGCTTACCGCTTCGCAAACAAGGAGATGGCCAATTGCCTGTACCTGGAGATTCTTCGGAATACGGGTGGGACGGCTACGTTCCATATGACGAGTTGCCAACTACCGTCAATCCAGAGGAAGGTTTCATCGCTACTGCAAACAATCAAGTCGTCGATGATAGCTACCCGTACCATATCACGGACTTCTGGGCACAATCGTATCGTTACGAGCGGATTGCGGAAGTCCTTCGTGAAAACGATTCGTTAACGGTACAAGACATGATGGACCTACAAATGGATCAACAAAATTTACAAGCACGCCGGTTCTTAGAGCAGATGCTTTCCTCTCTCGAAGCAACAGAGACTGGAGCAGACTATGAAGATTTGATTGCCGAGATGCGAGGCTGGAACCAAGTAGATGATAAAGACCTCATGCAGCCACTCGTTTTCCATAAGTGGATGAAGAAGCTGCCAGATGTCTTATTTGAAGAGGACATCCCTGAAGACATTTATGACATGATGCCAGGGAAAGCCAATATTACAGACCAGATGCTACAACTCTATGCTGATGGGAAAACAAGTGCTTGGGTTGAAGAGGCAGGAGGAGTTGACGCATGGCTGGAGCAAGCCTTTTTAGAAATGATGGAAGAGATGAAAGAGAAACACGGCAGCGACTATATGGAATGGAATTGGGGAGACGAGCACTTACTGACGTTTGACCATCCATTGTCAGGCGCTTCACCCATTCTTGCACGTTTCTTAAATCCGGACCCAATTCCAATCGGGGGATCTGGGATTACTACGCAAGCTGCCGCATTTAATGAGCAAGGAGAAGTGACCCACGGAGCTTCTTGGCGTTTCGTTGCAGACTTAACGGATCTTTCGTCTGCTTATCATATTGTCGGACCGGGACAGAGTGGCCATATGAAATCCGACTGGTTCCACAGTCAAGTGGATGATTGGGCTGAAGGGTCCTATCATGAAACCTCTACAACGGGTGAATACAAGGAATCTTATACACTAGAACTCCTGCCAAAATGATGGGCTAAGCATTGCAAAATTGCCTCAATCAAGGTACGCTTTGCAGTAGACAACAGAGGGTATAGGAGGTCATTATGCGGCTTACAGAATGGACAATGGAAGAACAGGAACAACTCATACACTTTTTGACGACCAACTCCTGGCCGTTTCATGGAAATGCAACACCTGAACGAGAATTGATTGAAAAGACGATCGGAGAAGGTGGCTACGAATCTGATGAAGTAAAAACGTTTTGGGTCGAGAACGACACAGCTGAAAAAGTAGGAATCGTGAAAATCCATGATTTGCAGGATGAGATCCCGTTATTCGATTTACGAATCGCAGAAACGGCTCGTGGAAAAGGCTATGGATCCAAAGCATTGAAGCTTGTGACGGAATACGTCTTCTCCTTACCAGAAAAGAAAATTCGTTTAGAAGGCCACACTCGTTTAGACAATGTAGCGATGCGAAAAACGTTTGAGCGAGCGGGGTTTGTGAAAGAAGCGCAACTCCGTCAGGCTTGGTTCTCTCCTAAAGAAGAGCGCTATTATGACGCAGTAACTTACGGGATGACAAGGGAGGATTTCTTGAAAGGAACTTCTACTCCTGTTGCTTGGGATGAAATGATGGCTGTGAATGACCAGCCACAGAAACCTTATGTTCCCGAACAACTCGAAACTGAGCGCCTTTTAGTTCGAGCACCTAAAATTGAAGATGTGCCGCTCGTCTGGGAAGCCATCTCTGAAAGTATGGAGACGTTGAAGCCTTGGATGATTTGGGCACAGCATCCCCCTAAGATTGAAGAGACGGAAGCAAGCCTACGTAAAGCGATTGCTGCTTATGTGACACAAGAAGATTTCCGTATGCACTTGTTTGAGAAAGAGACTGGAAACTTTATTGGCTCGACAGGCTTCCACCGCATTGACTGGGAACTGCGCCGTTTTGAGATTGGCTACTGGCTGCGTTCAAGTTATGAAGGTAAAGGTTATATCACGGAAGCAGTACAGATGCTGACGGAATTTGCATTCAATGAGCTGCAAGCGGTGCGTGTTGAAATTCGCTGTGATGATGACAATCAAGGTAGCCGCCGGGTTGCTGAACGTTGTGGGTATCAGTTAGAAGGGATTCTTCGTAGAAATGCTCGTAAAGCGGATTCGAAAGACTTTGCAGATACGTGTATTTATTCTAGGATTCAC
Source organism: Tetzosporium hominis (assembly GCF_002265435.1). Taxonomy (GTDB): domain Bacteria; phylum Bacillota; class Bacilli; order Bacillales_A; family Planococcaceae; genus Chryseomicrobium; species Chryseomicrobium hominis. The sequence continues at coordinate 145,874 of NZ_NOKQ01000217.1, forward strand.
TAGATTCAAAGGGTGCATCCACATTTTAACCGATATCCAGTTGCACCGGTTCCACATTAAAAGCATAAAAAGAAGCCGCAGCATTTAGCTGCGGCTTTTTCTACAGAGAACGTTTTCCCATCACTAGTTGAATCACGAAGATGATACCAGCGATGATTAGTAGGGTGTGGATTAAACCACCACCGAAATCTAATAAGAATCCTAATAACCAAATTACAATAAGTACGACAATCACTAACCATAAAATGCGGCCCATACGAGACACCTCCTTTTCTAATAAACTAAATTTGCTTGGCTAGTAATAGGATACCCTAGCATAAAAAGCCTCAAACCTATCTATGAATTTATTTAGGCGTTTGTCGCTACTCGGGGAGTGTAGTAAACTTAAAGAACTGAGTAGGAAAGGAAGAACGCAAGTGCCAACATCAAGTATGGAAGACCACATTGAACAAATCTATCAATTGATCGAACAAAAAGGGTATGCACGAGTATCTGATATCGCGGAAGCTTTGGAAGTCCTTCCTTCATCCGTTACAAAAATGGTGCAAAAGCTCGATAAAGACGGCTACTTGCATTATGAGAAGTACCGTGGTTTAACATTGACCCCAAAAGGTAATAAATTAGGAAAAAAACTCGTGAAGCGTCATGACCTTCTCGAAAACTTCCTACGACTTGCCGGAGTATCGGAAGAATTGATTTATCAGGACGTCGAAGGAATTGAACATCATTTGAGTTGGGAATCGATTGATCGAATCGCAGAGCTTGTTTTGTTCTTTGAAGAACACCCTGAGCTTCAAATCCAATTAGAGCAATTCCGCTCAGATAGTAAAGTAGAAGATTAGAGGAGGGCTCTCGTATGGCAGAATTAGAAATTGCTGCAGTAGTAAAAGTTACATTATTAGAAAAAGAAGGATCCAAATGGGTCGCTGTGACAGGCGACAAAGACCCTGTGGTCATTAATGAATCAGAAGCACCAGCAGAGTGGGCAGAAGGCCAAGAAGTTTCTGTTTTTACATACCGTGACCGTAAAGGCAACACGGTAGCAACTGGGCATATCCCTGCTATTCGTAAAGGAACTTATGGCTGGGCAAAAGTAGTGAAAGTCACAGATCGAGACGGAGCTACAGTAGATATTGGAGGTACACAAGCCGCTGTAGTCAAAGCGGAAGACCTTCCAAAGCTGCGTGAACTTTGGCCGCAACCAGGCGATTGTTTATTCATGACCTTGCGCACAGATCGCGAAGGAAGCCTACTGGGACGACTGGCTACAGAAGAGAAAATTGAAGAATTATACGTGGAGGCACCTTCTACTGTTTATAACAGTGATCTCCAAGCGCGAGCATATCGGTTATTACCGATTGGTACTTTCTTGCTCTCTGCTAAGGGAATGTACCGGATTTTTGTCCATCAATCTGAGCGACTGGAAGAACCTCGCCTAGGGGAAGATGTCAAAGTCCGCATTATCGAAGTGAAAGAAGACGGAACATTGAATGGCTCCTTGCTACCACGTAAGCAAGAGCGTCTGTCAGACGATGCGGAATCCATTTGGCGTTACTTGCAATCTGTAGGAGGCAAAATGCCGTTTAGTGACAAGTCTACTCCAGATGAAATCCAAGAAATGTTTTCTATGAGTAAGGCATCATTTAAACGTGCGCTCGGTAAACTAATGAAAGACGGGAAAATCGAGCAGCAAGACGGGTGGACGCTTTCTAAATTGTAAGGAAACCTTTTGCTACTTGGAACGTTTAATATGCTGAAAGGGGTAGTCCAATGAAACGATTACTAATTATGTTACTAGCAATTTTACTGTTGGCTCCATTTACCGCATTTGCGGACGGAGAAAACCAAGAAGTCATAGATGAAAAACTAGGTGTACCAATTGTGGTATACGGTGCCAACTTAACGGCAGAACAAAAGACAAGTGTACAAAAAGCATTAAACGTCTCGGAATCCTCTACTGTAGAGGAAATCACAGTGACAGGTGAGGATTTGGCGACGTATATCAAAGACGGCAATCCTTCAGCTCGTATGTTTTCTTCAGCAAAAATCACACGTACTGATGAAGGAAAGGGTCTTGTCATCTCGATTGTGACACCTGACAACATCACACAAGTAACAAACGATATGTATGCCAATGCGATGTTGACAGCTGGTATCGAGAACGCAACAGTGGAAGTCGCTGCACCAAGCCCTGTAACCGGTCATTCAGCTCTTGTCGGAATTTATAAAGCGTATGAAGCTTCTGGTGAAAAGCTGGATTCTGAACGTACAGACGTAGCTAATGAAGAACTATCAGTTGCTACAGTACTTTCAGAAGAAGCCGGAATTGATCAAGAAAAGGTAAGCGAACTACTTACTGAAATCAAAAAGCAAATTGCTGAACAAAATCCTGCAACTAGAGAAGATGTTGAACAAATTGTAAATGATCAATTAAGCAACTTGCAAATTGAATTGTCAGAACAAGATCGTCAATTACTAATCGATTTGATGGATCGCATCCGTCAGTTAGATATTGATTTTAGTCAATGGTCAACGCAATTAGAAGATCTGAGCAAGTCCATTCAAGATCAAATTGGCTCTATTACTGAAAACGAAGGTTTCTGGAACGGAGTCCGAAACTTCTTTAATGATTTGATTTCTTCTATACGATCTCTATTCAACTAAGTAAGGAACACCTATAGCGGTGTTTCTTTTCTTTTGCTTAAAAGTAAGGTACACTCAAGGCATCTCGAATTCAAGATAAGGGGGAACTCCCATGCGTTTAGCAGGTATTCACCACGTCTCAGCAATCACGAAAAACGCAGTTCAAAATCATTATTTTTTCACACAGATATTAGGTATGCGACTCGTCAAAAAAAGTGTAAACCAAGATTCTCCTAGCAGTTATCATTTGTTTTATGCAGACGCAGAAGGTACACCAGGTACTGATATGACCTATTTTGATATTCCGATGGCAGGAAGGACTTATCCAGGAGTCTCAAGTATTTCTAACACTGGATTTCGAGTCCGTTCCGAGGAAGCATTAGATTTTTGGGAGACACGATTAGCTTCATTTGATGTCCCGGTACTTGAGAGGGCGGAAGCATTTTCAAGAAGTGTCTTGTACTTTGAAGATTTTGAAGGCTCCCGTTTACATCTGGTAGTCGATCCAGGTGACGGAATTCCTTATGGAGAGCCGTGGCAGCATCCGGATATTCCTGAAAAATTTGCGATTTTAGGGCTCGGCCCAAGTTATCTTACGGTTCGATATGCTGACAAAACACTGGGCACGTTAACATCTATTTTAGGGTTTGAACATGCAGGAAGTTATCCTTCTGCCGTGCAAGGACAGCCAGACGTAGTAGTCGTTAAGACAGGACTTGGAGGTCCAGCTGGTGAAGTGCATATTCATACTAGAAATGACCTCCCAGTGGAGCGTCCCGGGAGAGGGAGCGTCCATCATGTGGCTTTCCGAATTTCTGATATGGAGGACTACCCGAAATGGTTAGAGCGATTGCAGCAAGCAGGCTTTGAAACATCTGGTCTAGTCGACCGATTTTATTTTAAATCCATCTATTTCCGTGAACCAAACGGCATATTATATGAATTAGCGACAGATGAACCGGGCTTTGCAATTGATGAGAAACAAGAAACCTTAGGCGAACGACTGGCTTTGCCGCCTTTCTTAGAAAGTAGACGAGAAGAAATTGAATCGAAGTTACGTCCATTGACGTTCTAATGAGAAAATATGATAGACTGTAAAAAAGGAGTGGTGATTCATGGATTTTCAATTTACGGAATTAGGAAATGATGTATTCGCATATCAGGTTCGTGAAGGAAATGAAAAGGTAGGAGAAATCACGTGGACTTTACTAGGAGATATTATGGTGATGGATCACACATTTGTATCGCCAAAACTCCGCGGTGGGGGAGTCGCCAAGAAACTCTTAGATCGTGCAGCAGAATATGCACGAGACAATGACTACAAAATGGATGCAGTATGTTCTTATGTAGTATCTGCATTTGACCGGTACAAAGAATACGATGATGTAAAAGCATAAATAAAAGGCAATCGGGTTCGTTAGAACTTCGATTGCCTTTTTATTTATCTTCACTAGTACGAATCATCATATGAAGAACACCACAAGAGCAGTTAATGCAGAAGCACCTGCCAATGTGTATAGAAAATCTCCTTGTGAAAATACTAATTTCTTTTCCATTTTTCTCATCCTCTCTCGTTGTGTAGTTGCTTAGTCTATGTTTACCCGAGGATGAAGAAACAAATCTAGTTTTTTTGTCCTATTTTTTTTTAATGGATACAAAAATGTGAAACATTTCATTCAGTCGTTCGTATAACAAGTGCACAACTATTCGAGGAGGAAACCAAATGAAATTCTCACGTACAGGAGAACTGGTATTAGGTGTTATTGGAGCAGTATTTACAGCTATATCCGTAATTCTACTTACTATCGCTGTTTCTAGCGGAAGTGCAGCACTAGAGGATCCAGAATTAATGGGGCAGTTTGAACAAGAGATTGTAACGGAAATGCAAAATGATCCGACATTGACCGCTCAAGACGTTGAGATGGCTTCTCAGTTCTTCTCAGAGGGATTGGGTGCTATCAGTGTATTTGGATGGGCGGCTGTTGTGGTTTTAGTCATCAGCTTGATCTTCAATATCTTGGCAATAGTCTTTATCTCTAAAAACAGAAATCCGAAGTTAGCAGGAGTCTTCTTTATCCTAGCAGGATTGTTTGCTTTCATTCTTTCTTTAACTTCCATCTTGTTATACATTGCAGCTATTATGTCATTCGTACGTAAAGCTCCAGTAAATGGGCAAAGACAGCAACATCCAGATGATTTGGACTATTACGAACCGAACCGTCCTCTATAATACAAAAAACTCCCACCTCTTAAATGAGTGTGGGAGTTTTTAGTGGGAATAAGTATTGAGCAGTTGTAGTTGGATAGCCTTCAAAATATTCATCAAACTCTTCGACTAGTTCAAATCCGAGCTTCTCATAAAAAGCTCTTGCAGCCGTGTTGACGCTCTCTACATAAACAAAGAGGTTGAGTCCTTTGTCTTGTAACACTTTGATGCCTTTCTCAACTAATAAAGTGCCGTACCCCTTTTGTTTAAATTCGGGGGCGATGTAGAGGGCTGTGAGTTCACTGTCACCATCTTCATCTACTTGTGTAAAACTTGCAAATCCAATGATTTGTGATGCTTCTTCAATCACAAACATATGGGTCTTCTCGATTTGTTTGCAGAGCATAGGTGTGGAGTAATTCTTCTCAAACCAATCCTGCAAACTTTCTATCGGAAAACTAGAACCGTACGTTTCGTCCCAACTGGCTTGAGCGACTTGCCGTACAGAGCGGATATCTTGTTCAGTCATTAATCGGATCACAGCCATCACCTCGAAACTATTTCAACTAGCATATCAAAATTCTGGTTCTCTGGCTACCGCCTATGCCATAATTAAGTGGAAAAAAGGAGAGATGAACCATGTGGACATGTAAAAAGTTTCATGAATTGACCGTTAATGAACTGTATCAACTGTTAAAGCTTCGAGCGGATGTATTCGTTGTAGAACAGAATTGTGTGTATCCGGACATCGATAACTACGATCAAGACTCTTTACATATCTTCTATATACAACAAGAGGAATTGATTGCGTATTGCCGAGTAGTTCCAAGTGGTAAATACGAAGAAGTCTCGATAGGTAGAGTGATTGTTCGTAAAGATTACAGAGGGACGGGGCTGGCACAAGAATTAATGAAGCAAGCACTGGCTGCCGTCAGTCAACAATTCGGTCTACAGCCAATTCGCCTCTGCGCACAAGCACATTTGCAAAGCTATTACGGGGCATTTGGTTTTCAAACGATTTCAGAAGAATTCATAGAGGATGGTATTCCTCACGTTTATATGATGAAAAAATAAAATGTATAGATTAAAGTCTTCTCAAACAGGGTATTACTAGATTATAGAAATAGAATCACACTAATTGGAGGTAATACAATGGCTAGAAAATCAAATGGTTCAGGTTTAGTAGTGGCAGGGCTTGCAGCAGCAGCATACGCATATTTCAGCAAAAAGGAAAATCGCGACAAGGCAATGGTTCAATTCAACAATTTAAAAACAAAATACAACGCATACATGGATCAAAATTCAACAAATAAATCTTATTATGGAACAGCCGGTCATCCTGATCCAACAGATGTGGATGACAACAAAATGGTTGATGAAGGCGCTATGACAAGTGTCCAGTATTACAATGAAGAAGTGCAAGATAAGTCTTCTAAGAAAGAAAAAACAGATGTTTCTAATAAAGAAGTAGACTATCACCAGTAAATAAAGAGCTCTCGTAGCTCTTTTTTTGTAGAAAAAATGTAGAGGAGACTGTTTATGAAAAAAGCAGTGTTGATTTATAATCCTTCTTCAGGCAAAGAATTAGCATCTGAATACAAAGATCGTGTGGTAGAAGTAGTCACATCCATGCAGTATGAAGTGGAAGTTAAGGAAACGCAAGGACCAAAAGATGCCACTCGCTTTGCAGCACAAGCATGTGAACAGCGAGTTGATTTCGTTATCGGGATGGGTGGAGATGGAACCATCAACGAAATCGTCAATGGCCTTGCGGAGCAGCAACATATGCCTTTGTTCTCGTTTATTCCACTTGGCACAGTGAATGATTTTGCACGTGCGTTAGGAATTCCGTTGGATCCGGAAGAAGCTATTGAGGCGCTAAAGGTAGGCAAAGAGCAGAGAGCCGACATCGGCAAATTAGGAAACGACTATTTTATGAATATAGTAGCAATTGGTGAAATCGCATCTAAAGTGGCGGATACCTCTATTGAATCTAAAACGAGATTGGGTCCTCTTGCTTATTTGTTGGAAGGAACAAAAGCAATTCTTCAGGATAACGAAGTCTCCATGAAGATTAGCTATGATGAAGGTGAATGGGAGGGCGATATAACTCTTGTTCTCATTGCACTGACGAACTCTGTTGGAGGATTTGAGCGACTGGCTCCGGATGCAGAAGTAGATGACGGATTTCTTCATGTCTTCATTATTCACGAATCTGGTATTCCTGGCTTCTTACGAGTGGGCACAAAGCTTCTACAAGGCAAGATAGCTGAAGATGACGGTGTAGACTATATTCGAACTAAAAAAGTTCATATTGAGACGAGCCAAGAACTTTTTTGTAATGTAGACGGAGATGAAGGAACCTGTACGCCAGTGGATATTCAGGTGCTTGCACAACATCTTCGTGTCCTAGTACCGGAAAAATTGGAAAATAATTAGTAAAGAGTATTGGTTAAGTGAGCATTATGGTTTAAAATAAATAGATACTAAGTGGTTAAGAAATCGAGGTTAAATCATATGCTCACTAAAATTCATAAAAATCCGCTTTCATCAGACAAATTATTTTTAGAAGCGTTCTCCAGTTCATTTATTGAAAACAGTGCGGACTCATCTCAAGATGAATTGGCAGAACGTTATTTCATGCTGGAAAAAGAAATGTTTCATGATATGCAAACCTTAGATCTAGAACAAGCTCGCGAACGCTTACGCCTGATTATCGATGCCCTGAGCCAGTTGACAGGAAAAGATATGATTCGCGCAGCGCGTCTGTTTTATATTCATCTGGCAGCTACGATGGCTAGAAAATTAATCGATAGTCAAGTGCCTGCAGTGAAAGCTTTTGCATTCAGCCGTTCTTGTATGGATGTCATCGACAATCGGATGAGTGATGTTCTCTTTTTACAGTGTGGAGAAGAATTGATTGAGTTTTATGTTCATGTGCTGTCTGAACGAACAAAACCTCAATTCAACCATCAAACAGTCAATAAAGTGATTTTGTACATAAACGACGAAATCGAGAGTGATTTGTCTGTAGAGGCTATTGCACAACGCTTTGCTATTAGTACTAGTCATTTGTCTCGAATTTTCCGTGAGCACACAGGAATCACATTAGTCGAGTACTTAAATATTCGAAAAGTAGAAGAGTCTCAATACTTTTTACGGCATACCTCTAAATCGATTTCGGACATTTCGGATCAATTCCATTTTTGCAATCAGTCCTATTTCACAAGGATTTTTAAAAAATATACGTCGGTGACGCCTAAACAATTCCGAGATCAGCCAACTACGGCGTTCTTCCAATTTACTTTCAGAGAAAGTGTCATCTGAGTGAACTTCCCTATTAGCGTTTGATTAATAGGGAAGTTTTAGTATATAGTAGGGATAGTTTGAAAAATGAAGGTGACCAATGTGAAGAAAAAATGGAGTTTGGCCGCACTACTAGTGGCCACAGTTGTTTTCCTAAGCGGATGTTCTGGTGTGGAAAATAAAGAAGGTACGTTTTATTCGATTTTTGTTCGTCCATTTGACTGGGCTCTCGATTATTTCGGAACGCTGTTTAATGGAAGTTATGGATTAGCTATTATCGCCATCACAGTAATTATTCGACTTGTCTTAATGCCTCTAATGCTTCGGAATTATAAAGCACAACAAGGTATGAAGCAGAAAATGGATAAACTGAAGCCTGAGATGGATGACATTCAAAAGCGCTTGAAAGAAGCTAAATCAAAAGAAGATCAAATGGCGTTGCAACAAGAGATGATGGGCTTGTACCGCAAGCACAACGTCAACCCACTAAATATGGGTTGTTTACCAATCTTGATTCAAATGCCGATTGTTATGGGACTTTATTTTGCCATCCTATACTCAGTTGATGTAAAAACACATGAATTTTTGTGGTATAGTCTTGGTTCCCCAGATATTGCGATGACACTGATCGCCGGTGTAGTTTACTTCTTGCAAGCCAAAGTTTCATTATGGACAGTTCCAGAGCAACAAAAACAACAAATGAAGATTATGATTTGGATTTCTCCAATTATGATCATGTTGATTTCCTTTACGTCGATGGCTGCGTTACCACTGTATTGGACAGTTGGTGGTCTGCTATTGATTTTCCAAACGTACTTAGGTCGTAAATTTTACTCTCAACATCCTGAAAAAGCAGTTGATGCTGCATGAGTGAAAAACTTCCGTCACGTATGAGAAATTGGGTTTTTGGAATTCCAGTAGTAGTTTCTAGTGCGCTTGCCATTTATTTTGTAATTCAAGGCTCACTAAATTTAGCTGTGTTGTTCATGACTCTCGTGTTTGTATTTACGAACAGCTACAGAGCGATTACATTTAAGGAACGTGGCATGGAAAAAGAAGCAAAGTGGATGAAAGGAATGGCTGTGTTCTTTGCAGTTGCTTTCATCGTAGTACTTGTACTAACTGTTATATAAAAAATGTGTGATTTCCTTAGCGGAGATCACACATTTTTTTATGCTTGTAGTTTAGTGCGCTGGGTAAGAATTAGAACAATTGCTGGAACTGAGAAAATCGCCATTCCTAAGAAGGCTAGTCCAGGTTGCAAGTCATACAAATACCCGCCCATAAAAGTTAATAAAGCACTGCTAAGACTCATTGCAAATGCAGCATATAACCCTTGAGCCGTTGGAATTGATGATTTGTGTAACGTGCGCGCGATGAACTGGATAAACGCATAGTGAGCAAGTCCAAATGATATCGCATGTAAAACTTGAGTGGCCACAAAGACAGAGGCAAATGGGAATAACCAAATCGCGATCCACCGAACGGTAGCACCTATAGCGGCTATCATAAACATCGTTTGTACTTTCGATTTACCAAAAAGTCGATCCGCTAGCATGAATAACACAATCTCTGCTAAGACTGCCACGTTGATAATGACACCGATCCATGAGTTACTAACTCCAATATCTTGAAGATAAATAAAGCTATAAGAATTATAAGATGCATGAGAACCTTGAATTAAAATGACAATAGTAAGAGCTGCCAAAAATTCTTTTTGCCCAATCAACACTTTAGCGAGTTGCCAAGTGCTCACTTGTTGTTCCTTTATCGGTTTATCAACTAGTGCTACAGGAGCTTTAAAAGAAGTGGCAAATACAACAAAAGCTAATGCCCCGATCATCACCCAGAGAATGGCCTGCTCTCCGTACCTTGCTGTGGCAAAACCAATCACGAGGACTGCTGCCATAAATCCTGCAGAACCGAAAGAACGGCTTCTTCCGTAGTGGATCCGGTCTTTTTGCATCAATAGGGAAGCAGAGCTCTCCATAGCTGGCAATAGATTTGGATACACCAAACTAAATAAAATGGTGATCAATAACAACATCGTAAACGAGGATAACGGAATATAGAGAACGAAAGTAGCGAGAGATCCAATTGCTAGCAAACGCAAAAACAAATGAATACTATAGCGTTTTGTCAACTCGGGGAACAGAACTAACGTAGAAAAGGCTCGAGCTATCATGCCAGCTCCCATAATGACACTAGCTGATGCGACGGAAAGGTCTTTCACATTGGTCAAGTAACCTGTCCAGTAGGGAAGGAAGACACCCCACGTAAAGAAAAAGATAAAAAATTGGACTGACATCCATTTTTGAGAATTCATGTTGTTCATCCCTCATTCTTCAATTCAATTCAATTCAATTCTTTCATTATACGCCACTCTTCTGAGAAAGGAAGAATTATTCGGTAGAACATGATACACTTAAAGTACTTTTGTAGACAGGAAAGAAGGCTTTGAATGAATACGCGCATGAATTTGTACCAACCCCCAAAAAAGAAAAAATGGCCTTGGATTGTAGCTGCGCTAGTAGCGCTCCTTATCTTAGGTAGTGCCATTTGGGCACAGCAGACAGGCTACTTATCTGCACTTACTGCCGACACTTCCCCGGTTGAATCACAACAAGTAGTACCACCTAAGTCTCAACCTGAAGAGGTAAAAGAACTACAACAACAAGAACCAGAAAAAGAACCGGAACCCGCTCCTGAACCGGAAATTGATCGGTCAGGTGCTAAAGGGTATGAAGGCAATGAAACTCTTCCACAAGAGCCTACTGTTGTAAAAGGAATTTTGATGGCTAGCAAACAATATCCACTTCCTGCAGACTACGCTCCGGGAGAAAGTGAAGAAGCCAGAGCGGCTTTTGAAGAAATGGCAGCAGCGGCTAGGGTAGATGGATTTGAATTAGTAGCATTCAGTACGTTTCGTTCTTTTGAAAGACAACAAGAGTTGTACAAACGGTATGTAAAGAATGATGGACAAGAAGCAGCAGACCGCTATAGTGCGCGTCCTGGTTATTCCGAGCATCAAACAGGCCTTGCATTTGATATTGGAGAACAAAACTTTGAAGAGCATTTTGCTCGTGAAAGTTTTGGGGAGACAGAAGCAGGGAAGTGGGTAGCGAGCAACGCTCATGAATTTGGGTTTATCATGCGCTATCCAAATGGAAAAGAAAAAATTACAGGTTATATGTATGAGCCTTGGCATTTCCGCTATGTCGGAGAAGAGCTTGCAAAAGAACTAAATGAGTCTGGCCTTACAGTAGAAGAATATATTGAACAATAGGAAAAGCTGCTCCGAATTTAGGAGCAGCTTTTTACAATATTGGAGAAAGTAAACGAGCCATCGATTCTTTCGCTTTGATTAAGCGAGTTCGGTTCAAATAAATCTCTCTCGTGAGCTCAGTAGAATACGTCATATCTTCTTCAAACAAAAGTGCTAGTTGATGTGAAGTTTCGCGGTCATAAATAAACGCATTCACTTCAAAGTTTAATTTGAAGCTCCGAACATCAATGTTTGCTGTCCCCACTGTAGAGGCTTCGTCATCGATGACAATCATTTTCGCATGCAAGAAGCCGTTTTGATAGATAAAGATTTTTGCGCCGGCCTTCAATAATTCTCCTACATGTGAATAAGTCGCCCAGTAAACAAATATATGATCCGGTTTATTAGGAATCATGATCCGGACATCAATACCAGCTAATGCAGCGATACGAAGAGCATCCATGAAGCTTGCATCCGGAATGAAGTAAGGCGTTTGGATGTAAATGTACTTTTTAGCAGATGTAATTAGCTTAAGATAGCCATTCTTAATTTGTTCCCATTCTTCATCAGGACCACTTGAAACGATTTGCAGACCAACAGAGCCTTTCATCGGAATTGCAGGGAAGTAACGCTCATCATATTCGATGTCGTGATCGGAAGACGCTTGATTCCAGTCAAGTATAAATCGCGTCTGTAAGGGGTGCACGGAACTTCCTTCTATTCGAAGATGAGTATCACGCCAGTAACCAAACTTTTTATTAAGTCCTAAATATTCATCTCCTACATTAAAGCCCCCGATATAGCCAATTCGTCCATCGATTACTACGATCTTACGATGGTTGCGGTAATTCAAACGCATGTTGATCATAGGGAAGATAGCAGGGAAGAAAGCCTCTACCCGGCCCCCTAATTCAATCAGCTCCCGAAAATGGCGTTTTCTTAGCGTACGAGAACCCATTTCATCATAGAGGATTCGGACTTTCACGCCTTGTCGTGCTTTTTCGAGTAACACCTTATAGATCTCATTTCCTAAATTATCGAGACGTAAAATATAATACTGCATGTGAATATGGTCTTTTGCTTGTCGCATATCATCAAGTAACGAGTCGAATTTCTCTCTACCGTCATTGAAGATTGTCACAGCATTGTCTTGAGTCAGCACGGCCTGATTATTGTTCAAGTGCATGACGATCAGATCTTTATAATTATGGGCATCGTCGAGACGAAACTCAAAACGATTTTCTTCGATAGCAGCTTTCTGATAATCAATCAGCTGTTCGATACCCACTTTTTTTCTGCCCTCCCAGCGGAAGAGCGTTTTCTTTCGCAATTGCCTTCCGAAGAACAAGTAGATGATAAACCCTAAAATAGGAATAAAGAATAGGACCATTATCCAAGCCCATGTTGCACTCGCATCGCGTCTTTCTAGAAAAATCAGAGCGATGGCTAGGAAAATATTTAAAATAATGATAGCAGTAGCGGCAACACTAAAGAGTGTGGCTGTCATCTTGACCCCTCCTTTACAATGATTGTCTTTACATTCAGTATAGCGAATGAACAAAAAATAATATAGTTTCTCAGTAATTCTTACTTTACAGGTTGGAATTAAAAGAATAGAATAAGATACATCTTGAAAAAATAAGGAGGAAATTGCCTGTGTTTGTTTTATTAAATGTCGTCGCTTTGCTTGCCCTTGTCGGGATTTTAGTTTGGATGAAGCGTAAAAATAAATCATTTTCTACACGCGTATTCACAGCACTAGGTTTTGGTATTGCATTAGGCCTTATTCTTAATCTTGCATACGGTTCAGATTCGGAAATTTTAACGGAAACATCTACTTGGTACAATGTCATTGGAGTAGGGTATGTTCGTCTTCTACAAATGATTGTTATGCCTTTAGTCTTCATTTCGATCGTTGGAGCATTTGCGAAGTTGAAGCTTGGGAATCAATTAGGGAAGATTGCAGCCATCATCTTAGCTATTTTGATTGGAACGACTGCAGTAGCAGCAGCTGTTGGTATTTCATCTGCAGCGCTGTTTGATTTAAACGCAGAACAAATTTTTAGTGGAGAAGCAGAACAGTCACGTGGAGTGGCAATTGAAGAATCATCTGCAGAAGTAGCAGATCAGACACTTCCGGATCAATTACTAAGCCTTCTTCCAGCGAATCCTTTCCTAGACTTAACAGGAGCTCGTCCTACATCTACAATCGCGGTTGTTATATTTGCAGCGTTCATTGGATTTGCTTATTTATCTGTAGTACGACGCTCTCCAGAAACTGCATCCGTATTGAAAAAAGGAATTGATGCACTGTATGAACTGGTCATGGGAATCGTTCGGATCGTCCTTCGTTTAACACCATACGGAATTTTAGCCATCATGGCTCGTACTGTAGCCACTTCAAACTTTGAAGCTATTTACACGTTAGGGAAATTTGTTCTTGCTTCTTATGTAGCTTTAGCTGTTATGTTTATCATTCACCTCTTGATTCTTTTGATTTCAGGAGTTAACCCAATCACTTACGCGAAGAAAGCATCAGAAGCGCTGTTATTTGCTTTCACATCACGTTCTAGTGCGGGTACTTTACCACTAAATATTCATACGCAAACGCATAAACTTGGTGTACCTGAAGGAATTGCGAATTTCTCTGGATCCTTCGGTCTTTCTATCGGACAAAACGGATGTGCAGGAATTTACCCAGCAATGCTTGCCTTCATGATTGCTCCGACAGTTGGGATCAATCCACTAGATATCGGGTTCATTCTAACGGTCATTGGAATCGTAGCCATCAGTTCATTTGGAGTTGCCGGAGTGGGTGGGGGAGCTACGTTTGCAGCTATCCTCGTATTATCTGCTCTTGATTTGCCAGTAGCCCTAGCAGGACTTCTAGTATCTGTTGAGCCTCTTATTGATATGGGACGTACAGCAGTGAACGTAAGTGGCGCTATGACTGCCGGTGTCACAACTGCTAAAGTGACTGGGGAGTTAGATGAATCTATCTATAATCAGCCTCAATCTGAACAAACAGTAGAGTCTTATTAATAAAACGAGCTAGTGTCCCAACGGACACTAGCTCGTTTTTTGTTTTAAAGATGTAAGCAATTCGTTCATTTTTCTTTGATAAGGAGTCTCTGGGTAATTTTGCAGGTCACTCCAAGAAGATTGTACGAGTTGAAGGGCTTCTTCTGTTCGACCTTCTTCTTCATAGATTTTGGCTAAATAGTAATCGCGTTCGGAGAACATGCTCAAATCAATAGGGTGACTGATGATCTCAGGAATCTCTGTATGCTCAAGTAATTCTTTAGCTTCCTCTATTCGCTTCATATGGTATGCAATCTTCGCCATCTCCACGCGCTCAAAATCTAGCTCCTCAACAGGTTTTGTAGATTCCTCAAGAAATTTATCCATTAAAGTTTGTGCCTTCTCGTAATCGTGAGCATACGTTGTATAGTAGTGAATCCAGATGAATTGGTTAAATGTAGAAATTTCTTCATCTTCCGTAAACGTGGCGTAAGCCTCTAACCGATTGATGTATAGTTCTGCTTCTTCTAAGTCACCAGCCATCATGGCATGAATGACAGCTAACCGGTACAGATGATCAAGGCGATAAAACACTTTCTGTTTCTTAGAAAATTCAATCGCGTCATGCATCGTCTTCAATGCCTTTTCTTTTTCCCCGACGGCGTAGTAAAAGACAGCGCCTGTGTAATCAAAATCGAGACGTGACAAGGGGTCTGTCCAAGACGATGTTTCTTCCATCTGCTTCCGCTCATTTTCTAAGAGTTCCAGTGCTTCCTGATAGTCCTTCTCTCGGAACTTGCAGGAGATGCGGTAAAGTCTTAAAGAAGCAGCGCGGCGAGAGACCTGGATTTCATCATAAAGTTGAATGGCTTTGTCGCTATATGTTTTCCAGTCAGGAAGCTTTCTCTCATAAGCTGCTCGACTATAAAGATCTAGAAGTCGTGCATCCATATAGCCTTTTGTAAGAGAAGGGAGGAAAGGCTCTATCGTTTCTATAATCGGATCAAAAGACGCTGGCTTCATATAATCCACTTCTGAGAATAAATCTTCTGCACGCTTCACCACTTCTTTTTTCTCTGAAGAAGATGATTCTTCTAATAAATCACTCACAGGCACTTCAAGCATAGAAGCGATATGTTGAAGGCTCTCCATAGAAGGTTTTGCTTTATTATTTTCAATTAGGCTGAGCATGCCTTTTGTGATAGCAGTTCCAGCCAATTGTTGTAATGTCATTTTTCGTTCTTTTCGTAACGAGCGAATTCGTTCTCCAAGAGTCATCATCATCCCTCATTTCTAGTTAGTTTAATTATATTAAACTTTATGCTTGCAATCAATAAAATCTCGTGGTATATTTTGTTTAATAAAATTAAACAATCGAGGAGGTGCCCTCATGAATGAGGCGTTAAAAGTTCGAAAAGCCACCCAACATCTATGGACATTCACGGTAAGTAAGATGATCAGTACATTTGGTGCTTCAGTTTACACGTTTGCCATTAGCTTTTACATTTTGCAACTGACAGGATCTGCTTCTAGCTTTGCAATGAACTTGATTTTTAGTATTTTGCCTCGTGCCATCTTGGGACCTTTTGCAGGTTATGTGGTCGATAAATACAATCGGAAAATAATTGTTATTTTAGCTCAGCTTACCATAGTAGCAACGATTGTAGGTTTAACTGTGTATATGATGGCCTTTGGCCTGTCATTGCCTGCCATCTATTTAGTAACAGCGATACTTGCTATGGCTTCTACCTTTTCAGGGGTGGCGTTCAGTTCTTCCATCTCCAGCTTGATCGATGAACCACGAATTCAAAAAGCGATGTCCTTGAATCAAATGTCCATCTCATTTGCCGCGATTGCAAGTCCAGCGGTAGGAGGGATTTTATACGGAACGGTTTCATTAGAAGTCTTCTTGATTGTATTCGCATGTGCATCAGCACTAGCGGTCGTCCTTGAGTCTACGATGAACTTCACCCTGTATTCTAAACGCAAAGAACCAATTGAACAAGATAAAGAAAAAGAAAAGATGCTGGATAATATGAAAGCAGGCCTTGCCTATGTCAAAAAGCAACCGATTCTGATGTCTCTTATGATTATTGCTTTAGCGGTAAACTTCATTTTTGGAGCTTTTCAAGTAGGGTACTCGTACGTACTAATTGATCAGTTGGAAATGTCAGCACAGCATTTTGGTTTCACGGAAGCAGCATTTGCAATTGGAATGTTACTGACATCAATTTACTTGTCAGCGAGAAAAGATTTCAAGTTTCCATTATTGATCTCTAAGCGAGGTATTTTGGTACTAGGTATCATGCTCGCAGCCATCACAGTACCATTACTGGTGCCTGTTAGCTACACACAGATGCTCGTATTCTACATTGCCGTCATGTTTATACAAGGTGTAATGGTCATCTTCACAAATACACCGATGCAAGTGTATTTCCAAAAGACAATTGATGATGACTATAAAGGGCGTGTCTTTGCACTGCTTGAGACATTTGCGATTGCGCTAATACCGTTTGGCATGATTTTGTTTGGTTTCTTGTTCGATGTATTCCCACCAGAACCAATCTTCTTGATCTCAGCTGTTGCTTTAGTGGGGACAGTGCTCTACTTAGCTAGACCAGCAATCCTACACCGAGCGCACCCAGAGTTGCTGGAGAAAAAGAACAAAGCACTACCTAAAGAAGTCCAGCCTTTATAAAAAAACAGCTAGTCCCTCATGGGGCTAGCTGTTTTCAATGACAGGTGCTGTCCGTAATGATTTGTTGTTCTTTCTGAACAATAGAATTAGCAGAATACTCGCAAGCGAAAGCACAGCGGATATCACATATAACGTATTTGGAAGCTGCGTGAACAACCAAGCAAATGTGAGAGGCCCGATGATGCGCCCTAAATTGTCCATAGAGTAACTGACACCAGCTGCAGTTCCGTAATTCCCACCAGATTCTTTAGTAGTTAAGGCTACTAAAGTGGTTCTAGCCAGCGCGTTTCCTGCAGTAAAGATACACAGTGTAATTCCTGCCATAACTAGACTCGTAGTGAAGAAAGTTAGTGCGAGTCCAAGAGCCGCGATTACCTGTGACCAGATGATCCAAGTGGTCTCCGTTCCGTTTTTAATACGGCGCACAATTCCGCCTTGAACTACTGCATCTACTAGACCACTGAACAAGAATAAGTACCCTAGTTGTAGGGGAGTAATCTGAATCCGTTCAATATGGAACAACTGGAAGGTTGCTTCTAGTCCTGCAAGCAGGAGGGTAACTACAAATGAAAAGATGAATAAATATTTAATTCGGTAGCCCCATAAAGAACTTGCGCCTTTAGGGAGGATTTGGCGTTTCTTCGCTTCACCCACTCGCTCAGGCTCTTTTAAAATAATCTGAGCATAAACCATTAACACTAGAGTAAGAGTGGCAGAAACAGTGAACGGCAGTTGAAGGGAGATATCGCCTAAAATACCACCAATGGCAGGACCAAAAATAAATCCTAAACCGATCGACATCCCAAGAAGACCTAAGTATTTATTGCGGGTTTCTTCTGTCGAAATGTCAGAAGCATACCCCGTGACGGCACTATAAAGAGCTCCCGAGAAGAGTCCTCCGACAAGGCGAGACAGGTAAAGTAAAATCAGGGAATCAAACGAAAAAGCAAAAATCCAAAAGCTTAAACTAAACCCAAAGAGTCCAACTAGAATTAGTTTCTTTCGACCGGTTTGATCGGAATATTTGCCCCACAATGGTGCTGTGAAGAAGGAGGCAAGAGCATAGACGGACAACAGTCCCCCTACATGCACTTCCGAATAGTTCTGTTGAAGAATGACCTCAGGTAGTACGGGAATAATAATTCCGAAGCCCAAATAGACGAAAAACTGTACAGACATCAAAAGGGCGATTGATTGTTTCATAAACAAGACCTGCTTTCTTTATTCTGCTTCTTATTCTACACCCTTTCTATGCAGAAAAAAACCATCTCAGTTACGAGATGGTCAAGGTTTTACACGTTGAAGGCGAAGTGCATTTAACACGACTGAGACAGAACTGAATGCCATTGCAGCTCCTGCAAGCCACGGTGCTAAAAATCCTGCTGCGGCAATGGGAATTCCAATCGAGTTATAGGCAAATGCCCAAAATAGATTTTGTTTAATGTTTCGTACGGTTAAGCGGCTCATCTCTAATGTATCCGGCAACGTCATTAAGTCACCTTGCATCAATGTGACATCTGCAGTTTCCATAGCGACCGAAGAGCCAGTCCCCATAGCGATTCCGATATCTGCAGCAGCTAATGCTGGCGCGTCATTGATGCCATCTCCGACCATTGCCACTTTGTGACCCTTTTGTTGATACTGAATCACAACATCCGCCTTACCAGTAGGAAGGACTCCAGCAACTACTTCTTTGATGCCAACTTGGCTTGCGATTGCTTTTGCTGTTTCAGGTTGGTCACCAGTTAACATGACCACTTGAAGACCCATGGCATGTAAGCGTTCGATTGCTTGTTTAGATGATTCTTTCACTGTGTCGGCTACTGCAAATGTAGCAGCGTACTGACCATCAACCGCCATGTATAGCACACTTTTTCCTTCAGATTCCCAAACAGCGACGTTTGAAGAAGGCGAACCTTGCACATCCTTTTCAGAGAGCAATTGCTGAGTTCCAATAAAGATGCTGTGTTGCTCTACAGTGGCTTCAATTCCTTTGCCAGGGATCGCTTTAAAAGTAGACGCTACTGCAAGGTCACCTTTGTATGCAGTAGTGATAGCTCTTGCAATTGGATGTTCGCTGCCTTGTTCTGCTGCAGCGGCAAGCGCAAGTACATCCTGTTCGGTATACCCCGGTGCCGTGTCAATATGAACTAATTCAGGAACACCTTTTGTAATCGTTCCCGTTTTATCGAGAATGATGGTATCGATATTTTTTGTTTGCTCCATGGCTTCTGCTGTTTTGAATAGAATTCCAAGTTCGGCAGCTCTACCTGATCCAGCCATGATAGAAGTAGGTGTGGCTAGACCAAGTGCACACGGACAAGCAATGACGAGAACTGCAATTGTACTAACTAAACTTTGTTCCAAGTTACCATTAGACACGATAAAGTACCACACCACAAAAGTGATAACAGCGATTCCTACAACGATAGGAACGAAAATGCCGGAAATTTTGTCTGCTAGGCGCTGGATTGGAGCTTTAGAACCTTGTGCTTGTTCGACCACTCGAATGATAGAGGATAGCATCGTTTGCTTTCCAATCCCGGTTGCTTCCATTCGAAGAGATCCATGCTCATTAAGTGTTGCAGCGTAGACTAAGTCTCCAGTAGCTTTTTCAACAGGCAAGCTTTCACCAGTCAACATAGACTCGTTCACTGAAGATTGTCCTGAAACGACTTTTCCATCGACCGGTACTTGATTCCCAGGCTTGATAACTACAATGTCGCCTTGTCGAACATCGTGAATTGCAATTTCTTGTAACTGCCCGTCTCGTTCGACGGTAGCTGTAGTAGGTTGCAGTTGCATTAGTTTTTTAATCGCTTCAGAAGACTGACCTTTCGCGCGAGCTTCAAATACTTTTCCGAGTAAGATTAAAGTAATGAGTACAGCACTAGTCTCAAAGTACAGACCCTGATGATGTGCCGCGCCACTTAGCGTCAGATACACACTGTAGAAGTAGGCAGCTGAAGTTCCAAGTGCCACTAGGACATCCATATTGGCGCTTCCATTACGAAGGGCATGATAAGCTCCTTTATAGAACATGGCACCAACATAAAATTGGACAGGAGTCGCAAGCGCCCACTGAACATATGGGTTCATCAGAAACTCGGGCACGTACATCCACTGAGTGAACGAAAAATGCCCGACCATGGTCCACAGTAGCGGTAACGAGAGCAGGGCAGATAGCCAGAACAATCGTTTCTTATGTTTGTAGGCTTCAGCTCTATGGTCGACATGCTCGTGCTCCTCAGGAAGCGTTGCGCCATATCCGAGATCTTCAACTTTCTTGACCAACTCACTTGGAGAAAGCTCTGCAGGGTTGTAACTGACGCGAGCTGTTTCTAATGCGAGATTGACAGAAGCCGAAGAGACCCCGTCAAGTTTGTTAAGTCCTCTTTCAATTCGACTTGAACAAGCAGCACACGTCATTCCTTGGATGGCCAAGTCTGCCGTTTCATAAGCAACACCATACCCAAGCTTCTCAATCGTCTCTGCCATATCACGCACGCTTAGAACAGACTCATCATAAGTGACGTGAGCTTTTTCGTTAGCAAAGTTTACGGTAGCTTGATCGACACCATTTAATTTAGATAGACCTCGCTCAACTCGATTAGAGCATGCGCTACAGGTCATTCCTGTTATTGGAATCTCTGTTGTTTTCATTTAGATTCCTCCTTATACGTTATGGGGGTATGTCGTGTTCGAAAAAATAACTGCAACGGGGCAGTTATTTTAAGCATTAAAATGTTTTTACTTTGTATCCTTCGTCTTCAATAGCTGCAATAATTTCACGAATTTCTACTGCTTCTGGATCGAATTCGATATCCACTTCGCCAGTTTCTAAGTGTACATCTACTTCATCCACTGCATCAAAAGCTTTTACACGGTCATGAACTGCTTTTACACAGTGACCACAAGTCATACCTTCAACATGTAATTTAATAGGTTGGATCATTGGAATTCCTCCTTATTTTTTGGTGAGTTTCTGTACAGTTACAAGCAGTTCATCCAGGATGTCTTCATCGCCCGCTAACATCTTATTGCGTACACAACTCTTCAAATGACCTTCTAACAAAATGTTGGCCACACTATTTAAAGCGGCTTGTGTAGCAGAAATTTGAGTAATGATGTCATCACAATAAGCATCTCGCTCAATCATACCTTTGATTCCGCGAATCTGCCCTTCGATTCGATTCAGTCGAACGGTTAAGTTTCGTTTCGTTTCAGGAGAATGATGCGTTTTTCGCATTGTTGGAATCGGCTGAAGATTTTCCATTGAACCACCTCATGTCTGGATTAGTGCCATTATAAGATACCCGCACAGGGTAAGTAAAGAGAAACATCTCGACTTAAAAAAAGCGTTTACATCTTTTCTACAATTGTAACAAAATTGAAAGATTTAAAAATACATTATAGTGGTACAATAAGAAGGAATCAAGAAATAGGACGGGTGCGATACAAAATCGTAGGAAAGGGTGAGGTACAGTGGCAAAAGAAATGGACGTCAAACAAATGATGAGCAATCTTGCAAAGCTAGGTGTAAAGGTTACTAAGACGAAGTCCCGCCTCGAAATGCTGAAAGCTTTAGCGCCTCCAGCACCAAAACCTCAACACAGTTAATGACTCCCCCATGTGGGGAGTTTTTTTGTGTCTATATTTGTCCAGTTGGCTTTTATAAAGAGATCGATGTAGGACAAATAGGTTCCCATGAAGAAGATAGGGCTTCTCTTGAAGAAGATGTTTCAAATGATGTTGAAAAAAGAACCGCTCTTGCAGAAGAACGACCGCTCACCGCCTCAAAACCACTCTTTTCCACACAAAAAGGCGCCTATTTCAGGCGCCTTTCAATCTTTTCTATTATTTTGTGGCGTTCTTCACATCTAGACGGTATCAAGTTCCGAACGTCAGAAATCCACGCAAAAACCATTCACCCCAACCGAGGCAAAGAGCGCCTCAATTGGTGCGCCTGGTTTTCACGAGATTTCTGAGCAAACGCCTTCCACATCTAGACTAATCATCGTCCGAGTTCCCAAACATGTAAGTCTTATGGTGAAACTTCATACTGAAGATCAAGCCAAGGGCGAGCATGTTCCCCATAAGCGAACTTCCGCCATAACTAATGAACGGAAGGGGAATCCCTGTGATCGGAAGCAATTGAATCGTCATCCCGATGTTTTCAAATACGTGGAACGTAATCATCGCGATGATACCCGCAGCTACGTATGTGCTGAAAGGATCTTTTAGTTGCAGCGTGATTTTCGTAAGATGGTAGATCAAGACGAAGTACAAGACGATAACTAGACTCGCCCCGATGAATCCGTACTCCTCTCCAATTACGGCGAATATAAAGTCAGTGTGATTCTCTGGAACATATACTTCGCGCCCCCCGTACCCTTTACCTAAGATTTCTCCTGATCCGATTGCATTCAAGGAACTGATTAAGTGAAGGCCTTCGTTTGAAGCATACGAATAAGGGTCCAGCCACGAGTAAATTCTAGCTCGTTGATAGGGGCTAAATCCTAGTGTGTTGACTAAAAAATCTTCCATGTTAAGTGCTACCCAAATCAAACTTCCACCTGCAGCCACTGCGGTTCCGACAATTGGTAAGATGATCTTCCAACTGATGCCGGCAACCAGAATCAAAGCGGCTGTGATGGCGATGAAGACGAGTCCAGTTCCTAAATCTGACTGTTGCATAATTAAGACGAAAGGAACAATGAACAAGCCGCCAATTTTAGCTAAGAGTAGAAAGTCACTCTTTATTGTCTTGAACGGATAGTTCTCATGATGCTTCACAATCATGCGTGCAGCGCCTAAAATATAAAAGGTTTTCATAAACTCGGCGGGTTGAATACTTCCGATACCGGGTAAATGAAACCAGCTCTGTGCGCCGTTTCGAGAAGCGACGAAAGAAATGGTGTCTGGTAAAATCCAGAGGACGATCAAAGGAATCAAACCGACTCCGTAAATGATCCAAGCCATCTTTTTATACTGTTCGGGCTCTAAAAACATGACCATGGAAATGATGACCATGCCGACTATGTACCAAAAAAGTTGTTTTGGTATAAAGTTGGTGCCATATTGTCCTGTAGTTTGAGCTGAAGAAATGGCCATTAAGCTGATAATCAAAAATAACAGGAGTAAAAATCCTAAAACCCAATCAAAGCGGTCCGTAAATTGTTTGTTTGTGTTCATTTTGTCACCTACATCTAAATTTCATCCCTTTATTATAACGCACAACAGATTTTTATGCCTGCTTTTGATAAACTAGTTATGGAGGAGGGACGTCTTATGAGAAAAATAAAATTACCTACTGTGGATGAATATATTCATCATCTGTTTGTTCATGGAAACGATGGACAAAACTTTGCCCTGTTCAGTGGTTTGACGTTCCCGACCGTGTTGAATTATTACCAGGACACTCGCGTTCTTGTAATGTTAGAACATGGTTTTGAAGATGCATCATTTGATATGCACACTCATTTTGAATACATTGTTCAAGATGATTTCCGAGATTTCACAAGATCGTTACAAGATCAGAAATCAAGACTTTGTCTACTCGACGTGGAAGATGAAAAACGCCTCGTCCAGCTGACTCCGCAAGAACAGGCGGAACTATTATATGTTGCCCATAAAAAAGAGACATTTCGGAGTCCTTTTTATCATACGTTACAAAATCGATTTGTCTATTTGGCGGATGAGAATGAGCGCATCGCCAAACTGTATTTTAGAGACTACAAAGAAATGACGCGTTTAATTGTCTTTTTGTTCAATCAAATGGTTACACAAAAGACACGGGGGACCATGTTCTTCCGTAGACGCACCCAACAAGTGGTGCCCGAACTTCTTCATGAACAGTTTTTAATGTTTGAAGAATTGTTAGAAGACGGTGCCTTGTTATCGCTTGCGCGACTGGATGACGGCAGTTTCCGATTAGAGTTACGAGAAATCGCAGACCCGTCTTTCCCAGACGAAATTATGGATGAAGTAGAAACCTACCTATCACAACCAACACTCGGGCTATTGCCATTTATAGCGCGATCAAAAACGGAGGATGGAAAATGAAGAAAATTGGAATCGTTTATGGCGGTAAATCAGCAGAACACGAAGTATCCCTTATGACAGCAAAGGCAGTCATTGCTGCTCTTGATTTTTCGAATTATATAGTGACACCTATTTACATTACACTCGACGGGGAGTGGGTGTGTGGTGATACATTGCAAGCACCTGTAGAAGATGCTGAATCTCTTCGCTTTACAGGAACAGGCCAAAAAGACTCTATCGAACAATTCGTCACTCTTGCTTCTAACAAGACGTCTCGATTTGATATTGTGTTCCCTGTACTTCACGGTCCGAATGGAGAAGACGGAACGATCCAAGGGTTATTTGAAATGATGAACCTTCCTTATGTAGGGAATGGAGTGCTCGCATCTTCTGCAGGAATGGATAAAGTGGTCATGAAACAGCTCTTCCATCAAGCAGGACTGAAGCAAGTGCCATACCTTTACAGCATTCACAGCCAGTACGAAGGCAGTCAAGAAACATTTTTAGATGCTTGTGAAAGTGAACTGAAGTATCCCCTGTTTGTGAAACCGGCTAACTTAGGATCAAGTGTCGGAATCACAAAAGCGAAGAACCGCGGAGAACTCGAAAAAGCGATCGATTATGCTTTTACATATGACCGGAAGATTGTCGTAGAACAAGGAATCGTAGCTCGTGAGGTTGAGCTCTCAGTACTTGGGAACGATGAACCAACGGTCTCTATTGCAGGCGAAGTATTGCCGACGAAAGATTTCTATGATTACTCTGCTAAATATGTAGATGGTACTACAAATTACGCCATTCCGGCAGCCATCTCTGAAACTGAACTTTATGACCTGCAGCAAGCAGCGATTGCGGCGTTCAAAATTCTGGACGGCTCTGGCTTGGTTCGTGCTGATTTCTTCCTAACGGATAGTGGGGAAGTGTTTATAAACGAAGTCAACACATTACCTGGGTTTACACCGATCAGCATGTATCCGAAATTGTGGATAGCTTCTGGCAAGACCTATCCGCAGCTTGTGGAAGAACTCATTCAGTTAGGACTTGAGCGCTTCGAAGAAAAACAACACCGCGTAACAACACGAAACGAGGACGATGCACAGTGAAAAAGACGTTACAACAAGTAGCTGCTTGGTTAGGTACAGATGCCGGTGCGTTTGGAGACACACTGGTAACAGGTGCTTCTCTAAATACACGCACTTTACAACCAGGTGAGTTGTTTATACCGTTCCGTGGAGAACAAGTGAATGGTCACCAATTCGTAGAGCAAGCTTTCGAGAAAGGCGCGAGCGCTACACTGTGGTTGAAAGATGAACCGAATCCTCCAAAAGATCGCCCGGTCCTTTTAGTAGACGATGCTGCTAAAGCGCTCCAGACACTTGCAGCAAGCTATCGTGAAGAATTACAGGCAACGTTCATTGGAGTGACAGGGTCGAACGGAAAGACCTCTACAAAGGATCTGATTGCCGGTCTGCTTTCCCCTTATTTCAAAACAATCAAGACACAAGGGAACTTCAATAACGAACTTGGCTTGCCTTTGACTCTACTAGCTATTGATGAAGATACAGAAGTGGCGGTCCTTGAGATGGGCATGAGTTCTTTTGGAGAGATTAAGTTTTTATCGAAACTTGCAAAACCGAAGTATACGGTAATCACCAACATCGGAGAAGCTCACCTTCAAGACCTAGGCTCACGCGAAAATATCACAAAAGCTAAAATGGAGATCATTGCAGGGATGGCGTCAGAGGGCATCTTGTTCTATGACGGAGACGAGCCTTTACTTCAGCAAGCAGTGAGTGCATTATCCGGAGTCAATACGGTTCCTTATGGAAAAGGAGATGCCAACGAGTTGCGTCTTGTAAAGACGGCCTTCTCTACTGAAGGAACTGAATTTACGACAGCAGGTCTCATTGACGGGGACTTCGTCTTACGTGTTTTAGGTGAGCACCAAGCTAAAAATGCACTTGCAGCGTTATTGATCGGCAAGCACCTAGGATTGACCACGGAACAGATCCAACAGAGCATTCGCAATGTTGAACTCACAGATATGCGTATGCAAGTGATCGAGACAGAGGGACCGACCTTCATAAATGATGCATACAATGCTGCGCCAACTTCCATGCTCGCAGCCATTCAGTTCTTACAACAAGCGGACTTTGGAAAGAAGAAGTGGTTGGTTCTAGGTGATATGTTAGAGCTTGGAGAACAAGAACTTTCCTATCACCGCCAGTTGGCACCTGCTATTTCTTCGCAAGATTTCACAGGAGTGGCCTTGTTTGGACCACGCATGCGTGTATTATATGAGGAATTGCAAGGAGACTTCCAAGAGCGCACTTTCTGGTCGGAAGACTTTGAAGAGGTACAAAAGTTCTTAGCAGAGCAGCTCTCAGATGAAGATTTGGTTTTATTAAAAGGCTCACGAGGTATGAAGGTAGAAAGAGCCATGGAGACATGGAACCGAAAGTGAGTGTGAAGCTACATGAAGACCGGAGTTTTGTTTATCCATGGCTATACAGGAGCTCCTTATGAAGTGGAGCCGTTCGTTGACTATGTAGAGCAACATACGGACTGGGTGGTGTCGGTCGTCACACTACCTGGTCACGGAGAGGAGCTCGAGCTTCAAGAGATGCTCGCCGAAGACTGGACGATGGAAGCGGAAATCGCGATACGCAAATTGATGCCTCAAGTAGACCGTCTTTATGTGGTTGGATTTTCAATGGGAGGCTTGATTGCGATGTACCTGTCACTCCGGTATCCTGTTGAGCGCTTAGTCTTACTGAGCGCTGCAGCGAAATACATCGCTCCTGGTCAGATGCTTCAGGATATTAAAGAAATTGCAGTAGACTTATTGAAAAAGCAAGCGGATCAAAATCCGGTTTACATGCGTTATCGTCAAAAAGCTGGAAAGACACCAATCCGCTCTGCTTTTCAATTTACACGTGTGCTCAAACTCGTTGAACCTTACTATAGTAAGATCACGATCCCAGTTTGTCTCGTTCAAGGAAAAAAAGATGGCATCGTGCCATTTCAAGCTGCGGAGTATTTGTATGAACAATTAGGTTCGGAAGAGAAAGAACTGATTTATTCGGATTGTGGCAAGCATCATATTTGCTACAGCGATGACTGTGACGAATGGTTTCCAAAAGCACTCGCTTTCTTGGAAAAGCCAATCGAGATGCCTACTGAGATGGAAACGCATACAACTTGAACAGTTTGTGAATAGAATGATGAATCAAGGAAACACTAAGTGCACATGCGTTGCAATTTCACGCTTCGCATGATACACTGTTTTGAGCAATGGATACATTTTGTGTAAAGACTCTTCTATCATTTTGTGAAGAGCGCTTTTTTTTTGAACTTAACGGCTGTATCATTTTAGACGTATATACGCTCTTAACAGCCGCTCGGCAATCACCGGGCTTTCCTATTATTAATTACCTCTCGTGAAAAACCGCAGAGATTTTCGTAACGGAGACGTTCCTCTATAATTGGCTCGAAATTTGCCGCCAGTCATCTGAAAATGTAACCATTTGTCAAAACAGAAATAAAGGAGATATGCATTTTGACAAATTTTTCAGAATTAAACATCAGTGCTTCTACATTAAAATCTATTAAACGTATGGGTTTTGAAGAAGCAACCCCAATCCAAGAAGGTACAATCACACATGCAATGGAAGGCCGCGACGTATTAGGCCAAGCACAAACTGGTACTGGTAAAACAGCAGCGTTTGGTATTCCATTAATTGAAAAGATTGATCCTAAAAACCCTAACATCCAAGGACTTATCATCGCACCAACTCGTGAGCTTGCTATTCAGGTATCTGAAGAGCTTTACAAACTTGGCTATGACAAACGTGTAAAACTTTTATCTGTATACGGTGGACAAGATATTTCACGTCAAATCCGTGCACTTAAAAACAAGCCACAAATCATCGTTGGTACACCAGGTCGTATTCTAGATCATATCAACCGTAAAACGTTGAAGCTAGAAAACGTAAACACGCTTGTACTGGACGAAGCAGATGAAATGTTGAACATGGGCTTCATCGAAGACATCAACACAATTCTTTCTAACGTTCCAGACACTCGTCAAACACTTTTATTCTCAGCGACTATGCCTGGACCGATCCGCAAAATTGCGAACACGTTCATGAAAGATCCTGTAGAAGTGAAAATCAAGTCTAAAGAAATGACAGTAGAAAACATTGAGCAGTTCTTCGTAAAAGCGCAAGAACGCGAGAAGTTTGATGTGTTATCACGTATCATCAACGTACACCAACCGGAGCTTGCGATTGTATTCGGTCGTACGAAGCGCCGTGTTGACGAATTGTCTCACGCATTAAGCATTCGTGGTTACCTGGCAGAAGGAATCCACGGAGACCTTAGCCAAGCAAAACGTATGTCTGTTCTTCGTCAATTTAAAGAAAACAAAATTGACATCTTAGTTGCAACAGATGTTGCTGCTCGTGGATTAGATATCTCTGGTGTAACACACGTTTACAACTTTGATATTCCACAAGATCCAGAAAGCTATGTTCACCGTATCGGTCGTACAGGCCGTGCTGGTAAGAGCGGTATGGCAGTTACATTCGTAACGCCACGTGAGATGGGTTACCTTCGTATTGTTGAAGAGACGACGAAGAAGCGTATGACACCTTTACGTCCACCAAGTGAGGACGAGGCATTACTTGGTCAACAACGTGTAGCAATGGAAACATTGACTGAACTAGTTGAAAAGAATGACCTTGGCGATTACCGTGCCCTAGCATCTGAACTTCTTGAGAACTTAGATGCAGTTGATGTAGTAGCAGCAGCTATTAAATCAATGACAAAAGAGCCGAGTGATCAACCTGTAACTATTTCTGAAGAGCGTCCACTTCCAATGCGTGGAGAACGTTCTGGTGGAGGCCGCGGAGGTTACCGTGGTGGAAACCGTTCAGGCGGAGGCCGTGGTGGTCGTCCAAGCGGTTCTGGTGGTCGCGGTGGAGACCGTGGTGGCGCTCGTCGCTCATCATCAGGTCCACGTGATGGTTCAAGCCGTCGTGCTGCACGTCCAGCTCGTCGCAACGACTAATACTTTACTTGTTAGCTTCTTTCCCTCAGCGGGAAAGAAGCTTTTTTTGTATGCCTGCTTCACTTTTCTTTTTTGTCTAGTTGCGCAGGCAAGAAATACACTCGAAAATCAGTCACACTCAATGAGGCAAAAGCGCCTCACTGAGCACGCCTGATTCACGAGGCATTTCTGGACGTGCCTGCTTCACTTTTCTTATTTTTGAAACTTAGAGTATTTTGGTTCGTATAACTAAATAAGGAGGCTAAACTATGCAAACAGCAAATCAATTGTCACGCAAAGGACTGACCGTGTGGCGTATCTATGGACTGATGCAGACTGCGTTCGTTGTACTGATCGCTACAGGTCTGATTGTACTCAATTTGCTCTTTTTCGAACTCGGGTGGCTCTATCTTGCAATTGCAGCGATCGTTATTGCTGTCGGCTTACTGTCGATTTGGGTAGTGCCGAATCTTCGCTGGAACCGCTGGCGGTATGAAGTCCGAGAACACGAAATCGAGCTACAGCATGGAATTCTTATTAGAAAACGGACATTGGTCCCCATGGTGCGTGTCCAACATGTAGATACTGAACAAGGGCCAATTCTTAGGAACTATCAATTGGCATCCATACATATTTCAACAGCAGCAACGCAACATACAATACCGTTTTTGGACGAACAAGAAGCTGAAGCGATGCGTCAGCGGATTTCAGTCCTAGCAAGGGTGGCGGAAGAAGATGTCTGAGGATCGTTATAAACTCCATCCAGTTGCAGCTGTTATTACATTTGTAAAAGGACTTAAAGAACTTATTTTTCCTATTGTCATTTTTCTCTTTCTTGGAAGTTCTGGCGACTCAGAATCCGGCTGGTTCCGACTTATACCATATATTCTTACCGCAAGTGCGCTGATCCTTTACTTGATTTCGGGAATCATCAAATGGTGGAAGTTTGTCTACTGGTTTGAAGACGGCGAATTGCGTATCGAGTACGGACTATTCGTGAAGAAAAAGCGCTATATCCCGTTTGACCGGATTCAAAGCCTAGATTATACAGAAAGTATTTTTCACAGGCCGTTCGGTTTAGTGAAAGTGAAAGTGGAAACAGCAGGCGGGGGTGTCGGAAAAGAGGCCGAAGCGGAGCTTACGGCCATTCGATTAGAAGCGGCTGAGCAAATCAAACAAGAGATGCTAGCAGCTAAAGCTGGATTGAAGTCAGTTGAAATAGAAGAAGGCCCCACTGAGCAACTAGCTGAACAACTTACCCAAGAAGAGCCTGTGCTACACCGCATGTCTTCAAAAGATTTAATTGTTTTAGCTGTCACTTCTGGAGGAATTGGTGTCATTTTTTCAGGAGCAGCTGTTGTGCTCTCGCAATTTTCGGAGTTTATTCCATATGAACAAATCTACGATGAAGTGCTGTCCTTACTTCGTTTTGGAGCTGCACTAGTAGCTGTTTTCGCATTCGTGGTATTACTGGTCACTTTCTTACTCAGTATCGGGTTCACCTATCTTCAAAACTATGGATTTACTGTCTCTAGGGATGGGAAAGATATTCTCTTAAAACGAGGATTATTAGAAAAGAAACGAACGACAATCCCGTTACACCGCATTCAAGGAGTTCAGGTGGTTGAGAATCCGTTCAGACAACTGTTTGGGTACGTCACCATTGTGCTCGATAGTGCAGGAGGAAGCGTTCTCGAGAAGAGCGAGACGGTTAAGCTTGTTCCACTCATCAAAAGGGATCAGGCGTTGCACCTGCTGACGGAATTGTTTCCCGAGTTGCCTCTTGAAGCGGATTTCGTGCGACCTCCAAAGCGTGCTCGGAAGTTTTACTACCGAATCAATTTGCTGTTGATAGGGATCATTGGAGCAGCGGTCAGCTACTTCTTTTACCCGTATGGGTTGTTGTTCTTTTTATTGGCACCTTTAAGTATCGCGTTTGACTTATGGAGTCACCGTACAGCGGGTCTTGCTGTTCACAACAACTACTTAGTTATGCAATACCGCTTCTTTTCAAGAAAGACAGTTTGGCTCGAGAAGAGACGTATTCAAGCGCAGATGCAAAGTCAAAGCTACTTTGAACAGCGATCCACTGTGGCTTCTATTCATGCCACCATCAAATCAGGAGCTCTTGGGAGTCGCCACTCCATCAAA
Source organism: Tetzosporium hominis (assembly GCF_002265435.1). Lineage (GTDB taxonomy): Bacteria > Bacillota > Bacilli > Bacillales_A > Planococcaceae > Chryseomicrobium > Chryseomicrobium hominis. The sequence continues at coordinate 177,258 of NZ_NOKQ01000217.1, forward strand.
GCACTAGAGGTAGATGTGGCTCGCAGTGCTATGGATTGGTACCAACCGCATTCCAATTAAAAAACCGCTACCGCCTGCTTAAGAACGCAGTGCGGTACGCGGTTTTGTTTTTTTCCATTTAGACAAGCGGTTCGGATGGAAGTAGTAAAAGCCCAGTAGGAACCCCATCACGAGACCTCCAATATGTGCCGTGATATTAATATTCGGTGTAACGAACGTCATGATGATACCAATTCCGATGATGGGAAGGATGATTTGCTTCAGTTGTGGTAACACATTTCTTGTGTAATACACGAGTGCAGCAAACGCTCCGAAGATCCCGTAAATGGCACCACTGGCACCAAGGTGAGTGTACGTTGAATCTTCAAATAAAAACGAAGCAACTGTTCCAGTTAGACCTGATAAAAAATAGATAGTGAGAAAACGGGCTCTTCCAGCCAAGCGCTCAAGCTCGGGGCCAAATAAAAATAGCGAAAACATGTTGAAAAGAAGATGCATAAAGCCCCCATGTAAGAATATTGGGGTGATCAGACGCCAATACTCTCCCTCGGCCACAAGTCCGTTTTGACCGATACCCAAATAGTAAATCTGCTCTCCGATAATCGGGGCATTTGCTATAATATGAATAGCAATAGTGACAACAAGCAATGTAAATACAACAGGATAATAGCTCCGGTATTCCCGGAAACTTTCATTTCGAATAAACATGATGACTTCACCTCATTACGGTTTAGTATACATGGAAGAAGGGAGCAATAGAAGCGGAATGATTACTGGTATTGGACTAGATATCATCGAGCTTGATCGAATTGATCGACTCGTACGAAGATCCCCTCGATTTTACAAACGAATTTTGACGCCTAGCGAGCAAATCTATTATGAACAAGCGATTCCAAGTAGGCAAATTGAGTATCTCGCAGCGCGCTTTGCGGCGAAAGAAGCCTTCGCCAAGGCAAAAGGGACAGGAATAGGGGGAAACTGTAGTTTTCAAGATATTGAAGTAGTTAAAAATGAGCTGGGTGCCCCGTCCCTACTGTTTCAACAAGTACCGGTATCAGGTTTTATATCCATCACGCATACGAAAGATTACGCCGCCGCTCAAGTTGTTCTGTTGTCATAGGGTTCGCGCATATAGTGTTATAGCATGGTATAGGAAAGGATGGACGCGCTGAAAAAATGGCAAGTCATAATCATACTGTTTGCAGTAAGTTTGCTTGTAGGATGCGGAGCCGCCAGTGAAGAAAAAGTCAAAAAGCAATTGGAGTCCAAATGGGCGCAGCCGGAAGGGTATGAAGTGCAAGCAGAGATGATTGTTCAATCGGCGGAGACAACAGCTACCTATCAGATAGAGGTGTGGCTTATTTTATAGCTTCTACTCAGCTGACCCAACAAGAGACGATTGAAGTGGCAGCCTCTATGAGTGCCGCCTCGCAAAAATAATAGACAAAGAAGGAATCATCATGACCAGACCTACTACTTTTCGACCTACCTATCTAGAAATCGACCTAGAAGCCATTCGCTCTAATATACAATCGTTACAAAAGAAGCTCTGTGAGGGAACCACGATCATCCCTGTCGTAAAAGCAAATGCCTACGGTCATGGTGCTATTGAAGTTGTGAAGTATTTGGAGAAACACGGGTTACATTTCTTTGCAGTAGCTACTCCAGATGAAGCAGTAGAACTTAGAGAAGCGGGGAGTAAGTCCGATATTTTAGTGCTCGGCCACTCTCCGCATCACTTTGTTCCTTATGCGGTAGAACAAGGAATTCATCTAACTGCACACTCTTTAGAATGGCTACAACAACTGTCTTCAGAGGAAAAGCCAAGCCTTCATGTCAAACTGGACACGGGTATGGGCAGAATTGGCCTTGCTAACGATAAAGAAGTTCTTGAGGCGGTTGAGTTATTGAGTGAGAATCCAAATTGGGACTTTGCAGGTATCTACACCCATTTTGCAAAGGCAGATGAAGAGCGCAATCCACATTTTGAAGAACAATTGAAACGTTTTAAGAAATGGCTGAGCCTGTTTCCACAAAAGCCCCGCTTCATCCATGCGGCCAATAGTGCAGCAGCAATCCAGCATCCGGACGCTGCGTTTACAGCAGTTCGGTTTGGGATTTCTATGTATGGCCTAGCTCCATCTTCATGGATGCAGGAAGCGACAGACTTTCCGTATCGACCAGCTATGCGCCTTGTGACTGAACTGGTCCATGTAAAACAACTACCAGCTGGAGGAACAATTGGCTACGGAGCGACTTATACATGTGAAGAGCCAGAGTGGATTGGTACATTACCAATAGGTTATGCGGATGGGTTCCTACGTGGACTAAAACCTTTGAATGTACTAATTGAAGATGAAAAAGCTCCGATTGTCGGTAAAATCTGTATGGATCAAACGATGATAAAATTATCAAAAGCGTTTAAAGTCGGGACAAAAGTGGTATTACTAGGTTCAAATGGAGTACATACCATTCCTGCTGAAGAATGGGCGGAGCACTTACAGACCATTTCCTATGAAATTTGCTGTCAACTTTCTTATCGCGTGCCGCGAATTTACCCACTATCTGACAAATAAAACTAGTACTTCCTACGTATATTTCAATTAGATTGTCGAAATAGCCTTTCTATGAAAGGTTATCGATGGTAAGATTAAAGAAATTGTCGTAATAAGGAAAGTTTTGTCGGAGGTGTTTGCTGTGGGGGGAAAGTCAGATAAGATAGAAACAGTTTATCTGTTAGCAGATTATATGGAGGAAGTCCGTCCCGTATACGGAAAGCGTGTTATTAAACAACACGTTACGAAACTGCAAGGACAATCATCAATTATACGAGAAGCCATGATTCAGGGATACCTGGAAATGTCTCATATTAATTTGTCTATTTGCAGTGAATGTCTTCATGCAGAGTATGAGGCGCATGATACCACTGAGCGACTCGTAAGTGGAGGCTGACAATTTGATCGTTAAACGTGGCGATGTCTTTTACGCAGATCTATCACCAGTGGTCGGTTCTGAGCAAGGTGGAACACGACCCGTGTTGGTTCTGCAAAACGACATTGGAAATCGATTTAGTCCAACTGTAATTGTAGCTGCAATTACAGCACAGATTCAAAAAGCGAAATTACCAACACACATCGAGATTAATGCAGAACGATACCATTTAGAGCGCGACTCTGTTGTATTACTTGAACAATTGCGCACGATTGACAAATCCCGGCTGACCGACAAGATTACGCATCTAGATGATGAGTTGATGGAAAATGTAGACCATGCAGTTGCCATCAGTTTAGGCCTCATCAAATTTTAATTACATACATATGAATGGAGCACAGTATTTTTACTGTGCTTTTTTCTATCGAGTGTGCGAAACTAATTGAAGATGCCAAAATGATTCATTTCATATACAATAAAACTACTACAGAAAAACCAAAGGAGTGTCTCCGTAAGATGAACGTTACCTTAGCAAGTTACATACGGGAGAATTTAAATCCCATCCTCGAGTCCTGGAAGCAATTTATGGAAGAGGAAGAGGACGGAAAGTTCTTTCAAATCATGTCCGATGGCATGATTGATTCTACAGCACACGAGTTAGGAGAATTAATGATTTTTAGCCTAACGGAAAACGATCAAGAGTTTGCCCGTAAAGTAGAAGAATTCTCGGTGAAAATGGCTCGCCATGGCTGGTCGATCTCTTTCGTTATGAAAGCACTCACCAATTTTACAGAAGCTATCTATCACCATATGGGACAAACAGGCTTTTTAAATGACAACAATTCAGCCAATTACATTCGCCTGATCAATAACTGGTTAACCCCATTAAATCATAGCATCGTTGAAGCGTATTCGAAGACTTGGGAGCGCACCGTGCAGCTTCAAAAAATGGCGCTACAAGAGTTATCCGCTTCTTTGATTCCTGTATTCGATAAAATTTCAGTCATGCCTCTAGTCGGCACAATAGATACAGAGCGCGCTAAATTGATTATGGAAAACTTGCTGCAGGGTGTTGTTAAGCATCGCTCTGAAGTAGTTCTTCTTGATATTACTGGCGTACCGGTTGTAGATACCATGGTAGCTCACCACATCATTCAGGCAGCTGATGCTGTCCGATTGGTAGGAGCGAAATGTATGCTCGTGGGCATTCGTCCTGAAATCGCTCAGACGATTGTGGCGCTTGGAATCAATTTGAATGACTTTACGACGACGAGCACCCTTCAGCGTGGAATGGAACAAGCGCTAGCAATTACAAATCGACAAATTGTTGAGGTGGAAGAACAATGAGAACTCGAATTCCGATATTAAAACTACGCGATACTTTAATTGTTTCCATTCAATGGGAACTAGATGACCAAATGGCATTATCATTTCAAGAAGATCTTTTAGATAAATTACACACAACAGCAGCGCAAGGCGTTGTCATCGATTTAACATCGATTGACTTTATCGACTCATTCATCGCCAAAGTATTAGGAGACGTAATCAGCATGTCTGGTTTAATGGGCGCAAAAGTAGTTATAACGGGTATCCAACCCGCCGTTGCCATCACTCTGATCGAACTTGGTATTCGTTTAGAAGATGTTTCTACAGCGCTCGATTTAGAAAATGGATTGGAAAAACTTGAACGAGAATTGGAGGACTAATCCATTATGAGCATAGAGTCTTCTGTAGATATCATTACGGAATGGGATATCGTTGCAGCGAGACAGCTTGGACGTAACGAGGCAAAGGAAGTAGGTTTCGGAACAGTGGACCAGGCTAGGATCACAACTGCGATAAGTGAACTTGCCCGTAATATATACTTATATGCCGGTAAAGGCAAAATTACAATTGAACGGATAGCTGATGGGGCAATGAAAGGAATTGTCATCATTGCAGCCGACCAAGGACCAGGAATCCCTGATTTGAGAAAAGTGATGGAAGATGGGTATACCACTTCCGGAGGATTAGGTGCTGGAATGCCAGGGGTCAAGCGATTGATGGATGATTTTAAAGTGGATACTGAGGTAGGAGTAGGGACGACGATTACAGCCACAAAATGGCTGCGGTAAGGAGTGAAATCGAATGCCTCAAGAAGTAGAAAGGCAGTATAAAGCGATTTTGCGAAACTATTTAGAACAGCAAAATGAGCTCAACCTCTATGAGGGACAGACCTTCAGTAAACAGCTGATTCAAAAGAATATCTCACCGGAAGAGATGATCGGAATACATAGAGCCGCTTTAGAAGAGGTTGTATCGGATATACCGGAAACGATAGATCATTCCTTTGATTTGTTAATAGAAGTAATGGTTCGCTATGGTCTTGCGCTTCACGAACATCAAAACTTAATCCAAAAACAAGAGAATTTCCGAATTGAAATGGACCTTGCTGCCAATGTTCAACGAACGTTATTAAAAACGACAGTTCCTGAACTAGATGGACTGGACATCGGCATGCTGTCAGTTCCCGCCAAAGAGATGAACGGTGACTACGTCCATTTCCTTTCAGATTCTCACTCTGTTGGTATTGGAGTAGCGGATGTCATCGGTAAAGGGATACCCGCTGCTCTTTGCATGTCCATGATTAAAAATGGAATGGATAGTGTAGACGGGGCTCATGTGGATCCAGCAATCGTATTAGATGTCATTAATCGTATTGTAGAACGCAGTGTTACGGATTCTATGTTCGTTTCCATGATTTATGGAAGTTACGATGTTACAACACACACCTTTACTTATGCATCCGCTGGTCACGAACCAGCCCTCCACTATTCCGTGCGGGAAGGGGCTTTCCATGAGCTTTTCGTAAAAGGGTTACTCCTTGGTGTTCTCCCACAAACCACGTATCAATCACAAGCAGTTCAGCTTGAAAAAGATGATTTTGTAGTGTTGATGACAGATGGTGTGACAGAATGCCGTTCCCAAGATGGGTTCATTGAAATGGAAAAAGTGATGCAGATCATCGAAGACGTGAAAACGGAGTCTGCGCAAGAGATGGTAGAGTACGTATATAAGGAATTGATATTGTTACAGGATTTTGAACTTCGTGACGATTTCACACTTGTGATTATAAAAAGAGCGGTATAAATGTTTACACTACCGAAACACAAGGGTATAGACCGTTAAATATATATAGTAGACAAGGGGAAAAATGACATGAACATTTCAGTAGACTTACAAAATGAAGATAATAAAGTAATAGGATTTATTGAAGGTGAGATTGACGCGTTTACTGCGCCGATGCTACGCGAAAAATTAGCAGAAATCACTTTGGAAGATTCCAAAGAAATCGTATTGGATCTTTCTGAAGTATCCTATATGGATTCCACGGGACTAGGTGTCTTCGTAGGATTCTTTAAAACTGTAAAATCTGAAAATGCTAAATTGAAACTAACGGGACTCTCTTCACGGTTAAAGCGCCTTTTTGACATCACGGGTCTTGGAGAGATCATGGACATAGAATCATCAACAGGAGAGGTGAAGTGAAGATGAAGCCATTTGATTATGTAGAAATACGTGTTCCAGCTAAAACTCAATTCGTCAGTGTGGCTCGTCTAACAATTTCGGGTCTTGCCAATCGTCTCGGATTTTCATATGACGACATTGAAGATGTTAAGATTGCAGCATCAGAAGCGATTACAAATGCTGTTCAACATGCTTATGCAGAAGACGAAGAAGGAGAAGTTGTCATCGGCTGTGCCCTCTATGATGAAAAAATGGAGATAATGGTTGCAGATCACGGCAAAAGCTTCGACTTCCAAGAAACTCGCGCTAAACTAGGACCCTACTCAGACACGGAGGAAGTATCTTTTATGCGTGAAGGAGGCCTTGGACTCTACCTGATTGAAACGCTCATGGATGAAGTGAAAGTTCATCATCAAGAAGGTGTTACGATCTTTATGACGAAAAACGTCGGATCAGAGCAGGTGAACGGAAATGTCGAAAACGTCTCATCTTAACCAAGCGTCTAAAGAACAAGTAATAGAATGGTTGCATGAATATCAAGCGAACCAGTCTGAAGAAGCACAAACTAACTTAGTTTTACACTACAAACGCCTAGTCGAATCCATTGCTCGAAAATATTCAAATGGGAAGTCCCATCACGAAGATATTGCACAGGTAGGCATGCTTGGGCTCTTAGGTGCTATGAAACGGTATGATGACAGTTTCGGTCGCAGCTTTGAGGCTTTTGCGGTGCCTACCATTATTGGTGAGATTAAACGGTTTTTACGAGACAAAACATGGGCTGTCCATGTACCTCGTCGTATTAAAGAACTAGGACCTCGCATTCGTACGGCTGCTGAAGAACTGACGACACAGCTTCAACGTTCCCCACAAGTGGCAGAAATCGCCGCTTATCTGGAAGTTGATGTAGAAGATGTGCTGGAAGCTATGGAGATGGGTAAGAGCTATCAAGCGCTATCTATGGACCATTCGCTTGAAGCAGATTCAGAAGGTAGTACGATCACGTTATTCGATGTCATCGGTCAAGAAGATAGCGAATTTGAAAAAACCGATCAACGTATGTTGGTTGCCAATGCATTGAAGTATCTTTCTGATCGTGAAAAAGAAGTGATTCAACTTACATATATCGAGCAGCTTAGCCAGAAAGATGCTGGTGAGCGCCTGGGTATTTCGCAAATGCATGTTTCCCGTATCCAGCGCAAAGCGATTAAAAAGCTGCAAGATGCCATTCTCTCAGCAGGTGGAATGGACGAGTGACTGTAATTGAATCACCTTGGGTCCATGTCCGTGTATATAATGAAGCGAAAGATGGGAATCGTCTCTCAGGAGACACTTATTATATAGCGGAACATCCCGACTTCTTTCTTTGCGCCATTGCAGATGGACTAGGAAATGGCCCTGGAGCTAAAGAATCGGCGGATGTGATCCCACAAATCCTTGCAGAATATGCTGACGAGACGATTGATCAACTACTTGAACGTTGTAATGATGAGATGGTATACAAACGCGGTGCTGCAGTAGCGTTAGTAAAAGTTGATTACCGACAGCGCACTATATCGTATAGTTGTGTAGGGAATGTCAAATTTTATATGTATCAAAAGAAATTTGATAAAATGATTTATCCGCTGCCTGTTATGGGATACCTTTCAGGGAGAAAACAAAAACTTCGCACTCAGACGTATCCGGTCTATGCCGGGGATACATTCGTTCTTCATTCAGATGGAGTCATGATTAAAAATCCAAAAGAACTCATCCGTCAGGCGCGCTCGGCAGATCATCTATATGAACGGGTCATGAAAGGGATGGAGTTCGGTGACGACGCCACTTTCATTGCAGGACGCATTAAATTAAATGAACTCTAACCTTTTGCCTTGTGGCAAGAGGTTTTTTTGTTTGGAATTGAGTATGGTATTCTAGTGGAGTATCTCAAAAAAAGGACGTGATCCTATGAACCTGTATGAACAAATTTCAAAAGAACTGAAAATCAAAAGCTCGCAAGTCCAACAAGTCATTGCATTGTTAGAAGATGCGAAGACCGTACCTTTTATTGCTCGCTATAGAAAAGAACAGACGGGCTCATTAGACGAAGTTCAAATTAAAGCGATTGAAGATCGCTATGCTTATATGAATCAACTAGCTGATCGGAAGCAGGAAGTGCTTCGATCGATTGAAGAGCAAGGCAAACTGACAGATGACTTACGCTCCCAAATTGAAAAAGCAACGGTACTTCAACGTATAGAAGATATTTACCGCCCTTATAAACAAAAGAAGAGAACGCGCGCAACGATCGCTAAAGAGAAAGGCCTCGAGCCATTAGCTCAGGATATTTTAAAATGGCCGAACGCGACAGCAGAATCCTTGGCGAAAGACTACGAGACATCTGAACTTTCAATACAAGATGCTTTAGCAGGTGCTTCCGATATTTTGGCGGAATTGATTTCAGATGACGCAGAAGTGCGTTCCGCTCTTCGAGAGCATTATAAGAAACACGGTCGAATCGAGACTAAAATCAAAAAGCAGGCGGACGATGAAAAGTCGGTGTTTGAAATGTACTACGACTATCAAGAAGCCGTATCTAAAATCGTCCCTCACCGGACACTTGCCATTAACCGAGGAGAGAAAGAAGAAGTGCTTCGAGTCTCTATTGATGTGGACAACGAGCAAGTGAGCCGCCTGATTGCTAAGTCCTGGGCTCCGAAATCTGGTCATCCTCTGGAAAGCTATATGGCTTCCGTAATCGCAGATGCATGGAAACGCCTTCTTCATCCAGCGCTTGAACGAGAGATTCGCAATGAACTTACAGAAGTTGCAGAAGAACAAGCTATTCATATCTTTGCTGAGAACTTGAAGAGTCTGTTATTACAACCGCCTATCAAGGGCAAAATGATTTTAGGAGTGGACCCGGCATTCCGTACAGGATGCAAGCTAGCTGTCATTGACGCTTCAGGGAAAGTTCTGAAGATCGATGCCATCTATCCTCATCCACCTGTTCGGAAGCTACAAGAGGCTGAGCAGAAGATAGCAAGCCTTTTAACAACGTATCCTATATCTCTCATCGCAATAGGAAATGGAACGGCTTCTCGTGAGACGGAGCAGTTCATTGCATCTTGTCTCCAAAAGACATCGAGTGAAGCAGCATATGTCATCGTCAATGAAGCAGGTGCATCTGTTTACTCCGCATCCGATACTGCACGCCAAGAGTTCCCGGACTTGCAAGTAGAGCAACGCAGCGCAGTCTCTATCGCACGTCGATTGCAAGATCCGCTGTCAGAGCTTGTGAAGATTGAACCGAAAGCGGTTGGAGTAGGTCAGTACCAACACGACGTTTCTCAAAAGAAACTTTCCGATTCCCTTCACTTTGTCGTAGAGACAGCAGTGAACCAGGTCGGTGTGGACGTCAATACAGCATCCGCCTCGCTACTACAATATGTAGCAGGACTTTCTCGGGCTGTCGCAGAAAATGTTGTAGCGCTTCGTGACGAGAAAGGGACGTTCACCTCTCGTGCTCAGTTGAAGAAAGTTCCTCGACTTGGTGCAAAAACTTATGAACAAGCGATTGGATTCTTGCGTGTCCCAGAAGCGAAGAACCCACTAGATAAAACAGCGATTCACCCTGAGAGCTATACTGCAGCTGAAGAAATCATCACTCGAGCTGGACTGACACTCAAACAAATTGGCACTAAAGAAGCACAAGAGGCATTGCAGAACGTCACTTACGATCCTTCTATTGGTATCGGGAAAGAAACGTTCAAAGATATCGTAGATGCTCTGAAGCGTCCAATGCGTGATCCCCGTGATGCGTTCCCTCAGCCATTGCTGAAGACGGATGTCCTCAAAATGGAGGACCTGCAAAAAGGAATGGAACTTCAAGGGACTGTCCGAAACGTAGTAGATTTTGGAGCATTCGTCGATATTGGAGTGAAGCAAGACGGACTAGTGCATATCTCGAAGCTTAAAAAAGGATTCGTTCGTCATCCTCTTGAAGTGGTGGCATTAGGCGATATCGTCACGGTATGGATCGACGATGTGTCTGTAGAAAAAGGACGAGTTTCCTTAACTATGATTCAACCCGGGGTCTGATGGAGAAGGAGAAGGTAGATGAACGAACAGCAACTGCAACAATTAACTGAACATCTTTCGATTACTTTTTTTCATAAACCGTTTTTACACAGCGCCCGTTTCAATGCTCGTTTGCGAACAACTGGAGGCCGTTATTTGCTCAGCACTCACGACATTGAAATAAATCCACTTTACTTAGAGGTGGGTGAGGATGAAATTGTAGGAATTATTAAACACGAGCTGTGTCATTATCATCTTCATTTAGAAGGAAGAGGCTATCAGCATCGTGATGCGGATTTTAAAATTCTATTGAACAAAGTGGGGGCGCCTAGATTTTGTCAGGCGCTTCCACGTATAAATAAGAGACAAGCGTCCATACTACACATCTACAGATGCCTTAAATGCTCTCAAAATTATAGTCGGAAAATTCGCATGAATACCGAGAAATACAGGTGTGGCAAGTGTTCAGGGAGACTGGGATACATCGGAATAAAAAAACTATAAAAATATAACGAAAAACTGTTGACCTTTTTATAAGCTGTATCTATAATAATAAAAGTCAGCTGATGACGCAGCACTAATAAAGACGTTCCGAAGTAGCTCAGTTGGTAGAGCATCCGGCTGTTAACCGGCAGGTCGCAGGTTCGAGTCCTGCCTTCGGAGCCATTACATGGCCCCTTGGTCAAGCGGTTAAGACACCGCCCTTTCACGGCGGTAACACGGGTTCGAATCCCGTAGGGGTCATTTTTCTTTTAACTTTTATACATAATGTGGTCCCGTGGTGTAGCGGTTAACATGCCTGCCTGTCACGCAGGAGATCGCGGGTTCGATTCCCGTCGGGACCGCCATTTTAATACTGGGGTATAGCCAAGCGGTAAGGCAACGGATTTTGATTCCGTCATGCCTAGGTTCGAATCCTAGTACCCCAGCCATTTTTTACAGAGAGCCATTAGCTCAGTTGGTAGAGCATCTGACTTTTAATCAGAGGGTCGAAGGTTCGAGTCCTTCATGGCTCACCATTTACCCTTGACAAGTACACTAGTACTTTTATAGAATAGTAAATGTCGCACCAAGCATCATGATTGTCTACGCGGTCGTGGCGGAATGGCAGACGCGCTAGGTTGAGGGCCTAGTGGGAGAAATCCCGTGGAAGTTCGACTCTTCTCGGCCGCACCATTCAAATACAAGCGCCCGTAGCTCAATTGGATAGAGCGTCTGACTACGGATCAGAAGGTTGTGGGTTCGACTCCTGCCGGGCGCGCCAAATAACTTTATATTCTTATACTACGCGGGTGTAGTTTAGTGGTAAAACCCCAGCCTTCCAAGCTGGTGATGAGGGTTCGATTCCCTTCACCCGCTCCAATTTATTTGTGAGCATTGAACATTGAAAACTGAACATGCAAGACGTCAAATTAACTTTCGATACTAACCCTCGTTAGTAGAGAAAGATATTTTTTTGGATATCGATAGTTGAGTGTCTGACACTCAACTAAATGATGCCAGCAACAAAATGAGCTTATATTAAGTTCTCTTTTATGGAGAGTTTGATCCTGGCTCAGGACGAACGCTGGCGGCGTGCCTAATACATGCAAGTGA
>NZ_NOKQ01000162.1 GCF_002265435.1 Tetzosporium hominis
CAATTTTCATGAAGTTGTTATCACGAAGTTCACGTGCTACAGGTCCGAAGATACGAGTTCCGCGCGGGCTTTTGTCGTCACGGATGATAACACATGCATTCTCATCGAATTTGATGTAAGATCCGTCATTTCTGCGTGCACCGCTCTTAGAACGTACGACTACAGCTCTCACGACATCACCTTTTTTGACAACGCCTCCTGGTGTTGCTTGTTTAACCGTGCAAACAATGACATCACCAATGTTAGCTGTTTTGCGTCCAGAACCACCAAGCACCTTGATTGTTAACACTTCACGGGCACCAGAGTTATCAGCTACTTTTAAACGAGTCTCTTGTTGAATCATTATTTGTTACCTCCCTTCGGAAAAAAGTTTCCGAACTTTATTAGATAATAACAGCTTCTTCGACAACTTCAA
>NZ_NOKQ01000159.1 GCF_002265435.1 Tetzosporium hominis
ACAACACAGGTCATCTATCCTGTTAAACCAGCCTCTGCTCGTCAGATTGAAGAAGCTAAGCGAGACTTAGCCGACCTGATCGGTCAATACGGCGTGGAAATTATTGCCATTGGAAATGGAACGGCCAGTCGTGAAAGTGAAACCTTTGTGGCGGAAGTTCTGAAAGATTTTCCAGAAGTGAGCTATGTCATTGTCAATGAAAGTGGCGCTTCTGTCTATTCTGCCAGCGAACTTGCCCGTAAGGAATTTCCAGAATTAACCGTTGAAAAACGATCGGCTATCTCTATCGCCCGTCGTTTGCAAGATCCCCTTGCTGAATTGGTAAAAATCGATCCCAAGTCAATCGGTGTTGGTCAATACCAGCACGATGTCAGTCAGAAGCGTCGT
>NZ_NOKQ01000361.1 GCF_002265435.1 Tetzosporium hominis
TTATACGCGAATCATGACTGATTTCAAAAAGACATGAAAAAGAGGCTGCAATCAGTGCAACCCTAAGAAACACCCTACAGTATCAATTGTTTTCAAAAATTAATCCGATCATAGTAAGCTACCACAGCAAAACAGCGATGAAAATGACGCCCAGTAGACGCTGTAATACAAAAGGGAGGCGGGCTAAAACGATTTGGACTTCGTAATTTAAAGAGGAAACCAGAATGGCTACATATCGAAAAAAGTCGGTGATCAGCCCATTTGATTCGTCATATACGTTGACTTCATATAGCTTAATGATTAATGTTGGTACAAACAAAGAAACAAATGCAAACACCATGTTAATTGTTAAATATATGATAAGCGCAGAATTGGGATACGGTATATCCCCTGACAT
>NZ_NOKQ01000190.1 GCF_002265435.1 Tetzosporium hominis
TATAAACTGCGCCGATAGAAGCACCGTCAAACTTCAGGGTAACAAACATATAGGAGCCGAGGGTCGTCAGCCAACTTCCCCACAGACAGAACTGCAGAAAAGAGAGGATTTTCAGCTGCAGCTTAAGATTCATGTTAATTTCCTCACATCGTGATGCGGATGAGTGTTTGAAAAAGCACATTTGACCGTGCGAGATGATGCGATTCTATCAACTTCGCGGACTGGTTTTTTGTTACCTGTGGCAAATAATTGCAAACATTCCCAATTTGCAAAACGAAATTGTGATGTGGATAACATTTTTACCCCTGAGCATCGTCAGGGGCGGTTAGTGGAATTATCGGCGGCGGTAAGATTTTTGCGCGGTGCCGCG
>NZ_NOKQ01000321.1 GCF_002265435.1 Tetzosporium hominis
CCGAATCTTCCCAATCGCTTCACGGGTGAAGCGACACGGGTGATATCCGGCATCGACCTGATCCTTCGGGAAACAGCCCCAAGATCTACGGCACGCTTCTTCGCTTATAAGAAATGTGGAACCTGTGCAACTTGACATCATGAAAAGTGAAATCGAGAACATATGTGATTTTTGAACCTGAGATGCCTTTTTCCCAGGGTATAAAGAGGTTCTCGGAGACCCCGCAGTCGCCCGTAATCCAAGTCGTGACTTTCAAAACACTCGTCAGAAAATCTTCATACCTTCACCGAGGTGCAGCGAGGAGCATTCCTGTCTTGAACGCAAAGACATCTTGAAAAGAAAAAAGTCCTCTTGTAT
>NZ_NOKQ01000250.1 GCF_002265435.1 Tetzosporium hominis
TTTCAACAGTTTAAAGCGATAAAAACGGATAACCTGTGAGTGGCATTGAAATCAGCCTCATTGATGTCCTCAAATCGGAAAACGAAGACGTCATCGACACCATCCAGCTCAACATGGAGCTTGAAAAAGTGAAAAAATACATCGACATCCTGGACGGCAGAGAAAAAGAAGTCATCGTCGGCCGCTTCGGCCTTGATTTGAAGAAAGAGAAAACACAGCGCGAAATCGCGAAGGAGCTCGGGATCTAGCGGAGCTATGTGTCTCGGATTGAGAAACGGGCGATGATGAAGATGTTTCACGACTTTTATCGGGCGGAGAATGAGAAGCCGAAAAACACGAAGAGGACGAGTCC
>NZ_NOKQ01000366.1 GCF_002265435.1 Tetzosporium hominis
CGTTGTTCAGAGAAGCATTCGTAGACGAGTTATTCAGGTTCCAGTTGAACAGGCCATCATTCGCGCCATTATTCCAGTTACCACCGAACAGCGGACCACACGCACCCCGAAGCCCTTGAATCTTGTATGTTATAAAACCTAGTTCAAAATCTTTTCTGGGGGTTGGGCACCCCCAGTCCCCGCCTTAAAGAGCCTTCTTAAGAAGGCGAGCCCCGGAGATCAGAGAAGCAGACGTAGACGAGTTAGTCAGGTTCCAGTGGAACAGGCCAGCATTCGCGCCATTATTCCAGGAACCACCGAACAGCGCTACGCGCTGACCTGCCGCCCTATAGTAATAGTCAGAATAC
>NZ_NOKQ01000197.1 GCF_002265435.1 Tetzosporium hominis
TGAATAATATGATGGACAAAATCATGACATTTATGACAAATTCATTTACTCCGCGAGTAAATAAAATTACGAAAAACCCTTGGATATCTTCGATTCAGGATTCTGTTATGACGATTCTGCCGCTTATCCTAGTGGGTTCGTTAATTACAATCATCAGTTTATTGAATAATGTTGTTTTGTGGTTTCCTGATTTTTCACTTATTCATACTTTTACATTCGGTCTTCTCGGCATATTCGTTGCCTTCTTAATCCCATATTTCATAATGGAAAAAAAGAAACAGGATAATAAAAAATTAGTAGCAGGCGCAACGGGTCTGTCGCTCTATCTATTTTTGCTGTCACCCG
>NZ_NOKQ01000257.1 GCF_002265435.1 Tetzosporium hominis
ATGGCTGGCCGACAAAACGCTGTCTTTTAAAATAACGGCGCTTCAAGCGATGCTGCCTGCCGCATTAAAGGCGAAATATGAAAAAGAATTAAAGATCGCACACGGTGCCGATCTACCACCGCAAGTGGAACGGCTGTTTTCTGAAACAAAGACTCTTCTGTATTCGGATATACCCGATCACGATACGCTGAAACTGATTCAAAAGCATGTTCAAAAAGGCAGCATTGATGTGACGTATAAAGTTGCGCAAAAAACCAATAAAAAAATGGTCAGGCATATTCAGGCAAATGCCAGTAAAGAAGAGCTTAGCAAGCAGGAAAGG
>NZ_NOKQ01000209.1 GCF_002265435.1 Tetzosporium hominis
ATGCCGTCGTGATTGCGCGACTGATGCGAGACGGGCGCTTCAACTATCCTCGGATCTTGGAAGGGATCGAGGCTGAACTGCGAAACGGTGCCACCCTTCGCTCGAAGATCCAAGAGGATATCAATGCGCTACAGAATCGGATCATCCGCTGGCTCGACCGTTTCTTCCCTGAGTTCACGATGGTCTTCAAAAGTTTTGGGAAGATGGCCTATGCCGTACTTGAGAAGACGCCTTTGCCGATAGACATCGTCGGTAAGGCTCCCGAAGAGCTCCTCTTCCTCTACCGTCAGGTAGAAGGCATGAAGAGCCCTCAGCTC
>NZ_NOKQ01000276.1 GCF_002265435.1 Tetzosporium hominis
GGTAGATAGGTTCGGGGTGGAAGCACGGCGACGTGTGGAGCTGACGAATACTAATCGATCGAGGACTTAACCAAAAACGAAAAGTGAAGTGACCTGCGCAAGAAACTCCGAGTGAATCGGACGTGCACAAGAAGACGTTCTTCGTCTTATTGGGTATGGCCGATTTGGGAGCGTGTTTCTAGGTCACGGAACTCGACACAAATCAATGGAGTTCTATCCAGTTTTGAGAGAACAAAAATTATTGAAAAAACACTTGTAATACCGGGTGGGTTTGATATAATAAACCATGTCTTTCAAACTTAATAAGCCAGTCTAGTGATGATGGCGAAGAGGTCACACCCGTTCCCATACCGAACACGGAAGTTAAGCTCTTCAGCGCCGATGGTAGTTGGGGGTCTCCCCCTGTGAGAGTAGGACGTCGCTAGGCAATGGAGGATTAGCTCAGCTGGGAGAGCACCTGCCTTACAAGCAGGGGGTCGGCGGTTCGATCCCGTCATCCTCCACCATTTATTTTTCTCTTGAAGTGCCGGTGTAGCTCAACTGGTAGAGCAACTGACTTGTAATCAGTAGGTTGAGGGTTCAAGTCCTTTCGCCGGCACCACTATAGAGAGCCATTAGCTCAGTTGGTAGAGCATCTGACTTTTAATCAGAGGGTCGAAGGTTCGAGTCCTTCATGGCTCACCATTTATATGAACATGCGGGTGTGGCGGAACTGGCAGACGCACTAGACTTAGGATCTAGCGCCGCAAGGCGTGGGGGTTCGACTCCCTTCACCCGCACCATTTTCATATAACATCTATACCATGCGGAAGTAGTTCAGTGGTAGAACACCACCTTGCCAAGGTGGGGGTCGCGAGTTCGAACCTCGTCTTCCGCTCCATTATTTTGTAATGCCCCTGCCGGGGTGGCGGAACTGGCAGACGCACAGGACTTAAAATCCTGCGGTAGGTGACTACCGTACCGGTTCGATTCCGGTCCTCGGCACCACTTATACATAAAAAAATGCGCCCGTAGCTCAATTGGATAGAGCGTCTGACTACGGATCAGAAGGTTGTGGGTTCGACTCCTGCCGGGCGCGCCATAATACGAGAAGTAGCTCAGCTTGGTAGAGCACTTGGTTTGGGACCAAGGGGTCGCAGGTTCGAATCCTGTCTTCTCGACCATTTACAAATTGGGGCCTTAGCTCAGCTGGGAGAGCGCCTGCCTTGCACGCAGGAGGTCAGCGGTTCGATCCCGCTAGGCTCCACCAATTTAATCTTATACTTATTATGGCGGCCTAGCTCAGCTGGCTAGAGCGTACGGTTCATACCCGTGAGGTCGGGGGTTCGATCCCCTCGGCCGCCATCTTAAGGACCTTTAGCTCAGTTGGTTAGAGCAGACGGCTCATAACCGTCCGGTCGCAGGTTCGAGTCCTGCAAGGTCCACCAGTATAGTCATACAGCGGAGGTATACCCAAGTCCGGCTGAAGGGATCGGTCTTGAAAACCGACAGGCGGGTCAAACCGCGCGGGGGTTCGAATCCCTCTACCTCCTCCATTTTTTCTTAAAGAATTTCATAGTATTGTCGCGGGGTGGAGCAGCTCGGTAGCTCGTCGGGCTCATAACCCGAAGGTCGCAGGTTCAAATCCTGCCCCCGCAACCAATGGTCCCGTGGTGTAGCGGTTAACATGCCTGCCTGTCACGCAGGAGATCGCGGGTTCGATTCCCGTCGGGACCGCCATTTTTTTTAAAAAAAGAATACATAATCGGCTCAGTAGCTCAGTTGGTAGAGCAAAGGACTGAAAATCCTTGTGTCGGCGGTTCGATTCCGTCCTGAGCCACCATTTGCGGGTGTAGTTTAGTGGTAAAACCCCAGCCTTCCAAGCTGGTGATGAGGGTTCGATTCCCTTCACCCGCTCCAAATGGGCCTATAGCTCAGCTGGTTAGAGCGCACGCCTGATAAGCGTGAGGTCGATGGTTCGAGTCCATTTAGGCCCACCATGTGTATTCCGAAGTAGCTCAGTTGGTAGAGCATCCGGCTGTTAACCGGCAGGTCGCAGGTTCGAGTCCTGCCTTCGGAGCCATTGATGGGGAAGTACTCAAGTGGCTGAAGAGGCGCCCCTGCTAAGGGTGTAGGTCGGGCAACCGGCGCGAGGGTTCAAATCCCTCCTTCTCCGCCATCATGCATTGGCCCCTTGGTCAAGCGGTTAAGACACCGCCCTTTCACGGCGGTAACACGGGTTCGAATCCCGTAGGGGTCATCGCAAAACACGTTCTTCGATCTTCGAAGAACGTGTTTTTTTGTATATTAAAATAGGCTATTAAGACACTAAATGGGGGTTCGCTATAATGGCGAACCCCTTAAGTCTTACGTATACGATTTTCCTAGTTCCGTTAATCGTTGAGCAAATGGTTCTGTTCGATCGAAAGCAGCACCGTATGTCTCGCGGACCTCATAAGCACTTGTTCCGTGCTCTACATAATCAAGTCCTGTCATTTCTTCTTCTTCCGATACTCGTATACCAATAGTCACTTTCGTGATATAGACCACTGCGAATGAAGTGCTAGCCACCCACAGAATGACAGCTACAATCCCGATGGCTTGTATGCCAAGTAATTGGATGCTCCCTGTCGTAAATAGACCGGCAGACGTATCGAATAGTCCTACAGCAAGCGTTCCCCAAACTCCTATAATTCCGTGAACTGTGATCGCACCAACTGGGTCATCTACACGAAGCTTCGCATCCAATAGTCGAATTCCTTCAGTCATAACAATACCTGCAATAAATCCAATAGCAATGGCAGAAGGGAGGGAGACATTTGCT
Source organism: Tetzosporium hominis (assembly GCF_002265435.1). Classification (GTDB taxonomy): domain Bacteria; phylum Bacillota; class Bacilli; order Bacillales_A; family Planococcaceae; genus Chryseomicrobium; species Chryseomicrobium hominis. The sequence continues at coordinate 2,804 of NZ_NOKQ01000276.1, forward strand.
GCACCAGCAGTGATTCCTACCAACCCGCTTAAAGCTCCGTTTAAAGTTAGAGAAGCATCAATTTGACGGTACCGTAACTTTGTATAAAGGGCAGTGGACACTACACCAGCAGAAGCTGCTAAAAGAGTATTTGTAATAATCGAAGGAACGGTTTCGGGATCCGCAGCTAACGTACTGGCTCCGTTAAATCCGAACCAACCTAACCAAAGGATGAATACGCCAAGCGCACCTAGAGGAATGCTATGACCTGGGATGACATTTACTTTTTTCCCAGTGTACTTTCCAATGCGAGGCCCGAGTAATGCTGCAGCTACTAAAGCCCCTACAGCTCCTGTTAAATGGACTACAGTGGAACCTGCAAAATCAATAAAGCCTAACTGCGACAACCAGCCTCCAGCCCATACCCAGTGACCTACTACAGGGTAAATTACTGTCACGACTACTATGGTCAAAATAAAGTACGCAGAGAGCTTCATACGTTCTGCTACGGCTCCTGAGATGATGGTAGCCGATGTAGCGGCAAATACCGCTTGGAAGACGAAGAATGCGATGTCATCTACGCCGAACAATGCGAATCCTGAAGTTCCAATAATGCCTTGGAAGGACTCCCCGAACATCAACGCATACCCAACTACAAAATAAAGAATAGAAGCAATAGATACCGTGATAAAGTTCTTCATTAAAATGTTCACGGTGTTTTTAGATCGAGTGAAGCCTGATTCGACCATTGCAAAACCAGCATGCATAAAGAAGACAAGGATAGTACCAATGATGATCCAGAGCATATTGATAGATGAAAGTAAAAGTTCGTTTGTCATTCGGTTTCCTCCTTAGTGTACAGCGATAGCGCCGGTTTCTTTTGTTCGAATACGAATAGCTTCTTCTACAGGTATAATGAAAATTTTACCGTCTCCTACTTTTCCAGTTGAAGCCGTCTCCAAAATCAGATCAGTAAGAGCTGCCACCTCAGAATCATCGACGACCATTTCAATCTTCAATTTCGTATGAAACTCCATTTCGTATTTATTGCCTCGAAACAGTCCAGTACGACCCTCTTGCTTTCCGATACCTGCTACTTCACTCACACTAAATCCATCAATTCCATGTAGAGCCAAAGCTTGACGAATAGTAGGAAAGACATCAGGACGGACGATTGCTTCAATTTTTTTCATGGTAGCACCTCCAATGTTAGAATATATAACATCATAAATCGTATTTTCAGAAAAATCAACCATTATTTTTATTTGATGTTATAAAAGCTTACATTTAAGAATCCTCTAAGAATTTTATAAGTCTAAAGTGTGCGTGCTTTCCGTGAAAGGAGTAAAATAAATGTAGTGTGAAGTGTAAAGTCACGGAGGTTTAACAAATGGCAAAACAAGTGCATTCTACAACAAGAACGGAATATCTCTATACAGAAACAATTGATTCAGAGGGCATCTCTCCAATTGCGTTTTTTGAAGCTGGGGAAAGGCTTTACGAAGGGCAACGCCTATTTTGGCAAAATCGAGAAAAGACCCATACGATTGTAGGACTCGGACATGCTGTCGTATTGAAGTCGAGCGATGACAATCGAATAGCTACCATCCAATCTGAATGGAATCGCTTAAAACAAGTCGTAGTGAAAGAGAAAATGGATCAAGCACCTATTTTATTTGGTGGATTTTCATTTGATCCACTCCATGTAGTCACAGGGGAGTGGGCGGCTTTTTCTGCTGCGTTTTTTGTTGTTCCTCAGTTCCAACTTGAAATTAAAAATGAATCTATCAAATTGTCCATCAACTGTTTGTCAGAGCGGTCGGATATGTCGAGCCGCTTTGATCAATTACGAACAGAGCGTGACCGACTTCTGCATATGGCACAAGTCCAAGAACGTCCTTTATTTGAAAAAGCAAACGTAATTGAAAAAGTGGAACGTAATGTCCCTGACTATTTAGCTGCTGTTCGTTCCGTTAAAAAAGAAATTGCCTCTGGGAAAGTAGATAAAGTAGTAATTTCAAGGTCTATCGAACTCGACTTTGAAGAACCGGTCTCTTCTGGAGCTGCGCTCTATTATGCTCTTCAAGAGCAGCCGGAAAGCTATATTTTTGTTCTGGAGAATGGCAGTTCCACTTTCTTAGGTGCGACACCTGAACGTCTCATTCGAAAAGAACAAGGAACTGTGTACTCAGCAGGGGTTGCGGGGTCAGTTCGTCGAGGTAAAGATGTTGGTGAAGATCAACGCTTAGGGACGGCGCTACTAACAGACGAAAAGAATTTAGAAGAACATGAGTTTGTTGTTTCTATGATTCGTGATGTGATTGAACCATTGTGCAAAGATGTCACAATTCCAAATCATCCAAAGCTCTTAAAGGTCCGTGATATCCAGCATCTCTTTACTCCGATTCAAGGGCAGGCGGCTCCTGGAATGGACTTGTTCTCGTTTGTCGATGCTCTTCACCCCACTCCTGCACTAGGTGGAACACCAAGAAAAGAAGCGGTGCAATTGATTCGAGAACTAGAACAAATGGACCGGGGGTATTACGCTGCACCTATCGGATTTGTAGATGCGGAAGACAACGGAGAGTTTGCTGTTGGCATTCGGTCAGCGCTTCTTCGAGGAGGAAAAGCGCTGCTTTATGCTGGAGGAGGAATTGTATCTGAGTCTGAGCCGCTAGCAGAGCTAGAAGAGACGAATGTCAAATTCCGTCCGATGCTTCGTGTGCTAGGGGGACATCGCAATGACTTATAAGCAAACATTGACTCGCTATGTGCGGTCATTTTTATCTGGTCTGAAAGACTACGGAGTCGAGCATGTCGTTATAAGTCCTGGATCTCGTTCGACACCACTAGCCTATGGTGTAGTATCCGATCCAGATTTTAAAGTGTCTATTCAAGTAGACGAGCGTTCTGCTGGGTTTTACGCTTTGGGACTTGCTAAAGCTTCAGAAAAGCCGGTAGTTCTTGTGTGTACATCCGGTTCTGCCGCAGCAAACTATTTCCCAGCAATTGTAGAGGCTTATTACGCTCGAATCCCTTTACTTGTTGTGACAGCAGACCGCCCTCACGAGCTAAGACAAGTAGGAGCACCTCAAACTATCGATCAAGTGAAATTATATGGGGACCATGTGAAATGGACGTTCGATTATCCTTTAGCGGATAGTTATGAAGCTACAGAACCATTTGTTTACCAACAGACGGTTCGTGTGGTCGCAGAATCGATGCAGGCACCTAAAGGACCTGTCCACGTAAACATGCCGTTCCGCGAGCCATTACTTATTGATTTAGAGGTAAAACCAGATAAAAGAAATCCAAAGACAATTCGCTTCCCTGAACAGCGTCTGTCTGAACAAGACAAAGAAGAGTTGACCAGTCTTCTTCATGACTCTCACCGTGGCATTGTTATCGTTGGAGAGTTTACTTCAACAGACCGAAACGCAGTAGAAGATTTTTTAACAAGACTCGGTTGGCCGGTCCTTTGCGACCCGCTCTCGAATTTAAGAACGACTAAAAACAATCTATTGCACCAGCTACTCATTGAAAATTACGATGGGATGTTGAAGAACAAGGCATGTTATGAGGCTTTAAAACCCGATGCTGTCATTCGAATAGGAGCACAGCCTGTCTCAAAATTCTTAGGAATCTTTTTAAAAGAGAGTGCGCCTCGAGCGGTCGTCTCTATAGATTCTGCAGCGCGCTTTCGCGATTCACTTGGACTCACAACAGAGCTTGTTATAGGGGATGCTGCTGCACTTCAGGAGATAGAAGTGACTCAAGCTTCCGAGCATCAAACCATCACGAAATGGAGCAGTTGGAATCAACAAGTTCGTGATTTGATTACTCTATATAAAGAACAGCAGGCTGATGAAGGGGCTTATGTAGCGACTCTTTTAGATTACCTACCTGAGGATACCTTACTTTTTGCTAGTAGCAGCATGCCAATTCGGGATGTCGATACGTTCTTGCAAGCGAAGCCGAGTGGTGTTCAGGTACTTGCCAATAGAGGAACGAATGGTATCGACGGTGTAGCATCGACAGCTCTTGGAGCACAAAAAGCAACTCAGCGACCACTCGTTTTATTGATTGGAGACTTGGCGATGTTACATGATGCAAATGCTCTTCTACTCAGCCGCTATCAGCACGTCGAAGGGACATTTGTTGTTATGAACAATGATGGGGGAGGCATCTTCTCCTATCTGCCACAAGCAACCATCCCAGATCATTATGAAACGCTTTTTGGTACGGCAAGTGGTTTAAAATTTGACAAGCTTGCGGAAATGTACGGGCTTTCCTACAGTGCGGTGACCTCTAAAGAACATCTTGCTGAACTCATCGCACAACCTACACAAGGGCTTCGGATTTTAGAAGTGATGACTCATCGTCCAACTAATACGGATGCTCACCGGGCGCTTTGGAAGCAAGTTGCAGAAAGTTGGAACTCGCATGACAGGTGATGTGAATTTTCAACGATGGAACGCTAGTGGTACGGAACAAGTCATTATGCTCCATGGTTTCACAGGGTCTGAGTGTTCTTTTGAGTCTGTAATTCCGTATCTTTCATCTGAGATCGAGGTCATTGCGCCGTTACTTCCAGGTCATGGCAAAAAGCCTATGCTTTTAGAAGATTTGTCTATGGAATCGCAGATTGAATGGCTTCGGGAATTTATCACTCAAAACCATCTCGAAGACGCAGCACTCCTCGGCTATTCGATGGGGGGGCGCTTGGCGATTGGATATGCCATGACTTATCCCGTAAAGCAGCTGATTTTGGTGAGCGCCTCTCCAGGCATTCAAAGTCTCGATGAGCGAAAAATGCGTGCTGAAGCCGATAGGAAGCTAGCGGAGAGCATTCGTGAGAATGGAATAGAAGAGTTTGTATCCTACTGGGAGCAGATTCCTTTGTTCGCAACGCAACAATCTCTGCCGGATGACGTCAAACGACGAGTTCGTAAAGAACGACTTCAGCATCAGCCACTACCGCTTTCTCAGAGCTTGGAGCAATTTAGTACGGGGAAGATGCCGAGTTACTGGGAGAGGCTAGGAACTTATTCCGGACCTGTCACACTAATCGTTGGAGAGCAAGATACCAAATTCGTCGGTATTGGTGAAGCGATGCATAAATTACTAAAACACTCGGAGCGTGTAGTGGTGCCTAATGCGGGCCATGCGATTCAAGTGGAAAATCCGAGAATCTTTGCTACAATAATAGAGGATGTACTTTTAAGGAGGAACTAACATGACAAGAGAATGGAAATCACTCCGTACATACGAAGATATCAAGTATGAATTCTTCAACGGAATCGCAAAAATTACAATCAACCGTCCGGAAGTGCGCAATGCATTTCGACCAAAGACGGTAAACGAATTGATCGACGCGTTCTCACGCGCTCGTGATAACAAAGATATCGGTGTGATCATTTTAACTGGAGAAGGCGAGAAAGCTTTCTGTTCAGGTGGAGACCAGTCTGTGCGTGGCCACGGTGGTTACGTTGGAGACGACGAAATCCCACGTCTGAACGTATTAGATCTTCAACGTCTGATTCGTGTTATTCCAAAACCAGTTGTAGCCATGGTTTCAGGATATGCCATCGGTGGTGGACACGTCCTTCATGTTGTATGTGACCTGACTATTGCTGCTGACAATGCTCGTTTTGGTCAAACAGGTCCTCGCGTTGGTTCATTTGACGCTGGATACGGTTCTGGTTACTTGGCTCGTATCGTTGGTCATAAGAAAGCACGTGAAATCTGGTACTTATGCCGTCAATACGACGCACAACAAGCACTGGATATGGGCCTAGTCAACACAGTGGTACCATACGAGCAACTTGAAGACGAAACAGTAAAATGGTGTGAAGAGATGCTTGAGATGTCTCCGACAGCTCTACGTTTCTTGAAAGCAGCTATGAACGCAGACACAGACGGTCTTGCGGGTCTTCAACAAATGGCTGGAGACGCTACACTTCTTTACTACACAACGGATGAGGCAAAAGAAGGTCGTGACGCTTTCAAAGAAAAGCGCAAGCCTGACTTCGGTCAATTCCCACGCTTCCCTTGATTCAACACATCTAGCTGTCCTATGGGGCAGCTTTTCTTTTTCTAATGAAAGGGTGAATGTGGATGTATCCAAACTTACTTCAGAAACGAGTCGCTTTAACACCAAGCCGAGTTGCTTTTGAAATGAACGGGAAGACTTGGACCTGGAGTGAAGTCTTTGAGCGAGCTCTAGCTATTTCAGAAAAGCTTCCAGTACGGTCAGGCGAAAGAATTGGCTTCTGGACGAAAAACAGCGAGTCTCTCTACTTCTTCCTTTTAGCTGCGATGGCAAAAGAGTGTGAACTAGTTCTTTTCAATGATCGCCTTTCTAAAGAAGAGTTCTTGTACCAGCAGCAAGATGCGGAAGTTCGTGTGACGCTAACAGAATCCGCTGAACGAGGACACTTAGACAATGTGTTGTTGTTTGATGATGTAGAGGCTAAGGAGCCGGTGCCTTTTACTATACAAGGACAATGGAGTCCTGACAGAACGATTTCTATCATGTATACATCCGGAACTACCGGACGACCAAAAGGGGTCCGACAGACGCTAGAAAATCATATGTCCAGTGCTCTCGGTTCTGCGCTTTCATCAGGTGTGCTCCCAGAAGACAAATGGTTATGTGTCATGCCTTTGTATCACATCAGCGGTTTTTCGATGATTATGAGGTCTCTCATCTATGGTTCTGCTTTACAGCTACACACTCGTTTTGAACCTAAAGCGATACTAGAGGCGATCGAGTGTGACGGAATCAGCCATCTTTCCGTTGTGACGACGATGCTAGGACAACTTCTTGAGCAATACGAGCAGCAGCCGTTTCCGATTCCTTCAACGTTTCGAACTGTATTAGCAGGTGGTGGACCCGTGCCGGCTAGTTACTTGGAACAAGCACAATCGAATGGGTTTCCCGTCGTGCAAACATATGGGATGACGGAAACTTCTAGTCAGACATGTACATTACTCGCTGAAGATGCGATTCGAAAAATTGGCTCTGCAGGAAAGCCTCTATTCTTTGCAGAGGTTCGTATTGATGGCGAGTCAGAGGGAGAGGTGTGGGTTCGAGGACCTCACGTGACTCCAGGGTATGTTGGAGCAGCCACTAGTTTAGATCCAGTAACGGATGATGGGTGGTTAAAGACAGGAGACATAGGCCGAATCGATGAAGAAGGGTATCTCTATATTTTAGATCGCCGATCTGATTTGATTGTTTCTGGTGGAGAGAATGTCTATCCTGCTGAAATTGAACAAGTGTTGATGGGGCATCCGAGTATTCAAGAAGCAGGGGTTATAGGGCAACCAGACGAACGTTGGGGACAAGTTCCTGTTGCGTTTGTCGTTCTCCGATTCGGAGAAGTGTTGCCGGAACTGGATTCCTACCTTGAGCAACATTTGGCCAAGTACAAACACCCAAAAGTAATTCGAGTAGTCGAGCAGTTACCTCGCAATGCTTCAAATAAATTGATTCGAAGAGAATTGAAGAAGTGGTTATAAAAAAAGGGGAAGTAGGCGTTTGCCTACTTCTCCTTTAGTCGTTTAATGCTGTTTTTAGAGTTTCGATATTCCGCTCCATCAGCGTTAAATAATCGTCTCCATTGTCGATATCTTCATCTGTCAATACACCTAAATTGTGAAGTGGAAGAGTTTCTGCTCCAACTTCCGTACGAATAATATCAGTGAGTTTAGATGAGACATTTTGTTCTGTCAAAATGTACGAGATGTTCTGCTCTTTTGCTTGATCTACAATAGCAGCCAACTCTTTTTGAGATGGCTCATCTTGAGTCGAAAGACCAGCTACTGCTATTTGTTGCAATCCGTAATCTTTTACCCAGTAACCAAATGCTGCGTGAGAGACGAAGAAGGTATCACGATCCGCTTCACTGACCATTGTTTTAAATGATTCATCTAAATCAGCGAGATCCGCTTCTAGTGCTTCAAAATTCGCTGTAAATTCTTCTTCATTTTCTGGGGATGCTTCAATCAATTCATTAAGAATCGACTTAGACAATTCAGCGCTTAATGTAGGTGAAATCCAAAGATGTGGATCTAGTGCTCCGTGATCATGACCCGCATGAGAATCTGTTTCTTCAGCGTGTTCTTCTTCAGAATGGCCTTCTTCAGCGTGTTCTTCTTCAAGAAGAGAGTCATCGGAAATGAAGTCAGCAAGTTCGACGATTTCTACATTTTGATTTGCTAAAGTCTCTTTTGCACTTGGAATAAAACTTTCAAGCCCAAGGCCAATAGCAAACAACTTATCCGCTTCAGCAAATTTAATCATATCTTGCTGAGAAGGTTCAAAAGTATGTTCATCGGCTCCAGGAGGATAAACAGATTGAACAGTTACTAAATCGCCACCGATTCGCTCAGTAAAATATTCAAGTGGATAAACTGTTGTATAAATAGAAAGCGGCTCTCCTGAACTAGCATTTTGAGATTGTGATTCATTTGAAGTTCCTTCCTCTGAACTACAAGCGGCTAAAGTTAAAGCTGAGACAAGAGCGAGAGGGAATAAAATCTTTTTCATAACTTCCTCCTAAATAGTAATCGTTACGTTTTATAAAATGACTTTCTTATCATACAAGCATTTCAAAAAGAAAGCAACAAAAAACCACCAAATTATTTTTTTGGTGGCCAGTCGTCAGGAACGGGATCGATTCCGCCCTCGTGAAATGGATGACATTTTAAGATGCGTCGTACAGTCAGGTATCCGCCTTTAATAGCGCCGTGTTTCTGAAGTGCTTCTACTCCGTAGTGTGAACACGTGGGATAAAAACGACAACTTGGTGGAGTCAAAGGAGATATCGCTTTCTGATAAAATCGAATCAAGACGATAAACAGTTGTTTCATTTCGTTCACCTCATGATGTTTAGTTTACTCTAAAAATGGGAAGATAAATAGTACAACGACTTAAAAGGAGAGATGAACATGTCAGCAGCACTCAATAAAGAATTAAACAAACAGGTGGCCACTTGGTCCGTGATGTACACGAAGTTACATAACTACCACTGGTACGTTAAAGGTCCGGCATTCTTTACATTACATGCGAAATTTGAAGAGCTTTATAATGAAGCGACCTTACACATGGATGAAATTGCAGAACGTTTATTGACTCTAGGTGGAAAACCTACAGCAACACTAAAAGAACATCTCGAATTGTCTGTAGTTAAAGAAGCGACAGGTAAAGAATCCACAGATCAGATGGTAGCTACGATTGTAAAAGATTTTGATACTATCATGAAATCCTTGAAAAAAGGGATGGATGAAGCAGCAAAAGATGAAGACGATATGACAGAAGATCTTTTGAACGCCGTCTATCAGAGCATTGAAAAGCATCAATGGATGCTAAACGCATTCTTAGGTGATACAAACGAATAATGAATCCAGAGCGTGTGCGAAATTTTCGCACACGCTTTTTGCTATACTGAACGTAATGAAAGGCGTGATTTTATGATTACATTTGAAGATACCACGGGAACCCCAGTGACCCTCTCACTTGATTTAAAGGACTTTAGTATTCCCTCCAAGCATGTATTGGTCATCGTAAAAAGAGGAGCCGATTACCTTGTCACAAAACATCCAAAGAGAGGAATTGAATTTCCCGGTGGCAAAGTTGAACGAGGAGAGACGCTTGAAGAAGCAGCCCATCGTGAAGTGTTCGAAGAGACGGGCGTACGTATTCAAGATGTACAGCCGTTTGCAGCTTATCAAGTCGAAGGAGAAGCATCGTTTGTAAAAACTGTCTTTCTAGCACGATTTGCTTCTGAAGAACCGTTCCAATCAGAATTTGAAACTGCAGGGAGACAATGGTTGCGACTGCGCGACATTGAACGTCATCCAGACAAAAGTTTCTATATGCGAGACGAAGGGATGACTACACTAGTGACGGAATTAAAGCGACGTTTCCCCATTGTCGCGAGTCACAAGATTCCAAGTCCGCATAGTGGTGTCACGATTCAAGAAGTAACGTATCATTCTGATGACTATTATGTGAAAGGCTGGCTAGCGCTACCTAAAGGTGAGGCAAAAGAAGCAATCGTTTATCTACGCGGCGGCATTAACCAAATCGGAAAAGTTCGGCAGGCTCGTATAGCACAGATTGCTAGTCAAGGATTCGCCGTTTTTGCTCCGCATTATAGAGGCTCTTTTGGAGGCGAAGGCAAAGATGAATTCGTTGGTGACGATCGACAAGACGCATACGGAGCAGTGGATATATTGAGTTCAATAGGCTATGACCGGATTCATTTGTTCGCTTTTAGTAGGGGAGGCATCATGGCGCTCTGGGCGGGTAGTAAACGTCCAAATGTGACATCCATAGTGACATGGGGTGGAGTTTCATCGATTTATCTCACATATAAAGAACGGGTTGATATGAGGCGCATGATGAAGCGAATCTATGGAGGTTCTCCGAATACAGCGGCAGAGGCATTCGATTCTCGTGATGCGTTACAGCATCTTAATGACATTCAGTGTCCTGTTTTGATCATTCACGGTGAGCAAGATGAAAATGTGGGATTTGAGCATGCCACTCTGTTAGAGGATGGGTTGAAAGAAAAAGGGAAACAAGTAGAGACGCGCTATTTGAAGGACCATCATCACTTTGTTCCGGACCCTCTAAACCGCAAGATTTTACGTGAAGCACTTGAGTGGATGCGCGAGCAGTAGGAATGAGCGGGCGTTCATCGGTGGGGAGAGGGTTTTCTTCAACATCAAGCTGTGTTTCTTCTGCATAGAGTAGAATTTCTTCAACTTGAATCATGATTTCATCTGCAAGGAACTGGAAAATAAAAACAAGGCCCACTCATGGCGAGTAGGCCTTGTTTGTTGTTTACTATTAGATGATAGGGCCGCCTTTAGAGATAATCTCTTCAGATACGCCTGCGAATTTTTTGAAGTTTTCGCGGAAGCTGTCAGCAAGCTCTTTTGCTTTTTTGTCATAAGCGTCTTTATCTGCCCATGCATTGCGTGGGTTCAGAACATCACTTGGAACACCTGGAACTTCTTTCGGAATCGCTACACCGAATACAGAACCTTGCTCTGTTTCTACATTATCAAGTTTACCGTCGATTGCAGCACGAACCATAGCACGTGTGTAAGACAGTTTCATACGCGTACCAACGCCGTACTCTCCGCCAGTCCAACCTGTGTTGACTAAGTAAACATTCACTCCGTGCTCGTCGATTTTTTGTCCTAGCATTTCAGCATACACAGACGCTGGAAGTGGAAGGAATGGAGAACCGAAGCAAGTTGAGAATACTGGTTGTGGGCTTGTAATCCCACGCTCTGTACCTGCAAGTTTTGAAGTGAAACCACTTAAGAAGTGGTACATAGCTTGTTCTTTCGTTAATTTAGAGATTGGAGGCAATACGCCGAATGCATCTGCAGTCAAGAACACAATCGTTTTAGGGTGACCTGCTACAGATGGTACCATGATATTCTCTATAAAGTCGATTGGGTAAGCAGCACGTGTGTTTTCAGTTAATGAATTGTCATCATAATCTGCTTCACGAGTCTCTTCATCAATCACTACGTTTTCAAGAACTGTACCGAATTTGATCGCATTGAAGATCTCTGGTTCGTTTTCTTCCGTCAAGTTGATACATTTTGCATAGCAACCGCCTTCCATATTGAAGACGCCCGTATCTGACCAACCGTGCTCGTCATCACCGATTAGCTTACGGCCTTTGTCGGCAGACAATGTTGTTTTTCCTGTTCCAGATAGACCGAAGAACAAAGCAACATCGCCTTCTTCACCAACGTTTGCAGAACAGTGCATTGGAAGAATTCCTTGTTCAGGAAGTAAGTAGTTCATGATACCGAAGATCGATTTTTTCATTTCACCAGCGTATTCTGTACCGCCAATCAAAACGATTCGCTCTTCCATAGATACCATGATGAACGTCTCAGAGTTTGTGCCATCAACAGCTGGATCTGCTTTGAAAGTAGGTGCACTTACAATCGTGAATTCTGCATTGTGAGAGGCAAGCTCTTCAGCAGTTGGACGGATGAACAACTGGTGAGCGAATAGGTTGTGCCATGCATACTCATTGATTACTTGGATTGGTAAGCGAGAATCTTTGTCTGCTCCTGCAAATCCTTTAAATAGGAAAAGAGCATCTTTTGTTTGTAGGTAATCAATTACTTTTGCATAAAGGTTTTGGAAGATTTCTTTAGAGATTGGACGGTTTACAGAACCCCAATCAACCTTGTCGCGAGAAATGTCTTCATCGACCATATATTTATCTTCTGGGGAACGCCCCGTATACTTTCCAGTTTCTGCGCGAAGTGCGCCAGTTGAAGTCAAAGTGCCTTCTCCACGAGCTATGGCTTGTTCAACAAGCTGAGCTACTGAAAGCTGTGTATGGACTTGGTCTCCCGATAATAAAGACTGAATTGCGCTTTTTGTATCGATCGATTGCATAGGTTGAATACCATCCTTAAATAGATTTTCCGTACTAACGGAATGCTAATATGTGAATTAGTATAACACATTAAATCAAATAGTCTACACTAATACGTCACCTGAATAGTGATTTTTTTGTGTAGGGATTCACACAGTTTTTTGTTGACTTTCCTATAGGGAGTGCGTATGATGAAAAATTGAACGGATACTCTTATCCCGAGCTGGTGGAGGGGTCAGGCCCTATGAAACCCGGCAACCTCAATAAGATAGAGATGTAACACTTATTGAAAAGGTGCCCAACCTGAGACAGGGATTTTCCCTGATTGATAAGAGTGAAAGGTGCAAAGAAATCATCCTTTCCTCATTAGTGAGTGAAAGGATTTTATTATTTATGAACGCCTTCAACCATGCGCCAAATCCAAAACAGCTTCAAGTATTCTAGGCTTGCCATGGGGAATGAGTACCGGTTCAATTCACGAGAGCAATCTCGCAGGATCAAGAAGGAGGAAATATTATGACACAACGTCGATTATTCACTTCGGAATCAGTAACAGAAGGCCATCCGGATAAGATTTGTGACCAAATCTCAGATGCGATCCTTGACGCAATCTTAACTGAAGACCCGAATGCACGTGTTGCGTGCGAAACTACTGTAACTACTGGACTAGTTCTTGTTGCAGGAGAAATTACTACATCTGCTTACGTAGATATCCAAAAAACGGTGCGTGAAACAGTTCGAGAAATCGGCTACACGCGTGCAAAATTTGGTTTTGATGCAGATACATCTGCAGTCTTAACAGCAATCGATGAGCAATCGGCTGATATCGCTTTAGGTGTTGACCAAGCGCTTGAAGCTCGCGAAGGTTCTATGACGGACGCGGACATCGAAGCAATCGGTGCAGGTGACCAGGGTCTGATGTTTGGATTCGCTTGTAATGAAACAGAAGAATTAATGCCACTTCCAATCAGCTTGGCACATAAATTGTCACGCCGCTTATCAGAAGTGCGTAAAAACGAAACTCTTGAGTACCTTCGTCCAGACGGAAAAACTCAAGTAACAGTTGAATATGACGAGAACGGGAAACCAGTTCGTGTAGACACAATCGTTATTTCAACACAACATGCTCCAGAAGTAACTCTAGAGCAAATCCAATCAGATTTGAAAGAACATGTGATCAACGCTGTAGTTCCAGCTGAGTGGATTGACGAAAATACGAAATACTTCATTAACCCAACAGGCCGCTTCGTAATCGGTGGACCTCAAGGGGATGCAGGTCTAACAGGACGTAAGATCATCGTTGACACATACGGCGGTTACGCTCGTCACGGTGGCGGCGCATTCTCTGGTAAGGACGCTACGAAAGTAGACCGTTCTGCAGCGTATGCAGCTCGTTATGTAGCGAAGAACATTGTCGCTGCAGGTCTTGCTGACAAAGTAGAAGTACAACTTGCTTATGCAATTGGTGTTGCACAGCCAGTTTCTATTGCTGTTGACACATTTGGTACAGGTAAAGCTACTGAGGCGGACATGGTGACATGGATCCGTGAATTGTTTGACCTTCGCCCAGCAGGAATCATCAAGATGCTTGATCTTCGTCGTCCGATCTACAAGCAGACAGCTGCTTATGGACACTTTGGTCGTACAGATATTGATGTACCATGGGAAAAAACAGACAAAGCTGCTGATTTGAAAGCTAAAGCGGGTCTATAATAAGCAAAATAAATTGGGCCTAAACCCAGTAAAGGGAGTTTCTCGACATGAGAAACTCCCTTTTTATGTGGTATATGGTGTGTAGGGGAAGCGTTCCGCGGGCTGAGTGAAATCGAGTTGCGAACGCCAGAAATCCACATCAAAACCATTCACCCCAACCGAGGCAAAGAGCGCCTCAATTGGTGCGCCTGGTTTTGATGAAATTTCTAGAGTGGCGTTCTACACATCTTGACCAAGGTCTCAGCTTCCGCTTATAATCCCGCTGGAGTCACCCCTACACAATCTTTTGTTCATAGTGCTTCACACGTGATCTTTTTGTTGCTGTTTATAATATTGGCCTTTTTCATGGTATTCGCGTACGATGCGCTCCATATCTTTTCGATCTTCGTCGTTTACTGCTCGCACGACTTTAGCAGGTCTTCCGTAAGCCATCATACCAGGAGGAATAACTTTTCCTTGAGGAACCAGGCTACCAGCCCCAATAAAGGCACCTTCACCAATTTCCGCTCCGTCTAAAATGATGGACCCCATTCCAATCAACGCACCTTTTCGAATAGTGCAGCTATGTAAAGTCACTTGATGACCAACCGTCACTTCATCTTCAATGACTAATGGAAACTGAGGGCTTTGGTGCAAACAGCATAAGTCTTGAATATTTACTTTCTTACCGATTCGTGTGGCGTTGACGTCTCCCCGGATAATCGTATTGAAGAAAACAGAAGAGCCTTCATCAATTTCAACATCACCTGTAATCGTTACAAAGTCTGCCACAAAGACAGAGGGATGGATTTTCGGAGTTTTTTCACCAAATGGATAGATCATAACAGACTTCCTTTCTCTACACTTGCTATACTATACAGTAAGTGTAGCAGAATCAGAAAGGGGAAGGTAGCCATGTGGATATGGGAAGCAGAAAACCAACCAAAAGCAGTCGTGGTCATCGTCCACAATGTCTTTGAACATCATCGCCGCTATGCGTGGGTTATCGAGTATTTGAGACAAAATGATCTCCATGTGGTGATGGGAGACCTCCCGAGTCACGGAGAATCCGCAGAGAAAAAAGGGTTGCATAATGAATCAATCAGAGAGTATGACCATTATCTTGAACGAGCCATCACCTACGCAAGTCAGTTTAACTTACCCATCTTCTTATATGGTCATGGGTTTGGTGCAACACTCATTCTTCATTATATGAGAAAAGAGAGAGAGTCCATTGCAGGAGTACTCCTCACCAGTCCATGGATTGAGTTATTTGAAAGTCCATCTAAATGGGCTAGCCGCATAGCTAAATTGACGATCAATCAACGATTGAAATTTCCGATAGATCCACAACTCTATGTAGAAGACCCACAACTTCAAAAGGAATATGAAGAAGATCCACTCATTCACACGACTGTTACAACAGATTGGTACGAAGCTCTTGTAGAGCGGATGAAAAGCGTGTCTCAAACGAAAAATGAATGGACAATTCCTCTTTGGCTCCAAGTGGCAAGTGATGACCGCATCATCAATGTAGCCGCAGTTCGGAACTGGATGAGTCATCAGAAGATGCAAACGATTCACTATTCGGAGTGGTCACATATTCAACATGATATGCATCAACATGCGGACCGCGAATTTATTGCAAAGAGCGCCATCGATTTTATTCATCTCACCGTGTTACGACTTGGCTATGTGATATGACGTCTGACCTTAAATATGTTATACTCTAACGGCATAAAACAGAAGGAGAGAAACGATGCAGCATCTAATTCGCAATATTATAGTAGAAAGTCCATCAAAAGTTGGAAATCTAGGACTAGTGACATCTGCCATAGGAGCAGCTGAAGGAGACATTGGAGATATCAAATTGATCAAGAGTGGCCCTTTGACGACAGTGCGAGACATCTCCGTCACTTGTCGAGATGAAGTTCATTTAGAAACGGTCATTGCAAATATTGAAGCCATTGGAAACGGTGTCGAGATTCATGCCGTTACAGATGATGTATTAAAAGCGCATGAAGGCGGAAAGATTGCCATGAAGAGTACAATCGACGTGCGTTCTTTAGGCGACTTGCAACGCGTCTACACGCCAGGTGTGGCAAGTGTATGCTTGGAGATTGAAAAACATCCAGAACAAGCGAAATACTTCACATCTATTGGTAAGTCAGTCGCTATCGTAACAGATGGGACGGCTATTCTAGGACTTGGCAATATCGGTTCGGTAGCAGGTATGCCTGTTATGGAAGGGAAATCTGTTCTTCTTGACCAATTCGTGGGACTTAGTGGTGTTCCAATCCTATTAGATACAAGTGATCCGGACCAAGTGGTGGAAACAGTCAAACATATCCATCAAGGATTTGGAGCCATTTTATTAGAAGACATTGGTTCTCCACATTGTTTTGAAATCGAAGAGCGCTTGAAAGCAGAGCTACCGATTCCAGTCATGCACGACGATCAACACGGCACGGCTGTTGTTACTTTAGCGGCTGTACTAAATGCATGCCGAGCAACTGGAGTCGATCCTACAAAAGCGACTGTCGGTCAAATCGGCCTAGGTGCAGCAGGACTTGCTATTGTCCGCATGCTTTTAGCATATGGCGTAAAAGATGTGTATGGAATTGACCGTCAACCGGCTGCAATTGAACGCTTGCACAATTACGGCGGTAAGTCGAAAGAGACTTTAGACGAATTAATGAACGATTGTGATATCGTCATCGCCACGACTGGAGTTGAAGGATTGATTAAGCCGGAGATGGTGCGTAAAGGACAAATTATTTTGGCACTCTCTAATCCGAATCCTGAAATCCAGCCTGCAGAAGCTATCAAAGCAGGAGCGGCGTTTGCAGCTGATGGGCGATCGGTCAATAACGTGGTAGGGTTCCCAGGAATCTTCCGCGGAGCACTCGATGCAGAAGCCAAACAGATCACGTATCCGATGTTGATTGCAGCTGCTGAGGCTATCGTTAGCCATACACGTCGTGGAGAGTTAATTCCAACGCCACTCGATCCAGCACTTCACTTAGTGGTAGCGCGAGCTGTAGAAGAAGCTGCAGCAAAAGAAAAGCAATCACAATAATCATGGGAAATCCCGTTGAACTAGGTTCAGCGGGATTTTTTTTCGATTACCAATAATTCAGGTGGCGAATTTTTTTGATTTAAGAACGTACTGTGGAACACTTGAACCTCTTCTTGAGGAAGGGTAGAGACTTGTTTTAGTAACGCCTGCCGTTCGAGCTTTCCACTTACATGACCATGATAAATCACGATGACAATACGACCTCCAGGTTCGAGCCATTTAAGGGCTGTCTCGATCGCTTGCCAAGTAGATGTACTCTCTGTTGTTACCTCATGTTCCGCTCCAGGAAGGTAACCCAAGTTAAAAACGACTGCACGAATAGGGGACTCGATATATTTTTCTAAATTTGCATGGCTGTCTAAGGTGACTTGACACCAACTACTTACATCAGCTTCTTGAAGGCGTTTTTTTGTACTAGCAATCGCTTGTTCTTGTATATCAAAGGCAAGTACCTGGCCCGTTTCTCCGACAAGTTTCGCGAGAAAGAGAGTATCATGCCCGTTTCCCGCAGTTGCATCGATTACACGATCTCCGGGGCGCACAATCTCTTTTAAGTACTGCTTAGATTGATGTAGAGCATTTTGAATCATAAGGCACATCCTTTCTCCTCTTAGTTTATCATCTTGTCGGAAGTGAAAAAAAGGTCTAAACTGAGTGAAGTGAATGGAGATGTCAATTATGCCAAAACGCGTCTGGCTACTAGTCATTGGAATGCTGATCAATGTAACAGGGAATTCCTTGCTATGGCCACTCAATACTATATATATGAACGAATACTTGGATAAATCGTTGTCTGTTGCTGGGCTTGTCTTGATGGCGAATGCAGCAGCTGGAATTGTAGGCAACCTACTTGGTGGTTGGATGTTTGATAAACTAGGTGGTTACAAAGCTATTATGCTAGGTATTGCTATTACACTCGTAGCTCTCATTGGGCTAAATTTCTGGCACGGCTGGCCGCATTATGTGTACTTCATGATTGCAATAGGTCTTGGAGGAGGAATTGTCTTTCCGAGTATGTATGCGCTTGTTGGTACAGCTTGGCCTGAGGGAGGCCGGCGTGGATTCAATGCGATTTATTTAGCTGCGAATGTTGGAGTAGCACTAGGACCAGCTGCAGCTGGGGTCATTGCAAGTTACTCATTCGATTATTTGTTTACCGCCAACATGTGGATGTACGTCCTATACTTTATCTTAGCCGCGGTAGCTTACCGAGAATACGATAAAAAAGCAGCGGTCAATACGAATGTGATGCAAGAGCGCAGTCGCATCGACCGCAAAGCACCATTCTATGCTTTGTTATTGATTTCAGGAGCTTATCTACTTGCATGGGTCGGTTATGTACAGTGGCAATCTACGATTTCTACTTATACACAAGAAATTGGGATCACGCTCAAACAGTACAGCTTACTATGGACGATAAACGGAGCCTTGATCGTTCTAGCCCAACCACTCATCTCGCCTGTAGTGAAACGATTGGAACATCGAATCAAATTGCAGATGGTCGTCGGGCTCCTCATCATGCTCATTTCGTTTATAGTCGTAGCGTTTGCTGAGCAGTTCACGATGTTTGTGGTCTCCATGGTCATTTTGACTTTAGGGGAAATGTTTGTGTGGCCGGCTGTGCCGACGATCGCAAATCAACTTGCACCAGAAGGTAAGATTGGCTTCTATCAAGGAATCGTCAATAGTACTGCAACAATCGGTCGAATGATTGGACCTGTCATTGGAGGTGTAATTGCCGATTTGCAGGGGATGAGTATGATGTTGTTATTTATAACAGTGTTCATGGCAGCTGCGATTGTACCCGCACTTCTATATGACCGTCCTTTAAGAAAGGAGCAACAAAGTTGAAAGATTGGATCCAACATTTATCGACAGAAGTAATCGATCAGATTCTTGAAAATGCCTTTCAATGGTTCGTTGTTGTAGACCGAGAGTCAAAAATCCTCTATATCAACGAAGACTATTGCCACTTTTTAGAGGTGAAGCGAGAGGATGCAATAGGTCAGCATGTAGCCGATATCATTGAAAACACAGAGATGCATATTGTAATGGAGAAGGGCGAAGCAGATATTGCCGCGCCTCATTATATTAAAGGTTCTTATATGCTCGCTAATCGAGTTCCGCTTGTAGTTGACGGAGAGATTGTCGGAGCTTTTGGCAGTGTGATTTTTCGAGATATGACGGACTGGAAACGTTTAAGTGCCCATGTGAAGACCACCATGGAACGCATAGAGGAAAAGTTTAGCCCCACGTCGCACACTTTGTCTCGACTAGAAGACATCATCGGTGAGTCAGCTTCAATCCGAAAATTAAAAGAAACCGTGCGAATGATTGGACCTACTAAACTGCCTGTAGTGATTGAAGGAGAAACTGGTACAGGTAAAGAGATGTTTGCTGAGAGCATCCACCGTCTTTCAGAGCGGTCAGACGCATCATTTGTCAAGGTGAACTGTGCAGTCTTACCAGCAGAGCTTGCGGAACAAGAATTGTTTGAAGGCACCGACAGCAAATTAGCGCAAGCTTCAGGTGGCACTCTTTATATAGAAGAAGTTCATGCACTTCCCATTCCTCTTCAAGCAAAACTACTAAGAACCATCACTGAAATTGAACAAGGCGTTTTTGCGACAGCAGGAGATGTCAGGTTCGTGTTTTCATCGAATCGAAATCTTTCTAAGCTCGTAGATGACGGGCTTTTCAGGGAAGATTTGTATTACAGAATTCAATCGGTATACTTGAAGGTCCCAGCTCTTCGGGACCGAATGGAGGATTTCTCTCTTCTCACACGGCATTTTCTTCATCTGATTGAACAGGGCGAAGGGCGGAGAGGCTTGAAACTCGATCCAAAAACCGTGCGACATTTAGTGCAGTATAAGTGGCCAGGTAATGTGCGGGAACTTTTTAATACACTTAGAGCTATGGTCTTTATGACGGAAGGAACTAGACTTACTACAGCAACTATTCCGATGCATATCTTTCAAAACGTCAAAGCATTCTCTAATCAAACGGGTCGCTTGGACGATATCTTGTCGCAGACCGAGTTGCAAGTTCTTGAAAACACGTTAGCAGTTTATCCAGACAAAACCGAAGCTGCCAAAGTCTTAGGAGTCAGTAGATCGACATTGTATGAAAAATTAAAAAAATATAACTTATGACCTACTTTCCGGAAATTTAGACACAGCGTCCAATTTTCCGGATTTTTTAATTGTCTATAATTCGCTTTTAACCTTGTTAATTTAATAAATATGTCCGGAATTCTGGACTGAAGAAACTACTTCTGTTGTCACAGATTTGTCACAGTCTATTGCGGTGAGAAGAGGGTTCTGTTTTAATACTTATGAAAGCGCTTTTTTATACACAATTCGAGGAGGAAGTTTCCTATGAAGCCAATCTATTCTTCTGCAGAAGAAGCAGTCAGTCAAATTCAAGATGGAGCTACGCTAATGGTAGGCGGGTTTGGTCTTGTCGGTATTCCAGAGCAACTGATCATCGCTCTGGTCAACAAAGGTGTTAAAGATTTAACAGTCATCTCAAACAACTGTGGTGTGGATGATTGGGGTCTTGGTTTGTTACTTAAAAATAAACAAATTAAAAAGATGATCGGGTCATATGTTGGAGAGAACAAGGAATTTGAACGCCAAGTTCTTTCAGGCGAAATCGAAGTGGAGTTGACGCCTCAAGGTACACTCGCTGAAAAATGCCGTGCAGGTGGCGCTGGAATCCCAGCATTCTTTACACCAGCAGGAGTAGGTACTGTTGTCGCTGAAGGCAAAGAAGTACGTGAGTTTGACGGCAAAGAATACGTTCTTGAAGAAGCTCTTGTTGCCGATTTCGCGCTCGTACGTGCTGCAAAAGCAGATAAGTTTGGAAATCTCATTTACAACAAGACAGCTCAGAACTTCAATCCTATGATGGCTGCCGCTGGAAAAGTCACAATTGCGGAAGTGGAAGAGATTGTGGAAACAGGAGATCTTGATCCTGCCATGATTCATACACCAAGCGTTTATGTACAAGGCTTGTTCCAAGCGCAGCAAGAAAAGCGTATTGAACGTTTAACAACGAGAGACTAATTTGAGGAGGGATTTTCATGACATTATCAACGCGTGAATTTATTGCAAAACGTGCAGAGATGGAAATTGAAGACGGGAACTATGTCAACTTAGGTATCGGTATCCCAACACTAGTAGCCAACTTTATCTCACCAAACAAGACGGTAGTTTTACAATCGGAAAACGGTCTGCTTGGAATTGGACCTTATCCTACAAAAGATCAAGTCGATCCTGATTTGATCAATGCAGGTAAAGAAACAGTAACAACAATTCCGGGTTCTGCATTCTTTACTAGCGCAGAGTCTTTTGCCATGATCCGTGGAGGCCATATTGATGTTGCTATCCTAGGGGGTATGGAAGTATCTGAAACAGGCGACCTCGCCAACTGGATGATTCCGGGCAAGATGATCAAAGGGATGGGCGGCGCTATGGACCTTGTCCACGGAGCAAAAAAGATTATTGTCATCATGGATCACGTGGCAAAGGACGGATCTCCAAAAATTAAAAAAGAATGTACACTTCCACTGACAGGTAAAGGTGTGGTCAATATGATCATCACAGACCGTGCAGTGATTGAAGTGACAGAGCAAGGACTTGTGTTAAAAGAAGTCTTTGAAGGACATACAATTCAGGGCGTCGTCGAAGCAACTGAAGCGGACCTGAATGTGGAGAACGTGAAGGAGAACGTTTCGTTCTAAAACGACCCCAAGAACAGATGGGGGAAAACTAATGGAAAACATTTTAAGTATGATTGGTCTGCTTGGCGGACTTTTCTTATTAATCTTTTTGACGATGAAGGGTGTCAATATCATCATCGTAGGACCAATCTCAGCACTATTTGTAGCATTATTATCTGGAATGCCTTTATTCCCACAACTAGTTGAAGAAGGTGTACCAAACTTTGTAACGAACTACATGACAGGCTTCACTGGATTTATCATGGCTTGGTATTTGATGTTCTTACTAGGTGCCATTTTCGGTAAAGTAATGGAAGACAGTGGTGCAGCCGATTCCGTTGCTAAATTTGTAACGGACCGTTTGGGCCTTAAATATGCGGTTCTTGCAATTGTAATCGCCTGTGCAATCTTAACTTACGGTGGAGTTTCTCTATTCGTTGTTGCATTCGCAGTTTATCCAATGGCTATCTCTCTATTCAAACAAGCAAACTTACCACGTCGTTTTATCCCAGCAACATTAGGTCTAGGTTCTGTAACATTCACAATGACATCTGCAGGATCTCCTGAGATTCAGAACTGGATTCCAATTCCGTTCTTAGGGACTACTCCTTATGCAGGGTGGGAAGTCAGTATCATCGTGGCTATCTTCATGGCGATTGCAGGATATATGTGGTTGAAGAAAATCATTACTAAGGCAGTTAAAAATGGCGAAGTATTTGATGCTCGTGAAAACGATCCAACATTTGATACGACTCGTGCACTCCCGAATCCATTCTTATCATTCGTTCCTTTAATTGTGGTATTAATTATTTCATTCATCTTCCACGATTCATTGAAACAATCGGCATTAATCATTGCGTTATTAGCTGGGATTTTGGCAACATTCATTGTGAGCTGGAAATACTTCAAGAGTCCATGGGAAGCGGTTTCTCAAGGGACACTTGGAGCTATCATTGCTATCGGTAACACGGCTGCAGTTGTAGGTTTTGGTGGTGTCGCAAAAGCAACTCCTGCTTTCAACGTAGCAGTTGAAGCTATGACGAATATTCCTGGCTCACCATTGATTGGTGCAGCAGTTGCTGTATCTGTAATCGCAGGTATGACTGGTTCTGCCTCAGGTGGACAGCAAATCGCGTTGCCTCTAATCGCTCCAGGATATTTAGATGCAGGTGTTAATGCGGAAGCACTACACCGTGTCGTTGCAATTTCATCTGGTGCATTAGATTCTCTACCTCATAACGGCTACGTAGTTACAACGATTCAGTCGATCTGTGGAGAGAAACACAGTGCGGCTTATTGGTCCATGGCCGCAACTACTGTAGCCATTCCGGTTATCGGTGTTATCTTGGCTATTGTCTTATTCTCATTTGGTCTAGGAATTCAATAATTAAAAAAGCCGCCGCGTGCGGCTTTTTCTAATCATCACGAGGAGGAACAACCATGGTAGAAAACAAAGTTGTCTTTATCACAGGAGCCGCTCAAGGAATTGGCTTTGAAATTGCAGAAGAGTTTTTCAAAAACGGAGCGAAAGTGGTCCTAACAGATATTAACGAAGCGAAAGTTCAAGAGTCTGCTGCCTCACTTGGAGGCGACAGCCTTGGAATCAAGTGTGATGTCACTAGCGAAGAGGAATTAAAAGCTGCTGTTGATCAAACGGTTGACACATTCGGTCGCATCGATATCTTGATCAACAATGCAGGGATGCAGCATGTCGCGATGCTTGAAGATTTCCCTACAGAACGTTTTGAGCTATTGGTAAAGATCATGTTGACGGCACCATTTGTAGCTATTAAACATGTTCTTCCTCACATGCGCAAGCAAGGCTTCGGCCGTATCATCAATATGGCTTCAATCAATGGATTAGTTGGATTTGCTGGTAAAGCAGCTTACAACTCTGCAAAGCACGGCGTAATTGGTCTTACAAAAGTAGCTGCTTTAGAGACTGCTGCTGACGGTATCACAGTGAATGCCATCTGCCCAGGTTACGTGGACACGCCACTAGTTCGCAATCAAATGCAAGACTTAGCGACAACTCGAAATGTTCCACTTGAATCTGTAATTGAAGAAGTTATCTATCCACTCGTTCCGCAAAAGCGTCTACTCGATGTAAAAGAAATTGCAGATCTTGCCATGTTTATCTCAAGCGAGCAAGCAAAAGGGATGACGGGGCAAGCTGTTGTATTAGACGGCGGTTATACAGTTCAGTAATCTGTCGATAGCACTTGAACTGTCTCGCAAGTTCCGGTACAATTACAATCAATAACAGGACTGAGATAAGGACTAGTAAGAAACCCGTGTTTCTAAAGAGAGCTGGTGGGTGGTGCAAACCAGTGGAGACGGATTCTGAACTCACCTTTGAGTCAAACAGGCGATATGTAGTCTGTTTCGTATTCCGCGTTAAGGAATCAAGTTGAGCAGGCAACTGCTAATTTGGGTGGTACCGCGTGAGGCATATACTCTCGTCCCTTTTACAAGGGGCGAGTTTTTTTATTTGCCCAAAATGCGCCACCAACAAGGAGGAAGAATTATGAGTTTTCCGCATCAGGAAATCGAGAAGAAATGGCAGCAGTACTGGGATGAAAACAAAACATTCCGCACCGAGAACGACAATTCGAAACAAAAATTTTATGCGTTAGATATGTTCCCGTATCCTTCAGGAGCTGGACTGCACGTTGGTCACCCAGAAGGTTACACGGCAACGGATATCTTAAGTCGTATGAAGCGTATGCAAGGCTACAATGTGCTTCACCCAATGGGCTGGGATGCATTTGGTCTACCTGCTGAGCAATACGCTCTTGATACAGGAAACGATCCTGCAGAATTTACAGCACAGAACGTAGCTACGTTTAAACGTCAAATGAAAGAACTGGGCTTCTCTTATGACTGGGACCGTGAAGTCAATACAACTGATCCGAACTACTACAAATGGACACAGTGGATCTTCATTCAGCTTTACAAAAAGGGCCTTGCTTATGTCGATGAAGTGGCTGTAAACTGGTGTCCAGCACTCGGTACAGTTCTTGCGAACGAAGAAATCGTTGATGGTGTTTCTGAACGCGGTGGTCACCCTGTAGAGCGTCGCCCAATGCGTCAATGGGTTCTACGCATCACAGAATACGCAGAACGTCTTCTTGATGATTTAGAAGAACTGGACTGGCCAGAGAGCATCAAAGATATGCAGCGCAACTGGATCGGGAAATCTGAAGGAGCTGAAATAACGTTCGCAGTCGACGGTACAGAGCACAGCTTCCGAGCTTTCACGACTCGTCCGGATACACTGTTCGGTGCGACGTATGCAGTACTTGCTCCTGAGCATGCATTAGTATCGTCCATTACGACAGACGAGCAAAAAGAAGCCGTCGAAGCGTATCTCGACAAAGTGAAGTTGAAAAGTGACCTAGAGCGCACGGATCTTGCAAAAGAAAAAACAGGCGTCTTCACAGGTGCCTATGCAGTGAACCCTGTCTCTGGTGACAAGATGCCAATCTGGATTGCAGACTATGTATTAGCTACTTACGGAACGGGAGCCATCATGGCCGTTCCTGCTCATGACGAACGCGATTACGAATTCGCTACAGAATTCAACTTGCCGATTAAAGAAGTTGTAGCAGGTGGCGACATCTCGAAAGAAGCGTATGTTGGAGATGGTGAACACGTTAATTCGGACTTCTTGAATGGTCTTGGTAAAGAAGAAGCAATCGCGAAGATGATTGACTGGCTAGCAGACAAAGGTGTCGGCGAGAAGAAAATCACATACCGTCTGCGCGACTGGTTGTTCAGTCGTCAACGTTACTGGGGTGAGCCGATTCCAGTCATCCACTGGGAAGACGGCACGATGACTACAGTTCCGGAAGAAGAGCTTCCACTAGAACTTCCGAAAACTAAAGACATT
The DNA here is from genome assembly GCF_002265435.1 of Tetzosporium hominis. Classification (GTDB taxonomy): domain Bacteria; phylum Bacillota; class Bacilli; order Bacillales_A; family Planococcaceae; genus Chryseomicrobium; species Chryseomicrobium hominis. The sequence goes on from NZ_NOKQ01000276.1 coordinate 28,600, forward strand.
AAGCCAAGCGGAACAGGTGAGTCTCCGCTTGCGAACATCGAAGAGTGGGTCAACGTCGTGCATCCTGAAACAGGAATGAAAGGACGCCGTGAGACAAATACGATGCCTCAGTGGGCAGGTAGCTGCTGGTACTACATCCGTTATATCGACCCAGACAATAATGACGCTATTGCAGACCCAGAGTTACTAAAACGCTGGTTGCCGGTAGATATTTATATTGGTGGAGTGGAACATGCAGTCCTTCACTTGTTGTACGCGCGTTTCTGGCATAAAGTATTGTTCGACATCGGTGTGGTTCATACAAAAGAGCCGTTCCAAAAGCTCTTCAACCAAGGGATGATCTTGGGCGAAGGTAATGAAAAAATGTCGAAGTCAAAAGGCAACGTCGTCAATCCAGACGACATCGTGCGCTCGCACGGTGCTGACACACTTCGCATGTACGAAATGTTCATGGGACCACTGGAGGCTGCAGTGACTTGGTCAACAAATGGTCTTGATGGTTCTCGACGTTTCCTTGACCGCATCTGGCGTCTCCTTGTCACAGAAGAAGGCAAGATCGCTTCGAAAATCCAAGAGTCTTCAGACACGACGCTTGAAAAAGTGTACCACCAGACCGTGAAGAAAGTGACAGAAGACTACGAAGGTATTCGTTTCAATACGGCGATTTCTCAACTAATGGTCTTTATCAACGAATGCTACAAAGCTGACGTCGTGCCAAAACACTTCGTAGAAGGCTTCGTAACGATGCTGTCTCCAATTGCACCACACGTTGCAGAAGAGCTTTGGGAGAAACTTGGTCACAACGAGTCGATCACGTATCAAGCATGGCCAACTTATGACGAAAGCAAGCTAGTCGACAACGAAATCGAGATTCCGGTTCAAGTCAACGGCAAGCTCCGTGCAAAAGTCGTCATCGCTAAAGATGCTTCCCGCGAAGAGATGGAGCAGTTAGCTCTATCAAATGACACGGTGAAAGAATGGACAGACGGCAAGGAAGTCCGCAAAGTTATTGCGATTCCTGGCAAGATGGTCAATATTGTAGTTGGGTAATTTAGAAAGTCCCTTGTGCCAATTTTGGCGCAAGGGACTTTTTGGTGTTTTGGAATTCAATCTGATGCTTCAAGAAGGTCATGCATAATAATTGAGCTGTCATGTATAAGAAATAAAACTTTATGTTGTAGAAATCAAGTTTGATGCTGTAGAAATCAAGCTTGATGTCGAAGAACGACCGCTCACCTCCAGAGTGGCGTTCTACACATCTAAGACTAATCGAGTTGCACAGGCTAGAAGCTCACTCAAAAATCAGTCACACCCTATGAGGCACAAAACGCCTCACAGGGCATGACTGATCCCCTAGCAGCTTCTGGGCAAGCCTGTTACACATCTAAAAATAATCGAGTTCCGAACGCCAGAAATCCCCGCAAAAACCGGTCGCATCCATAGAGGCAAATAGCGCCTCTACGGACACGCCCGGTTTTTACAAGATTCCTAGAGCGGCGTTCTACACATCTAAATGAGCAGCGCTCATACCCGCCACACGACCCGTTACTAGAGCCGCTGTGATGTTGTAGCCACCAGTATAGCCGTGAATGTCCAGGACTTCACCACAGAAGTACAAGCCCACTTTTTTCTTAGAAGCCATCGTCTTCGGCTCGATTTCTTTGATCGACACGCCACCACCCGTTACATAGGCTTTCTCTAACGGTTGTGTGCCATCGACAAGCATTGAGAATGACTTCACAAGAGTGGAGAATGCTCGCACTTTTTCAGCAGATAGCGTCTCGCCACGTGCATCTTCTTCGATTCCTGCTCTCTTCAACAAAAACAGTAACCAACGTTCTGGTACTAAACCTTTTAACGCATTTTTCACTGCTTTTTTGCCGTCTTCCTTCAGCATCCGGTGAATGTGTTGGAAGGCTTCTTCACCATTCATAGCAGGAATAGAATCAATGCGAAGCTCTACAGGCTTGCCGCCATTTTTCTTGCGCTCTTTGACGACGAACTGGCTGCAGCGAAGAATTGCTGGTCCGCTCACTCCAAAGTGCGTAAACAGCATGTCCATTTGATGTGTAACAAGTGTTTTGCCTTTTGCGTTGTGAACAGAGACGGCTACATCTCGAAGAGCAAGTCCTTGTAATTCTTTCGAGCGAATGAATGGTTCTGAAGATAATACAGGAACTTCCGTTGGAAACAACTCGGTAACTGTATGACCTGCTTTTTCAGCCCACGGGTAGCCATCACCAGTTGAGCCTGTCTGAGGAACTGCTTTACCGCCAACCGCAACGATGACCGACTTCGACAAGATTTCCGTTCCATCTTCTAAGCGAATGCCGAGAATTTTGTCATCAGTCATCAACAGCTTGGCAACTTTCGTGTGCAAGCGGACGTCTACATGCCATCGTTTCATTTCGTCGATCAAGGCGTTTACGACGTCCATTGCTTTATTCGAAACAGGGAACATGCGCCCGTGGTCTTCTTCTTTTAATGGGACACCAAGCGATTCGAAAAAGGCGATGATGTCTTCGTTATTAAAAACAGAAAAAGGACTATATAAAAAGCGGCCGTTTCCTGGAATATGCTTGACGATTTCTTCCTGGGGTAAGCGGTTCGTGACGTTGCAGCGCCCTCCGCCAGAAATCGCTAATTTTTTTCCGAGCTTTGATCCTTTTTCGATCAATAGCACGCTTTTACCTTCGGCGCCGGCAGCACAAGCCGCCATGAGACCAGACGGGCCACCGCCGATTACGATTACATCTATCATGAATGCGTCACAATCCTTTTTTCTTTTAGTATACAGCATTGAGCTTTTTCATGAGGAGTTGTAAACTGAAAGATAGACATTTTGCAGATGGGAAGATGATGATGGCTGGAAATTTGCTTAAAGGCACAATGATTCTGACTCTCGGGCTCGTGCTCTCACGAATTCTCGGGGTTTTATATGTAATTCCGTTTTATCAATTGATTGGGGAAGAATATGTCGTGTTGTATCAATACGCCTATGTCCCATATACGATTATGCTTGCTATTGCAGTCTCCGGAGTTCCTGTCGCCGTTTCGAAGTTCGTGTCGAAATACAATGCGATGGGGGACTATGCTACAGGACGAAAGCTTGTCAAATCAAGCGGAATTTTGATGCTAGTGACTGGATTTATTGGATTCTTAATTTTATTTTTACTAGCAGAACCTCTTGCTCATGTAGTCATGAAAGAGAACGCGGACCCAACACAACCTGTACCGTTCACAGTGAATGATGTCGCGACCGTGATCAAATATGTCAGCTTTGCGGTTCTAGTGGTTCCTGCGATGAGTCTTGTACGAGGCTTTTTCCAAGGCTATCAGCATATGACGCCAACTGCCATTTCACAGTTGATTGAACAAATTATTCGGATTGCTGTGCTACTAGTCGGTTCATTTATCGTAGTAAAACTGATTGGTGGAACTGAAAAAACCGCTGTATCATTTGCGGTATTTGCTGCTTTCATTGGAGCGCTTGCTAGTATGGCTGTGCTGTACTGGTATTGGAAAAAACTCAAACCGGAGTTTGATGACTTGATGACTGGAACTGGGGAGCCCCAGTCTCCGAGATCTCTCAAGTCGATTTATAAAGAAATGCTTATCTACACGGTGCCATTTGCCCTTGTGGGTGTGATCAATCCATTGTTCCAATTTATTGACATGATCACGTTCAACAATGCGATGGTTGCAATCGGATACGACCAGACGACGTCCCAGACGCTTCTAGGAATGCTTAACTTCTCGACACATAAATTGGTTATGATTCCGGTGATGCTCGCAATGGGATTCTCAATGACGCTGATTCCTTTAATCACGACTTACTATGCAAAAGACGATGTTGGGGGACTGACGAAGTCACTGAACCAGACATTCCAGGTGTTGTTATTCCTAACACTCCCTGCAGCGCTTGGAATTTCCGTACTTGCGTATGAATTTTACACGGTGTTCTATGAAGCCAGTGCTACAGGAGCGGGAGTGTTAGCGGCATACGCACCAGTCGCCATACTATTCGCTTTATATCCTGTCACGACTGCGATTTTACAAGGTATCGACCAGCAAAAGTTGATCATCTTGAACTTGATGATTGGTATTTTGGTCAAGATGCTATTGAACACTCCACTTATCAAGGTGTTTGAAACAAACGGTGCGATTCTGGCCACTTCAATCGGCTATATCACGGCAATCGTTTTAAATTTCCTTGTGATTCGCTACTTCCTTGCATACGAGACGAGAATGTTGTTCCGCCGAATCTTATTGATTGCAGGTCTTACGGCGGTCATGCTAATACTAGCGTTTATTTCAAAAGAACTGTTAGAGCTCGTCTTGAACCCAGACTCTAAACTTCAAGCACTTGTGATCATTCTGATTTCTGCAGGAATCGGAGCAGCGTTCTACGGCTTTGTTAGCTTGAAGCTAGGTCTTGCGCAACGATTGTTTGGAGACCGCCTGACACGTCTAACAAGAAAGTTGGGGATGTCTTAATGCGAATTGATAAATTTCTTGCCAATATGGGAATCGGGACTCGTAAAGAAGTGAAACAGCTGATTAAAGCGAAAGCCGTGACTGTCGATGGAAAATTTGTTAAAGACAGCGGCCAACAGATTGATCCGGACGTGGCGGACGTTCGGGTCTATGAAGAACAGATAGCGTACAAGCCAACTATCTATCTTATGATGAACAAGCCACCTGGCGTCATCTCAGCGACTGAAGATCACCGCGATAAAACGGTAGTAGATCTGCTCGATGAGGATGTACGTCACTACGATTTGCACCCGGTTGGCCGTCTTGATAAGGACACAGTAGGCCTTTTACTTCTAACGAACGATGGGGACTTAACGCATCAATTGCTATCACCGAAGAAAAAAGTACCGAAAAAATATTACGCTCATATCGATGGCGTTGTAACTGAAGAAGACGTGAAGGCTTTTGCGAATGGAGTCGAGATTGGGGAAGGCTATATTACAAAGCCAGGGGAACTTCATATTTTAGAGAGTGCTTCGCTTTCCAAAATCGAATTGATCATTACAGAAGGGAAGTTTCATCAAGTGAAGCGGATGTTTGAAGCAGTAGGCAAAGAAGTCGTCTACTTAAAGCGTCTAGAGATGGGAAGTCTAAAGCTAGATGAATCTCTTGCTGAAGGGGATTACCGGGAACTGACTGAAGACGAATTGAATCAATTGAAGCTAAATTAAAAAGAGAGGTGCTCGCTGAGAGCCCTCTCTTTTTCCGTGGTGTAGGTTGTCTAAGATGGAATTTTAACTCGTTTGTTCGTCGTTGTCCATTTCCCTCTAACAGGGCTGATGACCAGGTCATTAAATGCAAGCACGTTCAAATCACGTTGAATCGTGCGAGGAGTGATGCCAAATTCATCGACTAAATCTTGCGTTGTCACTGTTCCGTTCTCACGGATGAACATATACATATCTTTAATTCGATTGAGCATCCGATCAGTAGTTGGTTTCATTCGTAACCACTCCTTCTTATCGTATCCCTTGACTCGACTAGCGGACGATTTGTAAAAAACGGTTAACTAGTTACTTTAGACATCCCCTTTATTATCTATTCTAAAACTATCTGACAATTTCATTATAAGCCCTAACGCAACAATTTTCTAGAAAATTTGCTGATTTTACAAAACCTTAACGCATTTTCGGTGTAAAATAGAAGCATTATTCATCAAGAGGAGGCGCATTATGGATTGGTACCAACGCGCTGTAGAGCGGAAAGACGAATTGATTCAAGAACTGCAACACCTGATTTCTATTGAAAGTGTTTTAGATGAGTCTGCTGCAACGGATGCCTATCCGTTCGGACCAAAGCCAGCGGAAGCATTACACTTCTTATTAGAAAAAGGACAACAGCAAGGCATGAAGGTCAAAAATGTGGATCATGTGGCTGGCCATATCGAGATGGGCCAAGGAGAAGAGCTGATAGGAATTCTTGGACATGTGGATGTTGTACCAGCCGGTGATGGGTGGTCTGTTCCTCCATTTGAAGGGCGTGTAGTGGGGAACAAGTTAATCGGTCGAGGTGCGATTGATGATAAAGGACCTACTATGGCTGCATGGATGGCTATGAAGCTAGTAAAAGATTCCGGTATCGAACTTTCTAGACGCGTTCGACTTATTATAGGAACGGATGAAGAAAGTGGTTTCCGTTGTGTGAAGCGTTATTTTGAAACGGAAGAGATGCCGACACTAGGGTTTGCACCGGATGCTGATTTTCCGATTATCTTTGCGGAGAAGGGAATTGCTGGCCTTCTAGTGTCCCAATCAGCTTCTGCTGAACCAACAGATCTCATTTGGTTCCAGTCAGGTGCTAGAACAAACATGGTGCCAGATGAAGCGAATGCCTACATTCAGCGACCTCTATCCGAAATCGAACCTGCATTCTTAGCATTTTTGAAACAGCATCAACTGAAGGGCCGAGCACAAGAGGTGAATGGGAAAACTTCGCTGACTGTACATGGCAAGTCAGCCCATGCGATGGAGCCAGACCTCGGTGTAAACGCAGCAATCAAACTGGCAACGTTTTTAACGACACAAAACCTCGGTGGACAAGGGGCAGCATTTGTTCAGCTTGTAGTCGATTCCTTCGGGAAAGACTCTAGAGGAAAGACCTTCGGTGGTGCATTCCATGACGACATGTCTGGAGATACGACTTACAATGCAGGGATTTTACACTTCACGAAAGAAAATGGGTTCGAGATTGAAATCAGCATGCGGTATTCTGTGAGCTGTCCATTTGATCAGCTGGTGGAATCTATGCAACAGCACTTTGAACAGCACCAAGTTCAGGTGAAAGTAAAATCCAATTCGACGCCTCACTATGTAGAAGAATCAGATGAGCTCATTCAAACATTGTCTAAAGTCTACGAGCGCCAGACAGGGGACAAGGCAAAGCTTCTCGCAATAGGTGGTGGTACTTACGCCCGCGTCTTAAAGAAAGGTGTCGCATTCGGAATGTTGTTCCCAGGAGAACCTGACGTGGCACACCAAGCAGATGAATTCGTAGACATTGAAAATTTACTTAAAGCAACAGCAATCTACGCAGACGCAATTGCTGAACTTGCAGGAAAGAAGGAATAGCACATGGAAAAAGTTTTATGGAATGATCAACTCGTAACGCGTGACGCTGTACATATCAGTATCGAGGACCGCGGGTATCAGTTCGGAGACGGAATCTATGAGGTAGTAAAAGTTTATAACGGTGATGTGTTCACAGCTACGGAACATATTGATCGCTTATACGCGAGTGCTGACAAAATTAGAATGGCGATTCCATACACGAAAGATGTTTTGCATCATTTGATCCATCAATTGATTGAAGCGAATGAGCTAGGAACTGGAATTGTCTATCTACAAGTGACGCGTGGGCATTCTCCACGTAACCATGCGTTCCCAAACCCTTCAGTAGAAGCGGTTGTCACAGGGTATACGCGTGAGTCAGCACGACCAGTCCAAGATCTCGAGACAGGCGTATCCGTTTGTTTAGTTGAAGATGTACGCTGGTTGCGTTGTGACATCAAATCTTTAAATCTTTTAGGGAACGTCATGGCGAAGCAGCAAGCTGTAGAAAAAGGGTGTTTCGAAGCGGTCCAACACCGTGGTGATATCGTTACAGAAGGTTCGTCATCAAATGCATATGGCATTAAAGACGGTGTTTTATACACGCATCCTGTTAACAATCTGATTTTGAACGGAATCACTCGTCAAGTGATCTTGGATTGCTGCGCTGAAATCGGTCTACCTGTTGTTGAAGAGTCGTTCACTGTAGCTCAAGCGCTCGAAATGGATGAATTCATTGTTTCGTCAACAGGAATTGAAGTCATGCCGGTAGTAAAGATTGAAGAGACGCAAATTGGAGATGGCACGCCTGGACAATGGACACGCAAGTTGCAAACTGCATTTGAGGCGAAGCTGCCACAACAGCTTCATGTCTAATCCACATTATTTTGTTGGCATTCAAGTGCCGATTGAAAAGCACGCGTTCTATGAGAACCTTCAGCAAGAGTTGGAACTTCACGATTACTACCGGCGAGTGACGCATCCTGCGGACTTGCATTGCACGTTGTCGTTCATTAGCGAGGTTCGAGAGGATCAACTCCAGTGGTTAAGGGACGAACTGTCACAGATACAACTTCCTGGATTCACAATGAAAACGACTTCTATTAAAGGATTCGGATCAGGGAAAGTACCTCGTGTGGTCTATGCAGAAGTAGAAGATGTGGAAAGTTTAGACAACTTAGAACAAGTTGTCTGGACGATCACGGAGCAGCTAGGCGCAGACCGCAAATCACCATACGTTCCACATATTACTCTTGCGAAACGTGCGAAAGTTCAAGACTCCATAACATTTACGGGAGCAGCGGAAGCGAGTTTTCAAGTATCCTCGTTTCATTTGTTCCAAGTGCATAAAGGTCAATCACCTAGCTATGAAGTGATTGCTACTTTTTCTTTGCGTAGCGAGGGTGAAGAATGAGACGACTCGTATTTATCATTAATCCTTCCGCTGGAAATGGGCGCGCGTTAAAAAAGTGGGAAGCCCTGCAAAAAGAATTGACGGGGGACTATCAGTTCTATTTTACGAAGTTCCCACGCCATGCAGTGGAATTAGTACAAGCGCTAGACCCAGCTATCAAGACTCTTCTCATCGCAATTGGTGGTGACGGAACGGTACACGAAGTGATCGAAGGGTCTCTCGAGCGACCTCGTTTTGCCATTGCAGCCCTGTCTGCAGGGAGCGGCAATGATTTTGGGAGGACATATACTTCTGTAGCTACAAAAGATGAGATTGAGACACTTCGTCAATCAAGCGAAGACAATCCCATGAAACTAGGCAACCTGCAAACTGCAAGCAGTTCCTATATCTTCGTTAACAATGCAGGATTTGGGTTCGATGCAGAGGTGGTCTACCAAACGAATCGCTCGCTTTGGAAGAAACGGCTAAATCGTTTTGGTCTAGGTAAGCTAGCGTATTACGGTGTCGTGGTCAAAGAACTGCTGACATTTGAGACGGCTACAATTGAATTGACAGTTGATGGACAGGCACATGTGATTCCTAAAGCTTGGTTCTTAGTTGTGTGCAATCAGCCTTACTTTGGGGGAGGGATGAAGATCTCACCAAACTCAAATCCTGCTGATGACATCCTAGAGGTGACGGTCGTGTCGGACATCTCGAGGTGGAAATTGTTGTTGTTATTTGGTACGGTCTTTATAGGCTGGCATACAAAGTTACAAGCTATGAAGCAGTTTTCAGGACAGAGATGCCAGTTTGCAGTAAGTCGTCCTATGATAGGACATACAGATGGAGAGTATTGTGGCCGGTTAGAAGCAAGTCAAGTAGCATCTGCACACCTCCTGTCACAAACTTGGGCAATGCCCGTGAAATAGAAAGGTGAAGAAACATGCGTTTACGAAATAAACCGTGGGCTCAGGATTACATCCATGCTCACCCAGAAGTGGTCATCGCGAATCCCGAGTCACGTAAAGGAAAGTGGTACGAAGAATTTGGTAACCACAATCCTGTCCATGTAGAAGTAGGAACAGGGAAAGGCCAATTCGTCATAGGAATGGCTCGGCAAAACCCACATATCAACTATATTGGAATCGAATTATATGATTCTGTAATTGTTGTAGCGCTTGAAAAAGTGTTAGAACAAGAATCTCTACCAAATCTGCGCTTGCTCAATGTAAACGGGAAAGATTTGACCGAGTACTTTGAGAAGGGAGACATCAGTCAAGTGTATCTGAACTTCTCCGATCCATGGCCGAAGACACGTCATGCTAAACGCCGATTGACTCATGCGAACTTCCTAACACTGTATAAAGAACTGATGCCAGAAGGCGGAGAAGTCCATTTCAAAACGGACAACCGTGGCCTATTCGAATACTCCTTAATGAGTATGACGGATTTTGGCATGAAGCTTCAATTTGTATCACTTGATTTACATGCGAACGAACCAGAGGACAATGTTCGTACAGAATATGAAGAAAAATTTGCTGCAAAGGGGCAGCCGATTTATCGATTAGAAGCAAAATTTAAATAGGGGTGACGAAATGGACACGTATACATTTGGGGAATTAAAGTTTTCATGGTTAAAAGGCGGTACAACAAATATGGATGGGGGTGCCATGTTTGGAGTTGTTCCAAAACCGCTTTGGTCCAAGCGCTATCCAGTAAATGAACAAAATCAGATTGAACTGCCATGTGATCCGTTATTAATTCAAACAGGGAGCGAGGTCATCTTGCTCGAATCAGGTTTGAATGCAGGAAAGTTTGACGATAAGAAAAAACGAAATTACGGGATTACGGATGAATCCAAAGTGGAAGAACAGCTTAAAGAACTCGGTTTATCTCCGCAAGACGTAACAATTATTATGATGACTCATATGCATTTTGACCATGCGTCTGGGCTTACTTCATTGGAACAAGATGGCACTTACAGCTCAACATTCCCGAATGCGACGATTTACACTTCAGAAGTCGAGTGGAATGAAATGAGACATCCTAATGTTCGTTCTCGCAATACGTATTGGAAAGAGAACTGGGAGCCTATTGAACATCAAGTGAAGACGTTCAAGGACTCTCATGAAGTCATTCCGGGTATTACGATGATTCATACAGGTGGTCACAGTGACGGCCACAGTATCATCAAGATGCAGCAAGGGGAAGAGACGATCATTCACTTTGCAGATTTGATGCCAACTCATGCCCATCAAAATCCATTATGGGTGCTTGCGTATGATGATTATCCGATGACATCGGTCTTCACTAAAGAAAAGCTAGTAAAAGAAGTTTTGGAGAACGGATATTGGGTGAGTTTTTATCACGATTCGTTCTATCGTTTGCTGAAATGGTCTGCGGATGGAAAAGAAATCGTGGATTCAGTTAAACGCAACGATGTTTAACTAGTAGTGGTAAAATGAAAAAGCATTTTCTCCAAGATTTCAGGAGAAAATGCTTTTGTCTTTATGACGTCTTGTAGGAATAGAGTAATCGAGTTGCAGGCGTTAGTACGCCTTTCACCTCTAAAGCAATCGAGTTGCGAACGCCAGAAATCACCGCGAAAATCGTTCGCATCCATAGAGGCAAAAAGCGCCTCTATAGCTCCGCCCAATTTTCGCAAGATTTCTAGAGTGGCGTTCTACACATCTAAACTGCTAATTGCTTTATTTCTAAAATAGACCCAGTTTTAGCGTCCGCCGCAAACTCAAAGTTTTCGGTTACGCCGTTTTTCATACGAGTGATTCCACCACGGTAGACGTCTGTTTCAATAACACCTACATGGAATGGTTCTGTTTTCATATAGACCCAAGAGCCGTCAATCGGACCTTCTTTTTTAAACGCTGCTTTTACTTGTTCTAGCACTTGATCAGCCGTAACACTAGGAATGTAGCGTGTAGCAGCTTGAGATGCCACCACTCCAATCACGACACCAGTTCCTAGACCCATCATATAATCACGTAATCTCATAGTCGATTCCTCCTCAAAAGTTAACGATTCTGTTTTCAGTATATACGTTTTTTCATGGAATAAGAAATGATAGCCTAGTCGTAACATTTCGAATGGCGAAAGAAAAGATGGAATTTTCTATTTTGTTCTACTACAATGAACTATAGAGTGCTTTATAGGAGGGGAACGATTGTGAACAACGAAACATTGGAACTGTTTAAAACACTGACGGAACTACCAGGAACTCCTGGTAACGAACATCAGGTGAGAAAATTCGTTCGACAAGAACTGGAAAAATACGCAGATGATGTAATCCAAGACAATCTTGGTGGCATCTTTGGAGTAAAAAAAGGTCCTGAAAACAGTCCTAAAATCTTAGTGGCAGGTCACATGGATGAAGTTGGGTTCATGGTCTCAAGCATTACAGATAACGGAATGATCCGCTTCCAACCATTAGGTGGCTGGTGGAACCAGGTGATGCTTGCGCAGCGCGTGGACATCGTGACTCGTGAGAAGACGGTTCCTGGAGTTATTGGATCTATTCCTCCACACCTACTCAGCGATGAAGTTCGCAACAAGCCGATGGACATTAAGAACATGTTAATTGATGTCGGGGCAGATGATAAAGAAGACGTGAAGGCAATGGGGATTCGTCCAGGCGACCAGATTGTGCCTGTTTGTCCGTTCACTCCTATGGCCAACCCGAAGAAAATCATGGCGAAAGCATGGGACAACCGCTATGGTGTCGGTCTTGCAATCGAATTGTTAAAAGAGTTAAAAGAAGAAACGCTTCCGAACCAGTTGTTCTCAGGCGCCAACGTCATGGAAGAAGTCGGCTTGCGAGGGGCTCAAGCTTCTGCAACGATGATTCGACCGGACCTCTTCTTCGCATTAGACGCAAGTCCTGCTAACGATGCTTCGGGTGACAAAAACGAATTTGGCCAGCTTGGCAAAGGCACACTGCTACGTATTTTAGACCGTTCTATGGTAACGCACCGCGGTATGCGAGAATTTATTCTAGATACGGCAGAAACTCACAAGATTCCGTATCAATACTTCATCTCTCAAGGGGGAACAGATGCTGGACGCGTTCATACAGCAAATGAAGGCGTTCCAAGTGCTGTTATTGGAATTTGCTCTCGTTACATTCATACTGCAGCTTCAATTATTCACACAGATGATTATGCAGCAGCAAAAGAATTATTGACTAAACTCGTCAAATCGGCTGACGCAACTACATTACAAACAATAAAACAAAACGTCTAAGTGTCCTTCGGGGCACTTTTTTTAAAGGAGCGATTGGATGAACATAGCAATTGGAACTAAAAACCCCGTAAAGATTCAGGCGGTTAAAAAAGCATTTGAACTGACTCAACTAGAAGCTCTTTTTACTTCGTATGATGTCCCTTCAGAGGTGGCTGCACAACCGATTTCGGATGAAGAGACGAGACTAGGGGCTGTCAATCGTGCGCGCCATGCCCAGCGGAAAGACCATGCAGACGCAGGAATCGGTCTTGAAGGGGGCGTCAAATGGATAGAAGGGACACTGTATCTGTGTAATTGGGGAGCCCTTGTTACATCAGATGGCACTGTTTTTACGGCGATGGGAGCAGGTCTGCCATTGCCTGATGACATTGCAAAAGGAATTGAAGCGGGTAGTGAGCTTGGACCGCTGATGGATCAGTTCACATCACGTACAGGCATTCGCCATGCGGAAGGAGCCATTGGCGTCTTCACTAATAATCTCATTACAAGACAATCCATGTTTGAACACATCGTTTTGCAACTTGTCGGCCAATATATCTTACATAAGTCAGTTAATTGATTGTTTTGCCATAGGAAGGTACAATAGAGGGCAGGGTTAAAGAAGGGAGGCCATTTTTAAATGAAACAAACATGGCGATTTTTACTGATCCCACTGGCTCTTATGCTCGTTCTTGTTGGGTGTGCATCACCTGAAGAGCAAGCTGTTGAAGGCGTTCGACAAGCTGCTGCGCAACTTGAAGAATCTCCAGAGAAGCCAAATGAAAAAATTGGAGACTACTCTGTTTTTCTACCAGGTGGTTATACAGTAGAAGCGGGGTCGGAAGCTCCGAATATTTTACTTAAAAAGGATAACGACACATACGTGTTATTTATAAATGAAAATGAACCAGCAACAAGTCGTTTGTACTACGATTTACTTGTGTCAGATCCATCTAAAGAAATCGTGGAAGAAGAAACAAATGAACTCAGCGACCAATTCGGTTTTGCCGCAGTTGTTGAACATTCTGACGAACAGTTTGAGTTGATCGTCTCTAGAGGTGGCATCAAGCTAACTACAGTGACGGACGACGGCTCGATTGATAAAAAGTTAAATGAGATGATGCAAATCGTTCATTCATTCAAATCTGAGGAGGGCTCCAAATGATCAAGTTGCAATCAAAAGAACAGTTTGAAGAATTGAAACAAGGAAATACGGTTTTCTTGTTTACAGCTGGATGGTGTCCAGATTGTCATTTTATCGATCCATTTATGCCAGAAGTGGAACAAAAATTTGACCACTATACATTCGTCTCAGTAGATCGCGATCAATTTATTGAAATCTGTCAAGAGATGGACGTATTCGGTATTCCAAGCTTCATCGTTTTCGAGCAAGGAAGAGAAACAAAGCGATTTGTAAGCAAAGACCGCAAGACGCAACAACAAATTGAAGAATTTTTAGACGGTTCACTAGCGTGAGCCGTTTCATTTTGATGCTGAGAAAGGAGTGCTTGCTATGAAGCCCTTGCAGCTGATTGCACAACTGAAAGAACAACTTCCTGAGACGGATTATGTCTATTCGTATAATCGGGAAACCAATATTTTAAAATTAACACACCAACGTGTCGGAAGAGCCATCGAAGTAGCTCTTGGTCCGGTCATCGCAAAATATGGTCAAAAACAACAGGCCGCTATTGATGAAGTCGTGTATATGATTCGCGAAACATTTGATGCGATGGAAAGAGAGCAACAGACAGAAGATTATGTAAATCCAGTCATCTATCCAGTGATCCGAGCTACCTCGTTTCCTAGAAAGTCTAAAAGTGGCATTCCGTTTATCACGAAGCCTCACACGGCTGAGACGCGGATTTTTTATGCTCTAGATTTGGGTACAACATACCGTCTAGTTGACGAAGAGTTGTTAAAGAAATTAAACATGACGGAGCAAGAAGTAATGGAGTCCGCACTTTTCCAATTGCGAAAGCTTCCAACTCACTATAAAATAGATGAGGTTGCAGGAAATCAATTTTACTTTTTCAATGCCAAGGATGGTTATGATGCGAGTCGTATCTTAAACGATAAGCTATTGAAAGAGATGCAAGACAAAATCCAAGGTGAAATGACAGTGGCGGTTCCTCATCAAGATGTACTGATTATCGGAGATATTCGAAATGATGCAGGATACGACATTTTGGCACAAATGACAATGCACTTCTTTACTGTCGGCATTGTCCCAGTGACATCCCTGTCCTTTTTATATGAAGACGGTGAGCTAGAACCGATTTTCATCCTTGGAAAACATGCAAACCAAAAGGAGAAGAACTAAATGCGCGTGTATTATAATACCAACGGGATTGGCGACGTCCTTCTTATCGAATTAGGCACAACTACAAACGAAGTCAACTCAGAACGTTTCGGAGATGTAAAGCTCGTTACGGATGCGGAAACAAATGAAGCGATGGCATGCAATATTTTTTGCTTCTCGAACTATGAAAAGATTCAAGAAAATGGTGTTGTTGAACTGACACCAGAACTAATCGAAAAACTTCAACAGATTTTAGATCAGAATGACGTGCCACTTGAATTGCATGCAGACTTTTCACCAAAATTTGTAGTAGGTTTTGTTAAAGAACTACAGCCACACCCTGACGCGGACAAACTGCGCGTAGCTACAGTAAATGTTGGAGACGAAGAGCTTCAAATCGTTTGTGGCGCTCCAAATATTGAACAAGGCCAACATGTAGTCGTAGCGAAAGTGGGAGCAACGATGCCATCTGGTCTCGAAATCAAAGACGCAGTCCTTCGTGGAGTTCCGTCATCAGGGATGATTTGCTCAGCAAAAGAGCTAGACCTTCCTAATGCACCACAAGAAAAAGGCATTTTGGTCTTGGATTCTTCATCAGAACCAGGAGCACCTTTTGAAGCTTCACAAGTCGAATTGTAAGAGCATGCCTCCGGGTATGCTTTTTTTCTTTGCCTATCTAGGAAAATCGAAGCGTTTCGTATACGAAATTCCTACAGACGTATAGCGTTTTTCTTGCTAAAATGAAGAGATAGAAAGGATGAACTACCGTATGGATTGGATAAAGCGATTCTTTCGCCAAGAACAAGAGATAGAGGACATCGAGGAATCATCCTTTGAAGAAGTTGTAGAAACGAAACAACCACCGTTTCGGTTTCCTCTTATTTCGGATGAAGAAAAGAATCTCCTACTAAATAAACAGACGAGCCCTTCTTATGAAGACTATAGCTATGAAGAGCCATCTTATATACGTCAACAACCAAGACGGGAATCAACGAAACAAAAACCTGCTACTCAACCAACCAAAGCAGTACCAAAAAAGGAAGAGTCACGACCAATCGTCCGCTCCTCCAAGCGCTATGTTCCTTCTGTAGTACCGTCGCCTGTGTTCGGATTGAAGACAGAGCAGGAATCTATAGGAAGCATATCGCGTACCATGAGAACTTCCCATTACGACTGGTCAACAGCAGTAGTTGAAGAAAACGAAGCAATTAGTGAAACACCCGAAGAAGTGAAGGTTCTAGAAGAAGTAAGCGTAGTAGAGGAATTGCATGTCGCTTCTGAAGTAGCGGTTACAGAAGAACTCAATGTTACAGAGGAAGTCCTTATACCAGATGAGAAATTTGAAGAGGACATCGAACATCCTGCTGAAGAGGAAACAAGCGATTTAACTCCATCACAGTCTATCATAGATAGCGAGTCTCCAGTTGAAGAGGTTGTTGAACAACCGAAAGAAAAGATCAAACCTTTCAATGTCTTGATGCTGACTTCTGATAAACGAAAACTGCAGCAAAAAGAAGCGCCGCAACAAATGAAGACGGAAGTAACAAAAGTAGAACCACCAAAAGTAGAACCACTTAAGACGGAACAGCCTGTAGCGCACTATGCGATGCCTAATGCCAATTTCCTTCACGCCCCCGTACATAAATCGGATGATCAAGAATGGATGGACCAGCAAGCAGAGCATCTTGTTGAAGCACTTGCCCATTTCCAAATTCAATCTGAAGTCCTGTCAATTGTACAAGGCCCAGCTGTGACTCAGTTTGAGTTAACTGTAGGACAAGGGACGAAAGTTAGTAAAATTCGCAACTTGACGGATGACTTGAAACTGGCGCTAGCTGCAAAAGATATTCGCATTCAAGCACCAATTCCTGGTCGTCGATCAATTGGTATTGAGATTCCTAACCGCACATCGCGTGCAGTGCAGTTGTCGGAAGTGATTGAAGCTCCTGCCTTTAAGCAAGCGGAATCACCACTTGAAGTAGCCATGGGACTTGACCTTCATGGACAACCGGTGACAATGGATCTCCGAAAGATGCCTCACGGGTTGATTGCGGGAGCGACGGGATCGGGGAAATCAGTATTTATTAACTCACTTTTAATTAGTTTGTTATATAAAGCTTCGCCACAAGATGTAAAGCTTTTATTGATTGATCCAAAAGTGGTCGAACTAGCACCATTCAATCATATTCCTCATCTCATCAGTCCTGTCATCACGGACGTCAAGGCAGCAGCGGCTGCTCTAAAATGGGCTGTAGAAGAAATGGAACGCCGTTATCAACTATTTGCACATGCTGCCGTTCGAGACATTGGAAGATTTAATCAACAAGCGGTTCAAGCTAGAGAGTTTTCAAAAAAACTTCCATACATCGTTATTGTTATCGATGAGCTGGCAGATATGATGATGGCAGCTCCACAAGATGTGGAGGATTCTATTTGCCGTATTGCACAAAAAGCACGCGCATGTGGAATCCATTTAGTGCTTGCCACACAACGCCCAAGTGTGGATGTCATCACTGGACTAATTAAATCCAATGTGCCGACTCGCATTGCGTTTTCCGTTTCCTCTCAGATTGATTCGCGCACGATTTTGGATCAGCAAGGTGCAGAACGGCTACTCGGAAAAGGGGACATGCTGTATCTTGGAAGCGGCATGGCGAGCCCTGTTCGAATTCAAGGAACATTTGTGTCCGATGATGAAATCGACCGAATCATTGAGCATGCACGCTCTCAAGGAGAGCCTGATTATATCTTCAAGCAAGAAGACTTGATTGTCCGCGCAGTTGAAGTGGAAGAGCAAGATGAAATGTTCGAAGAAGCCTGTCGCTTTGTCATTGAACATGGCGCTGCATCGACCTCTTTGTTGCAGAGAAAGTTCCATTTGGGCTATAATCGAGCAGCACGCCTGATGGATTCGATGGAAACAGCAGGCATCATTTCAGGCCAAAATGGCAGCAAACCACGTGAAGTACTCGTATCAGAAGAGTTTTTACAGGAGATTTTGTGAGGAGGAACTTAAGGTGACAACCTATCATTTTACAGGGATTAAAGGGTCGGGCATGAGTTCGTTAGCTCAGATTCTTCACGATGTTGGACATACAGTACAAGGTTCAGATAAAGCAGAGTTTTTCTTTACTGAGAAACCTCTTCATGAGCGAGGAATTTCCGTTTATGAATTTGGTCAAGCAGAACTTACAAAAGATATGATCGTTATTGCAGGGAATGCGTATCCAGACAGCCACCCAGAGCTTGAACAGGCACGCGCGGCGGGAGCAGAGATTATTCGCTATCATACATTCCTAGGGGACTATATGAGTCACTTTACGTCTGTAGCGGTGACAGGTGCTCACGGAAAGACCTCTACAACAGGTCTACTTTCTCATGTATTGAATGTCTACTCTCCAACTTCTTATTTAATTGGAGACGGTACAGGAAATGGACAAGCAAGTGCTGAAAACTTTGTCTTTGAAGCATGCGAATATCGTCGTCATTTCTTGGCTTATCATCCAGACTATGCGGTGATGACAAACATCGATTTTGATCATCCTGATTATTTTAAAAGTAAAGAAGATGTGTTCTCTGCGTTCCAAGAGATGGCAAGTCAAGTCAAAAAAGCTATCTTTGCCTGTGGAGACGATGAAGATCTATTGAAAATCACGGCATCTGTACCCGTAATCTACTATGGACTCGAGAGCGGAAACGACTTCCAAGCAACGGCTATTGAAAAATCGGCTAAAGGAACTTCGTTTGATGTGATGATTCGAGATGAATTTTATCACCGCTTCTATATTCCAATGTACGGCGATCACACGATTCAAAATGCATTAGCGGTTATTGCGCTATGTCACTTTGAAGGGATTCCTGCAGAAGCAGTTGCAGAGGGTCTTTCTACGTTCTCTGGAGTGAAACGTCGCTTCACTGAAACAGTTAAGGACTCGCGTGTGTTAATTGACGATTATGCGCATCATCCAACGGAAATTAAGGCAACGATTCAATCAGCTCGTCAAAAATATCCAAACAAAGAAGTCGTTGCGGTTTTCCAACCACATACATTCTCAAGAACAGAGAAATTTTTAGATGAGTTCGCTGCATCACTTTCACAAGCGGACACGGTCTATCTATGTGAAATCTTCGCTTCTGCTCGTGAAGCATCTGGTGAACTCACTATTAATGATTTACAAAAATTAATTCCTTCTAGTCAAGTTATTTCAGAGAATGACGTATCACCTCTACTTAAACATGAGGACGCAGTATTCTTATTCATGGGAGCAGGGGACGTTCAGAAGTTCCAAGCTGCATTTGAAAAATTAGTTTAATCCTTATGAAACCAGCCGAAACTGCTCGGCTGGTTTATTTTTACTTGAAAAGGAGATTCCATTAAAGCGATAATAAGAACATGGTAAAAAAGGAGCAGACGAGTTTAGCGTCCCTAGTTTGGGGTATAATGAACTAGCACTGCTTGAATTAAGTGAAGGAGGAAGAGTAGATGGAAAACTTATTGTACATAGCTGCCATCATTGCAGCAGTCGGTTTTCTAGTTCTATGTGTCAGCTTAGCCATCACATTTTTCTCTGTGAAAAAAACATTGGCAAACGTAGCTGTAACTGTAGAACATTTAGATGCCAATCTGCAAGACATGACGAAAGAGACGGCATTGCTATTACACAAAACAAACGCTTTAACGGAGGATATTCAGTACAAATCTTCCCAATTGAATGGCTTAGTAACTTCAGTGAAAGGTTTTGGAGATACGGTCAATCAATTTAATTCCTCCATGCAACGTATTACAAGTTCGGTTACAAACGAAGTAGAAAAGAACGAAGACAAGATTGCTCAAGTTGTTCAATGGAGTAACGTGGTACTTGGCATCCGGGACCAGTGGAAAGAGCGTAAATCTCTCGAAGAAGCTGGCTACTACACGTACAAGGCCAAACAAACGAAAAAAGAAGATCCAACCTACCAATCAAATTTATAGGAGGAACTTATAATGACAAACTACTCAAACAAACCAAGTTACGGAGAAAGCCGTAAAAACTCTGAATACTATGATCACGAAGCTTCATATGCAACTCAAGGAGAAACATTCTATGCTCCACAAAATTACATGGCGCATGAAGATATCTACCGTGAAGATTCAGCGAGCAAAGATTTCTTGTTAGGTGCTTTAGTAGGTGGAATCATTGGGGCTGCTACTGCTCTTTTATTAGCTCCTAAGAGCGGAACAGAACTACGTGGTACATTATCTGAGCAAGCTACAACATTAAAAGAAAAATCTGCGGAGCTTTCTCAAACAGCAAAAGATAAAACAAATGTAATCTCGAAAAAGGTTTCGGATTCTTCTAATCAGCTGCTTAGCAAAGTGAAGAAGAACCAAACACCTCCAATGGATGACGGAACTGTTTCATCTGAGGGAGAAGAAGAGATGGACGTGCTAGAGACAGTATCAAACTCTGTAGAAGATACATCTTCTGATACTGCTGTTGGTGAAGCTTTCACGGAAGCTTTGAAAGATAACGATGAATCAACAGATTCTACAACTAAAAACTAATTGTTAATACAGGCGCCCTAGAGGGCGTCTTTTATTTTGTAAAACTTTAGCGAGTTGAAGCGTTAAATCATTTTTCGTGACTTTTCATCTCTACTTCCTTATAATAGACAGTATCTCGAAAATGAAGTACAATTTTCAGAAATTCAACGAACACCAGGAGAGGAGTAATACCATGAGTCAATCAGAGCTAGAAACATTACGCAGCCGCGTAGATGACTTAAACATTGAAATTCTAAAGTTGATCAATGAACGTGCTACAGTCGTTCAAGAAATCGGCCGAGTTAAAGAAAAATCAGGTGTGAACCGTTATGATCCATTACGGGAGCGCACCATGTTAGATTTATTAAAAGAATCAAACCAAGGTCCTCTCCCACAATCAACGGTTGAACATATTTTTAAAGAAATCTTTAAAACAGCACTTGAACTTCAAGTGGATGACCAGAAGAAAGCACTTCTTGTTTCTCGTAAGAAGAAACCTGAAAATACTATTGTAACAGTAAATGGAGAACCTATCGGACAAGGGAAACCTTCTTTCGTATTTGGTCCTTGTGCTGTTGAGTCCTACACACAAGTTGCAGAAGTCGCAGCTGCGATTCAAGCTAAAGGTTTGAAACTCATTCGAGGTGGCGCTTATAAACCGCGTACATCGCCATACGACTTCCAAGGTCTTGGGTTAGATGGTTTGAAAATCTTAAAGCAAATCTCTGATGAGTTTGGTTTAGGAGTTGTATCCGAAATCGTGACTCCGGGTCACTTAGATGAAGCACTTGACCACATCGATGTAATTCAAGTCGGTGCTCGCAATATGCAAAACTTCGAATTATTAAAAGCTGTCGGTTCAGTAGACAAGCCGGTATTATTAAAACGCGGTATTGCTGCGACTCTTGATGAATTTATTCATGCAGCCGAGTACATCATGTCACAAGGTAATAATCAAATCATTCTTTGTGAGCGTGGAATCCGTACTTACGAAAGAGCAACTCGTAATACTTTAGATATTTCAGCTGTACCAATCTTGAAACAAGAGACACATTTACCTGTATTCGTCGATGTAACGCATTCCACAGGACGTCGTGACATCTTGTTACCTGCAGCTAAAGCAGCGTTAGCAATTGGCGCTGACGGAGTTATGGCAGAGGTCCACCCGGATCCAGCTGTGGCACTTTCTGACCAAGCACAACAAATGAACTTAAAGCAATTCGACGAGTTCTACGATTCGATTCAAACGTTTATGAAATCTCACGAAATCCATGCTTAATCACAGCACCCTTCGGGGTGTTTTTTTAGTAGATTTTTCTAGAAAGGTAGTTGGCAACTGGTGGGCTCCTTGAAGAAGCGAGTATTGGTTTCCATAAAACGAGGAATGTAATAATGGGAACCGCTAATGTCATAGTGGAGTGAATTAATGTTGGAGTGGAAGCAACTAATGTCATAATGAGAGCATTTAATGTAATAATCACCCGACTAAAGCATTTCTGAGCGAACGCGTTTCACATCTAAACGTAATCGAGTTGCGAACTTCATCTGAGAAGCCTTTTTGCTGAGAGTGCTTTGAAAAGAGACGCTTATCTGTGGGAGCGGCCATCAGAATCCTATCTTAGTGTAGCTAGTTTCACCTGAGAAGCCCCTTTCCAAGGGGAGAACCTCGAAGCCTCCTCGTCGTGAACAAAGCTTCGCTTTACTCCTGCGGGGTCTCCGAGAACCTCTTGATACCCTGGGAAAGTGGCATCTCAGGTTCAAAAATATCTAGCATCAGATCACATAACAGGTTTCGAATTGCAAGAAGCGTATAAGCGTGCCATAGATCTTGGGGCTGTTTCCTGAAGGATCAGGTCGATGCCGGATATCACTCGTGTCGCTTCACCCGTGATGCGATTGGGAAGATTCGGCGCGGCCCTTTTGGAAACAGCCCCAAGTCAGGCACGATTTTAGCATTAAAGCGGCTTTCTAGACATCTAACGTAATCGAGTTGCGAACGCCAGAAATCCCCGTAAAAATTGTTCGCATCCATAGAGGCAAAATGCGCCTCTACGGACACGCCCAATTTTCACAAGATTTCTTAAGCGGCGTTCTCCACATCTAAAAGTTACAATGATTTCCTTTCATAAAATGACATGATTTTTAACGTTTTCCGTTCAAAAGTATTGTATACTAAGTAAAATAGTACGAGTTGAAGGGGAGAATCCACATGACTGTAACCATTTATGATGTAGCCAGAGAAGCCAATGTCTCGATGGCAACGGTGTCACGTGTCGTGAACGGCAATCAAAATGTAAAGCCAGCTACACGGCAGAAAGTACTGGCTGTCATTGAACGACTTGATTACCGACCAAATGCTGTAGCAAGAGGATTAGCTAGTAAAAAGACAAAAACCGTAGGAGTTATTATTCCAGATATCTCTAACGTGTTCTACGCAGAATTAGTTCGGGGTATTGAAGATATCGCAACGATGTACCGCTATAATATTATTCTCACAAATTCTGATCAACAACCTCAAAAAGAAGCTCAGTTACTCTCCACGCTTCTCAGCAAGCAAGTAGACGGGGTTGTATTGATGAGTGACCAATTGTCTGATGGATTGCGAGACGAAATGAAACGCTCTTCCATTCCAATTGTGCTTGCAGGAACGCTAGATCAAGCTACAGACACACCTTCAGTAAATATTGAGTACCATCAAGCCGCTATACAAGCTGTCGAGCGCTTGATCCAAAATGGACATGAACGTATCGCTTATGTGACGGGCTCACTCAAATCTTCAATTAATCGCCTGCACAAACTTACAGGTTACGAGAAAGCGCTGGATGCTGCTAATTTAGAAGTTGACTCCGACCTCATTGTAGAAGTCGACAATACATACGAGGAAGGAATTCGAGCATTTAACCAGTTACAAGGACTGAAAAATCCACCAACAGCTTATTTTGCTGGAAACGATGAGATTGCAATCGGTATCTTGCAGGGAGCGAAAGATGCAAACCTTGATGTACCAGGCGATATCGAAATCATCAGTTTTGAAGATTCGAAGCTCACACGTATGGTGCGTCCACAGCTGACGAGTATTGCGATGCCACTTTATGATATCGGTGCGGTCTCTATGCGTCTACTTACGAAGTTCATGAATAATGAAAAAGTAGAAGAGAATAGCGTTATCCTGCCTTACCGTTTAGAAGAAAGACAATCTGTTAAGCAGCAGTAATACAAAAAGAGGCTGGGACAAATCCCAGTAAAGGGAGTTTCTCGTTATATGAGAAACTCCCTTTTGTATGTTCTATTGTGTGTAGGGGAAGCGTTCCGCGGGCGCGGGCTGAGCCAAGGTCTCAGCTTCCGCTTGTAATCCCGCTGGAGTCACCCCTACACACTTTTAATTTTGTAACCTTTAACTTCATTTTTATAATTAAATAAGTTATGTCCCAGCCTCTTTCTATGTCGAAAGCTTTCGCTCGTTTCGGATGATGTACAACGCTTTTTCTAGCATCTGTTGATTCTTATCTGTGATCTCCGCTTTTCTAGGAATCGCTTCGTAAAGCGGTTGTGGGTCTTCCCAAGTAGGAATGAGTGGAACGGGACTTTCTTCTTTCCACCGGTCTAGCCAGTCCTGAGGAAGTGAGCCGTGAGGGAGTGGTTGATTGGTCATCTCGAGCCAAATTAACGACCAAGCTCTTGGCACCACTCGCCAAATGTCATACCCTCCGCCACCAACGGCAATCCAGCGTCCTTCGCAGTACTCATGAGCGAGCTCGTGAGCCAGTTTTGGAATCTCTTTATAGATCTCCATAGAACCATACAAATGTGTAAGAGGATCAAAATAGTGGGCATCTGCGCCGTTTTGAGTCAAAATGACATCCGGCTTGAAATGCTCGACGATTTCTCGAAAAGCCGTTCGGTAAATTTCTAAAAACGACTCATCTTCCGTAAATGCATCGATAGGAAAGTTAAATGATGTCCCGTATCCTTCACCAGAACCTCGTTCGGTTATATTACCGGTACCAGGGAAGAGGTAGCGACCGGTTTCGTGGATTGAGATCGTGCATACATTTGGATCATCATAAAAACACCACTGTACCCCATCGCCATGGTGGGCGTCTGTATCGATATATAAGACCCGAGCATTGTATTTCTCCTGCATGTACCGAATAGCTACAGAGCTATCATTGTAAACACAAAAACCCGAAGCTTTTCCTCTGAATCCGTGATGCAAGCCACCGCCAAGATTCAACGCGTGTTTTGCCTTGCCTTCCATTACATAATCCACAGCAGCGAGTGTACTGCCCACTAAACGCGCACTAGCTTCGTGCATGCCAGCGAATAGGGGAGTGTCTTCTGTTCCGATTCCGTAAGCTTCAAAGTCATCCGGATTGCAGTCGGGGAGAGAGGCTCTCTTAACAGCTTCTATGTACCGCCGATCATGAGCAAGCTCGAGCTCTTCATCTGTTGCTATGCGAGGCGAGACCACACATTCTTTTGAAAGCGCATTCATTTTTTCGAGCAGGTCGACTGTCAACGTAAGTCGTTTTTGGTTAAATGGATGCGTCTCGGAAAACCGGTACCCCAATTGGTCTTCAGAATAAACAAAAACAGAGTCACATGTTACAGTGTCGGCTGACTTGGCCATAAGACGTCAAACCCTTCTTTTTCAAGTGCGGAAACGAGTTTTAGGGGATTAATCGTTTTCACACGGATGACCAACACTTTGTAAGTCTCGTCTTTTTTGTCTGGATAGACGAGGACAGAAAGGACGTTCACTTTGTGTTGATAAAATACTTTGGAGACTTCGTACAAGACACCGGATTTATTAGGAACCCGGATTTCAATCTGTGAGCCAGGTTGCGTAACTCCCGTCAGTTCAATGAATTTATACAGCATGTCCGACTCTGTGATCATCCCTACCAGCTTTCCTTTGCTTACAATGGGTAAACATCCGATTCGGTTGTCATAAAAGATAGTAGCTGTTTCTTCTACGAAATCTAGGGGATGGCCCGTAATCGGATTTTTTGTCATGATTCGCTCGATAGGAGTGTCAAGTACGCTGTAGTCATCAGATTCAAGTAAATTGGACGGAGTTGCTTGTTTAATATCTCGATCGGTGATGACACCAACTACTTTTCGCTGTTCGTTAATCACGGCGATATGACGAATCTTCTTTTCTCTAAGTGTAGCAGCTGCTTCCCGTAACGTCTGGGTAGGGTACAAGGTGGCAACGTCTGGATTCATAATTTCTTCAATTAACATGAGGTCCCTCCTAATACATAAAGCGGTTCATGAAACGTAGTTGATCAAACTGTTGAATGGATTCCGAATCGACCCGTGTCCCGATACGAGCCATTAAACAATTGGCAGGATGGGAACTAATTTCTGGGTCGTCTGTCGCAAAATATTCGAGACCGCCGGCATTCATCATTTTTTCCATCACTTTGCGGTACTCCCATACATTGAGTCCGGTTCCTTTTAAGTCCCAGTGCCAGTAATACTCGGTCGTTATGACAATGTAGTCGTTCATAGCATCATCCATCATCGAAACTTTCAATAAGCTCTTTCCAACACCACTACCGCGGTACTTTGGAATGACTTCAATAGCACCTAACTCAATCAAGTTTTCCATATTGCCTTTAGACCATCGCTCTAAAGGATCCGGATGTAAGAATGTCGCATAACCTACAATAGTAGTTTGTTCGCGAGCAATAATTAAGCGCCCTTCAGGTAACTTGGCAATATCGATAATGGCTTTGTGCTGCTGCTCAGGCACTCGAAATGCGGTTAAATCTTCATGAAACTGAAGAGCGGCGATTTCTTCACTAGGTACAGGTCCTTCTACAATGACTGTCCCGTGTTTAGTTTTGACTTCAATGGCATTGTAAGTCTTCTTGTGAATCACATGCACACCACCTTTGTTATACTCTTTTTCATTATACCGTAAAGTATTTACAATGTGTGCGCTTTCAAGAAACATTCAGAATAGTTGTACAAACGAAATAACTTTAGGTAAAATAAGGGGGTACTTACATAGAAGGGGTGACGATATGAAACTTGAAACACTACCAGCAGTCCAAGGAGACTACAATCTCTCCGATTACGAGGGATTCTCAAAAGACTTTGCGTGGGATCAGGCATCGGAAGTCTTCGATTGGCACAAGACAGGAAAACTAAATATTGTGCACGAAGCAATCGATCGACACGCTCGTTCCCAAAACAAAAACAAAGTGGCTCTTTACTATCAGGATGGGACCCGTAAAGAAAGCTATACATTTTATGAGATGATGCGCAACGTCAATCGTGCTGCAAATACATTATCCAAAAATTCATCTCTTGAAAAAGGAGACCGCATGTTTATTTTCATGCCACGTTCTCCAGAACTTTATTTTGCACTACTTGGGGCATTGAAGATGGGGGTCATAGTAGGGCCACTTTTCGAAGCTTTCATGGAAGGTGCAGTCTATGATCGTTTAGATGACAGCGATGCAAAAGTACTTGTGACAACTCCTGAATTGCTGTCACGAGTTCCAGTAGACAAGTTACCAAAACTTGAAACTATTTTCTTGGTTGGAGAATATGACAATTACGACGACAAATACGTGGATTTTGAGGCCGGCTTAAAAGAAGCTAGCGACTCATTTGAAACCGTTTGGGTAGACAAGGAAGACGGACTGGTCCTACATTACACTTCAGGATCAACTGGAAAACCGAAAGGAATTCTTCATGTCCATGGTGCGATGGTGCAACATTACCATACGATGAAATGGGTAATGGATATTCGAGATACTGACATCTATTGGTGTACAGCGGATCCAGGCTGGGTGACGGGAACAGTTTATGGTGTGTTCGGACCTTGGTTGACAGGAACTACCTCACTCATCTTAGGAGGCCGTTTTTCACCAGATGCTTGGTACAAGGCGATTGAAGACTATGGAGTGACAGTTTGGTATAGTGCTCCTACAGCGTTCCGAATGTTGATGGGCGCTGGAGACAACCTGGTCAAAGACTACAATTTATCGACGCTTCGTCATTTATTGTCAGTAGGGGAACCATTGAATCCAGAAGTCGTGAAGTGGGGAATGCAAGTCTTTGGACTGCGAATTCATGATACTTGGTGGATGACAGAAACAGGTGGACAGATGATCTGTAACTATCCGACGATGGCAATCAAACCAGGATCCATGGGGAAACCGATTCCGGGTGTGTATGCCGCTATCATCGATAACGAAGGAAAAGAAGTACCACCACTCACAATGGGCAACTTGGCCATCAAAAAAGGCTGGCCTTCGATGATGCGTGAGGTATGGAACAATAAAGAAAAGTATGAGTCATACTTCATGAATGACGAATGGTATTTCTCAGGAGATTCAGCCTACATGGATGAAGACGGGTATTTCTGGTTCCAAGGTCGTGTCGATGACGTCATCATGACGTCAGGAGAGCGTGTAGGACCATTTGAAGTAGAAAGCAAACTGATTGAACATCCAGCAGTTATGGAAGCTGGAGTCATTGGAAAGCCAGACCCTGTTCGGGGCGAAATTATTAAGGCGTTCATTGCTTTAAATGATGGCTATGAGGAGTCCGATGAATTGATTGCAGAAATTCAACAATTTGTGAAAAAAGGACTGGCTGCTCATGCAGCTCCACGAGAAATTGAATTTAAGGAAAAACTTCCGAAGACGCGTAGCGGAAAGATCATGCGTCGCGTGCTGAAGGCTTGGGAACTCAACTTGCCGACAGGTGATTTATCAACAATGGAAGACTAATAAAAAAACAGTACGCTGAATTTTCTCAGCGTACTGTTTTTTTATATAGGTTATTCTTCACCGTCATCGGTGCCTGGATCTGTAGGATCTGTCGGTTCAACTGGATCCGTTGGCTCTTCATCTCCGCCACCGTTGTCACCACCGCCAGAATTTCCTCCGCCATCTCCACCACCAGAATTATTTCCTCCAGAATTGCCACCGCCAGAAGCAGGTGGTTTTGGTTCTGGTTTCGGCTCAGGACGTTCTCGTGTGATCACATTAGATGGTGCAGATATCTTACCAGTAATGTCTACTGCACGCACAGAATAATTTCCATAACCACCTAGTACATAACGATTTTCACTAGCTTGTGGGATGGCTGCAATTCGTGTATCACCTTGGTAAATATAATACCCTACGACATCAGCTGAGCCTGAATTGGTCCACGTCATAACACTGTTTGCTACTGCAGCAGAAACTCCAGAAGGAGCCACTCCATCTGCATTAAATACATCTTCAGATACTACATTTGATGCAAAGCCGGAGTTCTCTGGGAACAGTTTGCTTGCATTTCCGCCAAAGTTACCTAGCATGCGATCAATGAACGACTCACTTACTCCGAATCCACCCTTAACAACAAATTCAGCAGGTGTTGAGTCAAGTGCGCGGTAGCGATTGCCATTAATGGTTACATAAGACGAGCTTACTAAACTATCATCTGGTTTCGTAGGCAAGAATGTTGCTGCATTAAACAAGTCAGATTTTACGAGACCTGCATTCGAACAAGCAGTAGACGGTGCCAAACCTGAAATACCACAGAATGAGCGCTCTACTACACCTTCAGGACGTTGGAACGTCTTGTTTGGTGCTGCAATTAACTCTGGGTTAACGTCATACATGCCATTCATAAGATTCGCCCAAAGTGTATTCGAGCGCACACTTGGATGTCCATACGTATTGTTCATATAGAAGAGGGTGTTGTCACCCGCTTTAAAGTTGTAGTTGTCATACCCAAGCCATACGCTAAGTGTGACGTTTGGATTGTAACCGATCAACCAAGCATCTTTATGGTCCTGAGTTGTCCCTGTCTTACCGGCAATATCAGAACTGAATTTCAAGCGTGAATTTGCGACTGTTGCTGTTCCTTCGTCAAATACATCGCGCATAATATCATTCATGATATAAGCAGTAGCAGGGCTGAACACTTGTACAGGTTCTGCCTTGTGTTCATATACGATATTCCCATCTACATCTTCAATCTTTTCGATTAAATAAGCATCTACAAAGGATCCATTGTTCGCAAACATCGCGAAGGCGTTTGTATTTTCTTCAATAGTGACACCTTTACTTGTTCCACCGATAGAAAGGGAAAGGTTGCTGTTCTCCTTATCTTCGACACTATCGAAGCCCATTTTATGAAGAAAATCGATAGGTTTACGTTCACGTATCGTGTCATATAAACGGATCGCTGTTAAATTTTGAGACGTTGTCAGGGCGCTACGAAGCGAAATGATTCCCTTTTCTTGGTTTGGATTGTAGTTCTCTGGTGACCATCCTGAGTTAGACGCATCCGTGAATGAGAACTCTACATCGACTACTGGAGTACCAGCGCCAGCTACACCATATTCAATTGCTGGTGCATAGACCATCAGCGGTTTGAACGTTGAACCAGGAGAGCGGTAAGCTTGTGTCGAGTGATTTAGAGCTTCAATATTGTGATCACGACCACCCATGAATGCAAGAATACGTCCGGTTTGATTTTCAAGTAACATACCACCAACTTGCACGGGTTCTTCTACTTTTTCAATCTCACCTGTCTCGGAATTCTTTACTTCTTTCACACGAGTATAGCCGTACATGTCATAGTTTGATTTGATTTCTTCCATTTTGCGCATCAATTTCTCATCAATTGTCGTGTGGATGCGGTATCCACCTGTTGCGATTTCTTGACGTGCCAATTGACGGTACTCATTACGAAGTGAAGAATCTCCATCGATTCGCTTTGGATCTAATCCATCACGTTCAGCCAAAACTTTGGCCATAATCGTAGTGACGCGTTCTTCTACTTCAATTGTTAGCCAAGGAAGATCTTCATAAGTCGATGCTTCACGAGGTTTAAAGTCTTTTGTGATGTCATAAGCAAGAGCTTCTTGATACTCAGCTTCTGTGATGTAACCCGTCTCATTCATACGGAAAAGAACAGTTTTCATCCGGTCGATTCCTGGCGCGAGTCCTTCCGCGTCCTTCAATTCACCTTTACTAGTAAATGGAGTATAACGGTAGGGAGCTTGAGGAATTCCCGCAATATAAGCGGACTGAGCTAAGTTTAAATCTTTAGCTTCTACACCAAAAATTCCTTGTGCAGCTGTTTCAATCCCTGCTATATTACGCCCACTTGAATTTCGTCCATAAGGGATGATGTTGAGGTAGGCTTCTAAGATTTCTTCTTTATCCATATATTCTTCTAAACGCATCGCAAGGAGAATTTCTTTTGCCTTACGAGAATAGGAGACTTCATTTGTTAGAATCTGATTTTTGATGATTTGTTGCGTTAATGTAGAACCACCAGTTTGTGTGTCTGCATTTGTAATATCTTGTAGCAGTCCACGGAAGATCGCTTTTGGTACAATCCCGTCATGTACTTCAAAATATTCATCTTCAGTAGCGAACACAGCATTTAATACATTGTCTGAGACAGCATCAAGTTTCGTTTCTGTACGCTCCAGATCCGTTCTCATTTTTCCAAAGTAATTATTGTCTTTGAAATAAATCTCTGAGGTCTCTTCGTATGTGAAGACCGCATTGCGCATTTGTTCAGCAGAACGCAACGGTTCATCTTTTACAAGCGCTGCAAAATAGCCAGCTCCGACAGATGCGCCAAAGGCTCCCAGGACCACAAACACAACTAATAAAATCAGTGCTAAGTTCCAAAAAACACTTCCTGTAATACGTAATGCCTTGGCCCATTTTGAACGGGTCCAACTATCTAATCGTTCCTTCCAGTTCAAGGTCGTGCACCCCCTAAAATATCACTTTATTATAGCATAATAGGCACCCCAAGTTCGATAGTTATTGACAACTTCTGTGAAATGAGTAAAATAGGTATATATTTAAGCGATGAGTAAATACGAGTAGCTTATGGTCAATGCCATTAGAAATCTGGTGGGTGCTGCAAACCAGACATTGCCATGCGTGAAGTACAGTTTAGGAGCTTAACGTAAGACGGCGTTAACGTCATACGAGTGAGAAGGAGATAGCTCCTTTCTAAACTGGGTGGTACCGCGCGTATTCGCGTCCCTGCATCTTTTGAGATGTAGGGACTTTTTTATTGCGAAAATTCAGATTGAGGAGGAAATAAGATGTCGAAACAACTTTTAGAAGATTTAAGCTGGAGAGGCTTGTTGTATCAACAGACTGACGAAGAGGGGATGACTGCACTTCTCGATAAAGAAAAAGTAGCCCTTTACTGTGGAGTGGATCCGACAGCAGACAGCATGCATATTGGCCATATCGTTCCATTACTTACTTTGCGTCGTTTCCAAATGCACGGGCATCAACCGATCTTGTTAGTAGGTGGTGCGACTGGAACTATTGGAGATCCATCCGGTCGTTCAGAAGAACGCCAACTTCAAAGCATGGAGCAAGTGGACCAAAACGTTGCTGCAATTACAGAGCAAATGAAGCGCATCTTTGATTTCGAAGCAGACAACGGTGCAAAGATGGTCAACAATAAAGACTGGATCAGTAATATGACTATCATCGACTTCCTACGTGACTATGGGAAACTGGTGAACATCAACTACTTGTTAGGCAAAGACTCCATCTCAAGTCGTTTGGACACAGGTCTTTCGTTTACAGAGTTTGCTTACACTTTAATTCAAGGAATTGACTTCAACCATCTATACGACCACCACAACTGCCGCGTTCAAATCGGAGGATCTGATCAGTGGGGCAACATCACAACAGGTCTTGAGATGATTCGCAAGACGCACGACGAAGAAGCAAAAGCATTTGGAATCACGATTCCTCTTGTGACAAAAGCCGACGGGACGAAGTTTGGCAAAACAGCGGGAGGAGCAGTATGGTTAGATGCTGAAAAAACGACGCCGTATGAATTCTTCCAGTTCTGGATCAATACAGCAGATGCGGACGTCATCAAATATTTGAAGATTTTTACTTTCGTAAGTCGTGAAGAAATCGAAGCGCTTGAAAAAGCAGTACAAGAGCAACCACATCTACGTGAAGCACAAAAACGTCTTGCTAAAGAAATGACGGAGTTGATCCATGGAGTCGAGGCGCATGAGCAGGCTGTTCGAATCTCCCAAGCTTTATTCAGTGGGAACTTGAAAGAATTGACTGTATCTGAAATGAAAGATGCATTTAAAGATGTGCCGACATCTGAAGTACCAAAACAAGATGCAAATATTGTAGATTTATTAGTGGAAGCTGCAGTTTCTCCATCCAAGCGTCAAGCCCGTGAAGATGTAACAAATGGAGCGATTTCCATCAATGGGGAAAAAGTAACAGACGTAGCCTACACAGTCACTGGGACTGACCGTCTAGACGATCAATTTATGATTGTGAGAAGAGGAAAGAAAAACTATAGAATGATACAATTTTTACAATAGATGGTATTAAAAATTGTTGAAAAAAATCAATATTAACTAATTTTTTGTTATGGGATTGTGGTACACTAGCATATATATATGAACCTATGCAAGGAGTAGCGGTAATGTCCCAATCAAAAATTTGTATAGTAAGTGTCGTTGATGATTTTTTCGTGATTTTAAATGAAAAAGAAACAAATGAGCGTATATTTATCCCTAAAGATAAATTTACAGTTAAGGCCAAGCCAGGGGATCAATTAGAGATCACACGTGATGAGCGTTTGAACGGCTATATTTTTAAAGAAATTATGTAACAAGAATACCCGTTCTCACTTAGGTGAGGGCGGGTTTTTTTAGTAGGCACAAAAAAACCTCCCATAAAGGGAGGCAGAAACGCAAATTAACGAGAGTAGAACTCAACGATAAGAGCTTCGTTGATTTCAGCAGATAATTCGCTACGCTCTGGAAGGCGAGTGAATTTACCAACTTTTTTGTCAGCGTCAAACTCTAAGTACTCAGGTACGAAGTTGTTTACTTCCATAGCTTCGTTAACAGCTGTAAGGTTTTGAGATTTTTCACGAAGTGAGATCTCTTGACCTGGTTTTACAAGGTATGAAGGAATGTCAACGCGTGCGCCATCGACCATAACGTGACCGTGGTTAACTAATTGACGAGCTCCACGACGAGTGCGAGCAAGACCTAAACGGTAAACTAAGTTATCTAGGCGAGTTTCAAGAAGGATCATGAAGTTTTCACCTTGTTTACCTTGAAGCTTAGCAGCTTTATTGAACAACGTTTTGAATTGACGCTCGTTCAAGCCATATGAATGGCGAAGCTTTTGCTTTTCTTGTAATTGTAAACCGTACTCAGACAATTTTTTGCGTTGGTTTGGACCGTGTTGCCCTGGAGCGTACGGACGTTTTTCTAATTCTTTACCTGTGCCGCTTAGAGAAATTCCAAGACGACGAGACAGTTTCCATGATGGACCTGTATAACGAGACATAGTAGTCTCCTCCTCTGTTGGTTTTATTTTGTTGTAAAATAAAAACCAATTGTATTCAGTCAAAAGGTTATTTTGTCATGATGTGATTTCGCCCATGCAGCCGAAGGGTTACATATCACTTCCACAAAGTCGTGGGACAAACTAACAGCTCTTGGCCATACAACTGCTGCGTTTATTTTACACAAAGGCCATTGTATAACATAGAAAGCCGTCTGTCAAGGGATGGACCTGTACATAGCACGGAACTGGTCTGACTTCTTTGGAATCCATTGCCAGAATAACAGAGTAAGAGCTACAATCATAATGAAAGCGTTTACATTATAAAGGGGTGCTTTACATGAAGAAGGATACGCGGTTGATTCATGAGGGGATGGATCCTAAACAACATCACGATAGCTTGACCGTGCCACTTTATCAAACATCGACGTACACATTCCACACAGCAGAGCAAGGACAACGCCGGTTTGCTGGAGAGGAGGCAGGCGGAATCTATTCAAGACTCGGGAATCCGACTGTAGAAGTACTCGAGAAGCGGATGATGGCTCTCGAAGAAGGTGGAGGGGCTTTAGCGTTTGGCTCAGGGATGGCAGCAGTAAGTACAATTCTCGTCCATTTAACAAAAGCGGGAGATCACATTCTTTGTTCAAAAGGTCTCTATGGTTGCACATTCGGTTTGCTTGGGATATTTGAAAACAAATACAACATTACACATTCCTTATCGGAACTGTCTACTCGCGACGAAATCGAACAAGCCATCACTGCTAATACGACAGTGATATATGTAGAATCACCAATCAATCCGACGATGGAGCTAGTTGATCTCCATCTTGTATGTGAGGTGGCTAAAGAGAGAGGGATTCGAGTTGTAGTGGACAATACATTTTGTTCGCCGTATCTTCAGCAGCCTCTCATCATCGGTGCAGACTTTGTCCTGCATAGTGCGACAAAATATTTAAACGGTCACGGGGATGTGATTGCCGGAATTTTAGTGGGAAAAGATGCGGACGAGATGCACCAGATCCGCATGTCGATTCAAAAAGATTATGGTGGCATCATTTCACCATTTGACGCATGGCTGATTTTGCGAGGATTGAAGACTCTTCATGTTCGTATGGAACGTCATGTGAAAAATGCAGAAAAGTTATTGGCTTATTTAAAGACTGAACCAAGCGTCACTAAAATTCTCTATCCATTTGATGACAATCATCCACATGCAGCAATTGCTAAGAAACAGATGCAAGCAGGTGGCGGTCTCATCTCATTTGTAGTTGATGGGGGAACAGAAGCGGCGCAGCGTTTCTTGAACCACTTAAAACTGATTCATGTAGCTGTCAGTCTTGGAGATGCGGAAACGTTGATTCAACACCCTGCTACGATGACACATTCTGTCGTTCCGGAAGCGGATCGAATTGCAATGGGAATCGATAACGGGATGCTCCGTCTGTCTGTGGGTCTTGAGGATCCGGAGGACATCATTGCAGATTTACAGCAAGCGTTCCAGAGTATTAAAACAAGCAGTATGGAAATGCTGTGACATGCGAGTGAATTAAAAAGGGAGTTTCTCGATTTGGTTCGAGAAACTCCCTTTTCTACGTTTTTTGTGTGCAGGGGAAGCGTTCCGCGGGCTGAGGTGAAATCGAGTTGCAGGCGTTAGAAATACATTCATAAATCATTCACTCCCTATGAGGCAAAGAACGCCTCACAGGGAGTGCCTGATTTCCGAAGCATTTCTGAGCGAACGCCTTCCACATCTAGAGAAGGTCTCAGCTTCCGCTTTTTATCCCGCTGGAGTCACCCCTACACACTCTAATGAAGTATGCTTTTCAATTCAACTTAGTAAGTGAAATAAAATAGTTAAGATTCAATTCTCACTATTTTTCGGGTCTGAGATACCATTTCCCAGGCTGTCAGAGGTTCTGCGAGACCCCGCAGGAGCCTGCGACGAGGAGACTTGCAGGTTCTCCCCTTGGAAATGGTTTCTCAGATCAAGTTTCTAGTTACTTAGTTTTCTTTACATTTGTCTTCCACATCTTAGATTTCTAGAACAGTGTTCTCCACATCTCCAGGAGAAATCGAGTTGCGAACGCCAGAAATCCCCATCAAAACCATTCACCCCAACAGAGGCAAAGAGCGCCTCAATTGGTGCGCCTGGTTTTGATGAAATTTCTAGAGTGGCCTTCTCCACATCTTAGAGATGCTTAACCAGGTGAGCCACAAATGTCTCTAGTCCTGCTTGATCTTGTTCAGTGAAACGGCCTTTTGAAGGACTGTCGATATCCAGTACCCCAATGACTTCTCCGTCTTTCACAAGAGGAATAACAATCTCTGAATTAGAAGCAGCGTCGCAAGCGATATGACCAGGGAATGCATGCACATCTTCAATGCGCTGTGTTTCATTCTTGGCAACAGCTGTTCCACAAACTCCTCGACCAACAGCAATACGCACACATGCTGGAAGACCTTGGAATGGACCAAGTACTAATTCCCCGTCTTCCATTAAATAAA
Organism: Tetzosporium hominis; assembly: GCF_002265435.1. Classification (GTDB taxonomy): domain Bacteria; phylum Bacillota; class Bacilli; order Bacillales_A; family Planococcaceae; genus Chryseomicrobium; species Chryseomicrobium hominis. The sequence continues at coordinate 64,988 of NZ_NOKQ01000276.1, forward strand.
AGCCAACCCAGTTCGTATCGTCTAAAAATTGATTTAACAGCGCAGATGCATTGCTTAAATTTGCAATCTGATTTGTTTCTCCATCAAGCAAGGCATCGAGTTGCTTAGCAAGTAGTGCATAGTTTTCTTCAAGTGAAGCGGAATACGCTTGTTTCGTAAACATGTTCATTCCTCATTTCTCAAATTCAGTAAAGTACTCTGAAAACTGGTGCAAGTCACCTACCGTGTGGGCATCCGAACCAAATACAAGTGGAATTCCTCGAGTCTTAGCAAGTCGCGCAATCTCAAGCGGCGGGTAGGGTTCCAGACAAAACGGTTTAGCCAGACCCGCACTGTTAAGATCTACTTCAAGACCAGCAGTTTGAATAGCATCTAGTATTTGTAGTAAGTGATGCTGATCGTTCGGTAAAGACGTTAACGTATGTTGGAACTTGCGCACTAACGAAAAATGACCGATACGCTTCGGTTTCCAGTTTCCAAGAGAAGATGTAACCGATTTTAGCACAGTAGAGTAGTAAAGTGAATAAAGCTGTTCGCTACTACCGAGTTGCTGAATTGTTTCTAAATAAAGCTCTTTAGAATAATCGATACATACATAACGGTCGTTTGGTAACTTTAAAAAATGGACAGATAAGATGCTGTCATCTAGTTCTGGGCCGTAGTGATCAAGAAACTGAGTCGTTTCTTCTTCAAATCCTTCTATAAAATCGACTTCCAAGCCTACTTGTAGTTGTATGTCTTTCGCATACTCCTGTTTAATGGACTTTACTGCTATTAAATAGGCCTCAAGTGTGGCAGGTGTCATCCCGCTGTCTTGTGTAGGGGTAGTGTCTACAAAAGAAGAGGGGAGGGGAGCATGTTCTGTAAACGTCATTTCTTTGATACCAAGTGCAATGGCCCGCTCTACATATTCCTTTAACGGATCTGAAGAACCATGGGGGCAGAATGGGGTATGAATATGAGCATCTCTCTTCATATTGAAAATCCTTTCAAAAAATAGTTACAATAGATTGAAACAATCTTAACATAACATGGTAAACTAGAAGAACAACAAGCTTGTGGGACAAAGGAACAGGGGGCTTATAATGGAATATCTTATCCCAATACTCATAGTGATCCTGGTGGCGATTGTTCTAATTCTTGTATTTAGAAGGAAGCACAACGCCATTATAAGTGATTTAGACCAACAAAAACTACAGATTCAGCATAAGCCGATTCTCGAAGAAATGACTAAAGTAAAACAGCTAAACATGAACGGTCAGACAGAAGAAATGTTTGAACGGTGGCGCAACCTTTGGAACGAAGTGATGGATCACGATATTCCAGAAGTCGATTCTCTGCTCTTTGATGCAGAAGAATTCGTCGACAAAATGCGTTTTGGGAAAGCATCGCAAACAGAACAGCTGATTAAAGAACGTCTACATACTGCTGAACAGAAGATGAATTCCATTTTAGAAGAATTACATAACCTGATTGGTAGCGAGGAAAAGAACCGGATTGAAATGGAGCAGATTAACGAACAATATCGTGCCGCTCGTAAAAATGTCCTGGCTCATCAATATTCATTCGGAGAAGCTTTACCAGCTTTAGAGCAAGAACTCGAAAGCTTCCAACCAGAAATGAACGAATACAATGAATTGACGGCAAAAGGAAATTATATGAGTGCACGTGAAGTAGTGATGCGTCTGCGTGAAAAAGGAGATCAATTATTCCCGAAACTCCATGACATCCCTACTTTGTTCTCAGAAGTTTCTACAAAAATTCCAGCTACTCTCCATGAACTCCGAACAGGGAAAAATGAGATGGAATCTCAAGGGTACTTCTTAGATCATCTAGAATTAACACCTAAGCTCGAGGGAATCGAAGCAGAACTGGTGACTCTAAAAGAAGAGATTGCCAAACTATCTGTTGGCCCAGTAAAGCGACGTGTAGAAGAAATCAAAGATGAGCTTGAAACGGTTTATGATGTGTTAGAAAAAGAAGTTAAAGCAAGAGCTTATGTCGACCAACAGCATCTTGTCATCGCTGAGAAACTGGATGATACTAAAAAGCAGACGCTTGCAGCTCAAGAAGAAGCGAACTACATTAAACAAAGCTATCACTTAACAGACGAGCAATTATCTGTTCCTGTGAAATGTTTAGAAAAGTTGACAGCAGCAGAATCGAAGATGACGTGGGTTCAAACTCGTTTAAGCGAAGAAACATCTGCCTATTCTTCTATAGAAGAAGAATTGCGTTCTTTAGAACAGGTAATTGGAGAGCAAGACGAAATCCAAAGTGAGTTCCACAACAAGTTGAAGAACTTGCGCATCGATGAGAATAGCTCACGGGCGAAAATTGTCGAACTTAAGCGAACTTTGCATGTGACGGAGCGTAGCCTTCATAAAGCCAATCTTCCTGGTGTACCAGAAGAAATCGATGTTCGATTTGAAGAAGCAGAAGAAAACATCTTTGTCGTAGAACAGAACTTACAAGAAGTTCCTTTAAATATGGCAACTGTCGATGCTAACATGAAAAAAGCAGAAGGTGCCGTTCAAGAAGCGGTAGCAAAGGCTGAGGAAATGTTAGAAAACGCGTTACTTGTAGAGCGAATCATCCAGTATGGAAACCGCTACCGGACGACGAACACTGCAGTCAATGTGAAATTACTAGAAGCGGAGCATGCTTTCCGCCAAAAACGCTATACAAAAGCACTGGAAGAAGCGGGGATTGCTGTTGAGCAAGCTGAGCCAGGCGCATTGAAAAAGATTCAAAAGATGATGAAAGAACAGCAATGGAATCATTAAAAGCTGCCGTTTCGGCAGCTTTTTGTTATGGTAGGAAAAAGAGGTGAACGGAATGATTTATTTAGATAATAGTGCTACAACAAAGCCAGATCCATCCGTCCTAGAGTCTTTCGCAAAAGTGAATGAGAGTTATTGGTTCAACCCAGCATCCATTCATGCACTCGGAGATCAAGCCAACCGATTATTAGAAACAGCTCGAGGTCAAATTGCAGAACTACTTAAGACTCAAGCGAAATCTGTCATCTTTACTTCAGGAGGAACAGAGGGGACCAATTTTGTAGTTCGTCAAACTGCTAAAGCTCGAAAGGCCATTGGAACGCATATTTTGATTTCAAAGGTAGAGCATCCAGCAGGAATCGAAGTAGGGAATCTTTTGTCAGATGAGGGATTTGAAGTCGAGTGGCTTGAGGTAGACAACACGGGAGCAGTTCAACTAGAGGACTTAAAAAAGAAAATTCGACGCACGACCACAGTCGTCTCGATCCAGCATGTCAATAATGAAATTGGAACAATTCAACCGCTTCAGGAATGCTTAGAAATTATCCGTTCCAATTCCCGAGCCATTGTTCACGTCGATGCGGTACAAAGCTATGGGAAACTACCTGTCGATTTTGACAATTTGCCTGTAGATTGGCTGACGCTTTCTGGTCACAAGTTTCACGGGATTAAAGGAAGCGGTGTAGCAGTTTGTTCGAAGCAAATCGACTTAGAGGCGCTGATTGTGGGTGGCGGCCAAGAGTTTGGTCTTCGCAGTGGTACGGCGCCTGTAGCACAAGCTGTCGCACTGGCAAAAGCGATGCGCCTCGCTCATCAAGATCAACAAATGGTTCATAAAAAGTTACTACTACTCCAACAAGAACTTCTTCATTTCTCTAACCTACATCCACTCGTAACGGTGTTGACACCTAAAATTGCTGCGCCTCATATCGTTACGCTCGCGGTGAAAGGTGTTACGGGAGAAGTGCTTGTCAATGCATTAGAAAAACATCAAATCTATGTGTCTACTAGTAGTGCATGTTCGTCTAAGAAAAAATCGACCAGCCATGTTCTACAGGCAATGAAAGTTCCAAATGAGTTGATAGATGGCGTCATTCGGATTAGTATGGGTAAAGACACGACCGAGCAGGACATAAACGCGTTTATAAAAACGTTTGAAATGATCCTCGGGCAATTAGAAAGGAATTTGCAATCATGAAGTGGGATCGTATACTCGTTCGCTACGGCGAACTTTCAACTAAAGGAAGAAACAGACGTCAATTTACCAATCGATTACGCGACAATATTCGCTTTTCGTTTGAAGACGTTCCAACATTAAAGCTTCAAGCAGAAAGAGACCGCATGTTTTTAACGACTGAAACGGACCAGGACATGGAGACGTTACTTTCAAGACTTCCAGCAGTATTTGGAATTCAGTCCTTCAGCCCGGTTGCAAAAACTGAGAAGACCATCGACGCTATGGCAGCTACAACGATTGCCATTTTAAGTGAACTTGAAACTTCAGGGAAGACATGTAAAGTGACAGTCAAACGTTCTGATAAGAGCTTTCCTCATGAAACGAATGAAGTTCAACATTTAGTCGCAAGTCAAGTGCTTCGTCACTTTGAAGGGCTGACAGCTAAAATGAAGCATCCGGATTACAACATCAAAATTGAAATTTTACAAGATGCTGCTTACATTTCAGCACAAACTATTCTTGGTGCAGGTGGCATGCCAGTTGGATCAAATGGACGATCTCTTTTGATGCTTTCTGGAGGGATTGATAGCCCAGTTGCAGGTTATATGATGCTAAAGCGCGGAGTGCGACTTGATGCAATTCATTTTCACAGTCCGCCATATACAAGTGAGCGTTCTTTAGATAAAGTAAAACAGCTCGCGGAAAAACTCAGTCATTTTGGTGCAACGGTCCGCCTTCATGTCATTCCGTTCACGGAAATCCAAGAAGTGATTCAACAACAGATTCCTAAAAATGTTTCCATGACGACGACAAGACGCATGATGTTGAAAATTGCAGATCTTGTACGTGAAGACATAGGCGCATTAGCCATCGTTACAGGCGAAAGTCTCGGGCAAGTAGCGAGTCAAACTTTGGAGTCGTTAACTGCAATAAATGAAGTGACGGCAACACCTGTCTTGCGTCCACTAATTGCTGAAGATAAAACAACTATTATTCAGCTTGCTCAGGAAATTGGAACGTATGAGACATCCATCTTACCATTTGAAGATTGCTGTACGATCTTTGTGCCGAGTTCACCAAAGACAAAGCCAAAACTTGAGAAAGTAACGTTCTATGAGAGCTTCGAAAGTTTTGACAGCTATGTCGAAAAAGCGGTTGAGACTAGAGAAGTGTTCCGCTTTCCAGAGAAGAAACAGCAAGAGTCTTTCGACGATTTATTATAAAAGAAAAAGTTTCCTGCTTGTGCAATGTATGAAAAAGCCGTTTCGGTTCATTCTATCTGCACAAGGAGGTGACACACACATGGCAAACAACAACTCAAACAAGCTTGCGGTACCTGGTGTAAAACGAGCGCTTGATCAAATGAAGTATGAGATCGCTCAAGAGTTTGGCGTACAATTAGGTGCTGATGCCACTTCACGTGCTAACGGTTCTGTTGGTGGAGAAATCACGAAACGTCTTGTACAAATGGCAGAGCAACAATTGAACAACGGTCGCCAGCAATAACTACAAAATCCGAAAGTCCTCTTTAAAGAGGGTTTTCGGATTTTCCCTTTTTTTCTGAAAGATTTACTTTAGCGTATCAGAGTGATACACTGATAGCATTATTTCGAAACTAAAAATAAATAGAGGTACATGATGACAACAGAACAAAAAGGAATCAGCCAAGTATTTTTAGCGTATCTGCTTTGGGGGTTAATGCCGATCTATTGGAAGACGGTGCAGCATATTACAAGTGACGAGATCCTGTCTAGTCGTATTGTATGGTCATTCATCTTTACGCTGCTGTTGATTACGGTAATGCGAGACATTCCAAAGCTACGTAAAGACCTGCACAGTCTTTGGAGTGACAAAAAAGCGTTTTTCAGTCTGATGCTTGCATCGTATTTAATCACAGCCAACTGGTTTACGTTTATTTTTGCGGTGAACAACGGGGAACTTGTACAGACGAGCTTAGGCTACTATATCAATCCGTTAATTTCCGTGATGCTCGGAATTGTGTTCTTAGGAGAGAAGCTGAGTGACGCACAAAAAGCCGCAGTAGGTATTGCTGCAGCCGGAGTTTTGATTTTAACCATTACATATGGACAACTGCCATGGATTTCTTTAGTACTTGCAGGAAGCTTCGCATTTTATGGGTTGATTAAGAAGCAAGCTAAAGTAGGCGCCATCACAGGTCTTGCGATTGAAACATTCTTTGTCTTGCCGTTTGCATTCGCTTATATGGTGTATCTGTTCACGCAAGACTCGTTACAGTTCATCGACAGTTCAATCGTCACGATGCTATTACTTATGCTGTCAGGTGTTGCTACGGCATTACCGCTCCTTCTTTATGCAAGCGGTACAAAATCTATCCCGCTCTACTTATCAGGATTCATCCAGTACATAGCGCCGACAATCATGTTGATTTTAGGAGTAGCTTTATACAATGAACCGTTCTCAAACATGGAATGGACAGGATTCAGTTTTATCTGGGTCGCTCTTGGTCTATTCTCCATATCGAAGTTTATACAGATAAAACGCTCATTACAAGAATGAGCGTTTTACTTTTTCCCAGTAACTATTGTCTTTTAATTTTACGGTCTTCACAACACGTTCGCTCAGGCGAATGTCAATCGTGTTGACATGTTGAATGCTCAGCGCTTCATTGTCTGTCGACATGGTAGGATAATCGTTCCAGTCGTCATGAAGCTCTAATCGAAGCGTCCGGTTGCCACTCAGGATAAAAGGAGATCCGAGTGAACGGTACTCATTATTGTTCATAGAAGCTACTTCAGTCACTTGGAAACAAGGCATCTGTGGATCAACGACAGCGCCACCTAATGATTTGTTATATGCGGAGCTACCTGTTGGAGTGGAGATGACAATTCCGTCTCCACGGTACGTCTCAAAGTGGATATCGTCAATTTTTACATCCATCGCTATTGTTTTCATGATGTTAGAGCGAATAGAAAATTCGTTTAAACAATAAAATTGTGGTTCTTCGTTAACGGATACCTCGATTACTGGATATTTCCTTACTTCTACACGGTCTTGTAAAATAGCAGTCGCCATATCTGGAAAATGAAGATCTTCTAGTAAGAAGTCACAGTACATAGCTAATGAACCTGAAGTGGAGATTCCTGCATACAGGACATCTTGACGGAATCCCGTCTTACGAACGGCTTGCAAGAAGCTGCCATCTGTACCTACGCTAACAATAATAGAAGCCTCTTCAGGTGACGTGACGACCTCTAGTCCTTGAGCATCGATTGCTGTTCCAAGTTCTTCCCGCAATTGTTGGGAAGCACGGTCGTTTTTAGCATAAATATATAGTGCGTTTCTTTTTTTCACGCATTCAGTCTCCTTTCGTCCACTTCTCTAAAATCAATTTTACATCGGATGAAACATTTCTGCATGTTTTACGTAAAGAATAAAGAATACATATCAAGGAGGAGTCATTATGAACATCAAACGCTGGGTAGCGTTAGGAATTGCAACACTGTTAGTGGCGGTATCCATCATCGTCAACTCGGTTTCGGCTGCACTTTCCACAGACTGGACATCTTGGTTAGAAGACTATGAATCCACGATGTTAGAAACAATGGGAAGTACAGTTATTGAATCAGGAGATGTATCTGAACGAATTGTCGTGCTTCGAGTAGAGGGCGTTATTCAAGATACGGGGGCTGCATCTAGCCTGTTTGCAACAGAAGGCTATAACCATAGTTTCTTCTTACAACAATTAGAGGAAGCGAAGAACGATCCGACTGTAAAAGGAATCGTGTTAGCAGTTGATTCACCAGGTGGTGGTGTGGTTGAGTCCGCTGAAATCTACAAAGATTTGATGAAAATCAAAGACGAGACAGATAAGCCGATTTACGTTTCCATGGGAGGTATGGCTGCTTCAGGTGGCTATTACATCGCAGCACCAGCAGACAAAATCTTCGTCATGAAAGAGACGATGACTGGTTCAATTGGAGTAATCTTACAAAGTGTCAACTACGGTGACCTTGCTGAAAAGTATGGAGTAGAATTTGTAACGATTAAGACCGGTCCTTATAAAGATATTTTGAGTCCTTCACGTGACATGCTTCCAGAAGAGGAAGAAATGTTACAGGATATGATTAACGATTCGTATGAAGAGTTTGTCCGTATTATTGCAGAAGGACGCGGCATGTCAGAAGAAGAAGTACGTAAAGTGGCTGACGGACGAATCTTAAATGGCCGTCAAGCAATCGAAGCGAACTTAGCAGATGATTATGGATTTGAAGAAGATGTCATCGCCGCTATGAAAGAAGATTTAGATATTCCAGGAGCAGAAGTATTTGAGTATTCACAAGAGCAGTCGTTAAGCTCATTATTTGGAGTGAAAGCTCAGTCGTTCTTAGGTCTCGATATTGAGACACAAGTCATTTCGAAATTAATCACTGACAATCAAGCACCTCGTATGATGTACTTATACGGTGAACAATAAGGAGGCGCCATATGAATACGCATTATGAACATAAATTTGCAGGGTTCTGGATTCGGTTTTGGGCGTACCTACTTGATTTGCTGATCATCGCTAGTTTCGGCTGGTTGGTCATCAAACCATTGTTCCGACTGTTCAATCTCGATTTACAAAGTACGACGTGGTATGCACCAATAACTATTTTATCCGTCATCGTGTTCTACGGATATTTCACGCTAATGACGTATTTCTTACAGCAGACGTTAGGCAAAATGATTCTAGGCATCCGTGTGGTCACGTTGTCTCAGCAGAAGCCAAGTTTTGGAACTGTGTTCTTCCGCGAGACAGTTGGACGAATTTTGTCGGTCATTCCGTTCAATCTTCCGTATCTGATTGTCGGATTTACACCTAAAAAACAAGCGGTACACGATTTTATTGCGGATACAGTAGTGATTCATGAACAAGATTTTTATCAAGTCCAAACACCGAATCAGTTGCACCAACCGAATGTCGTACAGTAAGATGAAAACAGATTGAAAAGGAGGCGGTTGTCTAGTGGCACATGTAACATTTAAAGGAAACCCAATGACATTACCAGGTACTGAGGTAAAAGTAGGAGACAAAGCACCCGATTTCAAAGTGCTTGCAAATGATTTATCTGAAGTCACACTTGCTGATTCTAAAGGTAAAGTACGTTTGATCAGTGTTGTACCTTCTCTGGATACAGGAGTTTGTTCAACACAAACAAACAAATTTAATAGTGAAGCAGCAAGCATGGGAGACAATGTGGAAATCTTAACGATTTCGAATGACCTACCATTCGCGCAAAAACGCTGGTGTGGAGCTAACGAAGTGGACGCTGTCCGCACGTTGTCTGATCACCGTGATCTTTCATTCGGTGAAGCATATGGGGTTACAATGAAAGAGTTACGTTTACTTGCGCGTTCCATCTTTGTTGTAGATGCGAACGATACAGTAACATATGTCGAGTACGTACCTGAGGGTACAGATCACCCCGATTATGAAAAAGCAATTGAAGCAGTGAAACAAGCTGCATCTAACTAAGAGAACATGCCCACTTCTATGAAGTGGGCATCTTTTCGGTTAGAAGAAAAGGAGTCAGGCATGAACGTAGTAGAACAGATATTTACACAATTAAATGAAGCGGCCGAGCAGATTGAACTTTCAGGACAAGGGACGTATCTGGAAGGCGTGGTTTTCGGATTAGAGCGCTGGTTAGTTAGCGGCACTGATTTTGTCGATGTGGAAGCGACGAAAGAAGAAAAGCGCCGAGCTATCCAACTCGCGATTTTGAAAGGGATGCGCAAGTCTGCACAACCCAATCACCAAATGACTCCAGATGCACTTGGAATGCTCGTCGCATTTTTAGTTCGAGAATTAGTTGAAGGGGAGAAAGATGTTCGGTTATTCGACCCTGCAGTTGGTACAGGAAATCTGATGTTTACAGTTGCTAACTATTTAGGCTCACAAGAAGTCGAGTTGTTCGGAAGTGAAATTGATGAATTGCTGATTCAGCTTGCTTCACAGACGGCGGAATTATTGAATCAACCAATTGAACTGTTCCTTCAAGACTCGCTTAGACCGTTACTCTTAGATCCAGTAGACATGGTGATCAGCGACTTACCAATCGGATACTATCCGGATGATGAGCATGCCGAAACTTTTGAACTGCGAGGAAACCAACAACACGCTTACGCACATCATTTGTTTATCGAACAGAGTATGAACTATGTGAAAGATGGGGGAGCCTTGATCATATTAGCTCCTGCAACGCTTTTCTCTTCTCCAGAAGCGCAAAATCTCCACACGTATATTTCAAAACATGGGCGACTTGAAGCGGTCCTGCAACTTCCAAAAGAAGTGTTCAAATCCGAACAGACTGCCAAAGCGCTTCTCGTCATTCGAAAAGACGAGCACAAGGCATTGCCTAAAAAAGATGTGCTTTTAGCTCAAGTTCCTTCCTTATCTAATAAAAAGAGTATGGAGTTGTTCTTTGAAAAAGTGCGTCAGTGGAAGTAAAATGAAAGAAATGTTATTGAGAGGAAGATCGTATGCATAACATTCTTGCTATCAATGCAGGTAGCTCCAGTCTGAAATTCCAGCTAGTCCGAATGCCTGAAGAAGAAATTGCAGCTAAAGGGTTGATTGAGCGAATTGGTTTGTCAGACGCCTATATCACAGTAACTGTTGATGACAATAAAGTGAAAAAATTAGCGGACATCCCCAATCACGAAGTAGCGGTTCAGTTACTTATGGACTCCCTACTCGAGACGGGCGTTATTCAGTCTCTACACGATATCCATGGAATCGGTCACCGTGTAGTCCATGGTGGAGAAGTGTACAGTGATTCTGTGGAAATTACAGATGAGATTATTGATAAGCTGATTGATTTGTCTGAACTAGCGCCACTGCACAACCCAGCTAACATCACGGGAATTCAAAGCTTCAAAAAAGCACTTCCTGACATCCCTGCTGTAGCTGTATTCGATACGGCTTTTCATCAGACGATGCCGGAGAGCTCCTTTTTATATTCGATTCCGTATTCGTATTATGAGAACTATGGAATTCGTAAATATGGCTTCCACGGGACATCTCATAAATTCGTGGCACAGCGAGCAGCTGAACTATTGAATCGTCCGATTGAAACGACTCGATTTATTTCTTGTCACTTAGGAAACGGAGCGAGTATTGCTGCAATTCAGTACGGGAAGTCAATCGATACTTCTATGGGCTTTACACCGCTTGCTGGTGTAACGATGGGGACTCGTTCCGGAAACATCGATCCTGCATTGATTCCGTTTTTGATGGAGAAAACGGATAAGAGTGCGGAAGAAGTTCTCGATGTTTTAAACAAAAAATCTGGGATGCTTGGAGTTTCCGGTTTCTCCAGTGACCTGCGTGATATTGAGCTGGAAGTGGAGAAAGGGAATGAACGGGCGCAACTAGCGCTTGATGTGTTTGCGAACCGGATCCATAAATACATCGGTTCCTATGCAGCTAGAATGAATGGAGTCGATGCTATCATCTTTACGGCGGGAATCGGAGAGAACAGCTCTGTCATCCGTGCAAAGGTTTTAGAGGGACTTCAATTTATGGGAGTCTATATGGACCCGGAGCTTAACGCTCAGATTGGAAAAGAAACACCAATCAATTATCCACATTCTCCAGTGAAAGTATTAGTGATTCCTACAAATGAAGAAATTATGATTGTTCGTGACACGGTTCGTGTTGCAGGACTGAACTAAAAAAGACTTGGCGGCCGCCAAGTCTTTTTCTCTTACTCTTCTTCTGCTGGAGCATCTGTACGAACAACCAACACATCACATTTAGCTGAACGAACAATATTCTCAGATACACTACCAATTAAGAAACGTTCTACAGTATTAAGTCCAGTAGCCCCTACGATAATCAGATCTGCATTGACCTTATTTGCCAGATCTTTAGAAATCATCGTCTTCGGTGAGCCATACTCCACCATCACATGAACATTAGACACACCGTGCTTTTCAGCCTCTTGCTTATAGCCTGCAAGCAGTTCTTCAGCAAAGTTCTGTGCGCGTTCTGCGATTGAACGATCATATGCTTCAATTGCAGCGAATGAGCGAGTATCAATAATGTTTGCTAGGTGAAGTGTTGCATTATTACGGGAAGCAATCGCCACCGATTTTCTGAAGGCAAGCTCTGCTTCTTTGGATCCATCTACTGCTACTAGAATTTCCTTGTACGTCAATGTCATCTGAAACTCCTCCTTAAAAATGAATTCATCTATACCTTTCGACAATAGATTTCAAAACTCCTCTTTTTATTTGTGAACAATCTGAGTCACTTATAAAAAAATAATTAAAGCTTTTTTTTATACAATTTGCTAAAATGGATTTGATTTGAAGAAAGGGAGGCAGTTTAAAATGAAAATTGGCGTTCCATCAGAAGTAAAAAACAACGAAAATCGTGTTGCCATGACACCAGCGGGAGTTGTATCTCTTGTTACAAATGGCCACGAAGTATATATCCAGTCAGGCGCAGGTCTTGGTTCTAGTTTTACAGACGAAGACTACAAACAAGCAGGGGCTCACATCGTAGAGACAGCTCAAGAAGCTTGGCAACAAGAAATGGTGATGAAAGTAAAAGAACCGGTTTCTTCTGAATATGAATTGATTCAACCAAACCAAGTTCTGTTTACATACCTTCACTTGGCTCCAGAACCAGAATTGACAAAAGTATTATTAGATAAAAAAGTTACAGCGATTGCATACGAGACAGTTCAATTGCCAAATAACTCACTTCCACTATTAACTCCAATGAGTGAAGTAGCAGGGCGTATGGCAACTCAATTAGGTGCTCAATACCTTGAAAAAATCAACGGTGGTAAAGGGATTCTACTTGGAGGAGTACCGGGTGTTGAACGTGCTAACGTAACGGTTATCGGTGGTGGTATCGCAGGTACAAATGCTGCGAAAATGGCAGTTGGCCTTGGTGCAAACGTAACTATCATCGATTTAAGCCCAGAGCGTCTTCGTCAACTTGACGAAATGTTCGGAGCAACTGTACACACATTGATTTCAAATCCATACAATATTGCAGAGTCTGTAAAAAATGCGGATTTAGTAATCGGAGCAGTTCTAATTCCAGGTGCTAAAGCACCAAAATTAGTAACAGAAGAAATGATTAAATCCATGTCACCTGGCTCTGTAGTGATTGATATCGCGATCGACCAAGGTGGGATCTTCGAAACATCGGACCGCATCACAACTCATGATGAGCCAACATATATCAAACACGGTGTTGTACACTATGCAGTTGCAAACATGCCGGGTGCCGTTCCACGTACATCAACAATTGCTTTGACAAACACGACGGTTCCTTATGCAGTGCAAATTGCAAACAAAGGATACAAGCAAGCATGTTTAGATAACACGTCTTTATTAAAAGGTTTGAATACATTAAACGGAGTCTGTGTTTACAAAGCAGTAGCAGATGCTCAAGGCATCGAATACCGCGATGTGAACGATGTATTAGCAGTCGTTTGATAAGGAAAAAAGCTGATTCTTTAGAATCGGCTTTTCTTTTTAAGGGGGGATTGTATGAGAGAGGTCATGATAGGTGGAGCACTTGGAGCCGTATTTCGAGCCCTCCTTGCTACCTTACTTCCGTTTAGTTTATGGGGACTGCCCCTCGCTACTTTACTAGCTAACTGGGTGGGGAGTGCTGCAATTGGGTATGTCTCTTTATTGACACTTTCCCCTGGCTGGAAACGGTTTTGGATGACAGGGATTTTTGGTGGTTTTACGACGATGTCGTTATTTAGTTTTGAATCGTTGACTTTGATTGAAGAAGGCAATCTTTTCGTCTGGTTCTTCTATTCATTTTTGACTCTAGTTGGAAGCACGGTTATTGTCCGTTGGATTCGGCTGAAGGGGGCGGTAGCGTGATCTGGTTATGGGTTTCACTTGGTGGAGCTTTAGGTGCCGCTGGCCGCTACTTTCTCAGTAAGTTAAATGGAAAGCTTCCGTACGGGACGTTCATAGCGAACTTTATTGCTAGTTTGCTAATTGGCTACTTGATTCCTTCTCTTCAACAAGGGAACTTCAGTGCCTTTTTAATTATTGGAATATGCGGGGCTTTAAGTACAGTCTCGACATTTGCACTTGAAGCGGCCACATCTACAAAACCGATTCGTTATATACTAGCTACTTGGCTAGCGACTTTACTGGCTGTTGGAGCGGGCTATTTACTGGCAATCATATAGCTCAAAAAAAGGCATCTTCTCTTCAATGAGAAAATGCCCTTTATTCAATTATGTCATGTGTAGGGGAAGCGTTCCGCGGGCGCGGGCTGAGCCTCGGTCTCAGCTTCCGCTTTTAATCCCGCTGGAGTCACCCCTACACACTTTGTAAATGTAGTAAGTTAAATTAAACGAAATGAAATGAATTACAGTACTATTAGATCTTTCGTAAATTTCGTCAAGACTTCCACTCCATCTGCAGTAACCACTACATCATCCTCGATGCGGACGCCTGTTACTTCTGGGTGATAAATACCTGGCTCGATTGTAAAGACCATACCTTCGCGAAGAGCCATCTCATTTTCGCCATGGATAGAAGGGAACTCATGAACTGAAATTCCTAAACCATGTCCTAAGCGATGAGTGAAATACTCCCCATACCCGGCATCTTCAATCACATCACGAGCCGCTTTATCTAAGTCTTTAGCAAGAACTCCAGGACGAACTAGAGCAACAGCTGTTTCTTCTGCTTTTTTTACAGTTTCATAGATTTTGCGCTGATCTTCACTAGGCTCCCCAAATGCTACTGTTCGTGTAATATCCGAGCAATATCCATTTACGATAACTCCTAAATCGAACAACACAAAATCACCTTTTTGAATTTTGCGGTTACCTGGGGTTCCGTGAGGAGAAGCAGTTTTCAACCCACTCAGAACCATCGTACTGAATGACATACCATCTGCACCTTCTGCTTTTACAGCCGTTTCGACCTCAGAAAGAATTTCCATCTCCGTTCTTCCTTCTGCAATCGCTTTGCAGCCCACTTCAATTGCAAAATCAGCAAGTGCTGCTGCTTTTCGAAGTTCAACAAGTTCTTCAGGTGTCTTTAGTAAACGCATCTCCGTGATTGTCTCGTCGATAGAGGAGAAAGTAGCACCTGTGATGCGTGACTCTAAAAATTCTAAACGCTCTACAGTCATGTGACTCTTTTCTATTGCAAGTTTTGCAACAGGTACAGTAAAGGAAGCTACTAGCTTGTCCCAAGCGTTTTCTGTATCCACGTGTCCGATAATGTTTCCTGAGAAGTGTTCTTTCGCATCCGGCACTTCCATTTGAGGACAGATTAAGAAAGACTGCCCATTTGCAGGGACAAATACACCAAGCAGACGTTCGTGTGGGTTGCTTCGGAATCCAGTGAAATAAAACACGTTATCCGGATGCGTGATGAAAGCAGCATCGAAGTTTTGTTGTTGCAAATGAGTTTGCAGTGTAGCAAGTTTTGACATACTCGAAACCCTCCTAAGTGTTTGACTATCCATTCCTCATCCTAACATAGTAGAATACAAGTTAGCAGTAAAATCTGAGAAATGGAGTGATGGCAATGAAAGTGAGCTACCATGGACATTCTGTTGTAAAAATTGAAACAGGTGACTTCACCATTTTAATTGATCCTTTTATTTCGGGGAACGGACAGACAGATTTACAGGTTGGAGACGTCAAACCGACGCATATCGTTCTAACCCATGGGCATAATGATCATGTAGGAGATACGGTTCAACTCGCGAAAGAGCACGACTCGTTAGTGATTGCTACGTTTGAACTTGCAGATTATCTGGAGTCCCAAGGAGCTAAAACACACGGTATGGGCATCGGTGGCGGACGGAAATTTGACTTCGGTCATGTAAAATTTACACAAGCGTTCCATAGTTCATCGTTTACAGACGAAGAAGGGACAGTGCACTATACAGGAATGCCTGCTGGAGTTGTGTTAACAATTGAAGACACAACGATTTATCATGCAGGAGATACCGGGCTGTTTAGCGATATGAAGTTGATTGGAGAGCAGGGGATTGATATTGCCTTCTTGCCAATTGGAGACAATTTTACAATGGGCCCACGTGATGCAGCTCGTGCAGTAGAGTTCATCGAACCAAGAATAGTGGTGCCAATACATTACAATACGTTCCCGCCAATTGAACAAGATCCTGAACACTTCAAATCCCTTGTCCACAGTGCAGACGTACAAATTTTAAAAGCAGGCGAAGAAGTACAGAATTAGACGGGGCGTGAAAGCAAGTGTCGACCAAGCATGAACAAATTTTAAGTTATATCGAATCGTTGCCTATTGGAAATAAGATATCTGTCCGTCAAATTGCAAAAGATCTGACAGTTAGTGAAGGAACCGCTTACCGAGCTATCAAAGAAGCGGAAAACAGACGGTTAGTTTCTACGATAGAACGAGTGGGTACGATTCGTATTGAAGTAAAACGAAAAGAAAACTTTGAGCGTCTGACATTTGCAGAAGTCGTCAATATTGTAGATGGACTGGTCCTCGGCGGAAAGTCAGGCTTACATAAATCGCTGAGCAAGTTTGTCATTGGCGCCATGCAAGTAGATGACATGATGCGTTATGTCGATCCAGGCAATCTGTTGATTGTCGGAAACCGCTACAAAGTGCATGAACACGCTTTAAAAGCAGGAGCTGCCGTTTTAGTGACAGGTGGGTTTGATGTTCCAGAATCCTCCAAGCGATTAGCAGATGAACTTGAATTGCCTCTAATCTCCACAAGCTATGACACATTTACGGTTGCTACCATGATCAACCGGGCTATAGATGATCAATTGATTAAAAAAGACGTTTTATTGATTGAGGACATCTATATTCCAAAAGAGAAGACAGCTTATTTAACTACAAGAGATACAGTGATGCGCTATAGAGAACTGAATTCGGAAACGAATCACGGCGGCTATCCAGTCGTAGATCAAAAAGAGACAGTAGTCGGTGTCGTGACGGCACGTGACGTCATGGATGCGGATAGTGAGGATTCGATTGAAAAGGTTATGACCAAGCAACCAATCGTCATTACATTAACGACGAGCGTTGCAGCAGCGAGTCACCGCATGGTCTGGGAAAGCATTGATCTGCTTCCGGTTGTTAATGAGGCGAACAAGCTTCAAGGTATCATCAGTCGGGAAGATGTCCTAAAAGCACTACAAGCTTCTTCTCGACAACCGCAGAACGGAGAGACGATTGATGATTTGATCAAATCACAGTTATCGCCTTCATCTGATGATAAGTCTGTCATCGGATTCACAGTTACACCACAAATGACGAACCATTTCGGAACGATGTCTTACGGAGCGTTTACTACGGTGCTTTCTGAAGCAGGTTCTCAAGCATTGCGGACAAGACGGCGAGTGGAAAGTGTCGTGGAGAATATGACGATCTACCATACAAAGCCAGTACCTCTTGAAGCGCATATCAAGCTCATGCCGAAAGTGTTGGATTTTAGCAGACGTATGGCAAAAGTAGATGTGGAAGCCTACAATGACAAACATCTTGTCGGCAAAGCATTGATTACCTATCAGATATTCGACCATTAAATGTTAGATGTGTAGAACGCCGCTCTAGAAATTTCATCAAAACCAGGCGCCCCAATTGAGGCGCTCTTTGCCTCGGTTGGGGTGAATGGTTTTGATGTGGATTTCTGGCGTTCGCAACTCGATTACTAGTAGATGTGAAGAACGCTAACTATAAAGATAAGGGAGTTTCTCATTTACGAGAAACTCCCTTATCTGTGTTGAGGACTATTTCTTTTTTCATTCAGGGACCTGGTTTAAATCCCATTCCTCTTGTACAAACTTTCCATAATGTTTTGATGCCTTATAATTGTAGACAGCCATATAACCACCAAGCAACAAGAAAATCGCTGATATGATGTACGTGATGGTATCCGGGAATAAAAACAAGTAATTCAAACCGAATAAGAAAACAAATACACCTAAACAAATGCCACTTTTCGCCGAGTACCATTTCTTGCGAATTGGTAAATCTGTACGAAATTGTTTTGTTTTAAAATAAAAATACCATACAATAGAGATAATAATCCCAATAGCTAAAATCGAATTCATTTGGTTCCCTCCACACACTTTCTTCTATTAGTGTACCGACTTTTTATAGAAAATGCGACAGTGGAGCTACCGTTACAGGAGGAATACTGATGCACCGTCAAATACTGGACAAAATTAAGGCCTATCCAAAAATCGTCATACACCGACACGTAAGGCCTGATCCCGATGCATATGGTTCCTCGATTGGGTTGATGATGCTCTTAAAGCACAACTATCCCGAAAAAGAAATCTATGTAACAGGAAAACATGACTTCACACTCGACTATTTGGCAAAACCGATGGTTGTCTCGGATGCAGCGTTCGAAGGTGCCTTGATTATTGTTACGGATACGGCAAATACAGATCGTATCGATGATCAGCGCTATACAAAAGGAGAGTATCTGATCAAGATTGATCATCATCCAAATGAAGATCCTTATGGAGACATTGTCTATGTAGATACTACTGCAAGTTCAGCAAGCGAAATCATCTACTCTTTATTTTTAACGGGTGCTGAAGAAGAGGACTGGACACTCCCTGACCAAGCAGCGCGTCTTTTATATGCAGGCATCGTAGGAGACACAGGTCGATTTATGTTCTCAAGCACATCTTTGAAGACAATGACTTATGCAGGAGAATTGATGGCATATGACTTTGACCGAGGCGAGTTATTCAATGCTATGTATGAAGTATCTCCAAACGTACTGAAATTAAAAGGGTACGTCTACGAAAACTTCGTCATGAAAAACGGAATTGGACACGTCAAGATGACAAAGGCTCTTCTCGCGGATTATGGAGTCAGTCAATCAGAAGCCTCTCTATTAGTGAGTGCATTGGCAGATGTTCAAGGAATGCGCGCCTGGGTGTTCTTTATTGAAGACGAGGAGAGCATCCGTGTTCGACTTCGCTCTAAAGGCCCGGTTATTAACGAAATTGCGAAAAAATACAATGGCGGAGGACATCCTCTTGCATCTGGAGCTACTATCTACAAGTGGCATGAAGTAGATGATGTTATGGGAGATATGTATAAACTTTAAGGAGGTTCCTATGGCGATCTGTTATCCACAACTTGTGACATCTATGGATTTATTGCAAAGTACGATACGTTTAGATCGCCTGGGGCCTTTCCTTGCTGGTCAAGGAGTACAGCTGGCTGCTTTGACCAACTCTACTTTATATGGTGTCCAGGCATTTTATAAAGAAATGGTGCGTCATTCGATTCAACCGGTTATTGGTCTAAGGTATCGCTTAGAGCTTTCTGATGAAGACGTGGTTCAAGCTATTAGTTACGCAACAAATGAAACAGGATGGAAAAATCTGCTCAAGTTATCTAGTGCTCTTGAGACCCGGCATGTTGATGCGTTGCCTACTTCCTGGTTTCGCGCTTACTCAAAAGGTTTAGTTACTGCTGTAGTCGTTACAGAAGACAGCTATCCCCGAATTGCTTCCTATTTATCCGCTTCAGTGATTCCTGCAGTTTCATCTGAAACAGTTGAACAGCATTTATTTATTGAAGAATTAAGGGAGATGCATCCTTTAGTTCTTCCTTATGCACCTGCTCAATTAGAGGACGAGGAAGACCGCCTCGCTTTTCGAGTTCTTCAAGCTCTTTCAGAGGGAAAGAAGCTTCAGGAAACAGAAGAGCTTCCTGTCATTCCACTTCTAACTAAACAACAATGGGATGACAAATTTGCATCGCTTGGCGACTGGCAGTCAACGTTTTTCCAGCTGTTTTGTGAAGGCTATGCAGTGTCTGAGAAGACACCTAAATTACCACGCTTTCCAGTTCCTGAAGGCACGAATGCAAATGATTATTTATCACGTCTGGCCACCCATCAGCTAGAACAAAAAGGTCTTGCAACAAATAATGCATATTTAGAGCGCTTAAAGTACGAACTATCAATCATCCAATCAATGGGATATAGCGATTATTTCTTAATTGTGCAAGATTTCATTAATTATGCGAAATCAAAAGGGATTTCCGTAGGTCCTGGTCGTGGTTCATCTGCAAGTTCCTTAGTTGCGTATGTCCTCGGAATTACTGGAGTTGATCCAATTGAATATGGCTTATTATTTGAGCGATTCCTAAATCCCGAGCGAGTATCGTTACCAGATATTGATGTCGACTTTGCCGATTACCGTCGAGATGAAGTCATTCGCTATGTGCAACAAAAGTACGGAGAGAAATTTGTGGCGCAGATTGTCGCATTTGGAACACTCTCTACAAAGGCAGTCGCTCGCGAAGTAGCAAGAGTCATGGAACTTCCACAAGAGACTCTCGCGTTTCTTTCTAAGTCTGTACCCGCTCAAGTGGCTTCTTTAGAGACAGCGGTCAACGAGTCAAAAGACCTCCAAGCATTCATATCAAGAGAGGAAAAGCATGAACTCTGGTACCAGCTGGCTAAACGACTTGAAGGGATGCCACGTAATACCACTGTTCACGCAGCAGGTGTTGTCATCTCACCCAAACCACTGGTGGAAGTCGTTCCAATTGAAGAACATAATGACGGCATGTATCTGACCCAATGGACAATGAAGGAAGTCGAGGAAGCGGGTCTTCTAAAGATGGATTTCTTAGGGCTACGCAACCTGACCATGCTAGATCAGATGACAGCAAGCATAAGAGAGACACAGTCACCAGACTTCTCACTTTCTCGCATTGACCGGGAAGACGCGAAGGCGCTTGCACTCTTATCATCCGGAGACACACTAGGAATCTTTCAGTTCGAGTCATCTGGAATGAAAAAGGCTTTGCAAACAGTCCATCCTACCTCGTTCCGAGAAGTAGTGGCGGTCAACGCCTTGTTCCGTCCAGGTCCGATGGCGTTTATTCCAAACTTTGCTGCACGGAAACAAGGGAAAGAAGCTGTGCGCTATGCGCATCCCTCTGTCGAACCTATCTTAAAAGAAACATATGGAATTATTGTCTATCAAGAGCAAATTATGCAGCTAGCACGAAGCATTGCAGGCTACAGCTATGCCGAAGCCGATAATCTTCGTAGAGCTGTGAGTAAGAAAGACCGTAATGTATTAACGGCGGAGAAAAACAATTTTACTACTAGAGCGCAGCAACAAGGAGTGGCTGGACAGACGGCCGCTACCTTATATGACTTAATCGTGAGATTTGCAGAGTACGGCTTCCCAAAAAGCCATGCAACAGCTTATAGCTTGATTGCTATGCAGATGGCTTATATTAAAGCTCATTATCCTGAAGCGTTTTACACGACATTACTAACATCTACAACCGGTAACAAAGAGAAACAAGTAGCGGTCTTTCGTGAAATGAAACGACGAGGACTTGCTCTACTGCCACCCGACTTATGGAAAAGCTTTGGCCGTTTTACAATGGACAACGGAGGCATCCGAGTTGGTCTGAGCAGCATTAAAGGGATACCGCGTCCGTTTATGCAACAATTGCTAGCGATTCGTAAACAACGAAATACACCGTGGAAGTCTTTGTTTGAACTCGCTGCTGATCTTTCTGCACAGTATTTTACACGGGCAACAATTGAACCGTTGATCAAAGCAGGGGCTCTCGATTTTCTAGGGAAAGACCGAGCTGTCTTACTGGCAAGCCTTGATCCGGCTATTATGCACGCAGAGCTCGTTCGACCTACAGTGGACAATGATTTACTGAGTGGTTCAATTGGATCCTTTGGAGAACCCAAATATACAGAAGCAGCGATTATGCCAGACAATTACAAATTGGCGTATGAAAAAGAGGTACTTGGAACATTTTTATCAGCGCATCCTGTCGAAGG
This sequence comes from Tetzosporium hominis, assembly GCF_002265435.1. GTDB lineage: Bacteria > Bacillota > Bacilli > Bacillales_A > Planococcaceae > Chryseomicrobium > Chryseomicrobium hominis. The sequence goes on from NZ_NOKQ01000276.1 coordinate 86,775, forward strand.
AGCTCGAAATCAGTTCAACTCGAATTTGCGTCCAATTGATGAAGTCCAACTTGCGAATGGGAGTCAGGTGGAACTTGTCGGTTTGCTCAAAGACCTTCGCAAAATTCGTACTAAAAAAGGCCAAGCCATGGCATTTGGAGTTCTTGAAGATGAGCGCGATGAAATCGACCTCACGTTTTTCCCAGAAGTCTTTGCAAACGTAAATGTCCACTTGAAGGAACAAACGGTTCTTCATGTTCGAGGGAAAATAGAACAGCGTAACGGTAAAAATCAACTAATCGTTCAGTCACTACAGCCTCTATAGAAAATTTTGATTCCAGTCTTTCGGGACTGGAATTTTTTTATTGTGACAGTTGTCATGGTGAAAAAAATGCGTTATGCTACTACTTGTGAGTGGTCAGACCACTTTCAAAAATATGGAAACAGGTGACGATATGACATCTGCATCACCTAAATTATTTACAGAGATCGTCCGACAACTGAGGCAATTGATTGAACAGGAGCGGATTCCCATTGGTGGAAAGCTGCCGTCTGAACGAGAACTTGCCGAACGTCTAGAGGTAGGACGTTCCACGATCCGAGAGGCCCTTCGAAGTCTGGAGCTTTTAGGATTGATTGAAACGCGAAGAGGCGAAGGAACTTTCTTAGCTGACTTTCGTAACCATAAACTAGTAGAGATTTTGGCTACATTTATTTTAAAAGACACAAAATCAACTATAGATATCCATTCCACACGGCAAGCGCTCGAGAAACAAGCTATACATGAAGTGGTAGAAGGAAAGAGTGCCAGCTTATCTGTTTTAAAGAATGCATTGGTAACAACAGACGACATTCAACAGGAATGGTTTTTAAAGGAACTCGTCATTGCATCAGGCAACCGGCTGTCGATGAAAATTTGGTTGTTACTTAATGAGTACAGTAGTCGACCGTTTCGCACAGAGATGACGGAAGAAGACCGAAGTCATTGGCTCGAGCTGATTGAATCCATTGAAGCAGGAAACAGTCAGCAAGCGCAGCTGCAATTAGCGGCATGGGAACAACGATTGAGAGGGGAACTAGATAGATGATTCGAGAATTATTCGCGAAAAACAAAGTGAAGTATGCCACGATCCCTAAAAAAGAACATAAAAATGATGTTCCAGAAGGAATCATGACGAAGTGTCCTGGATGTAAGAAAAACATGTTCACAAAAGAAATTGAAACGAACAATTGGGTTTGTCCTCAATGTGATCATCACTATCCGTTAAATGCAAAGCAGCGTGTAGCTTCTCTTCTTGAAGAAGAAGGGCAACAATCGTTTGATATGGATCTGCAAACTACAAATCCTCTAGGATTCCCTGGATATACTGAAAAAATTCTGTCAGATCAGAAAAAGACAGGTCTCAATGAAGCGGTATGGACGGGAACAGGAACTCTAGAAGGGCAGAAAGTTGTACTTGCTGTCATGGACTCAACGTTCCGCATGGGCTCTATGGGTTCTGTTGTCGGAGAAAAGATTACGCGTGCTATAGAGTTTGCGACATCTAATCGACTACCATTCCTCATTTTCACAGCGAGTGGCGGTGCCCGCATGCAAGAAGGCGTGTTATCACTTATGCAGATGGCCAAGACTAGTGTAGCTCTTAATCGTCACCGAGCAGAAGGACTTCTGTATGTATCCGTCATGACACACCCTACTACAGGAGGTGTCTCCGCAAGCTTTGCTTCTTTAGGGGATGTGAATTTAGCGGAACCGAAAGCGCTGATTGGCTTTGCTGGTCGTCGGGTAATTGAACAGACTGTCCGTGAAAAGTTGCCTGAAGATTTTCAGACAGCTGAGTTTCTTTTAGAGAAGGGCCAGCTAGACGCTGTTGTGCACCGTCATGACATGAAGCAGACATTAGCGACTCTCGTGCAATTACACACCAAGGAGGCATCCCAATGGTAAAAGCTTTGCCTTTTGAAGAACCAATCGAAAAGCTGAAGTCGAAGATTGAAGAATTAAAAAACTATACGCAAGATGCCGAAGTGGATCTTAGTGAAGAAATCGCCACACTGGAGTCCCGACTCGAGCAATTACGAGAAGATGTCTATTCGAATCTGCAACCATGGGACCGTGTCCAGATTGCACGTCATCCAGAACGCCCTACGACATACGATTACATTGAAACGATTGTAGACAACTTTATTGAACTACATGGAGACCGTAATTATGGGGATGATGCTGCCATTGTCGGAGGAATAGGCACAATCAATGGGAATCCTGTAACAATCATTGGTCACCAGCGAGGTCGTGACACGAAAGAAAACGTTCGTCGCAACTTCGGTATGCCTCATCCTGAAGGCTACCGCAAAGCATTACGCTTAATGAAGCAAGCGGAGCAGTTTGGGCGACCAATCGTCTGCATGATCGATACTAAAGGGGCATATCCCGGAAAAGCTGCAGAAGAACGTGGACAGAGTGAAGCCATCGCACGCAACTTAATTGAAATGGCTGACTTAAAAGTTCCTGTCGTCAGTATTATTATTGGCGAAGGGGGAAGTGGTGGAGCTTTGGCACTTGGAGTAGGGAATCACGTACACATGTTAGAAAACAGTACATATTCTGTTATTTCACCAGAAGGTGCTGCTTCAATCTTATGGAAAGATTCAAGTCTCGCTCAAAAAGCAGCAGAGTCCATGAAAATCACAGCACCGGATCTTCAAGCTATGGACATCATAGATGACATCATTCCTGAAGTTAAAGGTGGAGCTCATCACGATCTAAAGCAACAAGCTGAATTTGTCAAAGAGACTATTGTGAAATCTATGAAGACTTTGACAGCTCTCTCAAAAGAGCAATTGATACAACAACGCTATGAAAAATTCGCGAAGATGGGATCATTTTCGTCCTGAAAACCGTGAAATAACGCACCTTTCAAACCTTTTTTCTTTCGAGAGAAAAGGTTTTTTGCGCCCTTTGAAAGAAATTCTGAAAATAAAGCGTTTTCATTGTTTTACAACTTAGACATCTGACTTCTTGCGTGATAAGCTAAATGAAGAAATGCTGACTTGAAGGAGGCAATCCTGTGAAAAGAATTGCGGTTTTAACAAGTGGAGGAGATGCACCTGGCATGAACCCTGCAATCCGAGCTGTTGTTCGGAAAGGGATTTATGAAGGTCTTGAAGTATATGGGGTGTACAATGGCTATCAAGGATTGATAGAAGGTAAGATCGAACCGATGACGCTTGGATTCGTAGGAGATATCATTCAGCGAGGTGGAACGAAGTTATATTCAGCCCGTTGTCCTGAATTCCGTACGGAAGAAGGTCAGAAAAGAGCACTCGAACAAATCAAGAAACATCAAATCGATGGACTTGTCATTATTGGTGGAGATGGCTCGTATCAAGGGTCTATGGTTTTGACGAACCATGGCATTCCATGTGTAGGCGTACCTGGGACGATTGATAATGATATTCCAGGAACAGATTATACATTAGGATTTGATACAGCACTAAACACAGTAGTAGAGGCAATTGATAAAATTCGGGACACAGCAACTTCACATGAACGTACATTTATCATTGAGGTAATGGGCCGTGATGCTGGGGACATTGCCGTTTGGGCAGGACTTGCTGGTGGTGCCGAGACAATCTTGATACCTGAAGTGAATGAATCAATGGAATCTATTGTGCAACGTTTAGAGAGCGGTTCTTCTCGTGGCAAGAAACACAGTATTATCATTGTTGCTGAAGGCGTAATGAGTGGAAATGAGTTTGCCGATAAATTAAAAGAACATACTGCAATGGATACTCGAGTTTCTGTACTAGGCCACATTCAGCGCGGAGGTACTCCATCTGCTCGTGACCGTGTGATGGCTAGTCAGTTCGGCGCAAAGGCCGTTGAAGTTTTGTTACAAGGAAAAGGTGGCCGTGCCATTGGTTTACGCCACAATCAAATAGTTGACTATGATATGAAAGAAGCATTCGAAGGAAAACATGAACTCGATCTTTCAATGTATCATCTATCAAAAGAATTATCTATCTAAGTGAGGAGACAAGGAAATGCGAAAAACAAAAATAGTATGTACGATTGGACCAGCCAGTGAAAGTGAGGAAATGTTAGAACGCTTGATTCTAGCTGGTATGAACGTAGCGCGTCTGAACTTTTCACACGGAAGCCATGAAGAACACGGAGCTCGTATTGAGAGAATCCGTAAAGTTGCGAAGAAGCTTGACCGTATCGTTGGTATTTTATTAGATACAAAAGGACCGGAAATTCGTACACATAAAATGGAAAACGATGCGATTGAACTCGTAACGGGTCAATCTATTGCAATTTCTACAACAGAAGTTTTAGGAAATGCAGACGTCTTCTCCATCACATATGACAAATTGATTGAAGATGTCTTCCCAGGCTCTGTCATCTTACTTGATGATGGATTGATTGAATTGATTGTAGAATCTATCGACAAAGAAAATGGCAAAATCTATACAAATGTAATCAATGCAGGAACACTGAAGAACAATAAAGGTGTCAATGTACCAGGAGTCTCTGTTCAGCTTCCAGGAATTACTGAAAAAGATGCTCAAGATATTTTGTTTGGTATTGAACAAGACGTGGATTTCATCGCAGCTTCTTTTGTACGTCGTGATTCAGATGTTCTTGAAATTCGTCAATTACTCGAGAAAAACGGCGGCGGTCACATCCAGATCGTTCCTAAGATTGAAAACCAAGAAGGTGTCGACAATATCGATAAAATCTTGGCAGTATCAGATGGATTAATGGTAGCTCGTGGAGATCTAGGTGTAGAAATTCCGGCTGAAGAAGTGCCATTAGTACAGAAAAAGCTGATTGCAAAATGTAACCACTTAGGAAAGCCTGTTATCACTGCTACTCAAATGTTGGATTCTATGCAGCGTAACCCCCGTCCAACTCGTGCAGAAGCTTCTGACGTAGCTAACGCGATCTTAGATGGAACAGACGCTATTATGCTATCTGGGGAGACGGCAGCGGGAATGTATCCAGTAGAATCTGTAGAAACTATGCATAAGATTGCAGTCCGTACGGAAAGAGCGGTTGACTATCGTTCAATCGTTGGCAAGCTAAGCAAGAAACGCGACGTGAACTTAACGGATGCTATCGGACAAGCTGTAGCCCATACGTCTTTAAACTTAAATGTTAAAGCGGTGTTAGCTCCAACAGAGAGTGGCCACACGGCTAAAATGATTTCGAAGTTCCGTCCAGGTGTGCCTATCGTAGGTGTTACGTCTTCAGAACGTCCAGCACGTCAATTGACACTTGTTTGGGGTGTCTATCCAATCGTTGGAGCAAAAGTTCACTCTACGGATGAAATTTTAGAGACATCTATTGAAGAAAGCTTAGAAAAAGGCTACGTATCTCATGGAGATCTAGTTATCATCACTGCAGGTGTACCAGTTGGTAAAGCAGGTACTACAAACTTGATGAAAGTACATGTCATCGGGGACATGGTTGCTAAAGGTCAAGGTATTGGAAAAACAACTGCAATGGGGAATGCTTACGTGGTAAAAGCTGGAGAAGTAGCCGACCCTGAAAAAGCTGAAGGCAAAATTCTAGTGACGGTTGGAACAGATAAGGATATGGTTCCAGCTATCGAGCGTTGTGTTGGGATCGTAGCAGAAGAGGGCGGTCTAACGAGCCATGCCGCAGTAGTTGGACTAACTCTTGGCAAACCGGTCATCGTGGGTGTGGAGAATGCGACTTCCTTGCTTCAAGATGAGCAAGAACTTACAATAGATGCAGAGTCTGGTGCTATTTATCACGGTCAGGCCCACATCATTTAAGGACGTGATTCTGTGAAGTGGATCATTGCATCCGTTTTACTGTTACCTATTGTTGAATTGATCTTGTTTTTGACTGTCGGAAAGGCGATTGGTGTCTTTTGGACTCTCGGTCTGATTTTGTTATCCGGCGCTGTCGGCATTTATTTAGTAAAATCGGTTGGAATTCAAGCGTTTAAAGACCTACCGAAACAAATTGAACGTGGTGAGCATCCAGCAAACACTGTGGTGGATGGAGTGTTAATCGGCATTGGAGCCGTGCTAGTTTTACTACCTGGTTTCTTAACAGATGCGATTGGAATCACACTTTTATTTGCCCCAACCCGGAAATTTTATCGACCTGCAATCAACCGATTTATCCAGCGCAAGATTCGTAAAGGAAATATTATCATCGTACGCTAAAAACCAGCCCTTGGCTGGTTTTTTTAGTTAGAAGATTGTAATTGAAGTTGTGCAACTGCAACAAAACAAAGTGGGATGAGGAGAAATCCTTTGATCCCAAACAGCATCAAAGCACTCGATAATATGACAAGTACTACAAGAGCAAGTGACTGTACTCGTTGTTTCCAGAGCAATGGCTCAATCAAATGTCGTGAAAATACTAAAAAGAAGAAAAATAATAACGTCATAGATCCCAGTAAATTCTGTTGTTCGGAGTAGAAGAAGGCATCCAATAAATCAAAACATCGGGTCGTCTGACAAAGGTAATCAATGCTATAAAAAACAAAGAGCAAAACAAAGCGATCTCCATGATCCAATCACTCGAGAGTTGCAACGTTGTATAGACGGTGTCAGTTTCCACAAACGATTGAAGTACCTCTAAGTTCCATTCACTTACATGCAACGGCTGAATAAGTTCTGGTAGTTCTGAGGTCAGGTTTTGAATTAGTTCAATCACGGAGTTTCCAGCTTGTTTAGCTTCATTCACTGCTAGTGGTGCTGAAATCCATACTCCGAATGCTAAAACAGACAGAGTGATGATGGACTTTAAAGGATGCCCTTTAACATAGTGCGCAACAAGGGTTAGAGTAAATGCTAAAAATAGAGCACAATTTATAGGGGTCAAAAACCATAGCATAAATATACAAAAAGCACTAATAGATATAAAAACAGAAAGTGAACGACCACTCATTTTCATCAATTACATCCAATCTTTTCAAATATTTAGGGAAACAACTGTCGTACAATTGTTATTTATTTATAAATTCAAGCGTTTTCATTCACAAACCCGCCATAATTAGCTATAATACGATAGGTAAGGTTGTTGAGGTACATATAGAAAGCATTCAAAGGAGAGAGACACATGACATCCACACGTGGACTTGAAGGTGTAGTAGCAACGCAATCAGCGATCAGCTCAATTATTGACGATACATTGACTTACGTTGGCTACGACATCGACGATTTAGCAAACAACGCAAGCTTTGAAGAAGTAGTGTATCTGTTATGGCATAAACGTCTTCCAAAGCATGACGAACTAGCTGAGTTAAAACAACAGCTTGCTGACAACATGGCAGTACCAGCTGAAGTACTAGCTCACTTTAAAACATATGACATCAAATCGGTTCACCCGATGACAGCACTTCGCACAGCAGTATCTATGCTTGGCCTTTTCGACGAAGCAGCAGAAGATATGTCTGACGAAGCTAACTATTTAAAAGCAATCAAACTTCAAGCGAAGTTACCTACTTTAGTGACAGCATTTGCTCGTGTTCGTAAAGGCGAAGAGCCAGTACAACCACGCACAGATTTAAACTATGCAGCAAACTTCCTTTACATGTTATCTGGTAAAGAGCCAGAAGCAATCGAAGTAGAAGCTTTTGATAAAGCACTTGTTCTTCATGCAGATCACGAATTAAACGCATCTACATTCACTGCACGTGTATGTGTTGCAACTCTTTCTGACATGTATTCTGGTGTTGTAGCAGCTATCGGAGCTCTTAAAGGGCCACTTCACGGTGGAGCAAACGAGCAAGTAATGAAAATGTTGAGTGAAATCGGTTCTGTAGAAAACGTAGAATCTTACATTCAAACAAAATTAGATAACAAAGAAAAAATCATGGGCTTCGGTCACCGCGTCTATCGCAATGGAGACCCTCGTGCGAAGCACCTTCGTGAAATGTCTGAAAAATTGACAGCATTACGCGGAGAGTCGAAATGGTACGAGATGTCTGTTAAGATTGAAGAGTTAGTGACAGGTCAAAAGAAACTTCCGCCAAACGTGGATTTCTATTCGGCTTCTGTATACCACTCTTTAAACATTGACCATGACTTGTTCACACCAATCTTCGCAGTTTCTCGCGTATCTGGTTGGACAGCTCACATTCTTGAGCAGTATGCAGACAACCGCCTAATCCGTCCTCGCGCAGAGTACACAGGACCTGGCATGCAGACATACGTACCGATCGACGAGCGTTAATCCGTACGAATTATACATTGGGGCTACCGCATCTTATGCGTCTAGCCCTTTACTTACGACCACTAGGAGGAGACAAATACTATGACAAACGGCAAAATCACAGTTGAAAACGGCGTATTAAACGTCCCAAATGAACCAATCATTCCTTTCATCGAAGGTGACGGAACGGGTCCAGATATCTGGAACGCAGCAGTTCGCGTATTAGATGCTTCTGTTGAAAAAGCATTCAACGGCGAGAAAAAAATTCAGTGGAAAGAAGTTTTAGCTGGTGAAAAAGCATTCAACCAAACGGGTGAGTGGTTACCACAAGCAACTTTAGACACAATTGATGAGTACCTTCTAGCAATTAAAGGACCTCTTACTACACCAATTGGTGGCGGAATTCGCTCATTGAACGTAGCACTTCGTCAAGAGCTTGATCTATACGCATGTGTACGTCCAGTTCGTTACTTCGATGGTGTTCCTTCACCAGTTCGTCGTCCAGAAGATACAGATATGGTCATCTTCCGTGAAAACACAGAAGATATCTATGCAGGTATCGAGTATGCAAAAGGTTCTGACGAAGTGAAAAAACTTGTTGATTTCCTACAAGGTGAAATGGGCGTTAAAAACATCCGTTTCCCTGAAACTTCTGGTATCGGAATCAAACCTGTATCTGAGGAGGGAACAAAGCGTTTAGTTCGTGCTGCTCTTGAGTACGCAATCAAAGAAAACCGCGAATCGTTAACTTTAGTTCACAAAGGAAACATCATGAAGTTCACTGAAGGAGCTTTCAAAAACTGGGGTTACGAAGTGGCTGAGCAAGAGTTCGGCGATAAAGTATTTACTTGGAACCAGTATGACAAAATCAAAGAAGAGCAAGGAACAGAAGCTGCTGATAAAGCTCAAAACGATGCTTTAGCTTCAGGCAAAATCCTTGTTAAAGATTCTATTGCTGATATCTTCTTACAGCAGATCTTAACACGTCCAAAAGAGTTCGATGTAGTAGCAACAATGAACTTGAATGGTGACTATATCTCAGATGCACTTGCTGCACAAGTTGGTGGTATCGGTATCGCACCTGGAGCAAACATCAACTACGTAACAGGACATGCAATCTTCGAAGCAACTCACGGTACAGCTCCGAAATATGCGGGTCTTGACAAAGTAAACCCATCTTCAGTTATTCTTTCTGGTGTGTTAATGCTTGAGCACCTTGGCTGGACAGAAGCTGCAAAATTAATCATGGACTCTATGGAGAAAACAATTTCTTCTAAAGTCGTGACTTATGACTTTGCACGTTTGATGGATGGCGCTACTGAAGTGAAATGTTCTGAATTTGCTGATGAGCTAATCAAAAACATGTAATTCTTTACTCAACCGGACTCTCTTCATAGGGAGCCCGGTTTTTTTAAAAATAAATTTCAGAGTTTTAATAACCGAGCACTCTATACTTTTTAACAGACTTTCTTCTTCTCTTTCGAGACGATGGAACTTCTCTTAGTGCAATAAACCACAGGTGCAGGATTCGCTTTTCGAGCGAATCCTGCACCTGTCTTCATCGTACGTGAGAAGATTCACATCTAGTTTAGGAAGAAAACCGGTTTGTAATTACTTTGCAGGAAGTTGTGGAAACTTACCATCCCTGATTCGGCTCTGCCTCTAGTTGGTCTTGTGATGAATACGGGTAACCTCTCAGAAACTATTTGGAGGCGGGGCTGTGCTGGGGCAAGGCCCGATAGATAGACTTCAAACTCACAGTTTAGGACAGCGAGCGAGTTAAGGTTAGAAATAGAAATCCCTAGGTTGTATCAACTAGTTTAATAAGTATAAATAATTTTTATTAGATTATTTGAACTTAACACGCTGTATTTTTCTTTGAGCACGAGATACCATTTCCCAGGGTATCAGAGGTTCTGCGAGACCCCGCAGTCGCCCGTAATCCATGTGTTGAAGAGCTAAAAACTCGTATGAAACTTAGCATCACTTCACCGAGGTGCAGCGAGGAGACTCGCGGGTTCTCCCCTTGGAAATGGTGTCTCGGGTGAAAGGAAGTCAATTTTATTAAGCTGGCGGGTGAGAAGCTTTCTTGATACACTAGAACCAAAGGGATGAATGGAGGAATTGCACGTGTTACTAGGGAAAAAACGCAAACTTGGCAGAAAGATCGAAGATATCACCGCAGGAGAAAAACTAGTCATCACAGAAAAAATCGAAGACAAAGATCTTTTGCTCTATTTAGGTCTAACAAATGACGCCAATCCACTTTACATACAACATGATTACGCAATGAAAACATCATTTGGAAAGCCGATCGTACCTACCATCATGCTGACAGGCATCGTCACATCGGCAGTATCTAAATACATGCCAGGACCGGGATCTCATGTGTTTGAACAACATTTAACATTCCCTTATCCTGCCTATCACTACGATACGCTCGAGTTCTTATTCGAAGTGCAAGACGTATACCCATCTGAAAATCAGATAGTCGTCAAGGTTGAAGCGAAAAACGAAGACCACCAAGTCGTGGTGAGTGGTACACTTCACGTTACACCACCTAAACTCGCCAACCGAATGATGGAGCAATCCATGGAAAATTTCTAACACTCAGGTTTGAAAAGGGGTTTTCATTTAACTGAGGGGGAATAGACAATGGCAAAGATTCTTGTAGTAGAAGATGAACAATCTATCCAAACGCTTCTCACATATAATTTAAAAGATGGAGGGTATGAAGTGATTACCGCTTCAGATGGCCGTGAAGGGCTAGACAAAGCACTCACTGAAGCACCAGACCTCATCTTATTAGATTGGATGCTTCCGCATATGGACGGTATGGAAATTTGCAAACAGCTTCGCTTGCAAAAAAACCAAGTTCCTATCATTATGCTGACAGCAAAAGATGCAGAATTTGATAAAGTGCTAGGACTTGAACTTGGTGCCGACGATTATATGACCAAACCTTTCAGTCCTAGGGAAGTACTTGCTCGAGTGAAGGCGTTGCTCAGACGCTCTCAGCTGAGTGATCAGACAGACGGCTCAGGTGACAAGAAGTATCAATTCGGTGATCTTGTCATCTATCCAGAACGTTTCGAGGTTTTAAAAAATGGAGAGAGTCTTGAGTTCACTCCAAAAGAGTTTGAACTCTTGATTTATCTTGTTGAAAATAAAAATCGTGTTCTAACACGTGACCAACTCCTCAGTTCTGTATGGAATTACGACTTTGCTGGGGATACCCGTATTGTCGACGTTCACGTAAGCCACGTTCGTGAAAAGATTGAAGAGAACAGTCGCAAACCGTTCTTTATCAAAACGATTCGAGGACTCGGCTATAAATTTGAGGAGCCGAAAAAAGGATGAAGACATTCTACAGTCGACTTTTGATTGTCTTTGCTGTCTTGTATGCCGTGATGCTGGTTACACTTGGCATCGTGCTGGGACAGCTTTTTCCTATTGTCTTAAAAGAACAAGTGGATTTTGATAGCAATGATTTATCAGTATTTAACTTATTATTATTCGGTACTTTAGCTGTTTTTTATTTAGTATCGCTACTCATTGCACGAATTGTACTTGCTCGGTACATCAAACCAATTGATGATATTTCCCATACAGCAATTCACCTTGCAGATGGTGACTACTCAGCTCGTGTCTTTGAAGACGAACTCACGGGGATCACACCGCTCACTCAATCCTTGAACGTACTTGCACGCAATCTTCAAGAGATGTCTCAATTAAGAGAAAGTGAGCAAGAACGTTTAAAAACGTTGATCGAGACGATGGGTTCTGGCCTTATCGTGCTTGGGAGATCGGGAAATATCAGCATCATGAACAAAACGTTTGGGGGTCTCTTTGGTCTGCAATTTGATGAAGTCCGAGCACAAAATTATCAAGATGTGGGCTTACCTAAAGACTTACAAGCCTTTGCCTATAATCTGCTACTCACTGAGATGCCCACTCGTCAACAACTCCAACTTCAGACGTCCAAAGGCATCCGCTACACAGAATGCTACGGAGCTCCAATCATTGGAGAGTATGGAAAGTGGCTCGGGATGGTTATCGTTATTCATGACATCACTGAGTTAAAACGTCTTGAAAAAGTACGGCAAGATTTTGTGGCCAATGTCTCTCATGAGTTAAAGACACCTGTCACCTCTATTAAAGGTTTTACAGAAACCCTGCTTTACGGAGCGTATCAAAAAGAAGAAACCTTGCTAGAATTCTTAGAAATCATTAAACTAGAGAGCGACCGTCTGCAACTCCTTATAAATGACTTGCTCGATCTATCGAAAATGGAACAACATGAGTTTCATCTTCAGAGATCCGCAGTCTCTGTGGACATGGTCATCGGCAGGGCCTTGCAGCTAACGAAACAAGCTGCTGAGGATAAGGCAATTGCGATGAATTACAATTTAGAACAAGATTTGTTGATTCAAGGAGACGAGAACCGTCTTCTGCAAATTATCGTTAATCTACTTAGCAACGCCATCACGTATTCTCCTGACCAAACAACTATTGAGATTGCTGCTGAAAAACAACATACATTTGGAGTTTTCATCATTAGAGATCAAGGGATTGGTATTTCTAAAGAAGAACTCCCTCGCATTTTTGAACGGTTTTACCGGGTGGACAAAGCGCGCTCTCGAAATAGTGGTGGTACGGGACTTGGTCTTGCCATTGTGAAACATTTAGTTGAAGCCCATGAAGGGAAAATAGAAGTCGAAAGTGAACCGGGTAAAGGTACGACGTTCCGCGTCTTCATTCCACTGGTCACCACATAGCTTGGAGGAACTGTAATGCAATTGAATTTTTTGCCGATTATTGTCGGTACGGATATGAATGCCTATAATATGGCTATTTCTTTCCATGAGGAATATGGAATCCATCCCGTTCTAGTAGGGAAAGAAGAAATGTCGTTTACGAGTCTGAGCTCGATCCCATCTGCGATTGAGTATGAAAAAGATTTATGGAATAAGGATGCGTTCGTTTCGATTTTAGAGAGAGTCGCGAAAAAGTATCAAAAACAGGGAATATCCCTTTTGTTGATTGGTACGAATGATTTCTATGTTCGCTTGATTATTGAGAATCAAGAACAGCTTCGTGAATGGTATGTGTTCAATTACATGTCCGAAGATCTGATGAACGATTTATTAGTGAAAAAAAACTTTTACCGACTATGTGATGAGCATGGGCTTGATACACCAGATACCTATTTTTACAGCTGCAAAGAACAAGGCATTTTTGAAAAGGATGTCCAGTTTCCGTTAATCGTTAAGCCAAGTAACGGCGTTGAATATTATAAAAACAAGTTTCCTGGGCAGCAAAAAGTCTATCGGGTGGAAACACGTGAAGAATTGCAACAAGTATTAGATCAAGTGAATGCTTCAGGCTATCAAGAAGACATGATCATTCAAGACTTTATTCCAGGTGACGATACGTTCATGTGGGATTCGGTGTTCTATGTCAATACGAAAGGGAAGGCAGAGCTTGGAACACTTGCTCAAGTCGTCTTGCAAGAACATACGGTGACCGCTATCGGGAACTATACTGCACTTGTTACTCGTTACGATGAAGAGCTCATGAAAAAACTTCAACATTTCTTAGAAGCGGTGGGCTACCAAGGGTTTGCAAACTTCGATTTAAAATACGACGCACGAGACGGCAAATACAAAGTATTTGAAGTCAATATTCGTCAAGGACGTTCAAGCTATTACACGACTGCATGCGGTCACAACATGGCCAAGTATTTTGTGGACGATGTGATTTACGGACAAGAAAAACCATTGACTTATTTGAACACCGAATACTTATTCACTGTAGTGCCAAAGATTGTCTTGAAAAAATTCGTCGACAACCATGCAGTAAATGAAGAGTGCCGCCGCTTGATTCGTCAAGGCAAGTGGGGCAACCCGATGTTCTATAAAGGAGATACAAACACGAAGCGAAAGTTTTATCTCATTGCTCGTCAATTCAACTACTATAGAAAATATAAGAACAATCAGTGGGAATCTTAACAGTAGCTTCATACAGACTTTACAAACATCTCGTACTATAAAGGTAACCCCTTTTCCAAACTGGAAAAAAGGAGACCGAGTCAGCAATCGCTGGCTCGGTTTTCTTTTTGTGTGAAACTTTTCTGGTGGCTGTCCGTAAAAGAGATAGACAGAAGAAAGGGGCATACATAATGACAACAAAACGTTTACTATCCATCATCGGTGTCTCAATTGCCGGGCTTATTGTCCTTCTAGTGATTGCCACATCGTGGTATACAGTCGATGAATCGGAACAAGCCATCGTTATCACATTCGGGGATGCTGGAGATCCTATTACAGAACCAGGACTTAAATTTAAAATGCCTTGGCCGATCCAACAAGTAGAAAAACTTTCTAAAGAGACGTTCAGTTTACAGTTCGGGTACCAACAGACATCAGATGGAGAAATCGTCTCTTATGACGACGAAACCAAGATGATTACTGGAGATGACAACATCGTCTTAGCTGACTTAGTCGTCCAGTGGCGCATCACGAATCCACGTGACTACCTGTTCAATTCAGAGGATCCACGTGAACTGCTTCACTCTGCTACATCTGCATCCATCCGTTCCGTTATCGGGAGTTCTAAAATTGATGACGCGTTGACATCTGGTAAAGCAGAAATTGAAGCGACAACTCGAGATTTACTTGCAGATCTTGTGACGAAATACGATATCGGGATTACTGTATTATCCGTAAATCTACAAGACGTTGAGCTTCCGAACGAAGAAGTCCGTCAAGCGTTTACTGCTGTTCGAGATGCCGAAGAGCAAAAGAACATTAAAGTGAACCAAGCAGGACGCTATGAAAACCAACGTCTCGGAGAAGCGAACGGGGAAAAAGATGCTATCATCTCAAACGCAACAGGTGAAAAGATTGCTCGAATTGAGCAAGCGCGCGGAGATGTGGCTCTTTTCAACGAACTTTATGAAGAGTATGCACAGAATAAAGACATCACACGAGACCGACTTGTTCTGGAGACTTTAGAGGCGGTGTTACCTAACGCACAGCTCTATATCATGAACGAAAACACAGGTAACATGACGTACTTGCCACTTGCTGGACCACGTACTACGCCACCAGTTGCAACGGAAGGGAGCGATAACGAATGACCGAGAAAGATTCAAATTTCGTCTCACTGGAAGAGCGTTTCGCTCTGAATCAAAAGAAAAAACCGAAGAAGCCTAAAACCAAATATGAATTTGTCCTCGACTGGAAGAAGCACGGTAAGATCATTGGAGGTGTCTTCTTAGCCTTTATTTTAATCGTGATTTTCTTGACCAATATGTATGTGGTACGTGAAGGTGAGTATAAGATTGTTCGTCAGTTTGGTGAAATCGTTAAAGTCGTTGAAGAGCCTGGGCTCGGCTTTACTATTCCATTCTTACAAAGCACGACGACGGTCCCAAAATATTTGATGAACTATGAAATCTCGGAAGCGGAGATCAATACTAAGGACAAACGCCGAATTATTATTGATAACTATGCCGTTTGGAAGGTCAATAACCCACAACAGATGATTTCCAACGCAGGAACTTTGATTAATGCAGAATCTCGTATGGAAGAGTTTATCTACTCTGTCGTTCGTACAGAACTTGGTAGACTAGATTATTCAGAAATCATCAATGATGAGAACTCATCACGCAGAAGTCTGGGTGAACAGATCACATCGAGAGTCAATGAATTGTTAGCAGCGGACTCATACGGAATAGAAGTGCTCGACGTTCGTATCAAACGAACGGACCTTCCTGTAGAGAATGAACAAGCGGTGTTCCAAGACATGATTTCTGAACGTGAGAAGATTGCGCAAAAATTCTTATCTGAAGGGGATGCAGACAAACGCCGCATCGAAGCAGAGACCGACCGCCAAGTGCGAGAAATCATTGCAAATGCTGAGCGAGAAGCAGCTGTCATCATCTCTGAAGGAGAAGCAGAAGCGGCACGCATCTACAATCAGTCCTTCTCTAAAGACCCTGAATTCTATAATTTATACCGCACACTAGAATCGTATAAAGCAACAATTGGAGAAGACACGGTCATCATGCTGCCATCTGATTCTCCATATGCACAGATTCTTTCGGGGATTACACCGTAATGGACCACACCTTGCTTTCAGTCATGGTAAACTGAAAGCAAGGTTTTTTTCGTTCAAAAAAGGAGTGACAGATGTGTCAAAGCAAAAAGTAGTGTTAGTGGATGGGAACAGTTTGGCGTACCGTGCCTTCTTTGCCTTACCACTTTTAACAAATGAGCAAGGCATTCATACCAATGCCACATACGGATTTACCATGATGCTTCAGAAAATCGTTGAAGAAGAACAACCGACCCATATGTTAATTGCATGGGATGCGGGGAAGACGACATTTCGTCATGCAACATTCTCTGAATACAAAGGAGGTCGTCAAAAGACGCCTCCTGAGTTGTCCGAGCAATTTGCTTACATTCGTCAATTGGTTGAAGCATACCAAATTCCTCAGTACGAGCTTGATCAATACGAAGCGGATGATATTATCGGTACCCTTTCTAAACAAGCAGAACAGCAAGGGGTCGAGACCATCGTCATCAGTGGAGATAAAGATTTGACCCAACTTGCAAGTTCACTTACAACGGTTCAAATTACGCGAAAAGGGATTACAGACCTCGAGCATTATACACCAGAACATATCCAAGAGAAGTACGGCATTACACCTCTTCAAATCATCGATATGAAAGGTTTGATGGGAGATTCTTCAGATAACATTCCAGGGGTTCCTGGTGTCGGAGAGAAAACAGCCATCAAGCTGTTAACGGCTTATGAATCTGTGGAAGGCGTTTACGCACACATGGACGAGATGAAGGCTTCAAAAATGAAAGAAAAGCTCGTAGCAAACGAAGAGCTTGCCCATATTAGCAAACAGCTCGCAACGATTGAACGAGATGCCCCGGTAACAGTAAGTCTTGACTCGATCCAGTATCCAGGACCTGATATGGAAAAAGTGCATGCCATCTGGCAACAGCTTCAGTTTAAGACATTACTTGAAAAATCTTCATTCCAGTCCGATACAAAAGAGTTAACGGAAGTTACTTATGAAGTGGTGACAGAATGGAAGCCTGAACAGTTTGAACAAGACATGGCACTTCACATTGAGCTGTACGATGACCATTACCATACGAGTGCTATTTTAGCCGTCGGACTAATTGGAGAGCAGGGCCAGTATGTGATGGAAGGGAATGCCGCATTTTCCGATTCCTTATTCAAGGCATGGCTAGAAGATGAGTCGAAATTGAAACGTTGCTATGACGTCAAAGCATTCCAAGCAGTGGCTAAACGTTTCGGTTGTGAATTAAAAGGCGCGAGCTTCGACCTCTTACTTGCTGCTTATATTTCTGATCCTTCCATATCCTCTTCGCAAGACCTTGCGTCACTCGCACGTCACTTTGGCCACGCAGAAGTGGATGATGACGAAGCTCTTTACGGGAAAGGAGCGAAGAAGAAAGCTCCAGAAGGAGACGTCCTGTTTGAACATGTCATCCGGAAGACGACTGCTGTTTGGAAGCTTAAAGATATTGTAGAGTCCAAATTGAAAGAGACCGAGCAGTACGAACTGTATCATAATCTCGAATTGCCATTAGCAAGTGTATTAGGAGAAATGGAATCGTTCGGAGTCCGTGTGGACCGTGAAACTCTTGAGAAGATGGGTGTAGAGCTTCGAGGGCGTCTAGAGCAAATCGAAAAGCGCATTCACGAGATGGCAGGAGAAGACTTCAATATCAATTCACCGAAGCAGCTCGGCGTTATCTTATTCGAAAAATTAGGCTTACCAGCTATTAAGAAAACGAAGACGGGCTATTCAACTGCTGCAGACGTTCTAGAGAAGCTTCAAGGACAGCATGAAATCATCTCGGAGATTTTATTGTATCGTCAACTCGGGAAATTGCAGTCAACGTATATTGAAGGGTTGCTCAAAGAAATTCACGAAGACGGGAAAGTGCATACTCGCTACCAACAGGCGTTGACGTCTACAGGACGTCTCAGCTCCATCAATCCGAACTTGCAAAACATTCCGATTCGTATCGAAGAAGGGCGCAAGATTCGTCAAGCGTTTGTACCTTCTGAAGAAGGCTGGGTCTTGTTCGCAGCGGATTACTCTCAGATCGAGCTACGTGTCATGGCGCATATGTCTCAAGACGACAAACTGGTCCGTGCCTTTAAGGAAGACCGAGATATCCACACACAGACGGCAATGGATGTGTTTGGTGTCACAGCAGAAGAAGTGACGTCTAACATGCGTCGTGCAGCGAAAGCCGTGAATTTCGGAATCATCTACGGAATCAGTGACTATGGATTGTCGCAAAGTCTTTCCATTACGCGAAAAGAAGCCGCTACATTTATTGATAACTATTTGACGAGCTTTCCAGGAGTCAAACAGTTTATGGATAATGCAATCGCAGAAGCAAAAAAGCACGGGTTTGTCACAACGATCATGAACCGTCGCCGCTATTTGCCGGAAATCACAAGTTCGAACTTCAACCTTCGAGGATTCGCAGAGCGGACGGCAATGAATACACCAATTCAAGGAAGTGCTGCCGATATCATCAAAAAAGCGATGATTGATATGGACCGTGAACTGGAAGAACGCGGACTGAAGACAAAGATGTTGCTACAAGTACACGATGAACTCATCTTCGAAGTACCTGTAAATGAGCTCGAGACGATTGAACAGCTTGTGCCTCACGTCATGGAACATGCCGTAGAATTATCGGTACCACTGAAAGTAGATTTTGCACACGGCAAAACATGGTACGAAACGAAATAAGGAGGGATTTGAATGCCTGAACTACCAGAAGTAGAAGGCGTCGTCGAATCCTTGAGACCGTATATTGTTGGAAAAACGATTGAGAAGATTCATGTGTCTGATCAGTTAGTGACCAGTCACGAAGCAGGGAAGCAAGCCATAATCAAAGGGCTTGCTCCTGCTGCTTTTTCTGAAGCGGTGCAAGGATTTCAAATCAAACAATTGACGCGCCGCTCGAAATATATGTTTTTTGAACTAGAGTATGATGGCCAGCATGCTTGGATGGTAGGACATCTTGGAATGACGGGGGCCTGGTTCCCGGTAAATTCCTTAGATGACATCAAAGAAGCTAAGTTTCGCAATCACATCCACGTTATCTTTACGTTAGATGACGGGTCGACTCTCGTCTATTCGGATATTCGACGTTTTGGAGAGCTCCGCTTTCTCCATGAACTTCACGACCATCCACCGCTTCTAGCGATGGCGCCAGAGCCGTTTACAGAAGAGGGACTTGCACATTATCTGGAAATGGCCGAACTGCCAAAGTATAAAAACAAACCTATTAAAGTCTTTATCATGGACGGTCATGTAATTTCAGGATGTGGGAATATCTACGCGACAGAAGCGTTGTTCAGAATGAAGATCCATCCGAATCGCCAAGTCGGTCGTATTTCAAAAAAGAGGAAAAATGAATTGTATCAAGCTATTGTCGACGTACTTAAAGAAAGTATTGAACGAGGTGGCAGCAGCATCTCCGATTACCGGAACGTAAATGGTGGAGCTGGGAATATGCAGCACTTCTTAAAGATGTACGGTAAGAAGCAGTGCCCATCCTGTGGTACCCAGACAAAGCAGATGGTCATAGGAGGCCGAACGTCTACCTACTGCCCAGTATGTCAAAAATAGGAGGTCACTATGATCATTGGATTAACAGGTAGTATCGCTACTGGAAAAAGCACAGCAGCGAATCGGTTCAAAGAGCATGGTATCCCAGTAGTCGATGCGGATCTGATTGCACGGCAAGTGGTAGCACCTGGAACGCCAACTCTTCAGAAAATCAAAGAAGCTTTTGGAGACGAGGCACTTTTACCAGACGGCTCGATGAATCGAGAAGAAATTGGTCGTCAGATTTTTGGAGACGAAGAAAAACGAAATGTGTTGAACGGGATTATCCATCCCGCGATTCGCCAAGAGATGTTGCGTCAAAAAGATGTCTATCTTGCGCAAGGAGAAAAAATCGTCATTTTGGACATTCCTCTATTATTTGAGAGTAAACTAGAGCATTTTGTAGAACACATTGTTGTCGTTGGAACGACCCCTGAAATCCAAAAGCAGCGTTTGATGGCTAGAAACGATTTCACAGAGCATCAAGCAGAGGAACGAATAGCTTCTCAAATTCCAATTACCGATAAAATGAAATGGGCAGATGATGTCATTCAAAATGACGGCACATTGGATGAGTTATACGAACAGGTGGATTCCCTTGTAGCTGAATGGAAACAGGCACTGTCAGAATAATGGAACTTTTATTTGTGTCACATATTAGAGTACCAGATAGACTTTAATGTGTTATACTAATTGCATATTAAGTGAATTAGTATCACATAGTTAACAGGAGGAACGGTATTTATGACAGCTTCTATTGCGATTAATGGTTTTGGACGAATTGGACGCATGGTGTTTCGCCAAGCGATTATGAAAGACGATCTTTCGATTGTGGCGATCAACGCTAGTTACCCAGTGGACACTTTGGCTCACTTGATCCGATACGATTCCGTACATGGCAAGTTTGAAGGCGAAGTGGAGACAGCTGAGAACGCTCTTATCGTAAATGGTAAGCGCATTCAAATCGTAAGCGAACGCAACCCAGCTGCACTACCTTGGAAAGAATTAGGTGTGGATATCGTTATCGAAGCCACTGGAAAGTTCAATGAACGTTCAGGCGCTGCGCTTCATCTTGAAGCAGGAGCCAAGAAAGTCATTTTGACGGCTCCGGGTAAAAACGAAGACATCACTGTAGTTCTAGGTGTTAATGATGACCAATTAGATCTTGAAAAACATGACGTCATCTCAAACGCAAGCTGTACAACAAACTGTTTAGCTCCTGTAGCAAAAGTGTTAAACGATGAATTCGGTATTGTTAATGGATTGATGACTACGGTTCATGCTTATACAAATGATCAAAATAACTTAGACAACCCACATAAAGATCTTCGTCGTGCGCGTGCTTGTGCGCAATCGATCATTCCGACGTCGACTGGTGCTGCGAAAGCGTTGACATTAGTTCTTCCTGAGTTAAAGGGTAAAATGCACGGTATGGCTCTTCGTGTTCCAACACCAAACGTTTCTTTAGTAGACTTAGTCGTCGATTTAGAGCGTGACGTGACAGCTGAAGATGTGAACTTGGCATTTGAAAAAGCAGCTGCAGGTTCCATGAAAGGCATCTTAGCTATCACTCAAGATCCATTAGTTTCTATCGATTTTAACACGACGACTGTTTCTGCAACAGTTGACGGCTTAACAACTATGGTAATCGGCGATCGCAAAGTGAAAGTTCTTGCTTGGTACGACAACGAGTGGGGCTATTCAGCTCGCGTAGTGGACTTGACTCAGAAAGTTGCAAAGTCCTTAGAGGCTATTACTGCATAAGTTGAATTTGGAAGGCGCCCATTGTGGCGCTTTTTTTATGGTGACATTGGCTGAGCGAGCGTTCTTCGACAAATATGAGGATTTATTCTACAAATCTCGGAGTTTAATCTACAAATCTCGGAGTTTAATCTACAAATCTCGGAGTTTAATCTACAAATCTGAAGATTTATTCTACATATTTCAGATTTTCTTCTATTTATAGAGTTTTAGGTCGTGAGAAAACGCTACAAACAAAGCGGAGAGAACTACTTTCAAAATTTTATTGCATTTTATGTCGGATGTTCGTATAATGAAAATCGTGCCAAAAGCACCGGCTACTTAAAGGGTTAGGACCTCTCTGGACTAACTTTCCCCCGTGGTAGTCACTTTGATTAAAAATTCCAGTCAAAGGGGGAAACGGACATTGGAAACAATGGGACGTCACATCATTGCTGAACTGTGGGAATGCGATTTCGACAAATTGAACGACGTGAACTTCATTGAACAAACTTTCGTAGATGCTGCACTGAAATCAGGTGCGGAAGTACGCGAAGTTGCGTTTCATAAATTTGCACCTCAAGGTGTAAGTGGAGTCGTCATCATTTCAGAATCACATTTAACAATCCACAGCTTTCCAGAGCATGGCTACGCTAGTATCGATGTATACACATGCGGTGACCTGGATCCGACAATTGCAGCCAATTATATCGCCGAAGCACTTCATGCTAAAACGCGTGAGTTGATGGAGCTTCCACGTGGTATGGGCCCAGTTGCAGCAAAATCATTACAAACGGTTTAAAATTACAGCAGAGGGGAATCTCCCTCTGCTTTTTCTATGGGTGCAGAAGTGCCCTAACTTTAGTATAATGAATGAAATACGAGCATATAGGAGCGTTAATTATGAGATGTCCCTCCTGCCAATACAATGGCACGAAAGTAGTCGATTCACGACCGGTCGATGAAAACAAATCCATACGAAGAAGACGCGAATGTGAACAATGTGGGGTTTCGCTTTACGACGTTTGAAAAAGTAGAAGAGACGCCACTGATCGTGGTTAAAAAAGATGGCTCACGAGAAGAGTTCAGTCGCGAAAAGATGTTGCGTGGATTAATCCGTGCGTGTGAAAAACGCCCAGTCACTCTAGAACAGTTAGAAGAAGTTGTTTTCACGATTGAAAAAGAATTGCGCCGCACAGGCAATTCTGAAGTGAAATCAGAACAAGTCGGAGAACAAGTGATGGAGAAACTTGCTGCAGTCGACGAAGTTGCCTATGTCCGTTTCGCATCCGTTTACCGCCAGTTCAAAGATATCAATGTATTTATGGAAGAAGTGAAAGAGTTACTAAAACGCAACCCTTCTTCAAACTAGAAAGGATGAGAGCAGATGCTACACAAAGAACTACAACCTATGGACGCCTTCCGCACCAGTGTCGCTGCTCCCATTTCGACAGAAGACCTACAAACCCTTACCCTATTTTACCAGCCAATCATCGGCCCTGAAGCGTTCACGCTGTATCAACAGCTTTGGACATTCTCTGATTCTATGAAGACGGAGTACAGCCATTATAGCTTGATGAACGCGATGTCTCTTACAGCACAACGAATTTTTGAGGCCCGTGCGCATCTAGAAGCAATTGGACTACTTCGCACGTGGCGAACAGGGGACGAAGAACGAACGTTTTACTATGAGCTACAGAAGCCGCTAACGCCACAAGCGTTCTTTGCGGATCCTCTTTTATCCATCTTCTTATGGAATAAGATTGGAGACCAGAGCTATCAGCAACTTGAGAAGCGGTACCAAAAATCAACTCCGTGGCGGAAAAAAGGCGTCGAAGTAACACGGACATTTACGGATGTCTTTCAGCCAAACCTTAAGCAAAAGAACGTTACAGCTAGTACTGAGAAAGACAATCGCGAAAGTTACGAGTTTGAGCACGAGTTTGATTTTGAGCTGTTACTCGACGGGTTGAGTGAACATCTGTTGCCTCGCAAACTGGTCACACCAGACATCAAGAGACTGATTACGAAGCTTGCGTTCTTATATGGTTATTCGCCGCTCGATATGCAGAAGATCATTTTGTTAGCAGTGGATGATCCAACCCATATCTCAACGGAGCGTTTGAAACGGTCTTGTGAAGATTACTTTAAGTTAAAAGTGGACCGGTCACCTGCCCTTAAATCTTCAGTGAAACAGCAGCAGGTAGAATCAAATACAACCACTCCTGCAGTACCTCCAGCCTCTAAAGAGCAAGAGTACTTGTTGTATCTGGAGAACACGTCGCCACTTGAAGTGCTGAGAGATAGTGCGGGTGGGAAAGAGCCGTTCCCTGCGGATATCGAGCTCGTCAACCGTTTCATCACAGTCTATGAGATGCCTACTGGAGTCGTCAACGTCTTAATTCAGTATGTGATGCTGCGTACAGACATGAAACTGACGAAGACATTTGCTGAGAAGATCGCCTCACACTGGGTTCGTAAAAAAGTGAAGACAGCTAAAGAAGCGATGGAACTCGCACGTCAAGAACATACGCAGTACATGAAATGGAAGAACGGGGAAACCACGTCTTCAAACAAGTCTTACAAACGACAAGAAAAAGTACCTGAATGGTTAGACAAGAAAACACCTGCTAAGAAATCTGCAGCTGTAGAATCGACCATTGATATAGAAGCGGAACGTCAAAAGTTGCTTGCTGAAATCAGCGCAACGAAAGGCCGGTGAATGAAATGGAACCAATCAATCGGACATTAAAACGCATGATCTCGAATCCTTCTTTTGCTACTCGGATGGAAGAGATGAAAAAAGAAGTGTTAGAAAACCGAGATGTTCAAGATTTTCTACAAGCGAATGCGAATGTCGTGACACCTGACATCTTGAATGCCAGCATGAGTAAGCTCTATGAATATGTAGAACAGACGCATGACTGCAAAGGATGCCCGAGTGTAGTACAGTGCCAAAACTTGATTAAAGGATTTGAGCCGCGTCTTGTAATGGGCAAGGGGCGCATTGAAATCGATTACTCTCGTTGCCGTCAGGGCCGAATTGAAGATGAACGCCAATCAATTTCTTCGATGATTCACAGCATGCACATGCCAAAAGATGTGCTCGCTGCTACGTTTTCAAATGTGGATCTTACTGACGGATCACGAGTTCTAGCGCTACGAGCTGCAAAAAACTTTATCGATGCTTACGAGAAGGATCATGTTCTTCCAACAAAAGGGCTCTATATTCACGGGTCGTTTGGAGTAGGGAAATCGTTTATTCTTGGAGCTATTGCGAATGAACTGGCAGACCGACAAATCTCAACGGTTCTTGTTTATGTACCAGAGTTCTTGCGAGAAATGCGTCAATCCATTCAAGAAAATTCGTTGAGCGAGAAAATGGAGACGGTGAAAAATGCATCTGTCTTGATGCTCGATGACCTGGGAGCGGAGACGATGTCGTCATGGACTCGAGACGATATTATCGGGACGATCTTGCAGCACCGCATGGCACAACAACTACCAACTTTTATTTCTTCAAACTTTACTTATGAAGAACTTCAGCATCATTTTACAACTACACAACGTGGAGAGAAAGAGCCTGTTAAAGCAGGACGAATTCTTGAACGAATCAAAGCTTTGACGATTCCGATTCAACTCCAAGGGAAAAATTGGCGAGAAAGTTACTAAACTTTTTCGCTTTTTTGTTGATTTTCATTCTCAGTGAGGCTATACTAATCCATGGAAATGAAATTCATTATCAATTAAAAAGGAGCGACACCATGAAAAAGTTACTTACTTTAGTTGCCATCTTGACATTATTCTTAGCGGCTTGTTCTAATTCTTCAAACGAGCCTACAAATAATGAAACTTCATCAGCACCGGAAGGAACTGAAGAAGCTGGTGAAGTAAATCTTTACACAAGCCGTCACTATGATGTAGACGATGAACTTTATGCAAAATTCACAGAAGAAACAGGAATTAAAGTTAATGTTATTAATGGAGAAGCGGATGAGTTATTAGAGCGTATTAAGCGTGAAGGCGAAGCAACTGAAGCAGATCTTTTATATACAGCAGACGTGGGGCGTTTATTCCGCGCTAAAGACGAAGGTGTGCTTGAAGCTGCTGAAAGCGATGTCCTAGCACAACAAATTCCAGAAAAATACCGTGACGCAGACAACCAATGGTTTGGTCTTACAAAACGTGCACGTGTTATGGTCTACAACCAAGAAACAGTAAAACCTGAAGACCTATCAACATACGAAGCTTTAACTGAAGAAAAGTGGAATGGTCGTGTATTGATTCGTTCATCAGAAAATATTTACAACCAATCGTTACTTGCTTCATTTATCGCGATCGATGGTGAAGAAAAAGCAACAGAGTGGGCAGAAGGCTTAGTGAAAAACTTTGCGCGTGATCCTGAAGGTGGAGACCGCGACCAAGCTAAAGCGGTAGCTGCAGGTATTGGTGATGTAGCAATTATGAACACTTATTATTTAGGGCAAATGCTTAACTCTGATGACCCAGAAGAAGTAAAGGTAGCAGAAAACTTAGGCGTTTTCTTCCCGAACCAAGAAACAAGCGGGACACATGTTAACATTTCAGGTGCTGGTGTAGTTAAAGGTTCTAAAAATAAAGAAAATGCTATCAAACTTCTTGAGTTCTTGTCTGCTGAAGAAGCACAAGGTACTTTTGCAGAAGCCAACTATGAATATCCAGTTAACGAAGCGGTGCCTGCTTCTGAATTGCTTCAGTCATGGGGCGAGTTCAAAGAACAAGATATTCCTTTATCTGAACTTGGCACACACAATGCAAAATCCATTATGATCTTCAACCAAGTTGGTTGGAAGTAATCTCATGAGCCTCCCACTCGGGAGGTTTTTTTATTTTGTGAACATTCATCGAGAATGAGTATCATTTGCCGGACTTTTCACTTCTCTGCGTGCTATAATGATACCGCATAGAAATACGGTCTATAGAAGGGTATGACACCCACGTGAGAAAACTTTCCTACTACTTGAACGGATGGACCATTCTGTCCGTCATTATTGTTCTTTCTTTACTTTCCCCGATGCTTCCAATCATCGTTGGACTGCTAGCGCCATCTAGCGAAAACTGGGAGCATATCAAAGAATATATGCTCCAAGATTATATGAAAACGTCGTTCTTACTTGTTTTTTATACAGCTGTCGGAACTATAGTAATCGGAACAAGCCTAGCCTGGCTGATTGCTCAGTACGAGTTTCCACTAAGTCGTTTTTATAAGTGGGCACTGATCTTACCCTTGTCCATTCCACCATTTATTGCGGCATATACATATTCCGGAATGGTGAGTTATACAGGAGTCATTCAAACCACACTTCGCAATGTCTTCGATTTGCAAGTGAACCAAAAGTTTTTTGACATCATGAATATTCCGGGAGCCATTTTCATCTATACGATGTTCTTGTTTCCATATGTATATACCATCACGCGAGTGTTCTTGACGCAACAGGCCGCTTCGCTAGTCGAAAGTGCGAAGCTTCTTGGTAAAGGTCCCTGGGCGATTTTCTTCAAAGTCGTGTTGCCAATCTCCCGTGCAGCCATCATAGGTGGAGTAAGTCTCGTTTCTCTTGAAGTTTTGAACGATTACGGAGTCGTGAAATACTACGGGATTCAGACATTTAGTACAGCTATTTTCCAGACGTGGTTTGGCTTAGGCGACATCGATGCAGCCATCAAGCTTGCGGCATCTCTGATGACATTCGTCGTGTTGATGCTTGTCGTGGAGAAGCTTCTCCGAGGAACAAAACAGTTCAGTTATTCCAATACGAAAGTAAACCCGTTGCCAAAGGTGAGACTTACCGGTTTCCGTAAATGGGGTGCGTTTGGGTATGTGACGTTGATCTTCTGTCTTGCCTTCTTGATTCCTGTCATTCAGTTGATCGACTGGTTCGTGTTGACGTGGGGGGCTATTCCTAACGATGAGTTCACGACCTACATTCGCAACTCAATGCTAGTAGCAGGAATTGCTTCTGTCGTCATCATTGCCGGAGCTTTAATTGTAGGGAACTTCCAACGATTTGCGAGAGGGCGTATCGGAAAAGTGTTGCCGAAGTTTACAATTGTGGGTTATTCAATTCCAGGAGCTGTCATTGCAGTTGCTATCGTCACGATGTTTATCTGGCTCGATCGTCAGCTTGGATCTTTCTATAATGCTTGGGGACTAGATTCAACACTTGTCCTCAGTACCAGCGTAGTGATGCTGATTGTGGCATACATCGTCCGTTTCTTCGCCATTGGGTACAATGCCATTGAGTCCGGCTACGATAAAATTGGAGTAAACTTTAGCTTAGCGTCCCGCATGCTTGGAGCTTCCGTGACAAAGACATTTTTCAAAGTTGATATTCCACTTCTTAAAGGAGCTATTATTTCTGGTTTGATGCTGGTATTTGTAGATATCATGAAAGAGATTCCGCTCACTTTGATATTACGACCCTTCAATTTTGAGACGCTCGCAACAAAAGCGTTCCAGTACGCTGGAGATGAAAAAATCATGCAAGCCAGTCAACCGTCTCTTATCATTATCGCCATGAGTGCTCTAGCCATCTTTATATTCTATAGATTGCTGGATAAGGAGGATGCAAAATGACCATTGAAATTAAAGACGTATGTTTCTCTTATCGCAATAGTAAAGAACTCGCCATCGATCATTTTTGCATGACGATTGAAACTGGAGAAGTGATTTCTATCCTCGGACGAAGCGGGAGTGGAAAGAGTACGATGCTTCGGATCCTTGCAGGTCTTGAGATTCCTAAAAAAGGAGAATTTCGTCTGTATGAGGAGACGATGTTTGATGGAAAACACTTCGTGCAACCAGAAAAACGCGGCATCGGTCTTGTCTTTCAAGATTACGCCTTGTTCCCGCACATGACGGTTCTTGATAATGTGAAGTTTGGACTGAGCCATCTGTCTCGTACCGAGCGGTTGAAGCGGGCGAATGAAGTACTGGAACTAGTCGAGATGGGAGAGTACAAAAAGCGCTATCCGCATCAATTAAGTGGTGGTCAGCAGCAACGTGTTGCTCTCGCACGTGCACTTGCACCGAATCCAAAACTGCTGTTACTTGATGAGCCATTCTCTAACCTAGATAAAGAGCTTCAGTATAAGATTCGTGAAGAGCTGTACTCGATTTTGAAACGTGCACAGATCACATCCATCTTTGTGACGCACGACGAAGACGATGCGCACACGATTGCAGATCGTATCGTCAAACTCGATCAAGGGAAGATTACAAAGATCGGTCGTCCATGCGATATGTTGGGTACGCCGCTGAAGCGCCCGGAAGTCATTTTAAAATAAGGGTTGCGAAAGCCTGCGACTATCGGTATACTAATTTTCATAATTACGTTACATGTAGCGATGAGGACATGAACAAAAAGATGAGCCATTATAGAGAGAGAAGCCTAGGCTGGAAGCTTCTTATGGACCGCTGTTGTTTACCACCTCTGAACAGTATGCAAACCAATGCATACCGGTACCGGCCGTTATCCGATGTAGAGCTTCGTTTGCATTCGTGCAGACAGAAGAAGGGTGGAACCACGAATTAATTCCTCGTCCCTTTATTGGGACGGGGATTTTTTGCGTTCTACAGAACTTGAAAAGGAGAGAATTGTCATGTCAGAAAACATTCAACTGATTTATCCAGACGGCGCTGTAAAGGAGTTTAAACGTGGCACAACAATGGAAGACGTTGCCCAGTCCATCAGCCCAGGTCTTCGTAAAAAAGCACTAGCTGCTAAGATCGATGGCAAACTAGTCGATTTGAAAACGCCACTTCAAGAAGGCGGTGCGATGGAGATCATCACTCCAGACTCGCCAGATGCCCTTGAGATTTTGCGTCACTCATCAGCTCACTTACTTGCTCAAGCTGTGAAGCGTCTTTACCCAGATGCGAAGCTAGGTGTTGGTCCTGTCATTGAAGGCGGATTCTACTACGACATCGATTCGGAACAGCCGATCACTTCAGAAGATCTAGTTGTGATTGAAAAAGAAATGAAGAAAATTATTAATGAAAACATTGAAATCACTCGTCATGACGTTTCTCGTGACGAAGCGTATGCTCGTTTTTCTGAAATTGAAGATCCATACAAGCTTGAGTTGTTAGAAGCGATTCCAGCAGATGAGCAAGTCTCGATTTACGAACAAGGCGAATTCTTCGACCTATGCCGTGGTGTTCACGTCCCTTCAACTGGGAAACTTAAAGAGTTCAAGTTGCTAAGCGTTGCAGGTGCTTACTGGCGCGGAGACAGCGACAACAAGATGCTTCAACGTATATACGGAACTGCATTTTTCACTAAAGAAGATTTGAAAGAGCATTTACGTCTTCTTGAAGAAGCGAAAGAACGCGACCACCGCAAAATCGGGAAAGAGCTTGATCTATTCATGAACAGCCAAAAGGTCGGCCAAGGTCTTCCGTTATGGTTACCAAAAGGTGCAACGATTCGCCGCATCATCGAGCGTTATATCGTTGATAAAGAAGTGCAACTTGGTTACGATCACGTTTACACTCCAGTGATGGCGAGCGTGGAGCTTTATAAAACTAGTGGTCACTGGGATCACTATCAGGAGAACATGTTCCCTGTGATGGCAATGGACAACGAGGAACTGGTCCTCCGTCCGATGAACTGTCCACACCACATGATGATCTACAAAAACGGGATCCACTCGTACCGCAACTTGCCGATTCGTATTGCAGAGCTTGGCACAATGCACCGTTACGAGATGTCTGGAGCGCTTTCTGGTCTTCAACGTGTTCGAGGAATGACATTGAACGATGCACACATCTTCGTCCGTCCAGATCAAATCAAAGAAGAGTTCAAACGTGTTGTTCAGTTGATTCTAGAAGTTTATAAAGACTTCAACCTAGAAGAATATTCGTTCCGTCTGTCGTACCGTGATCCTGCGGATACTGAAAAATATTTCGATGACGATCAAATGTGGGAACGCGCACAAGGGATGTTGAAAGAAGCGATGGATGAGCTTGGTCTTGATTACTACGAAGCAGAAGGCGAAGCAGCGTTCTATGGACCGAAGCTTGATGTGATGGTGAAGACGGCTCTTGGTAAAGAAGAGACACTGTCTACCGCTCAACTTGATTTCTTGCTTCCTGAGCGTTTCGACTTGAACTACATTGGAGAAGACGGCAAGCAGCACCGCCCAGTTGTTATCCACCGTGGTGTCGTTTCTACTATGGAACGTTTTGTTGCTTTCTTGATCGAAGAATACAAAGGGGCCTTCCCAACATGGCTTGCTCCTGTACAGCTTCAAATCATTCCAGTTTCTAATGAAGTACATCATGATTACGCGAAGCAGCTAGAAGAGAAGTTCAAATCGAAAGGCTTCCGCGTTCACATAGATGACCGTGAAGAGAAGCTTGGTTACAAAATCCGCGAAGCACAGATGCAAAAGATTCCGTACATGCTCGTTCTTGGAGACAAGGAAAAAGAAGCAGGCGAAGTCAATGTCCGTAAATACGGAGAACAAAAATCAGAGAGTATGGCATTTGAAGACTTCTTAGCGCATATTGTGAAAGAAGTGCAATCATCTGTTGACAACTGATTCGTCAGGTGCTATAGTTAGTAAGGTTATTGAATACATGTTTGTGGTATAAGAAGAGGCTGCCCGCTTCTCACCTGTTCGACATTATGTTGACTGGTTCGCACAAGAACGACTTTCACATGCATTTTGCATGTCGTATAGCGGCGGGCAGACAGAGATGTCTGCCCGCTTTTTATATGGGTACAAGTTGTGAACAGCAACTGCACTTCATACCCGACCTTGTATTCGCGATACTATTTGGAGGTGGATTATTATTAGCAAAGACATGTATGTAAACGAAGGCATCCGCGCAAGAGAATTACGTGTAATTGACCAAAATGGTGATCAGCTTGGACTTAAATCACGTAACGAAGCGCTCGAGATTGCTGCTCGCGTTAACTTAGACCTTGTCCTTGTGGCCCCTCAAGCCAAGCCACCTGTTGCTCGTATTATGGATTATGGTAAATTCAAATTCGAACAACAGAAAAAAGATCGCGAGATTCGTAAAAATCAAAAAGTTGTCGTCATGAAAGAGGTTCGCTTGAGCCCATCGATTGACGAACATGATTTCCAAACGAAACTTCGTAATGCCATTAAGTTCCTTGAAAAAGGGGACAAAGTGAAAGCATCGATCCGTTTTAAAGGCCGTGCCATCACGCATAAAGAAATTGGACAACGTGTCCTTGATCGTTTTGCGGAAGCATGTGCAGAGGTTTCTACTGTAGAGCAGAAGCCAAAAATGGATGGACGCAGCATGTTCTTGGTTTTAGCGCCAAAGAACGAGAAATAAGCATTTAGAAATTGTTTAGGAGGAATTCGACATGCCGAAAATGAAAACTCACCGTGGAGCAGCAAAGCGCTTCAAAAAAACGGGTACTGGGAAACTTAAGCACGATCGTGCATATGGTAGCCACTTATTTGGAAACAAATCTACAAAAGCGAAACGCAAACTTCGCAAGCTTAAAGTAGTTTCTTCTGGCGACTACAAGCGCATCCGTACACTATTAACGTACATGAAGTAATTCGACTATAAATGAAATAGCAGGAGGTTGTTTAATATGCCACGTGTAAAAGGTGGAACAGTAACGCGTCAGCGTCGTAAAAAAGTCATTAAATTAGCTAAAGGATACTACGGTTCAAAACACACACTTTATAAAGTTGCTAACCAAGCAGTTATGAAGTCTGGTATGTACGCATACCGTGACCGTCGTCAAAAGAAACGTGATTTCCGTAAATTATGGATCACACGTATCAATGCGGCAGCACGTTTGAACGGTCTTTCTTACAGCCGTTTAATGTTCGGTCTTAAATTAGCTGGTATCGAAGTTAACCGTAAAATGTTAGCTGACCTAGCTGTAACGGATGCTGCTGCATTCACTCAGTTAGCTGATGCTGCTAAAAAAGCAATGGACAAATAAGTTCGACTTTCTAAGAGTCCTTCTCCCGATTTGGGAGGAGGGCTTTTTTGTTTTATTTTAGATGTGTAAGGCGTTTGGTCAGAAATGCTTCGGAAATTGGGCGTGCCCGTGAAGGCGTATTTTGCCTTTGCGGGTGCGAACGATTTTTGAATGTATTTCTAACGCCTGTAACTCGATTAGATATGATGTGGAAGGAGTTTTGTGGGGGTGAGCGGTCGTTCATGGTCATGGGAGGGGGAGTTGTTCTGCATGGGAGGTGATTTCATAGGCATGGAGTGATGATTTGTTGAGCAACAGAAGTGGCCTCTTCGACATTGAGTACGAATCGTGCCAACATCGGGCCGAATCGCGCCAACATCGGTCCGAATCGTGCCAACTCCGAGCGAATCGTGCCAACTCCGAGCGAATCGCGCCAACATCGGTCCGAATCGTGCCAACATCAAGGCGAATCGCGCCAACCTCGACCAAGCCACATCAACTAGACCTACCCCCAACCTAGCACTGTCTGCTAAACTAAGTAAGGAAAGAAGGAGGGAAATCATGGACTATCTTTGGATCATCGTAGTCGTCATGTCTGCTATCGCATTCTTCACGATGCGGTATGACAAGAACCAAGCAAGAAAAGGGGGTCAGCGTGTCCCGGAAAATACCTTATGGTTACTGGCGTTACTAGGTGGAGGACCAGGAGCTTATGCAGGCATGCAGGCGTTTCGCCATAAGACGAAGCATACACAGTTTCGAATTGGGTTTCTTGTGCTTGCACTTTTAGATTTATTTCTGCTTGTTTATTTGTCCAATTAAAAAAAGAGCCCGCTTAAACGGACTCTTTGTGGCCTTTCAATAGTTGCTCGATAGGACTTTTCCAGCTGATGGTGGCGTGCGGATAGCTAAGTCGAATCTCTTTTTCAAGAAATTCAAAATCGTCTCGCGTCATGCCTTGAAGCTTATGAATGTCATGGGCCCAAACAAATATGGAGACGACATCAAAAGCATCTTTTGTGGTGCCTAGATACTTTTCTCCCTCAAAGACAGCGCCTTGGTAAGAGATGAGAAAGTTTTTGCGTGCATTTTTGCTGTCATCGTAGAAGTAGTAGGCTTCTTTTTCGATGGCTTCATCTAGCTTCCGCTTCGGATCTAGTAAATATCGCATTAGTTTATACAAGGCATAGGCCAGTAAAATTATTAAGATCACTCGGAAAATCATGACACCACTCCCTTATACATAACCACTTATTACTTTATACGGAACAAAAATCATTTGGTTTCAAACTAATTGAAAAAAGGTGAGAAAAAATGGAACTTCAAACATTAGTCGAGATGCAGCGCCAGTTAGATCAATATATAGAAGAAAAGCGAGGAATCGAAGAAGATGTCTTTGACCGAAAAGTCATTGCATTATTAGTCGAGCTTGGCGAACTGGCAAACGAAACACGAAGCTTCAAATTTTGGAGCGACAAGGGACCATCAGATAAAGCAATCATCGTCGAAGAATATGTGGACTCGATTCATTTCTTATTATCCATTGGAATTGAAAAAGGTCTCGACACGCAGCTTACGACGTGGCGGGAAGGGGATCGAGCAGAAGACCTGAATAGTGCGTTTCTTCAAACCTACGAACGCATTTTAAAATTCCAGAACCACTCAGACTTCTCGAATTATGCAAAGATCTGGGAATCTTACGCGGAGATTGCGAGACTACTAGGATTTACTACAGAGGATGTAGTAAGCGCATACCACGCTAAAAACGAACTTAATTACACACGACAACAGACAGGCTACTAACTTACTGTTTACATTCTATTCAGTCTTTTCGTATAATGGAAATAGATTGTTTAGGAGGTCGAAATAATGACGAAGCTAGATGAAACATTGACAATGTTAAAAGATCTAACCGATGCTCGCGGGATTCCCGGGAATGAACGCGAAGCTCGCGAAGTGATGGAGAAATACATTACACCGTTTGCGGATGAAGTATCTTACGACAACTTGGGAAGCTTGATTGCTAAAAAATCAGGGTCTCAAGATGGACCTAAAATCATGGTAGCTGGACATTTGGACGAAGTTGGATTCATGGTCTCTCGTATCGATGATAAAGGGTTTATCTTCTTCCAACCGGTTGGTGGTTGGTGGAATCAAGTCATGCTAGCACAACGTGTGACGATCGTTACTCGTAAAAAAGGAGACATCACAGGTGTCATCGGTTCTAAACCGCCGCACATCTTATCTCCAGAAGCTCGTAAAAAACCAGTTGATATTAAAGACATGTTCGTTGATATCGGTGCCTCTTCGAAAGAAGAAGCGATGGAGTGGGGAGTTCTTCCGGGAGACATGATCGTTCCTTACTTCGAGTTCCATGTGATGAACAATGAAAAACTTCTACTAGCTAAGGCTTGGGATAACCGTATCGGCTGTGCGATTGCAATCGACGTTCTTAAAGGTCTTCAAGGACAAGAACATCCAAACACTGTGTATGGTGTTGGAACAGTACAAGAAGAAGTAGGTCTTCGTGGTGCGAAGACAGCTGCTATGAAAGTACAACCAGATATCGCATTCGCTGTGGATGTCGGTATCGCTGGCGACACACCGGGAGTAACTCCTAAAGAGTCTACTTCTAAAATGGGTGAAGGTCCGCAAATCGTGTTGTTCGACGCTTCCATGGTATCCCACAAAGGTCTTCGTGATCTAGTTGTGGATACGGCGGACGAAGCAGGCATTCCGTATCAGTTCGAAACGATTGCTGGTGGCGGAACAGATGCAGGTGCTATTCACTTAACGATGAATGGTGTACCAGCTGTGGCGATTGGTGTAGCGACTCGTTATATTCACTCACATGCAGGAATCTTGCATCGTGATGATTACGAAAACGCTGTAAAACTGATTGTTGAGGTCATTAAAAAATTAGATGCGGATACAGTTGCAGAATTAAAATTTAACTAATTGTAGTAGACCCCTGGGGTTGTTACGATGATCGAGAAAACTCGATTGTGAGACAACCCCCGGGGTTATTTTATTATTTTGCATTGA
Source organism: Tetzosporium hominis (assembly GCF_002265435.1). Taxonomy (GTDB): domain Bacteria; phylum Bacillota; class Bacilli; order Bacillales_A; family Planococcaceae; genus Chryseomicrobium; species Chryseomicrobium hominis. The sequence continues at coordinate 122,386 of NZ_NOKQ01000276.1, forward strand.
CATTCACCTTTATGTATATTTATAATACTAATTACATGAATATACATTAAGGGGATGTGGAAAAAATGAAGTTGTTAGAATGGGTGAACATTAAACCAGTAGAAAGTTTGAAAGGGAAAGATCTACTGACGTTATTTGATTATTCAACAGAAGAAGTAAAAGAATTGCTGGAACTTGCTAAAAACCTCAAGTTCCTTACGAAAGAAGGAAAGTGTCCACCACTTCTTGCAGGAAAGACACTTGGAATGATTTTTGAGAAACATTCGACTCGAACTCGCATCTCATTCGAAGTGGGAATGCAGCAACTTGGAGGTTACGGTATGTTTATGCATTCTCGTGATTTGCAAATTGGTCGTGGGGAGTCCGTGTACGATACGGCGCACGTGCTGTCGGGCTATCTAGATGGCATCATGATTCGCGCTAACTCCCATCAAATGGTGGAAGAGCTTGCGGAACATGCTCAGGTTCCAGTTATCAATGGTTTGACGGACTTGTTCCATCCATGCCAAGCTCTAGCGGATATGCTGACACTTCAAGAAGTTCAAGGAGAACTTGCTGGGAAGAAACTGACTTACATCGGAGACGGGAATAATGTGGCGCACTCGTTGGCCATTGCTGCAGCACATCTCGGAATGCACATTGCCATTGCCACACCTCCTGGCTATGAGCCGGTCGAGTGGATCGCAGAAAAGATCTCCAAGCTTGCTATAACAAACGGTGGGTCACTCCTCATCACAACTGATCCAGTTAAAGCGGTCGAGGGAGCTGATTGTATTTATACAGATGTTTGGACGTCGATGGGGCAAGAGGAAGAAACGCAGGCTCGTCTAAAAGCATTTCAGTCGTTCCAAGTAAATGATGCTCTCGTTGCTCATGCTAAAACAGATTATGCGTTCTTGCATTGTTTGCCAGCGCACCGCGAAGAAGAAGTCACGGCTAGTCTGATCGATGGGCCGAACTCGTATGTATTCCAACAAGCGGAGAACCGCTTGCATGCACAAAAAGCAGTACTTGCTTCCTTGTTATAACTTTCTGTAACGGCAGGCGTCCGCTACGGAGAGGTTTTGTTCAGGACTTGCCAGAGGGCGAGCTGAGCTACATAGTGAAATGGCCCGGGAGACGCTGGGCCATTTTTTTAATTGTTGAAAGTTTTCTCAAGCAGTTTGACGGCATCTTGCTTGAGATGCGGTTCGGCTTGCTGCCACCATTTTTTAAAGAACACACCGAGACCAGGCAAGAAATGCTCGTTGCATTTTTTGATAGCATCTTCGACCATAGCGTACAAGTCTTCAGAACTAGAACCGGCTACACTCGAACTGATCGATTGTCGAATTTGAAATGACATGTTTATCCCTCCGTTTCCTCCCTAGTATGTTTTCTGACAATCCAAATTATGCAGCAACCTGTGATACACTAAAAAGAAAAAAAGAGGTATCGTATGAAACGCATCGAATCGACTGGCAATGCTCTCGTGAAGCATTGGAAAAAACTGATCACGACTCGTAAAGATCGTGAAAAATCGAAAGAGTTTGTAGTGGAAGGCTATCACTTAGTGGAAGAAGCCTTGAAAGTCCCTGGGATGGTAAGGCATATCCTTTTAGGAGACCACGCTTCACTTGAGCACAAGTGGGATATAGACGGTGTTGAAGTGATTGAAATTAGTACAGAAGTAGTTAACGAGCTTGCTGACACAGAGCACACACAAGGCATCTTCGCACATTGTAGCGAACCGAGCTGGAAAGTCGCACCGAGTGAGTGGAGCCGCGTCCTACTTATTGACTCTGTCCAAGACCCAGGGAATGTAGGCACGATGATTCGCACGGCAGATGCTGCTGGAGTGGATGCTGTCATTTTAGGAAAAGGCAGCGCAGACGCATACAATCCAAAGACACTTCGTTCGGCTCAAGGCTCGACGTTCCATTTGCCGGTGATTAAAGCGGATCTTGAGGAATGGATTCCTTCACTTGCAGACGAAGGCTTCTCCATCATGGGAACGGCTCTTGAAAATGCGAGCAACTACAAAGAAGTAGCTGTCACACAGAAAATGGCGTTCATCATGGGGAACGAGGGAAGCGGTGTACAGCCAAACCTTCTGCAACAAGTGGACCAGCGCGTCTCGATTCCGATTTACGGAAAAGCAGAGTCGCTTAATGTGGCTATCGCTACGGCTATCGTCTTGTATCACTTCGCTGAAAAAGCTTGAATTTCCACTAGGGCACTCGTATAATTGAAATGAAAATACAACAGCAATGACCGGGAAAAGTATAAGAAGAGCTGAATGGTTTCAGGGAGAACGTGGCGAGACTGCAACCACTTCCCATTCGCTTCTTAGAAGTTCACCCCAGGTAGCTGCCACTTAGACCAGAAATGTAAAGGTGGCCGGTTCCGAGCCGTTATTCGTTTGAGTGATGATGCTTTGAGCATGATAACTAGGGTGGTACCGCGATGATAACTCGTCCCTTTTTGGGGCGGGTTTTTTGTTTGTCAAAAAAGGAGGAACAACTGATGGAAGCACAACTTGCTGCACTGAAACAAGAAGTTATTCAAAAGATCACAGATGCGCAATCAGTCAAAGAACTGCAAGACGTCCGCGTGGCGTATCTCGGTAAAAAAGGACCGATCACAGATTTACTCAAAGGTATGGGCAAATTGCCTGCTGAAGAGCGTCCGAAGATGGGAGCACTTGTTAATGAGATGCGCCAAGAAGTTACAGCTGTACTAGACGAGCGTTCGGTAGAGCTTGAGCAAGCGGCAATTGATGCCCAACTTGCAAACGAGACGATTGATGTGACGTTACCAGGACGTACGGTCCAAATCGGGAATCACCATCCGTTAACGAGAGTCATCGAAGAAATCGAAGACTTATTCATCGGTATGGGCTACGAGATCGCAGAAGGTCCAGAAGTCGAGAAAGATTATTACAACTTTGAAGCGCTAAACCTTCCGAAAGGTCACCCGGCTCGGGATATGCAAGACTCGTTCTACATCTCAGAAGAATTGTTATTACGCACGCACACGTCACCTGTTCAAGCACGTACGATGGAGCAGAAGCAAGGCGAACCGATTCGCATCATCTGTCCTGGTAAAGTGTTCCGTCGTGACAACGATGACGCGACACACTCGCACCAATTCATGCAAATCGAAGGATTAGTCATTGGCGAGAACATTCGTATGACCGATCTAAAGGGAACGCTTGACCTACTCGGGAAAAAGATGTTCGGTCAAGACCGTGAAATTCGTCTGCGCCCAAGCTTCTTCCCGTTCACTGAGCCATCTGTTGAAATGGATATCTCTTGCTTCAAATGTGGCGGTAGTGGCTGTTCAGTATGTAAAGGAACTGGCTGGATTGAAATTTTAGGTGCGGGTATGGTGCACCCAGATGTCCTTCGCATGGCAGGATACGATCCAGAAAAAGTGTCTGGTTTTGCTTTCGGTATCGGAGCAGAGCGAATTGCGATGCTGAAATATGGCGTAGAAGATATTCGCCATTTCTATACAAACGATATGCGATTCATCAAGCAATTTGAACGCAGTGAAGGGTAAGGAGGAGACAGTATGTTAGTATCACTCAATTGGTTAGCAGACTACGTGGATTTGACGGATCAACAGCCTGCTGAACTCGCAGAAAAAATTACGCGCTCGGGAATCGAAGTAGATGCCATCGAAGTGCGTTCACAAGATATGAAAAATGTCGTGATTGGTCACGTGGTTTCTAAAGAGAAACATCCGGAAGCGGACAAATTAAATATTTGCCAAGTTGACGTGGGAACAGGGGAATTGTCTCAAATCGTTTGTGGCGCTCCGAACGTGGATGCGGGGCAGAACGTGATTGTTGCAGTGCCTGGTGCACGTTTACCAGGAGGCTTTAAAATTAAGAAAGCGAAACTTCGCGGACAAGAATCAAACGGTATGATCTGTTCTCTTCAAGAGCTAGGGATCGAAGGGAAAGTTGTGCCGAAAGCCTTTGCAGATGGGATTTTTGTTTTGCCAGCGGATGCTCCAGTTGGACAAGACGCACTGGACTATCTAACGCTACATGATACGATCCTTGAGCTAGGTTTGACACCGAATCGCGCTGATGCGATGAGCATGTTAGGAGTCGCATACGAAGTAGCTGCTATTTTACAAAAGCCTGTTAAACTTCCGGAAATCGCTTATGCTTCTGCAACTGAAACGGCACAGGATGCATTAAAACTTCGTGTTGATGCGTTAGATGCAAATCCTCTGTATATCGCAAAAGTGATCAAAGATATCAAAGTCGGCCCATCCCCACAATGGTTGCAAAATCGCTTGATGGCAGTCGGTGTCCGACCTCACAACAATGTAGTCGACATCACGAACTATGTGTTGATGGAATACGGCCAACCGCTCCACGCGTTTGATTATGACCGTCTCGCAACGAAAGAAATCGTCGTTCGTATGGCTACTGAAGGCGAAGTGATGACAACTCTTGATGACCAAGAACGCAAATTGGTAGCTACAGACTTAGTCATCACAAACGGTCAAGAGCCAGTCGCTGTTGCTGGTGTTATGGGTGGCGCAAACAGTGAGGTCCATGCAGGCACGACTACTGTCGTACTAGAGTCTGCGTACTTCACAGGTAGCTTCATCCGTCAAACTTCGAAACGCCTAGGACTTCGCTCGGATGCGTCTGCTCGTTTTGAAAAAGGAGTCGACCCAAACCGTGTGGAAGCTGCTGCTGAACGTGCAGCTCAACTGCTTGCAGAGCTTGCAGGAGGAACGGTTTTAGCTGGTAGTGTGGTCGTAGATGAACTAGATAAATCGCCTAAGAAAGTAATCGTATCACCAGACTTCATCAACGAACGTCTAGGGATGAAAATTTCATTTGATGAGATGCAGCATATCTTGACGCGCTTACAGTTCCCATTCGAAGTAGCGAACGGCTTGTTCTACATCGATGCACCGACGCGTCGCCAAGACATCGTCATTCCAGAAGACATCGTAGAAGAAATTGCACGTATGTACGGCTATGACCGTATCCCGATGACGTTGCCAGAAGGCGCTCATCAAGCGGGTGGTTTGACTCCGTATCAAGCTAAACGTCGTCTAGTCCGTCAAACTCTTGAAGGAGCAGGACTCTATCAGGCGGTAACATATTCGTTGACGTCCTCAGAACAAGCACAACGATTTGCACTACACGAAGCACCGGTTACCAAATTATTAATGCCGATGTCGGAAGAACGCAGCACACTTCGTCAAAGTCTGATTCCTCATTTAGTAGAAGCAGCGAGCTATAATGTAGCACGCCGTGTAGAAAGTGTCGCACTTTATGAAGTGGGTTCTGTGTTCTTGGATCAAGGCATGGACGAATTGCCAGTAGAAATCGAGCATGTGGCAGGCGTTGTGACAGGCCTTTGGGTAGACAATGCATGGCAAGGCGAGAAGAAGCTAGTCGATTTCTTCGTAATAAAAGGAATCGTTGAAGCACTTGCAGCGAAACTTGGAGCAACTCTTTCTTACCGTCAAGCAAAACGAGACGGCTTGCACCCAGGACGCACTGCAGATATTTTGTTTGGCGAGATTGTGGTAGGCTTTATCGGTCAATTGCATCCTACTGAACAAAAACGTCTCGATTTGAAAGAGACATATGTGTTTGAACTGAACATGCAAGCACTGATTACAGAAGTTCTTCCAACCATCAGTTATACAGCCGTATCTCGTTTCCCGGCAATCACGCGTGATATCGCGCTAGTGGTGGACCGCGAAACGCCAGCAGCAACTTTGGAATCGGTAATCCGAGCTTCAGGTGGTAAGCTGGTGACAGGGATTCGTCTATTTGACTTATATCAAGGAGACAAGATGGCGGCCGATAAAAAATCGGTTGCGTTCTCCATCACATATCAAGATCCAGAGCGAACGCTAACAGACGAAGAAGTCGTAGCAGCACATGATAAAGTAATTTCTGCACTTGCTGAACAAGTAGGGGCGGAACTGCGAGGATAATTGGAAAAGACCTAGAGGATTTGTGTCCTCTAGGTCTTTTTTTGAGAAGTAAGTTCGGTTTAGTGTGACAGGATCTTTATAAGAAAAGTGGCGGGGTTTGTTCCCTTCAGACGCCAGTTTGTGCCCTTAAATCTTGGTTTGTGCCCGCAGCTCATCCGTTTGTGCCCTTTGTCTGTCGGTTTGTGTCCTTAGCCCTCCATCACACTAAAATCTCATCGCCGGGACAACTTCAACGCCTTTTGGGTATTCGCAAAATGGGCTTTCGTAATCGTCCGAAGATAATCTAAACCGCGTTTTCGAATGATGCGTGCGGCTACTTCATCGACTTTGGCGCCTGCCCCTTTTGGAATTGTCACACCAGCCTGTTCAGACAACTTATCCATTTCCTCTAGAAACGCATTGCGAGCTAGAATGGAAGCCGCTGCAACTGCTACATGAAGACCTTCTGCTTTTGTGGCAAAGTAAACATTTTCTTCAACGATCTCAAGTTGTTTCGCAAGGTGACGATAGTATACGGACTTTTCCGCAAATTGATCAATCAAAATAGCATCGGGCTTTGTATCTCCAAGCTTTCGCAACACATGTTTCAGAGCCTGGTTGTGAAGGAGAGCTTTGATTTTCCCTTGAGACCACTTTTTATCTGTAGCATCGTTGTACTTATTCATTGGAAGTACTAAGATGCTGTGTGGAAATGAGGCTTGGATGTCCGGCGCAACTTTGCGGATGAACGTATCGTTCAATTGTTTAGAATCTTTGCAGCCGAGTTCGATGGCCAATTCAATTTTATCGGCAGGGATGTAACAAGCTGCTACTGTAATCGGACCGAAAAAGTCTCCAGTTCCGGTTTCATCAGAGCCGATAACGGACAGACGGTCGAATCCAGCTGGAAGAAGAGCCGATTTTTTCTTAGCAGCCCCACCATCGGAAGCCTGCCACTTTTCAGCTTCTCGCGCGGCACCACTACCTTGAAACATGACTTTTCCGGAACGATAAGCGCTGATACGGGTATCAGAGAGCGCAGCGGCGAACACCATCCCAGGTGCTTTTACTGGGATTTCATAAGAAGAATATGAGGTTTTTAGTCTAGATAACGCATCGTTTTCAAGTTGAATGACAATGTTTGACATAACATGGGTTCCTTTCTTTCCAACTCACTTTACTTCATGGTATCATAGAAACTAGGATTTTCTGAGGAGGTCTTGTCTTTGTCAGATCAAACAATTACACGGGTAGCCGTGGATATTTACGGCAATACATACAAAATGGCAGGATATGAATCGGCTGGACATATGCGACTAGTAGCTACTATGGTAGATGATAAGATGAGAGAGATTCAACGTACCAATCCAAGCCTGGATACAGCAAAGCTTGCTGTCCTGACAGCCGTGAACACGATGCACGACTACTTAAAAGTAAAAGAACAAATGGAACAACTAGAACAGGAATTGAAACAGATAAAGGGCGGTCTAAATGGTTGATATTTTATTACTGATTATTCTTATTGGAGGCATCATTGTAGGAGCAAAGCGTGGACTGATTGTGCAGCTGATTCACATGGTTGGATTCGTCGTCGCTTTGATCGTTGCCTTTAAGTATTACAAACCTCTTGCAGAAAAATTTGTACTGTGGATTCCGTTTCCTGCTATCACGACAAATTCGCAACTGTCGTTTGCGGTGGAAGCATTGGATCTTGATCAAACGTTTTACCGAATCATCGCATTTGCACTCTTATTCTTCATTGTGAAGTTTGCACTGCAAATTGTTGCGTCTATGTTCGACTTCTTAAAGTTCTTACCAGTTCTTGGACAAGTGAGCAGTATTTTAGGTGCGGTTCTTGGATTTATTGAAATTTATTTCTTATTATTTGTCTTCCTATACGTACTCGCTCTATTACCAGTCGACTTTTTACAGACGGCAATCGGTGGCTCGGGCATCGCTCACTTTATTTTAGAGAACACCCCATTCTTATCTGAAGCGGTCAAAAACTGGTGGTACATCTATCAGGACAGCCGTGCATCATAATGAACCCAAAACTTCTCTCGCTAGCTGGGAGAAGTTTTTGTCGCTTTCATACAAAGGAGTGTACAATCGATGGATAAAAAAACAATCATTCGTACGTTAGAACGAATTGCATTACTTATGGAACTTCAAGGTGAAAATCCGTTCAAAGTCAGCGCATTCCGAAAAGCTGCGCAGACGCTTGAGTTAGACTCTCGAAGTTTGTCTGAAATGGACGACCCAACGAAGTTAAAAGGAATCGGAGCGGCAACAGGTGGAGTCATCACCGATCTAATTCAAGATGGCGAATCATCGCTACTTTTAGAACTTGAAAAACAAGTCCCTCAAGGACTTGTTGAAATGCTGCAAATTCCTGGCATGGGCGGTAAAAAAATTGCGAGGCTTCATGCAGAACTTGGTATTGAAACGCTTGAAGGACTGCGTGAAGCATGTGAGAAAAACGAGGTTCAGGCACTCGCTGGGTTTGGCAAAAAAACAGAAGAGAAGATTTTAAAAGAACTCGATCAACTTGCAAGCCGACCGGACCGCTATCCGATCTGGAAGTTAGAGCCGATCGTCGAACATATCGAATCGTTACTGCACAACCATCAAAATGTAAATAAAGCATCTGTAGCTGGTTCTTTCCGACGAACGAAAGAGACGAGCAAAGACTTAGATTTTGTAATTGCTACTGATCACGTAGAAGCAGTTAAAGAGATGCTTAAGGCTTCATTAGAAATTGAAGAAATGATTGCAGATGGCGATACAAAAATGTCTGTCTCACTTGCAAAACCAGAACGTGTCGATGTGGACTTCCGTTTCGTTGTGGAAAGTGAATTTGCTACTACATTACACCACTTCACAGGATCAAAAGACCATAATATTCGCATGAGACAACTGGCTAAAGAAAAAGACTGGAAGATCAGTGAGTACGGTGTCGAGAAAGAAGACGGAACGGTCACAACGTATGCGTCTGAAGCCGAATTCTTTGCGGATTTTGACCTGCCATTTATCCCACCCAGTGTACGGGAGACGGGTCAAGAACTGGATCGTCTTAACGAACTTAAGAATTTGGTTCAATTAGAAGACATCGTCTCAGACTTGCATATGCATACGACTTGGTCAGACGGTGCGCACTCTTTAGAGGAAATGATTGAAGGGTGTACTGCTAAGAACTACAAGTTGATGGTTATAACCGATCATTCTCGCTATCTACGAGTGGCAAATGGACTGACTCCAGAACGTCTACGCGAACAAAATCAAAAAATTAAAGAACTTCAAAAGAACTATCCGGACATCCATATCCTATCAGGTACGGAAATGGATATCTTGCCGGACGGAACACTTGATTTTGATGATGAGTTGTTAGCAGAACTCGATTTTGTCATAGCATCCATCCACTCAAGTTTCTCACAACCACAAGAGAAAATTATGGAGCGTCTGTTTGCAGCTGTATCGAATCCACATGTGGATATGATAGCGCATCCGACAGGTCGAATCGTCGGGGAGCGTGAAGGCTACGAGCCGGATGTGGAACAACTGCTGCAATGGGCAAAAGAATATGACAAGATTGTCGAGCTCAATGCCAATCCGTACCGCTTAGACCTTGCTGTGCCGTGGCTTGAAAGAGCGCAAGAATTTGGTGTGAAAGTCGCTATTAATACTGATGCGCACCATTTAGATCATCTCCGGTTCATGGATATCGGAGTTCGTCACGCCCAAAAAGCGTGGCTCACTAAAGAAACTATCGTAAACACTTGGGAGCCGAAGAAGTTTTTAGACTATCTCTCCCGAAAGTAAAGGAGGCGCACTATGATTGCAAAAAAGGCGCTGCATACACTGGAATACCCAAAAGTTATTGATCATGTAAAATCATTTGCCACGTCTTCAGTTGGAAAGACGATAATAGAAGAACTTGTGCCTTCAACAGATTTTGAACAGATCCAAACATGGACAGAAGAGACAGACGAAGCATTAGCGATTCTTCGTGTACGCGGGAATGTGCCTCTTGGTGGCTTGTTTGATGTCCGGCCTCATGCACGTCGTGCTCAAATCGGAGGCATCTTGAGTGCTATGGAACTAATGGAAATTGCATCTACCATTCGCTCGAGTAAGATTCTTCGTAAGTTTATAGAAGATGTCACGGATGCTGAAGATTTTTCTACTAAACATATGAAGAACTACACAGACGGGCTACCAATCCTTACAGAACTCGAGCATGAAATCAACGCCTGCATCGATGACAATGGGATGGTCCTCGATTCTGCAAGCCAGACGTTGCGATCAATTCGTCAGCAACTCCGAACAGCCGTCCAGCGTATCCGTGAAAAACTTGATAGTTACACAAGAGGTCAGAATGCGACGAAGATGTTGTCGGACGCTATTGTCACGATTCGCAATGACCGCTACGTGATTCCTGTAAAAGCGGAATATAGAAGTCATTATGGCGGAATTGTCCACGACCAATCGTCTTCGGGTCAGACTTTGTTCATCGAACCGAATGCAGTCGTGCAGCTCAATAACGATGCACGGGCTCTTCGAGTGAAAGAACAAGAAGAAATTGAACGCATCTTGAAAGAATTATCGATGCAAGTTGAAATCGTCGCATCGGACTTATTCCATCTAGTCAAAACGATGGCGACATTAGACGCAATATTCGCCAAAGCTAAATACGGTACTGCAGAAATGTGCACACGACCAACTATCAATCAAGAAGGCCGCATTCGCCTCGTGAAAGCGCGTCACCCACTCCTGAAAAAAGAAGAAGCAGTGGCCAATACCATCGAATTCGGAAATCCTGATACGGCCGTCGTCATAACGGGACCCAATACCGGGGGAAAGACCGTCACTTTAAAAACGGTGGGACTTTGCACATTAATGGCGCAGAGTGGAATCCCGATTCCAGCACTAGATGGCTCAGAGGTTGCGGTATTCAAATCGGTATTTGCCGATATCGGAGATGAGCAATCCATTGAGCAGAGCTTAAGTACGTTCTCGTCTCATATGGTTAACATCGTCGATATTCTGAAGAAATTCGATGAGTATTCATTAGTGCTGTTTGATGAACTAGGTGCCGGTACAGATCCGCAAGAAGGAGCAGCACTTGCTATTTCGATTTTAGATGAAGTTCATGGACGAGGCGCACGTGTCATGGCGACAACTCACTATCCGGAACTGAAAGCATATGGCTACAACCGTCCAGGCGTCATCAATGCGAGCGTTGAATTTGATGTAGAGACTCTAAGTCCGACTTACAAATTGTTGATGGGCGTTCCAGGCCGAAGCAATGCCTTTGAAATTTCAAAACGCCTTGGTTTGCCACAACATATCATCTCACACGCGGAAGGCTTTACAGGGACCGATCGTAGCGAAGTCGATACGATGATTGCATCATTAGAAGAAAGTCGTAAGAGAGCCGAACAAGATGCAGAAGATACCAAACGAGTACTTGAAGAATCCGAAGCACTAAAACAAGAGCTTGCGGAACGCTTGGCTGATTACGAAGCGAAGAAAGAGCAGCTTGCTGAAAAAGCGCGTGAAAAAGCGAAGAAGATTGTGGACGAAGCGCGTCGTGAGTCTGAAAGTGTGATTCAAGGACTTCGCCAGCTTCAGAAACAAGCAGCAGCTGGTGTGAAAGAACACGAAATAATCGATGCAAGAAAACGATTAGAAGGCGCGTTGCCGGAGAATCCCGTGCTGAAAAAAGAAAAACAAAAGAAACAAAGAGCTCAGAATCTCCAGGCAGGAGATGAAGTAAAGGTTTTGTCCTTTGGTCAAAAAGGGACATTGCTTGAGAAAGTCTCGAAAGATGAGTGGGCCGTTCAAATCGGCGTTCTGAAAATGAAATTACCAGAAAGTGATCTGGAATTTGTGAAACCAGATAAACCACAACCTACTGTGTCGGTGCATTCAGTGGGAGGTCGTTCAGGAGCAGGAGTCAAACTGGAACTTGACCTGCGTGGGGAGCGCTACGAAGATGCGCTCTTGCGAACTGAAAAATATTTGGATGATGCCGTACTAGCAAACTATCCACGAGTGAGTATCATTCACGGAAAAGGTACAGGTGCTCTTCGTCAAGGCATACAGACGATGCTGAAGAAAGACCGCCGTGTGAAGAGCTACCGTTTTGGAGAAGCAGGCGAAGGTGGCTACGGAGTGACCATCGTAGAGTTGAAATAAAAGTGAAACCTCTTTGCAAGTCAAACGTACAACAAGAATGTAGAAGCATAGGAAGAGGGGGAGCACGGTGTCACTTTTAGCATTTTGGTCTCATCCGCTCGTAGAATCAGCGGGATATTTCAGCGTAGTGATCTTATGTTTGATCATAGCCATGGTATTGTTTGAAGTCGTTACGAAGTATAAGAACTGGGCGGAAATCAAGAATGGGAATGTTGCCGTTGCATTAGCGACAGGTGGAAAAATCTTTGGTGTGGCCAATATTTTTCGGTTCTCGATTGAAAAACACTCTTCATTTTTAGAGATGATTGGCTGGGGAACATTTGGTTTTGCGCTACTCATTATTGCGTATTGGTTATTTGAATTCTTAACCCCTTCGTTCAATGTAGATAAAGAAATTGAACAGGATAACCGTTCTGTTGGTTTCATCTCGTTCATCTTATCCGTCGGTTTATCCTTCGTGATCGGTGCAAGTATTTCAAATTAGGAGTGCCCAATGGAAAAATTAGCGAAAGTGTTATTAGTTGTAGCCGTTCTATTTATAGCAGTCGGAGTGTATTATGTTTTTATAAGATAACCGAACAAGGATTGTGAAGAATGACGTTAAATCTTCCCAGTCCTTGTTATTTTTTTGATGGAAATCGTCTTATCATGTAGAAATAGATTGAATAGCCATTCATATTTTCATATACTAAAGTTAGGAATATTCACGCTATTCTAATCAAGGGGGTCTTACAATGGCAGAAAAAGTGTGGCAGAAGCATTACCCTGAACAAATTCCACATACTTTGACGTATGAGGAAATACCGATTCAAGAATTTCTGACTCGGTCTGCAAAGAACTACCCGGACAACGTTGCTATTCATTTCATGGGGAAAGAAATGAAATATGCTGAGCTTTATGAATCTGCACTGAAGTTTGCAAACTATTTGCAGACACTTGGGATTCAAAAAGGGGACCGTGTGGCAATTATGCTACCGAACTGTCCGCAGGGAGTCATTGCGTTTTACGGTATCTTGTATGCAGGGGGAATTGTTGTTCAGACAAACCCACTCTATACAGAACGAGAAGCACAGTATCAGTTAAAAGACGCGGGAGCTAAGGCAATCATTACATTGGATATTCTTTATCCGCGTATCTCTAAAATCATGAAAGAGACGGATTTAGAGAACTTGATCATCACCGGAATTAAAGATTATCTTCCATTCCCAAAAAACATGGTCTATCCTTTCATTCAAAAGAAACAATACGGCTTTTCTGTAAAAGTAGAGCACCGTGGCTCAAATCATTTATTCACAGAAGTCATGAAAGTGGCTAAAGCGGAGAAAGAAGATGTGGCCATCGATTTTGAAAATGATTTGGCGATGCTTCAATACACAGGTGGTACAACTGGATTCCCTAAGGGAGTTATGTTGACTCACAAAAATCTTGTCACCAACGTAACGATGTGTAAGACTTGGTTATATGAGTGTGAAGACGGAAAAGAACGTGTCCTTGGTATTCTTCCATTTTTCCACGTTTACGGAATGACTACAGTGCTAGTACTATCCATTATGCAAGCTAATACAATGATCTTACTTCCTAAATTTGATGTTGAAACCGCTCTCAAAACAATCGACAAACAGAAACCGACATTGTTCCCTGGAGCACCAACGATTTATATTGGGATCTTAAACTCGCCGAACCTCGGAAAATATGATTTGTCTTCTATCAATGCATGTATCAGTGGATCGGCTGCACTACCGGTAGAAGTTCAAGAGAAATTTGAACGAGTGACAGGCGGTCGTCTTGTAGAAGGTTACGGCTTAACTGAGACGTCACCGGTAACTCATGCGAACCTGGTCTACACAGATAAACGAGTCAAAGGATCGATTGGGATTCCTTGGCCAGACACAGATTCTGCGATTTTCCAAATGGATTCTACAGAGCCGCTCCCAGTTGGTGAAGTAGGAGAAATTGCTGTACGGGGACCACAAGTCATGAAGGGGTATTGGAACCGACCAGAAGAAACAGAAATGGTGATTCGTGATGGATGGTTCTTAACAGGTGATTTAGGGTATATGGATGAAGACGGTTACTTCTACATCGTCGATCGTAAGAAAGATATGATCATCGCAGGTGGATTCAATATTTATCCTCGTGAAATTGAAGAGATTCTATACGAGCACGAAGCGATTCAAGAATGTGTCGTAGCTGGTATCCCGGATCCTTACCGTGGTGAGACGGTAAAAGCGTACATTGTAGTTAAAGATGGACACAACGTGACGGAAGAAGAATTAAACGACTACTGCCGCACAAAGCTTGCAGCATTTAAAGTACCTCGTTTCTATGAGTTCCGTGAGGAGCTTCCAAAAACAGCGGTAGGAAAGATCTTACGACGTACGTTGATTGAGGAAGAAAAAGAAAAGCTCAAGCAATCACAAACAAGTTGACAGAATAAAAATTAAATACTACTATAAAAATATGAATGAATAGTCATTCATATTTTTATTTTGGGGTTGAGACGATGAAAAAAGAAAAACCTAAATACCGACAAATCATTGATGCGGCCATAATTGTGATTGCCGAGAACGGGTATCATCAATCCCAAGTCTCCAAGATTGCAAAGCAAGCCGGAGTAGCCGACGGCACAATCTATCTGTATTTCAAAAACAAAGAAGATATTCTGATTTCTGTTTTTGATGAGAAGATGGAGATGTTTGCAGATCGCTTAAATGAAATTATTGAAAAGCCGATCACGGCATCTGAAAAACTTTATAAAATGGTTGAAAATCATTTCACGGTTCTTTCAGCAGATCGCCACTTGGCAACTGTCACGCAGCTAGAGCTTCGTCAGTCCAACCTGGCACTGCGTTTACGCATCAACGCAGTTTTGAAAAATTATCTCGTGTTACTCGATACCATTTTAAAAGACGGCATTGCTAATGGAGAATTTGATAAAGATATGGATATTCGCTTAGCGAGACAGATGGTTTTTGGTACAATTGACGAGACGACTACGACTTGGGTGATGAATGAATACAAATATGATTTGGTAGCGCTCTCACCAAAAGTTCATCAGTTGTTGTTTAACGCAATCAAAGCTGAATAGGGGATGTGAACAAATGGAATTTCTTTCATGGGGAACAAAGGATCATGTGGCGACTGTCACATTGAACCGTCCACCAGCCAATGCGCTGTCACGCCAGCTGATCTTAGATATCAATTCATTCTTAGATCAAGTAGAGCAAGACGATTCTGTACGCGTTATTGTTTTCAAAGGAGAAGGTCGTTTCTTCTCTGCTGGGGCAGATATTAAAGAATTTACATCAATCACAAGCGGCGAAGAGTTTTCTAAGCTTGCTAAAAATGGACAAGACATTTTTGAACGCGTTGAAACTTTCTCGAAACCAATCATTGCAGCCATTCATGGGGCGGCGTTAGGAGGAGGTCTAGAATTTGCTATGAGTTGTCATATTCGTGTGGTAACAGAATCAGCAAAACTTGGCCTTCCTGAATTGCAACTTGGTCTCATTCCAGGCTTTGCAGGTACACAGCGTCTGCCACGTTATGTGGGAGTCGCGAAAGCTGCTGAAATGTTGCTGACAAGCGATCCGATTTCAGGATCAGAGGCTGCACGTCTTGGATTAGCAAATCATGCTGTTGCTGAAGAAGAATTGGAAACTACTGTTCAGCAAATGGCAGCTAAGATCGCTAAAAAGAGTCCAGTAGCTATGAAATACGCGTTAGAAGCACTGCAATATACTAAAGATGACTCTTATTACAAAGGCGTAGACGCTGAAGCGCATTCTTTTGGAACCGTTTTCGTGTCAGAAGATGCCAAAGAAGGAATTTCTGCCTTCTTAGAAAAACGTCAACCAAATTTTAAAGGAAACTAATTTATTTTGGAGGGAACCCAATGAATATTTATGTTTTAGTTAAACGTACATTCGACACGGAAGAAAAAATCGTCGTATCTGGCGGGCACATTCAAGAAGATGGCGCTGAGTTCATCATCAACCCATACGATGAGTATGCAATTGAAGAAGCGATTCAAGTTCGCGACGCTCACGGCGGAGAAGTAACAGTCATCACTATGGGTGACGTAGAAGCTGAAAAGCAATTACGTACAGCGTTAGCTATGGGTGCTGACAAAGCGGTTCTGATCAACACAGAAGACGTAGAAGATTTAGACCAGTTCAGTGCAGCTCATATTTTAGCTGAATACTTAAAAGATAAAGAAGCAGACTTGATCCTAGCTGGTAACGTCGCAATCGACGGCGGTTCAGGTCAAGTAGGACCACGTGTTGCTGAGTTACTAGGCATCAACTACGTAACGACTATCACAAACCTTGAAATCAATGGAGATACAGTAGCTATCAAACGTGACGTAGAAGGAGACACAGAAGAATTAGAAACAACACTTCCACTTCTAGTTACAGCGCAACAAGGATTGAACGAACCACGCTACCCATCTTTACCAGGAATCATGAAGGCAAAGAAAAAGCCTCTTGAAGAGTTAGAATTAGACGATCTGGATATCGATGAAGATGATGTCGAAGCAAAAACAGAAACGGTTGAAATCTACCTTCCTCCGAAAAAAGAAGCAGGAAAAGTTCTACAAGGTGATCTTCAGGATCAAGTAAAAGAACTAGTCGGCTTACTTCGCACGGAAGCAAAAGTAATCTAAATCGAACGGAACAACATCGAAGGAGGAACTTAGCATGTCGAAAGTACTTGTATTAGCAGAATCTCGTGAAGGTTCATTACGTAACGTATCATTTGAAGCGATTGCAGCTGGAAAGAAAATTTCTGGTGGTGGCGAAGTAGTTGCTGTGTTATTAGGTGACGCAGCTGGCGAACAAGCAGCTGAGCTTGGCGCATACGGCGCAGATCGCGTTGTAACAGTAGAACACCCACATTTGAAACAATATACTTCAGACGGGTACGGCCAAGCATTGATGGCAGTTATCGAGCAAGAAAATCCTGAAGCAATCGTGTTCGGACACACAGCACTAGGAAAAGACTTGTCTCCTAAGATCGCTGCTAAACTTCAAGTAGGTTTAGTGTCTGACGTGACGGACATCGAAGGAGAAGGCGACGATGCCATCTTCATTCGTCCGATCTACTCGGGTAAAGCATTTGAAAAAGTGAAATTGAAAGACGACGTGAAATTCATCACAGTTCGTCCGAACAATATCGCACCACTTGCTAAAGAAGAAGGGAAATCTGCAGATGTTTCTTCACTTTCTGTAGACATCACTAACCTTCGCACAATCATTAAGGAAGTCGTTCGTAAATCAACAGACGGCGTTGACCTATCCGAAGCTAAAGTAGTAGTAGCTGGTGGTCGTGGCGTGAAGAGTGCAGACGGTTTTGCTCCATTAAAAGAGCTAGCTGACCTTCTTGGTGGCGCTGTTGGTGCATCACGTGGTGCATGTGACGCGGATTATGTAGATTACTCTTTACAGATCGGTCAAACAGGTAAAGTCGTTACTCCAGATCTTTACATCGCTGCAGGTATCTCAGGAGCTATCCAGCATTTAGCGGGTATGTCGAACTCTAAAGTTATCGTTGCGATCAACAAAGATCCAGAAGCTAACATCTTCAAAGTAGCAGACTACGGAATCGTAGGCGATTTATTCGAAGTCATCCCTATGTTGACTGAAGAATTCCGCGCAGTTTTATCGAAGTAATTCTCACTCTCGGCTCCTCTAAAGGAGTCGAGTTTTATTATTAGGTGGTTCGGGTATCATTTGATATAATCGCATATAGATACACAAGAAGGAGGAATTATCGTGGCAGTAACTCACACAACAGACGCAACATTTGCACAAGATATCGGAGAAGGTTTAGTATTAGTAGACTTTTGGGCACCTTGGTGTGGACCATGTAAAATGATCGCTCCAGTGCTAGAAGAACTAGACGGCGAACTTTCTGACAAAGTGAAAATCACAAAATTAGATGTGGATGAGAACCAAGCAACGGCTAGCCAGTTCGGTGTTATGTCTATCCCAACTTTGATTCTTTTCAAAGACGGTCAACCGGTTGATAAAGTAATCGGCTACCAGCCAAAAGAAAACTTAGCTAACTTAGTGAACAAACACGCATAATTCTAAAAACACCGGAGTCCTCACTGGATTCCGGTTTTTTCTCAAGGTAATCCGAACATTCGTGCGGATTTTGCGTGCGAAAGGAAGGTGAAACGATGAACGAGTTGGTTCGACAAAAAAGTGAAATCCTACCTGAACAGCCCGGCTGTTATTTGATGAAAGACGGCAACGGAACTATCATCTATGTAGGTAAAGCAAAGGTTTTAAAAAATCGAGTCCGGTCGTACTTTACTGGTACACATAATGGAAAGACGCAGCGTCTCGTCCAGGACATCGAAGACTTCGAATATATCGTCACGTCATCGGATCTCGAAGCCTTGATTCTCGAGCTTCATCTGATTAAAAAACATGACCCGAAATACAATGTCATGCTGAAAGATGACAAGACGTATCCATATATCAAGATTACAGGGGATGCGTATCCCAGAATCATCACAACAAGAACGGTCCGTAAAGATAACGGAAAATACTTTGGTCCGTATCCAAACGTCTATGCAGCGAACGAGACGCGGAAACTCCTCGACCGGATCTATCCGTTCCGAAAATGTGTCAAGATGCCTGACCGGCTTTGTCTCTATTACCATATCGGTCAGTGTTTAGGGCCTTGTGTCAAAGACATTCCACGTTCTGAATTCCAGTATATGATCGACGAAGTATCAAAGTTTTTAAATGGTGGTCATATCGCTGTTCGGACTGAGCTTGAAAAGAAAATGATGGCGGCTGCTGAAGCGATGGAATACGAGCGTGCCAAAGAATACAGAGATCAGATTGCGCACATCGATACCGTCATGGAAAAACAAAAGATGCAGATGAATGACTTTACCAATCGTGATGTCTTTGGTTATGCAGTCGATAAAGGTTGGATGTGTGTTCAAGTGTTCTTTATCCGACAAGGAAAACTCATTGAACGAGACGCTTCCCTATTTCCTATATACGGAGAACCGGAAGAAGAATTCCTGACTTTTATCGGCCGCTTCTATGAACAGAGCCAACACATCAAGCCGAAAGAGGTCATGGTTCCAGGCACTGTAGATGCCGAACTTATCCAACAGCTACTTGATCTTAAAGTCTTCGTTCCTCAAAAAGGGAAGAAAAAAGAGCTCATCAATTTAGCGATCAATAATGCAGAAGTCGCTTTGAAAGAGAAATTTCATCTAGTAGAGCGACAAGATGAGCGGACAATTGGAGCAGTCGAGCAGTTAGGTGCTCATATGGGTATTCCAGCCCCAAGACGAATCGAAGCATTCGATAACTCGCACATTTACGGAGCCGATCCTGTATCTGCTATGGTCGTCTTTGAAGACGGCAAACCTCTTAAGAAAGAGTATCGCAAATATAAAACGAAAACCGCTGCTAAGCACGATGATTATGGTGCAATGCGAGAAGTTATTCGTCGCCGTTATACTCGTGTGTTGCGGGAACGATTGCCACTTCCAGATTTGATCTTGATTGATGGAGGAAAAGGGCAGATGTCCTCAGCACGTGAAGTGCTAGAAGATGAACTTGGGCTCGACATTCCGATTGCAGGTCTTGCGAAAGATTTGAAACACCAAACTGCAGAACTTCTCTACGGAGAGCCACCACTACCAGTAGCTATGAAACGGACATCACAAGAATTCTATTTACTCCAACGGATTCAAGACGAAGTCCATAGATTCGCGATCACGTTCCATAGACAACAGCGTCAAAAGAACAGCATTCAATCCGTTTTAGATACGATCCCAGGGGTCGGACCGAAGCGCAGGCAACAACTCATGAAACACTTTGGTTCAGTTAAAAATATGCGAGCAGGATCGCTTGATGACTTTGTAGCAGCCGGTCTACCTGAGGCATTAGCGTTAGAGTTCCAAAAAAAACTGACAGAAGATGCCTTGCCTTCATCAGAATAGTGTGCTAAAGTAATCCTAATTTCATATTCACTTTACGTGAAGATAGAGGTGCGAACGTCAACAGTACGGTTTCGGAGGATGACAGATCCTGTGAAGAACTCGGAAAGGGGCAATCGCCGAAATGAAGGTCTGCTGATCCAGTCCTTCGTTGGTCTTGTGTTGAACAAACCCAAGATTGTCAGAATACACATTCTGGAGGGCTATCTTACATGGACATCACTAGTTGACCGTGTTAGACAAAATGCTTTCCATTCGTGGAAAGCATTTTTTTGTCCCTTCTCAATAGTCGGAGGAGAGAAGAAAATGGCAATTGTTGTAATGAAATTCGGAGGAACATCAGTAGGATCGGTAGAACGCATTCGAAATGCTGCCAGTCGTGTAATTCAAGAAGTAGAAAATGGGCATCAAGTGGTCGTAGTTGTATCCGCAATGGGAAAAACGACAGATCATTTAGTGGAACTAGCAGAAGAAGTTTCTTCATCTCCTTCAAAACGAGAAATGGACATGCTGTTGTCGACTGGAGAGCAAGTGTCCATGTCGTTACTTGCAATGGCATTAGAAACTAGAGGCTACCCAGCAGTATCGATGACGGGCTGGCAAGCAGAACTACAAACAGAGAAAGTGCACCGAAATGCACGAATCGTCTCTATAAAAGGTGATAAGATCCGTGCGAAACTCGATGCAGGGAACATCGTCGTCGCTGCAGGTTTCCAAGGAATTACAGAAGACGGTGAGATTACGACACTTGGTCGCGGTGGCTCAGATACCACAGCAGTAGCAATCGCCGCAGCAATCGGAGCGATGCGATGTGATATCTATACGGATGTGGATGGTGTCTACACATCAGATCCGCGCTATGTAGAAGGTGCGCGTAAACTGCAATCGATTGAATATGATGAAATGTTAGAGCTTGCTAACTTAGGGGCAGGGGTGTTGCATCCACGTGCTGTAGAATATGCGAAGAACTATAAAATCCCGTTGACAGTTCGCTCGAGCCTGTCGCAGGAAGAAGGAACTGTGATTGAGGAGGAACCAACTATGGAATCGAATTTAATTGTACGCGGTGTCGCGTTTGAATCGGATGTCGTAAGACTAACAATCAGCTACGAAAAACCGTTCAACGGCTCACTGGCTAAAATCTTTACCACTTTAGCTGCACACAATATCGATGTCGACATTATCGTCCAGTCGATTGTAGACGGAACGACGCCGACTGTTTCATTTACAATCAAAAAAGAAGCGCTATCCGAAGCGATTCAAGTATTAGAAGAACGCAAACAGGATTTAGGCTTCCAGGTTGCAGACTTTGAAGTGGGCCTTGCTAAAGTGTCCATCGTAGGTTCAGGAATGGTGTCGAATCCTGGTGTGGCAGCGCAGATGTTTGATCGACTCCGTCAAGAAGACGTTCCTGTCAAAATGGTCAGTACATCAGAGATCAAAGTATCCGTAGTTGTTCCGCAACAAACGATGATTGCTACAGCTAACGCTCTTCACGACGAATTCCGACTTTCGGAGCTAGAAATCGAAGTATAAGTAAAGTAAAAAAACAAGCAGTTTCTCATGCGAAAATGAGAGACTGCTTTTTGTATGGGAACAATAGTTGAGCTGAGAGTGCTCGGAAAAGAAACGCTTATCTGTGGGAGCGGCTGGTTTTCGAAGCATTTCTGAGCGAACGCCTTCCACATCTAGGTTATACAAAATAGTTACAAAAGTGTGAACAAATCAAACAAAAAATTCACACTTTTGAGCAGATAAATGGGAGCGTTTCCACCGGAGGAGTAAACTTAAGACAGTTGCTATTCTGATTTCGCTGTAAAAACCACTAGCTTGGATGTCACGTCTTCTGCACATTCTGTCATTCGACCATGGAGCATCTCAAATTGTTCTGCTAGAAAGCCGGCTTCTAATTTAAAACAGCGGTCGGAACGAGTGTCTGAACGATGTGCACCTTGCAGGTGGAGAATTATTTCGCGTTTCGCTTCCTTATGTATATGGAGGTCACCCCAACCAGCTTGTTCAAAAAAGGCTTGCAGTTCGTCTACGGACTGACAGGGGAATTTACGTGCCAAATCTTTACCGGCCCAATACAGAACCTCTTGTTCATGCTTACCTAATAAGGAAGCAACTAAATGATCACGAATTAACTCGTAACCAAACTGTGGAATCACTTTCTCTTGTGTCTTTTCCATAATGACCACTCGCTTTCCAAAATCAACGATATCAGTATAGCATGTAGGTTTCATTTTTGTGCATGTGAAAAAAGACACAATCACGATAGAACCCTTGAGAAATCTAGTGTTTGAGAAGTATTCTCATTCCTGAAGTGCCTTGACCTACCTATTTTAGGGGAGTACAATAGTTATGTTAAACTACAAGGCCGTTACGAACGTCGATATTTCGTGCGTCGTAACAATTATTGGGTGGTCACTTCGCCGTGATCAATCAATCGCAAAATTTGAGGGGGGTAACCACTTTGGCGAAAAACAACGAATTTCTTTGGCGTCGACTGCATTCCTTACTAGGAATCATCCCAGTGGGATTGTTCTTAACGCAGCATTTGATCGTCAACTACTTTGCAACTGGAGGAGAAGATTCCTTCAACGCTGCAGCACACTTTATGGAGAGCTTGCCATTCCGTTATGCACTTGAAATCTTTGTTATTTTCTTACCATTAATGTTCCACGCATTTTACGGAATTTACATTGCTTTCACTGCTAAAAACAACACACAACGCTTTAGCACATTCCGTAACTGGATGTTCGTAGCACAGCGTATCACAGGAATTTTCCTAGTAATCTTCATCGCTTGGCACGTCTATGAGACTCGCTGGCAGGTTGCTATTGGAGCAGATAAAGCTGACTTCGACATGATGGCAGATATCTTAGGAAATCCTTGGATGTTCGGTTTCTATGTAGCTGGTGTACTTGCTGCAACGTTCCACTTAGCAAACGGTATCTGGTCATTCCTAGTTAGCTGGGGGATTACACAATCCGCTGCTTCACAACGTGTGGCTACATACGTAACGCTTGGTATTTTCGTAGCATTGTCAGTAGTGGGCATCCGTGCATTACTTGCATTCGTAGTATAAGCCACTACTAAAAATTCGAGGAGTGAGAAAAGCATGGCAAAAAGTAAACTGATCGTTGTCGGTGGAGGCCTTGCAGGTCTTATGGCAACAATGAAAGCTGCCGAAAACGGTACGCCTGTTGATCTATTCTCATTAGTTCCAGTAAAGCGCTCTCATTCAGTGTGTGCGCAGGGCGGAATTAATGGTGCAGTAAATACAAAAGGTGAAGGAGACTCAACGTACAAACACTTTGACGATACAGTGTATGGCGGTGACTTCTTAGCGAACCAAGGTCCTGTAAAAGCTATGGCTGATGCAGCGCCTGGTATCATTCACTTATTTGACCGTATGGGTGTTATGTTCAACCGTACTCCAGAAGGTCTTCTTGATTTCCGCCGTTTTGGTGGAACACTGTATCACCGTACAGCATTCGCTGGTGCTACAACTGGACAACAGTTGCTTTATGCACTGGATGAGCAAGTTCGCCGCTACGAAGTAGACGGTCTTGTAACGAAGTACGAAGGTTGGGAATTCCTGGGCATAATCAAAGATGACGAAGGCGTCTGCCGCGGTATTAAAGCACAGAACTTGAACACTGCAGAAATCCAAGCGTTCCGTTCAGATGCTGTAATTATGGCAACAGGTGGTCCTGGTATCATCTTCGGTAAAACAACAAACTCTATCATCAACACAGGATCTGCTGCATCTATCGTTTACCAACAAGGTGCAAAATATGCAAACGGAGAATTCATTCAAATTCACCCAACTGCAATCCCTGGTGATGACAAACTACGTTTGATGTCAGAGTCAGCTCGTGGTGAAGGTGGCCGTGTTTGGACTTACAAAGACGGAAAACCTTGGTACTTCTTAGAAGAGAAATATCCAGATTACGGGAACCTAGTTCCTCGTGACATCGCTACACGTGAAATCTTCGACGTGTGCGTGAACCAGAAACTTGGAATCAATGGAGAAAACATGGTTTACCTTGACCTTTCTCACAAAGATCCACACGAACTTGACGTAAAACTTGGTGGTATCATCGAAATCTACGAAAAGTTCACTGGTGATGATCCACGTAAAGTTCCAATGAAAATCTTCCCTGCAGTTCACTACTCTATGGGCGGACTTTGGGTAGATGACGACCAGATGACAAACATCCCTGGATTGTTTGCAGCTGGTGAATGTGATTACTCTCAGCACGGTGCCAACCGTCTAGGAGCAAACTCACTTCTTTCTGCAGTATTCGGAGGAAGCGTAGCTGGACCAAATGCAGTGAAATACATGAAGGGTCTGAAGAAGTCTGCTGCAGATCTTCCAGATGACATCTTCACTCGTGAAGTTCAAAAAGAACAAGAAGAGTGGAACAAAGTATTGAACATGCAAGGTACAGAAAACGCCTACTTGATCCATAAAGAGCTTGGAGAGTGGATGACAGACAACGTAACCGTTGTACGCTACAACGACAAGCTTGAACAAACAGATAAAAAGATTCTTGAATTGATGGACCGTTGGGAGCGCATCAACATGGACGATACACAACAGTGGTCGAACCAAGGTGCTTCATTCACTCGTCAGTTAAAGAACATGTTATACCTAGCTCGCGTTATCACAATCGGAGCGCTTAAGCGTAACGAGAGTCGTGGTGCTCACTACAAACCAGAATTCCCTGAGCGTAATGACGAGGAATTCATGAAAACTACAATCGCAGAGTTCGATGCAGCTACTGGCGCACCGATTATCTCGTACGAGGAAATTGACGTATCGTTGATTCCACCACGTAAACGCGATTATTCTTCTAAAGGAGGGAACTAATCCATGGTGACAGCAACAGAAGCAAAAAAAATTACTGTTGAGATCCAGCGTCAAGACACTCCTGACTCGGAACCCTACTGGGAAGCCTTTGAGGTTAATTACCGTCCAAACATGAACGTAATTTCTGCTCTTATGGAAATTCGTCAAAACCCAGTAAACAAAGATGGAAAAGCTACGAAGCCTGTAACTTGGGACATGAACTGTCTTGAAGAAGTTTGTGGAGCTTGTTCTATGGTCATCAATGGTCGTCCGATGCAGTCCTGTTCGGCACTTGTTGACAAGTTAGAGCAACCGATCAAACTAGCTCCGATGCGTACATTCCCTGTAGTACGTGACCTACAAGTAGACCGTACTCGTATGTTTGATTCATTGAAACGCGTAAAAGCATGGATTCCAATTGATGGATCATACGATTTAGGTGAAGGTCCACGTATGCCTGAGCGCAAGCGTCAGTGGGCTTACGAGCTTTCAAAATGTATGACTTGTGGTGTTTGTCTAGAAGCGTGTCCAAACGTGAATGACAAATCAAACTTCATGGGTCCTGCTCCGCTTTCACAAGTTCGCCTATTCAACGCTCACCCAACAGGTGCGATGAATAAAGATGAGCGCTTAAACGCGATCATGGGCGAGGGGGGTATCGCAAACTGCGGTAACTCTCAAAACTGTGTAGTGGCATGTCCGAAAGGAATTCCATTAACAACTTCTATCGCGGCTCTTAACCGTGATACTACTGTTCAAATGTTCCGTAACTTCTTCGGTTCAGATTACATGGTTGATAATTAAGATGTGGAGAACGCCGCTCTAGAAATTTCATCAAAACTAGGCGCACCAATTGAGGCGCACTTTGCCTCGGTTGGGGTGAATGGTTTTGATGTGGATTTCTGGCGTTCGCAACTCGATTTCATCACGAAGTCACAATGTGAGCCTCGCTACTAATTGGTAGCGAGGCTTTTTTGTGCTAAGTTTAGCTAGTTTCACCTGAGAAGCCCTTTTCCTGGGGGAGAACCTCGAAGCCTCTTTAATAAGCCAAATAAATCTTTGAGAGGTATGCTGAGAGAGCTTGAATCGAGCCTGACTTGGCGCTGTTTCCAGAAGGGCCGCGCCGAATCTTCCCAATCGCTTCACGGGTGAAGCGACACGGGTGATATCCGGCATCGACCTG
>NZ_NOKQ01000154.1 GCF_002265435.1 Tetzosporium hominis
ATGCTGATAGAAAGTCAGTTTAGGAGCGAAACAATATTGGAGACATAATCCCATCTTTGCCGAAAACATCAAGGTAAAGTCGTCAGATATACAGAGAGAGGCGGAAGAGTTCACGTCGGCAGAATTACCCGTGTCACAAGAGACAAAGTTTATATAGCTCCGACCGGCGCAGGGCCAAGAGGCTTCGGTTACGGATATTGGGGCGGTTATTGGGGATATGGAGCAGCTTACGGTATTTCCCTCGGTTTAATTGCAGGAGTGGCTCTGGCTGGTTTATTCTTCTGGTAAGCATAGAATAAATATCTGATCAATTG
>NZ_NOKQ01000227.1 GCF_002265435.1 Tetzosporium hominis
GCTCCCGCTTTAATCTTAGCAGTGAAGCTCAATTCAACAGCTTGACCGCCATTGGCTTTCACTTGTTCCTTTGTAAGCGTCAAGGTGATGGTTTGTCCTTCTACCTTGATTTGACTGGCATCAAGAGCTTGACCATTCAAGATTGCACTTGCTGAACCTGCATAATCAAGAACAGACTCAAGTGTGTCACTTACACTGAAGGATGATACATCTGTTGGGACACTTGTTTTCACGTTGTATGTGAAAATTTGGTCACGATCAGCAAGCGTTTCTTCAGCTTTAGTATT
>NZ_NOKQ01000152.1 GCF_002265435.1 Tetzosporium hominis
GTTCCCTTGATCTTAGAGTTCACACAAAATACGGAAAGTCATGACTGGCTGAGCTTGTTTGCATCTTGGACTGGGATTGTCTGTGTTATATTGGTAGCAGAAGGGCGTGCAAGCAATTATCTCTTTGGGACCATTAACTCCGCTATCTACTTGATCTTGGCCATGAACGCGACTTTTTATGGAGAAGTTTTGACGACCGTTTACTTCTTTGTCATGCAGCCGATTGGTCTCTATGCTTGGTTGTCCAATCGTATCAATGAACAGGAAAAACCAGAAGAATCCCACTTTGAAGCTAAGAAAT
>NZ_NOKQ01000206.1 GCF_002265435.1 Tetzosporium hominis
TATACACTCTGATCGTTTATATGGAGCCGTACGCTTATTCGACAGCGGAATTGGTGAAAGAACTGCTTGAATATAAGCCGAAGCGCTTAAAAATCAAAATGATTGAAGCAACAGCCCTATTAGCTGGTATAATAGTGGATACAAAGAGCTTTTCTCTCCGCACGGGCTCGCGGACTTTTGATGCGGCTTCTTATTTAAGGGCAAAAGGCGCCGACACGGTGCTTGTGCAGAAGTTCCTGAAAGAAACCGTTGATTCCTATATTAAACGGGCGAAGCTGATCCAGCATACAGCCCTCTAT
>NZ_NOKQ01000381.1 GCF_002265435.1 Tetzosporium hominis
GCGAAAGGTTAAACCGAAACGGCGGAAACAAAAAAGAAAAACCGGCCCCTCCGCCGAGCATTCCCCATCCCGTAACCGTCAAGGCACCGAACGATTGAATTAAACCTCCTGCAAAAACCGTATAGAAAGCAAGCGCACCACCGGACAAAACGCCCCAAACGGCGGCCTCGGCCGGAATATACAAACTGTCCGGTCTTCCGCCTGTCAAAAGAAGAAACACGCCGGAAAGCGCCAATAAAGTAAGCACGGCATCTTTCCACTTAGGCGGAAGTTCTTTTTTAACATATAGGTAAAAC
>NZ_NOKQ01000148.1 GCF_002265435.1 Tetzosporium hominis
GGGGGTAGGGAACAACCCACCCCGTGTAATAATTGTTTTTGGCGACGGGGAACAAATGGAAGAAGTTTTAAAATAAAGGCTAGGAGGGACCGGATTTTATATTTTTGGGGACCGGTGTTTTTTGTTTGGTTTAACCAAAAGTGGCTGGTAGTCTAAACTATCAATCAAGGTCTGTCCTTCAAAGTCACAAACCACTTGCGCACCAGTCTGGCGTGTCAAGGCAATCAAATCCTTATAGATAACATTGCCTAGGTTCTTAGCACTTGAACCTGCAAACACAACCGTATCATCTGCT
>NZ_NOKQ01000225.1 GCF_002265435.1 Tetzosporium hominis
ACTAACACATAAAAAAATAAAAAAAAAAAATATATAATAATAATAAAAACAATAAAAATAAAAAACAAAAAAATTAATATTCAAAAACTGATCTTATATATTATAATAGCTAGGTAAACACAGAAGATCTCGCACATACACCTCTCATAAAAAAAAAAAACCGCTTCGGCGTGCATCCTGTCGATCTTTTTCTTTAAGAGATTGATTCCATGGTTTACGTTCCGGGTGAGGGATATGTCGTTTGCAAAGTGCAAAAAACTGCTTCAGGCGGGAGGATGGAGCTCCGTCAG
>NZ_NOKQ01000144.1 GCF_002265435.1 Tetzosporium hominis
TCTTCTGGATAAGCAGCAGAATCATGTGGGCCTAATATCCATCCATGACACTTCTTTAATTCTTTTACGGTTACATCTGGCATTGGATCATTATATTTTTTTATCGCATCCCACCCCATTGGTAAATCAACCAAATCCAGGGACATATCTGCTTTTTGAGTTGCGGCCTTCAGCACCAAAGTTGTCGCTTTTACAATTTCCGGTCCAATTCCATCTCCATTTAAAACTCCAATGCGATATGTTGTCATATAACCATCTCCCTGATACTAATTTCTCTTGCAAAATATAA
>NZ_NOKQ01000325.1 GCF_002265435.1 Tetzosporium hominis
TGAATGATTGTTGTTTTTGATTTTGGTTTGTTTTTCTTTTTTTATACTGTAAATTTTGGTTACTTTATTTTTGAGTTGTTTTTTTTTTTTCTATATTATTGTTTTTCTCTAGCTTTGTTTTTTTTTTTAGAATTGTGGAAGTTGTTTCTTATGGTTTTATTTTTCTTTTTTTTGTTTTTTTGTTGATTATTAATTTCGGTGTAAAGTTTTTTCTTTTTTTTTCAGCTTTTCTGGGTGGGTTTGTTGAGAATCATCTGTTGTGTTATATTGTTAAATTTATTTTTTGTGA
>NZ_NOKQ01000200.1 GCF_002265435.1 Tetzosporium hominis
ATCTTCTTTGCAGCAATGGAAAGGTTGCATCCGCATTCTATGATATTGATGAAATAGTTCATTTGGATAATATCCACTTACACATCACCTAGCTTTCCTTAACTATTTTAGTAGCTCAATTAGACAACTTTTCTAGTGTTTGATAGTTGTCTACTGACTTTTTATCGAAATAACATTTCGAATACTTCATTTTAACGTTGTATATAAAGCGCTTACAATACTATCTAGTTTATATCATAACACACTAAGTAGAAAATAGCTCTTTTTTTGCTTAAATCGGCATTATT
>NZ_NOKQ01000204.1 GCF_002265435.1 Tetzosporium hominis
GGAATCCGACAGTACTTCCAGCTGTCCGGACTAACTGGAAATTCTATCGGAAAGAGCTCTTACTACTAATATACGAGGAGGAGAAAGATGAATAGAGGAAAAATAGCGGCTCGTAGCTGATACGTAATAAAGTGCATAAGAGATGATGGTTTCGTGAGTTCTACTGAATGTTCCATGCTCTTGCCTCCCTAACTAAGATTAAAGAGATAGTAGCATGATTTTTATCGAATAACAATAAAAATACATTTAATAGGGATAAAATAATATCTTTATTCGATTTATTAAGTTGTAATTTCGTATTTGTAGGCTAGAAATTAGTTAAACTTAAGGATCAGTACACCATAAGTTTCTGACTCAAGAGAGAGTAGTTTAGTTCAATTAGACTAAATATTCAATCAATTTACAACTTCATGGATAGATTAAAGTGTCGAAGTTCTCAATATTTTTTTGTTCAAGACCTATAACATGAATTACATACAGAGTAAATTACAGAAGAAGGAACAGAGAGGAGAAGGTCATGGCAGAACTTATCTCAAATGCCTTGGAAAGTGATTTGAATTTTATGCGTCTGTTTGATTATGTAGAAGACCTGGTATTTCTGGTTGAAGTCAATGAAGACCAGTTTCGCTACCGCTACATTAATCAATCTGTGAAAAAGCTTGTGAGTCTGGATGATACCATCATCGGACGCACCGTTCTAGAAGTCATTGAAGACGAAGAAGAAGGTCGCTTTCTGCATAATCAATATGCAAGCGTGTCGCGATCAAAAGAAGGCATCAAGTATTTACATCCTATTAAAGCTCCTGATGTGAACTATATAGGTGAGACAACGATGTATCCGTTATCGGATAAACAGAACTGCTGCAAATATGTGTTGGCGATTGTGAAAGATGTGACTGAGAAGCAAGAGATCGAGCAGAAGCTCTCGAAGATGGCGTTCTACGATTATTTGTCCGAGCTTCCGAATCGTAGGCTGTTTGATGACCGTTTGACGATGGCTATTCAACTGGCTCGTCGCAATCACAAGAAGGTAGGATTGATCTTTCTGGATGGCCGTCATTTCAAACGGATCAATGATACCTACGGCCATATAGTAGGGGACGCCGTCATTGTACAGATTGCGCGGAAGCTTGAGAAGACGGTGCGGGAAGTCGATACGGTGGGACGTCTTGGAGGAGATGAGTTTGCGATCATCTTGCCAGGTCTTGAAAATGCGGAAGATGCGCTCATCGTAGCACGGCGAATCGTTCTAGAATTTGAAGAACCGCAAGAAGTCGAAGGATATGTGATTGATTTCAAAGTAGACATGGGAATTGCGGTGTATCCTGATCACGCAGAAGACAAGAAGACGCTGATTCACTGTGCGGACCAGGCACTGTATACGACGAAGTCAAATGCAGAGGTCCCGTTCACAGTCTATACATTCGATATGGACGGCAACAATTTCATGGTGCCTCAAAAATAAAAGCCGACCTATTTGTCGGCTTTTTCTATGTGGTTTTTCAACAGTTCGGTGATGGCATCTTCCGGTTGGGGTCGTGCATAGTAGTACCCTTGCAGGATGTCGCAGCCTAGCCGTTTAAGTGCGGCAGCTTGGGACTCGGTCTCGACGCCTTCTGCAACGATCTCCGTTCCCAAGTTATGGCCGAGAGCCACCATTGCACCGACAATAGCCTCTCCGTTATCTAAATCGAGGTCTTGGATGAATCCTTGATCGATTTTCAGGTGATGAATCGGGAAGTATCGCAGTTGCTTGAACGAACTGTATCCTGTGCCGAAATCATCCATCGCAATCCGAACACCTAAGTCACGCAACTCTTGAAGGATGCGTGCAGCGGCTTCTTCTTGCATCGCAATGGACTCCGTAATCTCCAGAATCAAATACTGCGAATCAAGTTCTGTCTCATAAAGGATATCCGTGATGCGCTGGACCAGGTCTTGTTGATAGAACTGACGGAGTGATAAGTTTACAGACACCGGTACAAAGACTTGGTGCTCAAGCTGCCATTTCTTGTTGGTCTGGCAAGCTTTTCGGAGCACCCATTCACCAATCGGGACGATCAAACCGCTTTCTTCAGCGAGCGGAATGAAATCTGCTGGAGACACATGCCCGAGCTGGGGGGTGTACCAGCGAAGAAGAGCCTCAAACCCGATGAGATGTTCATCATGGGCCCGGTATTGCGGCTGGTAGTGCAACGAGAACTCTTGAAGTTGCAGGGCTTTATGTAACATAGATTCCATTTCCAACGTGTTGTTGCTGAGTCCGGCGATATGGTGGTTGTAAGATTGGTAATTGTTGCGCCCCATCCGTTTGGCATGGGACATGGCAAGGTCGGATGCTTTCATAACACCCTTGATGTCTTGTGCATCTTTTGGATAGAGTCCGACTCCAATACTTGCCGTCAAGACGGCTTCGAAGCTGTCCAGAATCAACGGACGCTGCATTTCTTCAACAATCCCGTTTGCTATAGCATGTACGGCCGCTTCGGAAGTTTTCTCCAATAGGACTGTAAATTCGTCTCCTGCATACCGGTAGACGTTTGACGCATCCCCAACACACCCTACGATACGGTCCGCCACTTCACATAACACACGATCTCCAATTTCGTGACCTAGATAATCATTGAAGAACTTGAAGCGATCCAGGTCGATCAGGAGGACGGCAGATACTTCATGAGCGCTATGAGGCTCCTGTATGATACGCGTCAAGTCGTCTTGGAACAGGCGTTGGTTGCCAAGAGATGTGAGCGGGTCGTGATAAGCCATAAAGTTTGCTAAGTTCTCGTTGCGCCGACTTTCCGTAATATCTTTACATACACAGTGGATGGCCGTCATCTGACCGTCAATCCACACGGGAATCAGCATGACGTGCAATAAATGTTGCTGGCCTTCCTTGCCAATGATCGTCGTCTCGTATTGACGGGGCTTGCCATCTAGGACCATTTGAAAGTTTTGAAACGATTCTTTACGTCTATCTGGGTCGATGAGCTTTGTGAACGATTGGCCAACCAGTTCTTCCAGTGAAAAATCAATCATCTTAACAGCAGCCTCGTTGATTTTTAGGAAGCGACCTTGTAAATCAAATGTCAAAACAGGGTTGATATTGTAGTCAAACAGAGCCTTATAGCGCTGTTCATTTTCTTTCAACAAGTTCTCCATCGCGACTTTGTTGGTGATGTCATGAGCAACCCCGATCATTCCCGTGATCTCTTCATTGACGACAACAGGGATGGCAGTAACATCCACATCAATGGTGGACTCACGACCTGTCTTAATTTTTGTAGAGAAACGAGTAGGGTGCCCTTGCAGAACTTGATAGAAATGCTCGCGTAGGAACTCCAGTGTGTCTTCAGCAATCAGTTCCTTTACGTCGTGGTCCAAGATCTCTTCTTCCAAGTAGTGCAGTGTCTGCAGACCGGTCTTATTGACTGCTGCGATTCGCCCGTCCATACGGATTGAAATCGCAATGTCGGGATTGTGTGTGAAAAGGGACCCGAATTGCTGTTCAGATTTTTTAAGTTCTTGCTGTGTCTGATAGTGCTCGGTGATATTGATTATGGTGACTACCATGACCAGCTCACCTGATGCTAACTGAACTGGATGTGGCTCGACTTTTAGAGCAGAGCCGGACAAGTTTTTCTTTAAAGGACTTTCTTTTAAATTGAATGCCTGTTCTCGCGTTTCTTTTCTGAGCTCATCGATATCTTTATCTAAAGGGATTTCGAAAAGCTCCGTCCATGTATAAGACAACAAGTCTTCTTTTGTCATACAGAGAAGCTCCGTTGCTTTTTGGTTTATGTAAATCAATCGTCCCGGTAGAGTCTTATCGGGCATAGCAAAGAGACAGACGGGTTCTGGGAAGTCTTCTAAAATACGCATGAAATCTTCCTTGTTATAAAGAGAAGCGAGTTGGTGGTCGACAGAGTTGTGAATCTTCATAAGTCACCTTCTTATAGAAGCATGTAAATAATGCTAAGTCTGCTCATTCAATTGTCTTTCTAGTTGACTATAGTATAAGGGATATCTTGATGATAAACATCACTTTTTCAAAAAAATACACGCTTTTCTGACAATTTAGGAGGGCGAAAGAATAGAAGAATATGAAACTTTTTTCCATTTTTTTCGTACGTACTAGAGACAGTATAAAAGGAGTGAGAGTGTGAAGGATCAACAAGCAGTGATGGAACTCGTCAATTTGAAAAAGACCATTCGCAAAAAAGAGATCATCAAAGGCATCAGCTTTCAAATCCACAGAGGCGAAGTGTTCGGCTTTCTAGGACCAAATGGAGCAGGGAAGACGACGACGATCCGCATGATGGTTGGACTCATGGGAATCACGGATGGAGACGTGTTGATTGAAGGCAAGAGCATTCGCACAGAGTTCAAGCAAGCAGTACGCCACGTCGGTGCCATCGTTGAGAATCCAGAGATGTACCCGTTTCTCAGTGGCTGGAAGAACCTGCAGCAGTATGCCCGAATGATAGATGGAATCACAGAAGAGCGCATTCGCGAAGTAGTCGCGCTTGTGGGCTTGGAGAAAGCGATTCACGAGAAAGCAGGCCGCTACTCACTTGGAATGCGCCAGCGACTAGGTATTGCACAAGCCCTTTTACATAAACCGTCCATCTTGATTTTGGACGAGCCGACGAACGGACTCGATCCATCGGGGATTCGCGAGATTCGTCTGTACTTACGAAAACTGGCTGAAGAAGAGAATGTGGCTGTCATCGTATCGAGCCACTTGTTGAGTGAGATCGAGCTGATGTGTGACCGCATCGGGATTATCAAGAACGGCAAGCTAATTGCCATTGAACAGGTGAAGAAGGCGAATACGGAAGATGAGGCATTGATTGTCCAATTGGAAGCAGAGCCAGTGAACGGGGCGTTGCAGATTGTGAAGAGCCACATTCTAGGGGACGTCGTAGTAGACGGAAACCTGTTGACGTTCTCAACGACGCGGGAGGCACTGCCAGCAATTATCAAAGCGCTCGCTGTGAAAGGTGTGGCTGTATATGGCCTGCATCATCAACGAGCCACTCTGGAAGATAAA
The DNA here is from genome assembly GCF_002265435.1 of Tetzosporium hominis. GTDB lineage: Bacteria > Bacillota > Bacilli > Bacillales_A > Planococcaceae > Chryseomicrobium > Chryseomicrobium hominis. Next base: position 5,051 of record NZ_NOKQ01000204.1, read on the forward strand.
TTCTTTGACCTGATTGGAGAGAATGTCATTGGCTAACTTCTTAAATCTCGTCTGGAACGAGCAAGTGAAACTGTTTAACCGCAAATCGTCATGGGTAATGATTGGATTCATCTTGGTGCTAGTCATTATCAATGGTGTCATGACCCAGTTCTTCGGGACTGACGAGCAAGAAACTGTCTATAGCGACAACTGGAGAGAAGAGCTCGTTGCAGAGAACGAGAAAATTCTTGCTGAAAGCAATGAAGAGGACATGGGCTTTTACCTAGGGCAAGAGCAGCTGGCAAAGAACACGTTCTATTTAGAAGAGGACCAAAAGCCGATTGCCTATGATGCACTGACGTTTACTTATGAAAGCTATATGCTTTTATTATTAATCACGATTTTCACAATCATCGTGGCATCTAGTATAGTTGCGAACGAGTTCAAGTGGGGTACGATTAAACTGCTGTTGATTCGTCCGATTGAACGCTCGAAGATTTTGTTTGCCAAATATGTTTCTGTATTCTTGTTCGCAGGAATATTGATGATCGTGTTACTTGTGTTCTCCTTCCTAGTGGGGGCTGTTATCTTTGGTGTGAACGGTTTGTCTGGAGACATCCTGTTGACGAAACCAATGGGTGGCTATGAGATTGCCAATGCATGGGCTGCAACATTGCAAGAATACGGACTGAACTTGGTAGCACTCGTTGTCATGGCGACACTTGCGTTCATGATTTCCGTATTGTTCCGAAGCAGTGCCATGGCTATTGGCCTTTCCATCTTCTTGTTGATGGCTGGAAATGGTCTCGTCTTGTTCTTATCCAAATACACTTGGGCAAAGTTCATCTTGTTTGCGAACTTGAACCTCGGCCAGTACTTTAACGGAGGAACACCTCTTATTGAAGGGATGACGCTCGCGTTTTCTATTACGGTACTTGTAGCGTATTTCGTCGTATTCATCGTCGCGGCCTTCTGGTCGTTTACGAAGCGGGATATCGCATAGTAGGCTTTGAGCCCCTTCAGTTAGATAAATAAAAAAGTGAATTTAACCTAAGTAAGTGAAAAAAAGAAAAAGAGAGATGTCAAGAATCACTCAGTGATTTAAGACTTCTCTCTTTGCTCTTTTATAATCGATAACCATTCGTTAAAAATATCTTGTGTTTTGAAGAACTTCTTACTTACTTGTTCACGTAGATAATTGAGGTCCACTTCGTCGTACCATCTTGTTAAGAGTTCCAAACCCCAATAACGTGTATCTTCATTCTCAAAAGCATCCAACCTATCCAAGATGATATCTTCAACAGATATTAGAAAAACAAAGCTGTTAGTACCATCTATATCTATTGGGATCTTTTGTACTCGTTCATAATCTCCTTCTAGAAAGTTGGCTACTACATCTACTGCTAAATCTAATTCGTCCATGTAGTAAATTCGGCCTTCTTTTTTGAAACCTACTTTTAGCAACCTCTCCGCAAATAGGAGACTAGAAGTTGTAACAAAATCAATATCTCGGGTTGTATAGTCACTCATTGTATAAATTTCAACTGACAAGCCACCAACCACAATAGGCTTTGCATCTACTTTTTCAGATTCGACAAGTTCTGTTAGAATTGCACTCGCTTTAAGCATCATTTCTCGCTTTTGATGTTTAATAGATTCTAATGATAATAGCTTTTTATTTATTTGGTCGAAATCAAATTCATTCATTTGAGTGTGAACCTCGAGAGAACTTTTTCTTCATCTTTGCAACGTGGTCTTCTAGTGCCACCCTTGATTGCTAATCGCTTTCTATTTTGAGGCTTAGAATTATATAAATTTACAACTTCTGTCACAGTAGAGTTAGATCTTTCAGTAACTTCCTGGATTTTATCAAATGTTAGAATGCGCATAATGAAGCTCCTTTCTATTAGTAATGAATAGTTTAAAGTACCGATATAAATCCGATTGGTGTTAAATTTATCTTAATGTATTGTATGTGTACAGTCTAGTTATTGCTCTGATTTCGTCTTAATATACGAAACACCATTTAAAATGCTCTATTAGTGCCATTAGTAGACATCCGAACTTCTTTCGCCTATAGTAAGACTTCTATGAAAGAGCGGATGGAGGACAACCAGATGGAACTATGGGATGTATACAATGAGAAGCGTGAGAAGACAGGACGGACGCATGTGCGAGGCAGTGTGCCACCTCTTGCAGAGGGAGACTATCATATTGTCATTGATGTGTGGACGTTTTTACCAGATGGCCGTCTGCTTTTGTCACAACGAGACCCTGCAAAGCCAAGTGGGCTGCTATGGGAGTCGACGGGTGGTTCTATAACTACAGGAGAATCTAGCCGGATCGGAGCGGTAAGAGAAGTGGAAGAGGAACTAGGTTTATTTATAAACCCAGATGAGCTCGTCTTACTTGGAGAAATTATTCGCAATGATTCATTAATTGATGTCTATGCGACGCAGTTGCCTCAAATGATTGACGTAAGCGACTTGTCCTATCAGGTCGGGGAAGTCATCGATGCACAGCTCGTCACGAAAGAGCAGTTCTTTGAGTTAGCAGAGGAGGGTGTTCTGACGAAGAACATGCTGACTCGCTATGAACTGTATAAAAATGTTCTAGATACATTCTTTGAAAAGAACTAACCTACAGGTCCTCGAGAAAGTTCGGGGATCTTTTTTCTTTTGTGAAAAATAAGGTGTAACACAACTTCCATCCATTCGTAGTACAAGTAGAGAAACAAAGGAGGAGCAGATGGAACCATCACGAGGCAGTTTAGAAGAACTTTACCGCCATTATGCCAAACCACTTTATTTGTATCTGCTCAAGCTGTCCGGATCTCCTCCTTTGGCTGAGGACCTGACGCAAGAGACCTTCGCGCGAGCGACGATTTCGCTTCATACATACGAAGGGGAAGAAGCGCGAGCATGGTTGTTTAAAGTGGCGAGGAACGTCTACTTAGACGAGTGGCGCAAACGCAAAAAGCGGCAAGACAGTTGGCTCGGAGCCATCTGGCGTCAGCAAGAGATGCTGAGTCCTGAAGGGCAACCGGAAGCACAGGTGCTCCAGTTAGAACAGGCTGAAGAAGTCTCAGCACTATTAGCCTTTCTACCGGAGCAGTACCGGACCATTCTCTACTTACGAGAATATGAACAGTTTACATACGAGGAAATTGCCGAAGCCATGCAAGTCTCTCTTGATCAAGTGAAAGTTACTTTGCACAGAGCACGCACACGGTACCAGCAGCTAGCGGAACGGAAAGGATGGAACCCCTATGAACACGAAGTGGAATAAAGATGTAGAGAAACGAATTCTCCGCAAGTCGCGATTCACGCTGACGTTTCGGATTGTGCGGATTTTGATTGTAGCACTGATTCTTTATGCGGTTTATGCGAGTGTTCTAGATGCCTATGCCAATACATCCAAAAATTTGAAGAAAGTGCATTTTTACAACGAGCTCGCTATTGAATGGATGTATCCCAATGTGAGATCCACTATGCCCATTTCGTCTTGGGACGTCAACTTGGTTGGCATAGCTAAGTCCACATATCCTCTATACAAAAAGGTGGGATTGCATAATGTGAAGGTGGGCGAAGCTGAGGTGACGAAACCGATTTGGCCTCTTAAAGGGTCTCGATTAGTAGAAATAGAAGGGAACCGAAATTACGCTGATTTTGAATTTCAATTTTATTATCCAAAACATCCTGAAACTCAGGAACCACTCAATCAAGATACGGTTACTGATTCATGGGATACATTAGAGCGTCTTCCCGAAGGAACTGTAGCCGAACTTGCATTTTCTTTAGATGCTTTTATGTCGCCTGAAGAACTGATAGAGAAATTAGCCGACTATGACTTGAATATCACTTGGATGGCATTGCATATGGGGGAGTATGAGAAAAATTCCGCTATTCAACAAAATGCTTTCAGCTACGGAGCTGACGGGACTTCTCCTTTATTCGGACAGCCACTTGGATTGACAGGTGCGTACACTATGGAAGAAGACTTCATGGGAAGTGGGCTCATTTTCGCTATTAATAAAGATACATTAGAAGAATCACAAAACGCAATGCTAGAAAACATGGAGAAGATTTTGCAAGAAAGCACGGAGTATCAAGAGTCTAACTTAGGTTTACAAGATCTACCTAACCGCTATAACTATATCAAAGAGAATGGTTTCATCGTCTACGGAGCTGTTGTGACAGGACCTTCTAAAGAACTTCTGAAGCTACAGGATGAAGAAGGAATTGAAAGTGCCCAGCTCGGTGAAGTGGAACTCTGGAAATGGGAAAACAAATAAGACTCTGCCAATTGCGGCAGAGTCTTTTTATAGGTAAGGCTCACTCCAAGCACCTAGCTCAGCGGTGAGTTGTTGTTGCAAAAACGTTTTTTCAGAGGATGCCATCACTTTGACGGTGTAAGCACCTTGGTCAAGCAAAGCTCGTAGTTCACTAACTGTCGAAAATGAAGTGTCGAATTTCGTGAAAACTTTACCAAAGTGGTTGCGGTGGAAAGCTCCACTACCGCCTAGCACAATTTTGTTTAGTTCTATACCTAGCTGTTCTACTTCACTGGCATTCTCTTCAATAGAGCGTGGGCGAAGATCTTGGCCGTTCATTTCAATGGCATCCAAACGCTCTAAGATATGTGGTTCAAGAGTAAACAAGTCTCGTTGCTGAATGACTGGATGGCCGGCGATCAAAAGAACGTCCTGCGATACCGTCAGTTCGAGTAACTTCTCAATCGGAATGTAATTAAGTTTATGTGTATAGGGCTGGAGCTGCATGCGAAGTGCGCGAATGCCAACACGGCTGCCGATCATCAGAATGTGCTCCAGTTCCCGAGTGTGCACTTCCATTCCGGGAAAGACGCGCAGTCCATCGACTAGATAATAGCCGTTCTCATAGGGATAAAATTCATCGAGTGTACCAAATACATCAAAGAAATGGCGTGTGTTGAAATGTTCCGTGAGCGCGAATCCATCAAGACCGGATTCTTTAGCTGCTTTTACAAGGGCTCGAAAGTGGCGGATTGAAAACTCATCATATTTGGTTAGTTTTCCGTGCGTATGGAAGTCAAAGTTCATCACGATGCACATCCTTTCTACCTCGTAGTATACGCAGTCGTTGTTACGAGAGAATGAACGCCATGATAATTTTTTGTAAAGACTAAAGCCCATTTGCATATGGATGCAAATGGGCTTTGTTGTTTCTACTTCGTTTTCACAGTCTCTAGCATCTCGTCACTCTTCTCCCAAAGCAGTCGAGGCAGCATACCATCACTTGTTGTTTCATCATCGCATATGTGGTCACTTTTGGCAGGTCAAACAACTCGAAAGGGACCGACATTAGGTGACAATGTCATCTCCCTTCCGGAGTCTGTGTACCGCCCGTCTTAAAGACATACTTTGCATACAAAAATAGAATGTGCTATAGTAATCGCGACAACTACATGCACATCCACTAGGGGAGCCGAAGAGGCTGAGACGGACAGAAGTCCGGACCCTTTGAACCTGATCTGGATCATACCAGCGGAGGGAAGTGGCGCGACCGTTCTGGTAGTTTATTGTGACGGCTTCACGCTGCTTTCCTTTGGGAGAGTGGCGTTTTTTTGTTGTCAGAAAGGACGGGGAGACGATGAGTTTTTGTAAAGAAGTACGAGAAGAATGTAAAGATGTCTGGGAGAGTAGTTTTGATCATCCCTTTGTTACGGGGTTAGCTGAAGGGACGTTGCCGGAGGACGTATTTCGCTTTTATGTCATGCAAGATGCCTATTATCTAACGCATTTTGCCAAAGTGCAGGCACTGGGGGCTGTGAAAGCGACAGACCTCGCCATGACGCGTTCATTTGCCCATCATGCGGAGCAGACTTGTGCAGCAGAACTCAGTCTACACGAATCGTTTATGCAGCTACTTGGAGTGACTGATTCAGATTGGGAAGCCTTTGAACCGTCACCATCTGCCTATGCTTACGTGTCCCATATGTACCGAGCGGCTCAAGGAGATGTCGCAGATGTTCTTGCGGCATTATTGCCGTGTTATTGGTTGTATTATGAAATCGGTGTCCAGCTTCAGCATGCGACTCCAGACAATCCGATTTACCAGCGCTGGATTGCAACTTACGGTTCGGAATGGTTTGCCGCACTTGTTGAAGAACAGAAAAATCGGATGGACGAGCTCGCATCGGAAGTGTCCGAAAAACGACTCGAAGAATTGAAACAACATTTCAAGCGCAGTGTCTACTATGAGTGGCACTTCTGGCAACAAGCGTGGACTCAGGAGACTTGGAATGTCCGAAATGAGGTGCCGAGCTATGAGCAATAACAAGCAGCCAACAACACCAATTGTTCACTGCATCACCAATTATGTCGTGGCTAACTTTGTAGCTAACGGATTAGTAGCCATTGGAGCATCGCCTATTATGGGAGATGAAGAGCGTGAGGTCGAAGATTTAGTTCAGTTAGCAGATGCGCTCAGTTTGAATCTGGGAACAGTGTCCGAGCGGACGGTACGCAGTATGAAGCTTGCTGGAGAAGCGGCAGTGAAAAAGGGAATCCCACGGGTCTTAGATCCAGTGGGAGCGGGAGCGACTGCGTATCGTTTAGAGGCAGCGAATGCTGTTATCGCTAGAGCGCGTCCTACGCTCATCCGGTGCAATGCAGGTGAAGCAGCTGCTCTATTAGGGGTGGAGTGGAAAGGAAGAGGTGTGGATGCTGGTACAGGGGAAGTAGATGGTGCCACTTTAGCCAAAGCACTTGCTTCTAAGTACGCGACTACAGTAGTCATCTCTGGTGCGGTCGATTACATCTCAGACGGCAAGACGGTCTTAACCAACCTCACGGGTCACCCTGACATGACACGAGTAGTCGGTACAGGATGCCTCCTCAGTAGCTTACTTGCAGCATGGCTGACAAAAGACACAAGTCTCGAGACAATACAAGATGGGATGTTTAGATATGGACGAGCAGGTGAACGAGCTGTGCAAAGTGGAATAGGTGGATTTTCGAATGCCCTATTAGAGGCCCTTATAGATGAGGAGGTTTATACATTATGACGGTTCCACAAGTACTAACAATTGCGGGTTCTGATAGTGGAGGAGGTGCTGGGATCCAGGCAGATCTGAAGACGTTTCAAGAACGGGGTGTCTTCGGTTTGTCCGTGTTGACTGCGGTGACGGCCCAGAACACATTAGGTGTTCAGCGAGTCGGGGTTGTAGAACCAGAACTGTTATCGGCTCAGCTCGACTCTATCGGTTCAGATTTTCAACTGGCCGCAGTGAAAACAGGGATGCTTGCGGATCCGTTTACCATTGAACGAGTAGTAGAGGCGGTAATGACTTACAGTTGGCCTAATCTTGTCGTAGATCCCGTTATGGTGGCAAAAGGAGGTCACTCGTTATTAGAGCAACAAGCGATTGATACGCTCAAACAGCTCCTTCTTCCTCACTCTGTTCTTGTTACACCCAATACGCCTGAGATGGAACTATTGACGGGTATCCCGATTACGGATGATAGCAGTGCTAGACGCGCTATGGAAAGCTTGCTAGAGACGGGAGTTTACGCTGTCCTTTTAAAAGGTGGTCACCGGAAAGGGCCGACTGCAACCGACCTTTATCTAGATCAAACGGGGAAAGAGTTTAGGTTGTCCACACCGAGACTCGATACCACTCAGACGCATGGCACGGGTTGTACTTTTAGTGCAGCGATAGCAGCGGAACTCGCCAAGGGCAACTCTATGGAACGAGCATGTGGGACAGCCAAACAATTTATTCAAGCTGCACTCGCCTATCCGCTTCACATTGGTTCAGGCCATGGCCCAACGCATCATGCGGCTTACCGCCTATTTGAAGAAAGAAAGGAGGCTGGTGTAAATGAAAGAACAGAGTCTGTATTTCATTATGGGCACAGCCGATAGCGAGACCGAATCTGTAGAAGGAGTCCTTGCTGAAGCCTTAGCATTAGGAATTACCCACTTTCAGTTACGAGAGAAGGGAGCCAACGCGTTAACCGGTACTCACTTATTGCAACTGGCTAGTAACTGCAAAACTCTATGTTCTAATTTCGGTGTACCGTTTATTGTAAATGACGACGTGGCGCTGTGCTTAGCAGTGAATGCGGACGGGTTGCACATTGGACAAGAAGACGGATCGGTGCGGCTCGCACGTGAGCAGATAGGTCCTGACCGCTTATTAGGAGTTTCTGTACATTCCCTCGAGCAAGCCAAGCTAGCTATTGAAGAAGGTGCGGATTATCTGGGGATTGGTCCCGTATTTGTTACGTCATCTAAAGCAGATGCGCGGCCTCCAGCTGGAGTCCGTATCATTCGTGAAGTCTCTAAAACGTATCCGCAAATTCCTATTGTAGGTATCGGGGGCATTACAGAAGAAAACGTGCAAGTGGTATGGGAATCGGGGGCGCGAGGTGTAGCGGTGATCTCGGCAATTAGCCGCTCTGTGAACCGTCAGCAAACCATTCACCACTTAGTGCGGAAGGAAGTGTCCAGATGGAGTTAAGAAGATTGGTTCAGATGGCCATGCTGAGCGCCATAGGTGTACTAGGCTCTTTGTTTGTCTCGATTCCTTTAGGGGTCGCTAAAGCCTTTCCTGTTCAACATGCTATTAATGTAGTGGCAGCTGTTCTATTCGGTCCCCTTGGCGCTGGGATTGTGGCGCTTCTGACAGCAACTATTCGAATCTTTACAGGAACAGGCTCCTTGTTGGCCATCCCAGGAAGTGTGATAGGAGCCTTATTAGCAGGTCTTTTCTATCGTTATAGCAAACGTACGAGAATGGCCGCAACAGGAGAATTTATCGGTACAGGTGTAATCGCCTCTTTAGTGGCGGTCCCATACGCAGCCTTATTTATGGGAACTAAGGTCGGTGCGTTGTTCTTTATGCCAGGCTTCATGGTATCTAGTGCTACAGGCGCTCTGTTAGGTATGCTTTTAGTTCGTTTAATGCAACGAGCTAAGGTGCTGGAACCTAGTAATTTGAGTAGATCTTAATAAGAGTTATCCTATTAAAACTAAAAAAGACCGTTTCGCGATTATCGCAAAGCGGTCTTTTCTGTTCTTACATATCTAAATCCGTAAACGCCATTGGCAATAGTTCCTTTAGAGCCAACGTGCGAATCTCGTTCTTATCATTAGTCAAGTGCACTGGCATATCTGGTTCGAAGAACTCCGCCATAACCTGTCGGCAGATGCTGCAAGGCGGCAAGAAATCTTCCGTGTTTCCGTTAACAGCGATCTCAGCAAAATCTCCTTTATGGTAGCCTTCAGTGATGGCTGTAAAGATAGCTGTTCGCTCTGCACAGTTGGTTGCTCCAAAAGAAACGTTCTCTACGTTCACGCCTGTGAACACACGACCATCTTTCATTAATAGCGCAGCGCCAACAGGAAACTTTGAATACGGTGCATAAGCGCGTTGTTTGATCTCGCGTGCTTGGCTAACGAGTTGCTCTTTGTTCATCCAATCATCCCTCTCACGAAAAATGAACTTTTTCAAGTCCCCTGTCGATTTTTCTGAAAATGGGCAGGAATACTATCATACACCGTTTTGGAAGCGGATGCAACCAAGTTATGGCGCGACAAGAGCTCGCACTTCATCCATTCCATAGCGGCCTACAAACTTGGCCAACGGTTCACGCTTTTTCCCTTCGGCCGCATATAAGTCAATCAAACGATCAATGGCTTGGTAAAGCTGGTCCGGTGTGGCACCTTCTAACACGATTTCTCCTAGCTGCGCATCAATGCCTTTTGCTTTTCCTCCAGCATACAGCGTATACGTATCTTTCATCTTCATCACACCAATGTCATTTGCGCGGGATTCGCCACATCCGACAGCGCATCCAGTATATGCGGCTCTAACAGTGAACGGGACAGGGCGTCCTGCAATCCGTTCGTTGATTTCCTTCGCTACAGGCATCCCTTCTTGCTCGGATCCTTTGCAAAAGTTGCAGGTACGTAGACTTTTCACAAAATTTCCTACTGGATATACAGACAAGCCGACTGCATGGAACGCTTCAGTCGCTTCTTCCACTTGGTGATGTGGAATGTCTACGTAGAGCTGCTGGAACGTAGTCAGCTCCAATTCATCGTCTTCAGCCATGTAAGAAGCCAAAGTGGCTAGTTGGCGCGCATTCAATTTGGAGCCAAAGCTAATTCCTCCATTGACGGCTAGTTTTTGCGTTTCTTCGGTCATTCTATTCTCATCCTATCTATACAAATCTCTAGTTATCTATCATCTATGGTATGATACGAGGCAGGGGTATGTAAAGTCTGAGTCATACGATTCATTTTTATTAATTGATACACTTCACACTTTTTGCATAGTATTTTGATATTTTATACTGATGGTAGACATAGAACGAGAGGAATTTCACAAATTTATGATAGAGACAGTAAAAGAACTCATCGAACAATCGACACAACTATCAGGATTTGTAGCTTTTTTTGCCGTATTTGTAGCATCCATGTTTCCATTTATACCGCTGCCTGTTCTATATGGAGTGGTGGGATACAGCTTACCGATTGGTACTGCTCTAGCACTTACTATATTCGGTTCCTTGCTGAGCACCTTCACATTCTTCTTGCTGATCCGGTATCTGTTTCCAGAACGGGCAGGAACGTATATGATGAAACACCGTACCGCAAGGCATTTATTTGAACGGATGCAGACGAACGGATTTCAGATTGTCTTGATTGCAAGGTTGATTCCAATTGTCCCATCGATTGCTGTCAATCTAGTCAGTGCCATCACACCCGTCTCGTCACTCGTTTTTTTGACAGCAACAGCACTTGGAAAACTCCCACTCATCGTCATCTATACGGTGGCAGGGAATCAGATCAATCTGTATACAGGAGAGACGCTTATCGTCTTAATCATATATACGTGCGTGCTTTTAGGAATGGCGCATGTACTTCAGAAGAAATGGAAATTATCGCGCCACACTAGCTAATGAAGGAGTCGAATTGATGTATTTACATGAATTGCTTGACGCGTTTTCTATACAAAATTCCTATCCCTCTATCCAAATTCGAGGAGTCGAGACCAATTCTAGACGAGTCCAACCAGGAGACGTCTTTTTTGCTTTGACCGGTCATACATCAAACGGACATGATTATATCGACCAAGCGGTGGCCGCTGGAGCCGTAGCAGTTGTAGGGACACAGGAGTGTACCCTTGTAGAAATCCCTTACATACGTGTAGCCGATACTCGAAAAGCAGTTGCACTTGCAGCAAAACGGTTTTATAACCATCCTTCATCAAGAAAAGTAGTCATTGGTATCACGGGGACTAACGGGAAGACGACTACATCTTTCTTGTTGCGGGAAATGTTAGAAAAAGCAGGGAAACGCTGTGCTCTCTTTGGTACGGTCCACTATGTGATAAATGGGAAGACATTGCCTTCACCGAATACCACGCCGGACAGCTTGCAGTTTCAGCGACTGTTGCATGAAAGCGAAGACGATGTTGTCATCATGGAAGTGTCTTCACATGGTATCGATCAGCTTCGCATCGAAGGCATTGAGTTCGATTTTGCCGTTTTCACAAATCTGGATCAAGATCATTTAGACTATCACGGTACAATGGAAGACTATTTTGAAGTGAAATCCCGTCTGTTCAATCAACTAAAAACAGAGGGAACAGCAGTTATTTGGAAAGAGGATGTTTGGGGAAGTCGTCTTTCGGGCCAACTTAAAACTCGTGGAATTCGTGTACTGGAAGTCGATAAACGAAACTTGGAAGATAGCTTGCAGAGTCAGCATCTTCCGTTCCATAACCGAATCAATGCAGAACTAGCAGCAACGATTGCCATTCAAATGGGTTGTTCAAAAGAAGGAATTCAGCAAGCGCTTCATTCATTTCAAGGAGTTCCTGGTCGCTTTGAGGTAATTGAAGTACCAAATGACATTCATGTAGTCATTGATTATGCGCATACTGCAGATGCCTTTAATCAGGTTTTGTCTAGTTTACGCAATTTAGCGAAGGGCCGGATTTTGCATGTATTTGGCTTTAGAGGAAATCGAGATGCCAGCAAGCGCCAAGCGATGATTGAAGCTTCATTAAAGGGAAGCGATTTGTCTATCTTAACGTCGGATGACCGGAATGGTGTATCCCAACTTGAGATGGAGAGCCAATTAGATAAATTAGAGTTTACGGGTAAACGAATTCAAAATCGAACCGAAGCAATAGGGTTTGCTCTTGAGCAAGCGGTATCTGGTGACTGGATCGTAATCACAGGAAAAGGAAATGAACCTTACAAAGACGATTATGAAGCGCCCTGTCAATCAGATAGAGAAACGGTAGAGTGGTATCAGAAGCAAGAAAAAATAAAACTATAACAAGGTTCTGCACAGATTTTTCATATTTACTGGGTATGCTACAACTAGACACCTATGAAGGAGGCAACTCACTATGAAAAAATCAAGTAAATTTGCTACTTTGACATTGGCGGCAACATTGTTGCTTGCGGCTTGTGGAGATGCAAACGACGATATGATGATGGACGATTCTCAAATGGAAGAACATGAAAACATGGATCAAGGAGAAATGGACCATGGGGACATGGGGCATGGCTCAATGAACCACTCAACAGATGGTTCCATTCCAGAGGGTCTGCAAGAAGCAAGCGATCCTACTTTTGCAGTCGGTGATACAGCACTCATAACTAATGCTCACATGGAAGGTATGGAAGGCGTAGAGGCAGAGATTGTCGGAGCCTTTGATACTACTGTTTACACAGTGAGCTATACGCCGACTACTGGTGGAGATCCTGTGGAAGACCACAAATGGGTCATCCATGAAGAGCTTGAAGATGCAGGTGAAGCACCTCTTGAAGTAGGAGCTGAAGTGACACTCGATGCAGACCATATGGAAGGCATGGACGGGGCCACTGCAACTATCGATTCCGCTGAAGAAACAACGGTCTATATGGTAAACTATACTGACAAAGAGACAGGCGATGACGTGACCAATCACAAATGGGTCACAGAAAGTGAACTATCACCTGTGAACTAACATCTTGAGAGTCTCTCCGTAGCGAGAGGCTCTTTTTTGCAAGTAGGGGGAAGTATATGAGTAAACTTTCAATAAAACTAGCAGTTGCCTTTCTAGTGACTATTCTTCTTCTTGAAGGCTTGTTGATGATGTATCTGCACCCAAGCATTGGCCATGCTCGTTTAGAAGAAGAGTATACTAGGCAGCTGGCTACAGGGGCCAACCACCGCCAAGTACTAGAAGACAATTTCTCGCAGGAGACCGTTCACCATATTTTACTGATGGAATCTAGAAGTGACCGAGGTGTGGCCATTTTTGACTCACGGCAAAACGTGATTGGTCATACCGAACAAACAGCTGTTGACTGGCAAGCACTTACTGAGAGATGGGACTTAGACACATACACAGCAGATACAGTCGTACAAAAAGAATGGAAAGACGAGCCATATCTGATCAGTGTGCATCCATTCGAGACAAGTGAAGGAGAACGAGGAGCCATTCTGTTGCTGCAAAGCACGACTGCTATTCAAAATTTGATGGCCACTCTTAATTTTCATTTTCTGTTAGCGGGTCTGGGCAGTCTCCTTGTACTTGGAATCGTATATCTTCTGGTCACTCGTTTTCTAACACACCCTTTAAACCGAATGAAAGTGGCAACCGAGAAGTTGAGTGAAGGTGACTTTGATGTAGTGCTCCCTACAGAAGGTAAAGACGAGCTCGGAGAACTAGCAGCTTCTATTCAAAAACTAGCGAGAGATTTGCAACATCTTCAAAAGACTCGAACTGAGTTCTTGTCTTCCATTTCACATGAACTGCGAACACCTTTGACATACCTAGCAGGATATTCACAAGTCGCCATGCGATCAGAACTAACTTTAGAAGAAAAGCAGGAGTACTTGCAGATCATTCAGGAAGAGACCACGCGACTGACAACACTAGTGGAGGATCTGTTTGCTCTTGCAAAACTTGATGACCCTAGTTTTCAAGTGACTAAAGAAGCTATTGAGCTGCAACCGTTCATTCAAGGGTTATGGCAGCGCCTATCTCCATCTTTTGAACAACAGGGCAGCCGGTTAACGTTTACTTGTGAACCTCATCTGATTGTGCAAGCGGACCCGTTGCGTTTGGAGCAGATTTTAGTCAATCTGTTGGACAATGCGCGCCGCTATGCCGGAGAAGGTGTTGAAACCCACATTTCAGCAATAGCAGAAGGCTCTAAAGTGCGCATTGAGGTGAAAGATCAAGGACCTGGGATGGATAGCTCACAACTGGAAGCCATCTTTGACCGGTTGTACCGAATTGAGAAGTCGCGTTCTCGATCGCATGGCGGTTCAGGCCTTGGGCTAGCTATCGTGAAGGAATTGGTAGAAGCACATAATGGAACGATTGAGGTAAAGAGTGAAGTAGGCAAAGGGACGACCTTTATCATTCGGTTGTAGGAGGGACGAGATGAAGAAGATTCTAATTGTAGATGACGAAAGGCGAATGGTGGACCTCGTCGAATTGTTCTTGAAACCTCAAGGATTTAAGTGTGTAAAGGTCCTAGATGGGAAAGAAGCCCTCCATGTCATTCGGACACAGGAGATTCATTTGGTAATTTTAGATATCATGATGCCAGGAATGGACGGGTTTGAAGTATGTACAGAGATCCGAAAACTGTCTACAGTTCCGGTTTTGATGCTGACAGCAAGAGAAGGAAAGGAAGAGGTCGTCAAGGGATTGACCCTTGGCGCGGACGATTATGTCACGAAGCCTTTTGATGAAGAGGAGCTAGTAGCTCGAGTCCAGGCCTTGTTGCGTAGGGTTCCCGAACCGGCCCCTGTTGGTGTCACGACGGATGGATACCGGTTGGATCCAGAAGGGTATGCGCTTGTATGGGATGCCGGTCAGGTCCATTTAACGATGAAGGAATACAAGCTAGTAGAAGCAATGATGAAACATCCGAAGAGGACGTATAGTCGTGAACAATTGCTTGCTATTGGGTGGGGATACGATTCTTACACAGATCCACGAACAGTGGATTCCCATATTCGAAATCTCCGAGATAAATTGAAAAAAGCAGACTTTCCAATCGCTCAGTTCCTCGTTACAGTCTGGGGAATCGGCTATCGTTGGAAGTAACTAAAGAACCCCAAGGATTGTCTTTGAATCAAGTTTACTCGATTCAGATGCAACCCCAGGGGTTTCATTCATTTCTTAAAACACTTTATCTCCATTAAAGATCGAATTTTTGACGATAACATAATCCACATGACGCAGGGCGTCTAATGAGTCGCCGCCTGCATAAGAGATGGAAGACTGTAGATCTTGTTCCATTTCGGTTAACGTGTCTTGAAGCTTGCCTTTATGCTCCACAAACATTTTCTTGCCCTCCACGTTCTTGCGTTCACCTTTTTGGAACTCAGAAGCAGAACCAAAATATTCTTTCACGACTTTGCCATCGACTTCTTTCACTTCACCTGGAGATTCCTCATGACCTGCGAACAACGAACCGATCATCACCATGGAAGCACCAAAACGAACGGATTTGGCTATGTCTCCGTGAGTTCGGATGCCGCCGTCTGCAATAATTGGCTTGGTTGCTGCTTTCCCACATAAACGAAGAGCGGCTAGTTGCCAGCCACCTGTCCCAAATCCAGTCTTGATTTTGGTAATACATACTTTCCCTGGTCCGATACCGACTTTTGTTGCGTCTGCTCCTGCGTTTTCAAGTTCACGAACAGCTTCAGGAGTACCTACATTCCCTGCAATAACGAAGGTTTCCGGAATATGTTGTTTGATATGTTGAATCATACGAATGACTGCATTCGAGTGTCCGTGTGCGATATCAATCGTAATATAGTCTGGAACTAAACTTTGCTCTTTCAACTCTTCGATGAACGAATACTCTTCTGGTTTCACCCCTACGCTTATGGAGGTGATCAACCCTTTTTGCTGCATCATTTCAATAAAACTCTTGCGAGACTCTGGTTGGAAGCGGTGCATGATATAGAAGTAGCCATTCTCCGCTAAATATACAGCAATCTTTTCGTCGATAATGGTCTGCATGTTGGCTGGAACGACAGGTAAGCGGAATGTGTGTTTTCCAAATTGAATGGATGTGTCACACTCCGAGCGACTTTCTACGATACATTTATTTGGTACTAGCTGAATATCTTCATAATCAAATACGTTTTCCATTAGTTTCATCCCCTAAAAGCGAATATTATATATAAAATTTAATTTAATGTTCGTCCATAGAGTAATTTACAGGAACTTTTATGGAAAGTCAAAGCGGAAGTGAAGCATTTCTGTGAAAATCAGAAAATAAAGTTACTTTGAGTAAGGAAGTATGGTAAAACTGATGTATAGAGAAGGAGGCTGTTGTGATATGGCAACACCTGTGAGACTGGCAGCACGAGCCGCCTTTCCAGCAACCATCCCGATTCTAGCTGGCTTTACGTTTTTAGGAGCTGCTTACGGGATTTATATGACCTCACTTGGTTTTCATCCGATCTTTCCGATCTTGATGAGCTTTTTTATTTTTGCAGGGTCCATCGAATTCATTACGGCTAATCTGCTACTTATGGCATTCGCTCCATTTCAGGCGTTCTTACTAGCGATTATGGTGAATGCACGTCATCTGTTCTACGGACTTTCGATGCTCGACAAGTATCACTCTGTCGGCAAGAAGAAGTTCTATTTAATCTTTGGGATGTGCGATGAATCGTTTTCTATCAATTATACGGCGAAACCTGACCCCTCGATTGATAAAGGGTGGTTCATGTTCTTTGTAACCCTCTACAACCATATGTATTGGGTGGGCGGGTCCACTCTAGGAGCGTTGCTGGGACAATTCATCACATTTAATACCGAAGGCTTGCTGTTTGTGATGACGGCGCTGTTTGTCGTGATTTTTTTGGAGAACTGGCTTCAAGAGAAACGCCATACTAGTGCTTTGATTGGTTTAGTTGTATCCGTCTTATCTTTAATGGTATTTGGAGCGAATCAATTTGTCATTCCAGCCATGATTGGAATCTTAGTTATTTTGATTGCCTTCCGTAAGCCGCTTGAGCGAAGGGAAGTGAAGCCTTTATGACACTGACACAGCAGATTATCACTATCGCCGTTGTGGTTCTCGGAACGATGCTTACCCGGTTTTTAGCGTTTTGGATTTTCCCGGCAGATAAGCCAACACCAGGTTATGTGTTGTTTTTAGGCAGATTGCTACCACCAGCTGTTCTAGGTCTTTTGGTGATTTATAGTGTGAAGGATGTGGAATGGACAAGTGGCCTTTATGGACTCCCTGAACTTCTTGGGATTGGAGTCGTCGTTGCGCTACATGTCTGGAAGCGGAATATGTTGCTTACCATAGCCGGAGGAACGTTGTTCTATATGGTACTCGTCCAATTTGTCTTTTAAGGAGTGGAGCAAGTGGCAGAATATGAAGATTTTACAGCACTCGATATTCGAATCGGGACAGTAGTAGCTGCTGAAGAGTTCCCGGAGGCGCGCATTCCAGCGATTAAACTACATATTGATTTCGGAGAAGAGCTTGGTATCAAACACTCTTCTGCACAAATTACGAAACGATACACTGCAGAGCGATTGATTGGCAGACAGGTTACTGCTGTTGTGAACTTCCCGACACGGCGTATCGCAGGTTTTAAATCGGAGGTTCTGGTACTCGGAGGAGTTCCGGAGGAGGGCGACGTTGTCTTGCTGCAACCAGATCAACTCGTGCCAAATGGTACAAAAATATTGTGACTTAAAAAATCTCTCAATCCTTGAGAGATTTTTTGTTTTGTAAAATAGACTTTACATAATGTAAAGTTTGTTTTACTATTTATGTATAGTTAACTTTACATTCGATAGAGGGTAGGGATGCAAGTGATTACAAATCGTGTCAAAGAGTTGCGAGCGAAGCACCAAATGACACAAGGGGATCTGGCAGAACGGATTGGTGTAACACGACAGACGATTGTGTCTTTGGAAAAAGGGAGTTACACCCCATCCTTGTTGCTCGCCATGAATATTGCAGAAATATTTGAAGAGCCGATTGAAAGTATTTTTAAGAAGGAGGAGACCAAATGAAAGTGACACTGACGACACTTTTAAGAGTCATGTTATACGCATCTTTAGCAGTGATGGTGACCTATTATGTGACAGCAGAGCAGAGCGCTCTATTAATGGTAAGAGGATATGAAGAAGGTTTTGACGTGACTCTTGGACCACCAATCTATGGTCAACTCTTTTTGCTGGTCACATTTACTCTGTTGATTGTGAATGTGATTCAATTATGGAAGGTACGAAAAAGTAAGACGATCCGCTTAGAAGATTACATCCTTCCGGAATATGATGTATCCGATGAACGAGCACGAGATATTACAGGACGTGCAGTAAAATATGCTTTTGGAGCCATTTTGCTCTATTCTTTCTTCGCGCTAGGGTCTTATATGTATATCCCGCAATATTTCCTTGATTACATGTGGTATCCGTTTATGATTACGGCGTCCATTCCAATTGTGGGACTCATCGTATATTACACTTCCTATAAAGTATTATTAGCACGCTAACAACACCTCCTGCTCACTCTGAGTAGGAGGTTGTTTCGTTGTCCAGATGCAACGCCCCAGACGCTAGTTGTTCTTTTAGTGAAGCGGCCTTTTTTCGAATGGCTTCCTTATATCCAGCGTGTGGCCATAGCAATCCCTCCCGTTTGCTAAAAGTATACCTGCATCCGGGGTAAGGGCGTATTATTTTGATTCGGAAACGACCTCTATGCGAAATGCGTGTTCACCATCGCCTCGTCTCCACTCAGCTCGTACGGAATAATAATAAATGCCAGGATTTTTAGGTGCAGTAAACTCATTTTTTGTAAGTGGAGCTTCAGTGGATTGGTTTTCGTTTAGCCACTCGATCAGTTCCGCAGTTGTGCCTGGCTGCCGCGGATAGTGGATTTCAATGACTTCTCCGGGAGCCACTTTTTTGACTTTGGCAGAACTAGCCATATCGTATCCACTCGTGTACACTTTATCAACACACTTTATACCGATGAAAGAACTCCAACAATAGGAGCCCTCAATGACCTCCGCTTTCTGGCCACTTGCTGTCACGATGTCTGGAGCGAACGGCGCCGGTTGAAACGGATTGATGTAAATTAGAGTACATAGTAGAAATACGCTTAAAAAGAGAACAAGTTGTTTTTTCATAAAAATCCTCCCTTAAAGAGAAGACGGAGGTATTGGGAGAAAGTTACAATAAAAGGAGGGTAAATTATGATTAAGCAGATTGAAAATCAGTTCAACTTGAACATATCGAAGCTAGAAGACGTTCCAGAGTCTTTCAGCTCGACAGTTTACAAGTCTACGTTAGAAGATGGTCGAGTCACCTATATTAAAATTCCATACAGTAAATTGAAGTTCACACGTGAACTAGCAGCGTATCAGCTGTTAGATGGGCAAGTGGCCATCCCGAAATTACTCGACGTGTGGGAAGGTGATGATGAGGTGCCAGGAGCATTTCTACTTTCAGCTTTGAAAGGCAGCCCTCTCAGCAGCTCAAACTCGACCCGACTGGCTTATAATGTAGGAATACACCATGCAGAGTTACATTCGATTCGCCCAAATGGAATACAAGGAATCGATAATGAATATCCGGACTGGCGTGCTTTTGTAGACCGCATGTTCTATAGTTTTGCGGAAGATACGAAAAATCAGATCAGTCAGCAGCAGCTCGAACAGTCCATCGAAACTTACGAGCGTATGAAACAAGAGTTGCCTAAAGCAGATGGACCTAGTTTTCTCCATATGGATTTTCGGCCCGCTAACATTATAGTCGACGGCGATAGCGTATCAGGAAGTATCGATTTTGAAAGTGTCCGCTTCGGCGCTACAGAAATGGATTTCACAAAACTCTACCGAGACTATTTGCAGCAAGATCCTGCGCTCTTTGCAGCCTATCAAGATGGGTACCGTAGCGTGCGTCCGTTAATCGAACTGGATGCCGTTTTGCCGTTTTACAGATTTACAGATGCATTTAATAGTATCGGATGGTGCGAGCGACGAGGAATTGAAAAGAATAGAGCATTTCTAAATCAGAACCTTCAATTATTGCAGGATTTTTTACAATCAGAGGAGAGATGAACATGACTCGCCGAACAAACGATTTATTTGAATTGATTCATACAGCAGAAGCCGTTACCAATGAAGCTATCTTGCGCTGGAATAAAGAATTCCCTCATCCATTAGGCATTTCGCCCATTCTTGTGCTAAGTGAGCTTGAAAAAAAGGGGCCGCAAAACTCTATGAAACTTGCACAAACGCTCAATTTTACAGGTGGGGCCATGACCAATATCGGCAACAAGTTGGTCAAATTGGATCTAGCTGTGCGCCAGGCAGTAGAAGGAGATCGACGCCAAACACTGCTTGCAATTACTGAGAAAGGAAAGACAGTTTTGCGGGAAGCAAAAGAGTTAGGTCGCAAGCAACATATCGAGTTGTTTAGCTCACTGACAGATGAGGAAGTTGCGCAGTACTTGGCTATCAACGAAAAACTGCTTGGGGTACTTCGGAACTCTTGAATCTTTTCACCCACCTCATCCGTAAAAAGTAGTAGCAAAATAATCGGGAGGGGTAAAACATGAGACAACTCTATATGAAACAAAAGGTGTTCAGTTTAAACGGACAATTTACAGTAAAAGACGAGCAGCAACAAGATGCCTATTATGTAGAAGGTAGCTTTATGAAAATTCCTAAGACATTCAGCATCTACGACACACGTCGTAATGAGGTCGCATTGATCACAAAGAAGACCTTTAGTTTCTTGCCGCAATTTTTCGTTGATGTTAACGGGAAACAAGTGCTTACTATTAAAAAAGAGTTTTCATTCTTTAAAGCGAAGTACACTATCGATGCAGCGGGAATTGAAGTGCAGGGGAACTGGTGGGATATGGACTTCGACGTGCTCCAGCATGGGGAAGTGATTGGAAGTGTATCGAAGGAATGGTTCACATGGGGAGATAGCTACCAAATCACAGTCTATCAAGAAAATTTGGAAGAAATCATGATCGGACTTGTCGTCGCCATTGACTGTGTCAAAGCGGATGAGGCAGCCTCATCATCTGCAATCAATGCGAGTATTTAATAAAGAGGCAGCTGGCCATGTGGTCAGCTGCTTTTCACGTCTTGTCGGATTTCATGTAGCACTCGTTTCAGAGAAGTGCCTTCTAAATAGAGCGGATGCCAGTCACCAAGAGCCGCTTCCGCCGCATAATTTGAAGTTAAAGCTTGATTCCTATTGCCCTCAATTATGGCCACATACATATCTCGCATATGACGAGTAACCGTTTCTTGAGTCCCGATCTGATGAAGTTTCTCTTTCATCGTGGGCTCAGTCATCAATCGGTCGGCGTAGTAATAGCCGGTAGCGACCGAGATATCCGTAATATCTTGAAGGATGCCAGCTTGTTTGTTTCGCGGAAGAAAGGCTCGTCCTTCTGCAAGTTCAAGATACGCCTGCGGGTTTGAGTGATAATAGTATGGACCGACTGTTGAAAGCAGAGTAGCTGCTAAAGCCCATCCTGGGTACCGTTCAATCACGGTCTTTGCTTTCTCCGCTGTCTCTTTGGACCAGTTACCCTCGCCTTGCGGATCTTCCTGTAGAATCTGATAGCTGATAAGAATCAAATCGTCTCCAGGGAGCTTTCCTTTCAACATGGCGATGACGCGCCCATCTGATTGCACTCCTGCACCTTCAATGTTAGCGAGATTCGTCAGTCCAAAAAAGATGTTGATGAGAGCAAATACAAACCAACCACTCCATCCGTAATAGAAACTTGCGATTAATAAAGGCACGCCGATTATCAGATTGCTGAGGGGACCTCCGTAAAAGAGTCGAATCATGCCCTTTCGCATCTGGCCTTCGGGAATTGGTTGTTCAAAGCGAAGCATAGCACGTCCGACATACCCCATTGCAGGAAGTTTGAAGAAAAAGCGAGACTGGTTATGGGTCTTTGCGTAAATGAAAGGTCCAAAGGACAAGTTCATAATCTTCATGCCACTTAGTTTGCCGGCAATGGCGTGACCTAATTCATGGATGATGACACCTATAATAAAGCTGATGATGGCGATGACACTAATCAGTAAAGCGCCGCTTGCTGAAAACATAATGTCATGGCGAAAGTAATAACTGACTAAAAGAAAGCCAAACAGTCCACCGATGATCAATTGACCTGCTTGGCTCTTCCAATTCGTCTTATTCTTTTGTTTCGATGTATCTGAGAATTCCAACTTAGAGGTCTCCTTCACGATTTAGTAGCGGATTGATAGCGGAACATTTTATAAAAAAAATAGACAACAGGAGCGAATATCCCTATTAAAAAGAGTGGCATGAACCAACCGTTTAACAAGGCACTCCTACCAGTCGCAATCTGGACGACATCCCAGCTGATCCATGCGAAGCCGGCAATAATGACGAAACTGATCCAAACAAGTAGATTTCGAGAAAGTCGGTAATAAAAAGGGGCATTCTCTTCCGTGATATTAACAGGGTAGTTGTGCCATTCAGGTTTATTTCGAAGCCACAACATTACGGCCCCTAAAACGCCCGAGATGCCGGGCAGCATCAAGAGTTCCCATTTTGAGCCCCAGCGGTTCACTTCGCCTTCTATACCGAAATGAGCAGGCAGTTCGGCAGGGAGCGTCGGCCACGTCCAAACGAGCCAGCAAATCCAAACAACGTAAATGCTGATAGTAAGCGTTATCAAGAGACGCTCGACGGGCGTACTTTTCAGTTCGAGGTGAGGTCGATTTTGTTTCCACATAAAAATCACTCCTTTCATTTGTATACGAAAGAAGTGACCAATTGTTTCATTTAATTGACTCCGAAGTAGTGAAGTAGTAGAACCAGAACGAGAATGTGGAAGATTTGGTCGGTCATGATGAACAACCAGTTCTGTGTGGTGTTGCCCATAATGACTCGGTTCCACCAGACGACGAACGTCCGTCTATCCAAGGCGACATGGCTTAAAAACAAAAGACCAAAGCTCCAAAGTGGTAGCGTTACGCCTCCCCAGAGAGCAGCTGCAGCAACTGCCACCGTATACAGCGTGCAATGGAGGAGCAAAGCTCCCCAATGGCGAGCTTTGTTTTCTACCATCCAACTCGTTTGAATCAAGTAATCGCCGACCAGATGGCCGACTAAAAGATACACAAAGGGTGTCACGCGACCATCCTCCTTATTTCGCTTTATTATGTATCTAAATGTAGCACACACATGTTAAAATAGCAGTACTAATTTCGTGGTACGAAAGGAAGCCGCCTGTGGATAAGCTCACAAAAATCTTTAAGTCGATGGCCCTAATTTCAGGAGAAGTGGAGCTTGAAGCGGTACTAGTGGAGCTCGCACAGCTTGGGAAAGATCTCGTTTCTGCCGACCGTTGTACGGTATGGCTGCATGACGAAGAAGCGGCTGAGAACTGGACGCTCGTTGCACAAGGAGTAGAGCCGCTCCGTATGCCAGCATCAAGTGGTTTTGTAGGAACCTCGATCAAAACAGGGCAAGTGTTGGTTATTGAAGATGCGTATCAGGACCCTCGCTTTAATAGGCTGATTGACCAGGAAACAGGATACCGGACTTATTCAATCCTAACCGTTCCATTTCAAAATGCAGAAGGAACCTATTTTGGTGCGTTCCAAGCCATTAACAAACGTCCGATTGGTTCTACATTTTCTGAAGAAGACGTCCAGCTTATCCAATTAGCGGCCACCTATGCAGGAAAAGCGATTGAAAACAATCTATTACATACCGAACTGATCAAGACGCAGCAAGAAATGATTGAAGTGATGGGACAAATAGGAGAGAGCCGTTCCAAAGAGACGAGCAACCACGTAAAGCGAGTTGCGCTTTATTCCTATGAACTCGCTAAACTTGTTGGGCTTCCCAAGAAGGACCGCGATCTTCTCCGAATGGCGTCACCGATGCACGATATCGGAAAAGTGGCAGTTCCAGATGCTGTACTGTTAAAGCCAGGAAGGTTAACTGATGAAGAATTTCAGACAATGAAAGAGCATGCAGCTATTGGCTACGAAGTGTTTCGACATTCTAAACGTGAACTCTTGCAGGCTGCAGCCACGATTGCACATCAGCACCACGAGCGCTGGGACGGGAAAGGGTATCCAGAACGAATTAAAGGAGAAGACATTCACATCTTCGGTCGTATCACAGCCATCGCCGATGTATTTGACGCTTTAGGAAGTTCTCGGGTCTATAAGGCAGCGTGGAAAGATGAAGAGATTATCGCCTATTTCCAGCAACAGGCCGGGTTTCAATTTGATCCGCATCTCACAGAGTTGTTTCTGATGCACTTCGCTAGGTTTACAGCTATACGAGAAGCATATACCGACTTGTAGGAGGAACCATATGGGAACAATCGTCTATGAAGAACAGCAAGTAATTGACCTGCCTCTAGAAGTGGCTTGGGAAATGGCTACAGATACCAATCACTTCAATCATTATGCCAAGCTTTTTCATGTCCAGTTTTCACCTTTACATATCGATCAGGGGGATGTCATTCGTGAGGCAAAGGCGAATGTCTTCGGAATCATTCCTACAAAGTGGCGGGAGTATACGTTTTCCTGGGTGCGGAATGAGTGGTTTGAAATTGAACGAATCTATTTAAAGAGCCCGATGAAGCGAGCGCTCTGGAAGATTTCATTAGAGCCAGTAAATGAAAAACAGACCAGAATGCGAGTCGATGGGGATTTCACATATGCCAATCTTCTTGGAAAAGTGGCTCTTGAACGAGTCGTCATCCCTCAGTTACGAGGTATTTTCAGATATGCAGAGGAATTTGCACATGCCTATCACAACAAGAGCATCCGTCCTCAAGCAAAACAACGCGTCACTGTGCAGCAGAACGTCTTAGATCGCCGAGCGAAGGCGTTGCATCAGCTCTATCCGTATCCAGAACAAGTGGAAGCCCTCCTGGATGCTCTTCAGAATGCAAATGACGAAGATGTCACGGGGATGCAGCCCTACCGGTGGGCGCGGCAGCATGGAATGGAGCGTCTCGAGGCGCTCGAACTATTTTTACTTGCAACGAAAGCGGGGCTTCTTCAGCAGCGCTGGAGTATGTTGTGCCCCAACTGCCGAGTTCCAAAACAGCAAAGTGTTTCCCTTCGAGATATTCAAGACACCGTCCATTGTGACTTATGTGGAATCGATTATACGATGGATTTTGACCGCTCCATTGAAATGCAATTTGATGTGGATCCTGCCATTCGAACATCCTCCGGATTGCTGTACTGTGTAAATGGCCCAATGAATTCAACTCACATTTTAGGACAGTTTCGGATACCTGCTAACTCAACGGTGAATCTTCATTTGCCTAACTGGGAGAACGGGCATCGCTACCGGATTTTGCAGTGGAACCATGTGGTCCAAGTAGATGGTTCCGGAGAGGCGCGACAAGCTTTAGAATACACGCCACAAGGGTTCAGTTCTACACACATACAACCGGCGCAGCAACTTTCCATAACCAATCAATGTGATCACGAGATTATCTTCATGGTGGAAGAGCTCGAGTGGAATGCCGACGCTTTGACGGCACGCGAATTGACCAGTCTGCAGCTGTTCCGAGATTTGTTTGCGACTGAGGTGTTGTCCCCAGATCAAGAAATCCAAGTGGGGCAGTTAACGGTGTTATTTACGGATCTTAAAGAGTCGACGGCTATGTATGAGCGGATTGGCGATGCACTTGCGTATGCCGATGTCCGACAACACTTTGACTATTTGAAACACCAGATCCGTAAGCACAACGGAACGATTGTTAAGACGATTGGTGACGCTGTGATGGCTGTGTTTACAGATGAACAAAACGCTTTTGACGCGGCCATCGCCATCCAACAGGATGTTGGATCACTGACGAGGTCAGAAGGCCAGCAGTTTACCATCAAGATGGGTATGCATCAAGGGACTGTGATTGCCGTGAATGCCAATGACCTGTTAGATTATTTTGGCCGCACGGTGAATCTAGCAGCTCGTGTCCAACAATTAAGTTTAGGGCAGGACCTTGTAATGACAGCAGCGACTTTCCAGCAACTTCGTGAAAGACAAGAGCTCGCTGTTCAGACCTTCCGTGCACCACTTAAGGGAATAGGAGAGGACATCGAGTTGGTGCGGATCACTGTCCCCACTATTTCCCGGGAAATACTGACACCATCCGACATTGCGTAATCAGGAAGTGAGAAAATCTCTCGCTTCCTTTTCAATTTGTTCGGAAATAAGGTATATTTGGAACACAACGGAATGAGTTTGAAAGGGGCGTGTTGAATTGGAGAGAATGGATGCGACAGATAAAAAGATACTGGAACTGTTAACAGCCAATGGCCGGATGTCTTATGTAGATATCGGTAAAGAATTGGGGCTGTCTCGAGTAGCAGTCAGAGAGCGTGTACACGATCTGCAACAGCGTGGAATTATTGAACGATTTACCGTAGTGGTGAATTCGGAGAAGGTCGGCAAGAGTGTCTCCGCTTTCTTTGAAGTGGATTGCGAGCCCAAGTCTTTGGTAGAGGTAGCCGAGAAGCTTGCCGAGAATGCGAATGTAGCGAGCTGTTACCAGATGACAGGACCGTCTACACTCCATATGCACGTCCTCGTAGACGATTTCCAAAGCTTAGAGAAGTTTATCAACGAAGAGTTGTATGCGTTTGAGGGGATCACGCGTGTTGAGAGTCATATCTTACTTCGCCGTTTTAAGAGTCGAAGTGGACTAAAATTATAAACAGTTCTAGCGAGCCGCAGACCACTATTGGTTTGTGGCTTTTTTAAGTGGCATTTGAACGGAATTTTCTGTATACTGCTACTAAGAAATACATTTGTTAATCAAAAATATAAATATAATTAACAAATGAAATCGAATGGAGGAATAAAAGAATATGGATCATTTATTTCACCCTTTCGCAGGGAAACGCAACACCGTGTTTGCAAAAAACGGAATGGTTGCTACATCACAACCACTAGCTGCTCAAGCAGGATTAGACATTTTAAAACAAGGCGGGAATGCAATTGATGCGGCTATCGCTACGGCAGCAGCATTAACAGTTGTGGAACCGACATCAAATGGAATCGGAGGCGACGCCTTCGCTTTAGTGTGGGTAAAAGACAAGTTACATGGTCTTAATGCATCAGGTCCAGCTCCTAAGTCTATTTCAGCTGACAAGCTAAAAGAAGCGGGACACAAGCAAGTGCCGGCATTTGGTGTATTGCCTGTAACTGTTCCAGGTGTTCCAGCAGGCTGGGTGGCACTCTCTCGTAAGTTCGGGAAGTTGCCATTAAAAGATGTGCTGGCACCTGCCATTCGCTATGCAGAAGAAGGGTACCCGGTCTCTCCAATCCTCGGGAAGTTCTGGGGGATGGCTCATAAGAAATTCAAAGAGACCTATACATCAGAAGAGTTCGCAGGCTGGTTTGAAACATTCGCTCCAGGTGGCGAAGCACCTAAAATTGGGGAGATGTGGTCATCTCCAGGTCATGCATCCACTTTACGAGCGATTGCAGACACAGAAGCAGACTCGTTCTATAAAGGCGAACTTGCAGATAAAATGGACGCGTTCATGAAACAGCACGGCGGCTATTTATCAAAAGAAGATTTAGAATGCTATGAAGTGGAATGGGTAGAGCCTTTAGGTGCGCATTACAAAGATTACGACGTCTGGGAGATCCCACCGAACGGACAAGGTATGATTGCTCAGATGGCGCTTAAGATCTTTGAACAAACGGGAGATGCGAAGTGGCAAGATGCGGATACACTGCATCGTCAGATTGAAGCGATGAAGCTCGCGTTTACGGACGGGAAAGCCTTCATCACAGAACAAGGTGAGATGCCGGTAGACCCAGAACACTTATTGTCAGATGACTATGCGAAAGCACGCGCTGAAAAAATTACAGACGAAGCAATGCTTCCGGAACCGTATGAATTGCCACGCGGAGGAACAGTCTATCTCGCAGCTGCGGACGGAGAAGGCAACATGATTTCCTACATTCAAAGTAATTATATGGGATTTGGTTCAGGAATCGTCATCCCAGGGACAGGGATTGCGCTACAGAACCGCGGGCATGACTTCTCCTTAGATGAAACCCACCCGAACTATTTGAAACCTGGAAAGCGCACATATCATACAATCATTCCGGGCTTCTTGACTAAAGACGGAAAAGCGGTTGGGCCTTTTGGTGTTATGGGTGGCTATATGCAACCACAAGGGCACTTCCAGGTCGTTTCAAGCACTGTAGATCATCTTCTTAATCCGCAAGCGACGCTTGATATGCCGAGATGGCAATGGATTGAAGGTAAAACAGTTCATGTGGAACCAGAGTTTCCGAACTATTTGGTGCAAGCTCTGATTCGCAAAGGTCACACGATTCAAATATTACCGGATGGAGGCAGTTTTGGACGCGGCCAGATCATTTGGCGAGACCCTGAGACTGGTGTGCTTCAAGGTGGAACAGAATCTCGTACGGATGGCGCTGTTGCGGCGTGGTAACTCCCCAGAAAGAAGTGCCTCTTGAGCGTCCGAAGGGGCAGCTATACCGTGAATTGGCTAATGGCTTTTTTCGAGTAGGAATCTTCGGATTTGGAGGAGGCCCTTCTTCGATTCCTTTGGTCCATACAGAAGCTGTTAAAAAGTACGAGTGGATGACTGATGATGAGTTTGGGGACGTTTTGGCTCTTGCGAACACGATGCCGGGTCCTATTGCAACGAAAATGGCAGGGTACATCGGCTACCGTGTGGCGGGGTGGATAGGTATGCTGATTGCCCTCGCAGTCAATGTAATTCCTACTGTAATTGGAGTGATTGTCCTACTGAAAGTGCTAGAAGCTTATAAAGAGTTACCGGTTGTTCAGAATATGGCGCATGCCGTGATTCCTGTAGTGACCGTCATGCTTGGAGTTCTAGCATGGGACTTCGTTAAGAAATCGGGTGAAACGATTGGTTGGATGAAAGCAACTGGTACGTTAGCAGTGGCTTTTATCGCCATGTATATACTTAACATTCACCCTGCTTTTGTGATTTTAGCAGTCTTTGCGCTGATCTTTTCGCCACTTCTGATGAAGAGGAGGAACCGGACATGATCTATTGGGAACTGTTTATTGCGTTTCTGATACCTGGTATTTTAGGATACGGAGGAGGTCCGGCAGCGATTCCACTTGTTCAAGTAGAAGTGGTGGAGCGCTACGGCTGGATGACCAACGCTGAGTTTTCAGAGATGGTAGCAGCAGCCAATGCACTTCCTGGGCCAGTTGCCACTAAAATGGCTGGCTTTGTAGGGTATGATCAAGCAGGGGTTTTGGGTGCATTAGTTGCTCTGTTCGCAGCGGTTGGCCCATCACTGCTCATGATGATCTTGTTACTGAATTTGATTTGGAAGCATAAAGAGTCCGTATATGTGAAGAGTTTGACGCGCTGGATTCGTCCTATCATTGCCGTCCTATTAGTGGTGATGACGTATGATTTCTTAGGCGACTCTTTCGACATGAATGGCATCTGGATTACTTTAATCCTTCTTGTCGGTTCGTACTTGTTATTGGAACGTGTGAAACTGCATCCAGCGCTTGTGATTTTGCTCGCTCTCGGATTCGGCGCGGTCACCACTTACATTTAGTGGTATACTGAAGTTCACTAAACCACGTCTCGGAATCCCTATGGAAAGTTGGAACTAGAATGAAATCAAGTGTTCAGCAGCTTGTCGATGCACAACGAAATGCTCATATATTATACAATTCAGACGCCTTCCTCGCGAAGGTGTTTTTTCTTGAAAGGCTCTATACGAGACTTCAAGCAGCCTTTATAATTGGAAGAAAATGAATGCGAGGAAGAAAATGGGTAACGAACAAACAACTGAGAAATCACCATCTCCTTGGAAATCAAGAATCAAAGCAACAGGTCTTGTCATCATCGGTACACTACTTGGATTAAATTTAGGTGGCATTTACTTAAATGATCAGGACGGGGAAACGGAAGCTCTGCCAGTCGTGGCCCAAGGGCAAATGGTCGGATTGCCGGACTACTCCAGCAACTTCAAAGAATTGAATCCTTTGGCGGTAGTTGTTGAAACAGAAACAAGCTATGGCTCTGGCTTCTTGTATCAAGATGGTGGCTATGTGATTACCAGTGCTCATGTAGTAACCGATGGTCTGGATGTAACGGTATGGAATTCCTTCTTCCACCCATCTGAAGGAACCGTCATCGGCATTTCTGAATTTATGGATATCGCCTTAATTCATGTTCCCGACTATGAGGGGCAAGAAGGTGTAGAAGTAAACTTGGAAGCGTCGATTCAAGCAGGAAAGCCAATTCTGGCAGTGAGCTCGCCATATGATACAACGAATACGGGGGCAGTCGGATACATAACCGGACCAAAGCGACATTTAGAAATGGAAGATAGTTCTGCCTACAACCAGTTCATCCAGTTTGATGCACAAACCGCTTCCGGAAGTAGTGGGGGTCCATTTTTTGATGCAGCGACAAACGAAGTCATCGGAGTGATAACACAGGGTAGTGGGTACTATGAAGAAATCAAGTATGCCCTTCCTATTGAAGACGTTCTTGTCTATATTGATCGTTGGATTAAGAAACCCTTACCTGAAATTGCTATACTAGACATACAACAAACGTTACGTGAACTTTACGAGTGGGAAGAAGATACTGAAGAATAACCTTAAAAATTCGTCTACTCTAGGCGAATTTTTTTATATCTAATTGAAACTATTTCCAGTTTTATCCGTTACTATGAATAGAAGAAAGTTTAGATTCCATTTTAAAGAAAGGATGATTGGATGAAAACACTGCTACGTATTGTTCTAGTTCTTGTGATTAGTGCAGGGTATTTACTCGCAAGTGGATGGCTCATCTTTCAACAAGATGCAGTGACCGGCATGCTGTGGGGAATCGGCCTGTGGATAGTGCCTTTCGCTTTGTTGGTACTCTCTATTGTAGCTTTTATAAATCGAGGGTTGCCCAAACTTAGAATTAGGTCTCGAGCATCTGCAGCAGGATTCTTCATTTTATCCTTTTTAGTGGGAGCTAGTCTTGTAGGAATTGCTTTCGCCAATGCGTTTGCTATAGAAGTCGGTGCTCCTGAACAAGACGCACTTGCCAAGATAGGTTGGTATGGGAAGTGGACAGGGCACACGGCACTTCAAGAGAACTTGGAGAAAATAGAGGGGACTTACGCCACTTATTATGTGACGCCTGAAAACCGAGCCAAGGTTGCTGAGATGGAACGACTTCTGCCAATGATTGAAAATCGAGTCGATCGGTACTTACCGGAACTGCCTGAAGCGGAGAAGCCAGAAATTGAACTTCACCGGGATGCTTCAACACTACAACTCCTGGGAGCCGATACCTCACTTGGCGGTTTCTATACTACGATTACCGAGCGTATTCATGTGCATGATAATCAGACTTATTGGGAAGAGGTACTCATTCACGAATACACCCATTACCGAGTCCATCAGTTTCAGAAACAGCAGACGGGAAAAGGTCTAACACTGCCACTTTGGCTTGAAGAGGGGTTTGCAGAGATGATGACGGGAACGTTACCATTAGGTCCTTTTGATGCTTACCGTGATCTCCCTCTAGAAGAAGTCCATCGAAGCAGCAACCGACTGACGACAGAAGTGGACGGAGTCAATATCTATACATATGGGCAACTTCTTGTGACAGAATTGACTCGCAAAGCAGGAGTTGATCAACTTCAAGACTGGCTCCTTGAAGAAGACCCGGAAGTTTTAGAAGCAGATTTTCGCAAACTCTATGGTCTATCTGAAAATGATTCTATTCAGACAGTAATTATTGAAGAATACCAGAAACAAATTGCTATTAGTGCAGAGCATCGTCTAGAAGCAACCAGTCACCATTTTTCGGGTTGGGATGAATCCATAGAACTTTTAGAGGAGACGCTCTACTTACCTATGTATATCCAAGCATTGGATCATTTTTATCAGCATTCAAAAGAAGAGTTGGCTTTTGATGATGCTGCGCTCTTATTAGCTGAAGTCGAGTCGTTGGATATTACACGACCCGCAAGCTACTTTATCAAAGAGCGAGCACTACTAGAGGCCGGTAAAGGAAGTTTAGAGACCGCTATTACTATGTTAGAAGCGCTGGATAGCTCTAACGCAGATGCCATCCATGCACTAATCGCACAAGAAGAACTTCGTATTTTGAAACGTTTAAATGAAAATCCTTATGATCAAGAAGCAAAAGCGTATTTAGAACAGCACCCCTTATTTGGAGAAGGTACTGCGGACTGGTTAAAACATTTGCAAAAGAGTAACTAAACTTCATTTTTCCAATCTAAACCTGACATAAATGTAGAAGATTTATCATATATGTGATACTAATTGTCACAAAGTGCTCAATATTGCACGATAAAATTCGATGTTTTGAGGGTAAATAGTATATAATCAAACCAATTAGTGTTTTTTGGGAGAAGGGGAAAGGTTATGCAAACATTCTTCGATTCGTATCTGTCTGAAGGGTTAAAAATGATACGCTTATTTGATTATGTCGATGACTTGGTATTTTTAATGAAAGTGGAAAAAAAGGGGCTTTCATATCATTATATTAATCAAGCCGTAAAAGAAGTGTTGCAGTTTGATGAATCTGTTATGAACAGAACCCTTCACGAGGTCATTTCAAACGAGGAGGAAGCAGACCTGTTATCTTCCCAATACCTTCAAGTAGTCACTTCAAAAGAACCCGTAAAGTTTATACATGAACTTGCAAATCCGACGCTTAAGTTTATTGGAGATACGACCCTATATCCAGTTTCGAACGAAGAAGGAGACTGTGCCTATATTTTAGCCATCGTTAAAGATATTACCGAGAACTATCAACTAGAGCAGAAGCTAAGAGAAAACGAAGAGCGGTACCGCTTGATTGCAGAAAACTCATTGGATGTTATCAAGCTGATCAACACAGATGGCATTATTGAATATGTATCGCCTTCAAGTGAAGTGATTGTTGGCTTTACGCCTTCCTCATATTTAGGAAAAAACTTTAGCGAGTTTCTTTGTGAAGAAGATCGGGCTACTGTTGTTTCAAAGTTTGCAGAGATTCTGCAGACCGGGAAACCTCTTACTGTAGAAACAAAACATCTACATGCAGACGGTCATTTTATTTGGATGGAAATCATTGCAACCCCTGTGATAAAGGATGGTCAAGTCGTTCAAGTAGTCACTTCAGCACGTGATATTTCTGAACGGATCGAATACCGTGAAAAATTGGCTAAAATGGCATTCCACGATTACTTGTCTGGACTGCCAAATCGTCGGTTGTTTGAAGACCGGTTAGATATGGCCCTGAAACATGCCTCTCGTCATAATGAACGCGTAGGCCTTATCCTCATTGATGGCCGAAACTTTAAGGCGATCAATGATACGTATGGGCATGAAGTGGGTGATGAAGTCATCGTTCGTCTAGCACGGCGACTTGAGCAATCGGTGCGTTCTGTAGATACAGTGGCTCGACTTGGTGGAGACGAATTTGCTATTGTGCTCCCTGAACTGGAAGACGAGCGAGACGCTATTCGTGTGGCGGACCGTATTGTACAAATTTTTGAACAGCCATGCTTCATCGGTGCTCATGAAATTGCATTCAAAGTGGACATTGGAATTTCGGTATATCCGGATCATACTTTAGACCAAAAGGAATTGATTCGATTTGCTGATGAGGCGATGTATTCGACGAAAGCAGATGACAAGTCGAGTTTCTGTGTCTATCAGGCACCCGTTGTGCTATAACCCTGTAAAAGAGGACTGAAAAGAACGGTCCTTTTTTTCTATTCAAGCAACGTACACTAGTATAGAATGAAGAAAATGGAGTACTTGGAATACTGGTAGGATGAAGGGAGGGTACAAAGTGAACTCATCACATTCTCAAAAACTAGATCAGGCTTCGTGGCTGTTAGAAGATTACCAACAGCTTTTGAATCAGTTGCCCGAACCGCTTTGCTTATTATCAAGCACAGCTACTGGACTTCCAGATCAATTTTTGTTTGCAAATAGCAAAGCACAAGAGTTGTTGGGGCTGTCAGATTCGGAATTGCATAACTGCACATGGGAAGAGACTTTTCAAAGTCAGTTGTCTGGCAGAGCGCTTCGTATATGCTTACAGGACTTTCAAACAAAGGATGGAAAGAGCTGTTTCATAGTAACGTTAACAGATGCGACAGATTATATAGAGACCAAAGAGAAACTGCGAATCACCTCTTCAGAATTTGAATCACTTTTCAAGTACAATCCGAATATCGTTTATACCATTAATCAACAAGGGATGTTTACGAATTTTAATGATGCAGGGCTTGCACGCCTTGGGTATGAACGGGATGAGATTATCAAAGTGGATTACCAAGAAGTACTGACCCTTGAAGATGTAGAGAAAGCGCATCAACATTTTAAAGAAGTTCTAAAGGGAAGTGTGCAAAGCTTTCAAATTCGCATCAAAGACAAATCAGGTACTCCTTTCCCCGTAGAAGTTACAGCAGTACCCATCATTTATAATGGCGAAGTAACAGGCGTGATTGGTACAGCTCAAGATGTATCCGAGCGAATTGAAATGGAAGAAAAACTTAAAGATAGCGAAGAGAGTTATCGAGCTCTATTTGAGTACAATGCAGACCCTGTCATTACGTATGATTTAGAAGGTAGATTTTTGGCATTTAATAAGGCAACGGAGGAAATTCTAGGTGTCAATCAAGAAGAATTAATTGGTGAGCCATTTCTTCCTTATATTGAAGAAGATTTACAGGAACTCACATGGTATCACTTCCAATAAGTCTTAAAAGGTCAACCTTACCAATACGAGACAAGAGTGGTAAATGCTCAAGGAGAAACTATTGCACTACATATCACTCTGATTCCAGCGTTCGTTAAAGGTGAATTGACATCTATTCACTGCATCGGGAAAGATATTACCATTCGAAAGAATCATGACGAGATGATGCATTATATGGCCTATCATGATAATTTGACGGGTCTTGGAAATCAGCGTCTCTTCAATGAAGAATTAAAGAAATGGTTGAAAGAAGAGAATGAAAAAGAACTCAGTCTTTGGATAGTAGATTTAGACCGATTCAAGTTTATTAACTACAACCTAGGTCATGAAGCAGGAGATCGATTGATAACTTCATTCGCTGAGCGTCTTCAAAGCGCGGTGGGTACAAAAGGAACTGTGTATCGATATGGTGGGGATGAGTTTGCGGTATTAACACCGGGTTTATCGGAGTTGGCGACTAAGCTATTGGCAGTCGAGGTCACGTCTGCCCTTAGTAAACCCTATGATATAGACGGCTTCAGTACAATCTTAACGGCAAGTGTCGGGATCAGCCTGTATCCACGGCATGGGCGTGATGAGAAAACCCTCATCCGAGCAGCAGATTATGCGATGTACCATGCTAAAAAGCATGGAAGAAATACGTTTCAACTTTACACAACCAATATCGAAGGTCTTGCCAAAACGGATTTGCGGATGGAGACTTTACTTCATAAGGCTCTTGAAAACAAAGAATTCGTTTTGCATTACCAGCCACAATATCATGCTGAATACGGAAAAATCCACGGAATAGAAGCTTTGATTCGCTGGAATAGTCCAGAACTCGGTATGGTGCCACCTGCAGCGTTTATACCATTGGCCGAAGAGACGGGCCTCATAGTTCCAATCGGAGAATGGGTCATCGAAGAGGCTTGTCGGCAAAATAAGGCCTGGCAAGATCAAGGATTCCCGGCTACCCCTATGGCAGTCAATATGTCTCTTAGACAGTTTTATCAGGTGGACCTATTGGGGACAATTAAAGAGATATTAAAGAAAACAGGACTTGGCCCTCGTTGCTTAATGCTTGAGATTACAGAGACAATAGCTATGCAAGAAGATATTGCTGCTGATATCTTGCAGCAAATTAAGGAACTAGGTGTTCGAATCGCAATGGACGACTTTGGTACAGGCTACAGTTCCCTTAAATATTTGCAGACGTTCTCCATTGATCATATTAAAATCGATAAAGCATTTACAGATAAACTGCATACTAAAGAAGGGCGTGCCATTATCGCTACGATTATTTCACTGGGGCATCACTTAGATATGACTGTTATTGCTGAAGGGGTTGAGACACCTAAGCAAGTTCACGAACTAAGAGAGCTTGGCTGTGATGTATTCCAAGGCTATTATTTCAGTCGCCCATTAGCACCTGCTGATCTTGTAGACCAATTATTTGGATGAAGAAAGCTGCTCCTCAAAATGAGGGGCAGCTTGTTGTCATTCTATGAGAGATTTTTCGATTTGATACATCTCGTAAAAAGCAGCTCTATTTTCTATAAGTTGAGTGAATGAACCGAATTCGACTAGTTTTCCGTGGTCCATTACAACAATGCCATCCATGTTCTCTAGCCCACTCAGTTTATGACTGACTAAAACTACTGTGCCGTCTTTTATGTGTTGTTGTAAGGCATATAGTAGCCGCTGTTCGATTGCGTAATCTAGGCTCGTGAACGGTTCGTCGAGTAACCATACAGGAACATCAAGTAAAAACAAACGAGCTAAAGCAAGTCGTTGTTTTTCTCCACCCGATAAATTATCGCCTCTTTCATAGACGATTGCATCCAGTTCACTAGTGAATTGCGCTTGTTCTAACGCGTGTAGTAATTCTTTGTCAGAAGCATTCGGCTTCGCAATCACTAGGTTGTCTCGAATCGTTCCATAGAAGAAATGGCTGCCTTGAAGTTGCACACCTAGTTGTTTCCATACGGTCTCTGGAATCAACTGCTTCGTTGTTTGAGTATTATAGAGCACCTCTCCAGATGACGGATACGCCATAGCAGCAAGCAACTGCAGAAGCGTTGATTTTCCTGAACCGCTTGCACCGACAATGGCCCACTTCTCTCCAGCAGGAATACGGAGTTTGATTGAATCAAGAGTAGGGCGGATGGTATCAGGGTACTGGTAGGATACATCAGAAAGTTCTATAGCGTACTGAGCGGCAGGAATCAGTTCCTGATCCAAGACCGGGAGCGGCTGCTCCATTTGAGTCGTTAAACGATCCAGTGCTTGGCGGCTTTCATGCAGATGACCTGGTAGCCCAGCTAAAGGCACTGCGGTTTCAAAGGATGTTAGCGCCACGAGAGTCAGCATAGCAAGAAATAGACCATCCAACTGACCTGCAGACACCATATACGCTCCAATCCCCAACATGACCAAGGCCGTGAAGGAAGCAACCGTTGCATTTAAAGTTTGGCTCCAAAGCTGGGTCTTACCAACGGCTACTTGCTCATTAATATAAGAATGCTGAGCTTCCTCCAGCCGATTTTGTTGTTCTTCTAATTGATTGTGTAGCAGCAAGTCTCGGTAGCCATTCAAGTATTCAACGGATTCTGTGGCTAGGTGAGCCCGTTTTGATAGCACATTGTGCTTTTGTAGACTTCGAGCAGATGCTGCCGGCACCACTACAGCGACGAGTATAAATCCGATGACTAGCGCTAGAGAGAGCCAAACAGAAAAGAATACCGTAAAGAATACTGTGGCTAGAAAAACCAGAGCTGTAACAAGCGGTGGGTAGAGCACTCGCAGGAAGAAGTTTTGCAACACTTCAACGTCACCCACAAACCGGGTTAATAAGTCACCGCTACGATACTTGGTGAAGACTTGTGGTACCAAAGGATCGAGTCGCTCGAAAAAATACTGTCGGATTCGACTTAGAGCAGAAAACGTTACACGGTGAGAAATTAACCGTTCAAAATATTTACTGGACGATTTTACCGCTCCAAACAATTTTAAAAAAGCAGTCAAAATTAAAATTGTATAGAACGGTGGGGCAAGGGCTGCTTTTGAAATCATATACCCACTTTGTGCAAACAGCGCAACGGCCGTCAATCCACTTACGGCTCCTAGTCCTACAGCTAGCAGCGCTTCTTTTCGTTCTTCAAGTATCAAATTAACGAGTAGTCTCATTTCCGGCACCTCCTTGCATGAGTCCGGCGTAGTACGAGCTAGTTTCTAAAACGGTCGACGGTGTCCCAAAGGCTGTGACACGACCTCGTTCCAACACGACCAGTCGATTGGCTTTTTTAATGGTCGGTAAGCGGTGAGCGATTGTGACTACAGTCGCTTCTTTAGCTAACCGGTCAATCGACTCAGACAAAATACGTTCGGTCTTTACATCTAAACCTACTGTTGGTTCATCAAAGAAGACGAGTGTAGGTTGTTTAACGAAACAACGTGCTAACGCAATACGCTGTTTTTCTCCTCCAGACAATCCCCGTCCACCTTCTCCAATAGAAGTTTCAAGTCCATTAGGTAAAGAAGAGACTAGTTGGTCGAGTCCGGCATCTTTAAGTGCTTGATGCAGCGCTTCGTCTGAGGCATGGAAGCCCATTTGAATATTCTCGCGTATGGTTCCTGCAAACAGATAAGGGTGTTGCGAAATATAAGAGGTTTGAGACCACCAGCTCGTTGCATCGATTTGGTCTCTAGAAAGACCATTGATCTGAATTATTCCGTCATCCTTTTCGAATGCACCAGCTAACAGGTTAAGCAAAGTCGTCTTTCCTTGTCCTGAAGGACCAATAATGACCAAGTGCTCCTTAGCGTGTACGGTCAAAGAATCGACAGACAGTAGGAATCGATCATCATAAGAAAATTGTAGATTGTTTATATCTAGACGAATTGGCCCTGTGATAGGGGTTGTTCCCCAACGGACCGGTTTTTCTGACTTTGTAAATTCGCGTTCGAGTTGCTCGGCTGCAGCCAGACTCCCTCGTCCTGTATGGAATGCTGCTCCTAGTTCTTTTAAGGAATTGTAATACTCCGGCGCCATAGCAAGTACGAAAAATGCAGGTGCAAACGTTAGCGTCTCAAACACCAGCATCTTAAATCCGATTTCAAGAGCAAGCAATCCAATTCCTAATGTGATGATTAGTTCAATAAAGAAAGAAGAAGCAAATGCGATCTTTAAGATAGAGAGTGTCGTCTTTTGAAAGCCATCATTGCTCTCTTTTAAAACGGCACTCTGTTCTTTACCTCTTCCAAACAGCTTTAGTGTTTGAAGCCCTTGTAAGATGTCTAAGAATTTACCAGAAAACAAGGACAGTTCGGCCAATTGGCGTTCTGATTTTTGCTGCGTCTTCACGCCGACTAAAATATAGGATAGTGGAATGAAAGGTGCTGTAATCAGCATGATCCACCCACTGGCTGGATTTACAATGAATACCGCAATCAGGATGGTAAAAGGAACGAGTATTGTCTTAATAACTTGAGGGACATATTCGCGAAAATACGGATCGACTTGGTCTACCCAATCAATCAAAGTGGTAATGCGTTCTCCGGTTTGCTGACTACCTGTTTGTTCAATAGGTTGCTTACTCCATTTCTCGAGAAGCTGTGTGCGCATCGATTGACGGACGCGCTTAGACAACCGGAGACCCACACGTGCGTTGCTGTAGTTCATAAGTGAACGAACTATTAAAAACCCTGCAAGCAGAGCTAAGTAGGGAACTACGGTATTAAAAGACTCCTGTTGAATGAAGACTCCGTCCACCGTCTGGACTATAGCGTAGCTTTGCCCGATCATCGCAAAAGCTAAAATTAGGTTGATGGAAAAAAGAAAAATTAGGGTCGTTCGATATTGTAAGGCCCACGCCTGTAGCGTTTTCATTGGCTTCACCTCTTGCCTTTATTATACGGGTTTTGAAGAGGACTATCGCATGAGAGGTCTTCGATTTGGAAAGGGATATGAGCGATTTGTGACAGCTTTAACTAAAGAAAACTTCATGACGCATACGTGTCATGAAGTCTTTAGATCAGGCATCTTTTGTAAGGTTTACAGCTGTACCATTTGTATAGCCACCTTGATCTTCCTTTTTACGGCGCCGCACCATCTCCAACTCTTCATAGGTCATGTTGTGGGCAGGAAGGAGTGCATGTACTACTTCAATTAAATCAACAAGTTCCTCTACTGCTTCACGGTCTGATGCAGCGGTAGAATAGTTCTTTGCACCTTGAACAAGCTGTTGTTGAAGAGCTTCGCGGTAAGCACGGCCTTTCACTTGATTAGTGGTGGACGCTGCTGCTAACTCCTTAGAGCGGTCACGTAATAGTTTAAATGTTGGGACCATGAAATTCACTCCTCTATAGATATACACATCTTTACCCAAATGGCACGGAATTTAGACGTTCTTTCCAGAACGTGTTACAGTAAGGAAGACAAATCTAGGAAAAGCAGGTACACATATGATTGAAATTAAATGGTCTCCTCTCGGAGAGGGAGAATTCAATAGAGGCGTTTTTGCCAAAGAAGCAATCAAAAAAGGCACTTTGCTACACCAAGCACCCGTGCTAGCCTATCCAAATGAAGAGCATCAGTACATTGAGAAGACACATCTTGCAGATTATGCTTTTGAATACGGGATTGGCCGTTCTGCCATCTTGCTAGGGTACGGAATGCTATTCAACCATTCGTATACACCAAATGCCACATATGAAATCAATTTTGATAACCAGACGTTTGATTTCTTTGCGTATACAGATATTGCAGCTGGCGAGGAAATCCTCATTAACTACAACGGCGATGTCGAAGATCAAGAGGAACTTTGGTTCAATAAAGAAGAATAACTATTGAAGGGACTGCTTGATTTTCAAGCAGTCCTTTTTATGAGTAGTAGTAGATTTTTTGAGTTTTGAATTGCATAGGTTGACTTTTCGTTGCATACACAATAGTATACCCTTATGGGTATATTTACTGTAGAAAGAAGGTAGTAAGATGAGCTTTGATTTCATCGTTGTCATCTTTTTAATAGGCTTTGTAGGATCGTTTATTTCAGGAATGGTAGGTATTGGCGGCTCGATTATCAAGTATCCGATGTTCCTCTATATTCCACCAATGCTTGGCTATATGGCATTTTCTGCTCACGAAGTATCGGGAATCAGTGCGATTCAAGTATTCTTTGCAACTATCGCAGGAGTGTGGGCATACCGGAAGAGCGGTTATTTGAATAAAACATTGATTACCTATATGGGTGGAGCTATTTTAATCGGTAGCTTTATCGGGGGTTACGGATCCACCTTAATCTCAGAGAGTGCGATTAATATCGTTTATGCGGTCTTGGCGACTCTAGCCATCATCATGATGTTTTTACCGAAAAAGAATCTAGATGATCGGCCAATTGAAGAAGTGGTCTTCAATAAATGGCTAGCTGCTGGCCTTGCATTTGTTGTAGGTATTGCAGCAGGTATTGTAGGCGCAGCAGGAGCGTTCATCCTTGTTCCTATCATGCTCGTTGTACTTAAAATTCCGACTCGAATGACTATTGCTACATCGTTAGCGATTACATTCATTTCTTCAATCGGATCGACGATCGGTAAGATTGCTACGGATCAGATACTGTATGGTCCGGCTGCGGTCATGATCGTAGCAAGTATTTTAGCTGCGCCACTTGGAGCAAAAGTGGGTCAGAAAATGAATACGAAGTACCTACAGTGGATCTTAGCTGGATTGATTTTAGCAACAGCTATCAAAATCTGGTTGGATATTCTGTGACAATGCGCTATTCTTTTCCTAAGTGGAAAAGAGTAGCGTTTTTTATTTTGGAAAGGAGAGGAACAGAATGACAGCAACCAAGTCCCCTTTTGTGATGGGGTGTATGCGAATTAATGAACTTTCCGACAAAGCAGTAGCAGAATGGATAGACCAGGCACTATCACTCGGAATTCATGCGTTTGACCACGCCGATATTTATGCAAAGGGCGAATGTGAATCCCAATTTGGTCGAGTGTTAGCTGAAACACCATCTTTACGCGAGCAAGTAGTCCTTCAAACTAAAGCTTCCATTCGTAGTGGATTCTATGATAGCTCAAAAGAGCATCTTCTAAAATCCGTTGACGAAAGCTTGCGCCGTCTCCAGACCGACTATGTGGATGTTTTTATGCTACACAGACCGGACGCTTTGATGGAAGTAGAAGAAGTGGCAGAAGTGTTTGATCACCTAGCGGGTTCCGGAAAAGTAAAAGCTTTTGGTGTCAGCAACTTTAATCGTTATCAACTCGAGTGGTTACAAGAAGCCGTACATCAGCCAATCATCTTAAATCAGCTTCAGTTCAGTCCAGCCCATGCTTCTTTATTGTCTACTGGAATCCAAGCAAACACAGAGTTTACTGGCTCTATCGACCGAGATGGGGGCGTACTGACCTACTGTCAACGGCATGACATTAGGGTTCAAGCGTGGTCCCCATTCCAATTTGGTTTTTTCGAAGGAGTCTATTTGGATCACCCACGGTATCCTGAATTGAATACCGTATTACAACAGTTAGCCGATCATTACGGCGTGACTAAAGCAGCTATTGTAGCTGCTTGGATTTTGCGTCATCCCTCGAAAATGGAAGTTGTAGTGGGCTCCACAAAGTCGCAACGAGTAGCGGACATTGCAGCAGGAGCTGACATCACCCTCTCCCGCAAAGATTGGTATGCCATCTATCAAGCAGCAGGCAATCGCCTTCCATAAAAATAGCGTTCCTCCAAATTCATGGGGGAACGCTTTTTGTTATTCACTTCCAAATGTTACGACTTGGTTTCGTCCCGCTTCTTTTCCGATATAAAGTGCCTTATCAGCTCGTTCTATCAACTCATCCACATGCCAATCTTTTGCAGAATACGTCGCGACCCCAATCGTCGCTGTGACATGAACAGGGATTGTATTGTAGGAGACTTCTAGCTCATCAATGGAAAGGCGAAGTCTCTCTCCGATTAGACGGGCACCCTCTAAAGTCGTGTCTCCTAGAAGCATGAGAAATTCTTCTCCTCCCCATCGAGCAATGGCATCAGAAGAACGAACAAACTTTTGGAAATGTTCACTGAGTGCTTGTAAGACAAAGTCACCACAACTATGTCCGTATGAATCATTGATTTCTTTAAAATGATCTAGGTCAATGACTAAAATTGAGAAAGAATTCTTTGATTTGTGATACGACTCCATCGATTGAGCCAATAGCAACTTCATGTGACGCATATTATAAAGGCCCGTTAACGGATCTGTCTTAGCAAGTTGCTCGAGCTTCCGAGTTTGAAGTTGGAGTTGCTCCGATTTTAAAATGTTGCTCATGGCAATAGATATATATAGTGCGAGCAGGCGGAGCATCTCCAGTTGTCGTTCACTAAAAGCATTCGCTTCATAGCTTTGAACCGTCATGGCTCCAATAATTTCATCATTCATGCTAAGAGGTAAGAAGTGCAACGATTTAGGATTGGCATCAGGATACCCGGATTCACGAGGTGTGTAATCTTGGTCCACGATGGCTTTCGTGATATGAATTTCTTCATGGTCTCGTATACAACGAACTGAGAGACTGGCAGGATCATGAATACTTTTATTTTCAAGTTGGAGCAGTGTTCCCTGTTCTACGAAAGCGCGATACTCGACTTCTTCTTTTTCTTTGTTGTATAGACATAAACCAAAGACATGAGCGTCCATAAGGCGGTTTAAATCTAAATAAACCGAATACATCACTTCCGCATTTTCTTGATTAGCTATGATTCGTCTGCCAATCTCACTGACAGTCTTTAAATCCTGATAGGAATCTTCTAGAACTTGGGCACGAATGGAAGCTTCCTCCGATTCCTGCTTCAATTTTAAACGCTCGATTTCTGCATCCTTTTGTAGCTGTTCTACATGAGCTTGAGTGAGGTGTCGAGAGATTTGATCTTGTACTTCTTTAGTCCGAATTTGCTCAGTGATATCGTTAAACCGCAGTAAATAGTTGAAAGCTTCTTTAAAATAGTGAATTTCAGAATAAGCATCTGAAATCTTTTTCAGAATTTCCTGCTGTAAAAGAGTTGCCCCTAGTTCATCAGCAATATCCAGAGCATCTTGATAATAGTTTATGGCGACGGAGAATTTCTTTTGCTCTGCAGACAGACCACCTAAATCAATTAGGATGGTGGCTTCTGCGTAACGTGCTTCTTGCTGTTTATAAATATCTAAGGCTACTATAAACGAATTA
This sequence comes from Tetzosporium hominis, assembly GCF_002265435.1. Taxonomy (GTDB): domain Bacteria; phylum Bacillota; class Bacilli; order Bacillales_A; family Planococcaceae; genus Chryseomicrobium; species Chryseomicrobium hominis. The sequence continues at coordinate 49,048 of NZ_NOKQ01000204.1, forward strand.
TAAGCTTCTTCATATTCACGCTTAGCTTTAGAAATCAATCCAAAAATACTATGGCAATGGGCAAGGGAATTCCGATCATCTTTTTGGTTCTTTAAAAGTTCAAAAGCTTGCTGATTGTAAGATTCTGCTTTTTCGACATTACCAAACAACAAGTACAAGTCCGCAATGTTTGAGAGTAGAAGCGGAATGATATCGTGGTGTTGCTCTTTAGCAACTACGAGTGCTTCTTTTAACTGCTGGTGTGCTTGTTCATACTCACCAAGTTCATAATAAATAAACCCCAGATTGTTTAGATAATGGGGGTCGATAGGTAAATGATGCTGCTTCATTAGAGCTAGGCCTTCTTCAAAGGCATCACTTGATTTCTTTAAATCTCCCAAACTCGAATAAACGTAGCCGATCACTCGATTTGCATTTACATGCCACTCGATTACTTCATGCTGTTTGACCACTTCAAAAGCTTGTTTTGCGAGATTTAAAGCCTCTACATTTTTGCCTTCATGGGCATAGCAATAAGCAAGCGTGATTTCCGCTTGCGCTTTTAAAAGGGCTGGTACTTCTTCACCAAAAGAATTGAGAATTTGGTGAACGAGACGAGCTGCTTTTTTGGTATCTGAGTGAACAAGGGACCACGCATCTAAAATCTGTGCGTGTGAATGAACAGGTGACATAAGTATTCACATCCATACTAGTTAAACTATTTAGAATAGTATACCATTTCGGTAATTTGAAAACTATAGATTGGAAAATTAATTCCTGCTTCTACGAGACAGCTATTCTTATAGAACTTATCGGATAACTTATTAGGAGAGTTAATGTCATTTATCAGTTTTCCTAAAAAGTATTTCGAAATGAAAAATAAATTTCTTTTATATATGATGAATCTGTTTCAAGGAATCGTGCCAAAGGTAGGTAGTAAGTACTTAGTTTTAGAACGGTGGTTAGTGTGGTGGAGATGAAAAGTGAGGAAAATGAATTTACTATCTATAAAAATCGTCACTTACTAGATGAAATCTATGAAAAGTATTCCAGAACCATATGGAACATCTTATGCAGGCGACCTTTTACAGATGAGATGAAAGAGAAAATTATGGTGGAAACATTTCAACAGTTGTGGATTCAATCAAAAGGAATCAAGCTCACGGGACTTCTTGTAGTAAGCATTTTAAAAGAGCGTATCTTGTTCTTTGAACAAAGATAGCTCTTTTTTTATGTGCGGCGAAGTTGAACGTAGTCGGCAAGTACCCCTTCATAGATGAGATGAGGTTCTAACTCGCGCCGGAAATCATCAGGTTCAACTAGGGAAGGAAGTTTGGGCCAAAAACGAATGCCCGCCCGGTGCAAGATTTCAGCAACAAACTGGGAACAGAAATAAGATCCTTGTGGCTCAAAAGGGGCTTTTACTGCTACTCCGAAAACACCAAGTAAATTATAGATGGTCTTCTTGTTATTCTTTTGAAACAAAGCGATCATCCGCTCGATTTTTTGATACTGCCTGGGACTCACTTGTATCTCATAAATGGCACAAGTCGTCTTCGGGTATTTCTTATAGGTCCCGTTTAAAACGTCTTCTTGAACAAATCCTGCTTTAAAAGGGTTGTTGGGTTTTTTACGTCCGAAGCTATATAATTGAATCAAGTCCTTGTCTAAAGAGAGAGACGAATGGTTGTAAGGGGCTTTTGTATAGGTTTTGATGGTCTTTGTAAAGACCGTCCCTGTATCCGTTAATAAAATATAAATAAATCGTTCATTCAAAGGGGATCCTCTCCTTATGTATGAGTCCAGGGGTGTGGGAATGTGAATGTAGACTATTTTATGAATTCCACGTTTTATGTTGTATACGTCGTCTTTATTGTATTGATCATCGTCAGTCTTCTTGTTTCAGTTATAACATATTTTCAGAAGAGGAAAAATAAGGGCCGCAACAAATATGAAGAATTAGTGATTCGAACAAGACTATGGTGGGGTATGGCAACCATCTTTGGTTTGTCCTTCCTAGTGCATCCGAACGTCTCATTAGTCTCGTTAATGGTGCTTTGTTTCTTGGCTCTTCGAGAATACTTCTCTATGTTGGAAACTCGTAAACAAGATCGCAGGCTATTTATCTGGGCGTATTTAGCGATTCCTATTAATTTTTATTGGATTTATGTCGGTTGGTACGGCATGTTTATTGTGTTTATTCCGATTTATGTCTTTTTATTTTTGCCGCTCGCCCGTCTATTCCAAAAAAGCAGTGCTGGGTTTTTAAAATCGGTTAGTATGACTCAGTGGGGACTCATGCTTCTCGTCTTCGGTTTAAGCCACTTAGCGCTATTTGCGAAAATGCCAGAGATCACAAGGCACGATGTAGGGATTGCGACTGAATACGGCGCTTTGATGGTGTTATTTTTGATTCCATTGACGCAGGCCAATGACGTGATTCAATATGTGGTGTCGAAAAACTTTGGAAGACATAAAGTGTTACCTGTTGCGAATCCGGATCTGACATGGGAAGGGGTATTCGCAGGGATTGTCGGAACCACTATTTTGGCGGTACTGATTGCACCGTGGATTACACCTATGTCCTTACAGTTTAGTATCTTTGCCGGCTTCTTGATAGGAGCTACAGGATTCTTTGGTACAGCTGTGATGTCTGCGCTGAAGCGAAACTTCTTCTTACGAGAAACGGTTGACGGTCAAGTTGTTGAAAGTAAGACGATTAACAAAGTGGATAGCCTAACATATACGGCTCCAGTCTTCTTTCATCTAGTTTACTGGGCTATTTTTTAAACCGTCTGCAGGAGCTTCCGCTTTATGTTAAACTGGACTTATCGAAATTGTCAGAAACTATAAGGAGTGTAGGGCACATGTCAATGGAATTACTTACAAAGCAGACAGCTGGCGTGATCAATGCAGTGACGAAACAGCCGAAATGGGAGAAAGAGGCACTCCTTGAAGGAATTCAAAAGATACTCGTTGAAAAGCGAGGAAAAGTAGAGTCTGATGAAGCGTATTTAGATTCTTTACTTCAAAACGTCGCGTTTTATATCAATCATACAAATGGAATGAATAATTTTTTCTTCCAAAGCATCGATAAAGAGACGTTTTATACACCGGAAAGTTTCAAGGTGTATCTGTCCAATTTGCGGACGATGGTCAGTGATCCAGCAGAACTCCAAAAAGTCGCAGAACGACAGCGTGGATTTGTTCTAAAAGGTGAGACGTTAGAAGAAAAGGCTCGTCATGGGGAGTTGGCCTACATGACGACTAAAATCGTCAATGACCTGTTACTCGATTTCTTGACGACGTTCTACCATCCAAACAATCGTGAGCCGATGCAACCATTTATGGAATACAGTGCGAAGGTGGTAGTAGAGACGGTCTTTAAATTCTGTAATACCTATGCGTCGCTCCAGATTGATGCGATTCCGGGGAAAAAAGATTTACAGTAACTAAATGGGGTGGTCCCGCTTCCCAGCTCCTTTACCGGGAGCAGAGACCATCATTCAATAGGAGGAAATGAGATGCGTGTGAATAGTACACTTGCTTGTACAGAAACAGGCGACCGCAATTTCATTACGACGAAGAACAAACGGAACAATCCAGAGAGAATTGAACTGAAAAAGTATTGTCCTCGTTTAAAAAAAGTAACACTTCATCGAGAGACGAAATAATAGAAAGAGCTAAGGCCGCAGCCTTAGCTCTTTTTGTTAACCAAAAATTAAGAAACCAAATCCCACGACTAAACAATAGACCGTGAAATAGATTAGATTCCCACGCGCCATAATGTTCATGAACCATTTGAGTGCGAAGTAGGAGAATCCAAAGGAGAAAAGAAATGCAAGAAGATACGGTAACCACATATCCCCTAAAGCCAAGTCTGGGATTTTGACAATGATTAGACCTAAACTAATAGGGATGAACAGTAAGAACGAGAAGCGTAGCGCCGTTTCTTGTTTCATTCCAAGTCCCATCGCGGCGACAATCGTTGCTCCTGAACGACTGATTCCTGGAATCAACGCTATGGCCTGTGCGAAGCCTACAATCAACGCATCTTTCCAGGTCAGATCTCCGTCATTCTTTCTTCCTTTTAGATTGCGGATAAAGAATAGCGCAATCCCGGTGACAATCAAAGCCACAGCCACTGTTTTCGAAGACTTAAAGAATTCTGCGATGACATCTTCGAACAATAATCCGATCACCCCAGCAGGAATCGTCGCAATGATGAGATACAGAACGAATTGAAAATCAGATTTTCCTTCAGCGGAGCGATGTTGCACGTAAGATAGAGAGTTCATCACTAAACGAATCAGGTCCTTACGGTAAATCAGTAGAACCGCCAGAAGCGATGCGAAATTCATCAGAATCTCGAATGTAAAGTCGTCTGCTCGAATTTCGAGACCAAACAGCTCTTGGGCAATCACCAGATGGCCGCTAGAAGAAATTGGAATAGGTTCTGTAAACCCTTGTAAAGCTCCAAGAAATATGTATTTGAGTAAAATGATTAGTTCTTCCATGAAAACCTCCAACTTTTCTTATACTATGTCAGGTTTCTCGGACGCATTAATTGGGGAATCCATCTTCTACGACCTCAACAGGATACTGCTCCAGTATGCGAGGGATCGCACGAACGGTAGGGCCGTGTTGTGCATCATAAGGGATCGTCACGTCTTGGGTAGGTGTCGAGAACGTGATGGCTGTGATTCGTAAAGGGTCCGGTTGATAATGGCGAGTCATTTGCGTCAGTTCTTCAAACAGGAGACGCTCAGCCTGCACGTGACCAAATGCGTGATGAGTGACGCGGGTAGGCTCAATAGATGTGTAGCTGAAAATCGAAGAGATTGCGACGGGTACGCTAAGTAACCCTATCCCGATAAAGAGCCAGGTAAGCCGGAACGGTTTTCTCTTTTTGTCAGTCCACATAAGTAGGGTCAAGGCGACCAGACAAAGAACACCAAGGCCTGCCATAGCTCCGGCGAGTCCACGGAACGCTTCTTCATGCCGGATCAACGCCAATTGATTTTCTTGATAAAAGAACACGTCTTGGGCGAATAAAATAATCGGGATGGGCAAAAAAAGTGAGCCGATCAGAAGTAAGATACCGCCACTCAGCAAAATTCCCTCTACATTCATATGTTTTCTACGCTTTGCCATATCAACACCTCCTTCTCATGATGACATATCCCGTATCATCTGTCTAAAAGGAATATGATCCGATCCGCGGTTTTCATCGTTCTCTAAATAGCCATATGTCTCATAAAAATTGCATCACACATCCTTTATACTGAAACTGAGTATAGAAATGGAGGAAATATCTATGAAAAAAATCATTCAATTAATCCTTGTGAGTCTTTTCTTTTTCTTGACCACAACGATGGTATCCGCTCACACAGATTTAAGCACAACGAATCCGGAAAACGGTGCTGAGATTACAGAATCATTATCTGAAATTACCTTAACGTATTCAGGTCAAATTGAAGAGGGGAGTGTGTTCGATCTACAAAACGAACAAGGTGAGACCATTTCGGTCGAGAGCTTTTCTATTACAGATGGTGTGTTGACAGGTACTCTTGCCGCTCCTTTAGAAAATGGTGCGTATACAGTGAACTGGAACAGCATTAGTGAGGATGGACATCCATTGAACGGAACTTTTGCATTTACAGTAGCCGTTCCTGAACAAGATCCTGTAACTACAGAGGCACAGGAGACGGAAGATGCAGAGAGTACAGAAGAAGTGGAAGAACCTGCAGAACAAGCGACGGAGGATTCTTCTGAGGAGACGGTCGTAGCGGCGACTGCTACAGAAACAGATACTGATTCGTCTCCGCTTATTTGGGTCATCGTTGGGCTTGTGATCGTACTTGTTGCGGCTAGCCTATGGATGGTCACGAAACGTAAGAGAATATAATGGAAATACTGGTCATGCTGGGGCAGTTAGTTCTGTCGCTTGGACTTGCTGTTCTTGTAGGGAGTTTTCTGCTTCTCGCTCTACCGGAAAACAAACGACCGAACCTTTCCGTCTCACCATTGATCATTGCAGGCAGTGTAGTGGGCGTAGTCGTCGGAGCATTTATTCCGGTTCTTCAAATTACATTTGCACTGATGCCGCGTTTGTCATTTACGGAAGCATTTGAGATGGTCGTGCTATCGTATCGCACAGGTCTCGCATGGGATTTCACACTCTTAGGTGGCGTGCTGCTAATTGTTTTGTATGCGCTATTCCAGCACCGAAACGAGTGGTTCTTTCAAGCGGCGTATCTTGCACTCACCGTGTTTATGATTGGCACCATCGCCTGGGCAAGTCATGCCAGCTCCATTGCACCAGTGAGAGGCTTTGTGGGTGATTTTCTCCATCTGCTTGCCGCTGCCATCTGGGTCGGCGTGGTTCTCGTTATTGCCTGGTTCGCCACGACGACATCCAATTGGCTGAACTGGCTAAAATGGTTTTCCCCGGTAGCCTTCATTTGTTTTATCACGATGGGGGTCAGCGGGTTCTTATTGATGGACCTGACCGTACCCAATTATGTGACTGGACTAAGCACGTCGTACGGACAAGGTCTGTTCATCAAACAGTTGCTTATGATTCCTTTGATTGCGTATATTGTGATCAATAGTTTCTTTATGAAACGCTGGTTGAGCGCACGTAAACTGAATCCGATTCCGTGGGTTCGTGCAGAATCCGTCATTTTGTTTGCCATTTTCATGGTGACCGCCTTCTTCAGTCATCAGGCACCCCCAAGTTCAATGGTCATGGAGGGCAATCTTTCTGCGCTATCTCTGTTATTCCTTGAGGGTTCATTGATCACAGGAGAGGCGCTAAGCTTTGAACTAGGGCTTCCTGTATTGTTCTTCGGCGGCCTTGCGTTTATCTTCGGCGGGCTGGTCGTGACGGCGTTTATCAAACGAGCACCCATCGCAGCAGGCGGTTTGTTCGGAGTAGCCTCTGTGGCCTGTGCCTATATTGGCATGATGTCAAGTATCATCGTCAGCTAACGACTCACCCTTTGGGTGGGTCGTTTTGCGTTCGCGAAAACACAGCAAAAGGTCTACAATGAGTAGGAAGACGTAGTTTCTAATTACAAACAGAGGAGGCGTTACAATGGCTTTTCAACGTACCAAAATAGCCGTGATCGGAGCAGGATTTACTGGAGCAACCACCGCATTTATGCTGGCGCAGAAAGAACTAGGGGATGTCGTGTTGGTCGATATTCCAGAGCAAGAGAACCCGACAAAGGGCAAGGCGCTAGATATGTTGGAGACGGGTCCTGTCCAAAAATTTAGCACGCATATTACGGGCGCGTCCGATTACGAATCGATTCGAGATGCAGATCTTGTCATCATCACGGCAGGCATTGCGCGAAAACCGGGCATGAGTCGAGATGACCTCGTGGCGACGAATGCGTCCATCATGCGTTCGGTTTCTGATAACATTAAGACGTATGCACCGAACAGTTATGTGTTAATTTTGAGTAATCCAGTGGATGCCATGACGTATGTTTGTTACCAAACCACAGGCTTCCCCAAAAATCGAGTGATTGGCCAATCAGGTGTATTAGATACTGCCCGGTTCTCAACGTTTGTCGCACAAGAACTAAACATTTCTGCCAAAGACATCACAGGGTTTGTGTTAGGTGGCCACGGGGATGACATGGTTCCATTGACGCGTTATTCGAATGCCGGTGGAATTCCACTGAGTGACTTGATTGCACCTGATCGCATGGAAGCTATCGTCGAACGGACGAGAAAAGGTGGCGGTGAGATCGTCTCCTTGCTCGGTAACGGGAGTGCCTATTATGCACCAGCGGCTTCTTTAGTAGAGATGGCAGAGGCTATTTTGAAAGATGAGAAGAGAGTATTGCCAGCCATTGCTTATTTGGAAGGTGAATACGGCTATTCGGATATTTATCTCGGTGTTCCAACGATTTTAGGTGGCGACGGTATTGAAAAAATCATTGAGCTCGAGCTGACAGATGCAGAAAAAGAAGCCCTTGATCGTTCTGCTGAATCGGTAAAGAACGTCCTTAATTTATGTAAATAACTATTAACAGACTGGCTGTTATAGCTGGTCTTTTTTATTTGTTCAATTATTAAACAAAAGTCAGTCATTGGTATTGCTCAGCTAATTGCTATTTGATATATAATTTATAATTCAGTTTAAAATTTGAACTTTGTTCAAAAAGTTCTTTACTTCGAAGTTAAGGCGATTTATACTTTACTTAATTATCAGAAAATTAAATGTTATTAAACAATTATGGGGGGAGTTAGCATTGACGAGTTTGCAATTCACTAGCGAACATGAATTATACAGAAAGTCATTACGAAAAATGCTAGAAAAAGAAGCTTATCCATTCTATGAAGAGTGGGAAGAAAAACGTCAAATTCCAAGATCGATTTGGACGAAGTTGGGGGAAAATGGATTTCTTCTTCCCTGGGTTGAAGAGGAATATGGGGGGCTGGGGCTAGATTTTTCTTACTCAATGATCATGATTGAAGAACTTGAACGGGTGGGACAAGGATTAGCTGGTGGGGTTTGTCTTCATTCAGAAATTGTAAGCCCTTACATTGTGGAGTTGGGAACCGAAGAACAAAAGAATAGATGGCTTCCAAAGTGTATTAGTGGAGAGTTCATTACTGCTATCGCTATGACAGAACCTGGTGCAGGTTCAGATCTTGCCAACATTAAAACCACTGCAAGAAAAGAAGGAGACTACTACATTCTAAACGGAGAAAAGACCTTTATCACCAATGCAATTGATTCTGACTTAGCTATTGTTGTTTGTAAAACGGACCCTACTGCTCAGCCTGCTCATCGAGGCATTAGTCTCATAGTTGTTGAGACAGGCACACAAGGATACAAAAAAGGAAAAAAACTCGACAAGATGGGAATACATAGTGGGGATACAGGAGAGTTGATTTTTGAAGATGCGAAAGTGCCAATTAGCAATCTTTTAGGTGAGGAGAACAAAGGATTTTATTATTTAATGGGGCATCTCCAACAAGAGCGCCTAGTAGTCGCCATTCAGTGCCAAATTGAAGCAGAGGTCATGTTTGACATCACGCGAAATTATGTAAAAGAGCGAAAGGCATTTGGCAAGTCCATCAGTCAATTTCAGAACACGCAATTCAAGTTAGTCGAAATAGCAACTGAATTAGAATTGGGTAGAAATTATCTGAATTCTGTAACCCATAGACATATTCAAGGAGAAGATATTGTGAAAGAGGTTTCTATGGCGAAATGGTGGATAAGCGAAATGGCCAAAAGAACCGCTGCTGAATGTCTTCAATTACATGGAGGATACGGATACATGGAAGAATATGAAATCGCTCGCAGGTATCGAGATATTCCAGTTGCAAGTATTTATGCAGGTACGACTGAAATTATGAAAACCATCATTGCGAAACAACTGGAGCTTTAGAAAAGAGGGTGTGCTATGAAGCGCTCGGAGATGAAAGTGAAGAAAAAGAAAGAAGATATCATTCTTTCTGCTATAGCCATAATGAATCGCCAAGGTACTAAAGGAGCGACTATGGAACAGATTGCTGCAGAGCTTCTTATGACGAAAGGATCTCTTTATTATTACTTCCGCAATAAGGAAGATCTCATTTTTCAATGTCACGTTTTGGTCCTGTCACGAGCCAATGAGGATATACAACAAGTTGTAAGTAGCGATAAAAGTTACGAAGAACGATTACGAGAAATGATTGCGCTGCATATCGATTACGCCATTAATGAAAAAGAAACATTCAATATGATCATACGTCCAGACAAAACGTTTGCGGAAGACCAGTTACAACCTTTGTTTGAAAAACGTGCGATTTACTCTCGCTTCTTTGATGAAATTATTGAAAGAGGGATTGAAGCGGGAGAATTTGAAAAAGTGGATGTTCGAATGGTGCGGATGATTTTACTCGGTGCGATGAACTGGATTCAACAGTGGTACAAAGAGGATGGAAAAAAATCGATTGAAGAAATTCAACAAGTGTATGCAGATTATTTAATCAAACTATTGAAGTAAAGGGGTAGAGTCATGTTTATTACGGGTCAATTAGCAAAGCATGCAGCAGCTCAAGGGGACAAGGTTATTACATCGTTTGATGGAAGAGAGCTAACTTATCAAGAATTTTATGAAAAGGCAAAGCGATTAGCAGCTTTTTATCAATCCAAAGGGTTAAAAAAAGGGGATCCAATCGCTTTCTTATTACCTAACAGTGACTTCTTTTTGGTTTCTTATTATGCAGCACATTTAGGTGGATTTGCCGCTCTTCCAATCAACCATAAACTTGCTCCTCCAGAAATTCAATACATTCTAGAGCATTCAGAAGCAAAACACTTTATCTATGACACTCGTTTTGATGAAACGTTAAAGCAAATCCCTACTTCTGTTCAACAGTTCGAAACAGTGTTAAAGACCGGCGAAGAGGAATCTCTTGAAAACGTCTTAAATAATACTTCTTTGGTCTATACACCTGTAGAGCTTACAGCAAAAGATGTAAATGTCATCTTTTATACGTCTGGGACGACAGGGCGACCTAAGGGAGTCATGTTAAGTGCCGGAGCGACAGAAGCGACCGCTCAAATCTGGGGAGAAGCAATGAACTTAAACTCCGAGGATCGCATGCAAGTGGTGACACCATTGTTTCATTGTGCTGCTAGCCACGTGTTTAGTATCCCTGTTATTTATGCCGGAGGAACCATCGTCATTGAAGAGGCATTTTCACCAGATACAGCAATGGATACGCTAGAAAATGAAGATATCACAATTTTCTTTGGGGTCCCAGCCATGTACAGCATCCTATTGAATAATGCGCGCATGAAAGAGTTGAATTTACCAAAACTTCGCCTCTTTACTTATGGTGCAGCACCTATGCCTTATGAATTAGTAAAGAAAGTAAAAGAAATGTATCCAAACGTAAAAGTCCAGAACTTGTATGGTCAAACAGAAAATTCACCAGCGGCTACCACGCTTAAAGATCACTATGCATTAGACAAGATTGGATCAGTGGGAGAAGTACTGCCACAAACGGATGTCAGAGTAGTCGATGAGTTTGGTGAATCCTTGCCTGTTGGACAGGTAGGAGAAATTGTTGTGAAGGGTCCGCAATTGATGAATGGGTACTTAAAAAATGAAGAAGCAACGAACCAGGCGATTCGCAATGGTTGGTTATACAGTGGAGACTTAGGAAGGTTCGATGAAGACGGGCTTCTCTATATCGTAGACCGAAAGAAAGACATGATCATTAGGGGTGGTGAAAATGTCTATCCGGTAGAAGTAGAAGAAGTACTCTATCAAATTCCAGAAATTCTAGAAGCTGCGGTAGTAGGCGTCCCTCATCCGATTTATGGAGAAGTACCAAAAGCATATGTTGTGTTAAAGAGTAATCAAAACGTCACGGAAGAAGATGTCAAAACCTACTGTAGTCATCATATTGCAAAGTATAAGGTTCCGGAAGAAATAGATTTCTTAGATGAATTACCACGAAATGCAAGTGGCAAAGTTCTTAAAAATGTTTTACGAGAACATCAAACAACATAAACACTTTATCAAATGAAAGTAAATACAATTCAAAGGGGATAATGGGATGAAACTTTCAAAAAAATGGCTTTCTGTCGTAGCAATGTCTGCTCTAGTTTTAGGTGCTTGTGGGGATGGAGGGGGTTCATCATCTTCTGCAACAGCCGATGGAAGTGCTTCAGGAGAACAACAGTCGCTCACGTTTAATGCTTCTTCAGGGGTAAATGATAAACACTTTTGGCATCGAGGTTTCTTCCAGCCACTTATGGATTCTGTGGATGAAGAGACAGGCGGAAAAGTAAGCTTCAATGCGTTTACCTCTGGGGAGCTTGTAGGACTCGGGACAGAATATGACGCACTGACGAACGGTACAATCGATGTAGCTTTGACACTCATGGCGCCTTACGATCCACAGCGTTTCCCGTACACAGAAGTAGTCATGCTTCCTCTTCTTGAGTCGGATTCTACGATTGCGGCTGAAGCCATGAAAGCGATGATGAACAGTGATCAGGAAATTAAAGATGGGAAAACCTATTATCAAATCGAATTTGAGGACAAAGGGTTAGTGGCTTTCGCAAACTCACCAACACAACCTTATGTGATTTCTACGACGAATAAAGCATTTGATGAGGTAGGGGATTTTAGTCGAGATGTTCGCATGCGCACCGCTTCACGCGTACATGAAATCTTATCAACGAATTTAGGGATTACTTCACAATCTATGCCGATTACAGATGCATACGATGCATTAAGTAGAAATGCTTTAGATGGCTTCTTCTATAACGTTCCAGATTGGATAGCTTTCGGTTTTGATGAATTAATCAAGCATACCATTGAGGGGGCTAACTTCGGACATTTCGTAGGTCATACAGCGATGACAGAAGAAACATGGGCAAAACTAACGCCTGAAACGCAAGATATCTTCCGCAGCAATGCAGAGCGATTGATTGTCGAAGGGTCGCAGTTGACGAAAGACGAGACGGAAGAAAATCGTCAAAGTAATATCGACAAAGGTGGAGAATTTAAACACCTTTCAGAAGTTCCAGAGGACGTTCGAGTACACATAGAGGCAGCTATTACAAAAACATGGTTAGACTGGATTGAAAACTTAGAATCACAAGGACATGCAGGTAAAGAAATTGCCATCCTTTGGAGAGATAGCTTAGTAGAAGCGGGTGCAGAAGTACCTCAGGAAGTAATGGATATTAAATAGAAAAAAGAAGGTTTGGGGGCTCCATAGCCCCTATTCTTCTTTTTAGGCGTAGGGGGCAGCGTATGACAGAAAATATTGTGTTGTTTATCGTCATTTTAATTTTTCTGTATTTCTTAACTACAGGTATGTATATTAGTTCATTATTGTTTTTCGTTGGTATTCTTGGCATTTATCTCATCGGTGGAACGACAATTATGAGTGGTTTTTTACAAGGTGAACCCTTTGCCCGTGTCGCTAGTTATTCATTAACAACAATTCCACTCTACATACTCATGGCACAGTTTATTATGCAAGCTGGAATTGTAAAAGACCTCTATGATCTCGCGTATAAGTTATCAAAAGGAAGAGGTGGCGTTTTAGGGGTTCTTACCGTATTCATCGGGGGTCTTCTAGGCGGTGTATCTGGATCGGGAACGGCTACTTCTGCTGCTCTTGGGCAGATTGCGGTGCCGGAGCTGATTCGAAGAGGCTATCCGCCACACTTAGCGGGTTCACTCGCAGCTGCCTCAGGATCTTTGTCTGCGATTATTCCGCCAAGTGTATTCTTGATTTTATACGGTGTGGTGGCACAAATTTCAATAGGACAACTCTTTACGGCCGCCATGATACCAGGGATTCTCATGATGTTCGTATTTGCTGGGACAGCAGTGGTTTATTTAAAACTCTATGGAAAAGAGTTTGCGACCAACGCCATCCAAAATGAGAACAACGAAGAAACTCCCGTGATGCGATATGTCACAGTTGTCCTCGCCGGAACATTTATCGTGGCAGCGATTTTTGGTGGAATTTACATGGGGATCTTTACTCCGACCGAAGCGGGAGCTGTAGGAGCTTTTATCGCTTTTCTATTAGCACTTGTATTAAGAAAGGTATCTTTTAAATTTTTAAAAGTTTCCTTCGTTGAAACGATTAAAGTTACAACTATGGCAATGTTTATCGTAGTAGGTGCTTCCCTATTTGGCCGATTTATCTCATTGTCACTGGTGCCAAGAAAAATTATCGATTTATTAGGACCTCTCATGGAATCACCACTTTTAATTATCACAATTATTATGGTTTTCTACTTCTTCTTATTTATGTTCATCGAAGGAGTAGCCGTCATTTTAATGACCGTCCCAATCATCACACCAATTCTAGATCAGATAAATGCGGATCCATTATGGTTTGGTATTATGTTGACAGTTGTTTGTACTCTTGGGATGTTGACCCCACCAGTAGGAATCAGCGTGTATGCAGTCGGTGGTGTCACGGGAATTCCTATCGAGCGATTGTTCAAAACATCTACCGTGTTCGCCGTAGTGGCAACCATTGTTGTCATTGGATTATTGATTGCATTTCCGCAACTGGTTACTTGGTTGCCGAGTCAGATGCGATAGGAGGAATTTGAGTGAAGACTATTGAAAAAATCGCACATTGGTTCCGTGTTGTTGGAATAAGTTTAGCAAGTTTTGCTATAGCCGCCATGGTTCTTATGATTGTTGTAGATGTAACCATGCGCAATGTATTTAAAATTCCAATTCAAGGAACATATGAAATTGTTCAATACTTTTTGATGCCCTTAGCTATTTTTCCGACTCTTGCATTTGCCTATCAGTCTGGGGTGTTGCCAAGACTCAGTGAACTGGTGGAAAAGTTACCGAAGCGATTTCAACAAATCAATCGCATCATCATTTACGTGATTGAACTAGTTGTATTTTTATTTTTGACGTATTATAGCATCCTCTTTGCTTTATCAGGGATACAGGACCAGATGGCAATTCCAGTTGCAGGGAATTTATTGCCAGTCTATCCGCTCTACATTATCGTACCAATCAGCTTTGCAGCAGTGGTCGTTGAGATACTGTTATCGATTTACCGAACATACTTCAAAAAAGCAAGGGAGGTTGCATGATGTACGCTCGTTTAGAATTGCCAGTCATTGTCGCGCCGATGTTTCTCGTATCTAGTCCAGAATTAGTAATTGCTAGCTGTCGAAATGGCTTGATAGGATCGATTCCTTTATTAAATGCTCGAACGAAAGATCAATGTGAGGAATGGTTGCAGCAGCTTTCAAAAGAGCTTTCCGAACTACCTTGGGCAGTCAATTATATTTGTCATCGTACCAATAGAAGATTAGAAGAAGATCTAGAGTTGATTCAGAAATATCAACCACCCGTAGTCATTGCTTCACTGGGTCATCCAGGGAAAGTAGTTAAGGTTGTTCAATCATACGGTGGAAAAGTGTTTGCGGATGTAGCGAATTTAAGGCATGCTCAAAAAGCTGCGGAGTCCGGCGTAGATGGCCTCATTCTTGTAAGTGCAGGTGCGGGTGGTCATGCAGGTATCATTAATCCATTTGCGTTTGTTTCAGCAGTAAGAGAGTTTTGGCGTGGCACACTTATTTTGGCGGGTGGTATTTCTACGGGGCAGGATATATTAGCGGCGCAAGTACTCGGAGCAGACCTGGTTTATATGGGGACACGCTTTATCGCAACCCAAGAGAGTATCGCATTTCCTGAGTACAAAGAAATGCTTACCAAATCAACAACAGAGGATATTCTCTATACGGATGCGTTCAGTGGAGTTCATGCAAATTATCTAATACCTAGTTTGAAGAACAATCATATTGACCCGTCCACATTAAAGAAAAAAGAGTCGGTTGATCTCGGACACATGATTGACCCTAAAGCATGGCGAGATATCTGGTCTGCTGGACATGGTGTGACGGTGGTAAAGGAAACGCAACCCGTATCTACACTTATTCAAACGTTGAAAGGTGAATATATGAAAGCAAAGGAGAAGTGGGCAGTCCATGTTTAATACAATTACATATAATGTGGAGGAATCCATCGCAACCATCTCATTGAATCGACCGGATGCACTCAATGCATTTAATGAACAAATGATGCATGAGTTGATCCAGGCCTATAAAGAAGCCGATCAATCCGATGCGGTTCGGGTCGTTATTCTAACTGCGCAAGGAAGGGCTTTCTGTGCTGGAATGGACTTATCTTCAGGTGATGACGTGTTTGCATCTGAAGAAAGTTTGGAAGAATTTAGAGATACTGGCGGAAGAGTGAGTTTAGAGGTATACAAAGTCAAAAAACCTGTCATTGCTGCCGTGAACGGAGCGGCTGTTGGGATTGGCGCGACCATGTTGTTACCGACAGATATTCGGATCTTCTCTGAAACATCGAAAGTTGGATTTGTTTTTGGAAAACGTGGAATCGGTCCAGAAGCTACAAGTGGCTATTTTTTACCGAGACTAGTAGGCATGTCGAAGGCTCTAGAATGGGTCTATACAGGGAGAATGATTTATCCTGAGGAATTGCTTTCTTCAGGATTAGCAAACTATGTCGTGGAAGATGCATATGAAAAAGCCCACTCTCTAGCCAAAGAAATCATAGAAAACACTTCCCCTGTCTCTAACTCTTTTACTAGGCAACTATTTTATAAGATGTGGGAAGCCGACCATCCAGAGGATTCGCACCTAATTGAATCCAAGTTTTTATACTGGGCTTCTAGAGAAAAGGATGTAAAAGAAGGAATTGCTTCTTTTAAAGAGAAGCGTCATCCGAATTTCCCTCTAACAACGAGTGATTTACCAGATTTCTTTAAGGAGAGTTGAATGGAATGAAAATCGGCGTACTAGGCGCAGGCACAATGGGACATGGCATCGCGCAAGCCTTTGCGATGTCAGGATACGAAGTGAAATTATTTGATATCGAACAAACCAGCTTAGATAAAGCAAAGAAAAGTATTCACAAGAGTGTATCAAAAATCCACGAAAAACAAGGGAAAGAAATACAGGCGACGGAAGAAGTAGTACAACGCATCGACTACGTCACGGAAATAGAAAAATTGGCAGAGAGCGATTTGATTATCGAGGCGATTGTGGAGCAGATGGCAATCAAAAAAACGGTATTCAAACAGCTAGGAGACATCTGTAAAGAATCTACCATTCTCGCATCGAACACATCAGGACTCAGTGTGACAGAATTGGGGGCAGCCAGTGAACGTCCGGAGCAAGTGGTCGGCATGCATTTTTTCAACCCTGTGCCTCTGATGAAGCTGGTCGAAGTGGTCAAAGCGGAAGAAACGTCAGAAGAGACGCTTCAATCGGTGAAGGACGTGATTACATCTCTTGGGAAAGAGGCGATCACGGTTCTCGACTCACCACTATTTGTCGTCAACCGGATTCTGGTACCCATGTTGAATGAAGCCATGATTGTCTACGGAGAAGGTCTGGCATCAAAAGAAGACATTGACCGAGGCATGATGCTCGGAACGAATCAACCGATTGGACCATTAGCTTTAGCTGACTTGATTGGTCTAGATACACTTCAATTTGTGTGTGAAACCCTCTTTACGGAGACGGGAGATTCCAAATATCGAGTGCCACTCATATTGAAGAAGAAAGTGAGAGCAGGTCACTACGGAAGAAAGTCAGGACGAGGCTTTTATTCATATGAATAAAGGGGCGGGCGAATCGAAAGGTTCGTCTGTTGTCGTGTTCTTTTCACTAGAAAATCGATATACTTAAAAAGTAATTGAATCGTATATAGGATGAGCAAAGGGGATGTTTCAACATGAAAGAAGTGTACATATTGGATGGCGCACGTACAGCCTTTACGGCGTTCGGGGGATCGTTTTCAACGATTCAAGCGGATGAGCTTGGAAAAGTCACAGCAGAAGAGGCGATGAAACGGTCAGGCGTCACGCCAGAACAAATTGATCACGTGGTTTACGGCAACGTCATTCACTCGCACACCAATGCAGCATATCTTGCACGTCACATTGGACTAAAAGCAGGCGTCCCGAAAGAAGTTCCAGCACTGACACTCAATCGCCTGTGTGGCTCGGGAACACAAGCTGTCGTTTCCTCGGCACAGATGATTCAACTTGGAGAAGCAGAAATTGTGCTGGCAGGGGGAGCAGAAAACATGTCGATGGCACCTTATGCGAATTTTAGCAGCCGCTTCCATCAAGCCAAACTCGGTCCGATGAAGTTTGAAGACATGCTGTTATCGACGTTGACCGATGATTATACAGGAAACGGCATGGGGATGACTGCAGAAAAACTCTCTGAGATGTACGACATTTCACGTGACGAACAAGACGCGTTTTCAGCACTGAGCCATGAGCGTGCTGCAGCTGCCCGTGAATCAGGTCGCTTCGGCAAAGAGATTGTGCCATTTGAAATGGCAACCCGTAAAGGGACGCTAGTGGTGGATAAAGACGAACACATCAAGCCAGAGACAACGGCCGAGACACTTGGAAAGCTGCGTCCTTCCTTCAAGAAAGATGGAACAGTTACAGCAGGAAATGCAAGTGGCATCAACGACGGAGCCGCGAGTCTGGTGATCGCAAGCAAAAATGCAGTGGATCGCCACGGATTAAAACCGATGGCGCGCATCGTATCTTGGGGGATTTCCGGAGTGGATCCTGAAATTATGGGAATTGGTCCTGTACCAGCTATCAAACAAGCACTCGACCGTGCAGGCATGTCACTTGAACAAATCGATTTGTTTGAAGTGAACGAAGCCTTTGCTGCACAGTATCTGGCTGTAGAAAAAGAGTTAGGTCTAGACCGAGAAAAAACGAATGTCAACGGTGGGGCCATCGCACTTGGACACCCTGTGGGAACAAGTGGGGCACGCATTGTGCTTAGCCTTGCGTATGAATTAAAAGAGCGCGGGCTGAGATACGGTGTGGCGAGTTTATGTATTGGTGGAGGCCAAGGAATTGCTTTGGTCATTGAAAGCGTCTGATGGAACTTCTAATTGCAGGCATTGTCCTTCTATTAGCCATCGGTATCACGTTCGTCTGGGTAAGAAAGAAATCGGAGAAGATTCGCTGGGTGACCTGGGGCATCGTTTCTTTATTGATCATCACGCCACTTGCTAGTTGGCTGATCAGTATGGGCTACGCAATTTATGAGGGAGACGGTTTTGCGGGAGTCGCCCTCATCATGATTCTTTTTCCGATCTGCGCTATCATCAGTGCAGTCATCCTGATTCGAGGAATTTTTCTATAGAATGTAGCGAGGGGCTTACGGAGACGTGAGCCTCTTTTTTGACGTTGTTTTCCATGTCGTGCTATAATATCTTAAAATCAAGATAAAAGGAGGGTCTACTATGGTGGAGACAAAATTAGTGGGACGAGCCATCGATGCTTTGGTTCGCACATCAGGTGCATTTCATCAAAAAATCAAAGAAGATGCCGCGATGCATGGTCTACATGTTACAGAATTCTCTGTTCTCGAATTATTGTATCACCAAGGTCGTCAACCCGTACAAAAAGTAGCCCGACACGTATTAATCACGAGTGGTAGTACCACGTATGTGCTAGATAAACTTGTTAAAAAGCAATTACTAAAACGCACGCTATGTGCAGAAGATCGTCGCGTGACCTATGTGGAATTGACGGACGAAGGGCAACGATTAATGGAAAAGGCCTTTCCCGAACATCTCGAGAAAATGGCACAGTTTTTTGACGGAGTCGATGAAGTAACATTAAAAGAGTGGATTGAGTTAACACGTAAACTTGGAAAAGCTGCTCGTAAAGGAGAGAGATAATATGAAGCATATTTATAAAAAAGGGACCGATCAACAAGCACCAACCCTTCTCCTGTTACACGGAACAGGGGGCAATGAACACGACCTGTTGTCTATCGCATCTATGATTGATGACACAGCGAACGTTCTAAGTGTGCGTGGCAACGTCTTGGAAAATGGCATGCCACGTTTCTTTAAACGACTAGCAATGGGTGTCCTAGACCAAGAAGACCTTGCTTTCCGTACAAAAGAGTTATATGACTACGTAAATGAAGCGGCGAAAGAATATGGTTTTGACTCTACGAACGTTGTGGCTGTTGGCTACTCCAACGGAGCGAATATTGCGGCGAATCTAGTGATGACCGAGAAAGATTGCTTGGCAGGAGCCATCTTGTATCATCCAATGATTCCGAACCGAGAAGCCCAAATTCCAGACATCAGTGGTCTGCCTATTTTTATAGGTGCAGGAGAGAACGACCAGATGGTACCGTATGAAGAATCGCGAGATCTTCAACAGATGTTAGAAGCGTATGGCGCACATGTTTCTATGCATGTGGAGCCGTATGGCCACCAATTGACAGGCACGGAAGTGGATGCCTCGAAACAGTGGTACACACGCCATTTCAAGCAGAGTAATTGACTTCGAATGGGAGCTGAGTTTAGACTAGCTAACATGCTAAAGAGTATAAAAGTGAGGGTTTTATAAATGACAACGACAACACAACCAACATATCAAGAGACGGTCAAGTCACGCCGTTCGATTCGTACGTATCAACCAGATGTGAAAATTTCACAACAAGAGATGCAAGAGCTTTTAGCAGAGGCGACGCTTGCCCCATCATCATTAAACTTGCAGCCATGGCGTTTCCTCGTCATTGAAAGTGAAGAAGGCAAAGCGACATTGAAAGAACTAGCGAAGTTGAATCAGCGTCAAGTAGAAACGTCTTCTGCGGTCATTGCTGTCTTTGTAGATATGGAAAACATTGAAACGACGCAGGAAATTTATGATCTAGCGGTAGAAGAAGGCGTCATGCCAGCAGATGTGCGAGACCGCCAAGTACCTTCAATTCAGAGTATGTTACGTGCCATTCCACGTGAAGAAATGAGAGCCATGAACTTTATCGATGCGGGTCTCGTCTCTATGCAAATCATGTTATCTGCCCAAGCACGTGGGTATGCGACAAACCCGATGGGTGGGTTTGAAAAAGCCAAGATTGCTGAAGCCTATGATTTAGATAAGAACCGCTTCGAACCTGTGATGTTGATTTCTATCGGTAAAGCGGCTGATGAAGGGCATGCATCGGTTCGTTTACCGATTGACGATATAGCGAAATGGGTATAATAGAAAAGCTGAGCTGCACGTGTGTGCAACTCAGCTTTTTTTATGGTTTCAATACAAACTTAATGCTATCGTCTTGATGGTCATGGAACAGCTCGTACGCATCAGCCGCTTGGTCTAAGCTCATACGATGTGTAATAATTTCCGTAGGATCAAACTCGCCGTCTTCAATTTTCTTATAGAGCATCGGCATTAAATGCACGACAGGAGCCTGTCCCATTTTTAACTCGACGTTTCGTTCGAAAATGTTTCCGAGAGGGAAATTGTTATAACTAGATCCGTACACACCCGTCATTTGAATCGTTCCGAACTTGCGGACTGCTTCCAGACCAATATCCAGTGCACTTAATGTGCCTCCTTGGAGTTTCAGTTTCTGCTGGGCTTTATCAGCAAGGGACATCTTTCCGTCCATTCCGACACAGTCAATGACGATGTCCGCACCACCATTCGTGATTTCACGGATATGTTTCCCCATATGATCAAAATCATCAAAGTTATACGCTTCCACTTTATTCATCTGAATGGCTTTTTGAAGACGATATGGCACATGGTCAATGGCAATGACGCGCTTAGCTCCAAGCATCCATGCAAATTTTTGTGCCATTAATCCAATCGGACCACATCCTAAAACTGTGACCGTGTCTCCTTTTTTCATCCCAGAATTTTTGACACTCCACCATGCAGTAGGCAAGACATCCGAAAGGAATAAAAGGGCTTCATCTTCAAGTTCACTGGACTCTGGGATTTTAAACGGAAGGTAATTGCCAAACGGTACGCGTAAATATTCCGCTTGTCCGCCTGCCCAGTCCCCGTAACGTTCAGTAAATCCAAAATACCCACCGGAATCAATTTCTGGATTATCATTGGTATTGTCACATTGACTCTCCATGTCGTGCTGACAATAGAAGCAATCGCCGCATGCTACATTAAACGGAATAACGACCCGGTCGCCTTTTTTCACAGATGTCACATCCGGCCCGACTTCTTCTACGATTCCCATCGGTTCATGCCCAATGACATAGCCTTTTCGCGTCGGAAGAGCTCCGCGATAAATATGCAAATCGGATCCACATATCGCTGTGGTTGTGATTTTCACGACAATATCATCTGATTTCTCAATCTTTGCATCTGCGACTTCTTTTACTTGCACGTCCTTTGAACCTTGAAACGTAACTGCTTTCATCCTAACATCCGTCCTTTCGGGTTGAATTAGTACACTATTCCCTATAGACGGTGAAATAATCTGCGACTAAAGTGGCAAATTAATGAAAATGATTTATAGTCGTGATAGTTTGTTCAATTTGATCTCCAGTAATTCTGTTGTTTGTTACGAAACGAATAATGCCTGGTCCAAAACATCCCGCGAGGATAGTTGCTTCTTTTAGATATGGAAGTTAAATAAACCACGGCGCAATTTGCGCCGTGGCTTTTTAAGGTTTCACGAAGTGGAGGGTAGGTCCATCTGAGATGAAATCCTCTTCGATGAAGAATGCAAAATCCCTGCCAAATAGATAAGGGATGACTAAACGTTCCTTGACCTCTGGGAATTGCGAGATAGGCACGAGTTCTTGACCTTTCACCTTATACAACTTTACGTCCGATAAATCACTTCCACGTTTATCTGGCATGTCTAAAGCTACATAGTCCCCAAATATAATCGAGTTCCAATAAGTGGGTGTATCGAGTTCTGTGTATTCGCCCGTACTCATAGTCAAATAACCAAGCTGCATATGTTCATCTTCGCTTGCAAAATCTCCGTAAATACGGTCTCCGATAATTTGCAACCTTTGAACGGACGCGTAGGGAGAAGGGAATTCATGTAACAGTTCGCCCGTTACATCTGAGTACACAAAAAGAGTTGACGTGTCTTCCGTACGTTCAGAAAAAACAATCTTCCCATTTTCATGATCGAGCATTCCCAATGACCCATCTTTCCCTTGAGAATGTAAAGAAGTATCCTGCAGTGTCGCTAGATCGAGTAACCAAAAAGATGGTGGGTTTGTAGAAATACTTAAGTGAACCAGTTTGTCGCCTTCTATACTCATAATTAGCGCTGAATCATTGGTTATACTATTTTCCTCACCCGTTTCCCGATTAACAATATGAAGAAAACTATTAGTGTCCGTATTTTCTTTCCAAACGATCCACTTCTCCGAAGCCACATAATCATAAATACGCTTTGGTGTATCGTATAACTTTTCACTCACGCCTTGTTCGAACGAATAGCGATAAATCCCATCATTGGTTGTATAGATCAGTTCATCAGTTTGCTCGATATACGTAGACGGAATTAACGAATCATACGGTATATCTGGTAATGCTACCGAACGCTCGATTTCGAAAGCTGGTTGTTGATCCTGCGTTAGAGTAGGTATGAAAAGAATAAGTGCCAACAATAAAACGGAAGCCGCCACAACTGGTGCTAAGAATCGCAAAGAATTAGGCTTTTTGTTTACATGTATACGTTGTCGAATCGCCGCTTTTTCTCGTTCACTTAACGTCATGTCATCAGGTATCGTCTCACTCAGTAACTGTTTGATGTTCATAGCCATTCACCTCCAATTGTTCCCGCAGATGTTCACGTCCACGAGCTAACCGTGTTTTCACTGTATTGGCTGAGCACCCCAGTACGTCCGCAACTTCCGCTACCGATAACTCCGCATAATAATAGAGCCATAAGGTCTCTCGGTAATGGAGGGGGATCGACTCGAGGACAGTTTGGAATTCCGATGTCCGCTCTTGTTGTATGTAGGTATCTTCTGTGCTTTCCCGTCGTTCCCAGAACTTCAGTTTGTCACGGAAGGATACTTTGGTTTGATGCCAGCTCTTTAAGTGATTCAAGCTTTCGTTGACTGCAATCCGGTAAATGTATGTCTTATAAGAAGCGTGTCCGTCGAACCTATGAAGGCTCAGATAAAACTTCACAAACGTTTCCTGAGCGATGTCTTCCGCTCGCTGCCTGTCGCGCACGTAGGAATAGATGACGCGCTTGATCATGTCACCGTGCTCATTCATTGCTTCATTGAGAAGCTGGTTTTTTTGTTCTTCTGTCACATCACCGCATCCTTTCCTAAACGTTAGACAAAGCAGCTTCTTATATGGTTTCATATTTATTAAATAAAAGAAAAGATTTACTTAGGATGCTGGTCTTCTCGCTGGACAAGAATACAAGTGCCCGCTATACTAAAACTATAAATAGGGGAGTAGTGACAAGTGATGTGTTCGTCATTCCGGTACCGAGTACCCGGACCATCCCGCTCGCAATGAGCGCACAAGACCTTTTTATGAAAACAAGCTGACTCATCAGATGTTTTCATAAAAAGGTCTTTTTTTGTCTCTACTCTTAGTGAAAAGGAGGAATTTAAATGGTGTATGTATTGTTCATTCTTGTAGCTGCTGTCACGGTATATGCTGCAATGAAGTTATCAACATTCGCTGATGTTATTAGCTCAAAAACATCTATGGGAGGTCTGCTGGTAGGGACTATCTTATTAGCAGGTGCCACTTCACTTCCAGAAGTAACAACGAGTATATCGGCAGTTGTGATTGGAAGCCCAGATATTGCAGTTGGAAATGTATTAGGGTCCAACTTATTCAATCTTTTCATACTAGCCATGTTTGATTTGTACTTTAGAAGTAAACGACTTTATGAAAAAGTGGATCGTACTCATTTGTATTCAGCGATTCTCGGTATAGTGCTAACTGGTTTGGCATTAACAGGGTTGCTTTATAATCAGACACCAACATTATTAGGCGTTGGTATTGAAACGATTGCGATTTTAATCATCTATATCGCAGGTCTAGTGTGGATGAATAAAAAAGCGGCTGAACATCCTATTGCAGAACCAACTACAACTGAGGAGCAGACAGCCGGTTCAGATATCTCAGTGAAAAAAGCGGTAATTGGTTTTGCTGTTGCCGCTGTGGTAATCATGGCTGCTGGTACAGCTCTTTCGATATTAGGAGATCAAATTGCAGTGTTAACGGGATTAGGAGCAAGCTTTATTGGAAGCTTCTTAATTGCTGCCACAACTTCACTACCAGAAGCCGTTTCCGTGTTCGTTGCCTTGCGCTTACGTAATGTCAACTTAGCCTTCGGATCTATTCTTGGAAGTAACTTATTTAATATGCTGATCCTGGTGATGTCTGATGTCGTTTATAATGGTCAATCTATTTTGAATGTCGCAGCAACAAGCCATATCATCACAGGGATTAGTATCACATTTTTATCCTTCTTGGTGATGTATACCATCCAGCGAAAACGAAATGTGTCAGGACCAAGATATATCTTACCTTCCATTATCACCGTACTAGTTTACTTTGGAACTACGTATTTGCTCTTTGCAGCATAAAAAAGCACGGCCAGCTGGCCGTGCTTTTGCTTACTTGAAATAAGGAAGACGCTTTAGAGCGACTACAACTGGAATCGCAATAAGTAAGCCGATACCATTTTGAACTAGGTTTCCTGTGACGGAAGCTAGAGGAGCAATAAGGCTTTGGTACATAATCGCTTCACCGATATAGTAAAGGACAAGCATGAACGGGATAGAGATGACCGCTCCAATGATATTCCAAACAATGCTTGATCCATTGCGGTTTCCAGCCCATGCAATCTTACCGACAACAAATCCTTGTACGGCACGTGCTACAAACGTAATAGGTGCCCAAGCTAACCAACCGCCTGCAATATCGAACAGCCCCATACCGAAGGCTCCAGCTGCGGCTCCTTTTTTAGGTCCGAACAACATAGCAGAAATGAACAGCATAGCTGTACCCAGGTGGACGAGCCCGCCATTGGCAGCGATAGGAAGACGAATGTTGAGCATCATGGTGGATACAAATACTAAAGCAATCAACATAGATGTTAAAATAAGGTCAAAGGTCTTAACGCGTGAAGTAGGGCGCGAAAGTGTTTGAGGGTTTTGCATAAGATACCTTCTTTCTAGTGTCTAAGATGTAGTTTACTTTACCAAAAAGCTGAACCCTCAAAAAGTATCAGTTTTAAATAAAAATAGGTGGTCAGAAAAAGGGGAGAGAGAAGATGAAAGCGTTAGTCGAGGGAATGAAATGGCCGAAGTGGATGATTGGCTTTGCTTTTTTCTTCAGTCTAATTGAAACGGCCTTCGGGCTTGTAGTGCCATTACTGACTATGGACTTCATAGACAGCTTCACAGAAGGTGGCATCAGTGCGTGGATGCTCGCTGCAGTCGCCCTACTGTTGATTGTTCAAGCGATACTATCAGGTGTCGCCTTTTATTTAATGCGCAAAATTGGAGAATACGTAGTTGCATACATTCGCAATAAAGTATGGCGTCATGTACTCGGACTACCTGTCGCCTTCTTTGATGAAGAAGAGTCTGGAGAATTGATGAGTCGGATCCTCCAAGATACGGGGGTGATCAAGTCACTCATTACCGATCACTTGATCACATTTTTTACGAGTATTCTTACAGTTGTTGGTGCCATAGCGATATTGATTTATATTGACTGGAAGATGACATTGATTCTGCTAATTTCGGTACCTGTCACTCTGGCTATTATGTTCCCTATTGGGCGCATGATGTCCAAAGTGGCGAAATCCACTCAAGATGAAGTGGCCACATTTAGTGCACAACTTGGAAGAGTCCTTCAAAACATTCGTCTCGTAAAGTATAGTCAGTCTGAACCAAAGGAGCAGCTCCACGGGGAGCAGCAAGTTGCACGAATTTACTCGTTCTATCTAAAAGAAGCCAAGCTTGTAGCCGTATTGTCTCCAGTTATGACGCTCGTCATGACGCTAGTGCTTATCGTTGTGTTTGGATACGGAGGTGCCCAAGTAGCTTCAGGAGCATTGACGGCAGGTGCTCTAGTAGCTATTATCTTTTACTTGATTCAAATCATTGTCCCGTTTACCCAAATGGCGAGTTTCTTCACGGCTTATCAAAAAACAGTCGGGGCAACAGAGCGTATTAAGGATATTCTTGAGCGACCTCAAGAAACTAGCGGAGGCATCCCCCTTCCAAGTGAAGAGCAAGACATAGAGCTTAGAGATGTTACATTTGCATATGGTGAAAAAGTCATTTTAGACAACGTCTCTTTAATCATTCCAAAAGGAAAAGTCACAGCCTTTGTTGGGGAGAGTGGTGGAGGGAAGACCACTTTGTTTTCTATGCTTCAGAGATTTTACCAACCGCGTGATGGCACCATTTTATATGGAGATACTGACATTGGAAACATCGACTTAAAAGAATGGCGTAGCTTGTTCGGGTACGTCTCTCAAGAAAGTCCGCTCATGAACGGAACGATTCGAGATAACATCCTGTATGGTGTAGATCCTCAATCTGTCTCAGATGAAGCTATGGAACAAGCATTGAAGCAAGCGAATGCTTGGGAGTTTGTTTCTAAACTAGAGCAGGGGCTTGAGACGCCAGTTGGAGAGGGCGGGATCAAACTCTCTGGTGGTCAGAGGCAGCGAATTGCGATTGCTCGGGCGGTTATCCGTAATCCAAGAATTTTGCTATTGGATGAAGCTACTTCGAGTTTAGATACAGAATCCGAACGCTTGGTCCAGCAAGCCTTGCAAAGCATCATGAAAGGTCGTACGACGCTTGTGATCGCACATCGCTTGTCTACAGTGCAACACGCCGATCAACTCGTTGTCATCAAAGACAAAGGGGTACGGGGAACAGGCACTCACCAGCTATTGGTGGAAACCAACTCGTATTATCAAGAACTCGTCAAGAACGCACAATTGTTCACATGAGAAAAGACGCCAACTAGGCGTCTTTTTTAGTGTCTATTTGTTTTACAAGATACGATAACCACTTAGTTGGCGTATAAGCGATTAGATGCCCATACAATCCTTGGAGAACTGCTTGACGTGGTAGTTCTCTTTGCAATTCCTCAAGCAAGACCTCAAATGTCTCTTCAATTAGTTCCGGATGGCGTTCCTTTTTCAAGTCTTCTATGACTAATTGAATAGACTCTGCACTCGGTTTGGTAAGTTCACTAGTAACCGGAAGTTTCACCATCTCCATAGTCAAATAGAAGGTGTTTGAATGCTTACCTAGCAGCATCGTCTTCTCTACTAAAACTTCTACAATACGAGTCGTATCATGCGGATAGGGATGGAACAATATCAGCTGTGAATAGATTCGGATGAGCCCTTTGATTGAGACGAGCAAATCGATGGCTTGTTGTTCCGTTTGCTGAGGGAACAATTCCTGAAACAGTGAGAGAAGAGATTGATCGATCAAGGCATCGTAATACATCAGTTTTTCTACTATTTCTTCGTTGATACTGTACATCTGCTCTTGCGCATACATTTTCGCGAAATTCGCATGTTTCTCCAGTAAATTCAAATGTGCAGAGAAGTAATCCTGTAGTTTCTCATCTGCTGGATGTTGTGTATTGACCACTCGGTCAATATCTGCAACAAACTGTTTCATGAAAGTATCGATAATCTCTTTGATCAAGTCTTCTTTAGAAGCAAAGGATAAATAAAATGCGCCTTTAGAGATACCTGTAGACTTGGTGATGTGTTGGATAGAAGTGGCCTCTATTCCGTGTTCTGCGAACAATTGAATAGCTGTCTCTAAAATCTGTTGCTTTTTAGACATATTTTTACTCCTTTTTTAGTTGGTTGAAATTGACGTTTGACCAACTGGTCATTAGTATAAAGTGGTGAGTTGATTTTCGTCAAAGAGAAAGGAAGTTATGGTGTGCAGAATCTTGTGCGTTTTGTTTTAAAAAATAAATTTGCCGTTTGGTTGCTAACTCTTATTGTAACCTTTGCAGGTATCTATTCCACTACTCAAATGAAAATGGAGTCCTTGCCAGATGTCTCAATCCCTTATTTGATTGTAGCTGGTGTGTACCCAGGTGCAACTGCTGAACAAGTTATGGAAGATGTATCCATGCCACTTGAACAAGCGGTTGAAGGTCTTGAAGATGTAAAAGCGGTTTTCTCTAATTCTTCTGCCAACGTCTCTCAAGTTCAAATTGAGTATGAGTATGGAGTCGATATGGACCAAAAGAAGCGTGAGCTCGAATCCGCTCTTGATAGTGTGACGCTTCCAGAAGAAGTAGAGACACCATCTATCTTAGCTATTAGCTTAAACATGTTTCCGGTTGTAGCGTTATCTGTCAGTAGCGAGGAAGAATCTATCGTAGAACTGACAGAGCGCGTAGAGAACTCAATCCTTCCCGAGCTTGAAAAAATCGATGGGGTTGCGTCCGCCACGGTAAACGGACAGCATATAGAGGAAATCCATCTGAGGTATGATGAACAAGCTTTAGAAACCTTTGGTGTGACTAAAGATGACGTCAAACAGATGATTGAAGCAAGCAATATTGCCGTTTCGCTTGGTCTTTATGAGTTTGAAGAAGGAGAAGAAGCAGTTTATGTTGACGGAGCCATTACGTCAGTCGAGGACTTCAAGGAGATCCTCATTCCGGTCACACCTTCTGCAACAAACCCGTCTCCTTTTGTGCCGTTATCTGAGCTAGCTGCTATTGAACAAGTAGGGCAAGTTGAATCGATTGCACGAACGAATGGGGAAGATGCGATTGCCATTCAAATTGTAAAAGGTCAAGAAGCCAATACCGTATCGGTCGTCAATGCGGTTAAAGACTTGATGAAAGAGTTCGAAGCAGAAACAGAAGGTTTACTTGTAGATATCACATTAGACCAAGGGGAGCCGATTGAAGAGTCGGTATTCGCAATGATTGAGAAAGCGCTAATTGGAGGTTTGATTGCGGTAGCAATCATCCTGATTTTCTTACGCGATTTCCGTTCGACTCTGATTGCGATCGTTTCTATTCCAGTTTCTATTTTTGTAGCATTACTGCTGTTGAACTGGCTGGACATCACTTTGAATATCATGACACTGGGAGCCATCACGGTCTCTATCGGTCGCGTTATCGATGACTCCATTGTCGTGGTGGAAAATATCTACCGACGCATGCATTTGAAAGAAGAAAAACTAACAGGACGCAAGCTGATTCAATCGGCAACGATTGAAATGTTCAAACCGATTTTGTCATCAACGCTTGTAACGATTGCCGTTTTCGCTCCACTAGTATTTGTTGGAGGCATGGTTGGAGAGTTATTCTTGCCATTCGCACTTACGATGTCCTTCGCGCTATTAGCTTCACTGGCAGTGGCGATTACGATTGTACCGGCAATGTCCCACAGCTTGTTCCGTAAAAAACTATACGGAGAAAAAACGGTTTCTGCCCATGAAGAAGTAGGGAAGATGGCGTTGTGGTTCAAAGGGTTCCTTGAAAAAGCCCTCAACCACAAATGGATTACTTCCATTGTGGCGGTTGCGTTACTAGTAGGGTCACTTGCTTTAACGCCACTGATTGGATTCTCTTTCTTAGGTTCCCAGACGGAGAAGATGATGTACGTCACGTACTCACCAGCTGCTGGCGAATTGAAAGAAGAGACTACAGCAAATGTGGAAGAAGTGGAGCAGCTGCTCCTTGAACGCGAAGAGATTGATATTGTGCAGCTGTCGATTACGGATGCGTCTTCAACTGATATCGCTTCTATCATGTCAGGAGGAAGCGACGGAGCTTTACTGTACTTGATTTTTGATGATGCCTTATCAGTAGATGAGTTTGAACAAAATCGAGAAGACGTTTTGGAAGAGCTTGCTTCACTAGACCATTCAGGTGAATGGAAAGAGCAAGACATGATGGGTGGAGGGATGATGGCTTCAAATGAAGTGGCCTATACCCTCTACAGTGAAGATTTAGAGGACTTGTTAGAATCGGTCGCAAAAGTAGAACAAGCCATGACAGACATCAATGGCTTAGTAGATGTCACGTCAGATGCGGAAAACCCTTATGTGGAGCATGTGTTGCAGGTGGAACAACAAGACACTTTACAATACGGGTTAACTGCAGGCCAGATCCTGATGGCACTCTCAGCAAGCGGGCAAGATGAAATACTGACATCTGTGCGCACAGATGCAGGTGAATTAGAGGTTATAGTGAAGAACCCTGAGCAACAGACAGCGGCTACTTTTGAAGAGTTGCTTGAAACACCGATCCCGACAGCAATGGGAACGATGATGACGCTTGGTGAGTTGGTGAACGTAGAAGAAAGTACTACTCAAAACACATTAAGCCGTTCAGAAGGCGAGTTCTATGCGAGTGTATCGGGGACAGTTGAGACAAAAGATGTTTCAGGTCCGAGTGCCGAAGCGCAGGAAGCCATTGATAAACTGGACTTGCCTATGGGCGTTAAAGTTGAGACGGGTGGAGTGACTGCAGACATTAATGAGACGTTCACGCAGCTAGGAATTGCGATGGCAGCGGCTATTGCCATTGTCTATTTCATCTTGGTGGTCACGTTTGGAGGAGGACTTGCACCATTTGCTATCTTGTTCTCCTTACCGTTTGCAGTAATCGGTTCCTTCACGGGCTTATTCTTAACAGGACAAACTATTTCAGTATCCGTTATGATGGGTCTCTTGATGTTGATTGGTATCGTTGTTACGAATGCCATCGTATTGGTAGATCGTGTCATTCAAATGGAGCGTGAAGGGATGTCTGTACGAAATGCTTTGTTAGAAGCAGGAGCTACACGATTACGTCCTATCCTGATGACAGCTATTGCTACGATAGGTGCCATGGTCCCTATGGCATTATCTAGCGGCGGAGGAGGGCTGGTCTCTCAAGACCTTGCCATTACGGTTATCGGCGGGCTGTTCTCGTCTACATTATTGACGCTTGTTGTAGTACCAGTCGTCTACGAACTACTGCGTAAGTTACAAAAGAATAAATCATTGGTAGATCAAGAAGATTAATCTAACTGCCGGCTCTTTTATTAGAGCCGGTTTTTTTGTTGGGCAATTGTTGACAGTTTTAGATTACTAATATAAACTAAGTTACAAATAGTAACTTAAGGAGAATGAAACATGAACTTTCATCAAAAACCAACTACATTTGTAACTAACGTTACAATTAATGTAACCGATATCAAACGCTCGACAGAGTTTTACCAACAGATTATTGGATTTCAAGTCCTTTCACAAACAGCAAATGAGGTCCAATTGACTGCAGATGGCAAGACAGCTCTGTTGACGCTCATTCAACCAGACCACGCTGGAAGAAAGCAACCCCGCACAACAGGACTATACCACTTTGCGATTTTACTTCCGTCTCGTCAGTCACTTGCAAGCATCGTTCCTCATTTGGTCGATCAAGGAGTCCAGTTGGGGTCTTCGGATCATTTAGTAAGTGAAGCGCTCTATTTTGCGGATCCGGATGGCAACGGCATTGAAATTTATCGCGACCGCTTACCAAAAGAATGGACGTGGAATGAAGGCTCTGTAGAAATGACGGTGGATCCATTGAATTTTGAGGATTTACTTACAAAAGAAAACGTCCTTCCGTGGACGGGACTACCTGAAAATACAGTAATGGGTCATATTCATCTTCATGTTGACGATCTGCAGGCCGCTGAGAACTTCTATACACAAGCACTTGATTTTGAAGTTGTGACTCGTTATGGGCACCAAGCTATCTTCATCGCTGACAACAAGTATCATCACCATATTGGACTCAATGTTTGGAACGGAATTGGGGCTCCGCGTCCGGCTGCACATTCTGCGGGGCTTGTTCATTACACATTAGTTGTTGAAGATGCCGAAAAGCAGAAGCGTTTCGAAGAGCACTTGAACACTCTGGGTGCTCGAGTCGAATGGAATGACGAAGTTTTAATTACAGAAGATCCTGCAGGGAACGAAATTCATATTCGGAGTTAATTCCTGTACAATAAAAGGAAACAAACCAAGTTGGGGGATTTTCCGATGACAACAGTTGCACTATTTGATTTTGACCGCACGATTTATAAGCATGAAACGTACACGCTATTAATGCGCTTTTTGCAGTCTCATGAAGTGTATGGCAAGCGGTATAAAAAATTCATGCGCCGGCTCATGCCGGTCTACCTTTTGTATAAGATGAACATGACGCCTGAGAAGACGATGCGAAAAAAAGCGATGGAAATTTACTTGAAGACTTTTGAAGGTTCGAGTGAGCAAGAACTACGTGCCTACTTTAGAGAGATGGCAGAAGAGATGGCAGGAGACTTTAATATGGAAGTCATCGAGCGACTCCATTGGCATCATGAGCAAGGCCACCGCATTTTAGTCATCTCTGGTGCCTTTGATGTCATGCTCGATGAGGTGTTAAAAGACCTTCCTGTTGATTCGAAACTTGGGACGCAAGTACCTTTCCGAGATGGGCATCTCCTAAAAGTGACGGAACTGTCTCATGTTCATGAAAAACAAAAACTCGTACGAATCGAAGAAGATTTGCAAGGTGTAGAAGTAAACTGGAAAGAAAGCTTCGCTTATGGAGATAGTATTTACGATATAGATGTTCTGGGACTTGTAGGACATCCTGTAGCTGTACAACCAGACAAGGAGTTAAAATCATATGCATATGAGCAGGGCTGGGAAATTATCGAAGCCTAGTTTACCGCAATACGTTTTACGGGAATACATCCAGTAAAAAGAGGTGACGAGGATGCACATCAAGAAACGATGGATTGCGGGTACGGCCGTGGCAGCTCTGGTTGGGTATATCATGGCGAATCCGACCTTTGGAAAACGCGTGACGCGGGCTCAAAAGAAACAATTTGATGAGCTTCCGCATTTTAAAGATGGGAAGTTTCGGAACACGCCACCAATTGTGTCTCCTGGCGGGTTTGAAACCCTTCAAAGTCTTGCAAAAGATTACTTAGTACGAAAAGCGGACTTACATCCTGCTAATCCGATGTCGAGTGTGAAGTATGAGAGACATTCAGGTGTAGAAAGTCCTCATGTTACATGGCTTGGCCATTCTTGTTTTTTACTAGAGTGGAAGGATAAAGTCATTCTTGTTGATCCTATGCTTGGAAAAGTTCCCCTGCCATTTCAAATCAAAGATATGCGGTACCCGGTAGAAGAGGCGTTTGATCTCGAACAACTTCCGGAAATTGATATTGTAGTGTATTCTCACGATCACTACGATCACTTAGATTATGATACGCTTCAGCAAATCAAAGACCGCGTGCGTAAGTTTTTTGTTCCGTTAGGAGTTGGCAAGCGACTTGAGGGGTGGGGAGTTCCGGAACACCGAATCTTTGAAGTGGACTGGTGGCAGTCTATTGAAGAAGAAGGCATCTGTTTTACAGCAGCTCCTTCTCGCCATTTTTCAGGGCGACTCGGTATTGATTATGCAGAAACGCTTTGGTGTTCTTGGATTTTTGAGTGGGACGATACTCGTATTTTTTATAGTGGAGACAGCGGATACGGGAAACACTTTGAAGAAATCGGTCGCCGTTATGGACCGTTTGATTTAGTGTTGATGGAGTGCGGTCAATATGATGAGCGTTGGCCAGGTGTGCACATGCATCCAGATGAGAGTATGCAGGCTTTCCTCGACTTAAACGGAAGTCATTTACTGCCCGTTCATTGGGGGGCTTTTACGTTGGCTTTCCATAAGTGGGATGATCCGCCGGAAGAAATGATGCGTCTTGGAAAAGAACACGATGTCCATGTTGTGGTTCCTAAAATTGGAGAAACACTAGACGTTTCTAAATTGAACGACTATCAAACAACGACTTGGTGGAAACCATGTATATAATAACAACGCCTTTCCTAGGAAAGGCGTTAGTTTGTTTTTACCGGCAAATAAATCTCAACTTCTTCAGCTGTTTCTGTAGGGAAGTACATCTCGACAATATAACCTGAAAGATCAAATTGAAGGTTTTCGTCAAGCATCCAGTTTGTGAGTTTCTCATGAAGTGTTCCGATTTCTTCCGTCGTGCCTCGAGCAAATGCATAGTCTCGTGTGATTTCAATATACTCCATGCCAGCAGGTGGATGGGGCGGTTGATGCGAGACGAGAACACCTACGTAAAAATGACCTTCTTCATGGTCGATTCCGGACTTTGGTTCAAATAAAGCAACTTCCACGTGGGCTTGGTAATCGGTGTCCTGCAACTTTTCCATGAAGCTTCGAGCTTTTTCGGGTACAATGGTAGCATAATCTTGAAAAATTCCTGTATGCCGCGTCACAAGTGCGCGGATGGTTACAGATTTATGAGCTGGCATGATTCCAGTCCTCCATTCAAAGAATTCGTAAAGGAGACTCTTATGAAAAATCGTGTATTTGGTACAATCTATCTAGTGTTTAGCATAGCACTCTTTATCGGCGTAGAAAAGTGGCCATTTCTTCAGGACATCGATCCGATCTACCACATTCCACTTTATTTTCCGTCACTCGTATTAGCAGCTATCGGCTTTTATTTGTTCCGGATCTCAACAACCAAGTTGCCAAATTCGTGACTCTTCTCTTACTGGGAAGAGTCTTTTTTTGTTTGGCCAAAAAAGGTATAACTCGCAATATGGGCTTGACTCAACTGAATGAGTTCATTAATAAACTGTTGGTCCTCTTTTGCGTAATTTGTTTGAATCCAATCCCGGATCAATCCGTACAATCCATTGGCCATATAGCGCTTAAATAAATCCATATCTACAGGCAGGTCGTTAAGGAGCTAAATTAGTTTTAGTCGACCTTCAAGAAGATCTAGGAACATCTTTTGCTCAAGAACTACCAGACGCTATCTTTGTAAAAGCAGATGTTACAAATGAAGAGCAAGTGGCAAATGTGTTTGAAAAAGCAAAAGAAGCTTATGGCCAAGTGGATATCGTGTTCAATAACGCAGGTATCGGTAAAGTGACACCAACACATGAAGTGAGCTATGACGAGTGGAGAAAGACCGTTGCAGTAGATTTAGATGGTGTGTTCTTAGTGGCTCGCGAAGCGATTCGCTCTTTCCAACAGACAGGTGGTGGAGTGATAGTGAACACAGCTTCTATGTATGGGTGGGTAGGTTCTCCAGGGTCAGCAGCTTACAATGCGGCAAAAGGTGGCGTAGTCAACTTTACTCGCTCAATCGGTCTTGAGTACGCAGAACACAATATTCGTGTGAACGCCCTATGCCCAGGATTTATCGATACACCAATCATCCCTGAAGAAAGCAAAGACATCTTGAAGCAGATGACACCGATGAAACGATTGGGCCAGTCAGAAGAGATGGCAAAAGCAGTTCTATTCTTGGCATCAGATGATTCAAGTTTTATGACAGGTGCAAGTTTAGTAGTAGACGGTGGATATACAGCTCAATAACAAAAAGGCTCTCTTCGAATTCGAAGAGAGCCTTTTCTTATGCTTCTTTAGTTGTAAGCTTTCTGAAACTAAATATAAAGTAAAGAAGTGTAGCTACAGAGAAAACAATCGCAAATACAGCTAATATTGTAGCGGCAAACGCGAATCCTGCACCGCCTTCGATAGAGATGGCGGATTTGAAAAGATCAACCGAGTAAGTCATCGGCAACCACTGATTAAATACTTGAAGTGCTTTCGGTAACAATTCTAGTGGGAACGTTCCCGCGCTTGTAGTCAATTGAAGAATCAATAAGATAATGGCTACAAAACGTCCTGCATCTCCAAGTGTCGTCACTAAGAACTGAACGAGTGCCATGAACGTCAGGCTTGTAAGGACAGTACCTGCAACAAATAACCAAGGATTGACTGGATCCACTCCAACTACCCAAATAGCAAGTCCCGCGACAATGAGTGCTTGTAGGATGCCGATTGCAGCTACAACCATTGTCTTGCTTGAATACCAACGAACGCCGCTTGTAGGTGAAGATGCAGGGTCTCGTAATGGGAAGACGATGGAAGTAAGGAGTGCACCGACAAAAAGACCAAGTGAAATGAAGTAAGGAGAGAATCCTGTTCCGTAATTGGGTACTTCATGTAGTGCTTTCTTTTCCACCTGTACTGGCTGAGCTACAGCTTTCGCTGAAGCTTCACCGGCCTTGAATTCCGATGCCTTCTCTGAGCCATCTGCTAGTCCGTTATGAAGCTCTGTGGTGCCTTCAGCTAATTGTGTGCTTCCCTCTGCTAGTTTCCCTGCACCATCCGCGAGTTGTTGCGAGTTTGATGCGAGCGTTGTTGAGCCAGATGTCAGTTGGCCAGCACCCTCTGCTGCTTCTGTAAGTCCCGCAGTCAAACGAGCTGAACCTTGTTGAAGTTGTTCAAGGCCACTTTCTAACTCAGGGAGCTTGCCTGCTAATTGTGTGGTCCCGGAATTCACTTGATTAGCACCGTCTGTGAGCACGCTATTCTTTGAAGCTAATTGTTCTAGACCGTCTGCTACTTGTGAAGTACCTTGCTCCAAATCTTGGCTTGCTGCTTGAAGTTGTTGTAGACCATCAGCAAGCTGTGAGCCTCCACCAGCAGCTTGTTGCATTTTCGTACTATAAGATTGCGTAGCCTGCAGAAGGGGATCGAGTTGCGCTTGTACGGCAGCAGCTTGCTCTGGAGGAAGACCAGCTACAAGTTGTGCGATTGCACCATTCCAACTAGCTGCTAATTGTTCGGAACCAGTTGCTAATTCTGAAAGCCCCTGCTGTAGTTGCACAGCGCTTGTGGATGCTTTTGAAACACCAGCACTAAACTGGACCTGACCATCCTGCAATGTCCCGGAGCCAGTTGCTAATTTGTCTACAGCAGCTGTGTAATCTGCAATTCCTTGCTGTAGAGAAGTTGTCCCAGCCGCTAGCTGTGAAGCACCCTCTGCAGCTGTGCGAGCGCCATCTTTAGCATCACCTAGTTTAGTGGTTAACGTAGCACTACCTTGTCGCGCTTGCTCAACACCTTGTGCGAGCTTTGCTGTCCCGTCCGTCAATGTAACGCTTCCAGCTGCTAGGTCATTTAAATAACTTTTTAATTCACTTGTCCCTTGTTGAAGGGATAGAGCCCCATCTTCTAGTTTTGCAGAACCATCCGCTGCACTTCCAATTCCGTCTTTCAAAGAATCGACAGCTTCATAGATTCCTTCTGTAAAGGTTTGTGTCACTTGTTCATTAACAGTTGCCTGAATGCGAGCGATGGCTGTCTCGCCGATTTGGCTGGATAAGAAATTAAATGCCTCGTTTGGACGGTAGATCAATTCCATTTGAGAAGGGGATTCTCCGAGCAGTGTCGTTGCGTTGTGAGAGAAGTCTTCAGGAATTTCAATGACCATATAGACTTCTTTATTTTCTAGAGCCGCATCTGCTTGGTCACGAGTAAACGCTTCAAACTTAAAGTCCTGTCTCTCTTCTAAGTTCGTAAGTAAATCCGTACCTAGCTCCAGTTGCTCTTCCTGATAGGTTGCTCCTACATCTTCATTCACTACTGCAACGGGTAAATCCTCTAGCTGCGCATAAGGATCCCAGAATGCCCATAAAAACATACCAGCGTACATAATCGGAATAAAGAGAATAGCCAGTAAAGGTATCAATTGTTTCTTGTTAGTAAAGATTGCTTTCCATTGTTGCCGAATCATGAAGATTCTCCTTTCTGTTGTGACCGAATGACTGCTTTGTTATTTTGGTTATTTTATGATAAAAGAAAAGGCTCTTTATTAGAGCCCTTTGAATAGGCTTTGATGAAAAAACTGACTGATGGTTTTTTCATCTAAAGGCTGCTCATACAGTTGGTTCCAGTCCACTACAAAAGCTACATACGATTTGTATAACAAATAAGCAAGAAGTTTCGGGTCTGACTCAAGATCAGGCAGAGCCCGACTCAATCGCTGTTCAATAAATTCTACAATCGCTTTTTCTACCTGCTGCATCATATCATACACAGCTTTGGACTTCGTGGCACGTTCTTCTTCAATCAAACGAGCAAGAAGTTGGTGGGTTTCACGGAACTCCAACATTTTAATTAAAGCTTTATGTGCATTTTCTGCAGGAGTAGCAGAAGGATCTAAGACACGCACGGCTTGTTGCTTCATTTCCTCTATTGTAGAAAGGACGATAGCTTGAAATAGATCTTCTTTATTCGCAAAAAATGTATAGATGGTTCCTTTTCCAACACCAGCTTCCCGTGCTATCTGATCTACGCTAGTAGCTTTGTAGCCATACAGGCTAAAGGTTTTGGCGGCAGCTTTTAATATTTCTTGTTTGCGATCCATCGATTCGCCTCCTAAAATGACCGAAATTCAAATTCGGTCATTTAGTCAAAGTATACATCGGATGTTTTATAGAGGCAAGTGAAATTCCATTACACATGTGTAAGCTCTTGTTGAAGTGCCACCCAGTGGTTTGGAGAAACTTCTGTCCAGATTGAGTTTGCTACATCGTAATGTGGTGTCTCTTGATGTGCGACACTTGCACGAGCCGCTCGTCTCTTCACTTCAACATGCGGATCAGGAAGGGGGATGGCAGCTAGCAGAGCCTGCGTATAGGGATGTTGTGGGTTTGAGTATAGCGTTTCACTTTCAGCTAGTTCCACAATCTTCCCTTTATACATCACCGCTACTCGATCACTCAAATGTTTTACCATCGACAAATCGTGAGCAATGAATAAGAAGGTCAATCCTAATTTCTGCTGGAGCTCTCGAAGGAGTTCCACGATTTGCTTTTGTATAGAAACGTCCAGTGCGGATAAGGGCTCATCACACACTATGAAATCTGGTTCAACTGCGAGTGCACGTGCAATCCCGATTCGTTGACGCTGCCCTCCAGAGAACTCATGGGGATAGCGCATAGCATGACTTTTCTCCAGTCCCACTAATTCTAGTAATTCTTCGACTCGCTGTTGTCTTTGTGTACGGTTTTGAGCTAGTCCGTGAAGGTCTAAGGCTGTACCGATGATGTCGACGACTTTCTGTCGAGGATTTAGCGATGCATAGGGATCTTGGAAAATGATTTGAATTCGGCGACGCATTTGTTTTAATTGTTTCTTGTTCAAGCGATTTAAAGGGATGCCGTCAAACAGCACGGTTCCAGAAGTTGCTTGATGCAGCTGTAGAAGGGTGCGTCCGGTTGTTGACTTCCCAGAACCAGATTCTCCTACAAGCCCTAGTGTTTCTCCTGGGTAAATAGAAAAACTGATATCGTCTACGGCTTTGAGTTGTTCGCCTCGGCCAAGATCAAACTCTTTAGTTAAATTTCGGACTTCCACAAGTGGTTGAGAAGGGTCACGCTGGGTATCCACCTTGCTAGGAAGTTTCGGTTGTTTAGGTTCATGAAGTTTCGGCAGTGCAGCAAGCAGCTTTTTTGTATAAGGATGCTGAGGCGAATAGAAGATGTCTTCTGTCGTTCCCGTTTCAACGATTTCTCCTTTTTGCATCACAATGACACGGTCACACATTCCAGCAACGACACCTAAATCATGCGTGATCAGTACGATAGCTGTGCCAAGCTTTTGTTGCATCGTCTTCATCAGTGCCAAAATCTGCGCTTGAATCGTCACGTCTAGTGCAGTCGTGGGCTCATCCGCAAGCAATAGTTCAGGTTGACAAGAGAGTGCCATGGCAATCATGGCACGTTGACGCATTCCTCCAGAAAATTCGTGAGGGTACTGTGCGGCGCGCTGACTCGCTTTTTGGATCCCGACCTGCTCCATCAGCTCAATAGTTTGTGTAAGGGCATCTTTTTTAGAGAGCTTTCGATGCTTGATCAAGCTTTCAGCAATTTGATCACCAATACGTGTCGTCGGATTTAAAGAGCTCATCGGGTCTTGGAAAATCATCGAAATCTCTTTTCCTCGAAGTTGCTCCAATCGTTTCTCTGGAGCTGAAAGTAACTCTTCGCCTTTCCACAGGATAGAGCCACTTTTGACAAATGAAGGAGGAGAGGGAAGGAGGCGCATGACCGAGCGGGCAGTAACACTTTTTCCGCTTCCAGACTCTCCGACAATGGCTACTGTTTCTCCTGGATAAACATCTATATGTACACCTTTAACAGCTTCTATTTCTCGTTCTCCTGCTAAAAACGAAACGCGTAAATCTTGTATCGATAAAATGGGTTGATCCATAACAAACACCTCAATCTTTAAATGAGCAAAATCTATTGACTCTTTAGTAAATATGTTTCATACTCTACTATACCACTAGGAATTATACAATATATTCATTTTACTTCGAACTCGTCTTCTAGTTATAGAAGGCGGGTTGAATTTTTGGCAGAAGAAAGGAGTGTGCCCTAATGACCATCCCCGAATTTATGAAGTCACTCTATTTAAAGGCTTCCTTACATAGAAAGTCTTATTGGCTTGTAGTATTGCTGAGTCTTCCTCTCCATCTGATTTCCTGGTTGTTGTACCGTATTCAGAAACCCGAAAAGAACTACATAGAACAGCTAAATAAGGAAACAAGATTGATTTCTGAACAGGAAAGGCAACACTGGTTTGAAGATTTCTACCGACAAGAGAAAGCAAAAGATCAGACGTTCCAACTTCGTCAAAGTGAAGACACGCTCCATAAGACGGCAAAGCGATTAGTTGCTCAGCATGAACGGGAAGAGTTGGAGAAGAAGCTTGAGAAACAAGGTGTTGTTCCTCAGACCTATTCACATTTTACGGGTAACCTGATTGGAACGCCTATCTTCTTCTGGACGACTTTCATATTTGCGTTCTTGTTATATAGCTTCCTTGCAGGAAGAAGCCAATCATTCGCTTGGTTTGTGTTGGGACGCTTAGTTCAAACTGTGTTTGTCATCATAGGTGTCGCAACTTTTGTCTTTACGATCTTATACATATCTCCATTAGATCCAGCGCAGAACATCCTTGGTGTTGAGTCCACACCTGAACAAGTCGCTAACTTTAATCGGATTTACGGATTAGACCAGCCATACTTAGGACAGCTTTGGAATTCCTTACAAGGACTGTTCACATTTGATCTAGGTACTTCATTTGCAGGCAAAGAAAACATCACAGCAAGCATTGCCTCTAAGTTCCCAGTGACGTTGATTATTGCTCTCTTTTCTCTGTTGATGGCCATCATTATCGCATTACCTGCAGGGATTGTTTCCGCATTACGTCCAAACAGTTATTGGGACTATACGTTTATGATTGTGGCTTTGATTGGTCTATCTATACCGAGCTTCTGGCAAGGATTACTGTTCATTTTAGGGTTTTCCATTCACTTGCAATGGTTCCCGGCTACATATAGCACATCAAATTGGTTATCGCTTGTATTGCCAATTGCGGTACTGGGAACGTCTATCGCTGCATCGATTGCACGAATGACAAGGTCGTCTATGCTGGAAGTGATACACGAAGACTACATCGTCACCGCTAAAGCGAAAGGTCTTACCGAACGTCAAATTGTTTCCAAGCATGCTTTGAAAAATGCCATGATTCCTATCATTACGGTGATTGGACTGTTGTTCGGTGGTATGTTAGGCGGTGCGGCCATCACTGAAAAGGTATTTAATATCAGCGGGATTGGGAGCTACATTGTCGACAAGCAGTTCATCCCAGACATACCTGCACTCCTTGGTGGGGTCGTCTATATTGCCATCGCTATTTCACTGGTCAACTTGGTCATCGATATTTTATACGCTTTCTATGATCCGCGTATCCGCTCGACCATGAAAAAGAAAGGATAGGAGGGAGCCTGTGAAGCAGATCACCAATGACGCATTGCGTCTCAAATTATCACAAGAATACCGGAACGCTCAGTTCACATGGATATTTACAGCGCTGTTTGCCCTTCTGTTTTTAGTCTATAGCTTTGATTTTTCTAACCAGCAAGTGAGACTTCCTGTTGTGATTTTCTTAATCATCTATACGGTAACGACTTTATATGTACTCTTTCTTGCTAAACGAATTCGTAACGATGTTCTACGAAAAGGAGAAGTGCAGAAGAGCACGCGTCTTTTGGCGTATCCTTTGTTGCTGACAATCGTTGCAGGCAATATCTTTGCGTCTGGGTTCGCTTTCGCACTTGTTAGCCAAAATCAAACGCCAGAGTATACATTTGCTAGCTATGCTTTATTGACGCAGCTATTTGTAATCGGTGTTTCCGCATTCAATTTATTTAAACCTTATGTAGTAGACACGTTCCTACTAGCTATAGGTCTACTTCTAGTGGCAGCACTTCTGTACGCAGTAATGATTGTGCTCACTGCACGATTTGTAACCGCTGAATCAGCTCCGAAGTGGATGCTGATTCCTGGAATTATTCTGTTGTTCAGCTTGTTCATAGGGAACTTTTTTGGATTCTTACTTGGGTATTCGCTTATTAAAAAAGCACGCTCTAAAAACCCGTCTTCTGTGGAGAAGTGGCATACGATGTGGTTGAAAATCACACGCAATACGATGGCCATCTTCGGGATGTTCTTTATCACATTCATCTTTAGTTTATCCGTGGTCAGTGAGTGGATCTTCGATTATGACTTTGCCACTCAAAACAATTACAGTGCCATCTTGCAAAATCCATCACTCGAGTATCCATTAGGAACCGATGATTTTGGACGGGATCTCTTTTCTCGCATCGTCTTCGGCGCTCAGATTTCATTGATTGTTGGATTTGCTTCAACTGTGTTACCAGCTCTGATCGGAGGGACGCTAGGGGCGATTTCTGGATATTTTGGTCGCACAACCGATTCGGTCATTATGCGTCTATTAGATATTCTTTACGCGATTCCAGGAATTCTTCTCGCTATTGCCATCATCGCAGCATTTGGTGCTAATACGGTCAACTTGATTATTGCGCTTAGCGTTGGAGCTATCCCTACTTATGCACGTACTATGCGCGCAACCGTGATGCAGCTCTCCAACTTTGAGTTTGTAGAAGCGGCAAGAGCATTGGGGGCTTCGGATGCGTCCATCATCTTCAAACAAATCGTGCCGAATTCTCTAGCTCCTATGATTGTAAAAGCGACTCTCACGATTGGGGGAGCGGTCATTGCAACAAGTAGTTTGAGTTTCCTTGGACTCGGAATTGAACCGCATATCCCTGAATGGGGCAACATCTTGAAAGTGGGAAGTACGTATCTAGAAACCCATTCTTACGTAGCGATATTCCCTGGAATTTGTATTATGCTTCTTGTTTTATCTTTTAACTTTTTTGGAGATGGCCTGCGCGATGCGCTTGATCCAAAGACAAACTAACATAGAGGAGGAATTTACAGGATGAAGAAATTTTTTGCGGTTGCTGCAGCGGCAACTTTAGTATTAGCAGGCTGTGTCGAAACGAAATCAGAAAACGAAGCAGGGGGCGTCTCGGAATCGGGGACAGCTGAAAAACCAGTTATTGAAGTGCTGGGTATGGCTTCGAATGAACAAGATATGAACATTGTTCGTGATCAATTGCTTAAAAATGGATTTGAGGTCAACTTAAATATCCAGCCGGATTACGGCTCGTTCACTTCTCAGAAAGACGCAGGCAACTACGATGTGGCCGTCTCTTCTTGGACTACTGTTACTGGAAATCCAGACTATGCTGTTCGTGGCCTATTTAAATCAGATGGCGCATCTAGTGTCATTGCGGATGAAAAATTAGATGAGTTAATTGATGCAGCGAGTGCGGTTACAGGGGATGAAGCGGTAGAAGCTTATAAAGCTGTAG
Organism: Tetzosporium hominis; assembly: GCF_002265435.1. Taxonomy (GTDB): domain Bacteria; phylum Bacillota; class Bacilli; order Bacillales_A; family Planococcaceae; genus Chryseomicrobium; species Chryseomicrobium hominis. Next base: position 93,026 of record NZ_NOKQ01000204.1, read on the forward strand.
AAGAGTTGCTTGTCTTCGATCAAGCCTATATTGCTCCACTTTATATTTCTAATAAAGCGCAAGGGATTTACTCAGCTGCTGTGAATCCAGATACAGTACGTCTATCGAAGTCACGTGCACAAGCGTGGGAGAAAATCTCGTTCAATGACGCATCTCTAAATGCATCAGAAACGCTTGTATTGCACCAAGCGATCGGCTCACTAACATCACTTGATCCAATTAAAGCAAATGATGGTTCGATCAATACGTTAAACACAAATATGTACTCCCGTCTTGTCAATTTGACAGATGAAGACGAAGTGGTAGCAGAGGACTCTCTTTCTTACAACTTCGCTATGACAGAAGACAATTCGAACTACTACTTCATTTTACGGGATGATATCAACTTCGCAGCTGTTGAAAACGGTGCTGCCGTAGATACAGGAGACCTTGTGTCAGCAGAAGATGTAGTATTCTCTCTAAACCGTGCGAAGGATCCAGAATCTGTTCCAGATCATCGTACATACAGCCTACATGAGAACATGGAGACTGTTGAAGTCGTAACAGACCTTGCAGAGCTTGAAAGTGCGACAACTCCAGATGGAGAAAGTGTATTAGAAGCCTTATCGAATGAATTACCAGCGGATATTACTACTTTAGTAGCATCAGAAGACGAAGTCGACAATGCGGCAGGGAACTACCAAGTGGTGAAAGTGACAACTACACAACCGTTCCCGCAAGTATTGAATTACTTAGCTCACCAATCCGGTGGTATCGTTTCTGAACAACAAGTGTCTTCAATCAATACGTTTGATGTAGCTTCTTACGATCCAAACAGTGATATTGCGTACGGAGATCAGTCTACTGTCACAGAAGGTGGTTCTTACGACAATCAATTGTTCGCAAGCGGCCCTTACATCTTGATTCAGAAAAACGATTATGAAGCTCAATTTGTGAAGAATCCTGCTTACCGTGCAGATTCTGAGTATGCACCACTAATCGATAAAGTGAATGTTCGTTTCATTGATGACAACGACAGTGCACTTTCTGCACTGCGTAACGGAGAGATCCACGTCCTTCAGACAGTACCGGATACAAAATACGATGTAGTTAGCTCAGACGACAATCTGACTTTAAAACAAGCAGACAGCAACGGCGTCAGCTACTTGCAGTTCAACATGTCAGGTCGTGATGTGTCAGAGTCAGCGGATCTACGTAAAGCAGTTCTATACTCCATCAATCAACAAGACTTTATCACATATTACCAAGGGAACAAAAAGCCAGCAGTGTCCACAGTCACTCCACTTGTAGACACAGGCTTAACATTTGAAGCGGATGCAGAAAAAGTTAAAGAATTCTTAGACGCTTACGCACAATAACACGAAAGGACCTGTCCATTTGGGCAGGTCCTTTTGGTTACCAAAAGCTCTTGATAGCTTGAGGGATTAATTTCTTCGGCCAAGGCCGGAGTAGTCCAAATATAGGAGAGCGGTGCAAATTTAGAGCTCGAACTTTACTCGTTGCCTCTCCTTTCAGCACTTGGATGAGCAAATGAAACGTCATCTGTTCATCACGAGCCAAATAGTCTTCGATAACATCCACTTCTTCTTCATACAGCGTGTAGCCTTTCGTTGAGAAACGAACCGGTTTTTCGGTATCTCCTAACGGTGAACTAGATGTTTCACGTTGTTCATCCTCGAGCTGCTGATCTAGTTGTTGTTTGCTCTTATCTAGATAGGGTTGAACGAAACGTAAACTATCGATGGTTGATAGTTTGACATGGTGTAGCGATAACAATGTAGGTTCAACAGGTTCTTCAGGGAAGGAAGCTCCTTGCAAGGAAAACAAGAGACGATGGGCATCTCCGGTGTGCGCCGGAAATTCCTTGTCTATATACCACCCTTGGATCTGTTGAAGTTTTCGAAGAGCAGCGATCACTTTAGGTGTTCCTTCTGCTAGTGCATTAAATTGCCGTTCTATAGTCGAGATACGTTTTTGTACTTGTGCCAAGTTGATTTCTTCTTGAAGAACGACACGGTCTTCGAATGGGTCGTATTTATATGCGTAATTGCACGTCTCGCAGTAGATTTGGAGCATGGGAGACTCTTTATCAATCGTCACTTGAATTGGATGGCTGCATGCAGAATAAGTGGCATCCGGTGGAAGTGCACGGTAGGGCCTCAGTACAATCTCCACACGATGACGCCAGAAAGCCACATCTTCTGGTGGATTGAGGACGCCCATAAGCATGGATCGTTTAGCATTCTCTACGGCTTCAAGCACATCTTGTTTCTCTGCAGCCAAACGGATGAACGGATGTTGGGAATAAGCTAGACGAACTTTTTCTTTCCACTGTCTTCGAGACAAAGTGGGCAGCTGTGCAGCAAATACATAGCTATCCAAGAGTTCATCAAAATAACTTCGTAGCTGATTGTCCGAGAGAACGTAAAGATTGCGAGAATCAAAATGGTGACTATCCGGAGTGAGTATTAGCTCCGGTTTTTGCTTTTTCCATAAGAAATAATCAGGCCGTATAGCATACAAGTAAGCTTGTTGTTCCGAAACGATAGCTAGTGGAAATGTATGTGACGGAAGTTTTGTGAATCGGGAAATCAGTTCAAGTTCATGTTGTCCTCTACCACTAAGCAGCTCGTTCAAAATACTTGAGATTCTGCGTAGTAACGGAGGTGATGAAGGATAGTTCGAAGGGACGTGAAGGACTGCCCCAACAGGGATCAAATATAAGGAATCATACGGTTGTTCAAGTAGGCCAAGGTGTTGTTGTGTCATCGGTATTCCCCCTCTCTTTTAGTATAGAAGGAAAGAAAGAGATGCCCAATTGATTTGCTTGAACTATTTTCTGAATAGTGAAAATGTCCCTTGTCATAGAAAGGCATTTCATGTACTCTTATAAAAAGTTTCTAAAAATGGAATAGTTGTTCCGAAATATGGGATGGTGAAACGATGCATTCATTTTGGTTATCTGAAGAGTGTTGGATCCTTCGTCTAGAAGAGGCAGCAGATACAGAGCAGAGAATAAGACAGATAGAGGCTACCATTCAGAAAGACTACGGTGAAGAAATTGTTGAAACCGTTTCCACTACACAGTCTATTGGAGTCTATATAAAACCATCTATCTCTACTGATAGACTTGAAGAGCTTCCGGAGCTTTGGAGAGATGTAGCTAAGCAGAAAGTAATTGAACAAGCAGTAGTTAGAAACGTGGTCCAAATTCCTGTCGTGTACGGAGGAGAAGAGGGACCTGACCTAGAGATAGTTGCAGAACATGCAGGACTAACGCCGCAAGAAGTGATAGAACTTCATACATCGGTTATTTACCCAGTTAGGATGATTGGATTTGCCCCAGGGTTTCCTTACTTATCAGGCTTACCTGAAGCAATTCATGCTCCTCGTAAAACAACGCCTAGGTCGTCTATTCCAGCTGGTAGCGTCGGTATAGCAGGTGGCCAGACAGGTGTTTACTCTATCTCAACTCCTGGAGGCTGGCAGATTATCGGACGCACGACAATAGCGCTATTCTTACCCGATCAGCAACCACCTAGTTTAGTGCAAGCAGGAGACGCCATTCAATTTGTTGCTGTAGAGCGAGGTGAGGAATATGCTTGAAGTTATTCATCCAGGACCGTTCACTACTATACAAGATTTAGGACGAGCAGGTTTTCAGAGATATGGAGTGAGCGTCACAGGAGCTATGGATCCTCAAGCAAGTGCTATCGCAAATCTGGTTGTTGGAAATGACCCAAAAGACGCCGTCCTAGAAATCACCTTAACTGGAGCCAAGCTTCAATTTCATCAGCCGACGAAGATTGCAGTCACGGGTGCTGACATGTTGGTTCAGCTAGACGGGATGGAAATCAAGCGAGGCTGTGCCATTCCTGTATCTGGTGGAGAAGTCCTACATTTTGTAAACCTCCGCGCAGGATGCCGTGCGTATCTAGCTGTGCATGGAGGACTTGAAGTACCAGAGGTCATGGGAAGTCGGAGTACTTTCTTAAGAGCTGCAATTGGAGGACTTGAAGGAAGAGCACTACGCAAAGGAGATAGAATCCCTTATGCATCCCACGGACAAGAAAAACAATTACTGGCCGACTGGCACGTCCCTACGGATTCATGGTGGAAGAAAGAGAAAGTTCGAATAGTAAAAGGGCCAGAGATAGACCGCTTCGATGTAGAACAACTCAATAGGTTTATAAGTGAACCATATACCATTTCTCCTCAATCGGATCGTATGGGGTACCGACTCCAAGGGTCACTTTTGAAGAGCCGAGATGCAACAGAGCTTGTGTCCGAGCCCGTTACATTTGGGACGATTCAAGTTCCCTCTGGTGGAGAACCGATTGTATTGATGGCGGATAGACAAACAACCGGAGGCTACCCACGAATTGGTCAAGTGATTCAAGTGGACCTACCTGTTCTGGCGCAAAAAAAACCAGGTGACCGAGTTGAATTTGAATTTGTTTCTCTAGAAGAAGCGAGAAAACTGGCAGCGGAGTTTCGGCAATGGCAACAAGACGTCAAAATCAGTATTGAGGTAAGGAGGCGACAGAATGCTCAATAAAACTGTAGTGAAATCAATGGAGATTATCCAGGTGTTTTATGATAAAGACCAGGCGAGCCTATCGGATATTATTACTCACACTGGGCTGCCCAAAACCTCTGCACATCGCATGGCAGAAACTCTTGTTGAGATGGGCTTTCTTGAAAAGACTCAAGACCATATGTATCGTTTAGGCCTGTTATTTTTAAAGCTGGGTCATTTAGTAGCTGAGCGTTTGGATATTCGCCAACTGGCATTGCCTTTCATGGAGACGTTAAGGGATACGTACGGAGAAGCCGTGAATTTGATTGTCCAAGACGGAACAGACGCCGTTTATATAGAAAAAGCAGATACAAAGGAACGCATTCGTGTCTATACCCAGATTGGTCGCCGTGCTCCCCTATACGCAGGGGCTTGTCCGCGTGTGTTGTTTAGTTATTTACCTGATAAAGAGCAGCAAGAACTGCTTCACCAATTTGATTTCCGAAAATACGCTGAACAAACACCGGTTTCTGAAGAACAATTATGGCAAAAAGTGAAGGAAACGAAAGAACGTGGATGGACGCTCAGTCATTCGGAACTTGAAACGCATTCTTCTGCATTGGCAGTTCCTATTTTTGATCATTCAGGAAATGTAGTAGCTGGTATGAGTTTTGTAGGACCAGAAGTTCGTTTTCAAGATGAAGAGCATGTTCAGAATTTAGCAGATGCGCTGGTTCAAGTAGGTAAGGAACTCTCGAGAAAATTAGGAGCAGAGGAGGCCTTGTTAGATGGTATCTATTGATTTGAACTGTGATTTAGGAGAATCATTTGGGTCGTACCAGATGGGGAATGATTCACTGATTCTACCACTAATCACATCGGCAAATATTGCTTGTGGCTTCCACGCAGGAGATCCAAGCGTCATGAGACAGACTGTAGAGAGCGCAATACTTCACAACGTTGGAATCGGAGCACATCCTGGCCTGCCGGACCTACAAGGTTTCGGTAGAAGAGAACTTGCTATTTCACCGCAAGAAGCCCACGACTTAGTGGTTTATCAAATTGGAGCGTTACAAGCTGTTGCAAAGAGTTGTGGAACGTCTGTCGGTCATGTAAAAGCCCATGGCGCTCTTTACAACATGGCCGTAAAGTCGGCTGAACTAGCAGAAGCCATTGTGTCTGCTGTAAAAGCGTGTGATTCCAAGCTCATCATTGTAGGGTTAGCAGGAAGCGCTTGGGTAGATGCGGCTGAAAAATTTGAAATGCGAATCGCTCAAGAAGTGTTTGCCGATCGTCGTTATGAAGAAGACGGTTCCTTGACACCAAGAAGCCGACCTGATGCGTTGATTGAAGACCAACAAGAAGCTGTGGAGCACGTGATTCAGATGGTTCGAGACGGAATGGTGACAACACGACAAGGGACAAGTCGTCCTATACAAGCAGATACTATCTGTATTCATGGAGACGGAGCGCACGCGCTAGACTTTGCTCAAGCAATACGAGAACGTTTCTTAAAAGAAGGCATTGCAATCGAAGGGTTATAAGGGGGAAGCTTAGACAAAAAGAAGCGGTGACGAATTGTCACTGCTTCTTTTCGTTTGAGAGTTGTTCGTAATAAGTATGACAAGTGGCACGCGTTTTTTTAGACTCATAGAGAGCATTATCTGCTGCTATGAACAGTGCTTTTTTGTCCTGTGCGTCTTGAGGATAAAGAGCGATACCAAGTGCAATTTCAATTGGAATCGTCGCATGTTTATATAGAAACGGTTCTTTGAAGGCTTCTATAATACGGTTGATAATGGCCTCTACTTGATCGTGTGCACGGATCTGTCCTAATAAAATCCCGATTTCGTCGCCACCTAACCGAGCAACTAAATCGTTCTGGCGAACACTCGTTGACAGTCGTTTGGCCATTTCTACAATTACCGCATCTCCGGCATCATGACCATAGGTATCATTGATTTGTTTAAACTGATTGCCATCAACAAGGAGTAAAGCCAAGGAAGGTTCTTGACCTTCTGTATCTATGAGGTCCTGCAACCGATCATCAAATGCTCGTCGGTTCGGCAATCCAGATAAATGGTCGTAATAAGCCATCTGTTTTAACGCTTCTTGCATCGAGTATCTCTCTGAAATATCCCGTGAAATGGTAATGATGTTGATGACTCGACCTCGTTCTATTACGGGGCTAGCTACTACTTCCATCCAAACGTAATGTCCGTCGATATGTCTCATTCGGAGTTCCATCGTACAATGCTTGCGGGTGACAAGCAGAAGCTGCAGGTTTTTTTGAACTACAGCATGATCTTCTGGATGAATAAACTCAGTAAACTGTTTTCCGATGCATTCAGATGGTTCATGACCAAGCAAGTGTTTGATAGAAGGAGATAGGTAATCGGCTCGCCCGTTACGATTGAATACCTTGATGACATCAAATGCGTATTCTGTAATAACCTTATATTTCTCTTTGCTCTGATCCAGCTCACGTTGTGTATTTTTCAACTTGGTAATATTGTTATACACGACGTGAATACCAGTGGGTTCTCCATGCTCATTGTACACAGGTGTATAAGATGCTAGGATATCAAGTAATTTTCCGGACTTGGTAATGCGCTGAGTCTCATAAGATTCGATGGGTTCAAGATGATCCAATCGTTTTTGCAGTTGCAGCATTTCTTCCTGAAGGTACTCTGGGACAATCTCATAAAGCGTCTCTTGAATCTCTTGCTCATCATATTCAAACAATTGACGAAATGCTGGATTTACTTGAGATACAGTTCCATCTAGATTCAACTGGAAGACGGGATTGATAGCAGTGTTCCAAAGCGTCTCTAAATCTTTGTTTTTCTCTTTTAAGGCTCTAGCCAGTTCACGCTCTCGAGAGATATCTTTAAATACCCCATAGGCTCCCACGATTTCGTCATTTACGCTGATTGGGATATTTACTATGGACAAGTATAGGACATGCCCTTCTTTATGATAGATCGCAGTCTCGTATTGAACGGATTTGCCGTGTTCAATAGACTTGGCAAACGCGTCCCGTGTCACGTCTTTATACTCATCTAGAATAAAATTTGTGAAGCCATGCTCAGAAGCATCTCCGAACTGATAGCCAGTAATTTTAGAAGAAGCAAAATTTCCATCCACTAGTTGGCCTTTCAGGTTATAAGCAATGATCCCATCTGGGTGAAAATCAAAAAGTGATTTATAGCGCTGTCGGTTTAATTCGGATTCGTCTTCACTAACTTTTAATGTGGATACATCTTGGACGATGCCTAGTATATGTGTCACTTCCCGAGAAGAGTTGTATAAAGGAGTCAATTTACTTTCTCCAGTGAACATTCCAGTTGGAGTCCGAACTTGTTGGCGAAACACAAGGGTTTTTTCGGATCGTACCACGCGTTGGTAAGCTTGATGAAGTGGAACTGCTTTGTCACTATCATGTGCGGATAAAATACTTTGTCCTAATGTCGCATCGGAAAGACCTAAAATTTGTCGTGCTTTTTTATTGATAAATTGATAGATGAATTGGGTTCCTTGTACTTCCATTAAAAAAACGAGGTCTGTCACGTGGTCGAGCATTTGAACCAACAGGTCGATATCTGTATCTCGATGAATCAATGGCTTTTCCATCTCCATGCCCCCTTTTTTAAATGTTACTCAATTCCTATCTTTTGAGAAAAGTATACGCCAGCATGCGACATTTGTCTGTTAGATTTTTATTGTTTTTCTCTCATCTTTGAGACTTTTTTATTTCTTTTTCACTTTCTGTTGTAGATGGGAGGAATGGTTCTGGACAGTAGTCCGTTCGTTTGCCATAACGTAGCATTTCGTAAATGATCATACCGTTGTTGGGTTTGCCGTTTAACATTCTCATAGGTACGATATCGAATAAAACGTAATAAAAAATGTAAAAGACAAAGCGGTCCCAAAAAGCTAAAGTATCGTCTAATACACCATTAACGACTAAAAGATTAACAACAATTCCCACTAAGATATTAGATAGAATAGGTGCCGCGTAAATGACTACATAGATCCAGCGATTTTTGTGCGCTAGATCGTCATAGGAAAACCAACTATATAAATGATAATACTTTCGTACATCGAGTATACCCAATTTGAAAAGACGTGGTCCGGAGCCAATTGTGATACGAGGGTTTTTCACTCCAAAAAAGAGACTTGCTACGATATATCCGGTCTCTCGAACAAAAACGACAATAGGTAAAATGATAAATGCGGAAATCAGCAGCGATAAGAAATCTGTAAAACCAAATGTAAACATGTCATCTGCTCCTTTCCAAACCTTATTCGCAGTATAGCAAGAGCGCGAGAAGAAGTCGTGAGAAAACCATTATAAATGGAAACGCTTACCAAAAATAATGATTGACGAATGCTATAAAACCACGTATAACTAGACTAATCTATTTTTGTTAGAAAAGTTTACATGAGATTTACTGGGTCTTTATAGAAAGAAAGTACAGTAGAGATGAGTAGAGGAGGAAGTCAGATGAGAAAGCCGTTTCCTGAAGCTACACCACTTTCGATTATGGTACCTAAAGTTCTTCAAGTGTTCTTGAATGTTGCCCTTCTCGGTCTTGCAGTTACCCTTTCTTTTTTGTTGATGCGTTCTTTAGTGGAATTCATACAGTTGCTCTGGACGCTCGAGTCCTATGATTACAAAGTCTTTTTAGCTGATATCTTATTGTTTTTTCTGTACTTTGAGTTCATTGCAATGATTGTAAAGTATTTTAAAGAAGACTATCACTTCCCGCTTCGATACTTTTTGTACATCGGAATCACAGCCATGACACGGGTAATCATTGTAGAACATGATAATCCTGTTCACACATTATTGAATGCTTTAGTCATCTTTATCTTGATTGCAAGCTATTTCATCATTAACATGACTCCGCGAGAACGGCCGGAGATTGCTAATCAACATGAAAAAAAGCTCCCTTCATCTTTAATAAGATGAAGCGGAGCTTTACTCATTTTTGAAACCACTTTTTCATGATGGTGCGAATCACTTTGACAAGGGTGCGCTCAGCATGGGAAGACGATAACTCGTCTGATCGAGACATTCGCATAGATTATGCGATTGATTTTTGAGTAGACTTTAAGAAATTCCATTTAGAAAGACCTTTTACTTTAGAAGTAAATGAAGAAGTCGTATTTTCTAAACGTTGCTTAGTATGGAATTCCATTTCAGTTTGATCAGCCTTTACAGATTCTCCAAAAGTATAATAATTCATCATTTTCTATTCCTCCATAATTGTGTGAATTTTTAATTAAACAAGACAATTTGATAAAAGTGCGAAAAAAATTAAGCCGACTTGCGAGATTTGACTGAAAACCATTTCGTCCATGGCTGTGTTTTAGAATGAGCGGACGCTTGATTGTTCAAACGTTGCTGTGCTAAAAAGTGGACGGAGTCTTGGTGATCTTTCACAGATTCTTGCATTGTAAATACGTTCATCATACGAAATCCCTCCTAAAATTGTTTGAATTTTTAATTAAACAAGACAATTTGATTAAAAGCACAGCCGGAAATCAGTTTTCCGGTTTGAACAGGCAGCATAACTCATCCGAGAGAAGTTGATTCAACTCGTGTTGATTTAGCTCGTAAAAGCTCCACGTCCCGCTAGTCTCTTTCGTAAGAAGGTCAGCGTCTAATAAAATCTTTAGATGATAGGACAGCTTTGATTGTGTCATGTCAACGAGTGGGGCAAGATCTCCCACACACATGGCGCCTTTATTCGATAAGATGTTTAAAATTTGCAGACGCTTCTGGTCACTGATCGCTTTAAACTTTTTTTCAAAAGTAGCGAGTGTATCGGAAGACAACGTGCAGTATGTCGTTTCTTGCATCGAATTCACCTTCTAGTTGTCAATCAAATTTCCTTGATATACTCATCATACGACCTCTAAAACCGCATGTCAACTATTTCATCAAGAAATATTGATTAATTGATAATGGTGAATTTTGCAAAAATTAATTGTTAGAAAATGTCGAAAATAGAGTAGGAATTGCATAGGTCTACATGCTATTCTAGGAAAGTAAAAGGAGGAAGAAAGATGCAGCTCAATCAAATTAAGTCAGACCGTGAGACGCTCTACTTTGTGCTCAGTATGATCGTTAGTATTTTTGTATACATAGGTGTGGCCGTATCAGTTGTTGGGATTCCAATAGCTCTAATCGTATTTGCATTTATTTTTTATATGCAATTAATGATGTTAGGCTCTATTCGAGGTAATGGGGTGCGAATCCATCAAAATCAATTTCCGGATGTCTATGCCCGTGTTCAGCAACTATCGAAAGAGATGGGTTTAAAAAAGACGCCTGATATTTTTGTCATACAGTCTGAAGGTGCGCTCAATGCATTTGCCACTCGTTTTTTAGGGCGAGATATGGTCGTATTGTATTCTGAAGTATTCGAGCTTGCTAGGGAGCAGGGGCAAGATGAGTTAGACTTTATTATTGCTCACGAACTGGCACATGTGAAACGCCGTCATGTATGGAAGAACCTTGCCATTTTACCAGCTGCGTTTATTCCGTTCTTGTCTCAGGCGTATAGCCGCTCATGCGAATATACGTGTGATCGTCATGCGGCATTTATGATTCAGAATCCTGATGCTGCTAAACGTGCATTAACTCTTTTAGGAATTGGGAAAAAGATGTATGCAGAGGTTGATGAGCAAGCCTACGTGCAACAGATTGAAACAGAATCGAATGGAGTTGTCTGGCTGACGGAAGTTCTGTCGACACACCCTCGTTTACCAAAGCGAATTCAAAGCATCTCTCAATTTGCAGGGAGTGCTGAAAGACTTTACTATCCACGCACAGGAAGAATCCTTGCTGGTGTTGCAGGCTTAGCGGCTCTAGGAACAGCTATTTACATTGCGTGCATTGCACTTTTTGCGGCAGGTGGCATGCTTTGGGGTAGTCTATTTGCAGGTTCAGAAGCGTTAGGTTTAGAAGAATCACTTGGTCTTGAATCAGCTTTTGAGACGCCGGGAGAAACAGACCTCATGTCTGCGGCTTATATGGGAGACATTGAAGCCATGGAACAAGCATTAGCCTCTGGAGATTCAATTGACGAACAAGATGAATACGGTGCGGATGCTTTGATGTATGCGGTTAAAGGGTATTCTCCTGAAGCAGTAGAATATTTACTAGAATTGGGGGCAGATCCAAACACTTATGATGATGTGGACTCTGCACTGGTTCTCGCAGTTTACAACGAAGATATCGAAACTGTAGAACTGCTTTTGGAGTACGGGGCAGACCCGGCTCTTCCAGACCCGGAAGGCTATACGATATATGATATTACTGGCGAATCTACAGTTGAAGATGTGCTTAACTACTTATCCTGGTAATTCAGTCGCTCCCACGGGGGCGGCTTCTTTTTGTTCACAATGTCTACTCTATGCAGCAATCTCCAAATGATGCATAATAAAAAAATATGAGAGATTGGCAAATGGGGGAAGAAACAAACTATGCAATGGGTTGGGAAGGCGTGCATTAGTGCACTGCTTTTATATATTGGATTATCTATGTACGGGATTTGGACATTCACAGGAGAAACAGAGCTTCGTCATGCAGATGCTGCCTTAGTATTGGGAACACGACTAGACGGTGAAGAGCCATCTTATGCACTTCGCGAGCGTATAAATCATGCGGTCTGGCTATATGACAACGAATTTGTTGAAACCCTCGTTTTCACAGGTGGGATGACTGAAGGCGGTCTGATTAGTGAAGCAGAGGCTTCAAAAGCTTACGCTGTTGCACTTGGCGTACCAGAGCAAGACATTATTATTGAAGATCAATCACTAGTGACACGCGAGAACATGGAATATGTTAAAAAACTGATGGCGTCTTGGGAGTTAGACAACTTCTTACTTGTCAGCGATCCCTTTCATATGAAACGCGCATTGATGATGGCAGATGTATTTGATTTAGAAGTAGAAGCCTCTCCAACTCCACAAAGTGTTTATTCTACTTGGGCAGAGCAGTTCCCATTTGTGCTTCGAGAGACGCTTGCCTACGTAGGTTATCAATTGACGTTTCATCAAGCCTTCTGAGGGAATAGAGGAGTATCAAGCATATGTATGCTATGCTGAAGACGTAAGACAGATTACGAGGAGGAACTAGAATGAGTACTGTACAAGTAGGCGACGTTTTTTCAATGGAAGATGAGAATGGTCAAGAAGTAGAGATTGAAGTTCTCGGCCTCGTCCATGTCGATGAGATCGAATATGCAGCGGTTGCATTTTCAGAAGACGTACAAGATGAAACAAAAGAAGATATTGATGTCTTTTTCCTGAAAGTTGAAGGGGAAGAAGAACTATATGAAATCGAAGATGACGCGGAGTTTGAGCGTGTCTCAAAAGCATTTCAAGAGCTTCAAGAAGAAGCTGCTGAAGATTTAAACTAAAACTAAAAGGCACTCCGTGAAACTAATCGGAGTGTCTTTTTTAATCTTTTTGAAGGGAAAACCCTATTTTAGTGAGAGCGCGTTCTAAATTCGCTTCAATCATTACGTGCTTCAATTCAATTCCTAATCGGTTCGTTTGAAGAACGGTTTCTGGGCGTAACCCGGTAAGTACCGGTTTCACACCTAATAAATTCAACAAGTTCGTAATCTTCATCAACGAATCAGCAGCAGACTGATCCATTTCCGTGATTCCAGATAGATCGACAAACAGATAGTCCAAGTTTAGTTCTTGACTTCTAACTAAGGCTACTTCTACCAATTGTTCTACTCGTTTTCGTGTGATGTTCCCGATGACAGGTAAAGATACAAAACGATTTCCCGGGAAATGAATTCATAAAGAAAGGACTTCTGACGGTTTCTTCTAAATGACATTCGTTGTACTATGAAAGAAGCAGAACTAAATGAGGGATACGATGACAACGGAACGTTTATTTACATGTCCTGTTCGTTTGACGAAAGCCGTTCAAGAGGCCTTTAAACGCTTTGGATGGGCAGAGACGGGATTTCTGACACAACAGCCGATATTTACCGTCCAAATTGAAAAAAATAAAGAATCAGAGCAGACCGCGACCAAGGTGCTGCTCTATTTTACGCACTTTTCGCAGCCAGATAACGCCGGCAAGATGCCGGTTCTCACTTTGCTCGAAGAAGATCATGTGCTGACAGCTGTTCATTTTATGATGGTTCCAAAAAAGATAGGGCAACCGACAAACTGGAGACGCAGCGTCCAACTTGCGTTTGCACCGGACGCTCGCATCAAAAATCCGATGCCTCCCGCTTTTCGTGAATGGTTGCAAGATCTTCCGTTTGCTAATGAACGAACAGATTATGTTCGGAAGCGGATTGCTGGTTGGGAAGGCTATTTAGCTATTCAAGAGCAACAACTGGATATTCCGGACATCAAATTCCGCTATCAAGATGTGGCGGTGCAAAAAGACTTCCGCAAGTTGACGCTGTATCAAGTAGAGTTGAAGCCTGAAGAGTGGAAGCAGATGCGTCAAATGGACATTAAGCTTCTTAGTTTAGGAAAAGAAGTGGGAAAAGTCAGCAAAGCAAATCCTCGAGACAGAATCTTAGAGATTGATGTGCTCTCCTATATGGAAGATGTCATTCGTCGCACGCCACTGGATCGTCTTGGACATGATGCCGTGGTGTCGAACTTTGCCTCTCTAAGTCAGATTCGAAGACTGCGATCAGGTTTCCAGCAATTAGAGAGAGGGCAAGCTGAAAATCCGTTACTTGAGCAAATCTTATTTGAAGAGACACCGCCGGTTGCTCCGCTTCGCACCATTCCAAAGCTGACATTCTCGCATCCTTTAAACCCGTTTCAAAGACGAGCTGTCGAAGGAGCCATTGCTGCAGAAGATCTTTATGTGATTCAAGGGCCGCCAGGCACCGGGAAGACAACGGTCATCTCTGAAATTTGTCTTCAAAATGCTAAGGCCGGCCTTCGTACACTGGTTGCTTCCCAGTCCAATCTGGCCGTAGACAATGCACTCAGTCGCTTGTTGGCAAATAAAGATATCCGGATTCTACGCGTAGGACGGACGGAGAGTATTGAAGAAGAAGGGCAACGGTTTATAGAAGAAAACATCGGACAGTACTGGCGAGATGTCACATTAAAAACTGTTACGGATGCGGTCTCGGAACGTGCTCCTCGTCTACAACACATCACATCGGAACTTGCGAGACTTCGCCCGTTATTTCAAGAAACTGAAGTACGACTAGAAAAGTGTCAACGAGCTGTTCAGAAAAAAGAGCGGGCGTTGGCTGAGCAAAAGGTGCTTCAAACCGAACTTACGGAACTCCTGACGAATATGGAGCAGATTAAGGAACAGCGAACGCGTCTCCAAGAACAAGTTGAAAAGGCTTCTCAAAAAGTTCTAGATGCACAAGAAGTGAAAGCGCAATTAGAAGAAAAACAGAAAGGCTATCCGGAGCCTCAGGTCATTCAATCGGACATTATGGAGAAAAGAGAACGCATTCAAGCTGTCAACCAATTGTTAGAAATCAAAACGCTCCTTCAAGAACGAGAAACCACTCTGCAACAGATTGAAGAAATCGAACGAGAACTGGCAGGTCTTGAGAGTAAACTCCAAGTGATGGATTCTGAAATCGAAGAGATTCGTCAGTTGCGTTCTGTAGCGGCGATTCACCAGATGCTAGAGAGAGAACCCGCATTTGCGACAGCCCGTGTGTTGTTCAAAGTAAAAGGGATTGAAGGCATCAGAGGGCTGGTTAAGACGTATCACCCTGCAAAAGAGCTATACGCTCGCTATGACAAGGCATTGCTATACTTTATTGGGCTTTTAAAAGAGAAGAAGCGGCCTGTTCGCCCTGTAGCAGAACCGACGTTTACCCATCCGGAACTTGAACGCTATCTTGAGCAAGGTCGTCACTGGATTCGCATGAAGCAGCTGCCTTCAACCCGTGAACTAGCCGATTACGTTCAAGGACTCTATACTCGCATGCGTTATTTAGCGGCTATTGATGCGTACTATGAAGAACTGGTAGTCCGGGGCGAGTCTGAACTCGAGTTATTGAGAACGGAGTTGCAAGAGCAAGCGCTCCTTCAGAATCAGCAAGAACGGAAACAAGCGCGTACGTTTGAAGAAAGAAAAGAGCATCTTTCAGAACTTCTTGCGGAGCAGACCTCTCGTTGGAATGAGGTAAACGGAGAGACTGTGCGATCACAACTTGAAGAAGTAGATGCAACCAGCAAGTTTACATTAGAACGAGAGCTCGTCACTTTAGAACGGTTACGAGTGGAAATAGAATCTTTTGAGGCGACCTATCAAATGGCTTGTGATTCATTGTCAGAGACAGAGAAAGAAAGTCACACAGCACAGAAACAACTGACTACATTCTTGACCGAATCCGCAGGTTATGATGAGGAACGGACGCGTCTTGAGCAAGAGATTCGTTTATTAGAGCCTCTAGTAAGTGAAAAGCCGGAGGAGCAGCTTGAAGCCGTGCAAAAGGAATGGCTGTCTCTTAAATTTGAGCTCGATAAATATGAAAAAGAAGACAAAGAAGCACCGGTTCATCAAGCGCTACAGACGCAGTGGCAAGAACTTCTGGAGCAAGCGTCTGCAGAAGACGTCGATGAGATCCGGAAGCTGAATGTTAAATATGCAAATGTCATCGGAACGACTTGTGTGGCATCAGCACGTAAAGACTTTATAGAAAACTATCCTTCTTTTGATGTCGTCATCATCGACGAAGTATCAAAAGCGACTCCTCCAGAGCTGTTACTTCCCATGCTAAAAGGGAAGAAGGTCATCTTGGTGGGTGACCATCATCAGTTGCCACCATTATTAGGTGATGACACTCTTGAAGAGACCCTAGCTCAACTGATAGAAGAACAAACGGAGTTTACGGGTAAACAAGAGTTGGAGAGCTTATTAAAAGAGTCCTTATTCGAAAGGCTTTATAAACATCTTCCGGCCACCCATAAAACGATGCTCGCGATTCAATACCGGATGCATGAGACCATCATGGAAACCATTGCTCCGTTCTATCAATATGAGCAAGATGCCTTGTCTTGCGGTCTTGAAGATTCCGAGAGTCAAAGAGCGCATGGGTTAGCGACTTCGTGGCTCCGGAAAAAAGATCATGTGGTTTGGGTTGACTTGCCGAATCAACAAGGTTTCTTGGAAGAACGAGCAAAAGGCGGAAGCAGTTTATGGAACCCAGCAGAACTTGAAGTGACCAAAAAGGCATTGATTGACTTAAATGCCGCAGTGGAACGCAGCAAGCAGCAAGGCTTGTTCCCGCTAGATGCTCAAAAAACAGTAGGAGTCATCAGTTTTTACGGAGAGCAAGTGAAGCAGCTGGACCGTTTGATTCAACAAGAATTGCGTCTGCCACATCTTCATATGAGAACGGGCACAGTCGATCGATTCCAAGGCATGGAGATGGAAGTCATCGTCTTAAGCATGGTTCGAAATCAGACAGAGGGCAGAGGAGATATCGGTTTTGCCAACGATTACCGCCGTTTGAACGTGGCTTTGTCCCGAGCGAAAGAATTGTTGATCTTGATTGGTAGCCAGGAGATGTTCACAAGACGTGTAAAACGTGAAGCGACGCGCGCGATGTATGGACATGTTGTCCAACTGGTCGACCGGTTGGAGACACGTAGAACACCAGAGGAGGTGACCGGTGATGGCCGAGCAACAAGCGAAATTGAAGAGCCAATTACTTCGTAACCCGGTGCTTACCATTGTCAAAGAGGCTTCCTGGGAGTTGCCTCTCTGGTCCTTTGAAGTGGGCTATATGCCAGTGCGCAGATTCCGTCTCGATATTTTGATGCGAATGATGCTCCACGTCATCGAGACGCTTCCTGTCCGAAGAGCAATAGCCATTGCAGATATTTTACATGTGGAAGAATTGTTTATAGAAGACCTGTTAACTAAGATGCAGCAGAACGGACTTGTTGAATTGGAGAAGAGCGGGTATAGCTTGACCATACAGGGAACTCGACAACTTCAAGCGGGGGTATGCGAGGAATTGCAGGAGGAACGCTTCGATCAATTGCTCTACAGTCCCGTTCATAGTGGGTTCATACCTACAGAGTTTGAAATAGAAGTAATGGAACAACCTACTAACGCCTTCAGGTTCACTCAGCTTGATCAACGTATCGATCTAAACGAAGACCAGTTAGTAGAAGGAATTCGGGGAAAGATGGCTGAAGAAACAGAGCATGTAGGAGATTTTGTGGAGACAGTGGATGCCTTATCCAGTTCTGATGACGGAGAAGTTCAGTGGGTGACTTGCTATGAGTTTTTAGTCTATGATTCTAAAGAGCAGCAGCATTATGTACGGGTATGGAATCCAGCGATCGGCAGCTGGGACGCGACACTCGAGCAGGCTATTGAAGAACAAGAAGCACCAACCTGGAAATAAGAAAGAGGCTGGGACAAAAGCCAGCAAATGGAGTTTCTCATAATGAGAAACTCCCTTTTTGGTCTACTATGCTTCTAAAGAATTATGAACCTGAGATGCCATTTCCCAGGGTATCAGAGGTTCTGCGAGACCCCGCAGTCGCCCGTAATCCAAGTTTTGAATTTTAGAATACTCGTATGAAACGCTCCGTACTTTAACCGAGGTGTAGCGCGAGGAGCATTCCTGTCTTGAACGCAAAGACATCTTGAAAAGAAAAAAGTCCTCTTGTATGATGCAGGTATCAACG
>NZ_NOKQ01000365.1 GCF_002265435.1 Tetzosporium hominis
TATATCGTTTCATTAAACGGACGCGCATACCTTGCCGAGGAAGCCTTGAGTGCGGAATACGCTTTCATTTATGGAAAAACCGCCGATGAATTCGGCAATATCATCTACGACAAAACGGCTCGCAACATGAACCCGCTTATGGCGATGGCTGCTGATCGGACATTTGCCGAGGTCGAGCGGATCGTTCCCATTGGAGAGCTCGATGAAGAAGAAATTGTAACACCCGGTGTTTTTGTCGAAGGTGTAGCTGAAACGGAAGGGGTGAACTGGAAATGGGTTTGGGAGT
>NZ_NOKQ01000123.1 GCF_002265435.1 Tetzosporium hominis
CCAGTGTCAGCATGATAGAGATCACAATCAAAATCGTCAGCATATCAAGCCAAATATTCATCAGGCCTGTGATGACAAAATCCTTTGTTTGTTCCACATCATTGATCACTCGGGAAATGACTTCCCCTGTTCTTGTATTCGCATAAAAACGAAGGCTCAATTTCTGTATATGGTCAAACAGCTTGGCTCTTATATCGTAGAGTACCTTGCTGGCTGTCCACTGGGCAAAATATTGCCTATAGTATTCAACAGGCGGGCGTAAAATTAAAAATAAGGCGAACATA
>NZ_NOKQ01000176.1 GCF_002265435.1 Tetzosporium hominis
GGAGGTTTATCAATAATGAAAAATGATCAAATAATTTTTGAAAAAACGAAAAACATCGCTCACGATATCGATCAGATGCAAAATCAACAGGAGATAATAGATTATCTTTTTCGCCAAGATTCTCTTACACTCAACCAGTTGAAGCACTATTATTCTGAACCTTCCCTTCCGCTTCAGTTTCTAGTGAAAGTAGCAGTTTTATGCATGTTTATATCTATGACTTTAGCTTCTTTCCTTTTCATCCAAGCAAAAGAAGTCTTCACCAATCCTATTCTATCAG
>NZ_NOKQ01000160.1 GCF_002265435.1 Tetzosporium hominis
AGGCACTGCCTGAATCTCCTCATCACGGCTCCCAGCCGCTGTCACGATCACAACCTCATAATCATCAGGCAGCTTCTCCATCAATGTCAGCTTGACTTCAGAAGCGGTCATTTGGTCGTAAACCTGACAAATGATCAGGTGATGTCTGAGCTCAAGCTCATCCGCGGACAACGTGCCGGCATCCACAAATTGAAAACCTTCAATCGGGTCGATTTGCAAGGCATTGAATGTGGCATCAAGAAAACTTTGTCCTCCCGCAACTTTCACTTGAACATTTTCC
>NZ_NOKQ01000138.1 GCF_002265435.1 Tetzosporium hominis
AAGCAAAGCGCCTTTTATCCTCTACAAATGATAAAATGGGCGTCATTGCGGAAACGGTCGGAATGGAAGACCCGACATACTTTTCAAAACTCTTTAAGCAGATAGAAGGCATTTCACCAATTGAATACCGGAAAATTGTCAGCCGGAAAGTTCAATAACCAGACGAGGGATGAACATGAAAACAACAATTTACGATGTGGCAAGGGCGGCGGGAGTCTCGATCACAACTGTGTCGCGTGTGATTAACAAGACGGGCAGAATCAGCGAGAAAACGCGGCAG
>NZ_NOKQ01000185.1 GCF_002265435.1 Tetzosporium hominis
TCAAGGTGATGTCAACCTTTAAATCAGGAATGTCAATTGTATCTCCAATACGGATTTTTTTCCCACGTCTACTTTCTAACTCACCATTAAAGTAAACTTGATGCTCTATTAAAAAGGCTTTGATAGCACCGCCGCTTTGTATAATTCCAAGCTCTTTTAGGAGGGCTTGGAGCGTGATAAATTCTTCAAATAATTTGTATTCCATAATTCACCTCAATCTTTGGTATTATACCATATTTTCATCGAAATAGCTGAAGGAAAGTCAGTTGAAATGAAAACG
>NZ_NOKQ01000238.1 GCF_002265435.1 Tetzosporium hominis
GCTCGAACACGGGGAGGATGGTATCAAGCCGTGGCGTATTCCTTACATGGATTACGAGCTGTATCCGCCTGGGGGAATCGATGGCAAAGCCGAGATATGTGCCGGTGTTCGCCTGCGGCTGCGGACGGACTCTACCGAGGTGGCCGTATCTTTTGCACCGCTTGCGGACGCCGCCGCCATGGATTGCGTTGTAGAAGGTAGACTATGCCAGACGCTCAGCCTGTCCGGCGGAGCAACAGAAGCCTTGTTCAGCGGACTTAAGGACGGAATCAAGGATGT
>NZ_NOKQ01000137.1 GCF_002265435.1 Tetzosporium hominis
ACTTACCGGTCATAAATGTACCCGCTGTCAATTCGACGCCGTCTTTGATTTGCGCCATGAAAATTCTTTGGTCACCGCGGACAATTTCTCCCGCCTGGTTCGTATAGCTGAAGAACTCATACCAGAACGGCGAGTAGAAAATATGGTGCAGACCGAACGGAATCAGAGCCCGCTCAATCATTCCGAAGATGAGAGCTGCGACCGCTTCATTGGCTGCAAGCAGGTTCGTTGAAAAGCTGTTCAGTGCGCCTTGAATTGGCGGCCAGATAAACAGCATA
>NZ_NOKQ01000151.1 GCF_002265435.1 Tetzosporium hominis
GGCGTGATGTTTTTCTTCAGCAGGATCAATCCTTCGGTGCCGATTTGGGCGTTCATTATTGTATACATCATCTTGATGCTGTCCATCTCGGCCATCATGATGCCCGCACAGACGAATGCATTAAACGAATTGCCGAAGCATTTATATCCTCATGGAACGGCAATTTCCAATACTCTTCAGCCTGTTGCAGGCGCACTCGGTGTTTCGGTGTTCGTCAGCATCATGAGCCAGGGACAGAAAAGCTATCTTGCCGGCCAAGAAGCAGCCAGCAAACAAAT
>NZ_NOKQ01000178.1 GCF_002265435.1 Tetzosporium hominis
GACGAGATTCGCCAAGCGGGCAACATCATCCTATTCATCGATGAGTTGCACACCTTAATCGGAGCGACGAAAGAGCCTATCACAGAAATTGGTGGGAAGCCATCGAAGCTGATGCCCGCCGCAAGATTGAGCCAGGAAACGCGGCAGCTGAATGCACGTCATCTGTTCTACGGACTTTCGATGCTCGACAAGTAGGATTCGTCCTGCCAAGCTGAGCAAAGACAGTGACTGGACAGAAGAAGAATGGTTAGAGCTGAAGCCTACAAACATAAGAAACG
>NZ_NOKQ01000348.1 GCF_002265435.1 Tetzosporium hominis
CATACCGAACACGGAAGTTAAGCTCTTCAGCGCCGATGGTAGTTGGGGGTCTCCCCCTGTGAGAGTAGGACGTCGCTGGGCAACACGGAAAGAGGTCATCCCGAGAGGGATGGCCTTTTTTGTATTCTTAGATGTGGAGCCGACTGTCCAGAGACTCCGGGAAATGCCAGCGTGGACGAGGAGGCGCATTTGGCCTCATCGGCTGCGATGGCATTTGTCGTGTGTCTCTAGGAGGCGCAACTCAATTTCATTTTAGATGTGGAAGGCGTTCGCCTAGAAATGCTTCGGAGATCAGGCGTACCCATAGAGACGCACTCTGCCTCTGTGGGTGCGAATGATCTTTGAATGTATTTCTAACGCCTGCAACTCGATTACGTGTCGGTGCACAGCCAATTCTTAGGGCAAGACCTTTAATGGGGGAAGGGCCTTTCTAGCAAGGGCATATGTGGTGAAGACTGTTGGTGCAGATACTTGAAAGTGTGGCCGATATTCGAGCAACTGCGGCCGATAAGCCGCCATCTACAGCAGATAATCATTGAACTGCGGCAGATACCTGAAGATGTGACCGATATTCGGGCAACTGCGGCCCTTACGCCGCCATCTGCAGCAGATAATCAATGAACTGCGGCAGATACTTGGCGATGCGACTGAAACTCGAGCCACTGAAGTAGGTACTCCATTCTAGGTCTCGACGCAAGCGCGTCATCTACCGACGTAAAATCAATATCTGCCTCCTTAAACGTTCCATCTACCAACGATGCGCCTAGGAACGAACGAAGTCTCGACGTAAACGCGCCAACTGCCGACGTAAAATCAACAACTGTCGACGTAAACGCTCCATCTGCCGACGATTCGCATCAAAGCATCAATCACCGGCCTACTTTTTAAATCACCTCAAGTCATTTCCATAGCCACCCAATGAAAAATTCTCCTCAAATGAATGAATGCCTCAAACCCGCCCTTTCTAGAAAATCCCTTTAAAGTATCAAGTCCCTCAGATTCAGAAATCTTTAAACAGTTTGTATACCACAAATCAACAAAAAACCGCTCTCCACCGAAGTGGAGAGCAGTCTTCAAAAACTAGATTATTCGTTGATTGTTACATCACGTAGTTGGTAGATACCATCTGTACCGATATCGAAACCTTGTACGTTATCAGCTACACCAGTTAGGTACTCAGTATGAAGTAAGAACGCCATTGGAGCATCGTCAGTTAATAACTGAGCTACTTCAGCGTAGATAGCTTCACGAGCAGCTGGATCCGCTTCACGGCGACCTTGGTCAAGCAACTCGTCTACTTCTGGGTTTTCGTAGAATGAACGGTTACCTGGGTTACCTTTTTGTGAAGAGTGGAACAATGCATACATACCGTAGTCAGCGTCACCAGTTGGGTTAGACCAACCAAGAATGAACATGTCGTGCTGACCAGCAGCAGTTTGCTCTAGGTACGTACCGAACTCCATAACTTCGATTTCAACAGTAATGTTCAATTCAGCTAGAGCTTCTTGAACAAGAACTGCGATAGCTTGACGTTGTGGGTTGTCGTTTGTCCATAGAGTCGTTTCGAAGCCGTCTGCCATACCTGCTTCTTCAAGTAGAGCTTTTGCTTCGTCCATGTTGTACTCGATTGCATCGATGTCTTCTGTGTAACCGAAGATACCAGGTGCAAGTGGTCCAATCGCTGGAATACCGTAGTTGTCATAAATACCGCTGATGATTGCTTCGCGGTCAATTGCTTTAGAGATTGCTTGGCGTACTAATGGATCATCAAATGGAGCTTTTTCTGTGTTGAAACCAAGGTAAGCTAAGCTTGAAGAAGCTTTTTGGTTTACAGAAGCAACACCTGAGTTATTGATACGTTCTACTTCGTTTGGTTGTACTGGATCGATGATGTGAACGTTTCCAGTTTCAAGGTCTGCTGCACGTACTTGTGAGTCTGGAACCACGCGGAATGTAACTGAATCTACTTTCGCGCCTTCCTCACCCCAATAGTCTTCGTTCTTTACAAGTTTGATTTCAGAACCTGGGTTCCAAGATTCAAATTTGAAGAAACCAGTTCCAACTGGGTTTTGTGAAATAACAGAACCTGGATCAGAACCGCCATTTAAAGCTTCATAATCTGCTTCGATTGAAGCAGGAGATACCATACCGCCACCATTGTGAGAAAGGTGAGCTAAAAGTGGTGCAAATGGATACTCAGTTGTGATGTTGACTTCGTAGTCACTTACAACTTCAACATTTGTAATCATTTCGAATAAGAACAGTCGTGGTGATGCAACTGCTGGGTCTAAGATACGATCTAAGTTCATCTTAACGACTTCAGCATTGAATTCTTCACCATCGTGGAACATAACGCCTTCACGCAATTTGAATGACCAAGTCGTGTCATCCACTTGCTCCCATGACTCAGCAAGTCCTGGTACGATTTCGTTGTTTTCATCACGGTTAACTAGTGTTTCATAGATGTTTGCCTGAACGACTGAAGATGGCACGTCATTTGAACCTGCTGGATCAAGTGATGATGCATCTGATAGTACTGCAAGAATTAAGTCTCCGCCTTCAGCGCCTTCAGATGCAGTACCTTCAGAACCTTCAGTACCGTCCGTTTCTTCTGTTGGTTCTTCTGAAGTATTTTCAGAATCACTGCCGCCCGCACATGCTGCTAATACTAGAGCTAGCATAAGCGTCAACAGAAGGAACAAAAGCGACTTCTTGTTAATAGCCATACGTGAATTGCCCCCTATACTTTAAATGTTTTGAATATTAGAGTGAACATAATATTCAAAAAATAATATAGCACACAATAGAAAGTGAGACAAGGCAATAATTTACAATTAACCAATCTTTAAGATGGATGGATAGGCTTATACAATTTAAAAAAATAATATTTTTATGATTTTCTTGCCAATATAATACAATTTCCGGTATAGAGAAGTATATTAATATAGTTCTAATTACGAATGAATGCGCTTTCTTATGAAAATAAGCTATGTCTAATATAACATTTTTATTATCCTTATTTTCTGATTATTTATTTCCAAACGTATCTCCTAAAATTTCGAATCTAGTCAGACAAGCGTGAATCTTGTAAAATAAGCTAGTCTACGTTTTTGACAGAATAGTTAAATAAGAAAGGGTGCTTACTTCATGAGTGAAGAAACAGTGAATCATCCTGTGACTGCCAAAAAAGTGAATCCGCAGCTTGAGAGCTTCAAACAATTTTGGCGTCGACTTGCCAAAAACAAAGCGGCACTCATCGGTGGAATCATGATTCTGTTTTTTGTGATCATGGCTTTTCTTGGTCCATGGATCATTTCCACATTTACAGACTGGGAGCCTAACAAAACTAGTGTAGCAAATAAGTTACAAGGGCCATCAGCTGAACATTGGTTTGGAACAGATAGTTTTGGACGCGATATTTTTACGCGAATTGTATTTGGTATGAAATTAACTCTCTATGTTGGATTCCTATCGGTATTTGTGGGGGGAGTCATTGGAGTCGTTCTAGGGATCGTCTCTGGATACTATGGAGGGAAAGTCGATACAATCATTATGCGTTTGATGGATGTACTTCTTGCATTCCCAGGTATTCTTTTGGCGCTTGCTATCGTAGCAGTACTAGGAGGAAGTCTAACAAATGTAATTATCGCAGTTGGTATTTTCTCGGTACCTGCATTTGCGCGTATCGTGCGCGGGTCTACTCTATCCGTTAAAAAGCTAGAGTATATCGACGCTGTTAGAGCGCTCGGTGCTTCGGATTTTCGGATTATCTTTAAACATATTTTACCGAATGTCATGTCGCCGATCATCGTACAAGCCTCCTTACGTATCGCAACAGCGATTCTGACAGGAGCAGGTTTAGCCTTCCTTGGGCTGGGTGCACAGCCACCAGCACCAGAGTGGGGGGCTATGTTAAATGAAGGTCGTCAGTATATGTATGAGGCTGGACATGTTGCCTTATTCCCTGGTTTGATGATTGTTATTGTAGTGCTTGCATTTAACATCTTTGGAGATGGCGTGCGAGATGCATTAGATCCAAAAATGAAAAAATAGGGGTGATTAACGTTGACTAAATATATTATCCGAAGACTTCTTCAGACCATTCCAGTGTTAATCGGTGTAACGATTTTAGTATTCTCGTTAATGCACCTCGTACCTGGTGACGCCGCAAAAATCATTGCTGGTGAAGGCGCGTCTGATCAAACAGTAGAAAACATCCGTGAGCGATTAGGATTGAATGATCCGCTTTACGTGCAATATGGAACATTTGTAGGAAATGCAGTTCAAGGAGATTTAGGGTCTTCAATCCGTTCAGGACGTCCAGTTATGGATGAAATAGCTTCACGGTTCTGGATTACATTTGAATTAGCGTTTTATTCTACGATTGTTGCGGTATTCTTAGGTCTTATTGCGGGAATCATCTCTGCGGTACGGCATTACACCTTGACCGACGTGACCGTGATGATTGTTGCGTTATTCGGTCTTTCCATGCCAAACTTCTGGTTCGGTCTTTTACTTATTCAGTGGTTTGCCATCGGAAACTGGATGCCTGAATCGCTTGAATTTCTCAAGATGCGACCATCTGGATGGGGAGATGACTGGCGACAAGTTGTGTTACCAGTACTAACACTTGGAACAGGTGGAGCGGCGATCATTGCACGTATGACACGTTCTTCTATGCTTGAAGTTATTGGACAAGACTACATTCGTACAGCTCGTGCGAAAGGTTTGACGGAGCGCATCGTCGTTTACCGTCACGCATTGAAGAATGCTTTAATCCCAGTAGTTACAGTTGTAGGTCTTGAGTTCGGTGGATTCCTTGGAGGGGCCGTACTTACTGAGACGATTTTTGCCATCAACGGAATGGGACGTTTGACAATCGATGCGATTCGTACTCGTGACTTCCCGATGGTCCAAGGAACTGTACTTGTGATTTCTGTATTGTTCGTAGTTGTTAACTTATTAGTAGACGTTTCGTATCGCTACTTGAATAAACGTATTGATTTAAATTAGGAAGGAGTGTCTCGAGTTGATTTCAAAAGATAATGTACTTGAAGTGAGAAACCTGCAGACGTCCTTCTCTACAGATAAAGGCGAAGTACGTGCAGTAGACGGTGTGAGCTTTGATGTACCGAAAGGAAAAACAATCGGAATCGTAGGTGAATCCGGTTCTGGTAAAAGTATCACGTCGCTTTCCATCCTTCGTTTGCTTGCTGAAAACGGGAAAATCAAAGGTGGAGAGATTCGTTACAAAGGCGAAGATCTAACGAAGGTTAGTGAAAAGCGCATGCGCGAGCTTCGTGGGAACGAAATCTCGATGATTTTCCAAGAGCCGATGACGTCGTTGAATCCTGTATATACAGTAGGACAACAAATTAGTGAAGCGCTCATCTCGCACCAAGGGATGAACAAAAAGCAAGCTATGGTACGCTCGGTGGAACTTCTGAAATTAGTTGGTATTCCATCGCCGGAAAAACGCGTAAAAGCGTATCCGTTTGAACTATCAGGTGGTATGCGTCAGCGTGTCATGATTGCGATGTCACTCGCATGTGACCCGGAAATTCTGATTGCGGATGAACCAACAACAGCTCTAGATGTGACGATTCAAGCGCAAATCTTAGAGTTGATCAAAGAACTTCAAGAGCGCCTGGGGATGTCTGTTATTTTCATCACACACGATCTAGGTGTTGTAGCGGAGACATGTGATTATGTAGCAGTTATGTATGCGGGCCAAGTAGTGGAGTACTCGGATATTCGGACGCTCTTTAAACAACCGAAGCATCCTTACTCGATTGGTCTATTGAACTCACTGCCTCGTCATGATATCGACCAAGAAAAACTCGTGCCGATCAAAGGAAATGTACCAAGTCCGCACGAGATGCCAACAGGCTGTCGTTTTGCTCCACGTTGTCCTGCAGCTACTGATTTGTGCCGCTCTAAGATGCCGGAACTGATGACAGATGACTCGGGCAACCAAATCCGCTGCTGGATTTACTCAGACGAGTGGCCAGGTGAGAAGGAGGTAAACGTTTATGGCGAAACAAGAATTGCTAAAGGTTGAAGGCCTGAAACAATACTTCCCGATTAAAGGTGGATTTTTAGGCCGAACAGTCAACCATGTAAAAGCAGTAGACGATATCAGCTTTACGATTTATGAAGGTGAGACGGTTAGTATCGTAGGAGAATCTGGTTGTGGAAAATCCACAACAGGTCGTTCAATCTTGCGTCTTGAAGAACCGACGGAAGGAAAAGTCGAGTTCCAAGGAGTAGACCTAGCAACTATCAGCAAGCGTCAAATGCGTGATTACCGCAAAGATTTGCAGATCATTTTCCAAGATCCGTATGCATCCATTAATCCACGCCAAACTGTGGCGTCGGTATTAAATGAAGCAATGGAAATTCAGAATGTCTTGCCGGCAAACAAACGCCGTGAGCGTATTGAAGAGTTACTAGAAACTGTGGGACTTCTTCCGTATCAAGCGGACCGTTTCCCACATGAGTTTTCTGGAGGACAGCGTCAGCGTATTGGGATTGCACGAGCGCTTTCTGTAAATCCGAAACTTATCATCTGTGATGAAGCCGTCTCAGCACTGGACGTTTCGATTCAGGCTCAAGTGTTGAACCTATTAGAAGATCTTCAGGAACAGTACAACTTGACGTATCTGTTCATTTCTCATGACTTAGGTGTGGTTCGTCACATTTCAGATCGTATCATTGTTATGTATCTCGGAAAAATTGTGGAGATTGCAGATAAGCATAGCTTGTTTGAAAATCCACAACATCCGTATACAAAAGCATTGTTGTCTGCCATTCCAGTACCAGACCCGGATAAGAAGAAAGAACGTATTGTATTGAAAGGGGACGTTCCGTCTCCAATCGATCCTCCAGCGGGCTGCCGCTTCCACACACGCTGTCCTTTTGCGACAGACAAGTGCCGGACGGAAGAGCCGAAACTTCGCACTTCAGATTTGATGAAGGAAGGTCACGAAGCGGCGTGTCACTACATGGAAGAGATTTCTGCTGGAGCCATGCAACCAAATTATTAAGTAGTGAAGCCTCGCCCTCTGGGTGGGGCTTTTTTGGTATACTCATCAGGTGAGGTGTTTGTATGAAAAAACAATGGATGGCAGTTGAAGAAGGCGAAACAATCGGAGAGGCCTACGAACGACTGCAAAACAGTGGATTTCAAATTGTTGGTCGCCGTGAAATGCCGGTATTTGAAGAAGTGAACGGACAACCGGTGCCACTACGCCAACAGATTGAATTTTGTGTGATTCGTCCAAAAGACGAACAATGAATTGTCAGAAAAATTTAATGTTCGGTTATTGGGTTGACTCGAGCGAGAATGCCTGCTAAACTAGCGTTAGATTGATGAATAGATTTCCCCATATATGCTTAAGAATTGGCTTAAGTGTCTCTACCATGTCACCGTAAATGACAGGACTATGCGGGAAAGCGGCTTTTGATGTTTCGAGCAGGAAAGGTGTGTTTACTGATGGGTAAATACGTGGATCCTCATGAATTCCTCAAATAGTCTGCTTTCGTGCGTATGTCCGAAGCAGATTATTTGGGGAATTTTTGTTTTCACAAGACCGAATGAAAAGGCGGGAACTCATACATGACAGCAAAAGTTGGCGTTATCATGGGAAGCACAAGCGATTGGGAGACTATGAAACAGGCATGTGACATCTTAGAAGAGCTTTCGATTCCTTATGAAAAGAAAGTCGTATCGGCTCACCGGACACCGGACCTGATGTTTGATTACGCGGAACAAGCACGTGCTCGTGGTATTCAAGTCATTATTGCAGGAGCAGGTGGAGCAGCACACTTACCAGGAATGGTAGCCGCAAAGACGACACTTCCAGTCATTGGAGTACCGGTACAGTCCAAAGCACTGAATGGACTTGATTCGTTATTATCAATCGTTCAGATGCCAGGAGGAGTTCCTGTGGCGACGGTTGCCATTGGGAAAGCTGGAGCAACAAATGCTGGGCTTCTAGCGGCACAGATTCTTGGATCTACAGATGCTTTGGTCGCTGAGCGCCTTGAAGAGCGACGTGAGAAGACACGTCAGCTCGTCGAAGAAAGTTCAGGTGACCTGCTATGAGCAAAGTCATTTATCCAGGACAAACCATCGGCATCATCGGCGGCGGACAACTTGGCAGAATGATGGCTCTCGCGGCGAAAGAAGCAGGATTTCGAGTGGCCGTTTTAGATCCCGCAATGGATTCTCCTTGTGGCCAAGTGGCAGACATCCGCATCGTTGCAGGCTATGAAGACCAAGAGGCGTTAGCAGAGCTAGCTGAAGTGAGTGATGTTATCACGTATGAATTTGAGAACATCGATTACGCTGGTCTAAAAAAAGTGATGGAATATGCGTATGTTCCACAAGGGGCAGAGCTGATTCGCATCACACAAGACCGTCGAATTGAAAAAACTGAAATTGAAAAAGCGGGGGTTCCGGTTGCACCGTTTACAATCGTAGAAACGGTCGAAGATCTGCACCGAGGCATTGAACAGCTTGGGTATCCTGTGATCTTAAAAACAGCTCGTGGTGGTTACGATGGTAAAGGGCAATTGAAGCTCACCTCGGAAGAGGACTTGCACGAAGCCCAAAAGATTGTAGAGAGCGTTCCTTGCGTACTAGAGAAAATCATTCCATTCACGACTGAAATTTCAACAATCATCCATCGAAATGCCGCAGGTGAAAGTTACATCCTGCCAATTGCCGAAAATATTCA
Organism: Tetzosporium hominis; assembly: GCF_002265435.1. Taxonomy (GTDB): domain Bacteria; phylum Bacillota; class Bacilli; order Bacillales_A; family Planococcaceae; genus Chryseomicrobium; species Chryseomicrobium hominis. Next base: position 8,742 of record NZ_NOKQ01000348.1, read on the forward strand.
TGTCAATCATATCTTGCATCAAAGTATCGTCCCGGCGCGTGTCACAAACGCCATCGAGAAAAAAGCAGAACTAGCAGCGAAAGCAATCGCCGAGCATTTAGATCTGATCGGAACACTTGCTGTCGAGATGTTCGTTGTCGAAGAAGATTTGATTATCAACGAACTGGCACCTCGTCCGCACAACTCTGGACACTACTCGATTGAAGCCTGCAATGTCTCGCAGTTTCACCAGCATATCCGTGCTATCTGCGGCTGGCCGTTAAGAAAGCCAAGATTGTGGGAGTCTTCGGTGATGGTGAACTTACTCGGGCAACATGTTGTTCCAGCAACGAACCAACTGGCCAAACATCCAGAATGGTCGCTGCATCTTTATGGCAAACACGAAGCTAAAGAAAATCGCAAGATGGGACACATCACTATCATGACAGATGATATGGAACGAACCTTGTTTGAATTAGAAGAGACCACGATTTGGTCCTAGGAGGAAACTAGATGATTGAACGCTATACACGTCCCGAGATGGGCAACATTTGGACAGAACAAAACAAATACGAAGCTTGGTTAGAAGTGGAAATCTTAGCATGCGAAGCATGGGCAGAGCTTGGTGAAATCCCGAAAGAAGACGTCAAAGTCTTGCGCGAGAACGCTACCTTTTCAGTAGACCGTATTCTAGAGATTGAAGAAGAGACACGCCACGACGTAGTAGCTTTCACACGTGCCGTATCCGAGACACTTGGTGAAGAGAAGAAATGGGTGCATTATGGCTTAACTTCTACAGATGTAGTGGACACAGCTCTTTCCTACTTGATCAAACAAGCCAATGTCATCTTACGCCGCGACATCGAAAACTTCATTGAAATCTTGGCTGTCAAAGCAAAAGAACACAAATACACAGTCATGATGGGTCGCACACACGGTGTCCATGCGGAGCCGACAACTTTCGGTTTGAAGCTTGCGTTATGGCGCGAGGAAATGAAACGCAATCTAGAGCGCTTTGAAGCAGCTGCTAAAGTGATTGAAACTGGAAAGCTTTCTGGTGCTGTAGGAACGTATGCGAACATCGACCCGTTCGTCGAAAGCTATGTATGTGAAAAACTAGGACTTCAGGCAGCGCCGATCTCAACTCAAACATTACAGCGTGATCGTCACGCTCAGTACATCAGCACGATTGCCTTGATTGGTGCTTCGATCGAGAAGTTCGCAACGGAAATTCGTGGTCTTCAAAAATCAGAGACTCGTGAAGTGGAAGAATTCTTCGCAAAAGGTCAAAAAGGCTCATCTGCGATGCCTCATAAACGCAACCCGATCGGTTCTGAAAATATGACGGGCCTTGCACGTCTTCTTCGCGGTCACATGGTAACAGCAATGGAAAACGTAGCATTGTGGCACGAGCGCGATATCTCTCATTCATCAGCAGAGCGCGTCATTCTTCCAGATGCGACAATCACTCTAAACTACATGTTGAACCGTTTCGGTAACATCGTGAAAAACTTGACGGTGTTCCCAGAGAATATGAAACGCAACATGGATTCGACACTTGGTTTGATTTACTCACAACGCGTGTTGCTTGCGCTTATCGATAAAGGCATGTCTCGTGAAGCAGCTTATGATACGGTGCAGCCACTGGCTATGGAAGCTTGGGAGACACAGTCTCACTTCAAGCCACTCGTGCAAGGAAATGAAACGATTTCAAGCAAGTTATCAGCTGCAGAAATTGACGATTGCTTCGATTACAACTACCACATTCAGCAAGTAGATGCGATTTTTGAGCGTGTCGGCTTAACCAACTAGGAGGGTTTTTCGTGCAAAAAGGTGCTCTAGTTTATGAAGGGAAAGCAAAACAGCTTTTCTTAACTCCGGATCCTGAGGTCCTATATGTCCAGTATAAAAACAGTGCTACAGCGTTCAATGGCGAGAAGAAAGAAGAGATTGAAGGCAAGGCACAGCTCAACAACCAGATAACGGCGCTGTTATTCGAAAGACTGAAAGAGCAAGGAATTCCTTCTCACTTCATCGAGCAGTTGTCTCCGACCGAGCAACTAGTTCGTAAAGTGGATATCATTCCACTCGAAGTCGTCGTCCGTAACATTGCAGCAGGGAGCCTGGCAAAGCGTCTTGGATTTGATGAAGGCCAGCCACTTACGCAGCCGCTCGTGGAATTCTATTACAAAGACGATGCGCTTGGTGATCCACTGTTGACAGATGCGCATATTGCCCTACTGGAGCTCGTTTCAGAAAGTGAAAAACAGACACTAGAGCACTTGGCACGACAAATCAACACCGCTCTTCAAGAAACTTTTGATTCTATCGGAGTCACTTTGGTCGATTTCAAAGTGGAATTTGGCCGCACGGCAGACGGTGAGATCCTGCTTGCAGATGAAATTTCACCAGACACATGCCGTTTATGGGACAAAGAGACGAATCAGAAATTAGATAAAGATGTTTTCAGACGCAACTTAGGTAATTTAACAGACGGCTATTCCATTATTCTTTCTCGACTAGGAGGCAATTCTCAATGAAAAAAGTAAATGTCTATGTCACGTTACGTGAAAGTGTTCTTGATCCACAAGGTTCTGCAGTCAAAGGTGCTCTCCATGCAATGGATTACACGGAAGTTCAAGATGTCCGTATTGGAAAGTTTTTAGAACTTCAAATTGAAGAAGGTACACGTGATTTAGATCAAGTCGTAAAAGAGATGTGTGAACGCTTGCTTACGAACACGGTCATTGAGGATTACCGCTACGAGATTGAGGAGGCGGTCTCGCAATGAAATTTGCAGTGATCCAGTTCCCAGGATCCAACTGTGATCTTGATATGTATCATGCTATCAAAGACGAGCTTGGCCAAGATGTCGAGTATGTGTGGCATGATAAAGCGGATCTCAGTGGATTCGATGCGATTTTATTGCCAGGGGGCTTCTCTTATGGAGATTACCTACGATGCGGCGCTATCGCCCAGTTTTCAAATATCATGGCAGAAGTGAAACAAGCAGCAGCAGCAGGAAAACCAATTCTCGGTGTCTGCAATGGCTTCCAAGTATTGACGGAAGCACGTCTATTACCAGGTGCTTTGCTTCGCAACAAGAACTTGAAGTTCATTTGCCGCACGGTAGAACTTGAAGTCGTGAACAATGACACGATGTTCACAGCAGAGTACGAAAAAGGGCAACACATCCAGATTCCAATTGCGCACGGCGAAGGCAACTATTTCTGTGATGACGAGACAGCGAAACAACTAGAAGCGAACAACCAGATCGTTTTTAAGTATACAGGCGAAGGTCCAAACGGTTCGGTTTCCAATATTGCAGGAATCATCAATGAACAAGGGAATGTCCTTGGCATGATGCCTCACCCAGAGCGTGCAGTTCATGAAGTCATGGGTGGTACAGACGGGTTAGCGTTGTTCCGATCAATCTTAAAACAGTGGAGGGAATCCCATGTCAGTCATGCTTGAACCATCAGCTGAACAAGTGAAAGAAATGAAGCTTTACGCCCAAATGGGGATGTCAGACGAAGAGTTTGAGCTGGCAACGTCGATTCTTGGACGCACACCGAACTATACAGAGACAGGTTTGTTCTCGGTCATGTGGTCTGAGCACTGTTCGTATAAAAATTCAAAACCAGTCCTTCGCAAGTTCCCAACAACGGGCCCTCAAGTGTTACAAGGTCCAGGAGAAGGCGCAGGGATCGTAGATATTGGAGATGGCCAAGCGGTTGTCTTCAAAATGGAATCTCACAACCACCCATCTGCTATCGAACCGTACCAAGGGGCAGCTACAGGTGTGGGCGGTATCATCCGTGATGTGTTCTCGATGGGAGCACGTCCGATCGCACTTCTCAACTCTCTTCGTTTCGGAGAGCTCAAGACGCCTCGCGTGAAGTACTTGTTCGAAGAAGTCGTTGCAGGGATTGCAGGTTACGGAAACTGTATCGGGATTCCGACTGTCGGAGGCGAGATCCAGTTTGACCCTTGTTATGAAGGAAATCCTCTTGTAAACGCTATGGCTGTTGGACTGATCAATCACGAAGACATTCAGCGCGGGATTGCTGCTGGAGTAGGAAACACAGTACTCTATGCGGGTGCTAAAACTGGACGTGACGGAATTCACGGAGCGACATTTGCTTCTGAAGAGTTGAACGAAGAGTCTGAGAAGAAACGTCCGGCGGTTCAAGTGGGCGATCCATTCATGGAGAAACTGTTACTAGAAGCGTGCCTAGAAGTTATAAAGTCAGACGCTCTTGTCGGTATTCAAGATATGGGAGCAGCTGGACTGACGTCTTCTTCTGCAGAGATGGCTTCAAAAGCAGGGTACGGAATCGAGATGCACCTTGACCGCGTTCCACAACGCGAGACAGGAATGACTGCATATGAAATGATGCTGTCTGAGTCTCAAGAGCGCATGTTGCTGGTCGTGAAAAAAGGTCGTGAACAAGAAATCGTCGAGATCTTCGAGAAGTACGACTTAGATTGTGTAGCTGTCGGTCAAGTTACGGATGACAAGATGCTTCGTTTGATCCACCACGGTGAAGTCGTTGCAGAAGTGCCAGCCGATGCGCTTGCTGAAGAAGCACCGGTCTATTACAAACCGAAACAAGAGCCTGCTTACTTTAAGAAGTTCCAGGAGCAAGAAAATGCAGAACCACAAGTAGAAGATGTCGGACAGACATTGACGAACTTATTGTCTCAACCGACGATTGCTTCTAAAGAGTGGGTTTATGATCAATACGATTACCAAGTACGTACGTCAACAGTCGTTACTCCAGGATCAGACGCAGCAGTTGTTCGCGTTCGCGGTACCAACAAAGCGCTTGCGATGACTACGGACTGTAACTCTCGTTACATTTACCTAGACCCAGTTACCGGAGGCAAGATTGCAGTTGCTGAAGCAGCACGCAATATCGTCTGTTCTGGAGGAAAGCCACTGGCTATCACGGACTGCTTAAACTTCGGGAATCCGGAGAATCCAGAAATCTTCTGGCAGTTAGATCAATCAGCAGAAGGTATTTCAGCAGCGTGTCTAGCACTTGATGCGCCAGTTATTGGTGGAAACGTATCGCTATATAACGAACGCAGCGGAACCGCTGTCTACCCAACTCCGACAATCGGGATGGTTGGTCTCGTTCAAGAATTAGAACATGTGACTACACAATATGCAAAACAAGCAGGAGACCTCGTTTACATCATCGGAGACACGATGACTGAATTTGGCGGTTCTGAACTTCAAAAATTAGTGGACGGTGCGATTTCTGGTCAAGCTCCAACAATTGATTTAGATATCGAAGCACGCCGTCAACATCAACTACTTACTGCTATTCGTTCAGGTTTAGTCGCTTCTGCTCATGACGTGTCAGAAGGCGGAATGAGTGTTGCGCTAGCTGAAGTCGTTTTCGGAACAGAATTAGGCTTAGATGTAACTCTAGAAGGGTCTGCAGTTACAGCACTATTTAGTGAATCTCAATCACGTTTTGTCGTTACGGTTTCTCCAGAGCACGCAGAAGACTTTGAAGCGGCGATGCCAGAAGCGAAGCGTGCAGGTGTTATTACAGCATCTCCATCTTATACGGTGAAATCTACTACGGGTGAGGTCTGGATCGACCAACCAGTAGCCGAGCTGTTTGCAGCTTGGAAAGGAGCTATTCCATGCTTACTGAACTCAGAGGACTAAATGAAGAGTGTGGCGTATTTGGCGTGTGGGGTCATCATGACCCTGCACCCATGTGCTATTACGGGCTACATGCCCTCCAACACCGTGGGCAAGAAGGTGCTGGAATCGTAGCAACTGACGGAGAATTCTTACGTGCTGTTCGCGGCGAAGGACTCGTCAATGATGTGTTTGATGAAACGAAACTTAAAGCTTTGCAAGGAAAAGCTGCCATCTCGCATGTACGTTACGCCACTGCGGGTGGCTCCGGTCTTGCTAACGTGCAACCTTTGCTATTCAATTCCACAACAGGGTCTCTAGCAATTGCTCATAACGGCAATATCGTTAACGCCACCGATTTGAAACGCAGTCTAGAGCGTCAAGGGAGTATCTTCCAAACAACGTCTGATACAGAAGTATTGGCACACTTGATCAAACGCAGTCATTTGCAGTCGTTTGAAGAGCGCGCTAAGCAGGCTCTGCGCTTACTTAAAGGAGCATTTGCTTTCTTGATTTTGACGGAAGACTTTTTAATGGTCGCACAAGACCCAAACGGGATGCGTCCTCTTTCACTTGGAAGATTGAACGGTGGCTTTGTCGTCGCATCGGAAACGAGCGCGTTCGATTTGATTGGAGCAGAAGTCTTGCGTTCGGTTGAACCTGGAGAAATGTTGATCATTGATGATACAGGTGTCCGCTCGTCGTTCTATACAGAAGAGCGTGGACGTGCAATCTGTTCTATGGAATATATCTACTTCTCTCGTCCGGATTCGGATATTGACGGTATCAACATTCATACGGCTCGTAAGCGCCTCGGCATCCAGCTCGCAAAAGAGATTCAAGTTGAAGCAGACATTGTTACTGGTGTACCAGATTCTAGTATTTCTGCAGCCATCGGATTCTCCGAGCAAACGGGAATTCCATACGAGATGGGATTAATCAAAAATCGTTATGTAGGTCGGACGTTTATTCAGCCTTCTCAAGAACTTCGCGAACGTGGCGTGAAAATGAAGTTATCTCCAGTTCGCCAAGTCGTTCAAGGAAAACGTGTCGTCATGGTGGATGACTCAATCGTCCGTGGTACAACCTCCAGGCGTATCGTCAATATGCTGAAAGAAGCGGGAGCAAAAGAAGTTCACGTGGTTATTAGCTCACCGCCGCTTAAAAATCCATGTTTCTATGGAATCGATATCAGCTCGGATTCGGAGCTTATTGCAGCGAATCATTCGATTGAAGAGATGCGCGACATCATTGGAGCAGACTCGCTGTCATTCTTATCTGTAGAAGGTTTATTACAAGCTGTGGGCCGCTCACCAGAGTATAAGAACTGTGGCCAATGTCTCGCTTGTTTTACAGGAGAATACCCGACATCAATCTATTCCGATACAAAACTACCTCATGAAAAAGAATTTGTGCGCTAGGAGGCCCTACCATGTCAAAAGCATATGAACAAGCAGGAGTGAACATTGAGGCTGGCTATGAAGCTGTTAACCGCATGAAGAGTCATGTGGAACGGACAACACGTCTTGGTGTGCAAGGAACATTTGGAGGATTCGGAGGCCAATTCGATTTATCAGCACTTGGCTTAAAAGAACCCGTTTTGATTTCAGGGACAGATGGTGTTGGCACTAAGCTTAAGCTTGCGTTCTTAGCAGATAAGCATGACACGATTGGGATTGACTGCGTAGCGATGTGTGTCAACGACATCGTGGCACAAGGGGCAGAGCCGTTATTTTTCTTGGACTATGTAGCGTTAGGTAAAGCGATTCCAGAAAAGATCGAGCAAATTGTCAAAGGCGTAGCAGACGGATGCGTGGAAGCAGGTGCTGCTTTAATCGGCGGCGAGACTGCTGAAATGCCTGGCCTTTACGAAGAAGACGAGTACGATTTAGCAGGATTTGCAGTCGGTGCTTGCGAAAAATCGGACGTCATTTCAGGTGAAGCCATTGCAGCTGGACAGACACTGATAGGACTTCCTTCTAGTGGGATCCACTCCAATGGGTACTCGCTTGTACGTCATATCTTGTTCTCGCAGCATCAAGTGGAGCTTTCGGATTCCGTTCCATTTGATGAAGAATTAAGTTATGCAGATGTTCTGTTAGAGCCGACGCGAATCTACGCAAAACAAGTAGCCGCAGTCAAACGGCAAGCAAAAATCCAAGGAATGGCTCATGTCACGGGTGGCGGTTTCTACGAAAACTTACCTCGCATGTTGCCAAGTGGCTTAGGAGTCGAGATTCAACTCGGCGCTTGGCCAGTGCCTGAAATTTTTACTCATCTAAAAGAATTAGGTCAGCTTCAAGATAAAGACTTGTACGGTGTGTTCAATATGGGTATTGGGTTTGTCTTGGCGGTCGACGAAAAAGACGTGGAGACCACACTCTCTGCTCTTCACGAAATGGGCGAGCAAGCCTTCGTAATCGGTACCGTGACGGAACAACCAGGCGTTGCATTTACAGGGACGCATGATGGGAGTCTGTCCTCATGACCGTTCGTTTTGCGATATTCGCGTCAGGAAATGGCTCGAATGCACAAGCTCTTTACCAGGCGATTCAAGACGGTAAGCTTCGAGGAGAACTAGTAGGGGTGTTCAGCGATAAGCCGGACGCCTTTGTTCTTGAAAGGGCTGCTTCTTGGGGAGTGCCGATGTTTCATTTGGCTCCAAAGTCGTTCGTATCAAAAGAGGCTTATGAACAAGCGTTGCTTGACCAGTTGCGTAGCTGGCAAGTAGACTTTCTAGTACTTGCGGGATATATGCGTTTGATTGGATCCACGTTACTAAACGCGTTTCCGAACCGCATCGTCAACATCCACCCGTCGTTATTACCTGCGTTTCCGGGGAAAGATGCGATCGGGCAGGCGCTAGAGCATGGAGTCCACGTAACAGGTGTCACAGTACATTTCGTTGATGCAGGAATGGACACGGGTCCAATCCTAGCCCAACGTGCCGTTGAAGTACAAGCTACACGAGAACAAACCGAGGCGTGCATCCACGCTGCGGAACATGAATTATACAGAGAAGCACTAGACCAGCTATGGAATGAGGAGAGAATGAAATGAAACGAGCATTACTCAGTGTGTCAGAGAAAGTAGGAATCGTCGATTTTGCTAAAGAACTCGTCGAACTTGGATATGAACTGTTGTCTACAGGTGGAACGAAAGCGGCTCTTCAAGAAGCTGGCATCCCTGTAACAGCAGTAGGAGACGTTACCGGCTTCCCAGAAATTTTAGAAGGCCGCGTCAAAACACTTCATCCAAAAATTCACGGAGGGTTGTTATCGAAACACGACGATCCTGCGCACTTGGCACAACTTGAAGAGCATGCGATTCAACCAATTCAAGTGGTCTGTGTCAATCTGTATCCATTCCAGTCGACGATCCAGCGTCCAGATGTCACTCCGGAACTGGCAATCGAGAACATCGATATCGGTGGTCCAAGTATGCTTCGTGCCTCTGCGAAAAACCATCAGTATGTGACGGTCGTAACAGATCCGGCAGATTATGCTGTCGTGCTTTCTGAACTACGAGCAGACGGGCAGACAAAACTGACGACACGTCAGCGTCTAGCAGCTAAAGTGTTTCGTCATACAGCCGCTTATGATGCATGGATTGCTGCGTATCTAAGTGATATGGCTGGAGACGAATTCCCAGAATCTCTAACACTGACGTATGAAAAGAAACAAGACCTGCGTTACGGGGAGAATCCACATCAACTCGCTGCTTTCTATCAAAACAAGATGGGCTCTGCATTCTCTATTGCAGCGGCAACTCAGCTTCACGGAAAAGAACTTTCTTATAACAACATCCAAGATGCGAATGCAGCCATTCAACTTGTTAAAGAGTTTGAGCAACCGGCAGCAGTAGCAGTTAAACATATGAACCCATGTGGCGTTGGTGTTGGGTCTACGATTGCTGAAGCTTTCCAAAAGGCGTATGAAGCGGATGAGACGAGCATCTTTGGTGGTATCGTGGCATTGAACCGTGAAGTAGATGCCGCAACTGCGAAAGTATTGGGCGGGATCTTCTTAGAAATCATCATCGCTCCTTCGTTCTCTGAGCAGGCACTTGCCATGCTGACAGCGAAAAAGAACATTCGCTTGCTCACGATTCCTTTCGAAGAAGGCAGTCAAGAAGCATTCAACGTCGTTTCAATTGAAGGCGGACTTCTAGTTCAGTCACCGGATACAGCATCTTTAGCTCATGCTAATGTGGAAGTCGTAACAGATCGAGCGCCTTCTGATGAAGAGTGGGAAGCGTTAGAACTTGGCTGGAACGTAGTGAAACACGTGAAGTCCAATGCCATTGTGGTTGCAAACTCACAAATGACTTTAGGTGTTGGAGCAGGTCAGATGAACCGTGTGGGAGCTGCGAAGATTGCTTTAGATCAAGCAGGTGCGCAGGCGAAAGGTTCCGCTTTAGCGTCCGATGCGTTCTTCCCAATGCCAGATACGGTAGAAGCAGCAGCTGAAGCAGGTATTACGGCAATCATCCAACCAGGAGGTTCTGTCAAAGATCAGGACTCGATCGACAAAGCCAATGAGTTAGGAATCGCAATGGTCTTTACAGGCATTCGTCATTTCAAACACTAGGAGGAAATCGAATGAAAGTACTTGTGATTGGAAGTGGCGGCCGTGAGCACGCCATCGTTCGACAGTTTAAAAAATCACCAAGCGTGACAGAAGTTTTCACTGTACCAGGAAATGACGGCATGCGTAAAGACGCTACTTGTGTGGCACTATCCCAGCTCGATTTTCCAGCACTTGTTGAACTTGTGAAACGCGAAAAAATCAGTTTCACTTTTGTCGGCCCAGAACAGCCACTATCAGAAGGGATTGTAGATTATTTCCAAGCGGAAGGTCTCACCATCTTTGGTCCAACGCAAGCAGCTGCTGAACTAGAAGGCAGCAAAGCTTATGCAAAAGATTTGATGCACCGCTACGAGATTCCAACTGCTTTTTATGAAGTGTTTGATCAAGTGGAGCCAGCTCTTGCCTACATCCATGAGCACGGTGCCCCGATTGTGATCAAAGCAGACGGCTTAGCAGCTGGTAAAGGCGTTGTGGTCGCGATGACTTTAGAAGAAGCCGAAGAAGCGGTCCGCTCGATGCTCGATGGCCAGCGGTTCGGCGACGCTTCAGCTCGCATTGTGATTGAAGAATTTTTAGAAGGTGAAGAGTTTTCGCTTCTTTCGTTCGTTCATGACGGACACATCATTCCGATGCCGATTGCTCAAGACCATAAACGCGCATTCGACGGAGACCAGGGACCGAATACAGGTGGGATGGGCGCGTATTGCCCAGTTCCTCATCTTCCTGAAGGATTGACGCAGCAAGCTCTAGATACCGTAGTCACGAAAACCGTCCAAGCTATGACGGAAGAAGGACGTCCTTTTACGGGTATTCTTTATGCGGGTCTGATTGCGACAACAGAAGGCCCAAAAGTGATTGAATTCAATACGCGATTTGGCGATCCTGAGACGCAAGTCGTGTTGCCAAAGCTGACATCTGATTTTGGAAAGCTCATTGTCGACTTGCTTGAGGGGCAACATCCACAAGCGGAGTGGGATCACCTGCAGCATATCGGTGTCGTAGTCGCAGCAGAAGGCTATCCGGACGAACCGGTCAAAGGACAGTTGCTTCCTGAATTGCATCAACTGAAAGACGTCGATGTATTTCATGCGGGAACTAAATTTGCGGAAGCTGCGGAAGGAGAGCGCTACTATGGGAATGGGGGCCGCTTGATTCTCGTTTCTGCAGCAGCAGCTTCACTACAAGAAGCTGCTGATCATCTCTACGGACAATTAAAAACGATCTCTTGGCCCTCTTGTTTCTATAGAAACGATATCGGCTGGCGTGCAATGAAACATTAACCCGATTTCACCGTCTTCTCTATTGTAGGGAGGGCGGTTTTCCTTTACTTTCACGCTTCACTTTACTAAAGTGCTATGATACACTAGAAAAGAATTGTCTAGAGAGAGGGTGTTACCAGATGCAATACCCGATATGGAAAATAGAAGAGATTCGTCACCAACTTGAGGTGGTGAATGGAGACGGCGCGCCAGATATTTTAATTCAAAACGCGACTTATTTACACAGCCATCTAAAAACATGGGTCACCGGCAACATCTGGATCGTCAAAGACCGGATTGTCTATGCTGGAAAAGAACTACCTGCTTCGACTGAAGGAACAGAAATCGTGGATGCAAGCAATCAAAAGATCGTACCTGGATACATTGAAGCGCACAGCCATCCGTTCCAACTGTATAACCCGGAGACCTTTTCGGACTACGCCGCCCAAACAGGAACAACGATGCTTGTGAGTGACAACCTTCCGCTGTTTTTGACGATGGAAAACAAGAAAGCGTTTTCATTTATGGATAGCTTATGTAAACTTCCATTTTCATTTTACTGGTGGGCTCGTTTCGATTCTCAAACGGAGCTAGAACATGAAGAAGAGTTGTTCTCAACAAAAGCCATTACAGAATGGATTGAACGTCCGGATGTCATTATGGGTGGTGAACTGACTGGGTGGCCACGCTTACTCAGCGGAGACGACCAAATGCTGTACTGGATGCAAAAGGCAAAAGCCAACGGCATGAAAATAGAAGGGCATTTTCCGGGGGCTTCAGAGCGTACATTGACTAAGATGCGTTTACTTGGAGCAGACGGAGACCATGAAGCCATGACAATTGAAGAAGTCGAGAAGCGTATCTTGCACGGCTATGCAGTAACTCTGCGTCACTCTTCAATCCGTCCAGACCTTCCACATCTTTTAAAGCAAATTGTAGAAAAAGACTGGAAGATTTTTGATCATTTGATGATGACAACAGACGGCAGTACGCCTGGCTTCCATAAAGACGGCGTCATGGATAAATGCATTCAAGTTGCTTTAGATGCCGGAGTAAAACCGGTAGATGCTTACTTAATGGCAACCTTTAATCCAGCCAAATACTACAACCTATCCAACCTACATGGCGTCATTGCGACAGGACGTTTGGCGTCGCTCAACTTCCTGCAAGATGAACACACTCCGACACCTGTTAGTGTCCTATCTAAAGGGGTTTGGGTAAAGCGCGATGGAGAGCGGAAGACAACGTTTAGCGGAACTGATTTCTCCATGTTCGACCGGGGGCCACTTGACATTGAACTGGCAGAGACCGATTTTCAATTTTCGATGCCGTTTGGCCTGGAGATGATCAACGACGTCATCATCAAGCCCTATCGTGTCAGTATCGACACGACGCATGATCGATTATCCGATGAACATGACCAGTGTTTCTTAGTGCTCATCGACCGTAATGGAGAGTGGAAGGTAAACACTTTATTGAAAGGCTTCGCTTCCACGTTACAAGGCTTCGCGTCTTCGTACTCCAATATGGGTGATATCTTACTGATAGGAAAAGATAAAAATGAGATGCGCAATGCCTATAAGGCCATTCAGCAGACAGACGGTGGCATCGCCATTAGCCAAGACGGAACGATTGTGTCTCAGATCGAGCTTCCGATTGGAGGCGGTTTGTCACCACTCGTTATGGAAGAGTTAATGGAACAAGAACAGCACTTGAAAAAGACGCTGTCAGAGCTAGGTTTCCATCATGGAGACGCAATTTACACGTTGTTATTTTTACAAGCAACCCATCTTCCTTATGTACGAGTGACGCAACGAGGGATCGTGGACGTAATGAAAAAACAAGTCCTGTTCCCATCTGTGATGCGCTAGGGGGAAAAGCGAATGAAAAAATGGCTTGTGTTCGTTTTAGTGTGTTTGTTCATGCTGACTGGTTGTAAAGACGAGGTGGCAGTGCCGCCTTCAGAACAGCAAGGCACAGGAAGCGAAGGGCAGTCGGAATCGCTTGATTACAAAACGCCTCTATCAGGCCAAGCGATCGCAGTACAGTCTACCGAGCGACCTGTTGTTGTCACCATCAACAACCATCCGCTTGCTAGGCCTCAATCTGGTCTAGAACAAGCAGATGTTGTCATAGAGCTCATTGCGGAAAGTTCCATCACTCGGCTGTTAGCTGTATATCAAATTGAGTTGCCAGAGCGAGTCGGTCCTGTAAGAAGTGCTCGAGATTATTTCATCAATTTGGCAAAGGGGTATCATGCATTTTATGTGGCGCACGGTTACAGCCCGGAGGCGAAACAGATGTTGGATGCAGGCGTCATCGACCATGTGAATGGGATGCAGTATGACGGCACTTACTTCAAACGCTCTTCAGACCGAAAGGCACCGCATAACTCGTATACTTCAGGAGAGGCTATCGAAGCAGCTGCTGAAGAACGAGGTGCTACTTTGACACTTGCTGCAAGTCAGATGCCGAGCTATTCGTTTAGCGAAGACGCACAAGTGGCAGGGTCAGCAACTGAAGTGACGATTCGTTATAGTAATGATGCTAACTTTACCAATGTTTACAGCTATGACGAGACGACAGAACAGTATACACGTTCTTCAGGTACTACTACGACTGTCGATGCAGAGTCCGGAAATCCTTTAGAGCTTTCCAATATCGTAGTGGTAGAAGTGCCTCACCAGACGATTGACAACGAAGGCCGACAAGCCCTAGAGTTAGAAAGCGGCGGAAATGCCTGGCTGTTTCGAGATGGCGGGATGATTCAAGGCACTTGGAAACTAGATAATGGACTCATCCGTCTCTATACAGGCAATCAAGAAATGACTTACAAACCCGGCCAGACGTGGATGTCAATCATCCCAACGGCAAGAGGGTTTCAAAATATGGTAACGTATACCGAGTAAAGGAAGTGATTCGATGCAAGTCGAAAAAATTAGAGGTCATCAGACCGATCAATTATTTAAAGCCGTACTAGAACTCAAAGACATTGAGGAGTGCTATCGCTTCTTTGATGATCTATGTACAATTAGTGAGATCCAGTCGCTTGCACAGCGTTTTGAAGTAGCGCATCTTCTGCGTCTTCAAAAAACGTATGAGACGATCAAAGACCAGACTGGTGCAAGTACAGCCACTATTTCTCGCGTGCGACGTTGCTTCGATTATGGCAATGACACATACGACGAAATGCTTGGCAGATTGTATCCAGACGAACCGTCATTTAAGCCGACGACAAAAGGCCGTCGCTCGTGACCACAAACAGGTTTCCCTTTAGGGTGACCTGTTTTTTTGGTATACTGACACTACATACTAAACTCGACATGGAATCGACCCAGAGTGGGTCGATTTCGGCATGTCTGACTGAAGAAGGTGCACCTCATGCTTACGAACTATACGGAATGGCAACATGTATTTAAACTAGATCCTGCAAAGACATTGACTGATGAACAGCTTGAGCAAATCTGTGAGTCCGGAACGGATGCACTCATCGTTGGTGGCTCCGATAACATCGAACTAGATGATGTGTTAGACCTGCTTATGAAAATCCGCCGTTATGCACTTCCTGTCTGCCTCGAACTGTCTACCCTCGATATGATCACACCTGGATTTGACTATTATTTGATTCCCTCAGTCTTAAACAGCCCAGATACCAAATGGGTCAAAGATTTTCACCATCAAGCGTTAGTGGAGCATGGTGACTTTATGAACTGGGAAGAAGTATTTATGGAAGGCTACTGCGTTCTCAATGCAGACGCTAAAGTGGCTCACGTCACACAAGCAAAGACGGATCTTTCAAAAGACGACGTGATTGCCTATGCGCGCATGGCGGAGCATCTTTTTAGGCTGCCTATCTTTTATCTAGAGTACAGTGGTACCTATGGAGATCCACAAGTGGTGGAAGCGAGCAAAGACGTGCTTCACAACACTCGGCTCTTTTACGGTGGGGGTATTGAAACGCCTGAACAAGCTACGGAAATGGCAAGACATGCTGACACAATCGTTGTCGGAAACAGTCTCTATACGAACCTAAAGCAGGCGCTTGCGACGGTAAAAGCCGTCAAGTCCCTATACGCACAGGAGGAACTATGAAAAGTATTACAAACCAACTACTAGCTGGAATGAACCCAAAACAAGAAGAAGCTGTAAAACATACTGAAGGTCCTTTACTGATCATGGCGGGTGCAGGGTCTGGAAAGACTCGTGTTCTAACACACCGCATTGCGTACTTGATTGTCGAAAAGCAAGTTTACCCGTCCAAAATTTTAGCAATCACTTTTACAAACAAAGCAGCAAAAGAAATGAAGGAGCGGATTGACGGCATCCTCGGAGACGGCTTCGGAGACCAGATGTGGGTCTCTACATTCCACTCCATGTGTGTTCGCATCCTTCGACGTGACGCAGACCGCATCGGCTACTCCAAAAACTTCACGATCCTGGATGGCACCGACCAGTTAAGTGTCGTCAAAGCCATAGTCAAACAAGAAAATATTGATTCAAAAAAATACGAGCCACGAGCCCTACTCGGAATCATAAGTAGTGCCAAAAACCAGCTGAAGTCAGCAGATGACTTTTTAGCTGAAATGAATCCAATGAATCCGTATGAGAAGATTGCGGGACAAGTATATAAAGCCTATGAACGACGCTTGAAGAAAAACCAATCTATGGACTTTGATGACTTGATCATGCGCACAATCGATTTGTTCACACGCGTTCCAGAAGTTCTTGAATTTTATCAAAACAAATTCCATTACATCCATGTGGATGAATACCAAGATACAAACAAAGCCCAGTATCAGCTTGTGGAGATGCTAGCCGAGAAGTTTAAAAACATCTGTGTCGTGGGTGACTCGGATCAGTCTATCTACCGCTGGCGTGGAGCCGATATTGGCAATATTCTATCGTTCGAGAAAGATTATCCGAAGGCAAAAGTCATTATGCTCGAACAGAACTATCGCTCGACTAAACGAATTCTGCAAGCAGCAAACGAAATCATCGGAAACAACAAAAGCCGTTATCCAAAAGTACTGCGTACCGATAACGCAGATGGTGAAAAAGTACAGCTGTACC
Organism: Tetzosporium hominis; assembly: GCF_002265435.1. Classification (GTDB taxonomy): domain Bacteria; phylum Bacillota; class Bacilli; order Bacillales_A; family Planococcaceae; genus Chryseomicrobium; species Chryseomicrobium hominis. The sequence goes on from NZ_NOKQ01000348.1 coordinate 25,301, forward strand.
GAGCGTATAACGAGCAAGAAGAAGCACAGTTTGTGGTCGGTAAGATTCAACAACTGATACAAGACGAAGGCTTTCATTACCATGATTTTGCTATCCTGTACCGGACCAATGCACAGTCACGTGCTATGGAGGAAACGCTCGTCAAGTCGAACATGACCTATAAAATCGTAGGCGGTACGAAGTTCTACGACCGTAAAGAAATTAAGGATTTATTAGCCTATTTACGTCTCATAGCCAACAACGATGATGATATTTCCCTCGCTCGCATCATCAATGAACCAAAACGCAATATAGGTGCGACATCCTTTGAACGCATCGTGACGTATGCTCTGATGCACGACATGACAGTTTTTGAAGCACTAGAAAATGCAACATTGATACCAGGGATGACGGGACGTGGACTAAAGTCTGTTACCGAGTTCTTCACGCTTATTGATCAGCTGACGGCCATGCAAGAATACCTCGCCGTAAGTGAAATTGTGGAAGAAGTAATTGAACGTTCTGGCTACCGCGAGATGTTGCAAAGAGAAAACAGCATTGAGTCGGAAAGTCGCTTAGAAAACATTGAAGAGTTCTTGACGGTTACAAAGGCTTTTGAAGAACGTAGTGACGACAAGACACTCGTTGCGTTTTTAACGGATCTTGCTCTCATTTCAGATATCGATACGCTCGACCAACAACCCGATCAGAGTCAAGGAAGCATCACATTAATGACGCTTCACGCAGCCAAAGGTCTGGAGTTCCCAGTCGTGTTCTTGATCGGAATGGAAGAAAATATCTTCCCACACAGCCGCTCTATAGGCGACGAAGACGAGATGGAAGAAGAACGCCGTCTTGCTTATGTAGGACTTACGCGTGCGGAGCAACGACTTTATTTGAGCTGTGCGCAGACACGCATGATCTTCGGCCGCACAAGCATGAACCAACCGTCCCGATTCATCGGAGAAATCTCTTCAGACGTGATTGAACCAGTGGGAGGAGAACGGGCTAGCCAAGTACATCCTTCCGTTGCAGGGAACCGCTACATCAAACCAAGAAAAGTGGCGCCGTCACACCCTGTATATACAGAGTCAGGTGGCGATAAACTAGAATGGCGCGTCGGCGACAAAGCCTCTCATAAAAAATGGGGAGTCGGTACGGTCGTCAGTGTCCGAGGTGAAGGGGAGAATCGTGAGCTAGATATCGCGTTCCCGAAACCGACAGGTGTCAAGCGACTGCTAGCTAAATTTGCACCGATTGAAAAACAGTAGGAGGAATCATCCATGGAACACGTTGAACAACGTATGAAAGAGTTGCATGACCTACTGCATGAGTACGGCCATGCTTATTATGTACTGGACGAGCCGATTGTATCGGACGCCGTGTATGACCAATATTTACGTGAACTACTGGAGCTGGAAGAACAATATCCATCTCTTATTTTGCCGGATTCTCCTACGCAGCGAGTCGGTGGCAAGCCATTAGAAGGGTTTCAAAAAGTGCGTCACCGCACACCGATGCTAAGTTTGTCTAATGCCTTTTCGACGGAAGACCTAAAGGAATTCGATCGTCGCATTCGCGAACTGGTAGGCGAGGACTTCCGTTACGTCTGCGAATTGAAAATCGATGGCTTGGCAGTAAGTCTACTTTATGAGGATGGGAAACTGGTCCGTGGAGCTACACGTGGGGATGGAACAATTGGGGAAGACATCACAGCGAATATCCGCACGATCCGTTCTATCCCGCTTCGTCTGAAAAAGAATGTAACACTTGAAGTTCGTGGAGAAGCATATATGCCGAAGTCGTCCTTCCAAGCACTCAATGAAGCGCGGAAAGAACAACAGCTCGAGTTGTTTGCCAACCCGCGAAACGCAGCGGCAGGAAGTTTACGTCAACTGGATCCTCAAATTGCAGCGAGCAGACAGCTTTCCGTTTTTATATACGGATTAGGGAATCCTGAAGAACTCGGAATCCAGTCGCATTCAGAGGCACTCGAGTACATGAAAGATCTTGGATTCTCTATGAACCGCGAGACGACGATCTGTGAAACTATTGGCGAGGTTGAGACGTTTATACAAACATGGACGGAAAAGCGCCAAGAGTTGCCTTATGAGATAGACGGTATCGTCATTAAAGTGGATAGATACGATCAACAAGAAGAACTTGGATTTACAGCGAAAAGTCCGCGTTTTGCAACTGCATACAAGTTTCCAGCTGAAGAAGTCGTAACAGAGCTCTTAGATATTGAATGGACGGTAGGCCGTACGGGAGTCGTGACACCGACAGCGATTTTAAAAGCGGTTCAAGTGGCAGGAACTACAGTACGTCGTGCATCTCTTCATAACGTCGACTTAATTCAAGAAAAAGACGTTCGCATCGGAGATACAGTCATTATCCGTAAAGCTGGGGACATCATCCCGGAAGTTGTCTCTGTTATCGATAAAGAACGTAAAGCGGATTCAGAGCCTTATGTGATGCCGACTCACTGCCCTGTATGTGACAGTGACCTTGTGCGTATCGAAGAAGAAGTAGCGCTGCGCTGTGTCAATCCAACGTGCCCTGCCCAGATCACAGAAGGAATACGCCATTTCGCCTCTCGAAATGCCATGAACATTGATGGACTTGGTGAGAAAGTCGTGGAGCAGTTGTTCCAGAACCAGTTGATTCATGACGTCGCGGATCTCTATACATTGACTGTTGAACAACTAATAGAACTAGATAGAATGGGAACCAAGTCTGCAGAAAATCTCGTGAAGGCGATTGCTGTGACAAAAGAAAACTCGTTAGAGAAGCTGTTGTTTGGACTTGGGATTCGTCATATTGGCGAAAAAGCCGCGCGTCTTCTGGCTGAAGAGTTCGGCACATTGGATGCACTGATTGCAGCATCACGAGAACAAGTTACGGCGGTTCATGAAATCGGAGACAAAATGGCAGACTCTCTCGTCACATACTTTGAGCAACCGGAAACGGTGGAACTCATGCACAAACTGAAGAACGCAGGAGTTAACACTTCGTACTTGGGACAACGCATTGATAAAGAAGCTGTTGCCGATCATCCTTTCTTTGGGAAGACAATTGTACTGACTGGAAAACTGGAGCAGATGGGTCGCAATGAGGCAAAAGAGCAGCTACTTGCTAAAGGTGCTAAAGTGTCTGGAAGCGTCAGTAAAAAGACGGATCTCGTCATTGCGGGAGAAGACGCAGGATCAAAGCTTGATAAAGCCACGGAACTTGGGATAGAAGTCTGGACGGAGCAGCAGATGATGGATGCTCTGGCAGATTAGGAAGGAAGAACTTACATGAAGAACTATGTACTAGGACTTGCGGTAGTAGGACTGCTACTGACCGCTTGTACACCTCAACAAGAAACGGAAGTCGTGCAAGACCCTCAAGAATCAGAGGCACGGTCAGTAGTTTTGCCTTCTGTGCGTTTAGATGACAATTACTATTCTACGATTCTCCCTTACGCGGAAAGTAAAAGCCGAGGGTTGGTCGTTTCCAATATGGCAACTAAATATGACATTGTAGAAGTGGAGAAAGGCCTGATGCGCCTCTCTCAAAATGAATACCCAACAGACAAGTATTATTTCCAAGAGGGGCAGTATTTGGACGGATCCACAATCAGCTCTTGGCTAGCTCGCAGCAATCAGACGGAAGATGGATTGAATCCTGATGATCAAGGCTTGGTAGGACGAGAAAAAGCTCAAAAAGCGCCAGTCTACTTGTCACACATCGTGGAACAAAATTATTTAGTGTTAGAAGAAAATACAATGAAGCTTGCTGGAATCTCTATCGGGCTCGCTATGAATTCCATCTATTACTATACGGAAGTGGATTACGGCCCGGTATTTGAACAGCAAATTTCAGATGCAGAAATCACAGAAAATGGCCGTCGCATGGCTCAAGAAATCGTCAGCCGCATGCGTAAAATGCCAGGTCTAGAAGACATCCCGATTACAGTTGGACTGTTCAAACAAAATAGCCGAAATGCGATTGTGCCCGGTACTTACTTTAGCTATGGGGTGTCTACTAGTGGGGCGGAGATTGAAGACTGGATATCGATTAATGAAAAGTATGTGACATTCCCGACTAATGACTCGAGTGAACAATATCGAGACATGGATACGGCGTTCCGTAACTTTAAACAAGACGTAGAAACGTATTTCCCGAACTATACAAGCGTCATTGGAACAGCCTTCTATAAGGACGACTACTTGCAGAAACTAACGATTGATATCCCGATTCAGTTTTTTGGAAAAGCAGAGATTATTGGTTTCACTCAATACGTCTCCGGATTAATCAATGCTCATTTCGTGACGGATCTTCCTGTTGAGATTACGATTACGTCAATCGAAGGCGAGCAGGCTCTCATCAAACGAGATGCCGATCAAGAGGAACCATTCGTTCACATCTACGAGTAGAGTATACTCTGTTCAAGTAAAGCAAAAAATGATATGATGGGCTGTATGATTGAATTTGATGGAGGTGTCCCCCGTGGCAACAATCACAAAAGAAGAAGTGCGTCACGTTGCGCATTTGGCGCGATTGGCGATTACAGAAGAAGAAGTGGAACATTTCACAGAGCAGCTTGCTAAAATTGTTCAATTTGCGGACAAGCTGAATGAATTGGACACGACAAATGTAGAACCAACTACACATGTCCTTCCTTTAGAAAATGTTTTACGTGAAGACAAATCCGTTGCGGGTCTTGACCGCGACCTTATGATGAAGAATGTAAAAGAACAAGAGGCAGGACAAGTAAAAGTCCCTGCCATTATGGAATAGAGAGGCGGACCGAAATGACTTATTTTACGCAGTCAGCAAAACAGCTGCAAGAAAAAATTGCGGCAAAAGAACTTTCTGTTCGTCAAGTAACAGAAGAAGCATTCGCTCGTATTGAAGCAGTAGATGCGGATGTACAAGCATTTTTAGCACTGAATAAAGAAAAAGCATTAGAACAAGCAGATGCTATGGATCAAACACCTCTGGAGGACCGCGGTCCTTTATTTGGGTTGCCGATCGGTGTCAAAGACAACATCGTAACAGAGGGTCTAGAAACAACTTGTGCCAGCAAAATCTTAGAAGGCTTCAACCCAATCTATGATGCAACAGTTGTTCGTAAACTTCGCGATGCAGGATTGATCACTGTTGGAAAAATCAACATGGATGAGTTCGCGATGGGATCTTCGAATGAAAACTCGGCTTATAAAAAAACGAAAAATCCATGGAACTTAGAACACGTGCCTGGTGGTTCTTCAGGGGGCTCTGCAGCTGCTGTAGCGGCAGGCGAAGTTCCTTTTGCACTAGGATCCGATACAGGTGGTTCGATTCGTCAACCGGCTGCTTTTTGTGGTGTTGTAGGAATGAAACCGACATATGGTCGTGTCTCTCGTTTTGGATTAGTGGCATTTGCCTCTTCTCTAGATCAAATCGGACCGATTACTCGTACAGTTGAAGACAACGCATTGTTACTTGAAGCTATTTCGGGTGTCGATGAAATGGATTCCACTTCAGCGAACATAGAGGTTCCAAAATTCTCTGAAGCCATTGGCAAGTCTATTAAAGGACTTCGCATCGGTGTACCTAAAGAGTATATGGGCGAGGGAGTCAGTGAAGAAGTGAAAGCTTCTGTCCTAGAAGCATTGAAAGTATTAGAAGCGCAAGGCGCGGTTTGGGAAGAAGTGTCTCTTCCACACTCTGAGTATGCGTTAGCGACTTACTATCTATTATCTTCTTCTGAAGCGTCTTCGAACTTGGCTCGTTTTGATGGAATTCGTTACGGGTACCGTGCAGAAGAAGCGAAGAACTTGTTAGAGTTATACAAATTAACACGTGCACAAGGCTTTGGTGACGAAGTGAAACGTCGTATTATGCTTGGGACGTATTCTCTAAGTGCCGGGTCTTATGATGCATACTACTTAAAAGCACAAAAAGTGCGTACGTTGATCAAACAAGACTTTGAAAACGTATTTGAAAACTACGATGTCATCGTCGGTCCAACTACACCAACTCCAGCATTTAAAGTAGGAGAAAAAGTAGACGATCCATTGACGATGTATGCGAACGATATTTTAACAATCCCGGTCAACCTAGCTGGAGTACCAGGAATCTCAATTCCTTGTGGATTTGCTGATGGCTTGCCACTAGGTCTTCAAATTATCGGAAAACACTTTGATGAGTCTACAATTTATCAAGTGGCGTCTGCCTATGAGTCGGCGACAGAATTTCACAAACAAACTCCGGCTTTAGGGGAGGTAAAGGCATAATGAACTTTGAAACCATCATTGGACTTGAAGTCCACGTAGAATTAAAAACAGAATCTAAGATGTTCTCCCCGTCACCTGCTCACTTTGGTGCTGAGCCGAACACAAACACACACGTGATTGACCTGGGATACCCTGGTGTCCTTCCTGTCGTCAACAAAACAGCAGTAGAGTGGGGCATGCGTGCAGCAATGGCGTTGAACATGGATATTGCACCAGTCACAAAGTTTGACCGTAAAAACTATTTCTATCCGGACAATCCGAAAGCGTATCAAATTTCTCAGTTTGATAAACCAATCGGTGAAAACGGCTGGATCGAAATCGAAGTAGATGGCAAGACAAAACGTATCGGAATCACACGTCTTCACTTAGAAGAAGATGCTGGGAAACTTTCGCATACCGACCAAGGCTATTCACTTGTCGACTTCAACCGTCAAGGGACACCTCTAGTTGAAATCGTATCCGAGCCAGACATCCGCACACCGGAAGAGGCCTATGCGTATTTAGAAAAACTAAAGTCTATCATCCAGTTTACAGGTGTATCTGACTGTAAGATGGAAGAAGGATCACTTCGTTGTGATGCCAATATTTCTTTACGTCCTTATGGTCAAGAGAAGTTTGGAACAAAAGCAGAACTTAAAAACTTGAACTCATTCAGCTACGTGAAAAAAGGTCTGGAGCATGAGCAGATTCGTCAGGCTGAAGTTTTAAAAACAGGTGGCGAAATCCTTCAAGAGACACGTCGTTATGACGAGTCTACAGGGAAAACGATTTTGATGCGTGTTAAAGAAGGTGCGGACGATTACCGTTACTTCCCAGAGCCGGATCTTGTGAAAATTGTCATTGATGATGCTTGGATGGACCGCGTTCGGGCAGAGCTTCCTGAACTTCCGGATGCTCGTAAAGCGCGTTATGTAAACGAGTTAGGCCTTACAGAGTATGATGCTCGCGTCATGACTCTTACAAAAGAAATGTCCGATTTCTTTGAAGAGACGATTGCTCTTGGTGCGGATACGAAACTATCAACGAACTGGTTGATGGGTGACGTATCTGCATACTTGAATGCAGAGCAAAAAGACTTGAAAGATACGAAACTGACTCCAGCTGGTCTTGCCGGAATGATCAAATTGATCGAAGACGGTACTATCAGCTCGAAGATTGCGAAAAAAGTATTCAAAGAGCTAGTAGAGAACGGTGGTACAGCAGAAGAAGTCGTCAAAGCAAAAGGTCTTGTTCAGATCTCAGACGAAGGCGCACTTCGTGACATTGTCACTCAAACTCTTGATGCGAACCCTCAGTCTATTGAAGACTTCAAAAACGGAAAAGACCGTGCTATCGGTTTCTTAGTCGGTCAAATCATGAAAGCAACAAAAGGCCAGGCGAATCCGCCGATGGTCAACAAGCTGTTGAACGAAGAAATTCAAAAACGCTAAACTACTGGCTCGTCCTACCTTAGGGCGAGCCTTCTTTTGGGAAATTATGCTATGCTAAAAACAAGGAGGGGTTTACCTATGAAAAGTGAACAACAATATTTTGAAGAAGGACGTCCACTTGCCGTTTATATGGACGAGATGACTACCAAAAAAGAGCAATCGTTCCACGTCTATGAAAGCTTTGAAGTGCCAGCAGATGATGAATTCATCAATCGTCTACGCGATGCGGATGTGCACATTTTAGGCATCACAGAAGACTGGTGCGGAGATGCTATGATGAACAACGCTGTGCTACGCAAGATTGCAGAAGCAGCTTCTGTTGATGTACGCGTTGTATTGCGTGATGCAGATACCGAGCTCATTGATCGTTACCTCACAAACGGAGGACGTTCCATTCCAAAATATCTCGTTCTAAATAAAGAGGGAGAAGTTATCGCGACATGGGGACCTCGTGCTGCTCTTGTACAAGACTACGTCATGAATGAAAAAGCAAAGCTTCCTGAGCCGGGTACAGATGGCTTCGAAGAAGCCCAGAAAGCTATATTCCAAGAATTAACGACTCAGTTAGAGACCAATACAGACTTCCATATGGCAACGTATAGCAGTATTCGTGAAGCCTGGTTTGCAAAACTTACTTCATAAGGAACCTGTTGTCGTATTATACTGTCTATAGCAGAGAGAATGTGAAGAAAGAAGGTCCATGCAATGCAGCGTGCACGTATTATTTACAATCCTACTTCGGGAAGAGAGCTATTTAAACGCCACCTTCCGGAAGTGTTAGAAGCAATGGAGCTAGCGGGATACGAAACTTCCTGCCATGCCACTACAGGCGCAGGCGATGCCACAGAAGCTGCCAAGCGCGCAGTGGAGAACGGATTCGATTTGATAGTAGCAGCGGGCGGAGACGGAACATTGAATGAAGTCGTAGCTGGAGTGAGTCTCTATGACAAGCGTCCTAAGCTAGGTTTGATCCCTATGGGAACAACGAATGATTTTGCTCGTGCTCTCCATATTCCCAGAGACATCCAGCAAGCCGTCAATATTATTACAGCGGGACAGTCCGTACCTGTAGACGTTGGCCGTGTGAACGATACCTTCTTTATCAATATTGCTGGTGGAGGCCGAATCACGGAATTGACTTATGAAGTACCAAGCCGTTTGAAGACAGTGCTTGGTCAGCTTGCCTATTATTTAAAAGGCATCGAGATGCTACCATCCATCCGTGCTACAAAACTTCGAATTGAATTTGATGATGAAGTGTTTGAAGAAGAAGCGATGATGTTCTTGATCGGTTTGACAAATTCTGTAGGTGGCTTTGAAAAACTTGCCCCAGATGCCAGCATCAACGATGGTCAATTTACGTTATTAATTTTAAAGAAAGTCAATATGGCGGAATTTATTCGCTTGGCGACCTTGGCAATCCGCGGAGAGCATTTGAATGATCCTCACGTGATTTACCGCAAAGCCTCCAAGATTCGTGTGCTGTCTGAAGAGACGGTATCTCTGAACTTGGACGGTGAGTACGGCGGAACGTTACCTGCCGTGTTCGAAAACTGGGCACGCCATATTGAAATCATGGCACCTGTTGATTTATTACCTGAACAGGACCGTGTAGAACGTGACTAAAACGGACAGCGAAAGCTGCCCGTTTTTTTTTTTACTATTTTGCGTCTTTTCTCAACCTGTCATAACCCTGTAACAAGTTGCTAGAAAACTAGTTCGGTTGATTAGATTAAAGCTACAAGAGTAGGGTAAAATAAAGCCATATAGCACGAACTGTACGTTAGTCTAAACACTACTTGAGGTGAACGAAATGGGAAATGAAGAAGCTGTATTTTTTAGTCGGCTGCTCACGGAAATGACACTCTCGTTCCACATTATTTACGCAACCATCGGCGTTGGAGTGCCTTTAATGATTATGCTGGCACAGTACGTTGGTATCAAGAAAAACGACGAGCACTACATCTTGATGGCACGTCGTTGGGCGCGAGGTTTCGTTATTACAGTAGCCGTTGGGGTTGTGACCGGTACCGCTATCGGATTGCAACTGTCTCTTTTGTGGCCGAACTTTATGGAACTAGCCGGACAAGTGATCGCCTTGCCACTGTTTATGGAAACTTTTGCGTTTTTCTTTGAAGCCATCTTCTTGGGGATTTACCTATATACTTGGGATCGCTTTGAAAATCAGAAGAAGCACTTACTACTACTTGTTCCTGTAGCAGTGGGAGCCGGTATGTCCGCAGTCTTTATCACGATTGTGAATGCGTTCATGAATGCTCCGCAAGGATTCGATATGGTAAACGGAGAACTAGTGAACATCAATCCACTACTTGCGATGTTGAACCCTGCGATGCCAACGAAAGTGGCACACGTTGTGTCAACGGCACTTATGACATCAGCGTTTGTTTTAGCCGCCATCGGAGCTTTCCGTTTGTTAAAAGGCTCGAATCATATCTATCACAAAAAAGCAGTTTACTTGATGGTTAAAGTAGGACTCGTCTTCTCTATTGCGACAGCAATCATTGGAGACTTTTCAGGAAAATACTTGGCAGAATATCAGCCAGAAAAACTAGCTGCTGCAGAGTGGCACTTTGAAACATCTGATAGTGCACCGCTGATTCTGTATGGGGTGTTAGATGATGGGGAAGTAAAATATGCCATTGAAATTCCTTACGCACTCAGTATCTTGGCGCACAACGATCCAACTGCGGAAGTCATTGGTCTTGACCAGTTTCCTGAAGACGAACGACCGCCGCTCTATATTCACTATTTCTTTGACGTCATGGTCACGATTGGAATGTTCATGGTCATGCTTTCAGCCTTCTATGTTGTAGCAAAATGGCGCAAGTGGAAGTTTGCGAATTCTCGCTTTATCCTGTGGCTCATCGTAGCCGGAGGACCACTCAGCTTGATAGCGATTCAAGCGGGTTGGTGGATGACAGAAGTAGGGCGTCAGCCTTGGATCCTGCGCGGTATTATGACTGTAGATGAAGCAGCTACTTCAAGTGGTAGCGTCGATATTATGGTTATTGCCTTCGCGCTATTGTATTTGATCTTGGGTATCGGTAGTGTCGTCGTATTGCGACGCATGTTCCGAAATAACCCAGTAGAAAAAGAGTTAGATAAGATGGAAGCAGAGCGATTGGCAGGTGAATCGAAATGACGTTAACTCTTGAAATCATCGGAATCACGGTATTGTGGTTCTTCTTATTCGGGTATGTCATTGTCGCTTCAATCGATTTCGGATCTGGGTTCTTTAACGCCTATAGTTTACTAACAAATCGCCAACATATTTTAACGAAAATCATCCAGCGCTATTTGTCACCTGTTTGGGAAGTTACCAATGTGTTCCTCGTGTTTTTCTTCGTAGGAATCATCGGGTTCTTTCCGAAGACGGCATTTTACTACGGGACGACGCTGCTCGTCCCGGCGAGTATTGCCATCATCTTGCTGGCCATTCGAGGCTCGTACTATGCATTTGAAACTTACGGATCTCGAGGTCATAAAGGGTATTCATTCATGTACGGTGTCGCAGGATTGTTAATTCCAGCATCACTTTCAGTAGTGCTTACGATTTCTGAAGGTGGCTTTATCGATATGATCGACGGCCAACCGGTCCTCGATTATCAAGAATTGTTTTTAAGTCCACTGACATGGAGTATCGTGGTGCTTGCAATTGCGGCAACCCTTTACATCTCCGCCGTTTTTTTAACTTGGTATGCGCATAAAGCAAAAGATTTAGAAGCTACAAAACTTCTACGCAAATATGCTTTGATTTGGTCGTTACCTACGATGATCACTGCTGCGGGAATCATCGTGGAGTTACGGGCACACAATCCAGAGCATTATGCGAACATTTTAGATGTATGGTGGGCATTCTTGATTTCCGGACTCCTGTTCATCGGAACTGTATATTTACTATGGAAGAAGCGGAACTACGGCTTTGCGTTCTTGTTACTAGTCGGTCAATTCTTCGTCGCATTCTTTGCATATGGCTGGTCGCACCGTCCGTATCTGCTGTATCCGTATTTAACCATTTACGATAGCTTCACAAATGAGGCGATGGCTATTGCGTTAATCATTGCATTCATCGCAGGTCTTGGGTTGCTGTTACCTTCCCTATACTTACTACTTCGTCTGTTCTTGTTCAACAAGGATTACGTAGTCGGGAAAAAAGAAGACAATCACGCTTAGGAGGAATTCTCATGACGAACTTTTTGATTTTCTATGCCCCGTTCATTGTGTTGTTCGGTTCCATTGCTGCCGTCTTCTGGTGGGCTCCAAAAGACGGAATCATTCGAAAAGAAGAGTAGAAACTGCTCCTGCCGCGGCAGGAGTTTTTTCGTGTTATAATGGGACGATATTGAGTAAAGAACGGAGTTAATCGAATGACTGTAACTAAAAACGATCGCCTTACGGTGTTTGTAGAAGATCTAACACATGACGGCCAGGGTGTAGCAAAAGTAGACGGCTATCCACTTTTTATTAAAGGAGCCTTACCGGATGAAGAAGTAGAAGTGCATGTGGTCAAGGCTTTAAAAAAATATGGGTTTGCGAAACTGATCGAAGTCTTGAAACCTTCTCCGTTTCGTGTAGCAGCGCCTTGTCCAGTCTTTGAAACATGTGGAGGATGCCAGTTGCAACACTTGAGCTACGAAGGGCAACTGATGGTTAAAGAGAAGCAAGTTCGCAGTGCAATGGAACGCATCGGTAAGCTTCACACAACCGTACTCCCTGTGAAAGGGATGGAAAACCCGTGGCGCTACCGCAACAAATCTCAGGTTCCTTTTGGAATGGAAGACGGACGCGTCGTAGCGGGATTTTATAAGAGCGGTTCACACGAAATTGCAGATACACCAACGTGTCTGATTCAAAGTGAAGCAGCAGACCGTCTGATGGTGGCACTAAAAGAACGTGCCTTAGAGTTTGGCTTGCAGCCTTACGATGAGAAGACCGGTCAAGGACAACTGCGTCATTTAGTAGTCCGCACGGGTTACGTCAGTGGAGAGACGATGGTCGTTCTTGTGACGAAATCACGTAAAATCTCCCAACCAGAAAAGTTGATTCAACTGATTCGCGAAATCGAGCCGTCTACGGTATCGATTGTTCAAAACATCAATCCAGCGCGTACCAATGTCATTTTTGGAGAACAGAACTTTGTGCATTGGGGTAAATCGCATATTGTGGATTCTATTGGTTCCATCCAGTTTGAAATTTCTGCTCGCTCGTTCTACCAGATCAATCCTGTGCAGACACAAGTGTTGTATCAACAAGCGCTTGATTATGCGGAGTTGACGGGAGAAGAGACCGTCATGGATGCGTACTGTGGAATCGGTACTATTTCTCTGTTCCTCGCACAGAGAGCCAAATCGGTACTCGGTGTTGAAATTGTCCCACCCGCTGTCGAAGATGCACGTCGCAATGCAGTTCTAAACGGCTTTGACAATGCGACTTTTGAAATCGGAGCAGCAGAAGAGGTCATTGATGCCTGGTACGAAGCGGGTCAACTTCCTGATGTCGTCGTCGTGGATCCTCCTCGTAAAGGACTCGACGGCAAACTAATTGATACACTCATTATGCATAAACCACGTCGCATCGTCTATGTATCTTGTAACCCAGCTACACTTGCACGAGATTTACGCTTACTTGAAGACGGAGGCTATACAGTCCATGAAGTGCAACCTGTGGACATGTTCCCTCACACGACACATGTGGAATGTGTCACGTATTTAACGATTTAGTAGGAGGATTTGAAACACAATGAAAGTAAATTTTTGGCAGGACTTGCCGCGTCCATTTTTTGTACTCGCGCCAATGGAAGATGTGACGGATGTGGTGTTTCGCCATGTGGTAGCAAAAGCAGGACGCCCTGACGTCTTTTTCACGGAATTCACAAACTCAGACAGCTATTGTCACCCAGACGGCATCCAAAGTGTCCGTGGCCGATTGACGTTCACAGAAGATGAACAGCCAATGGTCGCTCACATTTGGGGAGATAACCCAGACTACTTCCGTCAGATGAGTATAGGAATGGCGGAGATGGGCTTCAAAGGCATCGACATCAACATGGGGTGTCCCGTTCCGAACGTCGCCACTCGAGGTAAAGGGAGCGGTTTGATTCTTCGACCAGAGACTGCAGCGGAGCTTATTGAAGCAGCGAAAGCGGGAGGTCTTCCTGTGAGCGTTAAGACACGTCTAGGCTATACGGAGATTGAGGAGTGGAAAGAATGGCTTGCCCATATTTTAAAGCAAGACATCGCCAATCTATCGATTCATCTACGAACTCGCAAAGAGATGAGTCAAGTGGACGCGCATTGGGAACTGATTCCTGAAATCAAAGCCTTGCGTGATGAACTAGCGCCACAAACTACGCTGACTATTAACGGAGACATTCCAGACCGAGCAAAAGGACTGGAACTCGCTGAGAAATATGGTATCGACGGTGTCATGATTGGGCGAGGTATCTTTAAAAATCCATTCGCGTTTGAAAAAGAACCACGAGAGCACACGAGCGAAGAGTATTTAGAGTTATTGCATTATCAACTCGATCTTCAAGATCAATACGCAGACCAAGTGCCGCGCTCGATTTCTGGCCTTCACCGGTTCTTCAAGATTTATGTGAAGGGCTTCCGCGGGGCCGGAGAGCTTCGCAACCAGCTCATGAACACGAAGTCGACGGAAGAAGTGCCTCGTGTACTTGCGGAGTTTGATAAGAATAATTAAAGGGAGACTCTTTTCGCATCTATTATAGGGGCGAGAAGAGTTTTTTTGTGTTTTAAGAAGCATAGTAGAGTGGGTGAGCGAGCGTTCATCGACAAATTTGGGATTCTATTAGACGAATTAGAAAGTGCTTTAAGCAAATTTGAGGTTTTATTACTCAAATTAGACCCTCTTTTCGACTGAAGAGATTTCCTCCGTGTTTCAGAGCAAACGCCCTCCACATCTAAATATTAAAATCACAAAATTCGTATTTCTACAACACAAATTGTATACTGTTTGTACAATGTTGCAAAAAGGAAGGACCACTATTATGGAACTTACTCAATCTTACACCGCATTACCTGGAACTTTTTATAAACATGTCTTACCCACACCTGTGGCAGACCCGCAGCTCGTGATCTGGAATGACACCTTGGCTAAAGAGCTACAATTCAATGAAGAGCCTAGGAGCTATACAGATTTGCTCGCTGGTAACGAGACTGGCTCACTCAACCCGATCGCTCAAGCCTACGCAGGGCATCAATTCGGAAACTTCACAATGCTTGGGGATGGCCGCGCGATTCTTTTAGGGGAGAAGACTACTTTAGAAGGAAAAAACTTAGACATTCAACTCAAAGGGAGTGGGCGTACCCCCTTCTCTCGAGGAGGAGACGGTCGTGCCGCTCTCGGCCCTATGTTACGAGAATACGTCATTAGTGAAGCCATGCATCATCTTCGCATTCCGACGTCGCGTAGTCTAGCGGTAGTCTATAGCGGCGAAGGCATCCAGCGAGAAACAGTAAAACCTGGTGCCGTCCTTACTCGAGTGGCGACAAGCCATCTTCGAGTGGGCACGTTTCAGTATGCCTCACAGTTTGGAACGAAAGAGGACCTTCAAGCGCTTGCTGACTACACTCTGACTCATCTTCAGATACCGACTGGTTCAGCACCATATGAGAGCTTGTTACAGCATGTAATTAGTAAACAAGCGGAACTTCTAGCTCAGTGGCAACTTGTTGGATTTGTACACGGCGTAATGAATACAGACAACATGGCGATTAGCGGAGAGACGATTGATTACGGGCCTTGTGCCTTTTTAGATACGTATGATCCGGCCATTGTATTCAGTTCGATTGATCAACAAGGTCGTTATGCTTATGGGAATCAACCCGGCATTGCCGGTTGGAACTTGGCTCGATTCGCAGAAAGTCTGGTGCCTCTTTTAGCAGACACACAGCAAGAAGCCATTGAAATTGCACAAAAGCAATTAGACCAGTACCCGGTCCTATTCCATCAAGCCTATAACAAGGGACTTGTGGCTAAAATAGGTGGAGACGCGAAAGACCAAGATTCCATTCGTCTTGCTAACGAGTTTCTCCAACTCATGGAAAAGCATCAAGCGGACTTCACACTGACGTTCAGGGCACTAACACTAGGAGAAACACAAAATAGTTTCTTCCAACAAGAAGATGTAAGAGCATGGCTTACGAAATGGAACCACCATACATCTTTCCAGACAGTTGAGCAAAGAACTGCTCGAATGAAGCAAGTGAACCCGGCACTCATTCCACGAAATCATTTAGTACAACAAGCACTCGATGAGGCAGAACAAAAGGGGTCTATGGAGAAGGTGATCTCCTTATTGCAAATTCTCGAAAATCCCTACACTTATACAGAACAGCAAGTACAACTTGAACAGCTTCCACCGCATGATGGAGGCCCGTTCGTAACCTATTGTGGCACATAAGAAAAGGAGAGATGAGTATGAGATTTTCTGATCACGTGGTTGTTGTCAATGGAGGAACTTCTGGAATTGGAGCAGAAGTCGTAAAGCAATTCACTAGAGAAGGGGCAACAGTCTACTTTACTGGTCGCAGCGAAGAGAAAGCCGCTCATGTTACATCGAATAACGCCCACTTCGTTCCAGTTGAAAATCAAAATCCGGAAGAAATCGAGAGTTTCTTCAAGCATGTGATGGAGGAGGAAGGGAAAATCGATGTTCTCTTCAATAATGCAGGCGTCTTGTCCGTAGCGACCGGACCTCTTTCTAGAGTCAAACTCGACAAGTGGCATGAGTTAATTGCCGTGAACCAAACAGCCATCTTCCTTTACATGCAGCAAGCGCTACAAGTGATGTCCAAACAAAAATCTGGAGTGATTATCAACAATGCCGCTATTTTAGGAGGCGCAAAAATCAATCCTATGTTGCCAGCTTATAGTGGAACAAAAGCTGCCGTCATTGCGATGACGAAAAGTGCGGCACTACGCCACGCTGGAGAAGGAATTCGCATTAATAGCATTTCTCCAGGACCGACAGAGACGGATCTCGCAATCAAAGCTTACGGTAGCCAACGTGCCTTTGATGAAAATTCATCACACCACCCTAGAGGTCATTATGCAAAACCAGAGGAAATCGCGCCGGCCGTGTTATTTTTAGCTTCCAAAGACGCCAGCTATATAAATGGTACCGACTTGGTCATAGATGGTGGGTACTCTTTAAAATAAACTGTGGATTTCCACAGTTTATTTTTTTTGGAAAAAGATTTACCTTTTGCAATAGATTCCATACAATCAAATAAAAGGGGGCAGTGCAATGACAACCTATGAACTACTTTGGAAATCACAATTGATCCAAGAACCACAGGCCGTAGTAGACCAAGCCACAGCACTGCTGTCCTCAGGAGAAAAGACAAAAGCTGAACAAGCAGAGCTTCATTATTGGATTGCCCTCAGCTATCGCTATTTGACAAAGATGGACCAATGTCTCCACCATGCTTATGAATCCGAATATCGGTATGAACAACTCGGAGATGATGATGGGTTGGCTAAAGTAACCAATCTCATTGGAGTCGTTTATTTTTACAATGGATTTTATGAAAAAGCTATACGCTATTTTTTCAAAGCGAAGGATCTTGCACAACAGCAAAATAACCTACCTACGTTATGCCGCATTGAAAACAATATCGGAGAAGTATACAGAGAGACTGAGGAGTTTGGGTTATCTGAACTTCACTACCAACAAGCTTTAGATTATGCTAAACAATCAGAAGAACTCTATTTTCAAGCGATTATTTTAGAAAATTTAGGACAGTTGTCGTACTATCACAATGAACTCGAGAAAGCAGAAACCTTTTTACTTGAAAGCAGAGCTTTTTTACAGACACTTCATGACCGTTCAGCACTAGCGGATGTAGAGAATAAGCTCGGACTTGTATTCATGAAAAAGGGGCAAATGGAGCAAGCAGAGGAACATTTTCGTGTTGCATTTCAGCAGATACAGCCGGATGGGAACAAACTCTATCTTACAGAGATTTTGATGAATTTGGCCGAACTATTGAGTGACTATGACCAGAGTTATTTAGAACTCTTGGAGGAGGCTGAGAAGACAGCTGTATCTATAGAAGCCCATCACTTATTAAAGAAAATTTATCAAAAGCTGTCGCTTTATTTTGAAGAAAGACGAGATTACCAGACGGCACTTTCTTATTTCAAACAATTTCATCAAACCGAGCAAACGATGGAATCTTCTACGATGCGCAACAAACTCGAATTGCTTCGAGTGGAATTGAATCATAGTCAGGACTTAAACAAGATGGCTACTTTAAATGAACAGTTGTCTTATGAAATCAATCAATTGAATGAAGAAGTTTTCATGGATGAATTGACGAAAGTCTGCAACCGCAAAGGATTGCGGCATTACCTTGCCACTTCACAAGCCACTACCTATTTGCTTGCATTACTCGACATTGACCACTTTAAAGTTTTCAACGACAGCCACGGGCACCTTGCAGGTGATCATGCCCTGCACCAAGTGGCGCAAGCTCTAAACCGAGCAGTGACAGCAGAATCACAAGATGCATGTGTCGCTCGATTGGGAGGAGAAGAATTTATCGTTATTGTTCCTTTACTGAAAGCAACACAAGCAACTAACACCATCCAAAAGATTCAAAAAGAAATTCGAGAGCTCCAGCTCCCTTATTCGGATCATAACGAAGTCCAAGTCGTGACAGTAAGTGGAGGTGCTCTTGTAACTTCGGAAGATGTAAATGAACATTTCATGGAACTCTATAAAGAAATGGATCAATTGTTGTATCAAGTGAAGCAAAATGGACGTAATCAAATACTCCTGCAACAATTCCGACAAAACTAATGGCCTCACCTAGAGTCATCCTTTGCTTTTCAAACCTGACCTTCAGTACTATTAACAGTACGGAGGGAATCCTATGAAACAAAAAGCCTATGATTTTTTAACTTTATATTGTCGTGAACAAAACAAAGACCCAGCTTTCTTTACAGAACGCTGGATGCAGATAGAGCAACAAATTGATAACAAAGGAACCTATACGCTGACTAAAGAGGAGCTCGACTATGGTTCCAAAGTGGCTTGGCGCAACAGCAACAAATGTATAGGCCGTCTTTTCTGGCAGACCATGCATGTTCATGATTATCGTGAATTAAGTGAGCCTAAAGAAATAATGGACGCTCTTATTCATCACATTCAATACGCAACTAATGGTGGCAAAATCAAACCTACAATTTCGATTTTCCATCCGAGTGTTCGAATCTGGAATCATCAATTGCTACGCTATGCAGGATATAAACGAGATGGAATTATCATCGGAGATTCCGATTCACTTGCCTTCACTAAAATTTGTGAAGAGTTAGGGTGGAGAGGTGCAGAAACGTCTTATGATTTGTTGCCCCTAGTAGTACAAATCGGAGAAGACCTTCCGTTTTGGGTAGAGATTCCGAAAGAAGTTGTATTGGAAGTACCAATAAGTCATCCAGAGCATGTCCGGTTTAATGAGCTTGAGCTGAAATGGTATGCGGTACCTATCATTTCGTCGATGAAATTAGAGATTGGCGGTATTGAGTTTCCTGCGGCCCCGTTCAACGGGTGGTATATGGGAACTGAAATCGGAGCTCGCAATTTAGCAGATGAACATCGGTATAATCAGCTGCCTAAAGTGGCTGATTTATTTGAACTCAATCAACAATCGGCATCAAGCCTGTGGAAAGATCGAGCGCTAGTAGAGCTCAATCTTGCAGTATTGCACTCATTTAAAACTGCGGGAGTCAGCATCGTCGATCACCATACGGCAGCTGTGCAGTTTAAACAATTTGAGCAGCAAGAACAGAAGCAGGGGCGAGACGTGACCGGAATGTGGAGTTGGTTGATTCCTCCTTTGTCTCCAGCAGCAACGCATGTTTTTCATAAGCCCTATAACAATCAGACGAAATCTCCGAATTTCTTCTATCAAAAAAATCCGTACTAAAAACGTATCCCTGAATAGTCCCAGGGATACGTTTTTCATTAATAAGTCGTGACTTTGATTAGTTTTTGAAGAGTATAGATCCAGCGCTGCCACCAGGTGAACTCATTTTGATAGTCATCCAGTTGCACCGTATATTCAGCATCTTCATTGCTCCACAAACGCTCAAAATAACTTGTGAACTCACTTGATAGTTCACTTTCAGTCGGAGCAATGACTCGAATATTTGTTTCGAGATTGTAATCATCGAGGGTTCGTTCTGTATAATTTGCAGAACCACTTGAAATAATGGAACGATCTGTTTGAATGTGAATAGCCTTCGAATGGTATTGGCCAACAACTGTATTGTACCAACGAATCTCAAGCTTTCCATCTGTATCTTCTACAAGTTCTTGTGCAACCGGTCTGTTCGGAAGACCAGATTTTTGTCGTCCGAATGAATTTTCATTTGGATCAAGAATCATGCGAACTTGAACCCCTCGGTTTGAAGCATCGACCAGCGCATTGACGATGTCTCTTTTGGCAATAAAGAACATCATTAAGTCAATCCGGTCACCCTCTTGTGTAGCCGCAATATCAGTTAAAAGTGCGTCTAAGATTTTCTTTTCCGTTAAGATTTGTCCCTCATATTGAAACTCTTCTTCTTGAGCTTCCTCATTCACTCGCGGAAGTTCTAGGCCTGCTGAAAATTTTGTGACAGCTTCTTCGGATTCTAGTAAATCATTGAGCAGTGCACTACCTGTAAAACGCAACGCGATATTTCCATGAAGACCACTTGCGTCATGGGGGTTTGCTGATGATACCATTCCTTCTTTTTCTGTAATAACCACTTTTCTATGGTTTGCCTTTACGTTTAATAAAGTAAGATAGGATGCCACGGTCATCTTAGGAGCTTCGCTTGCCATAGCATTAGGAATCCATCCATTATCGCCAGTTTCAAACCATTGGAAAAAGGTCCTGTAAACACCCGAATAGATTGGAGTAGAGTCGCGAAGTGGGTCAAGATCTGTATAGACAATCTCTACTCCTGCATCGCGCATTTTTTTAAACCATTCGTTTTCATAAGAACCGTATCCACGGTTAATCGGATCTGTAATAAAGATCACAGGCATATCCGGGTTTTGTTGTTTCTTTATGGCCATCGCTGAAGATAAGTCCTCTGCAATGGATGGGAAACCTTCATCTTTCTCATAAAATCCATCCATTAAAAACATATCTACGACTACAAATTCTTCAGCAGATTCAATCATTTCGTAAATAGAATTGAAGATTTCATTATCTGTTTTACGAGTTTCACCAGTATCATCCAGTGCATATGTTAGATCTGTTACCATTTCAATATCGGTTATAGGATGTAAGTCTCCATTAAATGAAACACCATCAGGCAATGGCTTAAAGGTATGCCACAAAATCATACCGGCATATACCACAATAAACACAGCTAGTAGTGAAAATACGATGCGTTTTCGTTTAGACCATCTCTTAAATCTCCCCATTTGTCATTCCTCTTTCCTAGTCACTATGTATAGTACTTTCTTATCACAAGTACCCATTCCATTAAATAAAAAAACGTGTACACAATGTGTACACGTCAATCTAAAAGAGTCGCTAGATTTAAGCGTTTACCAAGCGCCTGAATTACAGGAATTCCAACTAGCATAACGACCAGTTCACCTGCTCCAACTGTTAGCCATGTCAAATAGAAAGGTAGCTCGTAAACGAGCACGAGTTCATAAGCAATGATGAACGTAGTAAATGTAAAGACTACTGCAGTTGCTATCATTTTATGAGTTTCTGATTTTAGACGAGGAATGATGAGTAGAACAATACCAAGTGAGATGACAGAATGAGCAACACCAAACGTCAAATCATAAATCCCCAAAGGTGAGAACAGATTGGTAATAAATACACCGGCTACGATTCCAAAGAAGTATCGCTTATTAAAGACGATCAAATGATTGAACATCTCGGCAATACGGAACTGAAGGTTTCCGTAAGCAAGTGCTGGAATGGCCAACGATACTGCTACATATAAAGCTGCGATGATCGCATTCACTGTTAAAGTTTTCATTTTCATATTTCTAATCTCCTTAGTTTTTTTACGTGGGAGGTTCTCGAACCACGAATTCACAAGTGTTGATTGTACAATAATCACAAGACTTCGTCAATGCATGTTTAAACTTGTCAAAGAAGAGAAAAATAAATAGAAACAAAGTAGTTGAATTTTTATACCCCCTATGGTATATTCTCATTAACAACAAATTAATTTGATTAATGGAGGTTTTCATTCATGTTATTTCGTTCATTTTTCGATGAAAAGTTAGCTCAGTATACGTATTTAGTGGGATGTCAACGTACAGGAGAAGCATTAGTAATTGATCCAGCACGCCATGTAGACGATGTAGTAGAAGCAGCTAAAAAAGAAGGGCTTCATATCACAGCTGCAACAGAAACGCATATCCACGCCGACTTCGTTTCAGGGTCACGTCAATTAGCAGAACAATATGGAGTGAAGCTTTATCTATCTGATGAAGGTGATGAGAATTGGAAGTATGGCTACACAGACGGCTTAAACGTAGAGTTCGTAAAAGATGGATCTAAGTTTTCTATAGGGAACATTGATTTTGAAGTCATGCATACACCTGGGCATACCCCAGAAAGCATTTCATTTGTGTTGACGGACCGTGGAGGCGGCGCATCAAAACCAATGGGAATCTTTACAGGAGACTTCGTATTTGTAGGAGACGTGGGTCGTCCAGACTTACTTGAAAAAGCAGCTGGTGCTGCAGGAACTGCAGATTCAGGAGCACGCGATATGTATCACTCGGTTCAACGCTTCAAAGAATTACCCGACTACTTAATGGTTTGGCCAGCACACGGTGCAGGTTCTGCTTGTGGGAAGTCACTTGGGGCAGTCCCATCTTCAACAGTGGGTTATGAAAAACAATTCAACTGGGCTATGCAAATCAATGATGAGCAAACTTTTGTTGATGAACTATTAAAAGATCAGCCAGAAGCACCTGTTTATTTTGCGGAAATGAAAAAAGTAAACAAAATCGGTCCTGCGGTCTTAACACAAGACAAACGAGTCCCTGATTTCTCTGCAGAAGATGTTAAAAAAGCGCTAGGGCAAGAAAAAACTTTAATCATTGATACGCGTCCTGCTACAATCGCAGAAAAAACGCTCTTACCAGGTTCAATCAATGTTCCCTACAATAAATCATTCACTAATTGGGTTGGCTGGCTTGCAAACTATGATGAAGATTTGGTGATTATCGGTGAACCATATGATAAAGAAGATATCGTAGAATCTCTTCAATCCATTCACTTTGATCGAATCGTCGGTTATGCTCCTGTCGATGTTGTTGCAGAATGGGATGAGCACGACTCTTACGAAACATTGACGGTTAAAGAGTTTACAGAACAAGCAAAAGACCAAGACACTTATGTGCTCGATGTACGAAATGACATGGAATGGGGAGATGGTCATTTAGAAGAAGCCCATCATCATTTCCTAGGAAAAATTCGTGACACAGATGTACCGAAAGACAAAACACTTCTAGTCTATTGCCAAGGTGGTGCTCGCTCTGCAATCGCTTCTAGCGTATTGAAATCTCGTGGCTTTGAAGACGTAAAACACATGGCAGGCGGTTATGGTGCCTACCTACGTGAACAAAACTAATTTAGAAAGAAGGAACTAATATGCAAAATCAAGTAACAGTTTACTCAACTACTACATGTCCTTACTGTGACATGATGAAAAACTTTTTAGATCAACAAAATATTCCCTATACAAACGTTGACGTTCAAAAGGATCCTATCGCAGCCAAACGATTGGTTGAAACAACTGGACAGATGGGTGTTCCTCAAACAAATGTCAATGGCCAGTGGGTGCTTGGGTTTGATCCAAACCGTGTCATGGAACTACTCCAAAAATAAAGAAGGCGAAACTTATGGACTTTCCAAATGAAGTGAAAAATAGACTGCGACGAGCTGAAGGCCAATTGGCTGGAGTTCTTCGCATGATGGAAGAGGGGCGAGAGTGCAGTGACATTGTTACGCAACTCTCAGCCGTCAAATCCGCCCTGGATAAGACAATTGGTGTTGTGGTTAGCACCAACCTAGAAATGTGTGTGCGAGAAAGTGTTCAACAAGGATCAGCAGATACAGAAAAACTTGTACAAGATGCGGTCAATTTACTGATTAAAAGCAGATAGGGGATTTCGAAATGGAATGGATTTTTATAGTGGCCATCATAGGATTTATTGCATGGCGCATGATGGGATCAAAAAATGTCCCATCCATCAATACACAAGATTTGAAAAACGTTTTACAGGATGGCAGCAAGCAATTTATTGATGTCCGAACGCCAGCTGAATACAAAGGGCGTCACATCAAACAATTTAAAAATATGCCACTTAATACGTTGCCAAATCAACTTGCCAAGCTCGACAAAGAAAAAGAAACCATCGTTATCTGCCAGTCAGGTATGAGAAGTTCGCGTGCATGTCAAATTCTGAAGCAAGCAGGCTTTACAAATGTAACCAACGTTCGTGGCGGAATGAGCCAGTGGAACGGATAAGCATTTTATTTTGAAGTTAAGCATTATAGGTCTAGACTAAGAGAGGAAAGGTCGTGAAATCAATGACTAAACTCTCTTTTTTAGATTTAGCATCTGTCCGAGAAAATGAAACTTCGGCAGACAGCTTCCAACATAGCAAGAGACTAGTACAGCAAGCAGAAAAATTAGGATACCACCGCTACTGGGTAGCTGAACATCACAATATGCAAGGTGTTGCGAGCTCTGCGACTTCCGTATTGATCGGCTATTTGGCCGGTCATACGAACTCGATTCGTATTGGAGCAGGAGGCATCATGCTTCCTAATCATGCCCCGTATGTGATTGCAGAACAGTTTGGAACACTAGATGCCATGTATCCGGGAAGAATCGATTTAGGACTTGGTCGTGCACCTGGGACCGATATGATGACGGCACGCGCCTTACGTCGTGATCATCAAGGAGCTGACGATTTTCCTGAACTTGTTTCCGAGCTATTACATTATTTAGCTCCTGTCGATGAAAATCGGTTGCCAGCAGTAATGGCTGTACCTGGAGCAGGTGCAGACGTTCCTGTTTGGTTACTTGGTTCAAGTACATTTAGTGCACGACTTGCAGCTCAGATGGGTCTTCCATTTGCGTTTGCTAGCCACTTTGCACCGGATCAATTAATGCAGGCACTTGAACTGTACTACCGCAATTTCAAACCGTCGACTTATTTAGATCAACCGTATGCAATGGCGGCTGTCAATGTGGTAGCTGCAGCTTCCAATGAAGAAGCGGAGCAACTAAGTACTACTCTCATTCAACAGTTCTTATCTATCGTTCGAGGACACAAGCACAAGATGCGTCCGCCGATTGCGATGGACCAACTAGATTGGAGCCCTTCTGAACAAATGATGGTGGAGCGGACTGTACGAGCCCGAATCGTAGGTTCTGAAGAAACTGTACGTGAGCAGTTGGAAGCGTTCAAGAAACAGACAGGTGTGCAGGAAATCATGATTAGTACACCGATTTACGATGTTGAGAAACGTTTAGAATCTATGGCTATCACAATGAATGCGACAAAATAAAAGTTCGGAAGCTCCGGGAGGGCTTCCGAACTTTTTTATATATCTACTTCGATTTCACCTGTGAATACAATTGTTGCTGGACCGCGCATGTAGATGGTCTCTTCAGAATAATAGATGTCCAAATCTCCACCAAGGAGGTGGACAGTGATCCACGTTTCGGGATCACAGTGACCATTTACTACAGAGGCGGCGACTGCTGCACAAGCACCTGTACCACAAGCAAGCGTTTCTCCAGATCCTCTTTCCCAAACACGCATGGAGATTTCAGTAGGGGAATGGACTACCACAAACTCCGTATTGATTCGTTGTGGGAAGGAAGGGTGAAGTTCAAAAGCAGCGCCTAACTTTGGAAGGTCAAGTGATTCAATTTCTTCCATGAAAACAACACCGTGTGGATTTCCCATACTCAGGGTTGTAATTGGAAAAGTCCCTTGTGAAGTGTCAAATGGATGAGCAATCCACTGTTCTTCTTTACTGGTAACAGGGATGTCAGGAAGAGCAAAGCTTGCTGGTCCCATATCTACGGTGGCAATGCTCTCTAATGGCGTCACCGAGTTCATGACGATGGTTTTCGGACCACTTAACGTATCGATTAGCACGGTCTCTTTTTCAGCGATTTTCGCATCGACAATATATTTGGCAACACAACGGATCGCATTGCCACACATTCGACCTTCACTTCCGTCTGCATTATACATGCGCATGCGAGCATCTGCCGAATCTGTTGGGTCAATGATTACAAGTCCGTCACCTCCGATACCAAAGTGGCGGTCTGCCAGTTGAATGGCCAATTGTTCGGCTTGCTCAGCAGTTAATTTATAGTCAAAGCCATTGATATAGACATAGTCATTACCGGCTCCTTGCATCTTGGTGAATGATAGTTTCATGGGGGCCCCTCGTTTCTTTTAGATTGTTTAGTCTATTGTAGTGGAAAGAGAGCGAAGAGGAAATGAAAAAACCAGCCAAGTGGCTGGTTATGGACCGCTGTTGAATGTGTCGCCACCTTGTATGGTGCCGTTTTCGTAACCTTTATAGAACCAAGATTTTCGTTGTTCTGAAGTTCCGTGGGTGAAGCTTTCTTCTACAACATACCCTTGCGCACGTTTCTGAAGCGTATCATCACCTACCGCTGCAGCAGCAGCTAGGGCTTCATCGATGTCGCCTTCTTCTAAGTATCCAAGGCCTTCAGCGTGGTGAGCCCAGACGCCTGAGAAATAATCTGCCTGTAGTTCAAAGCGCACCAAATATTTATTGAACTCTTCTTCAGATAGTCGTTGACGTAGTGGCATGACCTTATCGGTAGTACCTAACAGTGTCTGAACATGGTGTCCAACTTCGTGTGCGACTACATAGGCCATCGCAAAGTCGCCAGGAGCGTTATATTTTGTAGAAAGTTCCGTATAAAAACTCAGATCAATGTACAACTTATAATCCCCTGGACAGTAGAACGGGCCAACGGAAGCACCAGCCGTTCCACAAGCGGAGTCCACTTGTCCTGTGTACAATACTAAAGTGGGTTCCGTGTATTCTAGTCCATTTTCTTCAAAAATCTCTGTCCAGATTCGCTCCGTATCAGCGAGTACGACTGAAACGAATTCAGCAGCTTCATCTTCTTGTGCTGTAGTTTGTGCAGGAGCCGCTGTCTGACCGCCTGAAATCTGATCCAGTACGACACCTGGGTCTCCACTCATAAATGCAAAAATAATAGCGATAATTAGTCCTAGACCTCCACCGATTCCGGCAATTCCTTTTCCGCCCATCCCTCGTCGGTCATCAACATTACTGCTTCGTGCTCTTCCTTGCCATTTCATAGAGCTCCCTCATTTCTTATACAAATTCTATTCTTCTATTCCCACATGACACGGACCTTAGACAAGACCCTTAAGTTTTTTTTCCGATTTGATTGCTTTATACTAGGTAAGAGGAGGGATGACATGCAATTTCAAATTGTTGGTGGTGGGATTGCTGGTGCATCTATCGCGTATCATTTAGTAAAAGACGGACATGACGTAACCATATATGACCGATTAGATAAAGGGCAGGCCACTCAAGTTTCAGCTGGAATCATTTCGCCTTGGGTGTCTCAAAGAAGAAATAAACTGTGGTATGAACTCGTTCGCACAGGAGCCGCGTATTATCCCACTTTTATAGAAGAGTTAGAGAACTTAACAGGAAGCAAAACAGGCTACAAAAAGACAGGGGCTGTGCTTTTTTTTAGAGATGAGATTGTCCTTCCAAAAGCATTTAAACGGATCCTTTCGAAGCAACAAGACGCTCCGGAAATGGGGGAGTTGAGTTACCTGACTCCAGAAAGACAGCGTGAGTTATTTCCGAAGTTGACGACTGAATTTCCAGCACTTTTTTTGACAGGAGCTGGAATGGTAAACGGAGCGCAACTCCTAGATGCTTTGAAGAAAGCAATTGTGCAGTTAGGCGGCAAGTGGATTTCATCAAATGCAGTTCCTGAATCAGGACAAGGAATAACGGTTTATACGGCGGGTGCTTGGGGGAATGAATATCAAAAAAAAGTTCCGATCTCACATCAACGAGCGCAGCTTCTTCACTTCACTTTAGAATCAGACGAGGTATACCCCGTAGTCATGGGGTTGAAGACGCATTATATCGTATCATTTGGAAACGGTAGATTTGCAATCGGAACCACTCATGAAGACACAGAGTCATTTGACAGTAGTCCAACAGCGGAAGCGAAAGCTGAATTACTGGACCTTGCTAAGATGTACTTCCCTGGACAAGAGTTGAAAGAGCTAGAGATGGCAGTGGGACTGCGTCCTTATACACCTAATTTCTTGCCAGTTATCGAGTACGTTAATGAGCAAACAATCGTTGTGAACGGCTTAGGTTCGTCTGGTCTAACAGCTGCCCCGATTTTAGGGAAAGAGTTAAGTGCCAACTATTCGAACAAACCTGTTCGCTTGCCTTTGGAAGCCTTTCGATTGGAGGAGGGAACAGATGGCTTATAAAATTGCATACTATCATGTGGAACGCCAAATTGATTTTTATTTTGTACAGAAGAGAGAGGAGTTTACGGAATATTTGCATGCAACGCCTGAAGGGATCTATTGTGAAAGACGCAGTTATTCATGGCAACAGTTGCACGATATTTCTTACAAACCCTTTTCAAGCGGGGAAGGTCTTCTTTATTTGCACACATTCCAAGGGATGTTCAGTTACCGAGTAAAAGACAATCCTAAACACTTTTTAGACTATGTCAGAGAGCAAGTGAAACAAAAGTAGATGAAACTTCTTGTCTTGTGAACCGTAATAGTAAGTGAAAGGGAGGCGTTGAAATGTTAGTAACTACTACAAATACGGTAGAAGGTAAAAAAATTGCAACGTATCACGGAATTGTTACAGGGGAAGCCATTATGGGGGCCAACGTTGTACGTGATCTATTTGCATCTGTCACTGATATCGTAGGAGGTCGGAGTTCTGCTTACGAGAACAAATTATCCGAAGGCCGCCAAATTGCTCTTGAAGAAATGAAAGTGAAAGCTAGTCAAATGGGTGCAGACGCTGTTATTGCAGTGGATCTTGATTTTGAGACACTGCGTGAAGGCATGATGATGTGCATCGCGACAGGAACAGCCGTTACATTTGAGAAGTAGAAAAAACATCCGTTTCGAGTTACTCGAGACGGATGTTTTCTTTTCTTGTCTGATAAGAAGTGGCGTTAATTAGGCCGCCGATAAGTAAAACAGCTGCTGATAAATACAGCCAAATCATCAAGATGATAATCCCAGCAAGCTGACCATAAATTTGAGTGTACGATACATAGCCAACCACTTGGCCATAAAACCACGAAATAAACTGCCAGCTAAGTGTTGTAAATAATGCCCCCGGAACAATAGTGCGAAGAGCTAATCGTTTTTTAGGCAAAATCGAGTAAAAGAACAAGAAGAATAAGAATAAGAAAAGACTTCCAGTGATCCACTTTAAAATAGGCCACAATGTAATCCACAAGGACCATGTCTCTAATTCACCTGCTTGAGCCACGAACCACAGCAGTCCTTTTTCTACGATGGGAACAAATAAAGATACAGGAATCATAATCATAAAGATGGCAGTTACTCCAAGGTCATGAAGAAGAGTCCGCCAAAAAGGGAGAGTAGTCTCTTTTTCATACGCTGCAGCAAAGCTTCTAGCCAGTGACTGGACAGCCATACTCGCAAGCCAGAATGCAGAAATTAAACTGATGGAAAGGACACCACTTTGGTTCCCTTCCAAGATTCGTAACACATTGTTCTCGATAAAGGTATATGTATTTCCAGGAGCGTAAGGTTCAATAAACAATAATAGAGAATCTAAATTGATGGGTAAAAAATTAAGTAGAGATAGAACAAATAATAAGAATGGGAAAATCGAGAGCATTAAATAGTAGGCTGTTTGTGCGGCTTGATCATAATAACGTTCCGAAAAAAAACGACCAAGTGCCGTTTTAGTTGTACTCATAAGCTGTTGCATTATCATCACCCGTTTTCTAAAAACTATATCGTAAAGATAGCAGTGTCCTATAGTATACGCAAGAAATTGGACGAGGGACATGTCAAAATGACATGTCCCTCTAGTATGGTAAAACGATTAAATTGAATTTTATTAAAAACTTCTGATTGCCGCGGAAATTGTTCTACTGGTGTCTTCTAACTTAAGCAACGAAAACCCTACCTACTTTTTCGTCATTGCGGCCCTATAGCCGCGCCAGTAAAGAATAAGCATCTTCAAAAACATGAGCAGAATGCCAGATTCAACTCAATAGTCTAACCATTTAACTTCCTCATCTTACCAAAGAATAGTTGTTCTGTCAAACTCGTAGCTTGACAGGCTGAAAGAACGCATCGTAAAGTGCCCGCACGATTTTCTCTTTATCTTTCTCAAGAACTCCAAATACAAGACTCACTTCGGAGGAGCCTTGATTGATCATTTCAATGTTGGCTCCTGTCTGAGAAATCGCTGCTGTAGCCCGAGCGGCAAGGCCAGTAGAGTTTCGCATTCCTTCACCAACTAGTACAATCATGGACAGACCGTGTTTAAAATAGGCCACTTCAGCTCCAAGCTCTTGAAGGACTCGATTCACAATGCGTTGTTCTTTTTTCGGAGTCAAGTAGTGACTCCGGATGATGACCGATATGTCATCGAGTCCCGAAGGTGTATGTTCATAAGAGATACCTTCTTCTTCGATAATCTGAAGTAGCTTTCTACCAAATCCGAGCTCCCTGTTCATCAAATACTTGCTCACATACAAAATAGAGAAGCCTTCGTCTGCAGTGAGACCTGTCACGGGACGGTCAGTAAGTAATCGATGCGCTACAATCTTAGTACCAGGTGCACTAGGGTTGTTTGTATTTTTTATTTCTACTGGAATTTGTTTTCGGTACACAGGCATCAGTGCTTCGTCATGAATCACAGTAAAACCCGCATAAGACAGTTCGCGCATCTCTCTATACGTAATGAGCTCGATTTGCTCAGGTCGATCAATGATATTTGGATTGGCAGCGTAGACAAAATCTACATCTGTAAAGTTTTCGTACAGTTCTGCATCGACTGCTGCAGCAAGTATGGAACCTGTAATATCCGAGCCACCTCGTTCAAATGTACGCAGCTTGCCGCTCTGAGTATAGCCGTAAAAGCCTGGGACTACGAGAATTTCAGTTGTGTCTTTCAACTTTCGAAGTTCTTTATACGAGTCTTCAAGGAGTTGAGCCCGCTCACCCGGTTCTGTCATTAAAAGACTAATGTCTTGAGGGTCCGCAAAGCGAGCCGGCAGGCCTTGTGAAGACAGGTAGGCTGCAAAAAAGCGCGCACTAAATTCTTCTCCCAATGCTTTGACTGCATCTAACCGACTGTTGACGTCTCCTTCACTCGAGCCCAGTCGGGTCGATAGCTCGGTTGTGACCAATTCGACGAGTTCCACAGGTAAATCGAGGTCTTGTTGGATAGAAGTGAAGCGCTCTATAACTTGGAGTGCAGAGTTTTGAGATTGAGAATCATAAAATGCCTCGATCAAAAGGTCTGTAACTTTTTGGTCGTTAGAAAACCGTTTTCCAGGAGCAGACACCACTACAATGCGTCGTGTTGGATTCGCGGTCACAATGGCTTTTACTTTTTCAAATTGACGTGCATTCGCCATAGATGTACCACCAAATTTACAAACGATCATAGCTGTTCCCCCTCGGATTGTTCTGTGTGTAAAAACAAATGAATGTTATGAGTGTACAAAAGGGTGCGAGGGAAGTCAATAAAATTAATTTTTATGACAGCGTTTACAAGTTGTCTGAAAGTATTGACAATAAAAAATAGCTTGTTAGACTAAGAATAACTTCAGATCGATTCAACTATTTGGATAGAGACATGTTAAAAAAATCGTGTGTTTTAGAGAGCTGATGGTCGGTGAAAATCAGTCGCACCTTTTTTAATTCCACTCTTGAATAGGCAGACGGAAATGTCTGTCCGTGTAGAAGACGTTACCTTCTTTTCATTAAGATACTGACTGCAGTCAGTAAATGAGGGTGGTACCGCGTGAGCAAAGCTCTTCGCCCCTTGTCAGAGGACAAGGTGTGAAGAGCTTTTTTCAATTGGTGACGATACTGAAGAAGATTTCTATTAGGGAGATGACGTCATGTTAACGGAACAAATGATACTACGTATACCAGGACCGACACCGGTTCCTCCTCGTGTGCAACTTGCTATGCAACAGCCAATGATAGGGCACCGTGATCCGGAAACGAGCGATTTGTTGAAACAAGTCGGGCCGGGACTCCAACAGTTATTTGGAACGACTCAACAAGTTTCCATTGTGGCTGGAAGTGGCACGTCTGGGCTTGAAGCGGCAGTTATCAATACAGTTGCTCCTGGTGAGAAAGTCATCGTCTGTGTGACAGGCGCTTTTGGAGAACGATTTGTCTCAATCTGCAAAAGTTATGAAATAGATGTTGTCGTGTTAGAAGAGCAGTGGGGAGAAGCTGTAAATGCGGACCGTCTGAAAAAATCGCTTCTCGAGCATTCGGATGTCACAGCTGTATTTCTGACCTACTGTGAAACGTCTACAGGTGTCTTGAATCCCATTGAAAAGCTCTCAAGTGTCGTCCATAAGTATTCAGATGCTCTAGTAATAGTCGATGCCGTTTCATGTTTAGGTGGCGTCGAAACGAAGTTGGATGACTGGGGACTCGATATCGTTGTCACAGGGTCACAAAAGGCTCTAATGCTTCCTGGAGGTCTGATGTTCGTTGCTTTCAGTGAGCGAGCTCGGGCGAAAATGGAAGCGAACCCTCGACCGAGGTTTTACCTCGATTTACTGAAGTATGACAAGGCTTCAAAAGAATTTTCGACTCCTTTCACTCCAGCGACTTCACTTCTTTTCGGCTTACAGGAAGTAGTGCAGCTTCTGGCTGAAGAAACGATTGAAGGGGTCTATGATCGTCACCGATTGATGCGGGAGATGACTAGACGAGGTCTAGAGGCCATGAACTTAAACCTTTTGGCAACAGATGCCGTGGCTTCACCGACAGTTACAGCGTTCACTGTTCCAACGGTAGAAGCAAAACAAGTCCGAAAAGCGTTAAAAGAGCAGTTTGGCATTCGAATTGCTGCGGGGCAAGGCCATCAAAAAGACACAGTCCTTCGTATAGGTCACATGGGATATTGCACAGCTACTGATGTGTTAACTGTTCTCACTGCTCTTGAAATCGTTCTGATGGATCTGGGGCACACGTTCTCTCCAGGTGCTGGTACTGTCGCTGCTCAACAAGTCTTTTTAAAGAAAGGAACTGGTGTACATGTTTAAAGTACTCGTATGTGATCCACTAAGTGAAGAGGGCCTAGAACCCATCCGGAACAACCCTCAATTTCAACTAGATGTGTTGACGAATCTTTCAAAAGACGAATTGTTTGATAGAATCGGTCAATATGATGCACTTCTCGTCCGTAGTCAAACACAAGTGGATGCAGCTTTACTACAGGCAGCTGATAAGCTCCAGATCATTGGTCGAGCAGGTGTGGGAGTAGACAATATTGACTTGAAAGCAGCTACAGAACAAGGAATTTTAGTCGTCAATGCACCAGACGGGAATACCAACTCTGCCGCTGAGCATACGATGGCCATGTTGATGGCACTGGCTCGTAATATTCCACAAGCCTACATGTCTTTAAAAAATGGCAACTGGGACCGTAAATCGTTTATTGGAATTGAATTAAAAGGGAAGACTCTTGGTGTGATAGGTCTTGGGCGTATAGGGGCAGAGGTGGCACAGCGGGCTAAAGGCCAGCGCATGCAGGTCATTGCCTATGATCCATTCCTATCGGAAGAGAAAGCAGAGAAGATGGGTGTCAAAAAAGGCACCGTTGAAGAGGTCGTACGAGCTGCTGATTTTGTCACCGTGCATACACCTCTGTTAAAAGAGACGAAGCATTTACTGAATGCTCAGGCTTTTTCACTTATGAAACAAGGCGTTTACATCATCAACTGTGCGAGAGGCGGTATCATCGATGAAGACGCTTTATACGAAGCGCTACAACAAGGGAAAGTAGCTGGCGCGGCTCTGGACGTCTTTGAAGTAGAGCCTTTCGTTGATCACAAACTATTGAACCTTCCACAAGTGATTGCCACTCCACATCTTGGTGCGAGTACCGTAGAAGCTCAGGAGATTGTGGCCGTGGATGTCTGTGATGACGTAGTGCGTTACTTTACGGGACAAGCCGTGAAAAATCCAGTCAACCTTTCTGCAGTTCCTAAGGAAGTTCTTCAAAAGGTAGAGCCGTATTTGATGTTGGGTGAAAAGCTCGGATCTTTCATCCAAGATGTCTCACAAGGAATCGTTCAAGAACTCCGCGTGACCTATTCTGGAGAACTTCAAGACTTTGATGTATCTCCCCTGACACGCAATGTCGTCAAAGGATTTTTAAGAAGTCGCTTAGGAGAATCCGTCAACGAAGTGAATGCGAAGCTGTTTGCGGATCGTCTAGGTATCACCATCATAGAACAAAAGACATCGCAGTCAAAAGGGTTCACAAGTCTTCTTACGGTAGAAGTGGTTGCGGAAAACGGAACACATAAAGTTGCAGGAACGTTAGTCAATGGATTAGGTGCACGGATTGTTCGAGTGGATGACTTTGTTGTGGATGTGCCGCTTGAAGCGCATCTGCTCTTTATTCAGCACCTTGATCAGCCTGGGGCTATTGGCCGCGTAGGGATGTCGTTGGCTGAAGAGCGGATCAATATCGCTTCCATGCAAGTAGGGCGAGCTGAAAAAGGCGGAGCGGCAATCATGATGTTGACCGTAGATAAACATGTAAAGCCTGCAAGTGTGAAGAAACTCACGACACTTGCAGACATTCAAGACGTTATTGCGATTGAATTGTAGATTACAGGATATTTAATAGCTCAGAAAGGCGATGAATCGTGTATGTGGGGTGAACATCACCGGGAGCAACTGTTCCGTGGTGATTGATCCAAACGCTATCGATTTTAAGAGCGTTGGCTCCTCGAATGTCCGTCTGCAAATTATCCCCGATCATCATGGCTTGAGCTGGTGTACAATCTAGTTTTTTCAAGATTTCTATGAAAGGTGCTGTGTCAGGTTTCCCGACTCCAACTTCTCCTGAAATCACGATGGCGTCTACATAAGTTGCCAGCTCAGGAGTGAGGCCTAGTTTCGTATTCTGGAGACTAGGCGCACCATTTGTGAGCAATCCGATTTTATAGTCTTTTGCCACTTCTTTTAAGACGTCAAATGTCTCTTCGTAGACGAAGGGATGGTTTTTTCTGATGGTTCTAAATTGGCTTGATAAGGTAAAGGCCAACTGTTCATCGGTAAGTCCAATTTTGAATAAAGCGTTTTGCCAGGCTTTTTCCTGGTACTCCGCTATCTCCTGCTCCATGGCAGGAAAGTCGAATGTTCCGTCATCGAACGTGCCCCAGAGACCTTCAAATGGGTTGATGCCAATTTGTTGAGTGAACGCATAGAAAGAATAGCTTTTATAAAGTTTCGGAGCTTCTTCTCGTATGGCGTTATAGAGGGCTTCGGAATGATCCTTTCCAACGGCTTCACATGTTAAATGTAGTGCGGTCTCGACACTCTTCGCATCCCAAAGAAGCGTGTCGTCTAAATCAAATATAAGGGCTTTTTTCACATTCCCACCAACCTTTTTGGATTTGTGTTTATTTTACAGGAAAGAGTGGTAAAGAAAAGAGCATTTATTTTTAAAGGAGTGTTCCATCGTGAACCACATCAAGAAAAACTCTATGACCGAGCTGCGTCGTGATGAATTGTTACAACGATTAATCGACCAAGGGATCTATAAAGTAGACGGCCGCCAACTATTTGAATTGTCCTTTTATGAACTTGTTAAAATTTATACTACGACTCAAGAAACTGCTTAGACACAAAGTCCTCTGCTAAGAGGGCTTTTTTTGTTGCCTCGTGGTAAACTATAGGGAAGAAAAGATGAGGTGTAAGTATGACAATTCAACAATTAGATGCCGTTTGGCAAGAAAAATGGACAAAAGAAAATTTTCAAAGTGAAATGCCAATACAGACTAAGATGATTCCCCTGTTTTTAGACGGTGCAGACATCGTAGCTGAATCTCCGACAGGTACAGGGAAAACATTAGCTTACGTGTTGCCGTTACTGCAATTAGTAGACGGGAAGAAGCCGCATACGCAAGCAGTCATTATGGTACCGTCACAAGAGCTTGGTATTCAAATCATTGAAGTACTTCGCAAGTGGACCGCGGGTACTGCGATTTCTACAGCGCAACTAATTGGTGGCGCCAATATGCAACGTCAAGTAGACAAACTGAAAAAGAAACCGACTATTGTAGTGGGAACACCAGGTCGCTTGAACGAGCTAGTCAAAAACCGCAAGCTGAAAATGCATGAGGTTCGTCATATCGTGTTAGACGAAGCGGATCAACTACTAAGTAGAGAACACAGAAGCACAGTGCGTTCCATCATGGATGCCGCTGTAGAAAAACAATTGGTCATTCTTTCTGCAACGATTACAGAAGAGATTGAACTTGTGGCAGAACGCGTGATGAAGGAACCGCATACGATTAAAGTCGAAGCGGAAGAGTTGCCATCTGTAGGAAACGTCGAGCACGTCTATATGGAGGTGGATCGTCGCGATAAAACGGATATGCTCCGACGCATCAGCCACCTCCCAGGAATGAAGGGGCTGGCATTCATCAATAGTTTAGATCAGTTAATGATGAAAGAAGAGAAACTATTATTCCGTGATGCGCCAATCGCCGCTCTACATGGTGCTATGAAAAAAGAAGATCGCAAACGGGCATTAGATGACTTGAAAAAAGGCAATGTGAAACTATTGATCACTACAGATGTAGCTGCTCGTGGGCTTGATATTCAAGATGTTACTCATGTCATTCATGTAGATGTCCCTCAAACGGAAGAACATTACCTACACCGTTCTGGCCGAACTGGTCGCGCAGGGAGAGATGGAATGGTTGTCTCTTTCTTAGAATTTAAAGATGAAAAAGCATTTAAAAAGCTCACTTCTGGATTGTCAGTCAAACCTTCAGAGGTAACTTGGAGTCAAGGAGATTTCGTTCCTGCCAAACGCAAGACTGTAGAGAAAGGAACTAAACGCAAATGACATTTCAAGAAAAATTGACCGAGTATGCGGATCTTGTCGTTCAAGTCGGATTGAATATCCAACCGAATCAATACTTACAAATTCAGACGACTACTGATGCACTTGAGTTTGCTCGACTTGTTGTAAGGCAAGCCTACCAAGCTGGGGCGGGGCATGTAGACGTTCAATTGAACGATAATGATATGACACGTGCATTTTATGATTTAGCACCAGACGCGTCGTTTGATGATGTTCCGAATTGGATTGCAGCACAACGGGATGAAATCATCGACCGTAAAGGAGCGCTTCTGTGGATTGATGCAGAAGATCCTGATCTTTTAGAAGGGGTACTTCCAACTAAGATTAGCCGTTTCCAAAAAGCGTCTTCTGAAAAACTAAAACGTTACAGAAAAGCAGTCATGAATGATGACATCACATGGAGCATCGCTGCTGTCCCTTCTAAAAAGTGGGCACAAAAAGTGTATCCTGAGATGACAGAAGAGCAGGCAGTAGAGGCTCTTTGGAATAAAATTTTTGAAGTTGTCCGCATTGGTTCAGGAAATGCAGTCGATTTGTGGAAAGCGCATATTCATCAGTTGAACGAACGCGCTGCGTATCTCAACAGTCGCAACTATGAAGCCCTTCATTACACGGCTGAAGGGACAGATTTGGTCGTCGGATTGCCTAAGGACCATATTTGGATGAGTGGAAGCAGTGTCAACAGTTCGGGAACCCCGTTTATTGCAAACATGCCGACTGAAGAAGTCTATACGCTACCCGATCGAACACGTGTAGATGGAACGGTCCGTAACTCCAAACCGTTTATCTACCAAGGCAACCGAATCGACGGCTTTACTTTAACTTTTAAAGAAGGACGAGTCATCAAAGCAGTCGCTACTCAAGGACAAGAATTGCTTGATGAACTGCTTGCCACTGATGAAAATGCTAGTTACTTAGGCGAAGTCGCTTTAGTACCTTTTGATTCTCCGATATCCAACAGCAATACAATTTTCTTTAATACATTATTTGATGAGAATGCTTCCAACCACTTTGCATTTGGTGAAGCGTATCCTACTACTATTCAAGGTGGAAAAGGATTGTCAGAAGATGAGTTGTTGGCAAAAGGAGCAAACGTCTCTATCGTCCATGAAGACTTCATGGTAGGGACATCCGATATGTCGATTGATGGAATTCGCAAAGATGGAACAAGAGAAGCCATTTTCCGTAATGGGAACTGGGCTTAATACGAGAGGAGGGACGGGCTATGAGTAAATGGATAGTGACGCTACTCATTTTGTTTGCGCTCTCTAGTGTATTTCCCGCCTCAGCTGCAGCTCGGCAAGTCTATGTAGCCCTAGGAGATTCACTGGCTGCTGGTCAAACGCCTTACCGAGAAATTGACCAGGGGTATACAGATCTGGTAGCGGGAGAACTTGCAAGATCCGGGCAACTTGCTCTGTTCTCAAAAGAGTTGGCATTTCCAGGATTCACAGCGGAACAAGTGTTGAACTCCATCGAAACCGAAGAAGCACAAAATCTAGTCAGCCAAGCCAGTTTAATTACGGTTTCTGCTGGTGCTAACGACTTATTGCGGATTGTGAACGCGAATCCAGAGCAAGGTACACTTGCGTTTCAACAAGTACAAGTGGATTTCGCGCTCAATCAGGCCCGAATTTCTGTGGAAACATTGTTAAAGAAGTTAGAAGAGCTTGCTCCTCAAGCAAATGTTTTAGTCGTAGGCTATTACTTTGCTTACCCACATGTAGCGGATTTTCAAAAAGAGGGGACTTCCAAACAACTAGACCGCTTAAACCAAATTCTTGAACAATCAGCTAGAAAGTACGGAGCTACTTATGTAGACGTCACAGAACGTATGAATACGGATTTAAAAGCATTCGTACCAAACCCAGCCGATGTCCACCCTGTACAAGAGGGCTATAGACAGATGGCGAATAGTGTTTTGCAGGAATTAAATCCAGGCTACATTATAGAACCATATGAGATGCCAGCACCAAATCCTATGTCGTTTGAAGAGATTCAAGCAGCTCAAGAAGAGCAACAACAATCAGAGAGTGACGATCAGGTCAGCTTACCTGGGCAGCCAAATCTAGCACTTGCACAGCCAATTCCATACATTTAAAAAAACCGAGGCGAATGGAGTTCGCCTCGGTTTTTGTTTTAGTAACGTTTAGTTGTTTTACGTGAGTTCAAAAACTTTTTAACGATTGGATAGACAATCGGAGCCCACTTAATAGCGGATTTCAATAAGTTAGATTTGCGCATATTCATCTCTCCTAAGTAATTCGTATGGTACTATAGTTTACCCGAGAACGAATTCTATTAAACCTCTTCCACTTCAGGCACACCAGTATAGAAGGCAAACTCCATCAGAATATCTCGGTAGCGTTCCATTGAAGCGATAGAAACAAATTCTCCAGGGCCGTGCCAATCGCCACCAGCTGGTCCGAATTCAATAGCGCCAGCTCCGGTCACTGCGTAATGTCTTGTATCTGCAGAACCGTGCTGTCCCATGATTTCCGTCTCCTCTTTCAAAATATCGAGGAGTTGCAGAATGCGGGGATCTTTGTCCGAAGTCGTTACGGCAGGTGAGATTCCTCGTCTTCTAAGTTCTGCATTTGGGAAGTGCTCATCCAAGATGGATTGCAGTTGTTGTTCCACAAACTCCACGGATTGTCCTGGTACAAAACGAATATCGTAGCCTA
Organism: Tetzosporium hominis; assembly: GCF_002265435.1. GTDB lineage: Bacteria > Bacillota > Bacilli > Bacillales_A > Planococcaceae > Chryseomicrobium > Chryseomicrobium hominis. The sequence goes on from NZ_NOKQ01000348.1 coordinate 64,909, forward strand.
CTTCACAAGTATCTGGAACCATATTGAACCGATCACCAGCTTGGATGCGTGCTAAATTGATTGAAGGGTGCTCATAATACTGTGTACTTTCTTTTGTCCATTCTTGTTCTAGAAGCAATTGATGGAAAAGGTGTGATTGCAAGATGGCATTGTCGCCTTCCCATGGGCGAGAACCATGTGCACCTTTACCGTGAAACGTAATAAAGAACTGAGAAATTCCTTTAGCTTGTAAACCAATCTTTAAAAATGTCGGTTCTCCACATATAACAAAATCTCCAGTATAGCCTTGCTGGACTAAATACTTGGACGTCTTAGAACCGCCTGTCTCTTCATCGGTCACTAAATGTAGCTGTACTTTCTTAGTCAGTCGATCAGGGTGTTTACAAATTCCTGCGAATGCGGCCATCATGGCTGCGCAGCCACCTTTCATATCTGCAGAACCGCGGCCGAATATTTTGTCTCCTTCTATATAAGGTACATATTGTTCAGGTTTCCCGGGGACGATGTCTAAATGACCATTCCAGATCAAGGTCTCATCGCCTTGTCCGATTTCAGCAACTAACATTTTATATCCTTGATTCTCTAACACAGTCACTTTGACACCTTGTTCTTCTAACCAGTGTGCTGAAAAATCTAAGGCCTTATTGGCACCTTCTTGTGTGTCGCTAGGAATACGTATCAAATCTTGGAGCAAATCAATCATGGAGAATCCGTCCTTTCAAATTTGTAGAGTTGATTAATTGTAGTTGATAAAGTAGAATGAGAGCAAATCATAATATGTTACCACAAGGGGCGTCGCATTGCGGCTGAGAGAGTACCCTTAGAACCTGGAAGTTCATGCTTGCGTAGGGATGTGGATAGAAACTGATGTTCATGACATCTGGCTCTGTCCAGAGGTCATTTTTTATTGTTTACCCATTCGTGCCAAGAAGGTAACAGGAAATGGAGAAATTATGAGAAATCAAAAAGTCGTAATCATGATTGAGATTGCGTTACTTGCAGCATTAGGGTTTGTATTAGATCGTGTGGGCTTTGGGATGCCACAAGGTGGAAGCGTCACATTTGTACTCGTTCCAATCATCTTGATTGCTTTTCGTCGAGGCGTAATTGCTGGAATTGTAACAGGGTTATTGATCGGATTATTGCAACTTGCTACTGGGAATGTGTATTTTGCACCTTTAAGTTTTGAAATTGTGATCATTCAAGTATTTATGGATTATTTCCTTGCTTTCATGGTTGCAGGATTTGCAGGCCTGTTCCGCCCAGCGTTTGTTCGAGCTTATGAAGAGAGACGGCAAGGGGCTATGATGCGAGCGGTGTTATTTGGGACCATTCTCGGGGCAGTACTTCGCTATTTTGTACATGTATTAAGTGGTATCTTTTTCTTCGGGGAGTTTGCAGGAGATCAAAATGTTATCCTTTATTCCTTAGTCTATAATGCAACATACATGAGTTTAGTGTTATTGTTCGCAGCTGTAATCTGTACTCTTTTGTTTGTCAAAGCACCGCGTCTTGTAATCCCTCAATCTGTCTAAAATATGCTATGATAGCAGATAGTCAGTAAAGAAAGGGTTCGAACGCAATGATTATACAAACACCTGAAGAACTACAAGGGTTAAAAAAAATAAGCCGCATCGTCGCTGAAATTCGCGATACGATGAAGGCAGCTGCCAAACCAGGCATGACCACAAAAGAATTAGATGAGATCGGTGCAAAGCTTTTTAAAGAAAAAGGCGCTGTCTCGGCACCAATTGCAGAATACGATTTTCCAGGACATACATGTATCAGTGTGAACGAAGAAGTCGCTCACGGTATTCCGGGGAGTCGCATTTTACAAGAAGGGGACCTTGTGAATATTGATGTTTCTGGTAAATGTGATGGATTTTATGCAGATACAGGAATTTCATTTGTTCTTGGAGAAGCAGATGCAGAAAAGCAAAAATTGATTGATGTAGCACAACAAGCATTTGATCGTGCTATGTTAAAAGTAAAAGCGGGAGCCAAATTGAACCAGATTGGTAAAGCGGTTGAGCGCGAGGCAAAATCCAATGGTCTTACCGTGATCATGAACTTGACGGGACACGGTGTGGGTCGCTCTCTTCATGAGGCACCACAGCATATCCTAAACTATTATGATGCGTGGGAGCCTACGATTCTGAAAGAGGGGATGGTTCTAGCTGTTGAGCCGTTCATTTCACAGAAGGCAGAATCAATCATGGAACTTGGAGACGGTTGGACATTCGTCACACCGGACCGCTCTTTAGTAGCACAAGTAGAACATACTATTGTCGTAACTAAAGACAAACCTCTGATTTTAACACAATTAGAAGATTAAAAATAAAACCTCTCTGCAGCTGCAGAGAGGTTTTATTTAGCTACGCAATGGTTTATTCAGATAAAGGATGCCAGCTACTAACACACTGCTCAAAAATAAAGCGGCAGCTGAAACTAGAAGCTCGTCTAGACCCAGACGAACTGCAATACCTACAAACGCCCAGACAAACACAAGCTGCATAATACGGTCATAATAATGGTAGCGGAAATGGAGCGCAATCGCCGTAGCGAACGTTAACACCCCAACCGTCCATAATTGGTCCGAAAGCCCCCAACCGTCCCATTCATAATACGTGAGTACATATGAAATGTTCGCTACAAGAGCCACACATACCCAACCTAAATAGACAGAAATAGGACCTCGCTCTTTCCAGTCTGATCCGTTTCGTGGATAAGAACTATAGAGTAATGCAAGAACTACAACCAGACCGACCATCATGACAAGTGTATAAAGAAAATATTCATAATGCCAAGTCAAAATCCAACCGATATTAAACAAAGAGCTCAGTACAAACAATACCGTGCGTTTTGCAACAGGAGGTGTTCCTCGCTTTACTAGAACATACTGGTAAATGATCCAAATCGCGGCCAACACATAAATGACTCCCCAGATGGAAAACACGTAACCTGCCGGTGTGAAGAGTACAGGTAATCGATTTGAGATTTCTCCAGTCGTCTGGCCATTGATCGGCAGAATATTTGCGAGGGCATTGACGACCACAGTTGCAATGAGTGCGATCCCCATAACTAATAATTGAAAAATAGGTACCCCTCCTTCATGACTAGTATTAGTATACCTGTCTTTCCCTCAATTGAGAATTGAAGGCTTTGTGAATTCGTTTGAATGTAGGAAATAATGAGAAAATTACAAGCAATCATGATATACTTAGGGAGACGAAATGAAAGGGGAATCTTAATGACAACTACTACATATCCACTCGTATGGGATTTAGACACATTCTTTCCAGGAGGCTCTGATTCACCACAACTAGCAGCGCACCTGGAAAACGTGGAGCAGAAAATTGCTTCGTTTGAAGGGGTGGTAAGTGATATTCAGACACCACAATCCGTATCACAAGCATCCGCTATGAGAGAGACGATCGAGCAATTAAAAGACATCGCTACAAATCTTTCTGAAGCTGGCGCTACAATCGGTTGTTTCTTAGCACAAGACACTACTGACAAAAAGGCAGCATTACTTCAAGGGCAAGTTAGTAGCCTAGGAGCTCGTCTGAGCACTATTCTTTTAACGATTCAGCAAAAATGGAGTCAGACAGAAGATAGCGTATGGAACGAACTACTTGCGTCAAAAGACTTACAGGAATTTGAATTTATTTTAAATGAATGGAAAGAAAAAGCCGAGAAAAAACTTTCACAAGAAGAAGAATCTCTAATCACAGCACTTGGTGTAGATGGGTACCAGGGCTGGGGACAACTTTATGATTTGTTGATTGCTGATATGAAAGTGACAGTAAATGTAGAAGGTGAAGAAAAGAAGCTCTCCATCGGTCAAGCGAGCAACTTATATTCCCACGCAAATCCAGAAGTTCGTAAGGCAACAAAAGATGCGTTAGAGCAAGCGTTCACGGAGAAAGAAGAGTTCTTTGCTAAAACGTTAAACCACTTAGCAGGTTACCGTTTAGCAGTTTATAAAAAGCGTGGCTGGAACGAAGTATTAGATGAGCCACTTTCAATCAACCGTATGAGTGAAGAAACATTAGACGCAATGTGGGGAGCAATTTCAGATGGTAAAGAACCATTTGTTCGCTACTTAAACAAAAAAGCAGAACTACTTGGTACAGAAAAGCTTCACTGGCATGACATGGATGCTCCGATTGGAGAATCTGCAAAGTCGATGGACTATCAAGAAGGCGCTGAGTTTATCTTGAAACATTTTAAAAAGTTTGGTCCAGAACTTGAAGCATTCTCTCGTCATGCGTTTGAAAATGGCTGGATTGAAGCAGAAGACCGCGATAACAAACGTCCTGGTGGATTCTGTACAGGCATGCCGGTTTCTCAGGAGTCTCGAATCTTTATGACGTACTCAGGCTCCATGTCGAATGTATCCACTCTAGCTCATGAACTAGGACATGCATTCCACTCGTACGCATTACGTCCTGTACATTGGTTAAACCGTCAGTATGCGATGGGTGTTGCAGAAACCGCTTCTACTTTTGCTGAGATGATTGTAGCAGATGCAGCTGTTGCAGAAGCCACATCTCAAGATGAGAAAGCCGCATTACTTGAAGATAAGATCCAGCGCAGTGTAGCTTTCTTTATGAACATCCATGCTCGTTTCTTATTTGAGACTCGCTTCTATGAAGAACGCAAAAAAGGTGTCGTCTCAAGTACACGCTTGAATGAATTGATGGCTGAAGCACAACAAGAAGCTTTTGGAGGTGCCCTTGCCGATACGCATCCACATTTCTGGGCGTCGAAACTTCATTTCTATATCACGGGTGTACCATTCTATAACTTCCCTTACACGTTCGGATACCTGTTCAGTCTTTCAATCTATGCGAAAGCAAAAGAGGAAGGAACTGCATTTGAAGAGAAATATATTGCACTTCTTCGTGACACGGCTATCATGTCAGTTGAAGATTTAGCGAAAAAGCATTTAAATGAAGATATCACGAAAAAAGATTTCTGGGCAAAAGGGATTGCTCTTTGCCATAAAGATGTAGAGGAATTCTTAAGCCTCGTGTAAGTAGGGGGAATGGACTTGATTCGATTAGAAGGCAAACGGTGTATTTGCAAGACATTTCAAATGGCCGATGCAGCCGCACTCGCGCAAGTAGTGAAGCACAACAAAGAATTCTGGGGACGTTTTGAACCCATTCATCGAGAATCTTATTACACAACAGTTGTGCAGAGGGAAAAAATCCGGGAATCGATCAAGTTGCTGAAAGAACAAAGAGAGTATAGTTTCGGAATTTATGACAAGCAAAGTTTTCAGCTTGTAGGGACGATTTCACTCTACAGTATCAAGCGTATGCCTTTTTTAAGCGGGATGATTGGGTATGCGGTAGATCAGCAGCAAATAGGGAAGGGCTTTGCGCAGGAAGCTATTGAGCTTGTCGCAGAATTTGCCTTTACCCAGCTGCAATTAAACCGATTAGAAGCCTACGTCTCGCCTTATAACGAACCTTCTGTTTATGTATTGAGGAAAACAGGGTTTTATGAAGAAGGGTATTTAAATCAATTATTGTATATCAATGGCCAGTGGATGGACCATCTGCTCTTTGCACAGACCAAGTCTGACTACATGGCCCGTAAAACAAACAGAGACTCGTCACAATGACGAGTCTCTTTTTTATTAGTCTTTTGTTCCGTCGTGAACAAGGTCCAGGCGACCTGTTGCTGGATCAATAATTAGTCCGTGTACCTTGATGGAAGATAAAACAAGTGGATGATTCTTAATCATGTTCACACTATGTAAAACACTATCCGCCACGTTATCAAATCCTTCTAACCATTCATGCACATCGACCCCTGAATGCGTAAGAGTGTCTACAGTCTTTGGATCTACACCACGTTCAATCATCGATGCGATCAAGGCATTTGGATCAATAGCAGCCATACCGCAGTCATGGTGACCAATGACAAAGATTTCTTCTGCTTGAAACGCATAAACCGCAACAAGCAAACTTCGCATGATCCCACCAAACGGATGGTTGATAATAGCTCCCGCACTTTTAACGATTTTTACATCCCCGTTTTGGATGTTCATTGATTTGGGAAGCAGCTCTACGAGACGCGTATCCATACAAGACAAAATGACCATTTTCTTATCGGGAAACTTTGTAGTAGCAAATGGTTCGTATTCTTTATTACGAACGAAGCTTTCATTATACGCTAAAATTTCATGTAAATTAGACATAAAAACACTCCCTTCTAGTAATCAGTTTACTAAAAGAAGAGAGTGTTTGGCGAATTATTTTGCTGCTTTAACTCGTTTAAATTTTGGCATGACCGTTTTACCTGTGCCGATAACAACAGCGTGAAGTGGTTCTGGAGCCAGATGTACAGGTACATCAATAACGGTGCTCAACCATTCGCTGATGTTTTTCAGTAACGCGCCGCCACCCGTTAATACGACCCCGTGATCTACAATGTCACCAGACAATTCTGGTGGGCAGACTTCGAGCGTCGCACGAATAGTTCTAAAATCGTTTCTAGAGATTCCCGAAGAACTTCTTGGATTTCAACAGAAGATAACGTTACGGACTTGGGAAGACCGGTCACGACGTCTCGTCCTGTTACCGTAATCTGTTCCACTTCGTGTGGTACTAGACCGTGGCCAATCTCATGTTTGATTTCTTCCGCCGTAGGTTCTCCGATCAACACATTGTACTCTTTGCGGACATGCATGATGATAGCTTCGTTCATACTATCACCAGCAGCTTTTGTTGTGTTTGATGCTACAACACCACCAAATGAAATGATTCCCACTTCAGTAGTCCCACCACCGATATCGACAATCATACTTGCAACAGGTTCATGGACCGGTAGATCAGACCCTATTGCCGCCGCTACTGGCTCCTCAATCAAATAGACTTCTTTCGCACCACTCTGACGCGCAGCATCTTCGATAGCACGGCGTTCAACGGATGTTGCTCCAGAAGGTGTACAGATAGCTACAGTTGGCTTTCGTAAAGCAGTACCTAGTTTTTTGCTTGCTAGTTGCATGATAAGTTTCAATAACTCTGTTGTACGATCAAAATCAGCAATAACGCCTTCTTTTAAGGGACGAATGATTTCAATAGACTTTGGCGTCTTGCCGATCATTTTCTTCGCTTGGTGACCAAATGCGATGATTTGACCTGTATTTTTGTCGATTGCAACGACTGTAGGTTCGTTTAAGATGATTCCTTTTGTGTTTGAATAAACTAATGTATTGGCAGTTCCTAAATCAATTCCAATTTGAATGTTTTGAAACATAGCGACATCCTCCTCTTTCTAAGACGTACTAAGTATATAAGAAGGAATAAGGGTTGGCACTTGTTAATATCTGGTATGTTACAAAGGTTTTAAGGAAAATCAGGAGAATAGTTGGAGATAGTGGAAGAAATTTGAGAACAAGGGAGGGGGAATATACAAGATTGAAAATGAGGTGTTACCAAACTGTAAACAAAAAGTAAGGTCATGACAACAAAAAAAGAGCTGAAAATTCAGCTCTTTTAGTAATGCTCTGGACGTGGATCGATTTTCTCAGCGTCATGAGAGTTCATCGCTGTATTGAAGTAATACATCATCACTGAACCAGCGATTCCCATGACAGTAAGAAAACCAAAAACCGTTGCTAAAAAGATACCCATGGTTTTTCACCTCTTCTGACATTCTACATGTAGTATACATGATTTCCATCGAAAAAGGTAGGTCACAAATGTGAACAGTTAGAATGCCCAGTTTCCACCGCGGAAGATCGGCTCACGTGTTCCGTCTTCTAAAATTCCATCAATAGACATATCAGCTGACCCAATCATAAAATCGACGTGTGTGATACTGTCATTCAAGCCGTGTTTTGCTAGCTCTTCCTGAGACATCGTCTTGCCACCTTCTAAACAGAAAGCATAAGCAGAACCAATTGCTAAGTGATTCGATGCGTTTTCATCAAATAATGTATTGTAGAACAAGATATTTGAGTTCGAGATAGGGGAGTCATGTGGGACAAGAGCTACTTCACCTAAACGGTGCGAGCCTTCATCCGTATCCACTAGCTTTGTCAAAACGTCTTCTCCTTGCTCTGCTTCTACTTTCGTAATGCGTCCATTTTCAAACGTCAGTTTGAAGTTTTCGATGATGTTGCCTCCATAACTTAATGGTTTAGTGCTTGATACATATCCATTTACGCCATCTTTGTGTGGTACAGTGAACACTTCTTCAGTCGGCATGTTAGCCATAAAGCTATCACCTTTTTCATTCGTACTGCTCGCGCCTGCCCATAGATGTCCTTTAGGTAACTCAATTGTTAAATCAGTTCCTGGAGCTGTGTAATGTAAGCTTGCGTATTTTTTGTCGTTTAAGTAATGTACTTTTTCATGCAATACATGGTCGTGATCTTCCCATGCTTTCACAGGATCTGCAAGATCTGCGCGTACTGCTTTAAAAATAGCATCCCATAACATTTCGATTTGTTTTTCTTGTGGAGCATCTGGGAATACTTTTGCTGCCCACCCTGCTGACGGAGCCGCAATGACTGTCCAGCTGATCTTATCTGACTGAACATACTGGCGGTATTTCGACAAGGCTTTACCAGCGGTTTTTTGGAACGTGGCAATACGAGTTGAATCGATGCCTTGCAGCAAGTCAGGGCTTTGAGAGACGATGTTCATGAAAGCAGCGCCTTTTTCTGCTAATTGTTCACGTTCCATCACTTTCCACTCAGGGAAGAAATCAAATGAATCTGCTGGTGCGTGCTCGTAGCGAATACGCGCCAATTGATCGTCAGTAATGTCGACGAAAACTTGTTTCGCCCCTGCTTCATAAGCTTTTTTTGTTACAGCGCGAGTAAATTCTAGTGTGTCCGTAGATGCTGCTACATATAAGTATTGACCTGGTTGAATATTAACTCCAATTTCTACAGCTAATTTAGCGTAGTTGTCTAGATTTTCTTGAAATGATGGCATAGTAGTTCCTCCTTTAGTCTTTACCTATTTAGAATAGCAGGAATAGTGAGAAGGTTGCAATCACAATAATTTAATTTAATTAAACATTGAATAGAATTTCAACTAACACTTGCATTAATTTAAACAATAGTTTATATTTTAAACATAAGTTTAAAAAGGGTGGTGAAAAAATGCTAACAGAAAAAGAACATCAGCTCCTCGAATTAATCAAAAGAAATCCCTATGCAAGTCAACAAGAATTAGCAGAACAGCTTCAATTATCAAGGCCTTCTATAGCAAATTTAATATCTGGTTTAACGAAAGCTGGAGTTATTAAAGGTAGAGCATATGTACTGGCCGAATCAAGGCCGGTTGTTGTCTTTGGTGGAATGAATATTGACCGCAAGATGGTCGTTAAGCAAGATTTGGTGTTTCAGACGTCCAATCCTGTCACTAGCTATCAAACGGCAGGGGGGGTGGCTCGAAACATTGCCGAAAATCTTGGGCGACTTGGACATGACGTAAAACTAATGAGTGCCGCTGGGTATGACTTAGAATATGAATTTATATTTGATAAGACTCATGAGTGGGTAGATATGAACCATTGTCTCCGCAGTGATCAAGAGCGAACGGGTGCCTACACCGCAATTTTAGATCATGAAGGTGAGATGCAACTCGCTCTAGCAGATATGGAGATCTACCGATTACTCGATGCCGAGTGGGTGATGAGTCAAGAGAAGGTATTCCGGGCGGCAGGTCTTGTCATTATCGATTTGAATATAGCCCAACAAGCGGTTGCAGCTATCCTTCAACAGTGCAGTCGTTTCTCAGTGCCAGTAGCTATTGTACCTGTATCTGCACCCAAGATGAAAAATCTTCCTGAAGGAACAGTGCAAGCGGATTGGATCTTCTGTAACAAAGGAGAGGCAGAACTTGTAACGGGTATCACGTTTACAACGAATGAAAATCGTATTGCAGCCCATCAAGCCTTACGTGATAAAGGCTTCCTTCATACAGTCATTACAGAAGGAGAGAAAGGCTTCTCGTACTTAGAGCAAGGGAAATTGCACTGGATGGAAGCGTTACAGCCGAGGGAAGTAAAAGATGTGACGGGTGCGGGAGATTCATTTGTCGCTGCTACTCTGCATAAATGGATGGAGACGCAAGACATCCACGCCGCACTTGAGGCTGGGCGCATGAATGCTACTAAGACACTTGAATCACCTTTTACAGTTAGACCAGAACTCTCAGCCACACAACTACAAAATGAACTGGAGGAATAACAATGAAACATTTATTAGATTACACAGTCGAGGTACAACAAGCATTAGAACAGGGGCTACCTGTTGTAGCATTAGAATCAACAATCATCTCACACGGAATGCCGTACCCAGAAAACGTTCAAATGGCAAAAGAAGTGGAGCAAGTTATTCGTGAAAATGGAGCTGTTCCAGCTACTATCGCACTAATGGATGGTCGTATTAAAATCGGTCTTACTGATGAGGACTTAGAATTGTTAGCAACAAGTAAAAACGTTCGTAAAACATCTCGTCGTGATTTAGCCTATGTGCTTTCTTCTAAAGAAATTGGCGCAACAACAGTTGCTACAACAATGATCTGTGCAGAGCTTGCAGGCATTGCTGTCTTCGTAACTGGTGGTATTGGAGGAGTTCACCGTGGTGCAGAAACAACAATGGATATCTCTGCTGACCTAGAAGAGTTGTCTCAAACAAATGTAGCCGTAATTTGTGCGGGTGCAAAGTCTATCCTCGACATCGGGTTGACTCTTGAATATTTAGAAACAAAAGGAGTACCAGTAGTAGGCTATGGAACCGATGCGTTCCCAGCATTCTATTCTGCAACAAGCCAGTTTGCATCGAACTTCCGTGTAGATACTCCTCAAGAAGTAGCGGATATGTTACACGTGAAATGGGAGATGGGACTGCAAGGAGGAGCTGTTATTGCAAATCCTATTCCAGATGAATCCTCTCTAGAAGAAGCAGAAATTACAGCGATCATTGAAGATGCACTCCGACAAGCTGAAGAGCAAGGGGTAAAAGGAAAAGACGTGACTCCATTCCTTCTTGGTAAAGTAAAAGAATTAACTGATGGGAAATCTCTAGAAGCTAATATTGCTCTAGTAATGAACAATGCTCGTGTAGGGGCAGCAATTGCAAAAGCTTACGCAGCTAAATAATTCCTAATAAAAACACGGTTCCTCTTTTGAGAAACCGTGTTTTTTACTTGCGCAAATTACCAAGCTCTGATGCAATAGCTTGCATCTCACTAGGACTGAACGAATCTCGTTTTGAAACCATTTCATAGAGATAACAAAGATCTTCATATGCAGAAGCTGTAAAATCTTCAGCTTTCATAGCATCTACGTTGACCATTCGTAATTTATCTTTAATTGCATTGATCATGAACGTGACATTTTCTTTCGATGGTTGATTGAGGTCCATACTCGTACCGCCTTTCTCATTCATCCATCTATCATTTCATGCTCAATCCTGGTTGTCAATAGAGATTAACCTTGTGCTTTTTCTGCCTTTAATTTTTCGCGAATCTGTTTCGTTTCATAAGCGATGACACCCGATAGTCCGAGTAATCCAATTAAGTTTGGAATGGCCATCATACCGTTTGCTACATCTGAGAATGTCCAGATCAAGTCTAGAGAAACTACAGACCCTACGAATACCATTGCGATGAATAGTACACGATAAACAATTAGTAATGAAGGATTTTTAAATAGGTATTGGAAACATTTTTCTCCGTAATAAGCCCATCCTAAAATAGTAGAGGATGCGAAGAAGACAAGACCTACGGCTACGATAATTGGTCCGATATCTCCTAGGAAGAAACCAAATGCATCTGAAGTCAATGTTCCTGCAGTATCAGATGTCGCATCCGTATAAAGTCCAGACATAACGATTGTGATTCCGGTAATTGAACAGATGATGATAGTGTCAAAGAATACCTGTGTCATGGAAATCAATCCTTGACGACCAGGAAGATCCGTTTTCGCTGCTGCAGCCGCGATTGGAGCAGAACCAAGACCTGCTTCATTCGAGAACACTCCACGAGCAACCCCGTAACGAATAGCAGCACCAATTGCTCCACCTGCTGCAGCTTCTGTAGAAAAGGCCATTTCAAGAATAGTCATAACAGCACCAGGAACTTCTGTGATGTTCATGATCATGACAAGTAGTCCACCAAATACATAGAACACAGCCATGACTGGAACGAATACAGCAGTTACTTTACCGATTGACTTAATTCCTCCGATAATGACTAGCGCTGCGAAAATCATCAACACTAATCCAGTAACCCAGTTAGCAATTCCAAAAGTATCGTTTACAACATTTGCTACGGAGTTAGATTGTGTTCCATTCCCGATACCGAATGCTGCAAGCGCACCGAATATAGCAAAAAGAACAGCTAACCATTTTTGTTTTAATCCGTGTTCCAAGTAATACATAGGCCCGCCAGCCATTTCACCATTCGCGTCTTTCACACGATATTTTACAGCTAGTACAGCTTCACCATACTTTGTTGCCATTCCAAATACGGCAGATAGCCACATCCAGAATACAGCTCCTGGTCCACCTAGAACGATGGCAGTTGCTACACCGACGATGTTCCCCGTTCCTACCGTCGCTGCTAAAGCAGTAGTGAGTGCCTGGAACTGGGAGATGTCTCCTTCCGCTGTTTTATCATGTTTTTTAGAAAATGTTTGTTTTAAAGCTGCCGGTAACATAAGAATTTGTACGAGTCCAAGACGAAAAGTTAAATAAATACCTGTACCAACAATTAAAATCAGTAGTGGTGGTCCCCAAACAACGTCAGAGATGGCACCTAACACTTTATAAATCGCGTCCATATGTCTCCCCCTTTATATGTCTCTACTTACACGAAATAAAACGATCCTCCTTATACAGTAATGTCTTGCATATTATTAATATTCATAAAATTCTGCACTTGAGTCAAGATAAATTTTTAAAATCCATCGTTTCAATGAAAAAGGAGAAGGGTATAATAGACTATATTATGAACCAACTATATGATTTGGAGGCGTTAAAATGGGACAAAGTAAATTTTCAAAAGGTATTTTATATGGAGCACTAGCAGGGGCATTAATTAGTCTGTTGGATCGTCAAACTCGTGAAGTTATGAAGACACGCGCTCGCTCAGCAAACGAACGTGCACGCTTTTATAACGACAATCGTGAAGTTTTGAAGCATGATTTAGAAACGAAAATTAATCATTATAAAGCTCTTTACGAAAAATTATCACATGACGCTCAGTATCTAAGTTCTCAAGTGAATGAAGTAAAACAAATTGCTCCACAAGTATCAACACTTCTCTCTGAGACTAAAAATACTTTCTCAAGCTCTAAAGAAGAATATAAAGAAATCATTTCAGATAATTCAAATGAGACATTACAAGAACAAGAGACGTCTCATGATCCACATATGCAACAGCAGACACCAGAATATGCAGAAAAGTACGGTGAAGACGAAAAAAAGAACAGCTAATTCATAAGGATGTGATGCAGGTGGAAGATAGTTTACGACAACCGAATAGGGAAGAGTCAGATGCGCCTGCAAAAAAACCTAGCTGGATGGAGAAACTCAAATTTTTGCAATTTGGAAACAGTAAAAAGAAGAGAACGCCAGAATCCTATGATTCTACAACTTGGAAAGGATTCTTCCAAGATTTACTCCAACACATTAAAAATTCAGATGTGACAGCTCTAGGTGCCCAATTGGCTTTCTTCTTTTTACTTTCACTCTTTCCATTATTAATTTTTATGGTGACTTTGTTGCCTTATCTAAATCTCCCTGAAGATCAAATTTTTCAGTTTTTAAGAAATTATGCTCCAGCTGATGTTTATAGTTTGATAGAAGGGACCTTAACAGATGTTCTGCAGAACAGGAATGGTGGCTTACTATCTATTGGATTATTAGGGACTATATGGTCAGCATCAAATGGTGTTAATGCTATTGTGAAATCTTTGAACAAATCTTATGGTTTGGAAGAGACTCGACCATTCTTTATTGTAAGAGCACTGTCTGTAGTCTTTACTATCTTGATTATTGGATTGTTTGTCATCGCGCTCTTACTGCCGGTCTTTGGTGAACAAATAGGAGTATTCTTATTTTCTATTTTCGGATTAGATGGAGTGTTTTTAACTGTTTGGAATAGTATAAGATTCACGATTCCACCTTTAATTATATTTGTTGTTTTAACAGCACTTTATTGGATTGTTCCGAATCAAAAATTGTATTTGAAAAGTGTGATACCTGGGGGAGTCTTTGCCACTCTTGGCTGGATTCTAGTATCGTTAGGATTTTCATTTTACGTAAGTAATTTTGCGAATTACACCGCTACATATGGAAGTTTAGGTGCTATCATTGTGTTAATGATGTGGCTCTACTTCTCGGGTACACTTCTTATGATTGGTGGACAAATCAATGCCGTCATGCAAGAAAGAAAAGAACGTCTTGAATCGCAAAAAACAGGTTGAGCAAATTGCTCAACCTGTTTTTTTAGACTTTTTGTAGCATTCGCAAACCATTTAGAATCACCAAAATGGTTGAACCCTCGTGACCAATAACCCCAAGCGGTAAGTTCACGACTTGCAAGAAATTTGATACGATCAGCACAGCAATGACAGCTACAGAAAATACTAAGTTCTGTTTTACGATACGCTGCATTTTGCGAGAAAGCTGAACGGCATAAGCAATCTTTGTTAGTTCATTTTTCATGAGAACCACATCCGCCGTTTCAAGTGCCACGTCGGTACCATCTCCCATAGCAAAACCTGTTGTTGCAGTAGCTAATGCAGGAGCATCATTAATTCCGTCTCCCACCATCCCGACGAAAGGAAAGTCCTTTTTCAGTTCTTTTAGATGCTCTACTTTGGTTTCAGGTAGGCATTCTGCTACAAAACGATCAATACCAGCTTCTTTAGCGATCGTTTCCGCCGTCTTCGCATTGTCACCTGTCAACATGATAGTAGTGATGCCTAATTGCTTTAGTGCAGCGATAGTTTGTTTTGCTTCTTCACGAACTTGATCCTTTAAAGCAATAAGTGCTACGATGCCTTGTTCATCTCGAATATACGTGACGGTTTTTCCTTGTGAGGCAAGGGTAGGGGCAATGCAATCATGAAATGCGAACGCCTCGTCTCTACCTACAAAATCAGGTTTACCGATTTTATAAGAGTGACCTTCAGTTGTTCCGATCATCCCGAAACCTGCTACATCTTCAACTTGAACTTGCATATCTGGACGAATCCCTTGCTCTTTGGCATATTGAGTAATGGCTACAGCCAATGGATGATTCGATTTATCCTCGATAGAAGCTACGATGTGTAATGCATGATTGCGGTCCACATCAGGGCGCACAATAAAGTCAGTCACAACAGGCTTTCCTTGGGTAAGCGTACCTGTCTTATCAAAAGCGATAGCTGTTAATTTTGTCAGACTCTCTAAGTGACTGCCACCTTTAAATAGAATGCCGTGACGGGCTCCATTTGAAATGGAAGCAAGAGTGGCAGGCATTATAGATGCGACCACCGCACATGGAGAGGCTACTACTAAGAAGACCATGGCCCGATAAAACGTAGTTGACCAGTCCCAACCGAGAACGTAATGAGGCAAAAATAACAAGATGGCTACTGTCACAAGGACGGTTTTGACATAAGTTCCTTCAAAACGCTCGATAAATTGTTGAGAAGGGGACTTTTCATTTTGTGCTGCTTGTACTAGAGAAATGATTTTCTGGAATAAGGAATCAGCATTTTCTTTCGTCACTTTTACAACCAACGCACCACTGCCATTAACTGTGCCTGCAAAAATAGCATCATTAAGCTGCTTCAATACAGGAATCGGTTCACCAGAAATGGCAGATTCATCAATAGAAGAGGAGCCTTCAATGATGACAGCATCAGCTGGAATTTTCTCGCCTGGTTTGATCCGTAAACGATCGCCAACTTTTAAGGAATCGACAGATACTAACTGTGCTTGGTTGTGCTCATCCAATTTCCATGCCTCATCAGGCTGCATATTGACGAGAGCTGCAATTTCTTTTTTACTTTTGTTCATCGTATACGTTTCTAAAGCGCCACTGAGAGCGAAGATAAAGATCAATACAGCTCCTTCTGCCCAGTACCCGATGATTGAGGAACCGATAGCTGCTAAAATCATCAGAAGCTCAACATTCAACTTTCTCTCATTAATAGTTTTTTCAAGGCCTTCTTTTGCTTTGAAAAAGCCACCAATTACAAATGCAAACAGGAAGACAACCACTGAAGCGGTGGTGAATCCATTTTTGCTTAAAGCCCAACCGACTAGTATTAGAACTCCAGATGTCAAAGCATTTATCAATTCAATATGAGGAAGAACTCGGCTCAACACAGTCAACAGCACCCCTTTAAATTAATTCTTACTTTATAATAATTATAAATAAGAAAAAGTGCAACAAAAGGGATTTTCAAAAATGAAAATCCCAATTTGTTAGTTAAAATACACGTTCTTTATGAAGTGCCAGTTTCTCTAAAGAGGATTTGTCAACGTCAGCATGCAAACTGTTTCCATGAGAATCCATAGTAACGACTGCTGTGAAATCTTCTACACGCAAATGCCACATCGCTTCTGGAATCCCAAATTCCATGAGATCTACTCCGTCTACGCCTTTGATGCAGTCTGCGTAGTACTGAGCAGCTCCACCGATAGCATTCAAATAAACTCCGCCATGTTCTTCTAAAGCGGCAAGCGTTTTAGGTCCCATTCCGCCTTTACCGATTACGGCGCGAATGCCAAACTTCTTCATGATATCGCCTTGGTAAGGCTCTTCGCGAATCGATGTAGTAGGGCCAGCTGCACGAACATGCCAATTGCCTTCTGCGTCTTTTTGCATAACAGGTCCGCAGTGGTAAATGATCTGCCCATTTAAATCAACAGGCGCATCGTGACTCATCAAGTGGTGGTGAATAGCGTCTCGTCCTGTATACATACGGCCAGAAATGGATACGACATCTCCTACTTTTAGGGAACGAATTTTTTCTTCTGTAATCGGAGCCTCAAGACGAATGACTTCTTTGACTTCTTCCTCGATTGTATCTTGTTGGTTGAATTCGATTTTTTCGCCTTCTTGGTAATGCCAGTTATGGATCTCACCTGTCTCTGGCGAAATATCGATAGCCATACGACGGTAAGCCCAGCAGTTATACGCTACAGATACGTAGAAACTTGCAGGAATTCGGTGCATGACACCGATCTTACAGCCTAGCAAAGTCGCTTCGCCACCAAAGCCCATTGTCCCAATACCCAGTGTGTTTGCCTTTTCAACAATATAAGCTTCCAGTTCTGCTAATTGTGCATGTGGATTGACATCGTCAACAGAGCGGAATAGTTGCTCTTTCGCTAAATCGTAACCTGAAGAGCGGTCTCCGCCGATTCCCACTCCGATAAAACCAGCTGAACAGCCTTGTCCTTGTGCCTGGTAGACCGAGTGAAGGATACATTTACGAATACCATCAAGATCACGACCTGCACGGCCAAGACCTTCAAGTTCAGTAGGAAGGCTGTACTGAATATTTTTGTTTTCACAGCCGCCACCTTTAAGGATTAGCTTCATCTCAATATAGTCGTTTTCCCATTGCTCAAATTTCATTACAGGAACACCGGCACCTAAGTTATCGCCGCTGTTTTCTCCAGTAAGTGAATCTACGGAGTTTGGACGAAGCTTTGCGTCAGCAGTTGCAGCTGTGATAGCACGTTTAATAGCTTCTTTGATTTCTAGTTGATTGACGCCGATAGGAGTCTTGATCTTAAAAGTAGGAAGACCGGTATCTTGGCAAATAGGGGATACGTTGTCATCAGCCATTTGAATGTTGTTTGCAATCGTATCCAAACTCATTGCGGCGCGTGTTCCAGCATTTTCAGCTTGTTTTGCTTTTGCAATGGCACGTCGCACGTCTTTTGGTAGGTTGGTGCTTGTTTCTGTAATCAAGTTGTAAATACTTTTTTCTAGGTTTTCTATGTACATGCAAATTCTCCCTTAGTCATTTTATACTCTAAGTATACTCCTCTAACACCATGAAAAAAAGAGTAGCTGGGCTACTCTTTCGTTTTTTTGAATTGATCTAACTTTAATTCTAAATCATCCATCATGTGAATTAAGCGGTCAATATCTTCTACTTTCGTCGATTCGGGCTCAATTGAGTCAAGGACTTGTAAGAACATATTCAAGCGTTCTTTCAAATAAACTACCTGTTGTTCTTGATTGGTTACTTGATTTCCCATATGAGACACCTCCTTCAGCACTTATACTATACCCGAATCGTTGGCAAAAAGATAGGAACATAGAAGTGTTTTAATAATTTATTTATTTTGAATATTTACATAATTTTTATAGTGTGTTAAAGTTACTGTAATCTCTACTAGGAAGGAGGCCGTAGTGAACCTGTCGGAAACCAACAACGTAAGGAGGCGGTTCAGACATTTCACCGGCTTTATAGTAGCCGTAAAATGCAGTTATGAAACAGAATAAGGTAGGTAAAGACGTATAAAAGACCTTAGCAGTGATGCAGACTGCTGAGGTCTTTTGTTGTATACGGAGACTATGGATTTTGATAGACTAAGGGGAGTGATTGTTCAAGAAAGAGGCGGCAGTAGTGGCAATTTCAACAAAACAACGATTTTATATTTTAGTACTAATAGTAGCTATTTCAGGATTTTCACAAGGAATGCTGTTACCGCTGATTTCCATCATATTTGAACAGGATGGAATCAATGCGACATTGAATGGCCTGAGTGCAACGGGTCTATATATAGGAACCTTGCTGATATCTCCGTTCATGGAGGCTCCGCTAAGAAAGTGGGGATACAAGCCCATCATCTTGGCGGGAGGCATTTTAGTGATTGTCTCCCTCGCTTTATTCCCTCTTTGGAAAAGTGTCATTTTTTGGTTTATTCTTCGTCTTTTTATTGGGATTGGAGATCATGCACTCCATTTTTCAACGCAAACATGGATCACGAGTACATCAGACCCAAGTCGGCTCGGAAAGAACATTGCACTTTATGGTTTGTCATTCGGTCTAGGGTTTGCTATCGGACCGTTACTAGTTCCGCTTGTTTCAGTTCATGAAGGATTGCCTTTTGTTGTTTCATCAGCGATGTGTTTCTTGGCATGGATCTTTGTATTTTTGCTAAAAAACGATTTCCCGGAAACCTATACAACTCGAACTCTTTCATCTGCAGGTCGATTCAAAGCGTCATTTGCTCTAGCGTGGGTGGCGTTCTTACCACCACTGAGCTATGGATTTTTAGAATCGAGTCTTCATGCTATTTTCCCGGTTTATAGTTTACGGCAGGGAATTGAAGTAGCTAATGTGTCGGTCATATTAGCAGCATTCTCGATAGGGGGCGTAGTATCTCAATTGCCACTAGGTATCTTGAGTGATAAGTTTGGACGCAGACCGATGTTGATTGTGCTATTGACTGGTGGAGCCTTGTCATTCTTTGTCGGGGGCATCTTTGAGTCATCGGTTCTTGCTATCATTGCAGCATTCTTTATTGCCGGCATCTTTGTAGGATCGATGTTTTCATTGGGAATCGCCTATATGACGGATCTAACACCCAAGGCTCTTTTGCCAACTGGGAATTTGTTATGTGGGATTGCATTTAGCGTGGGTTCCTTGACAGGACCATTTGCAGGAGGGCTGTTTTTACAGTTTACTTCATCCATCAGTTATTTGTGGTTGGTTTCCGGTCTTTTGACTGTCATCATGCTGACTATTGCACTCCGAAAGCCAGTGGCTCTAAACGAATAAAGACCTTGCACATTTCTGTGCAAGGTCTTTTTCTTAGCTCTTCAGTTCAAGTTCTACTACACACTCAATCTGAGAAGTTTGAGGGAACATATCCACCGGTTGGATAGAACGTACTTCATATTTCTTAGTAAGGCGTGCCAAATCTTTAGCTAGTGTTGACGGGTTACAAGAAGTATAAACAAAACGTTTTGGTTTTGTGCGAAGGACTACATCCATCAGTTCACTATCTAGTCCTGTGCGCGGTGGATCCGCCGTTAAAACGTCGACAGTGAAGCCTTCTTTTTGCCATTTAGTCACCCATTCTTCAGGAGTTCCCACTACAAATTGAGTGTTTTTCCGCTGATTGCGAGAAGCATTTTTCTTCGCATCAGAAACTGCTTCTGGCACAATGTCCATTCCACGAACTTCTTTTGCATCCCCAGCAAGCCACAGGCCTATTGTTCCCACGCCACAATAAGCATCCACGACATTTTCAGTGCCTGTAAGATGTGCTGCCTTCTTAATTTCATTATACAGATGCACAGTTTGAACCGGGTTTAACTGGAAGAACGCACGAGCAGAAAGATCGAAGACTAGACTATCCAGCTTTTCAATCATCGTCTCTTTACCCCATAGATTAAATGTTGTTTCACCGAAAATTAAGCTAGAACGATCTGCATTGATGTTTTGGCTGATTGATACGATGTCTGGACTCATCTGGACAATAGCTTGTGTCAGTTCTTCTTTATGAGGGAACTTTTTCTTTGTAGTGATTAACGTCACTTGAAGTTGTCCAGTTTCAATTCCTTTTCGCACGACGATAGAGCGCATGATGCCTTGTGGGTCTTTGTCGTCGTATACAGGGATGCCTTTATCTTCGATGAACGCTTTGATTTGGTTTGTGATAGCCGTTGTATCGGGATGCTGTACGAGACATTTGTCGATATCTACAAGGAAATTTGAACCTGCAGCAAAAAGACCCGCAAGTACTTTGTTACCTTTTTTGCGCACTTGGAACTGGCTCTTATTGCGGTAATACCATGGGTCATCCATACCGATAGTTGGTTTTACTAGCTCTGCAGAAACGTCTGGTGAATAACGTTCGAGTGCTTGCAAGACGATATCTCTCTTTTCAACCAACTGGCGAGGATAGGTCATATGCTGTAGTTGACAGCCTCCACATGTTTCATAGACTGGGCATGGTGGGGTTATGCGATCTTCAGAAGCTTCTCGGATCTGTTTGATTTTGGCTGTTGCAAACTTTCGTTGTACATCGGTCACGTGTGCTGTGATGACTTCACCTGGAAGTGCTCCTGGAACAAAGACCACATGTTTCTTAAAGAAACCTACGCCTTCACCATTGATTCCAAGTCGTTTGATGGTGAGTGGGAATTCTTGTCCTTCTTTGATAGTTACTTGTTCGTTCATACGCTTCACGTCCTTCTTAGTATGTCCTCATTATACAGGACAGTGGAAGTCAATGAAAAGGGATGGGTGTATTCACCGATTGTTTGCGCAATTCTTCTAATTCCCCAAAGTGATATCCTCGCTTTTTAGCTTCTTGAATGAATAGTGGCAGAGCCTCCGCATTATCTTGCGTTACGGTATGGAGCAAGATGATAGCTCCAGGGTGTAACTGATCTAGAAGTTCCTTAACTACAACATTGGTACCTCGACGTCTGTCGGCATGCAAGTCCACGATGCTACGCAAAAAAACACACCCTTTTTCAAAGAGTGTGTGTATAAAAAGGTCTATTATCCATAAATGTTTTTTAAAGCTTCTTGAGCAGTAGGGAACTCAAAGTGGAAGCCATGCTGAAGGAGGACTTCAGGAATCACTTGTTGCCCTTCCAAAACTAACTGACTCTTTTCACCTAATGCTGCTTTTAACGCGACTCCTGGCACAGGGACAAGATGAGGGCGATGCAACACATTTCCTAATACACGACCGAAGTCGTCATTACGAAGTGGACGTGGTGCCGTTACATTAAAAGCTCCTGTCAATTCATCAGTAGTCAACGCGAAGTATAAAGCATTTGCGACATCTTTGACATGCACCCAAGAGAGCCACTGTTTACCTGATCCTACTTTGCCACCGACAAAGAGTTTATAAGGTAGTGCCATGAGAGGTAGTGCTCCTTCATCTTTCCCTAAGATAACACCAAAACGTCCGTACGCAACTCGTACCCCGTACTGTTCAGCTGTTTTTGCCTTTGCTTCCCAATCTTCTACAGTTTTAGCCAAAAAGTCATCTGCTCGTTCAGAAGACTGCTCTGTATAGGTCTTGTGTTTTGAAGTTGGATAAATACCAACGGCAGAGGCGTTCACTAAAACTCGTGGTTTCACTTCCAGAGCACCGATAATTCGTAATACTTCATCTGTAGCTTGCATCCGACTCTCGTAGATTTTCTTTTTTTGCTCGTCTGTCCATCGGCCTTCATTAATGGAAGTGCCGGCTAAATTGACGATGCCGTCAATGCCTTCTAATTGAGTCTCTGGTGCTGCTCCATCGGTCAACCATTTCACATACGTAACTGCTGAGTCACTTTTTTTATCTGAACGCGTCAGTATGTAAACCTGATGTCCTTGTGAAAGCAAAAGGTTTGTCAGTTCTTTTCCTACAAAACCGGTTCCACCTGTGATAGCAATCTTCATGAAATGACCTCCTTTTTTTAGTATGATACTATAGAAGGTACCCGAAAATCTCGTAACTGAACCAAAGGAGCTGATCTTTATGCCTGTCATTACAAAAATTACAAGACAGAAGAAAAATCTAGATCGCTACAATATCTACTTAGATGAAGCCTATGCGTTCAGTGTAGATGAAAGCGTGTTGATTCAACACCAGTTGACGAAAGGGAAAGTTCTTGTCGACTTTGAGATGGACGACATGATTTACGAGGACGAGGTCCGCAAAGCATTCAGTGCGGCTCTGAACTATTTGAGCTACCGGATGCGAAGCGAGCAGGAAGTGAAGAAAAAGCTATTAGATGTAGGATACGGAGAAGCAGTAGCGTTAGAAGCTATAAAAAAACTTCATGACTACAATTATATAAATGATGAAGCATTCTCTAAAGCTTTGCTATCTACAGAGAAAAATTCATCGAAAAAAGGACCAAATGCAATTCGCCAGTCCTTGAAACAAAAAGGCATCGATGAAGAGACGAGGCAACAGACGCTCGAAGGGTATACGGAACAAGAGCAACTAGAAGTCGCAATGGCACTTGCAGAGAAAGTACTGCGAAGTTCAGCACGTCTTACACCTTCCCAACAAAAAAAGAAGATTCAAGATCTACTGGCACGAAAAGGTTTTCCATTCCAAATCGGAAAGACCGTTATTCAAAGGCTTGAAGACGAGTTTGAAACGGACGGATGGGCCGACAAGTTAGCTGATCAAGGAGAAAAGGCGTGGATAAAAGCGTCTAGCAAGTATTCGGGAAGAGAAAGACGTCAAAAAGTTAAACAACAGCTCTATGGAAAAGGGTTTCCGCTAGATATAATTGATGCATTTATAGAGCAGAAGGAGCAAGAAGATGGATAAGAAATATAGTCAGATGACACCTGAAGAGCTTCGTCAAGAAGTGGCTAACCTAAAAGAAAAAGCAAGAAAAGCGGAGCAACTAGGCATCGTAAACGAGTATGCAGTTTATGAAAGAAAAGCCACGATGGCCCAGTCATATTTATTGGATCCTACTACCATTGTTCCTGGCGAACTTTACAGTATAGAGGGCGATCCTGGTGTTTACTTCAAAGTGGATTATCTAAAAGGACGATTTGCGTGGGGCCATAGGTTAGGCGGAGAACGTTACGAAGAAGCTTTACCTATAGCACTCTTGAAAGCAATTAAATAACCTCTAGCTAAGGCTAGAGGTTATTTTAATGAACAGTCAATCTAAATTGAAGTCCAGCTTTTTATGAAGTTTATCTTCACTAAAAATCCAACCTGTGTATGAGTTAACGATTTCAAGGTCGTCATCAAGGTGGGCAACCGCTACGAAGGGATAGTAATCGTTGCTTCGGTAGCGAAGGTCTATGAAGCGGACTTCATGAATTCCATCATGACGTGTAATTTCCCAGCGATAGAGCGGCGAAAACGATAAGAAGGCATCAATGTTTTTATCTTTTAAAGCGGCTCTTACAACTGGATCTTCTGGAAGTGGTTGGCGTTCAAACTTATCGTAGATGGTGATATTCCGGCCATAAGCTCGTCCCACATAATAATGGTTGCCGTCAATCGCTGCAATGCGCCATTGGTAAAAGCGCATCGTTGGTGCGATGATGATCCGCTCAGCTTTCGGGATTTTTAGTTTAACCGCATGACGAACCGCGTTCTGCACTTGGAACCTCACGATATAGTAGACCACTATAATTCCGTACATAACTAAAAATGTAGGAACAGGATCTGCTCCGAGCGCCCATATCAAAAGTCCGATGACGTGGATACCGAAAATAATTGGATCAAATGTGTTGATCACGCCAAGCGCGACCCATTGGTTTGAAATGGGGCGTAACGCTTGTGTTCCGTATGAATTGAATATATCTACAAAGACATGTAGGAATACAGCTAAGAAAGTCCACAACCATACATGTAGCATGTCTGCTGATGGAAAAATGATGCTTAATCCTAGTGTTATCAACAGAGGCCAAGTTACTACAGCAGGAATAGAATGAGTAGCACCTCTGTGATGACGAATATAGACGGCATTATTTCGAAGTTTTAAGACAGTGTCAATATCGGGTGCTTGTGACCCAATAATCGTTCCTGCGAGTACGGCTGTAAATGTAATAGAGTGGTTTGCGACGACCGGATCAATTGTTGCCAATCCTCCGAGGGCTATTCCCATCACGATGTGTGTACCAGTGTCCATGCAAACGTCACCCTCCTTTATAAATGGATTGTTACTAGAATATAAGAAAATGAATAAGATTCCTAGCACAATGACTTTACCCTTTTCTAAAAGAATCTAATCCGAGAGGACAACGAGATATGAGTGAAACAAAAACAAATTTCATCCGTCGCGAACTGGTGAATTGGTATAGAGAAGAAAAACGAGATTTACCGTGGCGTCATTCTAGGGACCCTTACCATATATGGATTTCAGAAGTCATGCTTCAGCAAACACGTGTGGATACAGTCATTCCTTATTTTGAACGTTTTATTCAAGCATTTCCCACGATGCAACACTTGGCTGCGGCAGAAGAAGGAGACCTACTAAAGCTTTGGGAAGGTCTTGGCTATTACTCCCGCGCGAGAAACTTACAACATGGTGTTCGTGAAGTGATTGAAGAATATCAAGCCAAAGTACCGGAGACAAGAGAAGAAATAAGCAGTATTCGAGGAATCGGACCTTATACAGCAGGAGCCATTCTCAGTATCGCATATGGCAAGCCGGAGCACGCAGTGGATGGCAACGTCATGCGTGTGCTAAGTCGTCTGTACGCAATCGAAGAAGACATCGCCTTACCGAAGACACGCAAAACATTCGAACAGCTCGTCACGTTACTCATCGATCCGGAAGATGCGTCATCTTTCAATCAAGGACTGATGGAACTTGGAGCTCTGATCTGTACTCCCCAAAAACCGAAGTGTCTGCTTTGTCCTGTTCGAGAAGAATGCCGTGCATTTGAAGAAGGCAAAACGGACTCTCTTCCTATTAAAAGTAAAAAAACGAAAGTGAAAAAAATCACATACTCTGCCTACTTGTTGCAAAGAGCAGATGGGAAGTGGTTGGTAGAGCAACGAGGAGAAGGGCTTCTCGCGAAAATGTGGCAGTTCCCTCTCATCGAAGCGACAGATACGTCGTGGCAAGAGCGTTATGGCATCACATGGATTGATGTAGAGTCCATTGGGGAAGTCACGCATAAGTTTAGTCATTTGACTTGGGATATCCAGGTTTTCCAAGGGAAAGTGGAGCAAAAAGAGAACGCTCAGCTGGGTCAGTGGGTGACAGAAGAAGAGCTTGCCAAGCTACCACTACCCGTTCCTGTACAGAAAATGATGCGCCTTCGAGTTGACAGATCTTTAGAAAATTAGCTGATACTACTTTTTTCCTTCTAGTATTGTTATAATGTGTAACATCACATATAAAATAGATAGGTTTTTCAGCTTGTCATTGGAGAAGGTGGCTACATCATGACCATTCCGTTGGAAGGAGAAATGATCCAGATTCACAGCTACAAGCATAATGGCAATATTCATCGTGTCTGGCATGAGACAATGGTACTTAAAGGGACTAAAAACATTGTCATTGCTGCGAACGACCGTACCTTAGTGACAGAATCAGATGGCCGGACCTGGGTTACAAGAGAACCGTCTATCTGTTACTACCATGCGGAATATTGGTTTAATATTATTTGTATGTTGCGTGAAGATGGGGTGTATTATTACATCAACTTGAGTTCGCCATTTGTCTACGAGGACCGGATGCTGAAGTATATTGATTATGATCTGGACATGAAAGTGTTTCCTGATCAGTCCTATACTCTTCTGGACGAAGATGAGTACGAACAGCACAAAAAGGAAATGAATTATCCACAAGAAATTGATATTATTCTTAAGCGAACAATCCAGACGTTAAAACAATGGATTCAGCAAAAGAAAGGACCGTTCGCTCCTGATTTCATTGATGCGTGGACGGCACGTTATCAATTCCATAAGGATATTCAAAAGACCGAATAAACCTGTTGCGATCGCCGCAACAGGTTTCGTCTTGCCTATAAAAAGAAGGAGGAAGCTATGGGAGTAATTCGACGCTACATGCAATTTGTAAAGCCCTATAACTGGCAAATCATTGTGACAATCTTAATAGGAATCGTTAAGTTTGCAATTCCTTTATTTATTCCTATTCTCATCAAAATTGTAATTGATGACATTATCGGAGGAGATATGACGGAGGCTGAAAAACTTCGTCAATTGTTCTACTGGATAGGTGGGACTGCCCTTGTGTTTTTCCTCGTTCGGCCACCAATTGAATATTATAGACAGTACCTCGCTCAATATGTCAGTAACAAAATTTTGTTTGATATTCGGGAGCAATTGTTTGATCATTTACAAAAACTGAGTTTGAAATATTACGCTAACACACGTGCTGGTGAAGTGATTTCTCGAGTGATCAATGACGTGGAGCAGACCAAAAACTTTGTCGTCATCGGACTAATGAATGTGTGGTTGGACCTTGCCACTATTTTAATAGCTATTGGAATCATGTTGACCCTTAACGTGAAGCTGACAATAGTGACTTTGATTGCTTTTCCGTTCTATGCATTCAGCGTAAAGTTTTTCTTCGGGCGTCTTCGAGACCTCACGCGACAACGTTCGCAGGCACTTGCTGGGGTACAGAGTTATTTGCATGAACGCGTTCAAGGAATGAGCGTCATCAAGACGTTTACTTTAGAGTCGCACGAACAAAAGAACTTCGACGAAGCCAATGGGGAGTTCTTAGATAAAGCAATCGACCAGACAAAGTGGAATGCCAAAGCGTTTGCAGTCGTAAATACGATCACAGATGTAGCGCCATTACTCGTTATAGCTTATGCAGGTTATGAAGCCATTACGGGAAACCTCTCAGTAGGTACAATGGCGGCATTTGTTGCCTATATCGAACGTCTTTACAGCCCACTTCGCCGTCTAGTTAACTCTTCAACAACGCTAACACAGGCAGTAGCCTCTATGGACCGAATGTTCGAGTTGATGGATGAGGGATATGAAGTCCAAAATCGCCCTACTGCCAAGCCGGTAGGCCGTGTAAATGGAGGATTAACTTTTAAAGACGTTTATTTCCAATACGAAGAACAAGGAGAACCCGTCTTAAGAGGTATCAACTTCGATATTAAGCCTGGACAAACGGTTGCTTTTGTAGGGATGAGTGGAGGCGGGAAATCCACCATCATCAGTCTACTTCCTCGCTTTTATGATGTAACTGATGGCTCCATTCGTCTGGATAATCAAGATATTCGAGATGTAACCATTGAGTCTCTTCGTAAACAAATTGGTCTTGTGCTTCAAGATACATTATTGTTTAGTGACTCAATCAAAATGAATATCGCGATGGGAAATCCAAAAGCTAGTGATGAGGAAATCATCGCAGCTGCCAAAGCGGCCAATGCTCATGACTTCATCATGGGATTACCGAATGGCTACGACACTACAGTTGGTGAGAGAGGCGTCAAACTATCAGGTGGTCAGAAACAACGGATTGCTATAGCACGAGTATTTTTAAAAGATCCGCGTATTTTAGTTCTGGATGAAGCCACATCTGCTCTTGATTTAGAGAGTGAAGCACTCATTCAAGATTCACTTGAGAGACTTGCAAAAGACCGCACGACACTCATTGTGGCACACCGATTATCAACGATTACTCATGCTGATCAAATCTTAGTAGTGGAACACGGTCAAATTACAGAATCTGGGACACACTCGGAGCTTATGATGGCCCAAGGTGCCTATTACAATCTCTTCCAAGTACAACAATTAGAAAATTAGATACACAGCAAATCCTTCATAACGAAAGGATTTGCTGTTTTTTTATGTTCTTTAGTGAAAAAAAGAGATTGCAAGTAAGCCGAAGATGTGTAAAATTATACTTACATAAAATTCACTCTAAAACGAATTTTCAGAATAGTGGAGAGGGGCACATCATGACAAATCGTAAAGCAGTGCTAGAGGTTAAAAACCTGCAGACATCTTTCTTCACAGATGATGGTGTTATTCCTTCTGTGGACTTTGTAGACTTCGAGGTTCGAGAAGGTGAAATTCTTGGGATAGTAGGAGAATCAGGAAGTGGAAAGAGCGTAACATCCCTATCGGTCATGGGACTTATCCCTTCACCACCAGGAAAAATCACTTCTGGTGAAATCCTTTATAACGGGAACGACATTACAACCTATAACGAAAAACAAATGCGTCAGATTCGTGGGAATGAAATTGCTATGATCTTTCAAGAACCTATGACGTCTCTAAACCCGCTCTTTACCATCGGAAGTCAGATGATGGAAGCTGTACTTTTACATAAAAAGGGCTGGTCTAAAAAACAAGCCCAAGCACGCTCTATAGAAATGCTGAAGCTAGTCGGGCTTCCGCGCGCTGAAGAGTTGATGAAAGATTATCCGCATCAACTCTCAGGGGGTATGCGACAACGAGTGATGATTGCTATGGCGCTCGTTTGTGATCCGAAAGTATTGATTGCTGATGAACCGACTACGGCACTGGATGTCACGATTCAAGCACAAATTTTAAAACTTATGAAAGATTTAAATACGCGACTAAACACTGCGATTATCTTGATTACGCATGACTTAGGTGTGGTTGCAGAAACGTGTGAACGTGTTGTGGTCATGTATGCAGGAAAAGTGGTTGAAGAAGGGCCGGTGGAGCGAATCTTTACGAATCCACAACATCCATACACAAAAGGCTTGCTTGCGTCAGTACCCGATATGCGATTTAAAAAACAATCCTTGTACTCGATTCCTGGAAATGTTCCAAAGCCTGGCTCCATCAAAGAAGGCTGCCGATTTGCAGCGCGTTGTTCTGAAGTGTTCGGGCGATGCACGGTGGAATCACCTCCGCTTTATCAAACAGCACCTGATCATAAGACACGATGCTTTTTATATGATCCAGAGGAGGTAGCGGCACATGACAGAGCCATTGTTGAAAGTTGAAGGACTGAAAAAGTATTTTCCGGTGAAAAATGGTCTCTTCGGGAAAACGACGGGTCATGTAAAAGCAGTAGACGATGTATCCTTTTATGTGAATGAAGGAGAGACGTTAGGGATTGTTGGAGAATCTGGCTGCGGAAAGTCTACTACAGGCCGCATGCTAATGCGTTTACTAGAACCAACAGAAGGAACCGTAACATTTAATGGCCAAGAGCTGACAAAATTATCTCCACAAGAGATGCGTAAGGCTCGCAGGGAAA
The DNA here is from genome assembly GCF_002265435.1 of Tetzosporium hominis. Lineage (GTDB taxonomy): Bacteria > Bacillota > Bacilli > Bacillales_A > Planococcaceae > Chryseomicrobium > Chryseomicrobium hominis. The sequence goes on from NZ_NOKQ01000348.1 coordinate 94,584, forward strand.
TTCAAATGGTGTTCCAAGATCCGTATGCGTCTTTAAACCCAAGACATACCGTAGAAAAGATCTTGATGGAGCCTCTTATTGTGCACAACATCGGGGACACAAAATCACGAAAGAAGATGGTTCGTGACTTTCTAGAAATTGTAGGTCTCAGCAGCTATCACGCGAAACGCTATCCACACCAATTTAGTGGCGGGCAGAGACAGCGAATTGGAATTGCTCGTGCATTAATGACGAATCCGAAACTTATCATTGCAGATGAGCCAGTCTCAGCGCTAGATGTATCGATTCAAGCGCAAGTATTGAACTTGATGCAAAAGTTGCAACGCGAACTAAAGCTTACTTATATCTTTATTGCGCATGACTTAGGTGTCGTTCGTCATATAAGTGACCGTGTAGGTGTGATGTATCTAGGGAAGATGGTCGAGCTTGCGTCGAGTGAGAATCTTTACGCAGAACCGCTTCACCCTTACACCAAAGCCTTGCTATCTGCAGTTCCTGTCCCGGATCCAAATTTTACCCGGGAAGAGATTTTGTTAGAAGGGGACATTCCGAGCCCTTCAAATCCACCAAGTGGATGCACATTCCATACACGCTGTCCATTTGCTATGGACCGTTGTAAGCAAGTCGTTCCTCAACTAGAGGAAATCAAAGCAGGTCATTATGTTGCGTGTCATTTATATGATGCGGACATGATAGATAAAAATTAAGTGGAGGGGTCTTAATGAGAAATAAGAAAATTTGGTCGTTCCTGTTATTCTTCGGTCTGATTGCCATGTTGTTCTTAGCTGCATGTAGTTCAGAAAACGAGAGCTCAGAAGGTAATGGAGAAGACGGCAACACAGAAGGCAATTCCGAAAGCTCTGGAGAACCAAAAGTATTAATCTTTGGTCGTGGTGGAGACTCAGTTAACTTGGATCCAATCTCAGTAACAGATGGTGAATCATTTAAAGTTACTCAAAACGTATTCGAGACACTTGTAAACTTTGGAGAACAAGATACTACGATTAACCCTGGTCTAGCAAAAGAGTGGACAGTTTCTGAAGATGGTCTTACTTACACATTCATGCTAGAAGAAGGCGTTAAGTTCCACGATGGCACAGACTTCAATGCAGAAGCTGTAGTGGCTAACTTTGAGCGCTGGTCTGCAGGAACTGCTGACAAGTACTACTACTACAAATCTATGTTTGGTGGTTTCGGTGATGAAGAAGGGCACGTAATCGAATCTGTAACTGCTGACGACGAGTATACAGTTACATTCAAATTGAAACGCCCACAAGCACCATTCTTGAAAAATATCGCAATGAGCCCATTCGGTATGGGATCACCAACAGCATTTGAAGCAGCTGGCGATTCTTTCGGTGACAACCCAGTTGGTACAGGTCCATTCAAATTTGTTGAGTGGAAGCGTAACGATTCTATTACAATTGAGAAATTTGAAGATTACTGGCAAGAGGGGTATCCGAAGTTAGACCGCGTTGTGTTCCGCGCTATTCCGGATAACTCGGCTCGTCTAAACGCATTACTTACAGGTGAGATCGACCTAGCTGATGGTGTAAATCCATCTGATTCTGCTTCTATTGAAGGTGACGCAGCACTTCAATTGTTTGAGCGTCCTTCCATGAACGTTGGATACCTAGGTTTAACAAACACGCGTCCTCCGTTTGACAACAAATTAGTTCGTCAAGCAATGAACCATGCAATTGACAAACAAGCTATCGTAGACGCATTCTTCGAAGGTCGTGCAGAAGTGGCTGTGAACCCAATGCCACCAAGTATCTCTGGATACAACGATCAAATTGAAGGCTATGACTACAACCCTGAAAAAGCAAAAGAACTACTTGCTGAAGCAGGACTTGCTGATGGATTTGAGATGGAACTATGGGCAATGCCAGTACCACGTCCTTACATGCCAGATGGTATGAAGGTTGCTGAAGTTATGCAGAAAAACCTTGCTGATGTAGGAATCACAGCTGAAATCGTGTCATTCGAGTGGGCTACTTACCTTGAAAAAGCACGTAACGGAGAAGCAGATGCCTTCATGTTAGGTTGGACAGGCGATAACGGAGATGCTGACAACTTCCTATACGTTCTTCTTGATGGAGACAACATCGGAAGTAACAACTACACATACTATGACAACGAAGACTTACATGAACTTTTAATCGCAGCACAATCTGAAGTTGACGAAGCAAAACGCAATGAGTTGTATATGCAAGCTCAAGAAATCATTCATGAGGATGCACCTTGGGTTCCACTTGCTCACTCTACACCATTACTTGCAGGTAAAGCAGAAATCACTGGATTTGCACCACATCCAACTGGATCTGACAAACTGCATAATGTTGACTTCGAATAAGATGCTGAGAGAAGAGGGAAATCTTCGAGATTTCCCTCTCTTTTTTTGAATAAAGGTTTGTTTATCAAAGGGGAAGAGGTGAAGAGCGTGGTCAATTATATTGGTAGACGCTTATTACAATTAATCCCAGTTTTGCTCGGCATGACATTCGTAGTATTTATGATCATACGTGCAATTCCCGGAGATCCTGCTCAAGTCATCTTAGGACAGTTGGCTTCAAAAGAAGCAGTCGAAGCATTACGAGCAAAGCTCGGATTAGATAATCCCTGGTATATTCAATACTTTGAATACCTCGGAGGGTTGTTCCAAGGGAATCTAGGAGAATCTTTACGTACGGCACAACCTGTAGCACAAGAAGTATGGCCTTATCTAGCGGCAACTTTTGAACTTGCATTTTTCGCTATTTTAATTGCTGTCATTATTGGAGTAAATGCAGGGATTATTTCAGCGTGGTTCCAGAATTCTTGGTTTGATTATACGGCAATGGTACTGGCGCTTGTTGGGGTCTCAATGCCAATCTTTTGGTTAGGTCTGATGGAACAATGGATTTTTGCCATTGAGCTAGGATGGTTACCAACATCCGGTCGTGAAGATGTCCGAAACCCAATCTCACCACAAACTGGTTTCTACATACTTGATACTATATTACAAGGCCGGTTTGATCAGCTTGGCACCGTATTAAAACATTTAATCTTACCTGGTATTGCCCTTGCCACAATTCCGATGGCAATCATTGCTCGTATGACTCGTTCGAGTATGCTCGAAGTGATGCGCTCGGATTATATCCGTACAGCGCGTGCTAAAGGACAAAAGATGTTTTGGGTCGTGTACAAACACGCTCTAAAAAATGCCGTGATTCCAGTATTGACGGTAATCGGTCTTCAAATGGGGCTATTACTTGGTGGCGCCATTTTGACAGAGACAATTTTCTCATGGCCAGGGATCGGACGTTACGTCTATGAAGCGATTCAATTCCGTGACTATCCAGTTATACAGTCTGGTATTTTGATCATTGCCTTTATCTTCGTCATGATCAATCTAATAGTAGATATTTTATATGGACTTATCGATCCACGAATCAAATACGACTAGGAAGGAGGATGTATCATGTCGAATCCAGATCCAAAGAATTTAGTTCCTGCTGAGCAGGAAGTGGTAGTAGAACAAGAAGCAGGACCATGGCGTGACGCATGGAAGAACTTTAGAAAGAATAAGATAGCGCTTGTCGGAAGCGTTATTGTCTTCTTCTTTATTTTTCTAGCGATCTTCGGTACATGGATTGCCCCAGAAGGCATCAATGATCAAAAATTGACGGAACGACTGAAGGCACCTTCCAGTCAGTATTGGTTTGGTACTGATGATTTTGGTCGAGATATCTTCTCACGTGTCATTTTAGGAGCACGTATCTCATTAGGGGTCGGTTTCTTCTCGGTTATCGGCTCAGTTGTAGTTGGTAGTGCGCTTGGAATTATTGCGGGGTATTACGGTAAATGGGTAGATACGATTATTTCTCGTATCTTTGACATCATGTTGGCATTCCCAAGTATCTTACTTGCTATCGCAGTAGTTTCTGTTCTTGGGCCATCTCTTGTGAATGCATTGATTGCGATTGCTATCATCAATATACCGAACTTTGGGCGCTTGATTCGTTCTAAGGTGTTGACGGTCAAACAAGAGGAGTACATCACATCAGCACGTGCAATCGGCATGAAAGACTTCCGAATCTTGCTGTCTCACATCTTGCCGAACTCCTTAGCTCCTGTAATTGTCGCAGGTACGCTTGCGATTGCATCGGCTATTATTGAAGCTGCTGCATTAGGATTCCTAGGTCTAGGAGCTCAAGCTCCTGCACCAGAGTGGGGGAAAATGCTAGCAGATGCGCGAAACTATTTACGAAATGCTCCTTGGACGATGATCTTCCCAGGCGTTGCTATCATGTTGACAGTATTAGGTTTTAACTTGATGGGTGACGGACTGCGTGACGCGTTAGATCCAAAAATGAAAACATAAAAAGAGCTGCCACTCGGCAGCTCTTTTTGATTAGATTTCAATTTTCACGTCGATTTCGTCTCCATGATACGTCTGGTAGGAGCTAATCAATGTATCGAGGTGCTCTAAATGCTCTTCGTACGTGAGAATCGCAGAAAGCAGATGAAGCAGGTGATACGTGGAAAAATCTTCTTGTCGTTTCGTCTCATAGATTTGCGTCATAAAGATTTCCATAACTTCTTGTCTCTTGATGAAGTGGTCATCTGTTATCCACTCCAATTGATCTGGCTTTAATTTTCCGATGAACTTCAAGTGCAAATGTTCATGATACGTTAGTAAAGTGTCTAGTCGCTCTTGAATCATCATATGGAAATGGTCAGGCAACTGGATGATATCATGCTCATATGCAGATAATCGACGAATCACATACAAGCTTTTATAAGACGTGGTGATCAGCTCGCGGTAGATTACAAGCTTACGACCTTTCGCATACTTTGCCTTCTTCGTATAGCCACGCTCTTCTTTAAATAATAAAAACAGTTGATCAATCTTTACTAGTTGCTCTTCGATTTGTGTGACAGCCTGTTTCAAGGATTGATGGTCCGCCGCATGACGGATCCCTATACGAATCCAACGAATGATGTCATCTTGAGTCGTACTGATTTTTGTGAACAAGCGCGTCTCGTATTTTGGAGGTAGGAACACCAAATTCACTACGAATGCCGAGAAAACACCGACTCCAATTGTAATGATACGAAACATAGCAGCCATCAGGAAGTCGTCGCCTTGGATTTCCATAATAGCAATGATTGTGACGAGTGCTAACGGAATGGTCTTTTGCAGCTTTGCCTTTAACATCACAGAGATAGCAATAATCGTCGTTAAACCGACCATAAAATAGGAATTCCCGAAAATCATAGCAAATGTCACAGCAAAAGCTGCCCCAATCAAGTTGGACTGGATTTGTTCAAAAACGGTCATATAGGAGCGGTAGATCGAGGGCTGCACCGCAAAAATTGCCGCAATTCCCGCAAAGATAGGAACTGGTAAGGACAAAATGTCCGCTATATATAAGGCAAGCGCGATGGCAATCCCTGTTTTAAATACACGAGCACCTAATTTCATTAGGCGTCACACTCCTTTTTACTGAGACATCTGTTCAAACGCTCGGTGCACGGCTTGAATCGTCTGTTCGATATCCTGCTCTGTGTGAGCAGTGGTGATAAACCAAGCTTCATACTTAGAAGGAGCTAAATTAATTCCTTGTGCTAGCATGAGTCGGAAGAACTGAGCGAACTGTTCGCCGTCAGATGCTTCTGCTTGGTCATAGTTTTCTACTTTAACATTAGTGAAGTAGATGGACAATGCCCCTTTAATACGATTGATGGTGATTGTTACATTATATTGTGAAGCAGCTTCTAAAATACCTTGTTCTAATAAAGCGCCTAAACGATCTAGTTCTTCATAGACTCCTGGCTGTTTTAAAATTTCTAAACAAGCGATTCCTGTTTGGATAGACGCGGGGTTACCAGCCATAGTTCCTGCTTGGTAAGCAGGGCCATTTGGAGCGACTTGATCCATCACTTCTTTTTTACCACCGTAAGCTCCGATAGGGAGGCCGCCTCCGATAATCTTTCCAAGTGCCGTCAAGTCTGGCTCAAGTCCTAATAACGTAGAAGCAGCTCCGTAATGGAAGCGGAACGCAGTGATCACTTCATCATAAATCACAAGTGTTCCATGATCTTTCGCTAGCTCATGGACCGTTTCTAAAAATCCTGGGTTCGGCTCCACCATTCCGAAGTTTCCTACGATCGGCTCGACTAAGATTCCCGCAAGTTCAGGACCCCATTTGTCCATTGCTTCTTTGAAGCTTTCAGGATCATTGAATGGAACCGTAATGATTTCTTCTGCAATTGTCTTTGGGACGCCTGCAGAGTCTGGAGTGCCAAGAGTTGCGGGACCAGAACCGGCAGCAACTAGTACTAAATCTGAGTGACCATGGTAGCATCCGGCAAACTTCAAAATCTTTGTGCGGCCAGTATAAGCACGTGCTACACGAATTGTCGTCATAACAGCTTCCGTTCCGGAGTTTGTAAAACGAACTTTATCCATACTAGGGATGGCTTCTTTCAGCATCTTCGCAAATCGAATCTCATGTTCCGTAGGAGTTCCGTATAACAAGCCGTTTTCAGCAGCTTTCGTGAGTGTTTTCGTAATATGAGGATGTGCATGTCCAGTAATGATAGGACCGTAAGCTGCTAAATAATCGATGTATTTGTTACCGTCGACATCATAGAAATAAGCACCTTGCGCTTTCGCCATGACTGTTGGTGCGCCACCACCCACGGCCTTGTACGAACGTGATGGGCTATTGACTCCTCCGACTATATGGGTAACTGCCTCATTGTGCAGTTTTTCTGATTGTGTGCGTTGCATGGTAGTTCCTCCTCTAGGTTTCTCCTATATTGTAGACAACTTTAATAGGAACAACAAGAAAGTCTATGCTATTCTGAAACAAATAGGAGGGATTTGTATGACGGAAACACTTTTAGAAGGATTGAAGGCACCACAATTCTCACTTTTAGATGAAAAAGGTACGACCATCAACTTGGAAGACTACGCTGGGAAGCAGTACGTGATCTTGTATTTCTATCCGCGAGATTCTACTCCGGGCTGTACGACGGAAGCGTGTGACTTCCGTGACTTGTATCCGCAGTTTACGGATATGAATGCGGTAGTACTTGGTGTCAGTACAGACAGTGCTAAGAAACACCAAAACTTTATTAATAAAAACAATTTACCTTTTCCTTTGCTAGTGGACGAGGATGCGGCAGTTTCTAAAGAGTACGGCGTCTGGAAAACGAAAAAGATGTATGGTAAAGAGTTCGAGGGGATTGAGCGTTCTACATTTTTGATTTCGCCTACAGGAGAAGTTGTGAAAGAATGGCGACAAGTGAAAGTGCCCGGACATGTAGAAGACGTGAAAAACACATTGGATCAACTTCAAAAGGAGACAACATGAAGATTTCATTTACATTTGAACCAAAACCCGTTATTCAGCAAGAACTGCAAGAGCAATTTCCTAATCATGAGTTTAGCTTTGAAAAAGGCGTGGCTCCAGATCGTGACACAGCTATTTGGGTCACGTACGGAGAAGATGTAAAAGAGGCAGCTATCAAGAGTTTGCCAGAGCTTAAGTGGGTTAGTGTGGCATCTGCTGGTGTTGAAAAAATGCCGCTTAATTTGTTGCATGATAAAGAGATCCTTGTAACCAACTCAAGAGGGATCCATAAAACCCCAATGACGGAATCGATTGTAGGTCATATACTTTCGCTTTACCGGAACTTACCTGCTATATACACACTCACAAACGAGCAGAAGTGGGAAAAGCCGAGAGGATCTAAAGAACTTCGTGGAAGCAACGCGTTAATCGTAGGACCAGGTGCGATTGGTGAAGAGGTAGGTCGTGTACTGACAGCTCTAGGTGTAGAAGTGACAGGGTGCAACCGTAGTGGAGAGGCCATTGAGGGATTTGCGAGTACTGTGTCTCTTGAACAACTGGATCACCAACTGGCTAGTGCAGATATTGTAATCAGTTTGCTGCCAAGTACTCCTGAAACTCATCACCTGTTCACAAAAGAGCAGTTTCATAAAATGAAGGACACCGCTTTGTTCATGAATTTTGGCCGTGGGAACGTTGTCTCGGAACAAGTTTTGGTAGAGGCGCTAAAAGCTGGTGAGATTGGAGGTGCGGTTCTGGACGTATTCGAAGTTGAACCCCTACCTGAAAGATCTGAGCTTTGGGGATTGCCGAACGTCGTGATTTCCCCGCATGTCTCAAGTCATTCTGATTTTTATGTGGAGCGGGCGATGGAGATTTTCTCACGCAATCTAAGTAAATGGGAACAAGGCGATACAGATTTAGAAAATCAAGTTGATTTAAAGCTAGGCTACTAACTGTTTTATGCAGTGTTTCAGTTGACACGTTTCTCGGTTTCTTCTTATAATTAAGAATAACAATTCTAATGTAAGAATGAATCTGAAAGAGGTGCCGACGATGATCGAAGTGCATTTGCGCGATGCCTTAGATACACTGAAGTCAACGGGTGTACGAATCACGCCCCAGCGCCATGCTATTTTGGAATATATAATCCATTCCATGACGCACCCAACTGCTGATGATATCTATCGTGCGCTTGAAAGCAAATTTCCTAGTATGAGTGTAGCCACTGTTTATAATAATCTTCGCGTGTTCCGTGAATCAGGTCTTGTAAAAGAATTGACGTACGGTGACAGTTCGAGCCGTTTTGATTTTGTGACAAACGATCACTACCACATGATTTGTACAGGGTGTGGCAAAATCGTAGATTTCCATTACCCAGGGTTGGACGAGGTAGAACAACTTGCGTCTCACTTGACTGGATTTGAAGTCGAGTCGCATCGTCTAGAAGTTTACGGTACGTGCCCGTCTTGTAAACAACAATCGAAAACTGTACAATAAAAAACTACCGTGAGTAAATCACACGGTAGTTTTCTTTTCGTTTGCTTTCTTATTGTAATCCTGATCAAACTCTTTCCCTTCAAGCGTTGGATCCAGAGTGAGGGGTTCGTTACAATACATACATAAATCTACACGGCCGAGAACTTTAGTGTGCTTGCCGCAGTTAGGGCAAACAACTTGAACTGCTCGTGTCGATAACAATCCGATCCATCCGTATACTCCCATGCTTCCTAAGATAGCTAGTAATCCCAGTAACATAAAGATGGTTACTAAAATTGGGTTCTCTCTAAAGAAGATGGCTCCGTACATAATGATGAAACCGATGAAAATCAAGGCCAGTGCAAATGAGCGAATGCGATTAATTTTATTTTTATATGGTGCCATACTTACCCTCCTAATTTCACCTCTTACTATAGCATAATTTAGTCGTAAAAGAAGGACTTAAGCATTTCATGTAGAAATGAATAGACAACATCGTTCAGTTAATGAAGGAGTGAGACAATGGAAGCGTTACTTAGACCGATCTATCAAGAACGTGCAAGTGATTCAAATACATTGGGGATTCTACATATACAGAAGAAGGAGAAGGTGAGCCCGCTAACCGACACCTTCGATTCCATTCTTTTAGTGATTACTAAAGAAGGAGAGCGTCCTATCTTTACTAAGCATTATTCTTACCACGATCAAAAAGCAGCGCTTCATACGCTGACTGAAAAACAGCTCCGCAAATGGTTAACACTAGGGAAGAATCCTAAAGTGGTGGATTGGTTATTAAATGGACGTATCTTATTTGACCGAAACGAGTTCATTACAAACTTGAAGAAAGAACTCGATGAATTTCCGGAACGAGGAAGAAAGATCCGGATAGGAATTGAGTTTGCTCGTCTGACTAGAAGATATTTAGAGGGGAAAGTGTTTTACGATCAACAGAACTATCTGGATGCGTATACAGAACTTGTCGATTCCCTTCATCATCTAGCGCGTCTTGCCATCTTTGAACGCGGGATGCATCCTGAAGTCCTTGTTTGGAAACAGGTTAAACTCTTAGATCCGGCTATCTACAAACTTTACGATGAGTTGGTTTCTAGTGCAGAGCCTCTTCAAAAACGAGTGGAGCTCCTATTTTTAGCAAGTGACTTCCTGATTCATTCTCGGATTAAAGAAGGTGCCATGCACATCCAAGAAGTTTTGGCAGAGAAGCCGTATTGGTCTATTCAAGAAATTCATGAACAACCTGAGTTGAAAAATTATTCTACAGATTTAGAAGTGTACATTGAATTCTTAGTCGAAAAAGGAATCATCTTTGTAGAAGAACACCAGACAAAAAGTTCGCAGATTATGCACCGTTATTACCGTGTTCTTTAATTTCTAGGCGTGTCTTTACAGTTAGTAAAGACACGCCCCGTAATTATTTTAAAAAAGTAGTTGACGTCTACTTGAATTATAAGTTATGATAATACACGTCGCTAAGGCACACCAAATTGAATCGAGCGAAACAACTTCGAAAAATAATTTGAAAAAGACTTCAAAAAACAGTTGACGCATATAAGCAGAACTGATAAATTAGAGAAGTCGCCAAAACGAGTGACACACAAACATGAACATTGAAAACTGAACATGCAAGACGTCAAGATAGAGCGTCACCGCCCCGACCCCCGTTGGGTGTGCGTGACGCAAACAGAACCAAACTACTTCCTATAAATGGTTGTAGTGGACGTTCAAAACGGACATCATTATGATGCCAGCAACAAAATGAGCTTATATTAAGTTCTCTTTTATGGAGAGTTTGATCCTGGCTCAGGACGAACGCTG
>NZ_NOKQ01000135.1 GCF_002265435.1 Tetzosporium hominis
ATGGAAATGAGAACATCACTTTCCTCACGGATAGCTTTAATCACTGGAACAACACGCTGGATTTCCTCTTCTATCCCAACATAGCTACTGCCCGGCCGAGTTGATTCTCCACCGATATCTAGCATGCTCGCTCCTTCTGCTATCAATTTACGGGCTTGCTGGATCGCCTGCTCAAGAGCAAAAAACTGCCCACCATCCGAAAAGGAATCTGGTGTTACATTGATAATTCCACAAATAGCTGTTTTCCCGTGGTTGACTTTATTGAACATAACGGTTA
>NZ_NOKQ01000283.1 GCF_002265435.1 Tetzosporium hominis
ATTCCATTTTGATCAGGATCTGACAAGTAAAACGCCTCGCTGACAAGGTGATCTCCCTGGCCGAGTTCAATGCCGGCGCGGATCAAATGCTTCACAGCCATGCCGAGCTGCTTTCGGTTTGGAAGCAAAATGGCAAAATGATAAAGGCCTGCTGCCGATCGTTCAGGAAGAACAACAGCATTTGGAATCTCCTCAATGATCAAAAGCGGATTTTTTCCGTCAACTGTGAACTCCGCCGTTTTGCCGTCCTGTTTTAATACTTGAAAACCGATCACAT
>NZ_NOKQ01000221.1 GCF_002265435.1 Tetzosporium hominis
CTGCATTCAGCTTGGCGAACTCTATCGCTTCATCAGAGGTTAAATCAAGCTCACGTATAATTAGCTGGTGCCAATAGGAAGCCCACCCCTCATTCATAATCTTTGTTTCCAGCTGAGGCCAGAAATAAAGCATTTCCTCTCTCATCATCGTTAAAATATCACGCTGCCACGGCTCTAGCTCCCGGGAGTGCTCCTCGATAAAAAGCAGAATATCTTTTTCCGGCCGCGGCGGGAAAGGTTTTTTCGATTTTTTGACTTGTTTTTTCGGTTTCTTTTC
>NZ_NOKQ01000133.1 GCF_002265435.1 Tetzosporium hominis
ATCCGCGTTCACATATGAAAGCGGCGCTCGTTGGAACAAACAAAGATCATCTTAAGAAGGTTCAAGCTATTGAAATGACGCCTGATCATATTGATTATTACGGTTCATTAAACACAGTTGAAGCAAAAGTCGGCGATACGGCAATATTTGCTTTTCGTACACAAGTCTTTGTCACGAATGCACATATAGCCATCTTAAAAAACGTTGCTGAAGATCCTGAACTTATCGGTGTATATGATTCTAAAGGAAATGTAATCGAGTGAATGATCGTTATCGG
>NZ_NOKQ01000249.1 GCF_002265435.1 Tetzosporium hominis
ACTGGTGAAAAAGATCGGTGAAGACATCATCCGCCGCGGCGCCTTCAATCGTATGACGGACGGCGTGCTTTCATTTTTTTTTTTTTTTTTTTGGATAAGACTTATTTGTTAACTATTTCAATATAGTTGTTATTATGAGTATTTTTTTTTTTTTTTTTTTTTTTTTTTGTAGATGTCGTGAATTTTAATCGTTTCCAGTTTTGGTTGTTGTTTCTTTTTCAGTTGTTTTTGTTCATGTCATATGTTTTTATCTAAATGAATTTGATAGAATTCGGAT
>NZ_NOKQ01000215.1 GCF_002265435.1 Tetzosporium hominis
CCGAATCCGGCGTGGCTGAATAAATTGATGTTTGCGATTGAAGAGAAGCAGAGATCTGATTTAGCCCGCGATCTCCACGACTCTGTCCTGCAGGATATGATTTCCTTGAAGCATCAAAGCGAGATGTTTCTGGCTGATTTTGAAAAAGATAAAGTCTGTACGAATCAAATCCGGCAAAGGCTCATCAATATGAATGAGCAAATGTCCGCCGTCATCCAGACGACAAGGGAAACGTGCCAGGAGCTGAGGCCGCAGCTGTTGTACGATCTCGGACTT
>NZ_NOKQ01000124.1 GCF_002265435.1 Tetzosporium hominis
CGTTGAGTAAAAATTTTAGCACTTCTTCAATTTCCTTTTCTAAGTCATTATTATTTAAATCAAATAATGTTCCACAACCGCTTCCTACAAAACCACCGTAGTAATACCACAAATCCATTGTGATGCAGTCTAGATCTTCATCATAGGCTTTTGCAGGTTGATAAAAATTAATTGCTATTTGTGAACGGTACTCTTTTTCCAAACATCTTTCAGCTGTTAAATCATTTAGCTCATCTCCATCTATGTCTCTACAAACTTTGATGCTAAGATTTGGTT
>NZ_NOKQ01000186.1 GCF_002265435.1 Tetzosporium hominis
TGCACATTCTATTGGTAAAGGAGGGATGTAAAGAATGGAAATCGAAAGAATCATTCAGTATGTTTGCACCTTTTTAGGCGTGATTTCGCTTTCTTTTATTTATGCCCAAATGTTTAGAAAAACGAAACCGACAAAAAAAGAATAGGTCCGGCGTTCATTGCTTTTTATACATAAAATGTTATAATTTCTCTCGTTATGAAAAAGAAACGGAGATCAATGTATGAAAGAAACTCGAAACGCCCGTCAAAAGATCAAACAGCTTTTGCACATTTTAAT
>NZ_NOKQ01000121.1 GCF_002265435.1 Tetzosporium hominis
GGGTGGACAAAAATTTCTCCGCCCGTGATTTCGCATGTCAATACACCGTTGTCAAACAGCATATCAGCCGTTTTCTTGAATTGCTCAATCGACACGGTGCCGAGCGCTTCCGGCGAGCTTTCCAAATAACAGTGGGCGCATTTCAAATTACAGCGGTGCGTAAGCTCAAAGGTGGCGTGCAGCGGCATCGGAAATTCGTTGCTTCCGCTCGTGGTGATCGCATGACGGCTGGACCGATTTTCAAGCTGGATGACCTGCTTGTTCAGGAGCATGTT
>NZ_NOKQ01000307.1 GCF_002265435.1 Tetzosporium hominis
TGGCCGAGCGGTGTACTCAAATCCGAAACCTCAAACAGTTCTTCAAGTTCCTTTTCATATAAAAACTTCGGAATCCGCTTATCCTGTTTCGGGAGACTGACAAGCAGAAACGGGTTTTCTTTTACCAGCTTTTCCCTTAATAAAAATTTATAGAAGCTACGCAGAGCCGAAATTTTCTTGCTGATCGTCCTGCGAGTGAGCCCTTTTTCATGCGCTTCCGTCAAGAAAATTCTCACATCCGGATAAGTCACGTCTTCAAAACCCTTTATGCCCTG
>NZ_NOKQ01000342.1 GCF_002265435.1 Tetzosporium hominis
AGTGATGATGGCGAAGAGGTCACACCCGTTCCCATACCGAACACGGAAGTTAAGCTCTTCAGCGCCGATGGTAGTTGGGGGTCTCCCCCTGTGAGAGTAGGACGTCGCTGGGCAACACGAAGGTCATCCCGAGAGGGATGGCCTTTTTTGTATTCTTAGATGTGGAAGGCGTTCGCCCAGAAATGCTTCGGAGATCAGGCGTACCCATAGAGACGCACACTCTGCCTCTGTGGGTGCGAATGATCTTTGAATGTATTTCTAACGCCTGCAACTCGATTACGTGTCGATGCACAGCCAATTCTTAGGGCAAGACCTTTAATGGGGGAAGGGCCTTTCTAGCAAGGGCATATGTGGTGAAGACTGTTGGTGCAGATACTTGAAAGTGTGGCCGATATTCGAGCAACTGCGGCCGATAAGCCGCCATCTACAGCAGATACTCAATGAACTGCGGCAGATACCTGAAGAAGTGACCGATATTCGGGCAACTGCGGCCCTTACGCCGCCATCTGCAGCAGATACTCAATGAACTGCGGCAGATACCTGAAGAAGTGACCGATATTCGGGCAACTGCGGCCGATAAGCCGCCATCTACAGCAGATACTCAATGAACTGCGGCAGATACTTGGCGATGCGACTGAAACTCGAGCCACTGAAGTAGGTACTCCATTCTAGGTCTCGACGAAAACGTAGCAACTGCCGACGTAAAATCGATATCTGCCCCCACTTTTTAGATCATCGAAGTCATTTCCATAGCGAACCAATGAAAGACCTTCTCAAATGAATGAATACCCAAACCCGCCCTTTCTAGAAAAGCCACTATATATCCATCCTCTTACTAACATGAAAAAAGCCTAGAAGTCCTGAGACTCCTAGGTTTTCTGACTATTAATGACGATCTTTTGTCAGGTCTTCAAAGTTTTGTTGTGCTTGTCCAGCTTTTTCCTGAACATTTCCTTTAAGTTGTTCTTTCTTGCCTTCGCGCTCTAGTGATTTGTTATCTGTTGCATCGCCAACTGCTTCTTTGAATTTACCAGAAACTTTCTCAAGTTTGCCTTCTACTTTATTCGAAAATCCGTCTTTTGCCATTGTAAATTCCTCCTCTGTTTTCCGTGACTAGTTCTAGAATTAAGATACCCATGTTTCATGGATTCAAACAATAGTGAAATTTGTGCATATTCTTGTTCTAATATGAAACGCTCGCTTCTCCCAAACGTACTAAGTAGTAGACTTTGTAAAGGGAGGAACTTTTATGGAAGCTGCACTAACAGATATCCCTTGGGCACTGGTTGCCCCCATACTTCTACTTCAATTCGTATTAATTGTTGTCGCACTTATTGATCTCGTTCGTATTCCCGCAACAAATGGGCCGAAGTGGTTGTGGGCTCTGATTATTGTCTTTGGAAACATCATTGGGCCTATCGTATATTTCCTCGTGGGGAGGAAAACTCAATGAGCGGATTGATTCATGTAGAAAGCTTGACCAAGCGGTTTGGGAACGAGACCGTTGTTGATGACGTCTCATTCACTTTGGAACCCAACACAGCAACCGCTCTTATCGGACCTAATGGGGCGGGGAAGACAACAACCTTGTCGATGCTGACGCATTTACTTGAACCGACTTCAGGCACGATTGTAGTAGATGGAAAAGCCAATCAAGACTTTCGTAACAAGATTGGATTCTTATCGCAATATCCTAAGTTTTATGGCTGGATGAACCCTCTTGAGTATTTGGAGATGGCTGCTCGTTTAAGTGGAGTTGAGGCAAAATCAGCACGTCATGAGTCTGAAAAGGCGCTCGACTTCGTAGGACTTGGAGATGCGAAGAAAAAGAAGATTGGTGGGTTTTCTGGAGGGATGAGGCAACGTCTGGGCTTGGCTCAAGCTATAGTACATAAGCCGACTTTCTTGTTTTTAGACGAGCCTGTCTCAGCGCTAGATCCTTTAGGACGTCGCGAGCTTCTAAACTTGATCAAAGAACTACAACACAAAACGACAATTCTTTACTCTACTCATATTTTAAACGATGCAGAAGAGATGACCGATCAGTTGCTGTTTTTAAGAAAAGGGAAATTGATTGAACAAGGATCTCTAACAGATATTCAGAAGAAGTACGAAGAAGCACATTATGAAGTGCATTTCACTTCTGTAGAAGACGCCGCTCAGTTTGTTGACTCATCACCACTTCCTGCTCACCAAGAGAACCACTTGGTCTATATCTCGATTAATGAGGAGCAACCGGCTATGCAACAAGTGCTTGAAAGCATTGTGCAATCGGGTCTACCTATCAATAAGGTCGAGCGCGCCCGTGCGTCTCTTGAACAAATCTTCTTAAAGGTGGTGAACGGCAAATGAGTCAGTTCACTGTACTGTTTCAAAAAGAATGGAAAGAAAGTGTGCGCAACTTAAAATGGGTATGGATTCCGATTGTCTTTATCCTTTTGGGGATTATGGAACCCATCATGACGTATTTCTTGCCACAAATTTTAGAGTCTGCTGGAAATATGCCAGACGGAGCGGTCCTTCAGTTACCAGAGATGACCCCTGGACAAATTTTTGGTTCAGCGCTAGGACAATATCAATTTATCGGCATGCTGATTATTGCGTTTGCGTTCTCGGGACTCGTTGCCAAAGAACGTAAGAATGGGACTGCAGCATTCCTTTATGTGCGTCCGCTTTCGTATAGTTCTTATATTCTAAGTAAATGGAGCAGTAGCTTGCTTCTATTACTGGTAAGCTTTGTCGTAGGAATTAGTGCTAGTGCCTATTACATACATCTGCTATTTGGTGAGTTCTCACTGGCCAAGTTTTTTGGCATGATTGGGATCTATTCGCTGTGGATTGTCGTCGCTTTAAGTATGACGCTGCTCGTGAGTGCACTATTCTCGCCAGGGATTGCCACAGCGTTGTCCATCTTCTTGATTGTGTTCTTCCCAATGATAGATGGCTTGGTACTTCGTTATTGGCCGTGGACACCTTGGAAATTGTATTCGTACGCAGCGATGGTAATGGCAGGAGATGCGCCTAACTCTGATCTTTGGTGGACTATAGCTATTGCTGTACTTTTAGTGATTGTTTGCGTTACGCTGTCTATACTAATTGCACAGAAGCGAGCAGCAAAAGTCACGTTGTGAGGTGGTTTTATGGAGCAGGCGGCAAAAGAACGCAATTCAGACCGATTTATATCGGCTTATAACCGAATCGATCAAGAAATGAAAGAACTGTCAGGAGCCAAAGAACATCATTCGTTCTTTCGTTTAATTGATATGGCCAAAAAGAAAAGTGCGGTCATTCGTAGATATGAGGCGGATTTAAGAGAATATGGAGATTTGCGAAACGCCATCGTTCATCACCGGACGTCTACAGAGTATGTCATTGCAGAACCGCATGACGATGTGGTGGCGAAGATGGAAGAAATCGAACAGGCACTCATGCATCCGAATTCTGTCGGCGAGATCTTTCGGCGAGATGTATTGACGTTTCAAATCGGAGATTCACTAAGCTATGCGTTAAAAATCATTCGAGAGAAAAAGTTCAATCAATTTCCAGTCTATTTAGGTTCAGAGTTCAAAGGACTTGTAACACCTGTCGGAATTACGGCCTTTCTGGCAAGCAATTTGCGAGAAGATACGATTTCCTTACGTAAAACGACATTAGAAGACATTCTAGTTCACGAAAACAAGCGAGATAATCATCGCTTCATCAGTGGAGATACATCGGCTTACGTGGCAGAAGAGATGTTCAAGACCGAATTGACACGAGGCCATCGACTAGAAGCACTCTTAATCACGGAAGATGGAGAGGCATCTAGTGAACTGCTGGGAATTGTGACACCGTTCGATATTTTAAAACTCAATTAGCTATTTCCCGGGAAATAATTCAACAAGGACTGACATATGAAAAAACTTTTAGGATTTGTAGCGGTAATTGTCGCTTTCATCATCATTACCTATATTGGAAATACGACTATTGCGGTGACGCAGCAGGAGATTCGCCTTGCAGAACTTCCTCAAGAGCTAGAAGGGCTCCGAGTTGTGCAAGTATCCGACCTTCATGATGCAGCATTTGGCGAAGAACAGCAGGATCTGATTGCAAAAGTCGCGGAACAAGAGCCGGACCTGATTTTCGTTACTGGTGATGTCGTGGACAGCAATCGCTACAATCTAGAACAGAGTCTTCAGGCAGTGAAAGGGTTTGTAGAACTGGCACCTGTCTATTACGTGACGGGAAATCATGAAATTGCGACGGGGAAGGTCGATGAAATCAAATCAAGCCTTTCACAACTTGGCGTGACGGTTTTATCGAATGAAGTAGAGACCTTATCAATAGAGGGACAGACCATCGAGGTCTTCGGAATCGATGACCCGCTGAACGGAACTCCTATAGCGGACGCGCTTGCTAAGCATCCTCGAACAGATCTGCCACGTCTCACACTGTCTCACAGACCCGAAGTGTTTGAAGAGTATGTAAGGAGCGAACAAAGTCTGGTGTTCTCAGGCCATGCCCATGGAGGCCAAATACGAATCCCGGGTCTGGGCGGTCTTATTGCTCCAGGACAGGGGTTCTTCCCGAAGTATACAGCTGGTGTGTATGAAGAAGGCGAGACGCAGATGGTCGTCAGTCGCGGCTTAGGAAATAGTCTGTTTCCGGTACGCATTTTCAATCGTCCGGAAGTCGTCACGGTCATCTTATCGCCATGACAAAAGGCTGGTCACTTGAACCAGCCTTTTTCTTTTGCTTTGGAAATAGCCTCGATGCGATTGCTCACTTGAAGTTTGTCCAAAATCACGGATATGTAATTGCGGACAGTTCCTGATGACAAGAACAACACGGAAGAAATTTCTTTTGAACTTTTTCCTTCTGCCATCAATTCCATGATTTGAAGCTCTCGTTCTGTCAGAGGGTTTGGCGCATCAAATGCCAGCTCCATCAGCTCCGGAGAGTACATTTTGCGTCCTCCAAGAATGGAACGGATTGCATAGGCAAGCTCTTCACTAGGGCTGTCCTTGATCAAATATCCATCAACTTCTGCCTGACGAGCTTTCTCAAAGTAGCCAGAGCGCGCAAACGTCGTCAGAATCAACACTTTGCAGGGATGGTCCTTCAGTTTTTCTGCAAGTTCAAGCCCCGTCAAGTTGGGCATCTCAATATCCGTGATACAAATATCCGGTGACAAATCTTGCACTAATTGCAACGCCTCTTCGCCGTCCCTCGCAAGGCCAACGACCTCCATATCCTCTTCAAGTTCTAACAGGGAGCCTAGAGCACCGAGCAGCATGCGCTGGTCTTCGGCAAGTACAATCCGTATCATAACGATTCATCCTTTCTCTGTGGGGCTACGTGAGGAACGGCAATCGTCAGACGCGTTCCGCTGTGCTGTTCCACCGTGAGCGAGCCGTTGACAAATTCAATTCGTTCGCGCATACCCGCAAGTCCATTTCCTTCAATATAGCTTCTGGTTTCATCGCCGATCCCATCATCTTCAACTTGCAAAACCGTCAATTGAGAAGCACTGTTCAAGTTGATCCGGCAGTATGAAGCTCCACTATGTTTGACGACATTTGTTACGGCCTCTTTTAATGCCATACTCAAAATCGATTCCATCAGTAGAGGCAAGTTTTCATGCACACGTCCACCCTCACGAATGAACTGGATATCTGCAGCAGCTAGTAGTTGCGAGGCGGACTCCACTTCATCTTCAAAATGCACGGTTCGAATTGTTGAAACGAGCTCACGTACTTCTTTTAAAGCAAGACGAGACGTCTGTTGTACTTCTTTTAACTCTTTCTTTGCTCGCTCTGGATCCTTATCCATTAATTTTGAAGCCAGCTCACTTTTTAATCCAATCAAAGACAGTTTCTGTCCGAGCGTATCGTGCAAGTCACGAGCAATACGCTGGCGTTCTTCTATGACACTCATACGCGCAATCTTGTCATGGGCATCCTCTAATTCACCGGTCAAATAATCCTGACGAGCTTTAGAGAACGTGGCAAACGGCAATAATACAATCCCAATCAAGCTGATGATCAAGAAAGGCAAGTACGACATGAACACTTCAAATTCTAAGAAAAAGCCGAAGACAACGCTAAGTGTAACGGCTAAAATATGAATCCCGTAAAGTACGAAAAAGCGGGCCTTACTTTCAATAAAGCCAATGAAAAATGATAAGAAAATACTCAGATAGACGTAGCCAAACAGCAAGGTCATTGCGGAGGCTACTGCAATTTCAAGTAGCACGGCAATGTAAAAAAGCGTGCCTTTTAAGAAAAAGGAGAAGCGATACAATAAGAAAAACAATCCAAGTAAACTAAGTCCTAGAACAATCTCTTCCCAACCAGTTGAGCGGAACAAGAAGAAGAAAGGCAGGACACAGAACACGATCCAGGCATACAGACTGAGCCATGGAGACCGTGGGAACAGCTGATACCATTTCGGCATGTGTCCACCCCCCATAAAAAATAGCCTGGCCACAGAGTGACCAGGCAAGCACTACTCTGCTTCCTCTAGTATAGAGTGTTCTTCAGTATAGGGGAAGGGTCAGCCTTTGACTTAAGAAGTCGTTGTGCGAGTGCTCATTTGACGCTGTTTCCAATCTTTGAACGAGATGAATGTCTTAGCAGCCTCGTCATACAGACGGAACTTCAATGAAGTCAAGCTCGTTGCCAAAGTGATCGTCGTCGCTTTTTGAAGCGGTGGTGTTTTCTCGTGCGCTTCTTCTAGTAAATAATTCGGTACACGTGGGCTCAAGTGATGCACGTGGTGGTAGCCGATGTTTCCAGTCAACCACTGAAGAACTTTTGGAAGCTGGTAGTACGAGCTGCCGTCTACTGCAGCTTTTACGTAATCCCATTCTGCTTCTTCTTCAAAATACGAATCTTCAAACTGATGCTGTACGTAGAACAACCAGATGCCGAGTACGCCGGCTACATAAACAGTTGTTCCTTGAATGATAGCGAACTCTTTCCATCCAAGTAAGAATCCAGCAAGTGTGTAAAGTACAACAACAGCTAATGTAATAAAGTGTGTGTTCCAACGTTCTTTTGGGCGCGCATCCTTACGGTTAATGCGGCTTGATACCAAGAACAAGTAGATAGGTCCAAGGCCGAACATGACAAGCGGGTTGCGGTACAAGCGGTAAGCAAGACGTTGTCCTGGTGTCGCTTCTGTGTACTCTTCTACTGTCATGACCCACATGTCGCCTGTTCCTCGTTTGTCGAGGTTACTGCTTGTAGCATGGTGAATCGAATGTTCACGTTTCCACTTTTCGTAAGCGAATAACGTCAAGATTCCTGTGATGTTCCCCATGATGTTGTTGGCTTTTTTGTTTTTAAAGAACGATCCGTGTGTGCAATCATGGAAGATGATGAATGTGCGAACCATGAAGCCTGCTGCGATTACAGCCAGTCCTACACTTAACCATACCGAAATATCAAAGGCCAGATACGCAAGTGCCCAAACTAAAAAGAGGGGCGGGATGGTATTGATGACTTGGAAAATACTTTTATTAAGTTGTGATTTTTCAAAGGGAGCCACTTGCTTACGAAGCTCGCGAATGCGCTGTTTGTCCATGTGATGCCTCCTGTACGAAATCTTCTACAGTAAGCATACGAAAAATTAGGACCAGCTAGTAGAAACAGATGTAAGCAATCTGACATGACAACTGTCATAAAAAAAGCTCCCGCCGAAGCGAGAGCTTTATAAACCTTATTTGTTTTCATTAATTAAACGATTTGTTTCATTGAATTCTTCTTCGATAGCTGGGTTTGGTTTGTAAGTGATTATACTTACTACAACTGCTACGATTAAGCTCAAGATGAAACCAGGTACGATTTCATACATAGCTGATTTTAGTACTTCGATGTTAGCCCATACGACTACCACGATAGCACCTGTGATCATACCAGCAAGAGCGCCTTGAGATGTCAGTTTTCTCCAGTAAAGAGAAAGTAGGATGACCGGTCCGAATGAAGCACCAAATCCTGCCCATGCAAACTCAACTAGACCTAAGATGGTCTCATTTTGTTCCCAAGCAAGGAATCCTGCAAAGATAGAAACTGCTAATACAGCGATACGTCCATAAAGTACATATGTTTTATCTTCTGCGTCTGATTTGATGACTTTCTTGTACAAGTCTTCAACTAGTGCAGAAGAAGTAACGATTAATTGAGAAGAAATTGTACTCATGATAGCTGCTAAAATAGCTGCAAGCATTAGACCAGCGATGAACGGATGGAAGACAGCTTGACCTAATAAGATGAATACCGTTTCTGCTGTAGCTTTGTCAAGTGGTGTTTGACCAGCTTGGTTAAAGTACGCGACCCCAACTAATGCTGTAGCGATAGCACCAAGCAAGCTGAAGATCATCCAACCGATCCCGATACGGCGAGCTGATTTGGCTTCACGAGCCGACTTGATTGCCATGAAACGAACGATGATATGAGGTTGACCAAAGTAGCCAAGACCCCAAGCGGCTGTCGAGATGATACCAAGTACTGTAGTTCCTGCAAATAAGCTGAAGTGATTTGGTTCAACGGCTTGAATCGCATCAACCGTTTCACCGAATCCACCTAAGGCGATGATTCCGATGGCTGGTACAAGAATCAAGGCGATGAACATCATCAGACCTTGTAAGAAATCTGTGTAACTTACAGCAAGGAAGCCACCAAATAACGTGTAGGCTACTACAACTGCTGAAACGATCAGTAAACCAGTATGGTAATCTAAGCCGAACGAGCTTTCAAAGAATTTCCCACCTGCTACCATTCCAGACGATACATAGAACGTAAAGAATAGTAAAATGATGATACCTGAAGCAATACGAAGTAACGCGGATTTCCCTTTTAGACGGTTGTCTAAATAACTTGGAATTGTAATCGAGTTACTAGAAACTTCTGTATAGACACGAAGGCGTGGTGCAACAAACACCCAGTTCAAGTAAGCCCCAATTGTAAGACCGATAGCAATCCATGCACTCGTTAGACCTGAAAGATAGATAGCGCCAGGTAGACCCATGAGTAGCCAAGCGGACATATCTGCAGCCCCAGCACTTAAAGCGGTTACAGCGGGACCTAAATCACGTCCTCCAAGCATATAGTCGTTCAGGTTGGTTGTTTTACGGTACGCATAATAACCGATAACAAGCATCGCAACCATATAGATAATTATGGCAATAATCTGATAAATTTCTGCTGACATAATAAGAACCTCCTTTTCAAATTTCATAGTAACAAGTATATTGCATTCTGTATAGAGCATTTTGTATAGAAAAACTATTATATTCATATAGGAAAGAACCGAATGAAAAATGGGTTTACAGAAGGAGACATCACATGAAAATTTTACATACAGCCGATTGGCATTTAGGAAAATGGTTACAGGGAATATCACTACTTGATGATCAGCGTCATATGTTGTGGGAAATGCTACGTGTCATTGACGAGCAACGCCCCGACGTCATTATCATGGCGGGCGATATCTATGACCGCGCCATCCCACCAGTCGAGGCGATTCAATTATTTGGTGAGTGGCTCCATGAGGTGGTAGAAGTACGCAACATTCCGTTTCTTGCGGTGACAGGGAATCACGACAGTCCCGGGCGTGTGCATTTCGGGTCGAGCTTCATGAAATCCTCAGGACTACATCTTGTAGGTGACTGGGTACCTGGACAGCAAAAGGTTCGTCTAGAAGATGCTGCAGGACCCGTAGACTTTCACTTAGTCCCTTACCTCGATCCTGCACAGGTCAAGTTTCGATTAGAAGAAGAGCAGTCTATGAATCACCAACAAGCGATGGAGCGTATCCTTGATACATGTATACCTCTTGAAGAAGGAGTACGTCACGTATTTGTAGGTCATGCATTCGTGACGCCTTACGGGGAGCCGGAAGATAATACGAGTGAAGCTGAGCGTCCTTTAGCCATCGGAGGAGCGGAATATGTATCTGCCCAGTTGTTTCAGAAGTTCCATTATACGGCCCTGGGTCACTTGCATCGAGCGCATCATTGCGGGATGGACCATATCCGGTTTTCCGGTAGTCCGATGATCTATGCCTTGTCTGAAGCAGGAGCAGAAAAAGGTGTCCTCTTTGTAGAACTTGCTGCTGATGGATCTGTACAGATTGAATCAGTTGCTCTGACACCACGTCGGGCTATGCGCCGAGTTGAAGGGAAATTACAAGACTTGTTGCAACACACAATCAGTGACGATTACGTCATCGTCAAACTGCTCGATGAAGGTCCTATCTTGTCACCAATGGAACAACTGCGTACGGTATACCCAAACACCTTACATGTCGAGCGTCAGTTGCTCTCTTTCGATTCGCAGCAAGCAGTACCTTTAATAGAACGCCAGCAGCTCAGCGAGAAGGCCCTGTTCACGGCCTTTTTACAAGAAATCACAAGTCATGAACCAGACGATGCGATGACCGAGCTCTTCCAAGAAGCTTGGCATTATGCTGAGAAGGAGGGGGACAACTGATGCGTCCTTTATATTTAAAAATGACGGCTTTTGGACCTTACCGGGAGCAAGAGACTATCGACTTTTCTGAGCTGAACCCGCATACATTGTTTGTAATTGCAGGTCCTACGGGAGCAGGAAAGACGAGTATCTTTGATGCATTGTCTTTCGCTTTGTTTGGCACCGGAAGTGGAGAAGACCGTCAAGACACTCGCATGTTACGAAGCGACTTTGCACCGGACGATTTGCATACAGCTGTCGAGCTGACATTTGAAGTACGAGGCAAGACCATTCGTATCTTCCGTCAGATGGCTCACGTCAAAGCAGGCAACAAAACAGCGACGGGAGAGAAGTACGAGCTCGTTGAGCAGACAGAAGAAGGAGATATCCCTCTTGTTGAACGTTACACGGTAAGAGAAATCAATACGAAACTGCTGGAACTCGTAGGGATGACTGCAGATCAGTTCCATCAGATTGTCATGCTACCTCAAGGAGAGTTCCGGAAGTTTTTGACGTCGTCGACCGATCAAAAAGAAGTCATTCTCAGGAAACTATTCCGCACAGAGCGGTTCCAGAAAATGAACGACTTCTTGAAAGAACGTCGTCAGCAGCTCTTAGATTCCTCACAGCAACACCGGGCGGTACTCGCGACGCTCGTCAATCAAGCGGCAGGACTTTATCCGGAGCAAGAGACGTTCCGTCAGGCGGAACCGAATCTCTACCAAATTGACGCGGCATTTGGAGCAGGACTCGAAACGGCGCAGACAGAGTACACGCAGTCCATTGAGCAGGAACAGCAGGCGTGGTCTCACTTTCAATCCGAACAAAAGCTTCTGCAGCAACTCGAGTGGATGGTTGCAAAACGAACTCGTTTAGCCGAACTAATCGAAAAAGAGGAGAAGCTTGTAAAACAACGTCCACTAATCGAACAGGTACGCACTCGTTTAGAAGTAGCACAGCGTGCTCAGCAGATTCATCATGTCTATGAAGCTGGGCAAAAAGCTGTGCAACAGGTGGCGTCGAAAAGCGAGCAAGTGGCAGACTTAGAAAAACGCCTGAACCAAACGACAGAAGCGTTCCAAAAAACAGACACAGAGTATCAGACAGCGAAAGGGCAAGAAGAAGCGCGCCACGAGCTTCGTCTAGAAGTGGACCAACTGCAGCAACGGATTGCGCAACTGGAGGAACGGCAACAACTTGTCTTGCAAGAACGTCGCCTAGCCACGACTCAGCAGCAACAGCGTACTGAAGTCGAACAATTGGAACAGCAGCTACAGCAAATTGATGAGCGGCTGCAGTATTTGGTCGATCAATACCAACAGCTGCAGGACGAGAGCAAGACATTACCAGAAGAAACGGCAAAACTTACAACAATCAAAGAGCAGTTGCAACAAGTTGGACAGTATGAAAATCAAAAGAAGCAGCTTGAGAAACTGAATGTGGATTTAGCAGAAGCCACTCGCAGCAAAGAACTTGCAGCAAAAGCATGGCAAGAAGTGCAGCAGCAACAAGCAAATGAACTCGCACTGCAGCTTGTGACACATCTCCACGAGGGGCAGGCTTGCCCAGTATGTGGTTCAACGGAGCACCCGGCACCAGCAGTATCAGCAGACCGTGTGTCGCATGATGCACAGGCTACAGTAGAGAAGCGGCTTCAAGAAGCGACGGCTCGTCAGTTGCGTTTAACGATTGAACAGGAACGTTTGCAACAAGACATTCGCTCGTTCGAAGTAGCACATGCTGAAGTCATAGAGCAGAGGGCAGAGTTGGGAAATCAGCTAAATCGTCAGCAACACCTGATTGAAGAACTCAGCCAGAAGCAGCAGCAAGCCGATGCTTGCATGGCAGAAGGTCGTCCACTTCGCGCACAACAAAAGCAATTGAAAGAACAACTTCCGGAGAAACAATGGAAGCTTGCCTCGCTGTCAGAAGAATGGCAACGTCTCAAAGGTCAGTTACAAGCGTTAGGAGATCAAACAGACGATAACGCATTAGATGAAACGAAACGCCATTTGGCAGATAAGCAGCAGCAAGTTCAGCAAGTGATGCAGGAGTGGCAACGACTACAAGAGCGCTATAGCCAGCTTAAAGACGCCTTCCAGTTACTGCAGCAGCAGACGGCATGGGAACGCAACCAACTTCAGGAATTAACTGCTGAACAGGAGCGCACTACAACAGCTTGGCAACGAGCCCTTGAGGAACAAGGATTTAGTCAGGAAGCCGATTTCCAACAAGCAGTCGTTCCTGAAAATGAGCTGATTCGCTTCAAGCAAGACATTGAGGATTACGACAAACAAGTACACCAAGTGGCTACGGAACGCACAATTCTTGAGCGCGAATTAGAAGGGCATCAAGAAGAACTACCTCTTGAAGATCAGCAACAAAAAGTAATCGAGGCGAAAGCCACATGGGACGGGCTCAAAGAACTGTCTCAGTCACTGCAAAGTAAAATCCAAGCGACCGAACGTCTTATCTCGCAACTGAATATCCTTAAAGAAAAAATGGGCGATACGGAAGCGAAGCTCGCTACTACGACGGCTCTTTATGATGCGCTTCGGGGACAGAATACCAAAAAGTTATCCTTCGAGCGCTACATGCTCATTGCGTATTTGGAACAGATCACGGAAGCAGCGAATCAGCGCCTGGAAACTCTATCAGGAGGTCAGTTCCGCTTGGTTCGAAGTGATCGCCAAGAGAGTCACGGCAAGCAGAGTGGCCTGCAACTGGACGTCTACGACGGGTATACGGGCCAGTTCCGTGATGTCAAGAGCTTGTCTGGTGGCGAGAAGTTCCATGCTTCGCTCAGCTTAGCGCTTGGAATGGCGGATGTGATGCAAGAAATGAACGGCGGGATTCAGATTGATACGATGTTTATTGATGAAGGATTTGGATCTCTTGATGAAGAATCCCTTCAAAAAGCCATCGAAGCTCTCGTGCAATTGCAGCGAACAGGCCGTTTGATTGGTGTCATCTCGCACGTCAAAGAATTACAGGCTGCCATTCCGGCACAACTGCGAGTAAAGAAATCAGCAAGTGGGACGAGCTCGACCTACTTTCAGATAGGATAGGAGGAGGCGCCATGCGCATTTTAGTAGATGCAGACGGCTGTCCTGTCGTCACCGAAGTAATTGAAAGCGGACAGAAACTAGGTGTCCCCGTGCTGTTAATTTGTGACACAGCTCATGTAATGGAGCGTCCCGGAGCAGAGACGATTACCGTCTCGAAAGGGGCAGACGCCGTGGATTTCGTACTCGTCAATCATATGGATAAAGGAGATATTGTCGTGACCCAAGACTACGGGCTCGCGGCCATGGTCCTTGCTCGCGGTGGGTACGTCATCGATCAGAACGGTTATGAATACACGAACGACAACATCTTAGGAATGCTTGAACGCCGTCATTTGGCCAAAAAGATTCGGCAGGCTGGTGGGCGAATGAAAGGTCCTAAGAAGCGCAGCAAAGAAGCCAATCAGCATTTTCAACAAAAATTTGAACATTTGGTGTTCCGCCTACAAAATAAGGAATTCATCTAGAAATTTTGATGAACTTTTGATATACTACTATGATGAATAAAACTAAAGGTGGAACAAACGAAAATGGAACAGTATCGTGTATTACTTTATTATAAATATGTCGCAATCGAAGACCCGGAAACATTTGCTGCAGAACATTTAGCAGCATGTAAGGAGATTGGCTTGAAAGGCCGTATCCTTGTCTCTCACGAAGGAATCAACGGTACATGCTCTGGTACAATCGAGCAGACTGATGCTTATATGGAAATGATGAACAACGACGAGCGCTTCAAAGACATCATGTGGAAAATGGATGATGCAGAAGGTCATGCATTCAAAAAGATGCACGTCCGTGCAAAGAAAGAAATCGTTCATTTAGGTCTAGAAGACGATATCAACCCGAATGAATTGACGGGAACGTATTTGTCACCTAAAGAGTTCTACGAGCAGATGCAACAAGAAGATACAATCGTTTTAGATGCTCGTAATGACTATGAGTACGACCTTGGCCACTTCCGTGGATCGGTACGTCCAGATATTCGCAACTTCCGTGATCTGCCACAATGGATCAAAGACAACAAAGACAAGCTCGAAGGCAAAAAGATTTTGACGTATTGCACAGGCGGTATCCGCTGTGAAAAGTTCTCTGGCTGGTTGAAACGTGAAGGCTTTGAAGATGTAAGCCAATTACACGGTGGTATTCACACATACGGAACAGACCCTGAAGTAAAAGGACAGCTATGGGATGGTCAAATGTACGTATTTGATAATCGCATTGCGGTGCCAATCAACCGCGTAGAACACGTAATTGTCGGAAAAGACATCTTTGACGGCACGCCATGTGAGCGCTACGTGAACTGTGCTAACCCAGAATGTAACGACAAAATCCTATGCTCAGAAGAAAATGAACACAAATACATGCGCTCTTGTTCGCACGAGTGCCGTACGCATCCACGTAACCGCTATGTAGTCGAGCACAACATGACTCCAGAGCAAGTGGAAGAGCGTTTAGCTGCACTTGAAACAGCGGACGTGAACTAATTTCCTGACTCAACTCTCCCTCCTTGGGGGAGTTTTTTTTATGCCTAGTTATTTCCAATTTGTCAGAAAAGTGGCTTATTATACACAAACGTTTAAACAATTGCAAATAAGGCTATACTAATAATAATTAAGCGGGATATGATCCACCGCAACACAAGGATCTAGCAGGAGTGAGGGTAATGGAGAAAATCGGATTTTTTATACAAAACTTTATGGAAGTGTTAATGGATCAAGCGGCCATTGTCGCCCCTGACGGCACCATTTTATATACAAACCCGGAGTGGGACCTCTACCATCTCAATCAAGTAGAGACAGCTCCGTTGTTTACAGGAGAAAATATTTTTGACTTGAAAACGTCAACTGAAGTGGAGCAATTGTCAGAAGGACTAACCAATTTGAAGCAGCGCACTACAGACGAAGTGAAAATTCGTATCGATGCGGCGCACCAACTCGTAGCACGTCGTTGTTTATTAGACTCGGACAAGGAAGGATTTGTACTATTCAACCGTGAAATCACAGCATATGCCAACTAATCTTACCTAGCCTTTTCTTATTCACTACATGAATGAAGAGAAGGCTATTTTTTTGTCCTCACTAAAAGATTACAAACGCTGAAATGAGAAGTACAATGGGACAAAAGGAGGGGAGAAGATGCAGCAGGCTCTGTTAGATGCATTTCAAGAAAATATTGCGCTAATAGATACAGACGGTATAATTTACGCTACCAATGCAGCTTGGAAGAGATTTGCGCGTCAAAATGGCGCAGCTCCAGACTATACAGACATCCATCGCAACTATCTTTCGATATTGACAGACGCTGGCTCTTTAGAAGAAGTAAATGGTATACAAGCCGTACTTGATGGCAAACTGGCTTTTTACGATTCGAGCTATGCATGCCCTTCTCCCCAAGAAAATCGTTGGTATTTGATGCGAGTCACACCATTAAAAGAAAATGAGAAAGTAGTGGCGGCGGTTATCTCGCATCGAAATATCACATTAGAAGAACAACAACGCCGAGAAGTTTATGATGTGTTAGAAAGTATGACGGATGCCTTTTATGCATTGGATACAGATTGGCGATTCGTGTATCTGAACGATCAAGCCGCTTGTCTTCTTCGTCGTACCAAAAAAGAGCTACTTGGAGAGACTATTTGGGAAGCCTTTCCGGAAACATTGGAAACGGATATTTATAACGCCTATGTCTCAGTTGCAACCTCTCAAAAAAGTCACGTCATTGAACAATACTACCCCCCACTAGAAACGTGGTTTGAGATACATATCTACGACTGGGCATAGACTTAGTAGCGGAAGGAGTAGAAACTAAAGCGCAAGTGCATTACCTACAACTTAGAGAATGCATGGTGATGCAAGGATATTATTTTTCTAAACCACTGCCAGCAAAAGAAGCGACAAGTTATCTCAACCGTCTCTTAGTAAATGAATAAAACCAGTTCAGGCAGCTGCCTGAACTGGTTTTTTGTGGTTTAGCCGTTTACACGAACTTCTTTCATTTTGTCGCCGTTTGACATACTGCGGGCTGCTTCTAAACCAGAAGTCAATTTCCCGAATACTGTATGAACGCCGTCTAAATGTGGTTGAGACTCGTGAACGATGAAGAACTGGCTAGAGCCTGTATCACGGCCTGCGTGTGCCATTGATAGGCTGCCTGGCTCGTGCTTGTGTGGGTTGCCTTCAGTCTCACATTTGATTGTTTTGCCGCTACCGCCCATACCTGTACCAGTTGGGTCTCCACCTTGAGAAACGAATCCTGGAATTACGCGGTGGAAAATTACGCCGTCATAAAAACCAGAGTTTGCAAGCTGCTCAAAGTTTGCTACTGTGTTCGGTGCTTCGTTTGGAAAAAGTTCGAATTCTAGCTTGTCGCCAGATTCCATTAAAAAGTAACCTGTTTTCGCCATTGAAAAGTCCTCCATTTCAAATTATCATCAGAACTAGTATAGCACGGAACGCGAGCGATACAAAAACGAGACACGGGGGAAGACGATGAGCAGAGAACAGCAAATCTTAGAATGGTATCATCATTTTCATACGAATGCAGAAGTCAGTTGGAAAGAGATTAAGACGACGAATAAGCTAGCGCAGATTATGGACGAGTTGGACGTGCGCTACCGTACGTTTGAGGACGTGACAGGACTTGTCGCAGAAATAGGAGAAGGACAAGAAGTGATTGCCATTCGTGCAGATATCGATGCGTTGTGGCAAGAAGTAAATGGTGTGTTCCAAGCGAATCACTCCTGTGGGCATGATGCTAATATGGCCATGGTACTAGGAGCTCTAGTAGAAGTGAAGGACGAATCGTTTTCGAAGACCATCCGTTTTATCTTCCAGCCAGCTGAAGAAAAAGGCAATGGGGCCAACTCTATGATTGACCGAGGAGCAGTGGACGGCGTGACGCACTTATTTGGTGTGCATCTGCGACCATCAGAAGAACTCGAGTACGGAAAGTATTCGCCAGCTATTCATCATGGAGCGGCGATGTTTTTACAAGGAAAGATCAACGGGGTAGATGCGCACGGCGCTCGTCCTCATCAAGGAAAGAACAGTATTGATGTCAGTTTTGCTATCCATCAGATGCTAAAAAGCATTTACTTCTCACCTTTTGAATCGTACTCTGTAAAGCTGACGAACATTCATGCAGGTGGAGACAGCTTGAATATTATTCCAGGACAAGCTTCCTTTGCAATTGATGCTCGTGCCCAGAAAAATGACGTGCTGACAGAAATCAAAGAACAAGTGGAGCGAAAGTTACGTGCTATAGGCCAGCAGTTTGATGTCACCATCGAGTGGGAGTGGCAGGATATGACACCAGGAGCAGAAGTGGATAAGGAAGCAGCTGAGCTGGCTCGTCAGGGGATCTTGGATGAAGTGGGCGATTCTGTTTTGGAGCCGGAGATCCAAACGTCGGGAAGCGACGATTTCCATTTTTACACGATTCGTCGACCAGAAATTAAAGCAGCTATGATTGGAGTTGGAGCAGGAATGACGCATGGTCTGCATCACCCGGACATGTCGTTTGATACATCTATCTTGCCTCAGGCTTCACGTGTATTAGCAAGTGTACTACGTCGAGCTGCAAAATAAAAAGAGAGACATCGTTCACAAAACGATGTCTTATTTTTATATTGACAAAATTCTGTCACACTTATATGATTACTCCATTAACGACATATTAACGACAAAGGGGTGTTTGTATGGAGAAACCAAAAATTGAGAAAAAAGACATGGCGCTAGGATGGGCTATCTTGCCACTGGTATTAATGATTTTAGTGATGTTTTATACTATCGTAGAGCTTGAACAGGGTCCGCATATTCCGCTAATTATCGGAACGTCCATTGCGGCGATCGTAGCTTGGAAGCATGGTTTTAAATGGGCGGAAATTGAAGAGATGATGTATAAGGGGATTCGCTTAGCGCTTCCAGCTGTCGTCATCATTATTTTGGTAGGGCTTACAATTGGGGCTTGGATAGGAAGCGGCGTCGTGGCCACGATGATTTTTTACGGCCTGAAAATTATTTCTCCAGCCTTTTTCTTAGTAACCATTACCGTGATTTGTGCGGTCGTATCATTGGCAATCGGTAGTTCTTGGTCGACGATGGGGACGATTGGTGTAGCTGGTATGGGGATTGGTCTTAGTATGGGAATTCCAGCACCGATGATTGCGGGAGCTGTCATCTCAGGAGCTTACTTTGGAGACAAGATGTCCCCATTATCGGACACGACGAACTTGGCTTCTGGATTAACAGGAACGGATTTATTTGTACATATTCGCCACATGCTCTATACAACAATACCGGGAATCATCATTGCGCTTGCTGTTTACTGGGTACTCGGTCAGAACTATGCAAATGGAGCCATCGATCAACAAGCTATCAATCAAACAATCATCGAGTTGAATCAACAGTTTGATATTTCTGCATGGTTGTTGTTGATTCCACTTGCTGTTATTGTGCTTGTTGCCTTTAAAGTGCCGGCTATTCCCGCACTGATTGTAGGGATCGTACTTGGTGTACTTGCTCAAATCTTTGTTCAAGGTGGTTCTTTAGCAGATGCAGTATCTGCCCTGCAAGCTGGTTATGTGATTGACAGTGGAAATGCTCTAGTTGATGACTTGTTTAACCGGGGTGGACTGGATTCGATGATGTACACCGTCTCGATGACGATTGTAGCTATGACATTCGGGGGGATTCTAGAGTATTCTGGTATGTTGCAATCCATTATGAACCACATTCTACGCTTAGCTAAATCAGCGGGATCTCTAGTTGCTACAACGATTGCGGCAGCTATTACTACAAATGCGACATGTTCGGAGCAATATATCTCGATTGTAGTACCTGCGCGTATGTTTGCTGAGAGCTATGAGAAGATGGGCTTGGATTCTCGCAATCTGTCTAGAGCGCTTGAGGACGGAGGGACGTTGACTTCGGTGTTCTTCCCGTGGAACACATGTGGTGTCTTCATTCTAGGAACACTTGGGGTTGGTGCATTTGAATATGCCCCATACGCTGTGTTGAACTTTGTGGTGCCATTGTTGTCGATTATCTATGCATTTACTGGATTTACGATTGTTAAAATACGTCAACAAACTGCATTACAAAATGCATAAAAGAAATCCGACCTATTACGGGTCGGATTTTGTTATCGAGTAAGAAAATCAGGTAATGTAAACGTATAAATTGTGCGAGGTCGCCCTTGTTGATAGGTCATTTCTTCTCCTGTAGCCATGACTAACTTATGATCCACACACTTCTTGATGATGCGTTCTGTTGATCTGCGCGTGACACCTAAGTACATCTCTAAATCTTGTGCAGTGAACTGATTAGAAGGATGAATTTCATAAAAACGAAGCAGGCGTGACAAGTTTGCTGGACTTAGACCCATCTGTTTTGCGAGCATTACTTGGTTGGGCTGAGTCAACTGCAGTGTAATGCGTTCAGAAGACAAGGGACTCGACAAACTCTTCTGAGCATCCATCACATAGATGCCACCTTCTTCACTGAAGTCCAGTGCATCTTCTGCATGACGAGTGGCAGTCAAAATGTCTAGACCGTAGCCGATCCCAGTGCGAGCTTTCGAGGTTTCTAGAAATTCCCGAAACTCGGATTGACTTAGAACGTGTTCAACATGCTTACGTGTAGTAATGAACTGGACGGTATCGTCGTTGTATGGAAACCACGAGCCTTGAACATGACGTCGAATGGTTGCATTAAACGGATCATCTGCATGTTGCTTACTGATTAACATGACAGCAGGCTCTGCTTTTTGACTCTTGGTCAATCGTGCCAAGTATGCCGTCTGAGCGAGTGCGCGTGCCAACGTACGTTTCAGTTCTCGCATGTAGACAGAGCGGTAGCCTTTTTGGATCAGTTCTTCATGGACAGCATGGATGCTTGTGATGGCCACTTTCGTTTTCCTACTTTGCTGTGAGTGGGAGTGAAACTGTACTACAGCTCGTTGGGAGATGTTCGGGTCGATCTGTAAGACGGTCCCCAGTGCATCTCCTGGTGAGATTTCTTCTACGATTTCATGAATCAGCACAGGATCGGTCAAATCGATGGAGATTTCAGAAGGACTGACATGATACAACCAGCCTGCCTGCAACAACGTGGCGGTAACGACCGCTTCATCTTGACGCATGACGTATACAGGTACCTCTTTCTCTTCTAGTACTGCTTTTGCATGGTAATAGGGGAAAGTACCTGCGAAAAATACAGCATCTACATTTGGTAATTCGCTGGCGATGGCTCTTGCTTCAGTTGAATGTTTATACGTATAATAAATAAAATGGATATCTGAGAATTCAGAAGATAATTCACGAATTCTTGGAGCAAATAGTTCCGAACTAACTACAGCAACGGTTAATGCCATAAAAATCAACTCTTTCCACTTATATAACGACTATTTAACGACAACTATAAATTAAACCTATTTCTTTGTAAAGGACGAGATAAAATGAAAATTACTAAAATTGATTTGTATGCCATTCGACTACCTCTAATTACGCCATTCGTTGTCAGCTATCACAGTTATGCCGACATGCCTTCGCTGATTGTCAAAATCACGACCGATGAAGGAATTGTAGGATACGGGGAGGCCGTAGCAGACGATCACGTAACAGGAGAGTCTTGGGAGAGTACCTTTGCTTTAATCGAGCATTCGTTGGCACCTGCTCTTATTGGACACAACCCAATGCACTTTGAAGCACTGCATGACTTAATGGATTCTCTCGTTTATCAAGCTCCAGCAGCAAAAGCGGCTCTGGATATTGCTTGTTTCGATGCTGTCGGTAAAAAGCTAGGGGTCCCTGTCTACGATTTGATTGGTGGACGTTATCATGAACGTTTCCCGATCACTCACGTATTAAGTATCGGTGAGCCAACTGCGATGGCAGAAGAAGCACGTGAACGGATGGAGCAAGGATACAGCTCGTTCAAAATGAAAGTCGGTCGCGATGTGCTAAGTGACGTAGCTCGTATTCGTGCCGTTCGTGAGGCCGTTGGAGACGACATTGCCATCCGTGTAGATGTCAACCAAGGCTGGGTCAATGCATCGTCTACTTTGCAGGCCGTCGAACTGATGAAAGGCTTGAACATTGACTGGCTGGAGCAGCCGGTGAAAGCAGACGATATTGAAGGAATGGTCGAAATCAAAGCGAAGTCTACGATTCCTCTAATGATTGATGAAGGAATGAAGTCAAAGCGCGAGATGCGTCAAGTCATTCAACAAGGGGCAGCGCATAAAGTGAACATCAAACTAATGAAGTGTGGCGGTATCTATCCAGCTGTCAAACTTGCTCATATGGCGGAGATGGCAGGACTCGATTGTCAGATCGGTTCTATGGTCGAGTCGTCAGTCGGATCTGCAGCAGGATTCCACGTGGCGTTCGCGAAAAAAGTGTTTTCAAGTGTGGAATTGACAGGACCTCTAAAGTTCTCAAAAGATATTGGGAACCTGCATTATGACGTGCCATTCATCGCGCTGAACGATCAAGCAGGACTTGGAGTAGACGTAGATGAAAGCGTTTTGGAAGAATTGACAGTGCGACGCACTACAATTGGTCAGGGGGATGTGTGATGAGGTTCGACAGAGACGGGCTTCATATGACACTTTTGAATGTGCAGCATCTAGAAGACATTGAACAACTTCAAGACCGAGTGGCTGCCAATTTGGAGCAAGTAGACCAACTTCAAAAGTTGACACAGGACGAGATCCGAATCATTTTGCATCAAGAACTGTTTGCGGGTGTCTGGGTAAATGACCAGTTGGTGGCGGCTCGCGCTTTTCTCTATACTCCTGAAGATGAAGAACATCTAGCAAAAGATGTGGGAATACCATTAGACGAGTGGAAAGACGTCATTTATTCAGAAATTTCGTTAGTAGATCCTTCTTATCAAGGTCATGGCCTTCAAAAGCAGATGGGAGCATGGTGGATGGAACGTCTCCAATCCGCTCCTTATCGCTATGTATGCGCTACTGTAGCTCCATTCAATATTGCAAGTATGAAAGACAAGTTCCAATTAGGAATGTCTATTGGAGCGTTGAAAGTAAAATATGGAGGTAAGCTGCGCTATATTTTTGTACGTGATTTTCACCACACTCCGGAGGTGGGGACAGTTCAAACTGTGCCTATGGCCGATACAGAAGCGCAGCAACGTCTGATAGCTAGTGGAGCTCGAGGAGTAGGAATTGTGCAGCAAGATGGGGAATGGCTGGTACAATACAATTTTATTGACTGACAATTCCCTCTATTCAAGAGAGTTAAATTCCGTTAAACTGAGAATAAAAGCTCGTAAGGCGGTGACATTCACATGACGATCAAAACATCTATGCTGGTTTTTGGTCTTGTGCTGTCTGTTGCTGCCTTTTTCTATGCCTTTTTTTGGGCTAATGTCGATACTTATCATATCGTGATTGACGTGGTAGGAGCAGGCGCTGTAGGAGTAGTACTTGGTTGGTTGTTTGCGAGTCGGCGCAAGTTATCAGACCAGCAGCGTCTGTCGATTGAAGAGATGGAGATAAAACGCAAAGAGCTAGAAGATATTCAGCGAGAACTCGATGCTTTGTATTTTAATAGCAGTGCCTGGATCTGGAGCATTGATTTAGAGCGAGAGAAATTAAAAGTTTCGACAGGAATTTTAGAGCTCTTTGGCTACTCGCAACAAGAAATCGAAAGCGACTATCAGATATGGCTGACCAAAGCATTAGAAAGTGACAAGTACATTGTTGAACGGCACCTGGAAAAGCTACTTAGAGGCGAACGGTCTGAAGTGGAATGGAGACTGTATAAAAAAGACCGCTCTATCGCTCATATCCGGTCAATCGGAGAGCCGATTCGGAATGATGAGGGTAAGATTACTCGAATCGTAGGGGTTACATTTGACTTTTCAAAGGAAATCGAGCTACAAGAGACGATGAGTAGAATTGCTATGACGGACACTTTAACGCAGTTGCCGAACCAAATGTACTTCAATCGTCAGCTCGAGATGCGAATTGAGGAAGGTGAAGAAGACGATCAACTTGCTATCATTTACTTCAACGTAGACCGTTTGAAGTTTATTAACGATATGCTAGGGTTTGAGACGGGAGACGAGATATTACAGCTGATAGCGGAGCGGATGCCAATGTATTTTGGCCACGATACTTTGATGGCGCGGTACGGGGGAGATGAGTTTATTATCGCCTATCCTCATCATGACCGAGAAGCCATGCAGTTGAAAATCAATCAATTCATGGAATCATTCCATACACCGTTTCACACAGCTGAAGACGAATTGTTCGTCAGTGTTAGTATTGGGGTAGCACTTTATCCGGATGATGCGAAAAACGTCAATAGTCTTCTGTCCAAGGCAAATGCCGCTCTGAAACGAGCCAAGCGAAAAGGAAAGAACAACATTCAGTTTTATATACGTGAAAATGAAGAGCTTCAAAAGCGGAAGCTTCGGATTGAGCACGACTTAAAACGGGCACTCGAGTTTCAAGAGTTTGAGCTCTATTACCAGGCAAAAGTCTCCTTAATGTCCCATAGTGTTCAAGGTGCTGAAGCACTCATCCGTTGGCATCATCCGATTTTAGGGGAGATCTCACCTGCTGAATTTATTCCTATTGCTGAAGAGTCCGGCCAGATTGTTCCCATTGGAGACTGGGTATTGAAACAAGCGATTCATCAAGTGAAGTTATGGGAGGAAGCGGGAACACCTCTGCGTGTAGCGGTCAATGTCTCGAGTGCTCAACTGGAAGTGGCCGATTTTATGGACCGCTTGCAGTTGCTTCTTTTGGAAAGTGGGATTACACCGAATCTTCTCGGGATTGAATTGACAGAGGGTATGGTCCAGAACGTAGAGGCAGCCGTTCCGATTCTGTTTGAGATGCGGCAACTCGGTGTGAGTATTTATATCGATGACTTTGGAACCGGCTATTCGTCTCTAGGCATCTTAAATCAATTACCTATCGACTTCATCAAAATCGATAAGTCTTTCATCCAAGAAATCCCTCACAATAAAGGGCAAGCCACCTTGGTTAAGACGATTATTGAAATGGGCCGAAATCTAGGATTTGAACTTGTAGCAGAAGGGGTCGAACGTGAAGAACAAGCCGAGTTCTTATTACAAAACGGCTGTACAAAAGGACAAGGTTTTTATTTCTCTCACCCCTTACCAGTTCATGAGTTTGAACAACGCTATTTACGCTAACCTCTCCGTATGGAGGGGTTTTTTGATACAATAAGAGTTACGATAGTGGAGAATGGAGGATTTTTGTGAAGGCCAGTCCAGAAACACGTGATGCGATGCGCGTTTTAAAAGAAACGAGTCGCACGTTCTATATACCGATTACTTTTTTGCAGCGCGATTTAAAGAAAGCTGTCGCTTCAGCTTATCTATGCATGCGTGCAATTGATGAAATAGAAGATCATGAAGACATCCCTAAAGAACTAAAAGCAACCATTTTAACAAAGACAGCCAGTCTACTAGAAACATCTTTTGATGAAGAGGCGTATTTACAAGCACTTGAACCGATTCAACACTTGATGCCAGAAGTTACGCTTCGCTTAGCTGACTGGGTCGCTTATTGCCCAGCAGGAGCCAGAACTCGAATGCAGCTAGCAACTGCTGAAATGGCTGAAGGAATGGCCAAATGGGCACTGAAAGAATGGAAAGTGGAGACGCAAGAAGACTTAGATGACTATACTTATTATGTGGCGGGTCTTGTAGGTGTCATGCTATCGGACATGTGGGAATGGGATTCGGGAATTCGGACAGACCGAGATCTCGCAATAGGTTATGGTAGAGGGTTACAAGCGGTCAATATCTTGCGCAATCAAGAAGAAGACTCAGAACGTGGAGTCGGCTATTTTCCGAAGCAGTGGACGCGTGCTGACATGTTCGCTTACGCGGAAGACAATTTGGCAAAAGCCGATGCTTATATGGAGGACATCTCCAAACGGAGCATCCGCTTATTCTGCCAGCTGCCTTTAACGTTTGCTCACAAGACGATGGACGCCATGAAACATGGGCGTGAAAAAATGACTCGAGCAGAAGTAGAGCGAACGGTTCAAGAAGTCGCAGGGAGCGATTGGGAGGAGCAAACATGAAAAAACTGAAATGGTTGATTCCAATCATGGTGATCTCTGCATTTTTCTCTGTACTGATTTTACGAGATCATCCGGATGTAACGTTTTACAATAAAGTGTTGATCACTATTGGAGCTTCCCTGTTATCAGCACTCATTGGCTTTATCTTGTTACGACAAGACATCGATAAAGTCGATCCGAAACCAAAGGAGAAAACAAAATGACTAAAAAACTATGGTTTCAAGTAGGAATCGCGATTTTACTGACTCTTGTGATCATCCGAATGATTGTTGAAGTGCAAGCGATTTTCAATCCGTTCTTTGTAATTTTGCGAACTATCTTCTTGCCGCTTCTAATCGGGGGTGTGTTGTTCTATCTGGCACGACCACTTGTGAAACTGATTGAGAAGAAAGGGATGCCTCGTTGGGGGTCCATTACGACGGTGATTCTTATCTTGCTTGCTTTGATTGCAGGCTTTACTTCCGTAGTTGGACCAGCACTAACGAAGCAAATCAATGACGCGGTGGATAATGGTCCTGCCATTGTTAAAGAAGTAGAAGCGATGACGGAATATGTTCTTGAACAACGGGATCGCTTGCCTGAGGCAATGCAAAAGTCGATTCAAGATGCAGTAGGCCGAGCAAATGAATTTGCGGTTTCAGGTGGGACGTTATTGATCAACTTCTTCCAAGGATTGTTCCAAGGAATTTTTATGTTGGTATTAGTGCCATTCTTCTTAATCTATATGTTGAAAGACCATGAGAAATTTGCGCCATTTGTTGCTAAGTTCTTTAGAGGCGAACGCAAGACGTGGATACGTAAAACGCTTGCAGATATCGATGAGACATTAAAAACGTACATACAAGGACAACTATTGGTTAGTTTCTTGGTAGGAGTCATGTTGTTGATTGGGTACTGGATCATCGACCTGGACTATGCTTTACTGCTTGCTTTATTTGGTATGCTGACGAACGTCATCCCGTTTTTAGGTCCTTATCTTGCGGTCATTCCGGCGATGATTATTGCCTTTATTCAAGATCCGATTATGGCTGTCTGGGTCGCTATCATCATGTTAGTGGCTCAACAGATTGAGAGCAATCTGATTACACCGAATGTTATGGGGAAATCACTCGATATCCATCCGCTGACGGTTATCACCATCATACTGTCTGCTGGAAGCCTCGCAGGTCTTTGGGGAATTATTTTAGCAATTCCGGCGTATGCAGTGGTGAAATCGATTCTTCAGAATATCTACGCGCACCGAGAAGAGATTCGGGATACGGCGAATAAAGACGTATAAAAAAGGCAGCTCACGTGAGCTGCCTTTCGTTATTCCGAGACTTCATGGCTGAATTGCCACTGGATTCCGTAGTGATCTTGTACGATTCCATAAGCTTTGCTCCAAAACGTTTCTTGGATTGGCATGAGGACACGCCCTTTTTCCGCAAGCTTATTGAACTGTTGTATCAATAGCTCGGCATCATCGTTGACGATAGCCAAAGTGATTCCGTCCCCGTGGGTGACTGGGTTTTGAGGCATCGAGTCTGAAAAGAAAAGTGGCGAACCATGAACCGTGATTCGAGCGTGAAGAACCCGATTTCCTAGCTCAGAATCCGCTTCATGTCCTGGCATGTCTCGGAAGTATTGAATGTGAGGAGCTTCCGTAGCAAACACCTCATGATAGAAGCGTACAGCTTCTTCTGTGTTTCCATTAAAGTTCAAATACGCAATAACTGGCATCTTTTTTCCTCCTAATCGATTGGACAAAATCCACATTTGAGTTGCCCAGGAATATCTTTTGCAAGACAACAAGTTGATCGAACTGGCACGCGAGTCAAATCTACAGCGGATCTTCCCGCAACAAACTCGGAGAACTTCGCCGCCCCTTTTCCTAAATCCGCCTCTTGTAGTAACATCCAGTCCTTTAACGCCTTTTCCCATAAATCGGCTTGCTGAAGAAAGACGGAATAATGCCAAACCGTATATCCAAATATATTCTCCCAGTGAATCTGTTGGATAGCAGATGAGGGTGAAAGAGACGAGATTACGATTTCAGCTAGGCTCCAGATAGCTTCTACAGCTTGACGCCGTTCCGCGTCACTTTGTAGGGGAACATAGTGCTCTTCCTGTACAAAGGCACTAATAGCCGGATTCCCATATTCACGGACCAGCAACCACTGCAGATCTTCCACATCTCCTACCCATCTCTCGTCATAAAGAGTTAGATTCCAAAATTGCATCGATAAAAACAGACCAAGACGGCGTGTAAGATAGGACGCTGCTGCGGTTTTGTGAGGCGCCTGGATGATTTCTTGAACGTTTGTCAGATGCTCTTTCCATTCTCCTGTATGAAAGAGGACAGGGCCAGCCGGCTGCAGGTAGACACTGTATTGAGTTAGTTGATGGCGCTGAGAAGTAGTTAACATAGCTTCAGTATAAAAGATTTTTTAGAACTGTGCTTGACTTTATAATTGAAAATGATTATCATTACCATAAGGTCAACAAGCCGTCGTGCTTTTCTCCAAAAAGGACACGATTGTCTCGCCCCCCTCAAAAGTGAGACACAAAACGAAAGAGGCTGGGACATAACTTATTTAATTATAAAAATGAAGTTAAAGGTAACAAAATTAAAAGTGTGTAGGGGTGACTCCAGCGGGATTACAAGCGGAAGCTGAGACCTTGGCTCAGCCCGCGCCCGCGGAACGCTTCCCCTACACACAATAGAACATACAAAACGGAGTTTCTCATATAACGAGAAACTCCCTTTACTGGGATTTGTCCCAGCCTCTTATTTTCATGCTTTTTTTGTTTCGTGGCGTACATCTCGGAAGAAGAATTCATAAATTACAGGCACAATGATCAGTGTTAACAATGTAGATGACGTCAATCCACCGATTACGGTAATAGCCAGTCCTTTTGAAATCAACGTTCCAGAAGATGTAGTGAGCGCAAGAGGAATCAACGCCGCAATTGTAGCAAATGCGGTCATCAAGATCGGACGCAGACGCGTCTTTCCAGCTTCCACTAATGCTTCCCGAATCGGCATTCCTTTATCGTAGCGGTTCTGGTTGATTCGGTCCACCATAACAATGGCATTTGTCGTTACAATCCCTATTAACATCAAGAATCCGATCATCACACTAACTGCTCCGCAGCTGCCTGGTCTACGGTGATTTGAAGTTCTGAATCCGTTAGACCCCCGACAGATACGGAGTTCACACCCGGAATTTTCGAGAGTTCCGGAATGACATCGGTGTCGAGCAACTCATCTAAATTGACGCCTTCTTCAGCGAAAAGTGAGATGTTGAAAATCGGGAAAGCACCAAATGAGAGGCGACTGATTTCAACAGTTGCTTCCTCAGGTATACCGGCTTCTGCAATCGCAGTATCCGCTTGTTGCTCAAGTCGATCTAAATCAGTATCAAAAGGGAACACCAAGTTAATGACACCAATTGTGTCATAAGACGCGCTTTGAATCTCTTGCACACCTTCTAATCCTTCAAATGCTTGCTCGAGCGGTGTGATGACTTGCTCGTTGACATCATCGGGAGATGCGCCTGGATAGACGATTTGTGCGGAAAGTTGCGGGAACTCAATGTTTGGTGGTAAATCAATTTTCAGACGGCTGAATGAAAACAAACCGAGTAAAATTAGTAAAAATGCGAATATAAATACGGCAACGGCGTTACGTAGACTGAATCTTGTAATCCAATTCATTACGTCTCCTCCTTTAAAATCCTGTAATGACAATCTGGTCAATCTGCTGACGGATCTCTTTTAAGCGTTCTTCGTTGAACGAAGGATCCATGAAAATCTCATTTCTAAAACTATCGAGCATGCCTACATAAAGTCTGGCCTTAGTGGCGGCATTTTCAATCCCGTGCTGCTCGAAAAACTGACCAATCAACTCAATATACGCCTCGATGAAGTCCATCAATGCATTCATCGCTTCCTCATGTTTATGATTGAGTTGCAGATACATTCCTGACCGGTGACGTTGCTTCCAGATATTCTGAAGGTGCTCTTGCGAGATGGCTTGAAGCGTCTCTGGAAATGTGCGCTGGTTTTGGATATGGCGTTCAACTGTTGTTAAATACATAGAAAACGTGAACTTCATCATATCGGTATAGAGCTCTTCTTTCGAAGGGAACATAGCGTATAGAGTAGACTTTGATATTTTTGCGAGTCGAGCAATGGTCAGCATCTTAGCTTCGAAAAAGCCTTCTCTACCAAAGGTTTCTAATGCCGCAAATAAGATGCGTGATCGTAGTTCTTGCTCCGTCATGTCTCTCCTCCTTTTGTGAGTACCCGTGAGTACTCTGAATGTACACCCTCTGTATAAAGTTTGTCAAACAAAAACCACATATCTATTAAGATATGTGGTTTGAGGTCGTATGAAGTTTTTGTTTTTGCTCCCAAATAGTATGTAGACTGTGGGCGAGAAGGCCAAGAACGATAATTCCCATGCCTGCAAGTGCAATGGGTGCAGGAAGAGGGAGCTGCAATAGCAGCATCTCGCCAGCTACCACGAACAAAATCTCTGTCGATTGTGTAGCTTCAACACTCGCCAATCGACTTTGGCTGTGGCGAACCATATCCGTCGCCATGAAGAACAACACAGTCGCAATGACTCCGGAACTTACGCCGACAAAGAAGGACTGCAATACTTGACTTCCAGAAGGAAGACCGACTGTCATCCAAGCATAGCCGGCTAGTAGAATCCATGCAGGGAGCGATGCTATCGTCATCCCAAGAACGCGTTGATAGGAATCTAGACGACTACCGACGTGCTGCATCATCTTTCGATTTCCAAGAGGATAAGCGAATGCTGCCACCATGACTGGAAGGGATCCTAGCAGTAACGTCGCTACCGGAACGGATTCCGCTTGGGGAAGGTGAAGCAGGAAAATACCTAGTAAGATCACTCCAGAAATGAATAGCGCAGCGCGAGGAATCACTTCACGATTTCCTTCGTTCGA
Organism: Tetzosporium hominis; assembly: GCF_002265435.1. Lineage (GTDB taxonomy): Bacteria > Bacillota > Bacilli > Bacillales_A > Planococcaceae > Chryseomicrobium > Chryseomicrobium hominis. The sequence goes on from NZ_NOKQ01000342.1 coordinate 30,569, forward strand.
AAGAAAGAGAGGAGCCAGTAAAATTCCTGCAACAATCGTCAGCTGCCACATGCCCGCAACGAGCCATCCAGGACCAAAGGCTGCCGCATAGGTAAGGGGAGCGTAGAACAAGACGAAGCCGACAAAGCTCCAGATGAGCCAAGGGCGTGGCGAAATCTTCATGTCACCTACTAAAGATGAAATGCCACCGCGCATCCACACGATGACTAGTAGAAAGGGCGCCATAAAGAAGTAGCGCAACGACGCGCTCCACATCCAGCTCCCACCTGATAGTTCCATCGCATGATTCAATACGAACGTCACCGCAAAAAATAAGGCGGCAACAATTCCTAGACCAATAGCCTTCATCTCCGTCCCGCCCTTTCGTTACTTCAATGCAGCGCGCTTGATGATTTCTTGTACAACTTGAGTTGCTTTTTCCATATTTTCAATCGAGATGTATTCAAATTTTCCGTGGTAGTTTTCACCGCCAGTAAAGATGTTTGGTGTCGGCATTCCCATATACGAAAGTTGAGAACCGTCAGTTCCCCCCCGAATCGGAATGATGAGTGGTTCGATTTCTAAATCTTCCATGATAGCTTTCACATGATCGACAATTTCCATAACTGGCGTGATTTTTTCACCCATGTTGTAGTATTGATCATTTAGCTCCACTTCAATTGCATTGTCTCCGTACTGTGCGCGAATCGCTCCTGCTGCATCATGGAAACGTTGTTTCTTCTCTTCAAACTTCACTTTGTCGAAGTCACGGATGATGTAATCCATCACGGTTTTCTCGACTTTACCGTGGATATCCATCAAGTGAATAAAGCCTTCGTACCCATCTGTTTTTTCTGGAACCTCCTGAGGAGGCATATGCGACTGGAACTTCATCGCCATTGTGATGGCATTGACCATTTTGTCTTTTGCAGAGCCTGGGTGAACGCTCACGCCGTGTGTCGTCACGCGAGCGCCTGCTGCATTGAAACTTTCGTATTGAAGTTCGCCAAGAGGACCGCCATCCATCGTGTAGGCATAGTCGGCACCGAATGCAGCAACATCGAACTTGTGAGGTCCGCGGCCGATTTCTTCATCAGGTGTGAAGCCGACACGGATCTTTCCGTGCTCAATCTCAGGATGCTTTAAGAAGTAGTCCATCGCCGTCAAAATGATAGCAATCCCAGCCTTGTTGTCAGCACCAAGAAGCGTTGTACCGTCTGTCGTCATCAAGGTGTGCCCTTTGTATTTAGTCAATTCAGGGAAATCGGCAACTTTCATAGTTGTGGCTGCATTTAAGACCAAATCTTGCCCGTCATAGTTTTCGACAATCTGTGGTTTCACGTCTTTACCTGTGTAATCTGTCGCTGTATCGACGTGAGCTAAGAAGCCGATAGTCGGAACGTCTTTTTCCGTAGTGGCAGGAAGAGTGGCAAACAAATATCCATTGCCATCTAATGTGATTTCGGTCATTCCCATTGATTGAAGCTCTTGTTCAAGTAAGCGAAGCAAGTCCCATTGTCCTTCAGTAGAAGGCGTGGATGTACTTGCAGCGTCGGACTGCGTATCAATTTTAGCGTAGCGCGTCAGGCGCTCGATTAGCGTTTGTTTCATAGCCAGGATGGCCCCCTTGTTATTTTTCAGTAAATAAGCGCTGAACTGCGCGCTCAATTGTAGAAATCGTATTGACGTCTTGGAAGCTGATGCCTAGTTGAACAGCCGTTTGCGCAATCTCTGGTCGAATACCAGACAAAGTAGATTTTACGCCGAGCAAACGAAGTGCCTCGATTAGTTGGAAAATTTGTTGAGCGACCATCGTATCGATGATAGCAACTCCAGAAATATCGATCAGTAAGCTTTCCACACGTTTTTGTGTACATTGAGTCAAAGCGTTTTCGAAGATATATTTGGCACGATTTGTGTCGATATCACCAACTAAAGGCAAGAGTGCCACTCCTCTACTTAGTGAGATAACAGGTGTACTTAGTTCGTTGATCATCTCTTGCTGTGCTCGAAGTTTGGATAACGAATAGTTGTGATGCTCCTCTGTGAACCAGGTCATTAATCTACTAAAAGTTTTAATGACTGTGGCAATCCATTCTTGAACTGTATCGTGAGACAGGTTATTTGCTTGTCGTTCGTATCTATACAATAAGTGAATGTATTGTTGTTGCGTGTTAAAGAATTCCTGCAAAATATGGTGCAGTGGCGTATTGAGGTGTTCGGGATCTCGAGCGATTTCAAGGACCCATGCCTCAAATTCCTTTAAAAAGGTAGCTTCATCTTCTACAAATACTTTACAAAAGCGTTCATGAAAGCCGTGGTTTTGTTGCTTGATTGTCTCTATAACAGTGGCATCATTCGATGCATAGACCCCGCTAGTAGCTTCTTTATCTAGAGCTGCATACCATTCTTCCGTTAAGTCCCACGTGTGTTTTTGTAAATACTCATATAGCTCTTGATTGGGTGTCATTTGCGTTTCTCTCCTTTAAATTCGAAGTTCCTACGCTCTAGTGTAGTAGACAGAGAAGACAATAGGCAAGTCCGCACTGGACCTGCCTAAAGAATTGTTATAAAGATTCGTCATCCACACTGTTCAGATACGCTTCAATTTCTTCCACAACACCTTCGATGCTGCCTGGTTCAAATGGAGATTTGAGGTTGGCTGCTTCAACAAGCTTTGTGAATGGAAGGGACCCACCTAGAGTACATAGGTACAGATAATCTTTCCATGCACCGTCGAAATCTTCACGTGAGCGTTTCCAGAATTGGAACGCGCAGATCTGAGCTAGTGTGTAGTCGATGTAATAGAATGGAGACGCATAGATATGGCCTTGACGCTGCCAGAATGCACCTTCTTCTAAATAAGGATTGCCATCGTAATCACGGTGAGGCAAGTACGTCTGCTCAATCTTTTTCCACGCAGCTTTACGCTCAGCTGGAGTCATCTCCGGATTCTCATAGACGACGTGTTGGAATTCATCAACTGCTACACCGTATGGCAAGAACAACAGACCGCTCATCAAGTGTGAGTATTTGTATTTCTCTGTCTGGTCTTTGAAGAAGTTCTCCATCCACGGCCATGTGAAGAATTCCATACTCATCGAGTGGATCTCTGCAGACTCAAAAGTCGGCCAGATATACTCAGGAATTCCGATGTTGCGGCTAGAATACACTTGGAACGCGTGACCCGCTTCGTGTGTTAACACGTCGATGTCGCCTGATGTTCCGTTAAAGTTCGAGAAGATGAACGGAGAGTCGTAGTTCTCGATGAACGTACAGTAACCGCCTGCTTCTTTACCTTTTTTCGCAACTAAATCCATTAAGTTGCGGTCAAGCATGAACTGGAAGAACTCGTTTGTCTCAGGAGACAGTTCTTCGTACATCTTTTTCCCGCCATCAATGATCCATTCTGGAGAACCTTGTGGAGTCGCGTTTCCAGTCAAGAAAGTCAAAGGTTCGTCATAGTGCTTCAATTTCTCAACACCAATGCGTTTTGCCTGTTTTTCATAAAGTTTTGTAGCTACCGGTACGATGTAATCGCGGACTTGGTCGCGGAACGTCTTGACCATCTCTGCATTGTAATCGATCCGGTTCATGCGGACATAACCAAGCTCGACGAAGTTTTTGTAGCCCATCTTGTGTGCAATTTCCGTACGAACTTTGACAAGCTCGTCATAGATGGCATCAAATTTGTCGGAATGGGATGCGAAAAAACCAAAAGAAGCTTCTTTTGCCTTTTTGCGTGTATCGCGGTCTGTAGATTCTGCAAACGGTCCAAGTTGTGCAAGAGTCAACGTCTCGCCATTAAATTCCACTTGTGCAGAAGCAACCAGTTTCGAGTAATCAGAAGCCAGTTTGTTCTCTTTCTGTAGTAGCGGCATAATCTCAGGAGAGAATGATTTGATCTGGAACTCTGCAAGGTCGAATAATTGTTGTCCCCAACGCTCTTCAAGGTCGGAGCGGAAAGGCGAGTCAATCAATGCTTTGTAATACTCTGTCACGATTTCTTCCATCTCTGGTGAGATTTCATCAAAGTAGTCGCGCTCACTTTGATAGAAGTCGTCATTCGTATCGATAGAAGCACGAATGTAGACAAGATTGGCCATCGTCGAGAAGTCAGCGCGCAGCTGGTTCAAAGTTTGAATAGCTTCATTTTGCTCCTCATAAGAAGAGGCTTTTTTAAATGCTTCCAAGGCTTCGTGTGCTTTCGTTTTCAGAGCAGACATATCTGGACGTTCATATGTATACTCTTGGAATTGGGTTGTCATTCGAAAATCCTCCTTAGATTCTTCGGTAACCGAAGGTCTCATCGTCTATTGTTTCGCAATTCAGAGTGTTTGGCAAGCGATTTTCAGCTGAAAAAACAGAAAATTTCAAATCGGTGGTTGACAGACGATTCCCAGCTGTTTTATACTTCAATGCAACAGACAGACGTATATGACTCTTATCCAGAGTGGCGGAGGGACTAGGCCCTGCGAAGCCCGGCAACCAACAAGCAATTTTGCTTGGAAAGGTGCTAATTCCTACAGATCAATTGTTGATCTGGAAGATAAGAGGAGGACAAGCATTCGCCCCTCTTCTTAATTGAAGAGGGGCTTTTGTATTGTCACTTCCTCTCTGGATGTCTGATCTGACACACAAAGGAGGAAGTTATTATGACAAACTTACGACCAGAAACGATTCTACTTCACGGAGGCCAACAGCCAGATCCAGTGACCGGTTCACGGGCGGTACCGATCCACAAGACGACATCATTTGTTTTCCAAAGCACGGAGCACGCACAGAACTTATTTGCATTAAAAGAAGCGGGGAACATCTACACACGTATTGGAAATCCGACAGTAGACGTGTTTGAACAGCGTGTGGCACAGCTAGAAGGCGGGACGGCTGCTGTGGCGTTATCTTCTGGTATGTCCGCTATCGCATTTTCGATTTTAAATATTGCCGGAGCAGGCGATGAGATTGTCGCAGCTTCGAACCTATACGGTGGCACGTACAATCTGTTCGCACACACTTTACCTCGCTATGGAATCACGGTGAAGTTTGTGGATTCGACTAATCCTGAGAATTTCCGCGCGGCGGTGACTTCTAAGACGAAAGGATTTTTCGCAGAGACGATTGGGAACCCGAGCCTGAATGTCCTCGATATTGAAGGGGTAGCTCGTGTGGCAAATGACGTGGGAGTGCCCCTACTCATCGATAACACATTCGCAACGCCTTATGGCACACAGCCGATTCGTCACGGTGCGCATGTCGTTATCCATTCAGCTACGAAATGGATCGGTGGGCATGGGACGACGATTGGTGGGGTGGTTGTAGATGGAGGCAACTTCGACTGGAACTCTGAGAAGTTCCCAGGATACACAGAGCCAGATGTGACGTATCACGGACTTCGTTACGGCATCGATGTACCGCAGGTGGCTTTTGCGATTCGACTTCGCGTGCAGTTGTTGCGTGATTTTGGACCAGCACTGAGTCCTGAAGCAGCATTTTCTTTCCTGCAAGGACTAGAGACACTTCACTTACGTGTCCCGAAGCACAATGAAAATGCGCAAGCAGTAGCAGATTACTTGAAGCAGCACGAGGAAGTAGAGTGGGTGAACTATCCTGGGCTTGAAGAGCATCCATCGCATGAGCTAGCGAAGAAGTACTTGTCACAAGGAGCCGGCTCAATCTTGACGTTTGGGGTAAAAGGCGGAAAAGAAGCAGGACGTTTACTGATTGACTCGATTCCGTTGTTCTCACACGTGGCGAACGTTGGGGATGCGAAATCCCTGATCATCCATCCGGCTTCTACAACACATCAACAACTAGGCGAAGGGGAAGAACTAGCACGGACGGGTGTGACACCGGAACTAGTGCGCCTATCGATTGGCCTCGAGCACATTGACGACATTCTAGAAGCATTAGATGTTGGATTGCAAGCTGTGAAAAAGGCCGCTCTTCCGGTCTGATTTGTCCGTATAAGAAAAACAATTGTACTCTAGAGAAAGATTTTTCTTGTTTTCTTTCATAGCTTCCTCTAGAATAGGAAAAATAATACGGCGAATGGACGCACCGAGTTGGAGGAATGAACATGGCAAAATTACGCGCAGCAATTTTAGGATATGGAACGGTGGGACAAGGTATCTACCGGATCTTACAGGACAAACGAGAAGAGCTTCACCGCTCACTCGGCCTCGACATTGAAGTCGGTGCGATCCTGGTGAACGATCTAGAAAAACCGCGTCCAGACACGCCAGGCGTACTCATCACGGATAACTTCGACGACATCTTAGCCATCCCAGGATTGCAAGTCGTGTTTGAAGCCATTGTAGGAGAAGAACCCGCATACGGTTATTTGTGCCGTGCTATCGACAAGGGTTGTCATGTCATCACGGCGAACAAAGTGATGTTCTCTCGCTACCACATCGATTTGCATGAACGAGCAAAATCAAAAGGCGTGTATATCGGGTACGAAGCAACGACAGCTGGTGGTGTTCCTGTCATCAAGACACTGAAGAACCTGTTGCAGGTGAATTCTGTGCAGCGCATCCAGGGGATCTTGAACGGGACATCGAATTACATTTTGACGTCTATGCGCACAGATAACAGTGCATTCGACGAGGCGCTTCGTGATGCGCAGGCTCTTGGCTACGCAGAAGCGGACCCCTACAATGACGTATCTGGTATGGATGCCTTTCACAAGCTGATGATTTTGAGTGCACTGGCATTTGAAGAACAGCCGGAGCGCGAGGAAGTAGAAGTCAGAGGAATCGATACGATTACATTAGAAGATGTAAAACGCGCTGAGCAGGAAGGGTTACGCTACCGTCATGTGGCAGAAATTGTCCGGCATCCAGACGGCCGTTTAGAAGCATCAGTCGGTCCACAGCTTGTAGGGCCGGATCATCCTCTTTATGCCATCGAAGGAGTAAACAACGCCGTCGCTGTCGACACGAACTACATCGGCACTTTGACTCTCGTCGGACCAGGGGCTGGTATGTATCCTACAGCTAGCGTTATGGTCGAAGACTACGCTGAGATCATCGGCAAGCGGGCGGGGTTCATGATCTCGATTTAACTTTTAGATGTGGAACAGGCTCGCCCAGAAGCTCCTCGGGAATCGGGCGTGCCCTGTGAGGCGTTTTGTGCCTCATAGGGTGCGTTCGATTTTTGAGTGTGCTTCTAGCCTGTGCAACTCGATTTCACTTAGATGTGGAAGGCGTTCGCAACTCGATATCACCTAGATGTGGAGAGCGTCGCTTTAATGTTAAAATCGTGCCTGACTTGGGGCTGTTTCCAAAAGGGCCGTGCCGAATCTTCCCAATCGCTTCACCGGTGAAGCGACACGGGTGATATCCGGCATCGACCTGATCCTTCAGGAAACAGCCCCAAGATCTACGGCACGCTTTTTCACAACATTCTTTGCAGCTTTCAATAGAGGTGAGTGTGAAGGAAAAGATGCGCGTTCCGTGGCTTCAGAGTGGTTTGAAGAACCCGCAGCGGAGGCCAAAGCGCAAGCTTTGGTATGCCGCGAGGATTCTGATGGCCACTCCCACAGATAAGCGTGTCTTTTCCAAGCGCTCTCAGCTAAGAGGCTTCTCAAATGAAGTTCGCAACTCGATATGATTTAGATGTGGAGAGCACCATCAAACCCACACAAAAAATCCTTGTCCTCCCCACACGTGTGAGAAGACAAGGATTTTTTTAGTTCAAACCTTCAATGATTTGCTCGGCAAATGAGAACGCTTCTTCAACAGATTGGTTCTGTGCCAAATGATACTGAATCATGTAGCCCGCGCCTTCTTTGTCAAAGCCAATGTACGCTGTACTGCGAGTAGATCCCGGAATCAGTGAATAGTCCACTTCTTCGCCTGCAATTTCTCGTTTTTCAGCATTGTCTAGAGTTCCGTATGTCTCTGGATAGATGTCTAGTTCAACTAATGGTGCATCTTTGAACAGTTCTCCGTGTAAGACTTCCACGTCGTTTTGTTTGCCCCAAGTCTCAGCAGTTAAGCCTTCCATAGGCTTTTTCGTTGTTTGGTAGATCAAGTGTGCGGACGTTTGGTCTGCTTGTTGCACACCTTCTTCTAAATACGCTAAGCCGATTTCGTGGTTATTCAAAGTAGGAATGGCTACATCTGTACCCAATGCCTCTTCGATTTTCTGTTCCACTTCAGAAGAAGGACCTTCTGTTTCTTTCGGTTGCGTTGTCTCGTTGTCATCTTGGCAGCCTGCAAGCATGCCAACAGCCGCTGCTGCTAAAAGCCATTTCTTCATGTTGTTCGATTCCCCCTCTAGACGTTACTTTATCACTGATTGAATAATCTGAAAAGAGGGCAGTGGACCTAATTGGAAGAAGTGACCTAACTTCTCAAATTTTCGACAAAAAACTGCAGCCACACCCGACAATTCGAGCGAGACTGCAGTTTAGATGTTCTATTCTTGTGGCATATAGATTCCAGAACCAGGTCCGAGGTCGATACCAAGTGCCATCCAAACGAACAACATGATTGTCCAGACGATGAAGAACGCAATGGAATATGGAAGCATTGTAGCGATAAGCGTTCCAATTCCGACCTTCTTGTCATACTTCTGAGCAAACGCAATAACGATTGCGAAGTATGGCATCAATGGAGAGATGATGTTCGTTGAAGAATCGGCAATACGGTAGACGACTTGGGTCAATTCTGGTGTGTAACCAAGGTCCATCATGATAGGAACGAAGACTGGAGCCATAATCGCCCATTTTGCAGAAGCACTACCAATAAACAAGTTGATGAAACCTGTGATCAATAGGAACGCAATAATTAATGGATAACCAGTAAAACCAGTGCTCTCCAATAATTCTGCACCGTTAACTGCTAGGACAAGACCTAAGTTCGATGTCGTGAAGTACGCAACGAACTGAGCCGCTACAAATGCTAGGACGATATAAGATCCCATCGTCTCCATTGTTTCAGATAACTGATTCGCAACATCCTTGTCATTTTGAATCGCTTTCGTGATCTTCCCGTATACGAAACCAGGTACGATGAACAGAATCAAGATAACTGGAACTAGTACATGGAAGAACGGTGCATCTACTAAGTTCTCAGCGCCAGCACGAAGTGGTCCCCAAGATGGGATGACAAGAAGTGCTAGACCGATTGAGACGATAATGATTGAAATCAATGCGCCCCAAAGACCTTTTTTCTCCAGTGGAGACAAGTAATCGACTTCTTCTTTCACGTCTCCTTTATAAACTCCAAGACGTGGTTCTACAATTTTCTCAGTAACAAGTGTACCGACGATTGTAATCATGAATACAGAAGCAATCATGAAGTAGTAGTTCATCGCATAATTAATAGTTTCTGCATATTCAGGATTTAGAATAGCGGCAGCATCTTGCGTCAATCCACCTAGAAGTGGATCGAGTGACGTCAGTAGCAAGTTCGCACTGAATCCACCAGAAACCCCAGCGAATGCAGCAGCAAGACCTGCAAGTGGGTGACGACCCATACCTGCAAATAGCACTGCACCAAGTGGTGTTAATACTACGTACCCTGCATCGGCAGCCATAGAAGACATAACGCCACCGAATACTAGAGCAGCTGTTAACAATTGTTTAGGTACTGATGTGACCAATCCGCGAAGTGCTGCACTGATTAAACCAGAGCGTTCCGCAAGACCGATACCAAGCATCGTCACAAGTACTGTTCCAAGAGGAGCAAATCCTGTGAAGTTCGTGACCATGCTCTCGAACAGGTAAAGAATTCCTTCCGAGTTCAATAAGTTTTTAACCGTTAACGTCTCGCCCGGATTCATTGGATCTTCTACACTGACACCAAGTGTCGAGAAGATAGCGGAAAGGACTAAGATGATGACGGAGAAAAGAGCAAAAAGTGTGACCGGATGTGGCAATTTGTTACCAACTGCTTCGATCCCATCGAGTGAACGTAGAATGAACCCACGTTTTTTCGTAGTTTCCATTTCATAAACCTCCAAATCATATCACTATTCTGACAATTACCTATATAGGCATTTACTTATTATAAGGAGGTTTAAAGTGAATAAAAAGGCTTTGCGGAATATCCGGAATTGCAAAAGGATTGCGAATAGGGGGAACAGTAAAAATCCCAACTACTCTGTAGTTGGGATCAATCTTCATCTTTAATGTCGGGATCTTCAGGAATGGGTGTGTTGCGCCATTCATCAATCAAAGCTTTTACTTGCTCTAGTTGCTCAAAATGACGGTTGAATTGCTCGTCGTTAATTAGAAATTGGTCACCGTCATGGACGGCCTTGATTCGTTTTTCAAGCACATAACGCCGAACCTGCTCCTCTGGCATCTGGAGGTAAGCGGCGGTTTCTTCAATCGTTCTATACATGCGAACAGACCTCCTTGTATACTGAATAGGACGAACCACTTTGGCAAGGAGCGATTTCATTGTCTAGTTTACCATATTTACTTGTATTGCTTGGAGCGATTTTGTGGGGAACAACGGGGACGGCTCAGACGTTTCTACCACCAGACGCTCATCCATTTGTTGTGGCAGCAGCTCGCTCAGCAGTAGGCGGTCTGACACTACTTATTCCTTTGCTAGTCCTTCGTAAAATCAATTTAAAACAGTGGTCTTGGAAAGAGACATTACTTGCAGCAATCTGTATTGGCCTGTTCCAGATGCTATTCTTTAGTAGCGTCAAACTGACCGGTGTGGCCATCGCCAGTGTAGTCGCCATCGGAAGTGCGCCAGTATTTTCTGGTCTTGTAGAGTGGAGTATCTTTCAACAACGTCCGACGCGTGTCTGGTTGATCTCAACACTGTTCGCTTTAGTCGGCTGTGTCTTCTTGTTCTTGAATTCGGGTACGGTGACGGTCAATCCAGTGGGTGTGCTATTGTCGTTAGGGGCAGGAATCGTTTTTGCCATCTACACGATGTCGAGCAAAGCACTTGTTGCGAAGCACGATGCAGTCTCAGCTGTAGCGATGACATTTAGTATGGCGGCGCTGTTGCTAACTCCTTTCTATTTCATCAACGGAGCGGCGTGGACAGTGGAACCTATCAATGCCGCAATTCTGCTGTATCTCGGAATTGGCACGACAACGCTTGCTTATGTATTCTATACGACCGGACTGCGAAAGATTCCTTCAAGCTCTGCACTCACCTTATCCCTTGCTGAACCGACGACTGCTGCTATTTTAGGAGTTGTAGTAGTAGGAGAAGTGTTCACGTGGAATTCGTGGGTGGGGATCGCGCTACTGCTTGGAAGTATCGTAGTGCTGACGGTCGGATCCCGCTATTCAAAGCCAGTAGTATATACAAAAACCTGAGTCTGCACGCGGACTCAGGTTTTTTCGTTGTGCGCCCGGCATGGGCGATAACTTGGTGGTGAAAGTCCACTACAGGCTTGGCAGTAGGAACTGTTAGCGAATGACAAGGGTGTCCTCCGTGAGGAGGAATCTGAAGGAAGTCGGACGCAAATTCTCGAACTGACGAACAGAAACTATATAGAAGGCTGAATCAAGGTGGATGAGTTAGCAATGCATAACGAAGTCCAATACTGCCCGAACCTTGTACAGTAAATATAGCAGTTACATGAGAAGAAGGTTATCGTCCTTACCCGGGGAGGTCTCACAAGGGCTGTCGTATCAGCAATCCCTCTAGTGATAGAGAGATGAATTGTGAGAAGTCAGCAGAAGTCATAGTAGCTCCCTTACGGGAGTGAAGGACCGAACAATCTAAAATCTTGGAAAACAAGGAGGTGGAGACATCCGCGAGAGAGCAGAAAACATCGTGGTATTGACCGAAAAGGTGGCTGTCTATAGAAGGATAGGTTGGAAACCGAAAGATATATAGAAGTGCTCAGGATGTCGACATGGATATGAGAGAACAAGATGGTATCAGAATCATTGATAGAATCATCGCAGAAAACAATATATGGTCAGCCTATGAAAAGGTTCGCAAGAACAAAGGTGTACCGGGAATTGATGGAATGACGGTATATGAACTTCACATGCACCTTGAAGAACATATGCCAGAAATCAGAGAATCCATCCTAGATGGCTCCTATAAACCACAGCCCGTCAAACGAGTTGCGATTCCCAAACCGGACGGCTCGAAAAGGAACCTTGGAATCCCGACGGTCATAGACCGTACAATCCAACAGGCAATCCTTCAAATCATTGAGCCGATCATAGACCCGCACTTCTCGAATCACAGTTACGGTTACAGGAAGGGCAGAAATACCCACCAGGCAATCGAGCAAGCCCAGCAGTATTACGAAGAGGGGTTCAAAGTGGCCGTCGAATGTGACCTTAAAAGTTACTTCGACACCATCCATCACCAAAGACTCCAAGCCTTTCTCGAGGAATTCATTCCAGAACAACATGTATTAAAATTAATCTGGAAGTTCCTACGCTCGGGAATCCTAGACAAAGATATATATATCGAGACGACTAAGGGTGCTCCGCAAGGAGGCCCACTCTCACCGCTCCTCGCAAACATATATCTTAATAGATTAGACCGCGAACTTGAACAGAGAGGACATCGTTTCATCCGGTATGCGGATGACTTCGTCATCTTTGTGAAGAGTATTCGCGCGGGTCAGAGAGTCTTCGAGACAACCACGAGATTCGTCGAGGGTAAGCTAGGTCTAACTATAAACCGTAAGAAGAGCAAAGTGGGAGGAGCGACAAACTGTACCATATTAGGCTTTCACATTCAGAATCTGATGGGAAAGTAGGTTGCCGACCTTCTAAATCCGCCAAACAACGCCTAAAGCAAAAGTTAAAGACTCTGACGAGTCGTAAAAGACCTGGTACTTTTGAGGAAATCGTCACTAAGATAAACCAGGTGACAACTGGATGGATTAACTATTATGGAATCTCGAGAATGAAGAAATTTATCTTAGAAACCCAACAATGGCTAAACCATCGATTGAGGCAATTGATTTGGAAGAGATGGAAGAAAACCGGCACAAGGTATCGTATGCTTCGTAAATATGGAATCGCCCATGATGATGCGATGAAACTAGCCAATTCCCGTAAGGGATATTGGAGAATCTCCAAAAGTGAGATTATCCATAGAGCACTATCAAACGAAAAGCTCATATACTGGGGACTGAAAGAAATGTCCGCAATATATAAGCGTAGATACTCAATAGATTGAACCGCCGTATACGAGACCCGTACGTACGGTGGTGTGAGAGGTCGGGAGTAAATTAATTACTCCCTCCTACTCGATTGTAAAAACAGTGCATCCTATAACATATTTGATGAAAGTTTAACTAAATTTAACTAATGGGTACTCAGAGAGACTATTTTTTGAGATGATAGAAAAGTGTGAAAATTAAAGTGAGGGGTCATCAAAATGATTCGCATGTTAAAAACCATTTTTCTTGTCGAGCGAACAGATAAAAAGACGCTCTTTGCATTACTGGCTATTGCGATTTTCTCGCTAGCTATCAGCATCTATTCGTATCAGATTGATTTAGGCAATCCGATTGCTGAGAAATCAAACGAGTCTCTGACAGTAAAAGTAGCTCTGAACAAGTTTCAGGTAGTCGATGCTACCGAAAACGGTCCAGGTAGTCCTCTTTATAAAAATGTCGTGCAACAAGATCATGCCTATACGAAACAGGGGATGGCATTGAAAGTAGAACGGCCCGAGCTCTATTTAGAGTCTGCTCTTCGCTTGACCCAGCTGCGCAAAGACGCATTCACGATGGATGAGTATGACAAGGTTGCGGACATCATGCCACAAATGATTGAAAACGAGCTCGATTATTACTATTACAGTTATTTGGCGCAATTAGATTCGCCGCCACCTTTTGAAGCATATTCGTATACGCAGTTTTTAATGTATCTGCTCGGATTCGTCGGAGCGTTTTGGTTCCTAATCATTGCCGTTTATTCTTCCAATATCATGATTGAAGATTTTCGCCATACGACCCTAATCAAAGGCTATCCGATTGCATTTGACCGGTATGTACTCGCAAAAGTGCTCGTGACTTGGAGCATCACATGTCTATTCGTTTTGACATTGCTAGTGTTCAGTCTGCCTTACGGGTTCCTTGGAGACTGGGGGGCTCTTTCTAGTGTCATCTCCGTATGGAACGGAGAGGTAGAGATTCACTCTGTGCTATCGTACAGCAGCTTTGCCATAGGTTATATGCTGTTGTTATCTCTTGTGGCCATCGTCAGCTCGGTGATTTTGAACGTGTTGGTGCGGAATGTCTACATCACGGTCTTTATTCAACTGGGCCTCGTGGCATTACCATTAATGTTTCCACGTCTTGCATCGCTTGTGCCTTGGTACCCGTATCACTATGTCAATTTCCCGGCTCTCTTGCGAGGAGAGAGTCTTATGGGAGCGTACCCAGAAGAACTATCTGCTTCGATGGGACTGCTCATCTTGAGCATCTATTTGGTGCTTCTGCTCGCCCTCGTCAAATGGTTCTTATCAAGCGGGAAATTACAACGAGCGTAAGGAGGGGACAGCTATGTGGAATTTTATCAAATGGGAAGCCCTACAATTTATCGGCAACAAAAAGAACCAAGCGGTGTACATCATCTTGCTGCTCCTCAGTCTCTATTATGCAGTTGCAGTAGCACCGAACTATGAACCAATCGAAAAAGTGAGTCGTGACGAGATGCAGGCGGCGTATGATACGCGGGAAGCGTTTTTAGAAAGTGTAGAAGGAAGAGATCAGCTCTACCCACTCGTTGAATACGCGAAGTTTCTGTTTCCTGATTGGAATAAGCTCGAGTTGCAACGAATCAATGCACTTGATGAACAAGACCTTGCAGCATATGCTTCGGCAACTGCAGATTGGTACGAATTTTCAAATCAAACGATCTATAGTAATGGAGACTTGTTCTACTACAATCCTTTGTACTATACCTACGGAAATCGTTTTGCAAAAGATGACGGCTTCTACGGGTACGGCTACACAGCAAGCCGATTTCAAGATTACACCGAAGGGGAGCATAAACTCTCGTATGAACTCTTCGAAGAGCGAACAGCCATTCAGACACTCCAAAGACTCCTATCCGATTTTTTGCCTTTTGTGATCCTTATTAGCAGTGTCGTTCTAACAGCTGACATCGTTTTGAAAGACCGGCGTAATCCAAGTCTAGTCAAAGGTTTCCCATTAGCTGATTGGAAGCGGATGTTTGGAAAAGGCATCGTGGCGATTGTAGGGAGTATCGCTGCACTCTTTCCATTAGGGGCTGGTCTATTCCTCATTGGTTTGAGAGAGGGGTTTGGAGACTTTATGCTAGGGGTGCCTATATACAACACAGCTACGAATATTTTCAATCCGGGTCCTGAACTATTTACTCGAATTCCGATGTGGGAATTCTTGTTGCTCAATTTGGCATTTTTGACTCTATGGTTTGTAGCGCTAGTAGCAGTCATCATTCTTTTAAGCATTACGGTGCGTCTGGAATTCATCAATATCGCCGTAGGTCTGGGCATCATCTTTGTCGAGTTCTTGTATTTCGAGCGAGCCGTCAGCCCATTCACCGATGCGTACTGGTATCCGACATCATATATCCAAGTCGGTCAAGTTATCTCCGGAACGCGAGACTTCTTATACGCTTCCCAGCTCTTCACAATGGAGCGAGGCATGCTACTCGTAGCTGGTAGCGCTGCTCTCTGTATCTTATTCATCTTGCTCATTACCACTAATAAACGTTTTTCGTATACCAAGTAAGGAGGGAATTGAATGCTTGAGCTGAAACAGATCGGTATGCAGTTTCAAGAGAAGCGCGTGCTCGATGATATCTCGATTACATTTGAATCAGGTCAGATTATCGGCCTGGTAGCACCGAACGGAACAGGAAAGTCCACGTTGATGAACGTCATCATGAACTATCTGTCTCCTAAACAAGGGCAAGTAATTGTTGGTGGCGGTCTGAAGTACACAAGTAAACCGAATGAAGTAAAGATTCATCAAGTGATGTCGATGATGCCAGACCAGAACGACCTGTACAACCATGTGTCAGGAAAGAACCATATGAAGATCTACCAGACCATGTGGAACAGCCGTCCAGAGTTGATTGAAGATACGATTACCAAGCTAGGTATGGCCTCTTATGTAAAGAAGAAGACAGGGACGTATTCTCTCGGGATGCGCCAGCGTCTCTGTTTTGCGATGCAGATCGTCTCGGATACAAAAATCATGTTGATGGACGAAGTCATGAACGGTCTAGATCCAACCCACGTCGAGATGATCTCACAGATTCTCGTCGAGAAAAAGCGTGAAGGCAAGACCGTCATCATTGCCTCCCACTTACTTGAGAATCTCGAGCAGTATGCAGACAAGATCTACTTCTTCAAAAACGGCAAGCTGCATTTAGCGGATGACTTAGCTCCAGGCTTCTCCGCAGAAACAGTGACGACGATCCGTCTTCCGAAAGTAACAGCAGAAGAGACAGCGAAAATAGCTGCGAAGTTTCCGAAGCTTGCGATGCAGAAGTTACCGAATGATAAGATCTTGATTGATATCCAGCAACAAACAGACGAGCAGATCACGGCGCTCGTGTCTTTCCTTGTCGCATCCCATATTTCAGATTTCCATTTCGGCAAAGTGTCACTTCACGACCTGTATTCAATGGAATACCAATGATACAGAGTAAAAGCCCTCCGATTGGAGGGCTTTTGTTTTGCGGTCGAGAGGGAATTGGGGTTGATTAGTACACTAATTGAAATGATTAGGTCTCTAACTCGAATGATTCGACCTCTATTAGATTTCATTCTACATTCGAAGTGTTATCAAGATCCCCCATGGACATCTTTGAAGACAACAAACATTCATCACATCCCCAACACCCTCTTCACTTCCGCCACGTACGACTGACCTACCGGCAACTCGCTACCATCCACAAGCACCATCACCAAATTCGAAGCAAGATCTCGCGTGATCCGTTCAACTGCCAACAAGTTAACTATGAAAGAGCGGTGGATTCGAACGAAATCCTCAGGCAATCGGCGCTCCAGGTCCTTTAGAGGGTGAGAGACAGAATACGCTTCTCCGTCTGCGTAGACCCATGTCTTCTTATGTAGACTCTCAACGTGTGTGATAGCAGAAAGACGCAGAGGCTTCCAATCTTCTTCTTGGCGAACGGTTAAAAAACGAGATGCGGTCAGCTGTTCCATTGTGTTCCTCCTCTAGATTCTTAGTTTGTCGTGAAAAAATGGGGGTTCATCATGAAAATTCCACTGTTTATCAAAAAGCCGTGTCAGTTTGAATTTTCTGTTATATATTAAGTTACAAGATTTAAAACTGTTATGCAACAGAAACTTACGCGAAGGGTGAGATAGAAGATGATGACACGACAAGAGCAGGTTGAACAATTACGTAAAGAATGGAACGAAAATGAGCGTTGGCAGGGCATTGAGCGTCCATACACAGCTGAAGAGGTCGTCAAACTACGAGGTTCCGTTGTCGTAGAGCAGACATTGGCACGTCGAGGAGCTGAACGTTTATGGAACTCACTTCATACAGAAGATTTTATTAACGCGCTGGGGGCACTAACTGGGAACCAAGCCGTACAACAAGTCAAAGCAGGCTTACAAGCTATCTATTTAAGCGGTTGGCAAGTAGCAGCAGACGCTAACCTATCTGGACAAATGTATCCAGATCAGAGCTTGTACCCAGCAAACTCGGTTCCAGCAGTGGTGAAGCGGATCAACCAAGCTTTGCAGCGCGCGGACCAAATTGATCACGCAGAAGGTCGGAATGATGGGTTTGACTGGTTCGCTCCAATCGTAGCAGACGCAGAAGCAGGATTCGGTGGTCCACTGAATGTCTTCGAACTGATCAAAGGAATGATTGAAGCAGGAGCAGCAGGTGTCCACTTAGAAGACCAACTCGCTTCCGAGAAAAAATGTGGTCACTTAGGCGGGAAAGTCCTTCTTCCAACACAGAACGCTATTCGAAACCTAGTAGCGGCTCGTTTAGCAGCAGATGTTCTAGACGTTCCAACGCTAATCGTAGCGCGTACGGATGCAGACGCAGCGGACATGGTGACAAGCGATATCGACGAGCGCGATCATGCGTTCATCACAGGCGAACGCACTCCAGAAGGATTCTTCAAGACGAACCCGGGTATCGAGCAAGCCATTGCACGTGGACTTGCTTACGCACCATATGCAGACCTTGTGTGGTGTGAAACATCTCACCCAAGCCTAGAAGAAGCGAAGCAGTTCGCAGATGCAATCCACGCGCAGTTCCCAGGTAAGATGCTTGCATACAACTGTTCGCCATCGTTCAACTGGGAAGCAAACTTGGATCAAGAAACGATTGCTAAGTACCAAGTCGAGCTTGGCAAGATGGGTTACAAATTCCAATTCGTTACACTTGCTGGTTTCCACAGCTTGAACCACGGCATGTTCGAATTAGCACATGCATACAAGACAGAGGGCATGGCAGCATATTCTCGTCTACAGCAAGCAGAATTCGATTCAGAGGCGAAAGGCTATACTGCGACGAAGCATCAACGTGAAGTCGGAACAGGCTACTTTGATGAAGTATCTCAGATTGTATCAGGCGGTATGTCATCGACGACAGCGATGAAAGGATCTACGGAAGTCGCGCAATTTGCGTGATGACCGGGAAGGGGTGGGACAGATGACACAATTGACGACGTCACTTGAGATCAAAGGACTCCAGGACGAGGCCACGGAACGTGTGCTGACTCCGGAAGCCCTGCAGTTTTTAGAGGGGCTCCACCGAACATTCAATGAACGCCGTAAAGAGCTACTTAAGGCACGTGAAGAACGGCAGCAGCAGCTCGATGCAGGCGGCAAACTGGATTTCTTAGAAGAGACCAAAGCAATCCGGGAAGGCGACTGGACGGTCGCCGAGCTCCCGAAAGATTTGCAGGACAGACGCGTCGAAATCACTGGTCCGGTCGACCGCAAAATGGTCATCAACGCACTCAACTCAGGAGCGAAGCTCTTCATGGCCTGTTTTGAAGATGCGACTGCACCGACCTGGCACAACATGATTCATGGGCAAATCAATATGTACGATGCGATTCGCAAGACGATCTCGTTCACACAGTCCGAGACAGGAAAGACGTATCAACTGAATGAAGAAGTAGCCGTACTACAGATTCGTCCGAGAGGCTGGCATCTTCTCGAAAAACATGTGGAAGTTGATGGAGAGCCGATGTCAGGAGGTCTGTTCGACTTCGGACTCTATTTCTTCCATAACGCTAAGGAACTATTAGCTCGAGGAAGTGGCCCGTACTTCTATCTGCCAAAGCTAGAGCATTATCTGGAGGCTCGTCTTTGGAACGACGTGTTTAGATATGCACAAGAGACACTCGGTGTCCCACAAGGTTCGATTCGAGCTACTGTGTTAATTGAAACGATTCCAGCAGCGTTCCAGATGGACGAGATCTTGTATGAATTGCGAGAGCATTCAGCGGGTCTGAACTGTGGTCGTTGGGATTATATCTTCAGCTATATCAAGCGTCTGCGGAACCAACCCGATGTTATCTTGCCAGATCGCAGTCAAGTGACGATGACGTCACCGTTCATGAGAGCCTATACTTTGCTCGCTATTAAGACATGTCACAAACGAAATGCCCCTGCAATGGGGGGCATGGCCGCGCAGATCCCAATCAAAGGAGACGAAGAAGCAAATGCCGCCGCTTTTGATAAAGTTCGAGAAGACAAGCGTCGTGAAGTGACCGATGGACATGATGGTACATGGGTTGCACACCCTGCACTCGTCGCTGTTGCACTTGAAGAGTTCAACGAGTATATGACGGAACCGAATCAGATTGCACGAAAACGCGATGACGTGGAAGTAACGGCTGAGGGCTTAGTGGAAGTTCCAACGGGCTCCATTACAGAAAATGGTTTACGAGTAAACTGTTCAGTCGGCGTTCAGTACATCGCTTCGTGGCTCCGAGGAAACGGCGCAGCACCCATCAATCATTTGATGGAAGACGCAGCAACTGCCGAAATCTCTCGAACACAAGTATGGCAATGGATTCGCCATCCAGAAGGAAAGCTTGAAGACGGTCGCAAGATCACAGGCGAGCTTGTGGATCAAGTGCTCGAAGAAGAGTTGCAAAAGCTACAGCAACAGTTTGGAAAAGATGTTTATGACACAGGACGATTTGAAGAGGCTGCCGGTCTCTTTAGACGATTAGTTCTAAACGATGATTTTATCGAATTTCTCACAGTACCTGGCTATGACCAGTTGGAGGAGGTGACTGACCATGAATCAACCGAATCGTGAAGCGAACCCAAAAGTATGCCGCGAGTGTGGCACTGTCATTCGTGAGCAAGTCGAGTCTCAACTATTTGAATGTGAGCGCTGTCTAAACAACCAGCCGGAATAATAGGAAGTGCCCCATCTTAGGATGGGGTTTTTTCTGCGGATGAACGGATGAAGTAGTTTCCATAAAATCAGTTGGGGCGTTGAAGGAGGAAGTATGGTCTTTAATGAGGGAAGTACGGGCGTCAATTAGTTCTTTTGGGTCGCTAATCAAACAAGCTTGGGCGCTAATTCAAGTTTTCAGTCTAACGTTGGCCACTACTGTCCATACTGTCAGGTAGAGGTGATTCCCTATGTGGACGGAAGACAACAACGCACTCGAAATGATCCTACGCAAATCTTCTACGCCGAGCTCCAAGAGAACGGCAAACTCTACATTGATAGCGGCAATGACGACTGATCTCTTCGCAACGTGCGAGGGGATTTTTTCGTTCTTAAGAATTTCTTCAGAAATCTCCCCCTTACTTGTTAAGATTTGAAAGGTACAATAGAAACAGAAGGAAGGAGGCGGTCGACGATGACACCATTTACAATTCTTGTTACAGACGATGACCAAGAGATTCGAGACGGAATCGAAATCTACTTGAAAAACGAGGGGTATCAGGTGGTCAAGGCCGCTAACGGAGTAGAGGCACTAGAGGCTCTTGAAAAGCACGACATCCAGTTGGTGATCATGGACATCATGATGCCACAGATGGATGGCATTCAAGCGACATTCAAAGCACGGGAGACAAAAAACATCCCGATTATTATGTTGTCTGCCAAGTCGGAGGACGGAGACAAAATCCACGGCTTGTCAGTAGGAGCAGATGATTACGTTACTAAACCATTCCACCCGCTGGAACTGGTGGCACGAGTGAAATCGCAACTGAGACGCTTTACAAAGCTCGGTACATATGAAGGCATTCAGGCAGTAGTCGAAAAAGATGGTTTAGTTCTAGACCAAGACTCGAAAATCGTGACACTGGACGGGGAACCGCTCAAGCTCACACCGACTGAATTTAAAATCACAGAACTTTTCATGCGTAATCAAGGACGTGTGTTCTCGATTTCCGAAATCTACGAGCGAGTCTGGCAAGAGCCGGCGTACAACGCAGAAAACATTGTAGCCGTCCACATCCGAAAGATTCGCGAAAAGATGGAAGCAGATCCGAAAAATCCAAGATATATCAAGGTGGTGTGGGGCGTTGGCTACAAAATGGACAAGTAAATGGGAGACTAGAATATCTATGATTGTTATGCTGATTGGCATCATCACCATCGGATATTGCAGTTATTGCTTCATGCAGGCAGCAGAATCATCGGAGTGGCTCGCACAGCTGAAGCGGTTTGTAGATCGAGGAGGATTAGGATGAAGAAAGAACGACATTTAGGAAAATGGCTGACTCTTGCCTTGTTACTGACTCTCATTCTGGCCACTATTTTTAGTTGGGCTGGACAAGGAAGAGAGCTATTGAAAGAGTTTCAAGAGACAGATGAATTTTATCACACCTTCGAATCCGAAATTGTGACGCGGTTACCGGCCCTAGTCACAGAACCTTTAACGAAAGAAGAGCTCCTGGAATCGTATACGGTAACGAATGCAGACATAGAAGAATACCGCTTTCGTTACGGCAATTTAAGTACGCAAATCGAGAATATTAACAGTCAGTATGAGACAGAGCGTGGAGAGGAACTGAGTGAAGAACTCGCTAAAGAGCGAGACGAGAAGATTGCGGATATTCGCAGAAATTTTAAAGAGGACTCCTACGTGGAAGCCAAGCTCAGGGCGGAGTGGGAAACGAAAGTCGACAATTATCTGCAAGGGCTTGCAAGAGAGCGGAAAATCTATTCAGCAAACTATCCAGGTATCGGCTATTCTCTTACGAATACCGGAAGTAATGAAACATTTGATATGGAAGGATTTTCTTCCAACTTCCTTCAATTAACTTATGGAGGAGGAGCGGAAGGGCTCTATGCCGATCGTATCGATTATTATACACAGGACAGCGATCCTATATCAGCAGAGTTAGGTTCAATCCCTGTCAATTATAGTGGTACCGTATTTCTACCGGAATCGTATGTGTCTTCCCAGCTTGAAGATTTTAAACAACGCAAAATCATCTTCTGGGTGCTGACGATTTTCGGAATCATTGCAGCCTTTGCGAGTGTGGTTCTTTGGAAAAAATGGAAACAGGAGTTATTAGCAAGTACATTCATGGACGAGTTTGCAAAACTACCTCATGAATTACGGGCAGCTATGGTAGGGTCTTTAGGTTTCTTTAGTTATGTTATGTTGTGGCAAGTGTCTAGAGGGCTTAATACTTATTACGGCTTTGATGACTTCACATTCTTTTTGTTCTTAGTTCTCATCGCCATCAATGCAATCATTTTGCAAAGTTTTATAAGTCTAGTACTTACGATGGACGACTTTACTTACAAAAACTCGATTTTGAATCGTTTAGTACAGAACATGAAAGGTTTGTTTTTAAACCGAAGTTTGGCGGTTCAAATGATTCTGGTTTTAGTTGTGGTGTTTTTCTGGGGGTTAGGTACTGCCTTATCTGGAGTGATCGGTGGATTGGTTTTTATCTGGATTCCCGCTACTCTATTCATCGGAATTCCAGCGTTGTACTTTGTGTTTAGTCGTATTGCCTATCTGAATCGTACGATGGCACGTACGGAATTAGTGGCAGAAGGGTTCGTAAGTGAGCCGTTTCAGGAAAAAGGTCGGTCTCGCTTGGCTGCACATGCGCGAAAGCTAAATGAAATTCGTCAGCAGCTGATTTACTCGCATTCTTCGCAAGTGAAGAGTGAACGATTGAAGTCGGAGCTGATCACCAATGTGAGTCACGATTTACGGACGCCTTTAACATCCATCATTACGTACACAGATCTATTGAAAAATCCAAATCTAACACTCGAAGAGCGCGCTCAGTATGTCGATGTGTTGGAACGCAAGTCAGCCCGTTTGAAAACTTTGATAGAAGACTTGTTCGATGTTTCGAAGATGGCCTCTGGCAACATTGAGCTTCAAAAAACGCAAGTCGACTTAGCATCATTACTCCAACAGTCTATAGCTGAACAGCAAGAAGCACTTGATAAGCAGAACTTGGACTTACGAGTATCTATTGCATCACAACCAATAATGGTACAGGTGGATGGACAAAAGATGTGGCGTGTGATGGACAATTTACTTCTAAACATCAGCAAGTATTCGATGCCAGGAACTCGAGTCTATGTAGCGCTTCAAGAATCGTTTGGAGAAGCCGTTTTAACATTCAAGAACGTATCGCAATATGAACTCGGGGATGATACGGCAGAACTTACAGAGCGCTTTAAACGTGGCGATCAATCGCGTCATACAGAAGGTTCTGGGCTCGGCCTTGCGATTGCACAGTCTATTGTCGCTTTACATGAAGGGCAGTTTGAACTGGATCTCGATGGAGATTTGTTTAAAGTGACGATTCGAATTCCTAAAGGGACGGTCTGACGGCTTTCTCGTATTGTGGTACGATGAGAGAAAAGGAGGCGGTTCGGATGAAGAAAGAATTGCATGAACTGACACGTCTACCGGCAGATACGCGGTATGAAGTCTTTTTACACACAGTAGTAGAGAGCAAACAAGTATGGGGACTCTTTCAAGAAGGCTGGGCAACAGCAGAAGACTCGAAAGGTGCACAGCGCATCTTCTTCTGGCCTTCAGAAGAATTTGCACAGCAACAAGCTACTAAAGAATGGCCTGGGTTCACACCTAAACCAATCGCTTTGGATGAATTCATGGAAGCTTGGCTACCAGGTCTTGAAAAAGACGAGATTCAAATTTCTGTATTCTCTACAGCAAAAGACGAGATTTTAGTAGAAGCAGAAACACTGCTCGAAGATTTGGAAGATCTAGAGAGCGAGGCGTGAGCACATGCTAAACGATAACGAAGCACTCCATGCGTTCTTTCTTGCCTTGCCTGGTACAACCCATGATTACAAAGAAGAGTGGACTGCTGATCGCTACATGATTGGCGAAAAGATGTATGCGATGCTTGGTGGCGACAAAGAGGGAAAGGCCATCTTGACGCTGAAAGCAGAGCCCTCTTATGCAGAAGAGCTTCGCACCGAACATGATGCGATTGTTCCTGGGTACTATATGAACAAAACGCATTGGAACTCGATCTACCGAGATGCAGAGTTACCGGATGAGTTGACTGCGAAGTTGATTCGCCATTCGTATGAGCAGGTGTTGGAGAAACTTCCAAAACGTACGCAGCGTGAAATTTTAGGTGATTACTAAACCAAATCCTCTTTCTCTTTTCGAGAAGGGGGATTTTCTTCAACTATTTTTGTTGCATTTACAACAATAATGGTTTAGATTAACTATAACAAATGACAGATCAGAGGTGAGTAAATGACGGAGATTCTTAGAGAGATTGGAATGATTGCTAGAGCTCTTGATTCCATCAGTAACATTGAGTTTAAAGAGTTTGATTTAGCAAAAGGCCATTACTTATACTTAGTCCGAATTTGCGAGCAGCCTGGCATAATTCAAGAGAAAGTAGCGGAACAAATCAAAGTTGATCGTACTACCGCAGCTAGAGCTATACAAAAATTAGAGCTTAATGGTCTGATAGAAAAACGAGTGGGAAAGTCGAACCGTAAAAATAAATATTTATACCCGACCGCAAAAGGTTTAGAAATATACCCTAATATTCTTAAAGAGCATAAGTATTCAGAGGAAGTGGCATTGAACGGCCTGAATGCGGATGAAGCAAAGCTATTAGAAAAAATGTTGGTTAAAGTTAGAGGGAATATCGAAAAAGACTGGGAAACTGTGAAAAAAGGAAACAAACGAATCTATTAAGAAGGATTGATTGAAGATGCCATTCACTATAAGACAATGCACAATAGAAGATGCAACCGCTATTCAACAGATAGGTCGCCAAACGTATTTTGAGACGTTCGTAGCCTACAACACAGAAGAGAATATGAACGACTATCTAGAGAAGGCATTTGCTGATGCCAAGATTCGTCAGGAATTGGAGAATCCGCATTCTGAATGTTATGTAGTAGAAACAGATGGAGTAGCCGCCGCTTATTTAAAAATCAACCAGTTGGCTGCACAGACAGAGCCTATGGACGCTGATCATCTAGAAATCGAACGGATTTATGTTTTGCAAGAGTTTCAGAAACTTGGGTTAGGTAAACTACTTTATGATAAAGCGCTGGAGAGAGCGAAGGAACTAGGGAAATCAAAAATTTGGCTTGGTGTCTGGGAAAACAATAACAATGCTCTAGCTTTTTACAAAAAGATAGGATTTGAACGGATAGGTCAGCATTCTTTCTTTATGGGTGATGACGAACAGATTGATTACATACTCGTAAAAGTGGTGAAAGAAGAGGTGCGCTGATGTATATTCCTAAACGATTCCATATAAAAGACTCGGAGGAAATTTGGTCATTCCTGAAAACGCATAGCTTTGCGACACTTGTAACTACAAAAGAGGGACGTCCTTTGGCCACCCATGTACCCGTGATTGTTCGAAGGGATGGTGAGAACCTGCTAATCAGTGGACACGTTGCATATGGCAATTCTCAATGGAAGACATGGGAAGAAACGAAGGAAGCACTTGTGATCTTTCAGGGACCTCATTCCTACATATCATCTTCTTGGTATGAAGAAGAGCAGGTGCCGACGTGGAACTATCAAGCCGTTCATGTTTACGGTCCGATTCGAAAACAGACCGATGAGGAACTACGAGACGACTTGAAACAGTTGATGTTTACCTATGAACAGCATAGGGAACATCCTGTTCTTTGGGAGACGGTAACACCAGAACTTCTTGAGCGAGAAATCAAAGGGATTGTAGGCTTTGTAGTAGATGCTACGGAAGTACAAGCTGCTTATAAGATGAGTCAAAATCGAAAGGATCATGACTACGCCAACATCATTGACCAATTGAAGGAAGAGCCCGATACTGGAGCTCGCCAAGTCGCTAGTGAGATGGAACGACTAAGAACGAGCGATTAGTTCCCATAAAATCATTTGGGGCATTAAATGGAAGCTCGCAGGGCACTAAACGTCGCCTCAAGGTCGTTAAATCACCAGCTTCAGTCGCTAAACTCAGCCTACCGGTCGTTAATTAAGAAATCCTCACATCAAAAACCCCGAATCCATTTAAGATTCGGGGTTCATTTATGTGTATTTAATTAAAAATCAATTTCGTCCGGATCTGGACCTAGACGGACATCCGTTGCGATGGCATCGATTGCTGCCATGTCGTCAGCAGAAAGCTCGAAATCAAATACAGCTAAGTTTTCGTGGATACGAGCAGGTGTGACGGATTTTGGCAACGCAATGTGACCGTGCTGCAAATGCCAGCGAAGTACGACTTGAGAAGGGGCTTTGCCATGCTTTTCTGCAAGCTCTTCAAATAGTGGGAACTCTAAGAACTTCCCTTGCATCAAAGGACTCCACGCTTCTACGTGAATGCCAGCCTCTTGTAGAGACGTCACAAACGCACGTTGTGGGTTTTGCGGATGCAATTCAATTTGATTCACCATAGGTTTCATTAGGCCAGCTTCTTCTAACTGGTCCAAGTGATGTTGCTTGAAGTTTGAAACACCAATCGACTTGATTTTGCCTTCTTCATAGAGGTCAACAAGCGCAGCCCATGCTTCTACAATACCGTCTACTGGCCAGTGCAATAAGCAAAGGTCCATATAGTCCGTCTGCAGGCGCTCAAGGGATTCAGCAAATGCTTCTTTCGTACGACGCTCACGGATATCGTCATTCCAAATCTTACTCGTCAAGAAGATTTCTTCACGGGCAACGCCAGAAGCTGCGATTCCTTTTGCAACGCCTTCTTCATTTTTATAGACAGCCGCCGTATCGATATGGCGGTAGCCTGCACGCAATGCTTCTTCTACAGCTGATGGTGCTTCTGTATCGTTATCGACACGCCAAACGCCAAAGCCGATTTGGGGAATCTTAGTACCGTTACTTAATGTGACAAATTCCATGAAAACCTCTCCTTTCGATTCGGTCTTCATTTTACCACTAGTATTTCGATTCTCAAAACATTAAAGCGTCAGGTTCCGTCGTTTAAACGTGAACGATGAAAGGGTGAAGAATACCACAGCTACTAGAGCTAAAATCACACAATGGAGTATCCAGTCGCTATTTCCTTGAATAATGGCGTTTGCATCGAGCAACGTGAAGAGAGAGAAGTTCTTCAGCCACTCATAGTCCGCGCTCAAACCACTGACGATCATCAAGACCACCATGATACCAAATAGCGCTGCACCGAGAAGGTACGACTTCCGCGACTCATTAAACAAGGTGGAGAAGAAGAGGGCTACTGCAAATAACGCAGTCAGTCCCTTAGACATCTTGCGAACTTTCACTGAGGTATCGAGAGGGAACAAAGCACGCAGTTCTTTCTCTCGCTCGGGAGATGTTTTATCCATGCGACGAGTCAGCGTCAGAATATCTTCGCCCGTCAAGTCAGCAGGGAAGCTGATCTCTCCAGGAAGATACCCGACTAACGCTTTTACACGTTCCGAGTCGTTCCAACAATCAAAACTACCAATGGTCGCGGAACCGGAATCGGGTTTCAATAAGCCCATCAAATGGCGGATAGCTGTGGATTTACCGGCACCATTTGGACCAATAAAGCCAAAGACGGTTCCTGGTTCAACAGTAAACGAAACATCAAACAACCCTTGTTTCTCTGAAAACTTTTTGGTTAATGAGTGGAGCTGAATCATTACGAACACCTCTTTTCAGGTTGTCTATATACCATTCGAGATAATTAAAAAAACTCCTCTAGAGGTACTAGAGAAGTTTAGAATTGGCTGCGTTTATAACGACGGTACCGTTTTCGGATGGTACCACCAAGAGTGACTAAAATCAGTAGGAAAGAAAGACCGATTCCTGTCAGTGCGACAATCAAAGAAATCCACTCGAAGAAGGAATAGCCCGGCACTTTACTCCAGTCCGTAAAGCCTTTCCAGTCTTCAATGACCAAGTTCATCCCGTAAATTCCAGAGACTACCGTGAATGTTGTCAACATGAATAAGAGGTAGTTTTGGCGCTTGTCCGCTTGATTTTCCTGCGTTCGATACAATTCGTTCAACGTATCGCGCACTTCGCGGAAGGTTTCATCCAAATGAAAAATATCGACAAAGGTCTTGGAGTGTTCTTTTCCTGTAGAACGAACGGAGACTTCTCCGAAATAGTAGCGAGCCGAGAACTTGGAGATCATCTCGATCAATTCTTCTACGTACGATTCATCTTTCTTCCAACTGACGTTACTGTGTTCGAAAGAAAGGCGGAGCAACATGATACGGTAAAAGTAGTGCAGTAACAGATTGTAATAGTGCGTGCTCATGAATTGGCGAAGCTCATCATGCATATCTTCGGGGTCACAAACGGTCACAGTAGAATGCGTGTACTCCGATGTCACGGTATAGGTGAAGGGGGCAGAACGATCATGAGTATGCCGCTTCATATACCGGTCAATATAATCAGGTGACGTACTTGAGATAAAAGGCTCTCCTTTTAAGTTCACACCATCGAGTTGACCGAGTCTGTAAATTTGATCGTCTGTCAATTCTTGACCTGGTGTCGCAAACAAGAACGACGAACTATACATACGTTCATCTTCAAAGTAAGGAAGAGTTCCAAAATACCCCGGCAAGCGATGCTCGCGTAATATAAAGGGATGCAGGCAAGGTATCATGTGTTCAAATATGTAATCACTAGTGGATGTATACGTGCGCTCATTTGCTCGAATGATACCGCCTTTTTCTTCTTCCAGTTTAGCTTCTACTACTCGGAAATGATGGACGAAATTTAAGAAATCATGCAAGTGATGGTTTTCGTTCACTTCTAAACGTATTGTCATCAAACCAATTCCGAAAGGACATAGGGTGATATCTAAACTGTGGATTTGAAACGGAGTGCATCGACCATCCACAAGGAGTTCGCCACTCTCTTCGAACGTGCGCGAAAAGCGGCTGAATGCTTCAGGATTTGGTTTAGAGGGAAAGAGTTTATCCTCTACAAATGGAAAAAAGTACTGTTCCAGTTCCGCGTGTCGCACTTCTATTTTATCTCCGTAAAAAGCATCTTCAAGTTCCGTCTTATCAAGACAGAAAAACGTAAAGTTTTCATTCTCAAGCTCTTCCATAAGCTCTTGTCTCTTCTTCTCATGAAACGCAAAAGGAAACAAGAAATTGACGTAACCATGCTCAATATTTAATGGGGTCAACTCTACAGGTTTCATAGCTTACGCCTTCTTTCTCTAAAAAGCTTCGTGTACTTTCAGTGTTCCACTCTTTAGTCAAAGGTAAACGTTCACCCTTTAGAAATGAGGTGATGTTCATAGGCATAGATCACGGCTTGTGTCCGGTCTTGCACGTCTAATTTAGATAGAATATTGCTGACGTGGGTCTTGGCGGTTTTCAAAGTGATATAGGCATGATCCGCAATTTCTTGATTGCTGAACCCTTTTGCCATCAAGAGCAAAATCTCCATCTCACGTTCTGTTAAATCGTCATGCAGGGAATGCTCGGGCGTACGCATACGAGCCATCATTTTCGTGGTTACTTCCGGTTCAAGAACGGCCTGACCGTCATACGTCTTGCGAATGGCTTCGGCGATATGGGAAGCTTTAGATGTTTTCAATAAGTAACTCACTGCACCTGCTTCAAGAGCCGCGTACACTTTGTCATCGTCTATAAAGCTCGTCACCATCATAATACGCGCTTCCGGCCACTCTTTGACAATAGCTGCTGTCGCTTCGGCACCTGTTTTCTTTGGCATGACCATGTCCATTAAAATGACGTCGGGATGATGTTCGAGAGCGAGATGAACCGCCTGTTCGCCGTCTGAAGCTTCCGCGACAACCTCCATATCTGGTTGGGCCTGCAAATAGGCGGCCACTCCAATACGCACCATTTCATGATCATCTGCTAGTAGTATACGAATCATCGAATTTCCTCCTGACGTTTAGGGACTTGGACTTCTACAAAAGTACCTTGATTTGGCACAGATACCACTTTAGCGGTGGCACCCATCTCGACAGCACGCTCGTAGACGTTGCCTAGACCGTACGCACCTGGCTTTAGTTGGGTCGAATCAAATCCGACACCGTTGTCTTGTACGCGGAAGATGACGAGCTGCGGCTGATCCATCAACCGAATCTCCATTTCTGTTGCCTGTGCGTGTCGAAGGGTATTGGATAGCGTTTCCTGGGCAATCCGGAACAAATGATCTTCTGAAGCTTTAGATAGTGTTACAGAATCAAGATGCCATTTTAATTTGAGCTGAACTTTTTGTTGCAGTTCTTGGAGAAGCTCATCCAGACCTTCCGAGAGCGTCCGGTCATGCAGGCCAGCGGGACGAAGGTGAAGCAGAAGAGCTCGCATCTCAAGCTGCGCTTGATGGATAGCTCGTTCTAATTGTCCGAGACTGCGTGAAGGTGAGCCATTTTGTGCCTCGATCTCCATCATGCTCGACGCGAGCATGGAGGCGCCGAAAAGCTGTTGGGATACAGAATCGTGAAGTTCTCGTGCGAGCCGTTGCCGCTCTTCAACGACACGTTCTTGAATCAACTTCGCTTGCGATTCCGCTTTCTCTTCAGAGATACGAGTTAGCGTCTTTCGCTGTGTATCTAGAAGTTGAGCAGTTCTTTCAAAACCGGTCGCCAGCCGTTTGCTGACACGACCATTCAATCGTTTCGGCAATCCATCGCCTTCATATAGAGAAGTGAGGGCAGATTGAACCGTCCGGTCCAGTTCACTTACTGAGCGTTTCGCTACGAAGAAATACAGCAGACTGATTCCGAAAATCACAAAGCTGATCCAAAATCCAAGTGGGAGGTCCGCGAATGTTTGCTCATAAAGAGGAGACCACGTTTCAAACGTGGGCCACCCCCACAATAACGTCAGCAATGTAAAAACTAATGCATGCCAGATAATGGCGAAGACTAAAAATAAGATAGAGAACTGCCTCATTTACGAAGCACCTCCAAGTCACCCAGCCAGCTTGCCACAGTAATGATAAGTTCAGGTGTATCCGCGTCTAACTGCATGCGATCTTCGACATGATAGCTCTGGTTCCACAATCGCTTCACTGGTTCTTCAAATAGGCAAGCTTCTCCGACCATCGTTGAGTAGTAAACTCGCACATTCACTCCATATGGAACAAGGATCGTCGTCTTCCCTAAAACCTTTCGAATTGAGATAAATGAAGTGCCTTTTGGCAAGATGGTGTTTGTCAGATCCAAGTCGTATTCGCCGAACACACTTTGGATGTGCACGTCCTTCCAGGCATAAGGCTCGGAAGATGTGACTTGCGTAGAAAACATGCGTTGTTGCAAGACGTGAGAGTCTGTAGCAGAATCCGTGAAGTGAAGCTGCTCCCAAGACGGGATAGGCTCTTTCTTCCACACTTTATATAAGATGTAGAGTACTAAACTAAATAAAATCAGTCGAGTCGTGACCATGGAAAAGACCGTGATAAACAGCAGCACGAGTCCAATCCAAAAAAGAGCGCGGTTGCTGCGGCGCATTCCCATATAGAGAAGTACAAGGCCGACTACGACGACGACAATTGAACCGTTTTCGAATAATAAGGTCTCCGCAGCTAACAAAGCAATAAACCCGATTAGCACAAGCGAATACCGATTTGTCTGGTTGTTTGAAGACATGTGATTTCCCCCTATCGTTGGAAAAAACAGAGGGAACTCCCTCTGCTTTCTATTCTACACGTGATTCAGTTTTTGTCTCTTGATTTTTTGACAGTTGCTCCAAGCGCTCTTCAAGTGTCGAAGCAGGTGCCTCTGGCTCATGCGTAGGAGCTTTGGGTTGCTCGAAATAGCGTTCCATGTCTTCTTGAGAAGCGAGTGGTCGAGCATTCAGAGACTCTTCAATCACTTGATCCATGTCACGATGAGCTTTCGCTACATTTTCTGTGCTCATCAACTGCAGTTGACGCACTTTCATATCTTTTACTTTATGCTTCATCTCTTCGTGTTTACGCTCAAGAAGAATCAATTCTTCTGTGGCACGCTGGATGCTAGATGTGAGCACGTGAATACGGTTCTCGTAAGTATCGACTTCCATCTTCGCATAGTCAATTAGATCTTGTTCATTTGTTAACAACGCAAGTTCATACTGACTTTGGCGTTTTACTAAAAGCGTCTTCGCCTCTGTCTGTTCTTCCTCGAGCTTTGCTTTCAACTGAGCTTGACGTTCTACCCAGCGCTTCGTCTGCTCGGTGCGTTTTTCAGCTTCTTTGATATAAGTATTCAAGGCTTGAATAGGATTTGTAGCTGTTTTTGAAGTGGATGCTTGTACTTCCTGGCGGTTAAATAGTTGGCGAACGTCGTGTTCAAATGTTTCAGCTAATCGTTGAAATACGTTTGTCATGGGTGGTTCCTCCTTAGTTTCGTGTAATCTGTTTCCATTCACGTTCAAAGTTTTCAAAAGGGTCGTTCGATTTCGTTTTCATCGTGATCGGCTCATCGTTCCATTTGCGGATGGCGTACCAGATCAATGCGATAGCAGCGATGCCAAGAAAAGCAGGAATGTTAGAGACAGCTGTTAATAGGCCGACGATTCCAACAGTTGCCCAAAAGACCTTACCAAGCGTGGAATGACTTTGAAGGAAGTAGTGCAGTCCTCCAATAACGAGCAGTGCGGAAAAGGCGAGCCCGATCAGCGAGCCCAAGTTGGCAAGGACGACGATAGCGCCGGTGATGCCGAGTACAATGTACAGAAATTTTTTCATCATGTTTCCCTCCTTGTTTGTATACCTTGAGTATAGAGAGGTTCCGGTCTTCACCAAACGGGCGCAGTGCCGATTTTCGAATCGGTCTTAAGATGTAGAGGCACTACATCTTGCTATCTGCTATACTAATGGATGGAACTTTTTCATCTACTAGACGTTTCAAATAGAGCCGATTCGGGAACGTTTCCGTATCGAACTTATTGTAAAGGCGGCTTATTATGGAACAATGGATAACGGACTGGCTAAGTGACTTCGGTTACTGGGGCGTCTTTTTACTGATAATGATTGAAAATGTATTCCCCCCAATACCGTCAGAGATTATCTTGACGCTTGGCGGATTCATGACAA
Source organism: Tetzosporium hominis (assembly GCF_002265435.1). Classification (GTDB taxonomy): domain Bacteria; phylum Bacillota; class Bacilli; order Bacillales_A; family Planococcaceae; genus Chryseomicrobium; species Chryseomicrobium hominis. Next base: position 63,927 of record NZ_NOKQ01000342.1, read on the forward strand.
CAACTACATCGATGACGATTCCAGGTGTTATTGCAGTAGCGACACTCGGTTCTGTAGTAGGGGCTGTCATTTTGTATTTCATCGGTCTGCAGTTAGATGTAGAGCGTCTCGAAAAGATTGTTGAAAAGCACGGACGCTGGTTACGTGTTACGAAACAAGATATTCATCGTGCAGATGCTTGGTTTGATCGTATTGGACCATGGGCTGTTTTCTTAGGGCGCTTAGTCCCTTTAGTGAGAAGCTTGATTTCCATCCCAGCAGGTATGTCGAACATGCGCTTTAGTGTGTTCTTGTTGTTCACGACTCTCGGAACGGTCATTTGGAATACGATTCTAGTTACTGCCGGAGCTGCTCTTGGAGAGAACTGGCACTCATTAGTCGGCTATTTCGATATTTATTCCAACATTATTTACATCATTTTAGTGGTGGTTGCCATCGGATGGCTCATTTGGTTTTTTAATAAGAAAAAGAAACACGCATAAGGAGATCTCATGGAAATTATTGAATTGTTAAAAGCACTATTACTTGGATTTGTAGAGGGGATGACGGAGTTTGCACCGGTCTCCTCAACTGGACACATGATCATCGTGGATGATTTGTGGCTACAGACGAAGGATTTTTTAGGCCAAGGGTCAGCGAACACTTTTAAAGTCGTGATTCAACTTGGCTCGATTTTGGCGGTCGTGTTCATTTTCTGGAAACGTCTACTGAGTTTAGTAGGGTTACATAAGATGGAGGGACAAGCTCCTGGACACCGTTTCAATGTGGGGCATGTGTTGATCGGTATTTTACCAGCCGGAGTTTTAGGATTGTTGTTTGAAGATGTAATTGATTCGTATTTGTTCACTATTGAGTGGGTTATCGTAAGCTTGTTCGTTGGAGCGATTTTCATGATTATCGCTGATAAGTTTGGACCGAAGAACCCAAGCATTACCACGCTTGATGATATGACGTATGGCAAAGCGTTAAAAGTCGGCTTGATCCAGTGTCTGTCATTATGGCCAGGATTCTCTCGCTCGGGAGCAACGATTTCCGGTGGGGTATTATTAGGACTTGACCACAAGACAGCTGCGGACTTTACGTTCATCATGGCCGTACCGATCATGTTTGGGGCGAGTGCTGTATCGTTGATTTCGAACTTTGAAGAGATCAATATGAGTCATTTAGGTTTTTATGTAGTCGGTTTTGTTAGTGCTTTCGTATTCGCTTTGATTTCGATCAAGTTCTTCTTGAAACTCATCGCACGCGTAAAACTCACACCGTTTGCGGTTTATCGTATGGTACTTGCAGCGGTTCTAGCATTCATCGTATTTTTATAAGAACTAGTTGGCCCGCTCCCTTTTGAGGGAGCGGGTTTTTGTTTGGGTGATCGAGGGTTTTTGGGTTCCATAAAATCACTTGAGTCGTTAAACGAGAGGGGTCGGGCGTTAAAGAGAAGGCTGGGGGCGTTAAAGGGAGTGAGTAGGGCGCTAAAAGATCGAGTTCGGGCGTTAAATTTATTCTAAATAATTTCTATGAAGAAATTAACATGATATTCTGGAACTGACATTTAAAATTTTAGTGAATGATTTACAGTCAAAAGTGGGTAAAGTTTGATTTCTGCTGGAAAGAGGTGAACTATGATTTTTAAGGTGATCTATGTCGCTATATTTCTAGTGATATGGTTTTGGATATTTAAAAACTATAAATTATTAGTTAAAGAACAACCATCTGAAGAAGAAGCAGCCTACTTAGTAAAAAAGATTAAATTAGGAATTTTTCTTTTTATAGTACAATTTATCGTAGCTATATTCAGCATGATTTTTTCTTGATTCAGTTTGAATCTATATCTTTTGAGGTGGATAAGAGGAGCTGCCGATGTTGCTGTGCCAGACGAAGTAAAGAAAATGTATCTTTAGCCAAAGCCTCGCGAATAAGGCTTACTTCTTTCCAGGCTAGTCGATAGTCATTCTCTGAAATTGTTCCATTCGACAAGGCTTCCTCCAATTCATCCTCATCCTGTAGTAACACTTCTCCAGTAGGAAATACGATGATATCTAAATAAAGATCATCCCACCATGGTCCGTTTTCATCTCCTCCATTTTGTAAGCAGATGTCTATATAGGTTTGAATAACTTGTCCCGCATCATCGAACATGGTGGTTACAGCGTGATTCTTATTAAGTGGGAAATGCTGGAGCCATGAATACCCATTATCAACAATTCGTATACTTTGATGTGGATAGTTCACATCTAAAGGATGTGTCACTTCATGCATCTCGAGGTAGCTTATGACGCCTTCAAACTCTTTACAATGAACATTCATTTCTTGATAGTTTCGTTTTAAGATTCGCTTCCAATCACTCCGACTTCCATATCTTCGAACTGTCATCTGACCATCTCCTTTTTCCAACTCCTGTAATTGTAGCAAAACATCAAGTAGTGTGGAATAAGATCAATATCTTTCTAAAACCTGAACTAGTTTCCCAAAAGTCAAGACTTCCTTTCTCCAAATATCTATGGTTTAATAAAACACAAGTACACAACATTTAGTGATTTAGCGAGTTACAGGTACCATATCTATGGTTTAATAGGGAATCCAGTGAAAAGCTGGAGCTGTCCCCGCAACTGTAAGTGCGGACGACTGCCAACACAAGCCACTGCGTGAGAACGTGGGAAGGCAAGGCAGAAGGAAGATGCACGAGCCAGTAGACCTGCCTGTTCTCGCACGAGCTTCACCTTCTTCGGGGATTGAGAAGGGAACGTGAGAGGCCGGTTCGGCATGCGCGTTTTTTCGTCGTTTTCAAGCGGCGGTTCCCGAAAAGAAGGGAGCCGTCGCTTTTTTGTGTCAAAAAGGAGGAATCCCGATGACGACTCATACACTCTTTCGTAGTGAAGAACGACTGAAGCAGCAATTTACAGCTGCCCAACTAGACGAATTCTGGCGTGTCTCCAAGCGCTGGAAAATCCGTCATCCAGAAGGCGCGGAGGACGCCTGGCAACAAGCAATGATTTTAGAAGCACTGAACCTTCTCGATGAGACACATCCCTACTACACGTTTGTGGCTGCAACACTTTATGAAGAACAACTCTATCACCAAGTAGCTGCAAAACGAGGAGTAGCTGTAGAGGACGTGCACAAAGCTTTCGCACGTGAAGCCAACCGTCTCGCGGCGAAAGGGCTGTATCAAGCAGAGGTTATCACAAGCTATAGTCAGCAGGAACTAACTGAGATGAGTAAATGGCTAGACCGCTCACGTAACGAACTGTTTACCTACATCGGCTTAAAGACACTAGTGGATCGCTATGTGACACGTGACTTTAACCGAGACATCGTAGAGTTGCCACAAGAACGTTGGTTGATGATTGCGATGACACTACATCGTCATGAGAAGACTGACCGTTTAGCGAAAGTGAAAGAAGCGTATTGGGCGCTAAGTAATCTCTATATGACCGTTGCTACACCGACACTCGCAAACGCTGGAAAACCGAATGGCCAGCTCTCCAGCTGTTTTATCGATACAGTAGATGACAGCCTGCAAGGCATCTACGACAGCAACACGGATGTTGCGACGCTATCTAAGTATGGTGGCGGTATAGGTGTCTACATGGGGAAGGTCCGCAGTCGTGGTTCTAGTATCCGCGGTTTTAAGAATGCGTCGAGCGGCGTCGTTCCGTGGATCAAGCAACTCAACAACACAGCTGTCAGCGTAGATCAACTCGGTCAGCGTCAGGGGGCCATTGCCGTTTATTTAGATGCATGGCACAAAGACATCTTGGCATTCCTTGATTTACGTCTAAACAATGGAGACGAGCGACTTCGCGCGCACGATATCTTCACAGGCATCTGCCTGCCAGACCTATTCATGGAAAAAGTGGAAGCGCGAGAAGACTGGTATCTGTTTGACCCACACGAGGTTCGCACGGTGATGGGATTTGCTTTAGAAGACTCATACGACGAGCAAGAAGGTCGAGGGACGTTCCGCACACAGTATCAAGCGTGTGTTGAGCATCCTGAACTTTCAAGAGAAGTTATTCCAGCCATCGACATCATGAAGCGTATTATGAAGAGTCAGTTGGAGACAGGGGTACCATTCCATTTCTATAGAGACGAAGTGAATCGCCAAAACCCGAACTCGCATGAAGGCATGATTTACTCAAGTAACTTGTGTACAGAAATTATGCAGAACATGTCCGCAACGACGTTTGAATCTACAACGATTGAAGACGATGTTATTGTAACGAAGCGTCGTCCGGGAGACTTTGTAGTCTGCAATTTGTCTTCGATTCACTTGGCACGTGCTGTGGAAGACGATGTGCTTGAACGGTTGATTCCGGTACAAGTGCGTATGCTTGATAATGTAATCGAGCTAAATGACTTACCGATTCCTCAAGCGAAACGCACCAACTTACGCTACCGCGGCATCGGTCTTGGTACATTCGGCTGGCATCACTTGCTTGCAAAGAAAGGTATCCGTTGGGAATCGAAAGAAGCTGTGGAGCTTGCAGACGAGTTGTATGAAGACATTGCCTATCTGACGATTAAAGCGTCTGCCGACCTAGCAGCTGAACGCGGAAGTTATCCATTATTTGAAGGCTCTGACTGGCAGACGGGGAGTTACTTTTCGAAGCGTGGCTATTCAGGTACTCGGTGGAGACAACTAAAGAAGCAAGTGGAAGAAACGGGAATTCGTAACGGCTACTTGATGGCTGTGGCACCGAACTCGTCGACTGCTATCATTGCAGGGACGACAGCGAGCATCGATCCGATCTTCCAGAAACGCTATTCGGAAGAGAAGAAAGATTATAAGATTCCGGTCACCGCACCAGAACTCAACGAAGAGACCACGTGGTACTATAAGTCGGCGTATTACATCGATCAACACTGGACGCTTCGTCAAAATGCGGCACGTCAAAAGCATATCGACCAAAGTATATCTCTAAACTTTTATGTGCAAAATACGATTCAGGCGAAAGAATTACTAGCGCTTCACTTAGATGCTTGGAAGCAAAAAATGAAATCTACCTATTATGTGCGTTCCACATCGATTGAACTGATCGACTGTGATTCGTGCTCAAGCTAAGGGGGAACCTAGAATGGAATTGAAACACCGTGTGTTACTGGATGAACAGGCACCGAACCGCTCAACAGGAATCGTAAACGGCGAGTCCTCGAACATCTTGAACTGGGATGATGTCCGGTTCCGCTGGGCGTATCCAAAGTATAAAAAGATGCTAGGGAACTTCTGGACACCCTTTGAAATCAATATGAGCCAAGACATCCGACAGTTTCCGGAGCTCTCAAAAGACGAAAGGGAATCGTTTCTCAAAATCATTGGACTGCTTGCTTTACTAGACAGCGTTCAAACAGATTTTGCAGGGAAGGTTGCGGATTACCTGACGGATTCTAGTCTATCGGCACTGATGATTATCCTCGCACAGCAAGAAGTCATTCACAACCATTCGTATTCGTACGTACTGTCGAGTCTCGTCAGTGAATCTGAACAGAAGCGTGTGTTTGATTACTGGAGAACGGAAGAGAGCTTGAAAGCGCGAAATCGTTTCGTCGTGTCCGGTTATCAATCGTTCGCAGAACAGCCAACAGTAGAGGGATTACTCGATGCAGTCATTTATGACGTCATCTTAGAAGGACTGTTCTTCTACTCAGGGTTCGCTTATTTCTACCACCTGGCGCGTCATCAGAAGATGGTTGCTACCAGTACGATGATTAACTACATCAACCGAGATGAGCAGCTTCACGTCGACTTGTTCGTGAAGATTTATCAGACGTTACTTGAAGAACATCCGCATCTCGATACACCTGAACAGCGTGCGAAGGTGACGGCGACGTTCCGAGAAGCAGCAGAGCTCGAGATTGACTGGGCATATGAAGTCATTGGTACGAAGATTGATGGTTTAGAAGTGGACGATGTTGAAGAGTACATTCGCTTTATGGCAAATGTACGATGCAATCAATTGGGTGCAGAGAAGCCGTATCCTGCAGTTCGTCAAAATCCGATTCGCTGGATTAAGGCGTATGAGGAAGTCGATCAAGGAAAGACGGACTTCTTTGAGCAGAAATCTCGCCAGTACGTGAAAGTGAATGTTGTCGATAACGGCTTCGATGATTTATAAAAGAAGGCCCCTCAGTTCCATTATTGAGGGGCCTTTCACTTATTGAACATCTCGCGTGTCTTCCATCTCAAACGTCTTTGCCATCGCCTCGATACGGGCGCCAATTGTGTTTTCCGCCGCTTTTGGATAGCGAGCTGTTACAACAAATACGGTATCCTGTGCAGGGTTGCTAGCTATATAGACATTCAAAATCTCGCCATCAGATGTTCCTTTTAAATGGAGACCATCTACAGGGTCTGTAATGGAGCTAGGTCCATTAACAGAAAAATCCTCGCGGTACTGTTCTGCGCGTGTTCGAGCTACTTCTTCAGGAGTTTGGTCAGGGATTCCTTCAATTGTGAGCGTTGCGAGTCGACTTTCTTTGGAAGTGATCGTTTGGCTCAAACCTTCTTCATAAGTAAAGTGTTCCTCGTCTATATAAATAACAAATGTATTCGTTTCATCTGAATATCGCTTGAGTTCTACCATTTCTTCAGAACCATCGATTTCAATGGCAAGCTTCTTAGTTTCAGGATGTTCCGTGACATCAGGAGTGGTAACCACTTCTTGCTCATCAGCAGGTTTGGATTCATCTATTTCTTGTTCATCAACCAACTCACCTGGTTTATTCGGGAGGTAGTCAGAGGATAAGAAAAAAATCAGACCAATCATGAGAGCTGTCAATACGAGTGCATAAAGCATCGATTTGCGCATTACTAAACCTCTCCCTTCCTTAGTCCTTTTATTCCCGATTCTCCCGTGCTCACACCTAGTCTAGTACAGTAAATGTCTTCAGCATAGAATGGAATCGCGCACCATGCCCTTCTTGTGCTTCTAAAAACACAGTTTGTGTAATGACGATTGTCGATTCTTCATGTTGTTTATCCAAAATGTAAACGGTTCTTACTTCACTCGACGGGGCGTCTCCTTCTCGAACGTGCAGTTTATAGCCAACTACTGGTTCCGTCACGGGCTCTGCTTCAATCGTTGCTCCAGGAAAGTCTTGCTCGAGTAGAGCAACTTGTTCCGAAGCCACTTCTGTTGGTTTCTTATCAGGAATCATTTCGACTTGAAAACCAACCTCAGGATAGTCACCACCGATTTGATCCCGAGCCTTAACGGAAGTCGTCGTTTCATCAAATGCGATTTCGTAACGTTCGTCATCTGCATAAAACACGTAGCCAAAGTTTCCAGGAACCACTCGTACCATCTGAATTTGCTCTGTCATCCCCTCGATTTCCAGAGGTACTTCTTGTTCTTCCGGATAAGAGTCATTCAGTTTAGTGAGCTCTTGTTCAGTATACCCGGGTTCTCCCTCAGTCAGTTCTTCCTCTTCAGAAGCATTTGAGGAAGGGGGAGTAGGCGACGGTTCTGGGGTTGTCACTTCAGGTGTTTCTACCGCTTGCTCTGTGTCATTTCCATTCATCGTTAAAAATAGGGTAGCTCCTATTAACAGTGCAATCAGAGCTGCCCCTGCAAGAGTAAATCGTTTCATGACTTGTTTCCTCCTTTTTCGGCGTTGTTCCTTTACAAGCACTTGATCCAGAGAGCGCCAGACTTCTTCTAAGTCTTGCTGATGTTCGGTTTTAAACTGTTTCAATTCCTGTTCCCACTTTTCCATAAGTCATCCCTCCCCGTAGGCTTCGCGCATCAAGGCCCGCGCCTTAGTGAGTCTCGATTTTAAAGTATTGAGATTCAAAGACAGCGCCTCCGCAATTTCGCGCTCTTTCCAGTTCTCCATATATTTCAAAAGTAGGGGAACACGATATTCTTCAGGCAAAGTGGCCACGGCATCTAAAATATCGACTCGTACTTCCTGTGAAGGGACTTGAGTCTCTATGAGATATGTTTCCATAGGAATATGAAGTTTCTCTTTTTTGAGTAATCGGTGACATTCATTGATCAAGATGCGATACAACCATGGCCGAATCGGGCGTGACGAATCCCACTGATCTGAAAATCGATAGACGCGAAGAAATGTTTCTTGAAGCGCATCCTTTGCTAACTCACGGCGTCCCGTGATGGCAAGTGCCATGCGGTACAAATCGGGGGCAAAGTCTGTATACAGTTGTTGGAATTGTGACCGGTCCATACAAGCCCTCCTTGTTATTACACCTATAGTACCTCGTTGCATCAAAAAAAGTTGACGAGATTTGAAAAAATCTCAAAAAAAAACAACCGCCCAAAGTAGGCGGTCTTATTACGAACGGTTCACACTATAGATTCCAAAGGCGACAAAAACGAGGGCCACTAGGATGGGCCATGTAAACGTCTCTCCAGGTAAGAGCAGGACAGACAATCCCACGCCACTGACAGGTACGAAAAACTTGTAAATGCCGACATGGCTCGCTTTATGATACTGAAGAATCGCAAACCAAAGAGCAAAAGCGATTGCAGATAGAACTACCATGTATATAAGTAAACCAATTGCAAGTGGTGTCCAGGTTAGCGAACCTGTATCTGCAAAAGGGAAGGAGGTGACCAGTAATAAAATCGCACCTAACGTCAATTGCCAGCCGGACAGGGTGAACGGATGAATCCCTTTTCCCATTTCTTTTGCCATAATAGTCCCGATAGCGCTCGTGAGGGCAGATAGCAACAAGAATCCTTCTCCTAAAAACTGAAAACTGCCGTCAAAGGACTGCCCCCAGTTGGCAAAAAAGATTCCCGTAAATCCTGCTGCAAGGCCTACCCATTTTTGCCAACCGAGACGGTCATTGGCATAGATAAAATGAGCAAGTAAGATTGTGAAAAAGGTATTACTTGAAATGATAATAGAAGATTGCACACCAGACGTATTCGATACTCCGACATAAAAGAATAGATATTGGAGCGTCGTTTGGACGATTCCGAAAATCAATAAGATTCCATATTGGCGTCGAGTGAGTTGTAATGCGCTTCGTTTAATGAGTAACAGTCCTAACAGGACGGCAAGCCCCGCAAACAGAAAGCGCAGTCCCGCAAGCCACATCTGTTCTGCTATTCCGGTACTGGGAATTCCAAGCTCGCTATAAGACAGTTTCAGGGCAGGGAACGCGCTTCCCCATAACAGAGCACAAAAGATCGCAACGACGACCATGACCCATTTCTTTTGTAGATTCATATGTATCCGACCTTTCTAGTTGCATTGTAGCAACCCGGAACACGGAATCAAAGAAAAGCGCCCACAACCAGACAGGTTGAGAAAATCAGAACTAAAAGTGCCGTAAAATAGAGGTCGAAACGGTGCCACTTAACTTCGTGAAAATAGGTGCGTTCATGGCTTCCTGTGAACCCACGAGCTTCCATCGCAAAAGCTGTCTTCTCGGCTTTTCGGACAGCGCCTGCAAGAAGTGGTATCGCCACTGTAGGCAATGTTCTTAAGCGACTCCAAGTCGTCTGATTGTGTTGAGGTCGTCTAAGTTGCTGGACCTGTCGAATCTGAATGAATTCTTCTTTAAGTACAGGCAAGAACTGATAACCGACAAGTAAACTGTAGGCAAGTTTAGGTGACAACTTCAGCTGTTGCATCAAGCTCATAATGAAGGTCATTGGTGAAGTCGTCAAAACAAACAACAATGACAAGGAAGAAAAAGCAAAGACTCGAAAGCTTAAAGACAAGGCGGTGGCCAAACGGTCCTCAGCCGTACCAAACACATATGTCGTCCAAAAGTATCCAATGGCGCCAAGAGCAAATGGCAGCATCAATAGCAACCAGCGCTTCCAATCGATGCGAGAGAACAGAAGCTGAACTACCAGCACAGCACCGAACATTAAGAGAGGTGTCCATGGATCAAAGTAAAATGCGAGAGCAAAGATAAACACAAAGGTCACAAGCATTTTAACGGAAGGATTCAAGCGGTGTAGCCATTTCGACATCTATAAAGCCTCCTTCCGGTGCCACTAAACGGTACAGTTCAAGAAGTGCCGTATCGGAGAAAACACTACTCGGGACGAAAGGTCCACTCACGTCACCATCTCGTATAAGGAGTAACGAGTCTGCAATACGCGAGGCAAAATTCATGTCATGGGTCACTACTAAAAGCGCAGCTCCGTCTGCTGCTACTTGAAAAAGCGCGTCCTCTAACTCTTCTAATGCATAAGCATCTTGCCCAGCTGTAGGCTCGTCGAGCAGCAATACGGGACGTCCATCATTCAACATGGCAGCGAGTGCCGTCCGGCGTTTTTGTCCCTGACTCACGGCGAAAGGATTGGAACTGGCCACTTCAGTAAGTAGAAGTTTACGAATAAACTCCTCTGTATGCATGCCTCCGCCGAAGGCAACTTCCTGTCTCACAGAAGGGGTCATGAACAAAAATTCTGGAGACTGAGGAACATAACCGATGGCTGAGGTAGTTACCTCGCGTTCTGCAGAAGGGATTAGACCTGCTACAGCTTTAAGCAGTGTAGATTTGCCAGCACCGTTTGGTCCAGCCAGCACGGTGATCGTTCCTGATTCTAGTTGCAATTCCGCAGTGTTCAAAATTCCAGGAACATTGACTCTTGCTTTGAATAAACCGGAGCAAAGGGGTTTTGAACTAGAGGAAGCTATTCGTTTGGTTTCAGAAATCGGGACGTGTTCCCCGAGCTCTACCACGTGGTCAAAGAAATCGCCCCAAAGTTCTGCTTGGTGGTCAATCACAAGCACAGTCCACTTGTGACGCTGCTGGAGTCCCGAAAACCACTGAACATAGTCGCGTGCCGTCATCGGATCCAGATGAGCAAGTGGTTCATCGAGTAGAACGATTTGAGGTTTCATCATGAGGGCACAAGCCGTTGCTACTCGTTGCTTTTCGCCTCCGGATAACGTTTGAATCACACGATGACGAAATGCAGTGAGGTCCGTCTCTTCCAAGATGCGAGTAATCTGTTCTTCCATCTGGCCACGTGGAACGGACTGGTTCTCTAAAGTGAATGCAAGCTCTTCTTCAACTGTCGGCATACAGAACTGGCTGTCAGGGTCTTGAAAGACTGTCGCGATGACCTGGCTAATCTCACCAGGTCGGTACTGTTCATACGGTTTACCGAAAAGTATGCGAGTACCTGTTAGTTCCCCGTCACAAGCTTCAGGGTACAGACCGTTTAGTAGATAAAATAGGGTAGACTTGCCACACCCACTCGGTCCTTTAACAAGCCATTTGTCACCCACGTGAAGTTTCAAAGAGACGTTTTCTAGGACTGGCGATGGTTCGTCAGGGTAGCGAAACGCCACATCTGAAAATGCAAGTACGTCAGACACGAACATCACGCTTTTGACGGGCAATCGCATAGCCACGAAGAGATCCCGTTGCATACAATCCGTTTACGAGTAAACCTCCACCATATCCCGCAATGACAGCACCACTTAAAATGCGAATGCCAAGCATGAGGAGTACATACCAAGGAGACAGCGCAGAGAATCCACCAAGCAAATAGCCGTATCCAAAACTGAAGACAGAAGCAAGGACACCAGCCAAAATCAATACTGGCATATCAAATCGACGGTAGCGGGTGATGGCAAAAGCAGCTTCCGCACCAAGTCCTTGTACGAGGCCAGTCAAAATCAAACGAGGACCCACTGCATTTCCAAGTAACACTTCAATAGCAGCCGCCATTACTTCAGGAATGACAGCAGCACCAGGTTTGCGAATGATAGCCATCGCTACAATCGAGACTAGGAACCAAACACCAAAGATCCATTCGTACGCAATAGGTCCAATCAAACTCGACCAGATGTTTCCAACATGCAAGAACACCAAGTAAATGATTCCGAATACGACGGCAAGTAGCGACATTAACACGACTTCTTTCAGCTTCCAGTTAGCGAGCATCAGTGCCACCTCCATGCGAAGGGCTGTGAATGCTCATGTTAATCGTCATGACGACGTGTGGGTGCTCACCAATTTGTGCTTCGCTAAAAGTCTCTTCATAAAAGGCAAACACATCACGAAGAGACCCGTGGATGCCTGTCGCATAATGCATAGACTCATTGTAGACACCGCGCTCTTTAGCACGGTCGATTTCACGGTAAATAGTCTCCATATAGTCGCTTTGATTCAATGGATACAGAGAGAACTGACTGGATACGTAAGGCCCTTCAGGAATCTCGTTCTTCGCAGCGAGGTCGATGCCCATATAGCTATCACCTGACGTATCTCCAGGACACCCCACAGAAAAGGTTGCATTCATCGCCATATGCTTGCCATGAGAGGCCGCTTTTTCGGTTAGGGCTGCCAGAGCGTTGAAGACATGTGGGCCTTCACCTCGAATGACAGTCGAGACGTCATCGGTATGACGCCAAACAGCAGATAGATCGACTTCTGCTAGTGCGCCTTTGATGATTGAAATGAATTCTGAATCCATCGGATGTAAAGAGAAACGACAGCCGATGATTTTACTTGTTCCACAGTGCATGGGAACGCCTCCTTAAATTTTATGAGAAAAAGAAAAAAGCTACATCCGCGAAAGATGTAGCCACTGCTTCCCATAAGAATTCAAGAAAGAGTCACTACACTTCCTCACGCAGGTATTATCCTGATCGAGTCATAAGGGATCGGAGCTCAAGCTCTCATCTCAGCCAATTTGGGCACCCCTAGTGCAGATTCCGGTATGTAGTTCTTTTTCGCCCTCATCATAGCAGACTGAAAATTGTTACGCAACCCCTCTAAAAGAAAAGCAGGAGTTTTGGAAACCGAAAAAGAAGTAGGAATAGAGAGAAAGTGAGGCGTTACAAATGGAACAATGGATTGACAATATGTTTACAACTGAACGATTACAAAAAGCGGCACAATTCTTTGGAGCTGACGCAACAGAAGCTATTAAAAGAGGAGACTTCGAGAACTACGTCTATGAAGTGAAAAAAGACGAAAAACCATATATGTTGCGTATGACGCACACGTCTCATCGTTCAAAAGATCAAGTTCTAGCGGAGCTCGAATGGGTCAATGATTTGCATGCAAAGGGACTGAACGTTTCGAAGAACCACTTGAGTGAAAACGGACAACTGGTTGAGGAGATAGAGCTTGAAGAAGGAAGCTTTTTGATTTGTTTATTCGATAAAGCACCTGGCGTTTCTGCACACGAATTAAAAGATTCGTTTACAGATAAACATATTGAAGCTTGGGGAGAACTAACAGCAAAGTTTCATCATGCTGCAAGTGAGTATAAAGTACAACGTGGAACTCGCCCTCACTGGTATGAGGACGATTTGATTGATATTGCGAAATGGATTGATCCCGTAAAAGATAAAGCCATTATCGAGCTCAATGAAAAAGTCGTCTCAGAGATTCGCAACTTGCCGACCATTTCAGACGTCTACGGTATTATCCACTCCGACATTCATCAAGGGAACTTCTTCATTGACGGGAATGATCTTCATGTATTCGACTTCGACGATACCATGTTCTTTCACTTTGTTCACGATGTGAGTATTCCCCTCTACTACACGGTATGGGCGAGGTATCGAAATGAGCCCCTGAGTGTTCGGTCGGAAAAAGCGATGGCATTCTTTGAACCGTTCTTACTAGGCTACACGCGGGTTCGGCCACTTGAAAAAGAATGGATCGACAGACTGCCACTTTATCTGACTCTTCGAGATTTAACTCTCTATGCAGTATTCCACAAAAAAGTGGACTTTGAAAAAGAGCCCAACTTAGTGCCACTTGTCGAGCAATTAGGAGAGCGTTTACGAATAAACGAGTCAATTGCTGAAATCGATTTATCAAACATGACACAAATTGTATTGAAATGATTGAAATACGGGTAAAGAAGCAATGCAGCGAAGATGAAAGAAGGTGGCCCATGGAACTTGCAATAATTATTCCCTCATACAAGCCCGATGACAAATGCCGTGCGGTCATCGATGAGCTAATTGCTTCTCAGTTTTCCAGGATCATTGTCGTAGATGATGGGGGAGAACAAGAATTTGCATCCTTTTTCGAAGCGTTAAAACCTTTTCCAGAAGTAACAGTGTTACACCATGCTAAGAATCAAGGAAAAGGGCGCGCATTGAAGACCGCATTTCACTACATACTTAATGAAAAATTACCGGTCGATGGAGTCATTACCATCGACGCTGATGGACAGCATCTTCTATCTGATATGCAGGAGATTGCAAAGCAGATGGAGGAATGTCCCGATGCTGTTATACTTGGAGCTCGAGATTTTACAAAAAAAGACGTGCCGTTTCGAAGCCGATTTGGCAATCGGTTTACACGACTTCTGTTCCGATTGTCAACGGGTACAGTGTTGACGGATACACAAACAGGTCTTAGGGGATTACCGGTACAACATCTACCACTATTCCTTTCTATCCCTGGAGAGCGCTTTGAGTACGAGATGAATATGCTTGGTTGTTTAAAACGAAACCACATTGAAATTGAAGAAGTGGAAATTGAAACTGTATATTTAGATGAAAATAAGTCTTCACACTTTCATCCATTAAGAGACTCGTTCCATATTTATAAAATCTTTTTATTGTACGGTCTATCAGGTGCTGCATCTTTTGGACTCGATATTGGACTTTATAGCTTATTTATTTACTTGTGGAAAGAGGACTCTCCTCAGATGTTTATCATCTTTGCGACGATTGCCGCTAGAATCCTGTCTAGCTTATTTAACTACTTTGTGAATCGTCATAAGGTATTCGGTCAAGGATCTAGCAAGTCCTTTGTACGCTATTATCTATTAGCGGCCTTTATCATGGCAGCTTCAGCTGGATCGGTCCATCTGTTGTATACGGAATGGCTCGGACGAGGGGAAATTGTTTTGAAAGTCCTTGTTGATACGATTCTTTTCATAGTAGGATTTGTCGTGCAGCGTGCCTGGGTGTTTCGAAAAGAAGATACAGAATAAATGAAAACTACTCGCCCTAAGTGAAAAGGCGAGTAGTTTTTTGTTTACGATTCTTTTAAAGCTTGGATGACATCGATACTTGTTGCTTTACGTGCTGGACGCCAGCCGGACAACACAGCGACTCCGATGCTGATCACTGCAGCAATTAGAACCAACTGCCACGGAATATACGAGACCGTGATTGTCATATCTGTCGGTGCTTCTTCATTCATCGAGCCGAACACAATCATAGGTACTGCAATATTGACGACAAAGCTTAACGCATAGGAGACAACAACAGCGATGATTGTTCCAATCAAACCGATAAGTGTACTTTCCATCAAGAACAGACGCTGAATGAGAGAAGGGGGAGCCCCAATAGCTTTCATAATTCCAATCTCTCGAGTACGCTCTGTGACCGCCATAGTCATTGTATTGAAGATTCCAATAGAGGCAATCAAGACAGCTACCGTTCCTACGATTACTAGACCAATCTGTATAGCTGTAAACAACATCTTCATTTCGCCTAGCTCTTCCGTGACGGAGTAGACATAGAAACCTTGATCCTTCAACGTATTCGTTAAATCTTCTACGTACTGAAAATCTGTAGCATGTACTGTAATGGAACGGTCGGGTTGGTCTATATCAAAAGCAGTTAAAACTTCTGAGCTTTTAGATGTATCCGCATAGATTTTTTGATCATAATACCAGTCACGACCAGGCTGTTTCGCAATACCCGAGATAGTGAACGTCTGAGTAGCGCGCACTTCATTGGTCTCATAATCCACAACATCCACGGTAATGGTCTGTCCAATCAACTTATCTCGAATAGCTTGTGCAAGCTCCGTTTCTTTTGCTAAATTGTCGTCAGCTGCCTCGATTTCTTTGTACTGCTCTTCTGTCAAAAAGCTGTTGGCAAATTGATAGCCTACGATAACTTCTTCTGAAGAAGCAGGCATCTTCCCACTGTCTAAAGCTAAATTGGCAAGTTGCTCAGCTTCTAAGTCTGTATAGACTAACTCTCCATATCCTTCTTTCTCGCCTAGTTTCACAGTGGCGGAACCTGGAACCATTACGCGTTCCACTACCGTCTTCACATGTTCCATCTTACGGATAGCATCGACTTCTTCTGCAGTGACGCGTTCGTCTGCTCCTTCTTTTCCAGCCAGTTCAATTTCTGTGACAATACGGTTCGAGAGGACTTCATCTTGTATCGTCTTATGTAACCCAAATCCGACAGAAGCTAAGATGATCAAGAAAGCACAACCCATAGCGGCGGCAAGTATAGTCATAAACACACGTAGTTTGTTGCGTTTCATATGCTGCGAGATAAATTCGCGTTGGTCTTTAGCTAACATAATGCATGTCCTCCTGGATAGCGCCGTCGTGCATGCGGTACTGGCGATGCGCAGACCGTGCCACTTCTTCGTCGTGAGTGATGATGACAAATGTGATGCCGTAATGTTGGTTCAGTAGTTGAATCAATTGCAGAATCTCTTGTTCCGTCTCGGAGTCTAAGCTGCCTGTTGGCTCATCCGCGAGTAGAATAGAGGGACGACCAATGAGTGCTCGTGCAATACTGACTCTTTGCTGTTGTCCTCCTGAGAGTTCATTAGGATAATGATCACTGACGTCTGTCAAACCTACTTGCTGGAGCAGTTCTTTCACGCGAATCATGCGTTGTTGCTTCCCTACACCCTGGAGCTTGAGAGGAAGTTCAATATTTTCAAATGCCGTGAGACCAGGCATCAATTGAAAACTTTGAAAGATGAAGCCGTAATTCTGTAAACGAAAGTTCGCCTTTTCGGTTTCCGTCTTCCCGACAAGTTCTTCATCGTTCACTTTGATAGAACCAGACTCAGGAGTCATGAAGCCGGCTAATAAGTTAAGTAACGTCGATTTACCGGAACCACTTTTGCCAAGGATAGCGACTATCTCTCCTTTAGCAACGTCTAGATTCACGTTTCGTAGGACAGGAATGTCTTTCTCTTGTCCTTTCTTACCGATTTTGAAAGTATGGTTGAGCTCTGAAATTAAAATCATAAAAGCACGTCCTTTCTGATATAGTTTGAGTATAAGTGGAGAATATTAGGAAATAGCTACGAAGATTCTGAAGAAATTCTTAAGATGGGGGAACAGCATGTTTGAAATCATCACAAAGCCAGGAGAATACACGTTAGCGGATTAAAAGAAGCTGGGGGCAAAGCATTATGTGGGAAGCACTGATGTAGCCAATCAACCGATGATTCGCGTCATGAACACTAACGGTGCTTTAGAAAGAGACCGGAAAGGAATTTATAGGTTGGATTGTTAGAACCGTTAGTTTCAAAATGGTATTTTTGTTTCGGAAGTCGAATGACCTGAAATAGAGGTCGAATCAAATCAAATAGAGACCTAATCAATCCAAATAGAGACCCAATCCCCCTCAAGAAACCATAAGCAAACTCCCCAAAACAAAGATCTTGGGGAGTTTCTTTCATTCCTCATCAAATTCAAACGTCAGTTGTTCGCCTTCAGTACGCCGTTTATCCGGTGCAGAAGACCGACTGCTGCCAAAGAGCTCTAACAATTCCTCAGCACGAGCCACCGTCTCAGGTTGTTTCTTGATCGAGTAGAAAAGTCATGAACCGCGCTTTCAACAGCAGACAGAGTTCGGGTTTCCGAAGCAGCGTGAGTTTCGCGCGCAGTTTATTCGGGAGAGTTTAGATGATTTAAGAGAGCAATTAGAAGAGGCAGGTATTCCATTAGATGAGTTACATGGAGAAGTGGGAGAGAGACTAGCGGACTATGCTAAAGAATACAATGTGTCAAAGCTTTATTATCACGACCTAGAAGGCACAGAAGAACGAAAAATCGAGCAAGACATTCAGAATCGTCTTTCTGGTGTGGAAATCGAATCGTTTATTGGAGACCATTTAATTCATCCAGAGGATTTACCATTTCCTTTTACGTTATGACAACGTTTCACTTTTCAATTTTAAAATCATATGTTATAAATATCCTTAGTATTCGAATAGGATTAATTATATTTAGGATGAGAGGCAAGAATCGTGGGCAAAGAATTTTTATACATCTTTGATGAGTGGGCGGAGCAATACGATGCAAGTGTCAGTGGCCAAGATCCTCAGTACGCGGATGTGTTTGAACAATATGAAGAAATTTTAGAGGCAGTCGCAACGCGCGTTTTTGGAACTGTAATTGAATTTGGACCCGGAACGGGCAACTTGACGAAAAGGGTTATTGAGAAGAACGTCGAAGTGATTCCAGTAGAACCTCATGATAAGATGCGTGAACTGTTCGCAGAGCGTTTCCCTGAACTTGCTGTCCAAGAAGGAGACTTGGTGGACTTTACAACACCAGAACGACTAGACGGCTTTATCAGCAGCTATGTCTTCCATCACCTAACCGATGAAGAGAAAGGGCAGGCACTGAAGACTTACGCGAAGCTGTTAAGACCTGGAGGGAAAGTCGTCTTTGCAGACACGGCGTTTATCACGGAGCAAGCCAAACAGGACCAAATCGCAAATGAGAAAGCACGAGGTTTCACTGCAGTAGCCGAAGACCTCGAACGTGAGTATTACACGACGATTCCCATCTTAGAAAAGTTGTTCACGGCAGCAGGATTCACAGTTACGTTTACACAAATGAACGATTATGTCTGGCTCATGGATGCCACACGAGGAGGAGAAACCACATGAAAAAAATGAACGTAGAAAGCTTCAACTTAGACCACACGAAAGTAGACGCCCCTTATGTCCGTTTAGCAGGGACGAAGTCAGGACAAGCAGGAGATACGGTATTAAAATACGATATCCGTTTCAAGCAACCAAATGAAGAGTTCATGGAGATGAAAGGGCTGCACTCTCTTGAGCACTTGATGGCTGAGAACATCCGTAACCATACAGATAAAGTGGTAGACCTTAGTCCAATGGGTTGCCAAACTGGTTTTTATTTATCTGTGATCAACCATGACAACTACGACGAAATTTTGACTATCCTTGAAAACACATTAGAAGACGTCTTGAAAGCGACGGAAGTGCCAGCATGTAACGTCGTGCAGTGCGGCTGGGCAGCGAATCATTCACTTGAAGGCGCGCAAGAAATCGCACGCGACATGTTAGCGAAGAAAGACGAGTGGCATATCGTATTCAAGGAAGGCGAAGAAGCATGATTTACACACACGTGCACCAGTTGATTGGGAACACACCGCTCTTTGAAATCTCACAGATCCCGGTTCCCAACCAATGTCGCATCGTGGCAAAACTGGAATATCTAAATCCTGGAGGCAGTGTCAAGGACCGTCTTGGCATTGCCTTATTGCGTGATGCGGAAGAGCGAGGTGAACTGAAGCCAGGTGGAACGGTCATCGAACCAACGGCTGGCAACACTGGTATCGGGCTCGCGCTAGCAGCTATCGGACGAGGCTACCGAGTCATCTGTGTCGTACCGGAGAAGTTCAGTATCGAGAAGCAGAAGCTGATGAAAGCTTTAGGCGCTGAACTCGTGAACACCCCGACCTCTGAAGGGATGAAAGGCGCTATTGTGAAGGCCCATTCACTTGCTAAAGAGATTCCCCACAGTTTTGTCCCAGGTCAATTCGAGAATCCGGCTAACCCTGGTGCCTATATCGACACGCTAGGTCCGGAAATCTACCAAGCACTTGAAGGGAATCTTACTGCGTTTGTTGCAGGAGCTGGCTCAGGGGGTACGTTCATGGGCGTCGCCACATATCTGAAGCAGCAAGACCCGAGCATTCGTACCGTCATCGTTGAGCCTGAAGGTTCTATTCTAAACGGTGGGGAAAGTGGTCCTCATGACACGGAAGGCATCGGCATGGAATTTCTGCCGCCTTTCATGAAGAAAGAATTGATGGAAGGCATTCATACCATCACGGATAAAGAAGCTTTTTACTGGATGCGCGAGTTAGCGAAACGTGAAGGACTGCTCGTCGGTTCCTCTGCAGGGGCGGCATTTGCGGCAGCCCTGAGAGAAGCAGAAACGTTACCAGCAGGAAGTGTCATTGCCACCGTATTTGCCGACTCGAGTGAACGCTATTTAAGTAAAGATGTATACGAACTATGGAAAGAGGAGGATTCACATGCGTGAAAAAACGAAGTTGATCCATGCAGGAATCGTAGGAGACGCCACAACAGGAGCCGTCTCAACACCGATCTATCAAGTGAGCACCTATAAACAAGAGGCCGTCGGCAAATTCAACGGCTACGAATATTCACGGACAGGAAACCCGACGCGTCACGCGCTTGAAGAACTGATCAAAGATTTAGAGAGCGGGCACGCAGGATTTGCCTTTGGCTCTGGGATGGCGGCCATCACTTCTGTGATGATGTTGTTCTCTTCAGGAGACCACATCGTCGCAACAGATGACGTCTACGGCGGGACGTACCGTGTCTTGACGAAAGTATTAAACCGATTTGGTTTAGATGTAACCTTTGTAGATACATCTTCTTTAGAAGCAGTAGAAGCGGCTATTCAGCCGAACACGAAGGCACTATTCATTGAGACACCGACAAACCCGTTATTGAAAGTCTCAGATGTAACCGCAATGACGGAACTGGTGAAGTCGAAAGGATTATTGACGATTGTCGACAACACGTTCATGACACCTTATTTGCAGAAGCCTTTAGAGTTAGGCGCGGACATCGTACTTCATAGTGCAACGAAGTATCTAGGTGGACACAGTGACGTCGTAGCGGGCCTTGTTGTGGTGAATTCAGAAAAGTTAGCGACTGACATGCACTTCGTTCAGAACTCGGTAGGAGCCGTTTTAGGACCACAAGACTCTTGGTTGTTGATTCGTGGAATCAAGACACTAGGCCTTCGTATGGAAGAACATATTACAAGTGCGCAGAAAATCGCAGAGTATCTGGACGGACACGATAAAGTGGGTAAGGTCTACTACCCAGGTCTTGCTGCGCACCCAGGACGTGACGTCATGGAGAAGCAGTCTCGCGGATTTGGTGGGATGATTTCGTTTGATGTCGGTTCCGCAGAAAAAGCAGACGAGGTCTTAGCGAAGCTTCGCTACTTTACATTGGCGGAGAGCTTAGGTGCGGTCGAGAGCTTGATCTCTGTCCCAGCTCGCATGACGCATGCTTCCATTCCAGCAGAACGCCGTGCGGAGCTTGGCATTGTGGACGGCTTAGTGCGAATCAGTGTCGGGATTGAAGATGTAGAAGATTTACTAGAAGATTTGGAGCAAGCTTTAGCTTAAATCTAGTTGGAGGAGCCGCGATTGCGGCTTTTTTTCTGTTTGAGGGCGAAAAGAAACAAACGGGCAGGCTAAGGGCACAAATAGGAGAGCAAGGGAAACAAAAGTGTGAGCTAAGGGCACAAACCAGTGGGCTAAGGGCACAAAACCCAAACTCACTCTCTTCATTTCCGTGGACAAGCCAACTGACCCATCTTCCGAAGACCACCTCATAATGCTACACTTAGGGAAACGAAACAAAAGGAGCTCACACCATGACAACAACTCTTCCCGCGTGTCCAAAATGCCAATCTCCCTATACATACGAAGACGGGGATATGCTAGTATGCCCAGAGTGTGCCCATGAATGGTCACCAACTGAGACGACAGACTCTACTGAGCAAGGAATCGTCGCAAAAGATGCAAACGGCAATCTGTTAGTTGATGGTGATGCTGTTACCGTCATCAAAGACTTGAAAGTAAAAGGCAGCTCATCTGTCTTAAAACAGGGAACGAAAGTGAAATCGATTCGCTTGGTGGAAGGTGATCATAACATTGACTGCAAGATCGATGGCTTTGGTGCCATGAAATTAAAGTCGGAATTCGTCAAAAAACTGTAGAGTAAGGGGACAAACCAAATGACCACACCTTTAAAAATCGGTGTCATCGGTACTGGTATGATGGCCGAGCGTATGATGAATAGCTTTGAGAACCATCCAAAACTTCAGATTACAGGAATCTGTGATGTGAACGAAGAGCGCGTTAACGAACTAGCAATTCAGTTCCAAACTACGGCATATACTCACTATCAAGACCTCTTAGATAACGAGACGCTCGATATCGTATACGTGGCAGTACCGCCAAAATGGCACCATGAAGTGGCAAAAGCAGTTCTTACAAAAGGTATTCATATCTTATGTGAGAAGCCATTAGCAAACTCTGTAGACGAAGCAGCCGAGCTTCTGACGCTTTCGAAAGAGAAGGGTGTCGTGAATGCGATGAACTTCCCACTGAACTACGAAGAAGGCACTCGTGCATTTGAAAAACTCATGCACGAAGGATACGTGGGCAAGCTGCGTCGCGTCGAGCTTCGCATGGAGTTTCCGAAATGGCCACGTCCTCGCCAACAGAATAGCTGGATCAGCACGCGTGAGCAAGGAGGTTTTGTGTTTGAAGTGGCGGGACATCTTGTTCAGCAGATACTCCGGACATTTGGACCGATTACACAAGTGGTGTCTGATTTAGAGTTACCAGACGATCCTACGAAGTCGGAAACAGGAATTTTCGCTACGATGACTCTCGAAAAAGGAGCAAACGTCTACTTTAATGGCATCACTAACACGGCCGGCACGCATAGCCAAGACATTGAGCTGACGGCTTTTGGTACAGAAGGCACGGTGAAGCTCTCGAACTACTCCAACCTGTCAGCAGGAAAGGTGGGAGAAGAGATGACCGTAATCCCACTCGACCAGCAGGTCCGAACAGAAGAGCTGATCGATGCATTTGTGTCGGCAGTGGAAGGTAAGGAAGCCGAACTGTACGACTTCCAAGTTGGCTATGACGTTCAAGTAGTACTTGAAAAATTACGGAAAATTTAGGTAGGATTTGAGTGCAGTGGAACTTCGCTGCACTCTATTTTTTTCACTATTTCTACCTATATATAGATTTCTGAAATTCAGGACTTGAAAGAATGAGGAAATAAGCGCACTATAATATGGAATCAACATATAATAAATAAGTGTTGACTAATATAATTGAACGATTATATAATATTTCCGTATGGAGGACTTTGTATGCAAACTATTCATCACCAATTATCCGTTGACCATATGTCCCAGTTATTAAAATTGATTAGTGATCCAACACGCTTGACGATGCTGAAAGTCATGCAATCCAATGAGTGCTGTGTCTGTGAGTTCGTCGAGATGTTCGATATCAGCCAACCGGCTATCAGTCAGCATTTGAAAAAAATGAAAGACGGTGGATTGGTACAAGAGAAGCGAAACGGTCACTGGATCTTCTATTCGTTAAACCCAAACTACCCACACGCAGAAATGCTTCAAACGGTGTTAGATGCAGTCGTCAGCCAAGATGACCGCATTGACGACCTGACGAAAAAAGGTCTGCGAGTCAGCTGTAACTAGAGAGGAGCGTTACTTTGTTTTCAGTCATTGCTGCAGCCGTCATCTTTATTGTGACGCTGATTTTTGTAATCTGGCAGCCTAAGGGCTTGTCAATCGGATGGTCTGCCACGGCAGGTGCCGTCCTTGCTTTACTCGTTGGTGTCGTCGACTTTGGTGACGTCCAAG
The DNA here is from genome assembly GCF_002265435.1 of Tetzosporium hominis. Lineage (GTDB taxonomy): Bacteria > Bacillota > Bacilli > Bacillales_A > Planococcaceae > Chryseomicrobium > Chryseomicrobium hominis. Next base: position 87,326 of record NZ_NOKQ01000342.1, read on the forward strand.
ACGTGACGTCCATTGTCTGGAATGCCACACTGACTTTTGTTGCGCTCATCTTAATTTCCCTTGTACTCGATGAAATCGGGTTCTTCGAATGGGCAGCCTTACATATGGCGCGCATCGCAGGTGGGAATGGACTGCGCATGTTCATCTACGTGATTTTACTCGGTGCTATCGTCGCAGCACTTTTCGCAAATGACGGAGCGGCACTGATTTTAACGCCAATCGTCCTTGCAATGGTGCGGAACTTGAAATTTGAAGAGAAGATGATCTTCCCATTCATTATTGCTAGTGGATTTATCGCAGATACAACGTCGTTGCCACTCGTAATCAGTAACTTGGTAAACATCGTCTCTGCAGATTTCTTTGGTATCGGCTTTATTGAATATGCGAGCCGCATGATTGTCCCGAACTTCTTCTCGCTCGGTGCGAGTATTTTAGTGTTGTATCTGTTCTTCCGTAAGAGTTTACCGAAGAACTACAATGTTTCAGATTTGAAGCAACCTGTAGAAGCAATCAAAGACAACCGGATGTTCCGGATTTCTTGGGTGGTTCTGGCTGTGCTATTAGTCGGTTACTTTGCGAGCGAACCGTTACACATTCCGGTCTCCTTTATTGCAGGAGTTGTCGCCATCGTATTCTTGGCTCTAGCTCGTCGCAGTCCAGCGGTCCATACAAAAGCGGTCATCAAAGGCGCACCGTGGGCTATCGTCTTCTTCTCCATTGGGATGTATGTAGTCGTATATGGACTTCGAAATGCCGGTCTAACAGCTGTATTAACGGACGTCATCCAATGGACAGCGGACCAAGGCCTGTTCGCGGCGACGATTGGAATGGGCTTTATTGCGGCCGTCTTATCGTCTGTAATGAACAACATGCCAACCGTCATGATTGATGCACTTGCTATTGCTGACACCAACACAACAGGTATCGTCCGCGAAGCACTGATCTATGCGAACGTCATCGGTTCCGACCTGGGACCAAAGATTACGCCAATTGGGTCACTTGCTACGCTATTATGGCTCCATGTGTTGAATCTGAAAGGCGTCAAGATTTCATGGGGTACGTATTTTAAAACAGGTATTATCTTAACGATTCCGACGTTATTTATCACGCTAGTCGGTCTCTATATTTGGTTATTGATCATCCACTAGAAGGAGTGTTTTGAAATGGAAAAGAAAATCATCTACTTTTTATGTACAGGCAACTCATGCCGTAGCCAGATGGCAGATGGTTGGGCAAAAAAGCTTCTTGATTCGAACGAGTGGGAAGTATACAGTGCAGGAATCGAAGCACACGGTGTGAATCCAAAGGCAATCAAAGCTATGAACGAAGTAGGAATCGACATTTCGGAAAACACTTCTGACATCATTGATTCAGAGTTGTTAAATCGTGCAACAATCGCTGTAACTCTTTGTGGAGATGCGGCTGATAAATGTCCAGTGACACCACCATCGGTTCGTCGCGAACACTGGGGCTTCCCAGACCCTGCGAAAGCTACAGGGACAGACGAAGAAGTATGGGCTGTGTTCCAAGATGTGCGTGACGCTATTGGTCGTCGTATCGAAGAGTTTGCGAAAACAGGGAACTAAACAAAAAAAGACAAAAAGAGAGGCCGCGGCCTCTCTTTTTTTTAATAGTCTTCATTCAGATACCGATAAAGCGTGGACTTACTGATGTTGGTCATTTCCTTGATCTGCTTTAATGTGTAGTCGCCACTCAAGTACAACTCGATGGCACGGTTGACATTGTCGTCTTTTTTTCGAGGCCGTCCAGTCGTGACACCACGTTCCTTCGCTTCTTCCATTGCCGCTTTCGTCATCAAGCTTGTTGCTTCTGCTTGGAAAGTAGCCAGTAGATGAACGAGTTCAGGGAAAGAGTGAGCAACGGTCTGATCGATTTGAATCTGTTCTTTTGCAAAATAAAGAATAGCCTTCTTCTTAGTGAACGTCTCAAGGAGTGCTTGCAGCTGATTCAATGATTGGGCAAAGCAAGTAAGTGAAGTAGTGTAGACTACATCGCCCTCCTTTAACCCATCAATCATCTCAGCCAATTGATCATTCGAGCGGTAGTGCTCTTCATGAACGTACTGGTCGATATCGTAAGCTGAGAGGGTGTGACGCTGATTTTCTCCAAATTCATCTTGTGCTGTGTTGCGAATATAACCGTACTTCATTTCATTCATCCTTTCACTACTCTTACTTTGACGGTGGTTTCAAAAGGGTTCCCTTTTGGAACTTTACATGGTAAACTGATGCAGTCAGATTAAAATGTAAGAGGTGTAGAAGTTGATAACTAAACTTAAAAACGAATGGTTTGGAAACATTCGTGCAGATATATTAGCGGGAATTGTAGTCGCTCTAGCGCTGATTCCAGAAGCTATCGCATTTTCTATTATTGCAGGAGTCGACCCCATGGTGGGCCTCTACGCATCTTTTAGTATAGCAGTGATTATCGCATTTGTCGGGGGAAGACCTGGAATGATTTCAGCTGCCACAGGCGCGATGGCTCTATTGATGGTTCCCCTCGTCCGTGATTACGGGCTGGACTATTTACTTGCCGCGACCATTCTAACAGGGCTCATTCAGATTGTATTTGGTGTATTCAAAGTAGCCAAGCTCATGCGTTTCATTCCACGTGCCGTTATGATTGGATTTGTGAATGCACTGGCTATCTTGATCTTCATGGCGCAAGTGCCTCATTTTTTAGGCATCAGTACAATGACATATGTTTTTGTGGCAGTCACACTCGCTATTGTGTACATTTTGCCTCGCTTCTTTACAGCGATTCCAGCACCGCTGATTGCCATCGTGGCACTGACGGCAGTCGTCCTCTTTTCAGGAATTGAACTTCGGACAGTAGGAGATCTCGGAACAATTACGCAGACACTTCCAAGCTTCTTTATTCCGGATGTACCGTTTACATTTGAAACGCTACAAATCATTTTCCCGTATGCACTTGCCTTATCTATTGTTGGGTTACTCGAGTCTTTATTGACGTCACAGATTGTGGATGACATGACGGACACGGATAGCGATAAAAATAAAGAATCTCGTGGGCAAGGGATTGCCAACTTTGTGACAGGTTTCTTCGGCGGTATGGCGGGTTGTGCGATGATCGGTCAGTCGGTCATCAATGTGAAAAGTGGGGGGCGCGGTCGTCTTTCAACCTTTGTAGCAGGCGCTTTACTCATGTTCTTGATCATCGTTCTGGGTGATCTGGTCGTCCAGATTCCAATGCCGGTTCTTGTTGGAATTATGATCATGGTATCAATTGGTACGTTTGATTGGGGCTCGTTTACGTATATACGAAAAGCACCGCGAGCTGATGCATTTGTCATGGTAGCCACAGTGGCTATCGTCGTCATTACGCACGACTTGTCGAAAGGTGTTCTTGCTGGTGTGTTACTAAGTGCAATTTTCTTCGTAGCGAAGATTTCCAAGCTGAAAGTAGAGAAAGCGTTCGATGGAGAGATGACTCGCTACACGGTGCAAGGTCAATTATTCTTTGCTTCGGTAGAAGACTTTGTTGCAGGAATTGATCTGACAGAACGCGAAAGTACTATTCATATTGATTTTACAGAATCTCATGTGTGGGATGATTCGGCCGTTGGTGCTATTGATAAGGTTGTGATGAAGCTTCGCCAAAACCACAATGAAGTGATGATCACGGGACTCAATTCATCCAGTCGCAAGATTGTGGACAAACTTGCGATCTATAATCAAGCAGACGCCAAACTATCTGTTCATTAGACAAAGGGGGATATACCGATGTATCAACATATCGTACTAGCAGCGGATGGGTCAGACAATGCACTCCGCGCAGCAAAACATGCTGTTGCACTTGCCAAGTTTGGGGATGCAAAAGTCGAAATCGTCTATGTGACCGATTTCAAAAAAGCGAAATACGAAGTACTCCATGCGGAAAGCAATGAAGCACTTGATTACGAACGCCGCCAGAAAGTTCGTCCAGTCGAAGACTTGCTGGTTGCCGAAAACATCTCATATGACGTGAAGATTCTTCACGGGGAACCGGGGCCGACAATTGTTGAGTATGTGAATGCGCATCCTGTCGATCTTGTTATCATTGGGAGTAGAGGTTTAAACTCATTGCAAGAGATGGTTTTAGGGAGTGTCAGTCACAAAGTAGTGAAAAGAGTCAAAGCACCCGTATTAGTAGTGAAATAAAAGAGTCCTTCGGGGCTCTTTTTTTATTTTCCAAAAATAGGTTGTCTAATATGTCGCGTCGTGATATAGTCGAGCTACGACATAAAGAAAGAAGGTCTAGCAATGGATAAACGTATTAAACGCTACCTTCCCATGACCGAATCCGCTTATTACATTTTGCTCGCTCTCACAGAACCTAGGCATGGCTACGGCATCATTAAGCAAGTGGAAGAGATGACAGCAGGTCGCTTGAAGCTTGGGTCAGGGACCATCTACGGAACGCTCAGTAAGATGCAGGATGATGACATGATCACTGTCTATTCGGACGAAAAGCGAAAAACAATCTATGAGATCACTGACATTGGAAAACAGATTCTGCAGCTGGAGTTTGACCGCCTGGATGAGCTGCACCGAAATAAAGAACGGTACAAGGGGGAATTTTTATGAAAAAAGTGTTTCGGCCGTTTTGGAGTTACCGTATTGAACAGACCGAATCATGGTTAGAAGGACAAGCTTCTGAGGGGAATCGACTTGTGGCTCTGAATAAATGGACACGAGTGTTTACATTTGAACAACAAGAAGCTACTTCACGAACATTTCGCTTAACTCGAAATAAAAAGACGAACTTAGGACTCGCTCGTCTTGAAGACAATGGATGGACGGCTGATGTAAAGGAGAGGGAATGGACTATTCTCTCTTCGGAAAATCCTACAATCTATCCGGTTAGAGATGAGTTATTGAGTCGGACCCAAAGACACTTATACGTTTGGATTCAACTTATCCTGTTTCAATTATTCACAACAGTACCTTTTTTCTTAATAGGATTTTTAGTTTTGGATATTGATAGCTTAATACCGCTTCTAACGGTAGCGATTGAACTCGTTTTGTTTCTTGCTAGTCTTCAATTGCTTAGAAAACATTTGGCTTTTCAGAAAAGAGAAATGGGAGTAGAAGTTGACTCAGAGATAAGCACTACGCAAAAGAAACACTATCGAGTGCGTCTTGGTTGGATGTATAACTTACCGGTACTAGAAGAATGGCTCGAGCAAAAAGCAGCACAAGGGTTGATCTTAGATAAAGTGACACCGTTTTATTTCCGCTTTATTGAACAGCCGCCGCAGCTGCGTTCTTTCCAGTGTACATTTGAATACAAAGTAAAGACGTCTTTCTTCTCCATGTACAAAGAGATGGGATGGACACTTCATTTCAGTTCAAAACTGAATTTTCTTCATTACGCGATTTGGTCGATGCCTTATGAATTACAAGAAGAAAAGCCTAAAATCTCATATGTAAAAGAAGAGCGTTTAAAGAACTTAAATCGTGCTTTCCGAGTTCACATCTCCATCGCTGTTTATTTGGTGGTCCTTCTTGCATTTAGCTTTTACAGTAATATCATTTCTGCTGATGCTTTCTTCGAGTGGTCATTTAGTGGTGTCCTTCGTTCGCTATTATTAGTGATGGGTATTAGTTGGATTGTTTTTTCTGGTAACATAATTAAAAACTACTTTATCCAGAAACAAAGGCTAGCAGAAGACTAGGGGGAGTTTTGTGGTTCGCTATCCACACTTGAAACAACACGCCACTATTGGTGTGACAGCACCGTCGTCTGGCGTTGAAAAGGAGTTGCATCACCTCATCGCTTCAGCAAAGGAACGATTTGAGCGAGAAGGGCATGTGTTAGTGATTGGAGATACAGTTTGGACACAGGATAAGGCGACGTCTGCGCCAGCAATGCAGCGAGCTATTGAATTCACTTCCATGATGCAAAATCCGGTAATCGATATGGTGCTTCCACCTTGGGGTGGCGAGCTATTGATTGAGATTCTGGAACACCTGGATTTCGACCTGCTCTCAGAGAAATGGGTGCTTGGCTATTCAGACACAAGCTTACTGTTGTTTGCGATGACGCTGAAGACAGGAATTGCAACTGCTCACGGAGCGAACTTGGTGGATTTACGAGGAGAGGCTTCAGACGATACGACGGCAATGTGGAAACACGTGTTGATGACGCAAGCAGGAGATTCAGTAGAGCAGCATTCTTCAGCTAAGTATCAAAGAGAATGGAGTCACGAAAATCCAACGCCAATCATATTTCATCTAACGGAGCAGACTGACTGGAAGACGGTCTCAAATGCTCCTGAACAGGTGAGTGACCGTTTACTTGGTGGTTGTATCGATATTATCCGAAATGTTGTGGGAACACCATTTGGGGATGTAGCGACTTTCCAAAAAGAGTATCTGCAAGATGAACCGATCCTCTGGTACTTCGAGAACTGTGATATGGAGACGACGGATCTGCGTCGTGCATTAGTCCAAATGAAGCTCGCAGGCTGGTTTGCTAATTGCTCCGGCGTTCTCTTTGGACGCAGCGATGCTAATGGACCAGTTGATAACTATACAATAAAAGATGTCTATGCCGATCTTGCAGAGGATCTTGGTTTGCCAGTCATTTATGATATCGATTGTGGGCATGTACCGCCTCAATTGACACTAATCAACGGAGCTAACGCAGAAGTAGAAGTGTCTGATGGGAAGGGCAGAATAGTGCAGAAATTTATCTAGTATAAAGGAAGCTTGGAGGAGTTCATTCCTTCAAGTTTTTTTATGCTCTCATTCGAAGTTTATAGAACGAGCCATTCTATTCGTTTAGAACCTATGTTAACTTAGTTGGTAACGTGAGGGGGATGGCAATGGAAATACTTCAAACGACAGGACGAAAAAGACAAACATATAAAATCCAGTTAGAGCAATCACTTCTTTGGGAGGCTGCTTTAGGTATCGCAGCAATCACAAATTCACGATTGATCAATACATTGGAGCTTAAAGAAAGTTACTGGAGCAACATACGTGAGATAGCTACTGAGGAACTCATAAAGGAACTTCACTATGTAGAGAATCATAATACTTGGAAAGCAATACTACAAATCCTTCATCAAGATAGGTTTGAGAAGTTGGAAGAATTCGAGGAGTTTGTTGAGCAAACAGGTGAAGTGAATCTTCGGTTTATATGTATACCATTTCTTGGGGAAGACATGCAGGATATTCGATGGAAAGCGGCTAAAGGCAACTTAGAAGCGGTAAATTTTTTGATGGACTATACAGATGATAATCCGTTCTTTCCTGAATATATCAGCTTTATTAGTCGAGTCGATAGAGCAGTATTAAAAAACCATCTGAAGGTAGTCATGAAACTTTGGTTTAAAGAAGTACTTGATACTCAACGGGGTCAGGTGTCTCAAATTTTAGAGCTTGATTATACTACTAAAAATGAGTACCTAAAAAAGATGGAATCAGAAGAGTTTGTTCAGTGGGCAACTGGAGGAATCTCCTATCTTCCTGAACCCAGTATTCATACAGTACTTCTTATTCCACAGTTTTGTTACCGACCATGGAACATTGTTGGGGATATCGAAGGCGCTAAAGTGTTTTACTATCCTGTATCAAGTCAGAGTGTGCATCCAGAAGATAGGTACTTACCAGATCAAATTACTGTCTTAAAATACAAGGCTCTTGGAGATGAAGTGCGCCTGAAGATAGTGAAGCTTCTTTATGAGGAAGACAGAACCTTGCAAGAATTAAAGGACAGACTGGACATAGGGAAGTCAACCATTCATCATCACTTGAAGATTCTCCGTAGTGCAAAATTAGTCGTTGTTAGAGAATCTAAATACAGTTTACAAGAGGAATTGATAAGAGGGATGGCTAGAGAAGTGGAAGCGTATTTAGGGCGATGAAAAACAAAACGGGATTAACTAAAAACCGCTCATTTCTAGCAGTTTGGATAGGCAATGGTGCTTCAGAATTAGGAGGGGCTTTTGGAACGTTTTGCAATTCGATTTTAGTCTATCAGTTAACGGGTTCAGGAATAGCATTAGGAAGTATGTGGGTACTTTATTATGTTCCATCACTCTTACTACAATTAGTAATTGGTCCCTTCATTGATCGGTGGAGTAAAAAGGAGATAATGATCTTTAGTCAGTGGACGAGAGCACTCCTATTTCTTATCCTATTAGGTCTTTTGTTTACAAATGAACTAGAAGTTTGGCATATTTATGGAGTTCAGCTTGTCATTGGGCTGAGTACACCCTTATATGTTCCTGCGAATCAAGCTATTTTACCAACATTGGTAAGTAGAGACGACTTACCTCATGCAAATGCATATATAGAGAGTACCATGCGTCTGATGTCGTTTCTGGCACCGATTCTAGCGGGTATCATTATCGAAGCTGCTGGTATAAGAGAGACTCTCATTTTTACGAGCATATTGTTGTTTACTAGTGGACTTGCTATATGTTCCGTTTCGGTAAAGAGAGAGACCGTAGATTCGCGAGTTTCTTGGCTAGTAGAACTTAAAGAAGGCTATACTACTTTCTTTCGGAATCCAGTCTTACTCTGGTTAGGAATCTTTCTAGGATTTGTTCAATTCGGTGTTGGAGTTACTCTGGTTACAACATTGCCGTATATCACTTCAGAGTTAAAAGGGAGTTACGCTCACTACGGCTACTTTATGGCAGGCTTCCCAATGGGGTACATAGTAGGTGCTCTCATCGCCACAAATATTCCAAAAGAGAATCGACAAAGGCTAATGCTTGGTGCGCTATGTATAGGAGGAACAACTTTCATAGCCTTGTACTTTATAAATTCGATTCCACTAGCAATTTTCACAGAAGCAATTGGTGGAATGGTTATGGCGATTTTTAGTATTCATAACCTTACACTATTCCAAGAAATTGTAGCCAATAACCAATTAGGGAGAGTAGCATCCGTTCGGTTATTGCTGATTCGGAGCTTTATGCTATTGGGAATCGTTAGTGGTGGACTATTAAGTGAGGTATGGGGGATTCGACCTCTATATTTATTCATAGGAACTATTATCTGTGTGACTTCAGTGATCGGTTTAATCCATCCTTATTTTAGATTTTTAAATGGTTCCAAACTTTCTATAAGGAAATCAGAAATGAAACAAGGCTAAGATTTTACCTGTCACCAAGTATCAGTGTATACTTATATCAAATCCGTACGACAGGAGGGTGACGCATGGAAAAAGAACCAGTTAATCAAACCGAGAATCAGCAAACACCGACGTCATCAAGATCAGTAGGTAAAGTGGTAGGGGGCTTTGCGATTGCCTTGCTATTTGCTTTATTGGCATTCGCCATGTTCAATACCCATTTGAATTAAAGATAAGAGTAACGATTCCTGGAAAGGGAAATCGTTACTCTTTTTTAAATTCCAACGTCCCGCGGAAGCAGGTCACAATTCACCGGAACCCGCCCAATCTCTCGTGCCCATACAGACAGCTGCCCAATATGGTGCACTTCATGAGTTGCAATATGAATCATGACTTTCGCGTGACTGAACGTACGTCCTCGCAGGTCGAGAATCGCTTGCTGGAACTCTTCTTGGCGTGCGAACCATTCCTCAGTAAGGAGACGAGTCGAATCGGCAAACGAACGGACTTCATCGAGCGACGTCACTTCTTCCATCGGCTGCACATGGATCTCGCGGCCGAGCAACTGACTGACCCAGATATGCTCGCAGTAGACGACGTGATAGAGGGTATGCAAGAACGACTGCATGCCACCGTGGCGCTTCTTCACCAATTCCTCGTGAGTCAACTCGTCGCACCAGGTCAGCCACTCGTCTCGAACCTGCCAGTTGTAAGTGAATAAAGGCCTAATCATCAGAGGTTGTCTCCTTTGAATCTGGAGCGTATTCTAAAATGTCTCCAGGCTGACAATCGAGTGCCCGGCAGATTCCTTCAAGCGTCGAGAAGCGGACAGCTTTGGCTTTCCCGTTCTTTAATACGGAGAGGTTAGCCATCGTGATACCCACCTTCTCCGACAGTTCGGTTACACTCATTTTGCGTTTTGCTAACATCACATCAATATTTATAATAATCGCCATCTTCTCACCTCAAATCGTCAATTCATTTTCAGTTTTGTACGTGATGGCCTCTTGAAGCAAAGCCTCGAGAACTGCCGCAAACACACCTACTACAATCGAAGCACCAACGATGACCATCCCGATTAACACAAGACCTGGTGCATCGTCCCACTGTGCGACCATAAATATAAACGGTAATCCTATTGTGTAAAACAAGCTGATCCAAAACGCTGACTTCTTAATCTTTCGCAGAGCTTGTACAGAAGCACTTGAGAAGGCGTCACTAGTTTCAATCAACCGAAGCAGTTTATAGGCTTGGAACAAAGCAATATAATACGGAATTGCTGAGAGAAGAGCAACAGTGACCAATCCCAGGATGATGAACGGCAAGACATTTTCTCCATTCATATGGTCAAATGCTTCCATAATAAGCTGTGGCATCAAGTAAATACAAATGACGGCGACTGGTAATGCAATGATGACTAGTGCAGCCTTTAAGAACAAGGTCGTTCCTTTTTTCATAGAGACATCTCCTTCATACAGATCGTAATTACAACTAGTATATGTTATGGTTTATCGTTTATCAATAAATAAATATTACTTTTCAGTAAAATCATCGATATATGCTCTGCTTGATTTCGAATGCTGTATACTAAGAGTATATAGTGTTGTATGGGAGGGGGGACCTTATGCATTCGACTGAACAAGATTTTCGTTTATATAGAAACTTCGATGAACTGGCTGAAGACGTATTGGATCTTGCCAAAGAAATTTTACCGGATAAATTAATTTATCTATCATCCCTTAATGACTCCGAACAAGTAGTTTTAAAAGTGTCAGATGAACGAGAAGACATTGCTATTTCAGAAGGAATGTCTGCACCATTAGAAAACTCCGTTTGTCATCGTATCGATTTTAAAAACCAGCAACCACTTTTGTATCCAAATGTCGAACAGGATACAGAATCCCTGCATCTGCGGAACCTCTTGCTAGATGTAAACATAAAATCCTACCTGGGCCTGCCGATTTCTCAGATGAACGGCGAGCGGTTTGGAACGCTTTGTGTGGTAGACAGCAAAAGTAGTGAATACGACGACCACACGATTCAATTGCTGCAGCGTATCGTGAGATTGTTTTCGTACTATCTGGAATTAGAACGCCGTGCTTACCGCGATCCTCTAACAGATCTCTACAATCGTCACTACTTGGCAGGATTCTTTGAGGCTGAGCGAACGACACCAGGTGCGTTGTTTTTCTTAGACCTGGATGGGTTTAAACGAGTAAATGACACGTTCGGTCATGACCGGGGTGACGAAGTTTTGAAAGAAGTCGGAAATCGACTGCGCCATTTTGTGAAGAATCAAGAGGAAGCGTTTGCTGTGCGACTTGGGGGAGACGAGTTCATAATCCATCGTACCGGTAAATTGTCGGATTCTGAGCGCGATCAACTGGCTAAAGAGCTATTGCAGTCATTGAGCAAATGGGAGCAAGACGATCACCTATCGGCGAGCATGGGAGTTGTTTTGTACGATGCAACGAATGACGTACAGCTACCAGAGCTTTTGCGTCAAGCCGACCAAGCTTTATATCGGGCCAAACAAGCAGGTAAAAACCGATACTATTCTTGTTAAATGCTATAAAAAGGAGCTAGTTGTATGAAGCCCCCTTATCAATTTAAGACCGTATTTGAAGACCAACAAGGCCTTTACAAAATCCAAGTCTATTATCAAGGCGACCACGACCTATACAATCAAATGATAACCATGGCCGATAAAGACGAGGCCTATCTATCCTATAAACCAACGCCTACTTTGATGAAGCTATTGTGGCGGGACAAGTTCTTCTTCTTCTTTGAAAAAGGTCCCAATCCGACATCGAAATTTCCACGTTGGACGGTAGCTGAACTTTTGAAGAATGAAGTAAAAGGAGTTCAAGTCGAAGATCCACGCGATATACCTAATCTCGAACGAGGGATCACCGAGCATCTTGAGGTCTTTGCTCGGGAAGCGTCGAAAACTAAATAGTTTCAAACTAAACGAAACCCATTCATCTCAAATTGAGGTGAATGGATTTTTGAATTCCTATGTATAACTGAAAAATTGTACACTGGTTTAATTTTTGAATCCTATTTTTTCCGTAGCTAACCTACCGGTATCTTTTGTAGAAACTAATCTCATGATGCATCCTCCAAATCAGTAATGCGTCTCTTAAGTATAACAAAAGGAAGTCCATCAAATATGTTGGTTCATCACCATAAGTCGTGGTTGACATTAAGTTGATTTGAGAATGTAAATAAATAGAAAAAAAGCGAAAACACCTGTATCGTAATTGTTGTCTAGACAAACCACGATAGGAGTTTTCGCCTTGTCCCAACAGTTTATCAAATTAGTCCTTCCACTTCCATCATTTTTTAAAATTCATCCGTCATCCGACACCGAACCAAACGTGTTTCGAATTTCTGCGCTGAACCGTCAAGTCCCATGTGTTGTCTGTTCAAATCAGACAGTCCGCCACTCAAAGGAACGTCGCCGTTTTAGACATTCCTACGCCTGGGGCGTAGGGACGATCTGGATCGAGATAGATGTCCCACGCCAGGTATGTAAAGAATGTGGTATCACGTTTGTTCATGACTTTGGTTTAGGCATTGTTCGTTCTTCAACCAGACATTATAGAGTGGAGATAGCAAAACGTTGTCATGGCAGGACAATCTCTGATGTCTCACGTGAATATGGTGTTCCGTACACGACCGTTGAAAGGTGGTTCTATCAATACGCTTCGAGCCAGTTGGAGACTAAAACGGCAAAGCATGTCTTGGTCGATGAGTTCGCTACGCGCAAAGGTCATCATTACGCGACAGTGGTCATTGATGCGAAATCTGGGTGCGTCCTTCCGAT